>CANLVP010000001.1:0-1495000 GCA_947494675.1 uncultured Paracoccaceae bacterium
TGAGGCTGAGGCTGAGGCTGAGGCTGAGGCTGAGGCTGAGGCTGAGGCTGAGGCTGAGGCTGAGGCTGAGGCTGAGGAAGTTGCTGTCGCGGACGATGCAAGTGAAGAGATTGCTGACGCAGATGTTGCAGCTGATGTTTCGGATGCATTTGATGAAACTGCCACGCAGGACATCGATCTGGATGACATGTCATTCGAAGAAGAGGCCGAAGAAGAAGCACAGGATATCAGTGCAGACATCGCAGCCTTCCTGTCGGACAATGACCTGACAGAAGACGCCCCTGCCGCCGTGGCCGAAGATGCTGACGACGCTGAAGCGGACGTCGCAGAAGAGCCGTCCGACGAAACCGACGCGCAAATCTCTGCCGTTCTGCGCAATCTGGAACGTGCAGGTGCTTCGATCCCTGATGACGTGACCATCACGCCCATCGCACAGGATGACGAAGAGATCGCGCAAGACGAAGACGCTGAAGTTGCTGAAGCCGAAGAAGAAGTCGCGCCAAAGCCAACGCTGCGTGCGCGCATTCTGCGCGTCGCCAAACGTGTCACCCCGGCTGAGGCACAGCCCGAAGTGGCTGAGGCTGACGACGAGGTCGCAGAAGATACATCCGACGACAGCACCGATCTGATGGCCGACGTCATGTCCGATATTGCAATGGCCGAAGAAGAGGACAGCGCGTCCGAAGATATGTCCGAAGAAGCGTCGACCGACGAAGACTTCGGCGAGGAAAATGTCGACGCAGCAGATGACCTTGCTGCCGAGGCAGAAGCCGACCTGCAACGCGCCTTGGAAGATACCCCAATGGACGCGGCAGAAGATGAAGCCGAGGCCGAAGCAAGCGCCGAAGACGACATGGACGAAGCAGAGGCGGCTGAGGCCCCAATGCAGCGTCGCAACCTCTTGCCCGAAAATGATGACGCGGCCATGTCGCGGATCATGGAACAAGCGGACGAGGAACTGTCCGACCCCGACAGCAGCCGTCGTCGTGCCGCGATCGCACAGCTCAAGGCAGCGGTCGCAGCCACCGAAGCAGCCCGCCAATTGGGTGACACGTCGCAAGACAGCAAGCCGCAAGAGGATGCGTTCCGCGACGATCTTAACCAGGTTGTGCGCCCGCGCCGTGCCGCCCGCCCTGCCAGCGCCGAGGCCCGCAGCGAACGCCCACGCCCAGCACCGCTGAAACTGGTGGCCTCACAGCGCGTCGATGCAGCACCTGCCGCCACCGACGGCCCTGTGCAGCCACGCCGCGTCGCGATGACCAAGCCGGTCACCGAAACCGACGCTGGCAACTTTGCAGAATTCGCCGAAGACATGGGTGCGGTTGATCTGCCCGATCTGCTGGAAGCAGCGGCGGCATATACCGCATATGTGGAAGGCTCGACCGACTTCTCGCGCCCCCAGATCATGAAAAAGGTGCAATCCACGACAGACCTTGCGTTCAGCCGCGAAGATGGCCTGCGGTCTTTCGGCACCTTGCTGCGCCAAGGCCGGATCAACAAAGCTGGCAACGGCCGCTTCCAAATTTCGGAAGAAACGCGCTTTAAGCCAGAGCAAAAGGCGGGCTGATCGGACGATCACAAATCCCACCAAGGAAAAGGCAAAGGGCAACCTTTGCCTTTTTTGTTTGCATCACAAATCGCGCAACCGTTTATCGAGATTGTCTTGCCGCAGCCCACACCAAAAATGTCGTGCAGCCCCGAAGGGGCTGCGCCTTTGGGTCAAACGTCGTCGTGGGGGGCGTCGGGGTCAGGTTGGCCGATGCCTTTGAACAAACCCCGGAACGGCAGAGTCCATAGGATGCCCAACCCGATGTAGATCCCAAGCTCTACCCAGAGCGAAACCTTCTGGGTCGGATCGGGGTAGATCCAGTTGATCGCACTCACCACCGCAACCACGTAAGTTGGCAAGCCCACCACAAGCACCACAAGCGCCCAGCGCTTGCGGGATTTGTAAGGGAGGCGCGAAAGGTCAAACATCAGTCAGCAAAGGGGTCCGTCACAAGGATTGTGTCGTCGCGTTCAGGTGATGTGGATACGAGTGCGACGGGACATTGGATCAGCTCTTCGATCCGGCGCACGTATTTGATCGCCTGCGCAGGCAAATCCGCCCAGGACCGCGCACCTTCGGTGGATTCCGACCAGCCCGCGATCTCTTCATAGATCGGTGTGCAGCGCGCCTGCTGGTCCGCAGCCGTCGGCAGATAATCGAGCGCCTCGCCGTCCAGCATATAGCCGGTGCAAATCTTGAGCGTCTCAAACCCGTCCAGCACGTCAAGCTTCGTCAGGGAAATGCCGTTCACGCCCGATGTCGCGCAGGTCTGGCGCACGAGGGCCGCATCAAACCAGCCACAGCGGCGTTTCCGGCCGGTCGTGGTGCCAAATTCATGGCCCCGTTCGCCGAGGCGCTGGCCGTCGGCATCTTCCAACTCGGTCGGGAACGGGCCTTCGCCGACGCGGGTGGTGTAAGCCTTCACGATGCCCAACACGAAGTCGATGGAACCGGGGCCGATTCCTGTGCCCGTTGCCGCCTGCCCCGCAATCACGTTGGAGGATGTGACAAAGGGATAGGTGCCAAAGTCGATGTCCAGCAATGCGCCTTGTGCGCCTTCAAACAAGATGCGTTTGCCTGCTTTGCGCTTCTCGTTAAGCACCTTCCAGACGGGGGCGGCGTAGGCCAGAATCTGCGGTGCAATCTCGCGCAGCGCGGCCAAGACGGCATCCCGGTCAACGGGCGCAATGCCGAGCCCTTTGCGCAGCGGATCATGGTGCTGCAAGGCGCGATCAACGCGGGCCTCAAGCGTTGCGGGGTCAGCGAGATCAGCGACGCGGACAGAGCGACGGCCAACTTTGTCTTCATAGGCCGGGCCAATGCCGCGACCGGTGGTGCCGATTTTGGTGCCCTGAGAGGCGGCCTCTTCCCGGGCGCGATCAAGCTCTCCGTGGATAGGCAGGATCAGCGGGGTGTTTTCGGCGATCATCAGGTTCTCGGGCGAGATATCGACGCCTTGGCTGCGGATGCCTTCGATCTCTTTCAGCAGGTGCCAGGGGTCCAGCACAACGCCGTTGCCGATCACCGACAGCTTGCCGCCGCGCACCACGCCAGAGGGCAAGGCGTGCAATTTATAGACAGCCTCGCCGATCACCAGCGTGTGGCCTGCGTTATGCCCGCCTTGGAACCGCGCGATCACGTCGGCGCGTTCTGACAGCCAATCCACGATCTTGCCTTTACCCTCGTCGCCCCATTGCGCGCCGACGACTACCACGTTTGCCATGTCACTGCCCTTTGATCCTTGGGAAACCCGCGCCTCTATAGTCGCAGTGCCCGCAAGGGGAAACCGCAAAAAGCAGGTGGACAGCCCCCGCCTGCCCCGGTCAAATGCACAAAACACAAAGAGGTGGCAGATGGGGTTCGTAATCAGGTGGGTGTGCGCGTTGGCGTTGCTGGCGGCCACATATAACCCAACGCAGTGGAATTTCACCCGGTGGAGCATGGCCAACTGGGACAGCCAATTGCCGCTGACGGTGCTTTTTGGGTTGGTCCTGCTGATCGGCTACATCATCTATCTGCGCGCCACGTTGCGGTCGATTGGTCTGTTTGGGATGCTGCTGATTCTGGCGGTCGTCGGCACGTTATTGTGGGTGCTTTACGATTTTGGCTGGCTCAATCTGCAGAACCCAAGCGTGAATACATGGATCGCCATTCTGGCCTTGTCGCTGGTGCTGGCCGTGGGTCTGTCGTGGTCGATTGTCCGGCGGCGTTTGTCGGGTCAGGCGGATGTCGACGACATTGATGAATAGCGATCCGTTTTGAGGGTTGCGACAAACCGCGCTGGCCATTAGATACCCATCGTTCCCGCAAGCCCTGAAAGGCCGCCCATGGAAAACGTTGTTCTTGTCGTTCACCTTATTCTGGCGCTCAGCCTGATCGGTGCTGTGTTGTTGCAGCGCTCTGAAGGCGGCGGTTTGGGCATTGGCGGTGGCGGCGGTGCGGCGGGCGCACGGCCTGCATCCACGGCCATGGGCAAGTTCACATGGATTTTGGCCATCGGGTTCATCGCGACATCCATCGCGCTGACGATCATCGCGGCAGAGAAATCGGCGGGTGCTTCGGTGCTGGATCGCTTGCAGGACGCGCCGGCCTCTGCGCCAGCAGCCACCCCTGATCTGGGTGAAAACCTGTTGCCGCCTTCAAGCGATGACGCGCCGCTGGTGCCGTCGGGCAACTAAGCCCTTCAAAAGACACAAGTTGTGGCCGTAGACGCGTTTGCGGCCACAGGATGTTGCGTTCACGGGTTGCGCAGCAGGGCCGAATCCGGCTATTCTTAAATCCCGTGGAGATGCGCACCGATAGGCGTGCAAACCAAGAATATTTTGGCACGGGAGCCCCAAGAGCAATGGCGCGTTTTATCTTTATCACCGGTGGTGTTGTGTCTTCGCTTGGCAAGGGGCTGGCCTCTGCCGCGTTGGGGGCGCTGTTGCAGGCGCGGGGCTATTCGGTGCGCTTGCGCAAGCTTGACCCCTATCTGAACGTCGACCCCGGCACGATGTCGCCCTTTGAACATGGTGAGGTGTTTGTGACTGATGATGGCGCAGAGACCGATCTGGATCTGGGCCATTACGAGCGGTTTACCGGCGTGCCTGCGTCCAAGACGGATTCGGTATCCTCGGGGCGGATTTATTCCGACGTGCTCGAAAAAGAGCGGCGCGGCGATTATCTGGGCAAGACCATTCAGGTGGTTCCCCATGTGACCAACCAGATCAAGGATTTCATCCGGATTGGCGAAGATGACGTGGATTTCATGCTGTGTGAAATTGGCGGCACCGTGGGCGATATCGAAGGCCTGCCGTTCTTTGAGGCGATCCGGCAATTCAGCCATGACAAGCCGCGCGGCCAATGCATTTTCATGCATCTGACTTTGCTGCCCTATCTAGCGGCCTCTGGCGAGCTCAAGACAAAGCCGACGCAGCACTCGGTCAAGGAATTGCAGTCCATCGGGATCGCGCCCGATATTCTGGTTTGCCGATCAGAGCAGCCGATCCCGGAGAAAGAGCGCGAGAAGATCGCACTGTTCTGTAATGTCCGCAAAGAGGCGGTTGTGGCGGCCTATGATCTGAAATCGATCTATGAGGCGCCGCTGGCGTACCACGATCAGGGATTGGATCAGGCCGTGTTGGATGCGTTCCAGATCAACCCCGCGCCGCAGCCAAAGCTTGAGATTTGGCACGACGTGTTTGACCGTATTCACAACCCCGAAGGCAAAGTGAAGGTCGCCATTGTTGGCAAGTATACCCAACTTGAGGACGCCTATAAATCCATCGCAGAGGCGCTGACCCATGGCGGCATGGCCAACCGGGTCAAGGTCAAGATTGAATGGGTCGATGCAGAGCTATTCGACAAGGAAGATGCCGCCCCCTATCTGGAAGGGTTCCACGCCATTCTGGTCCCCGGCGGCTTTGGCGAGCGTGGCACCGAAGGCAAGATCAAGGCGGCACAATTCGCCCGCGAAAAGAATGTCCCCTACCTTGGGATTTGCCTTGGCATGCAGATGGCCGTGATCGAGGCCGCCCGCAATGTCGCCGGGATCAAGGATGCCGGGTCAGAGGAATTTGACCATGAAGCGGGGAAAAAGCGTTTTGAACCCGTGGTTTATCACCTGAAGGAATGGGTGCAGGGCAACCATCTGGTGGCGCGCAAGGCTGATGACGACAAGGGCGGGACCATGCGTTTGGGGGCCTATGATGCGACCCTTGCCGAAGGGTCCAAGGTGGCCGAGGTTTACGACAGCACCACCATCGAAGAGCGGCACCGCCACCGCTATGAGGTGGACATCAAGTATCGCGACAAGCTGGAAAAAGCTGGTTTGCAGTTTTCGGGCATGTCGCCGGATGGCAAGCTGCCCGAGATCGTGGAATGGTCCGACCATCCGTGGTTCATCGGCGTGCAGTTCCACCCCGAGCTGAAGTCAAAACCCTTTGCACCGCATCCGCTGTTTGACGGATTTGTCAAAGCGGCGGTGGAGAATTCGCGGCTGGTCTAGGATTGCGCCTGCGGCGCCCCTGCGGGGCGGGGCGCGCAGACCTTATGTCGCGCTTTTGACCAGCGTCGTGTCTTGGATATTTTTGAACCAAAAAGCCGGGGGTTAGAACCCGAAGGAGAAGTCGCGCGTCACCACAAGGCCGACCGTGACCTGGTCGGTGGATTGGGTGATCGGACTTCTCGCGGCGTCGCCCAGCAATTCGTCATAGCGCAGCGTGCCGGTCAGGCCCCAATCCGGGGTCAGATCGTATGCGGCGCTGATCTCAAACCCGCGAGAGAGGACCCCACTTGAAGGCGTGAAGGCGGTGAAACTGCTCGCCGCGGCCTCTGCTGCTGTAACGCCGAAATAGGTGCCGGCGTAGTCTTCGTCACCCGCCAAAAGGCGTGGACCTGCGCGCAGGGTCAGCACGTCGGAGGGGTAAAAGATCAGGTCGCCGCCGATTTCGCCCACGTAGCCTTCGTGCCCGCCAAGACCGCGCCGCGCGACAGCATAGACGTCAAAATTGCTGCCGGTGTAGGTGACGCCGCCGCCGACCTCGATCGCGGGATCAATGTCTGCAAGGCCGGTCAGTTCTGCGTAATCGTCCGCGCTGCGCGGGCCGATGTAGCGAAAGGAGCCGGTAAACCCAAGGCCCAGGCTTTCCTCATTACTTGTGCCAAGCGAGCCAAGCTTAAAACGTTGCAGTTTGAAGCTGCCCGTGGGCCCGGTGACATTGCCGTCTGCGCCGAAGTAGCCCGGAGAGGATTGGGCGCCCAGGCCAAGGTTAAAGGCGATGCCTGCGGCCCCGTCCTGCGCGAAGGCAGGTGTGGTCGTCAGCAGAAGAGCAATGATCGCGGTGCGCATGGCGGAATCCTTTGTCTGCGGATCAAACTAGTTGGTTCAACAGTGACTGCAAGGGTTGGCGCGCCCGGATATTCCCCCTAAAGCAAGATCATGCTGTCCTACCAACATCTTTATCACGCAGGCAATTTGGCTGACGTTCACAAGCACGCGATGCTGGCGTGGATGCTGGCCTATCTGACGCGCAAGGATAAGCCGCTCAGCTATCTTGAGACCCATGCAGGGCGCGCGCTTTATGATTTGGGAGCGGATGAGGCGATCAAAACAGGTGAAGCGGCACAGGGCATCGAAAAGGTGGCTGGCTGGTTTGCGGAGGATCACCCCTATGCGCAGGCGCTGGCAAAGGTGCGGGCCGCACATGGGGCAAGAGCCTATCCCGGATCACCGCTGCTGGCCGCAGAATTGTTGCGGTTTGAGGACAGCCTGACATTGGCAGAGCTGCATCCGCAGGAATGCGCCGCATTGACCACGGCCATGGCCCCCTACCCCGCGACGGTCGTGCAGCGGGATGGATTTGCCGAAGCACTGAGCCGCACGCCGCCTGACCCGCGCCGGGGATTGTTGCTGTGTGATCCCTCGTTTGAGGTGAAGACCGATTACCAGACGATTCCCGACTTTTTAGCCAAGCTGCACCGGCGCTGGAACGTTGGCATTCTTGTGCTGTGGTATCCAGTACTGACCAGTGCACCCCACAAACCGATGGTGCAGGCCTTGCAAGCCGCGATCCCCACTGGGCTGACCCATGAAGTTGGGTTTCCGCCCGCGCGGGAAGGTCATGGGATGATCGGTTCGGGGCTCTTTGTCGTCAACGCGCCCTACGGTTTTGCAGAAGAGGCCGCCGCATTAGGCCAAAAGTTCGCACAATTACGCTGAAACCGTGCTAGATTGCGCCCATGTGGCGTTTGATCTTGCTGTTCCTGCCCCTGCCCGTGCTGGCCTGCGACCGGCCGGTGTGCCTGATCCCGGCGGAGGATCAGTTTTTTGCACGCGAAATCACCTTTGACGATCAGCCTTCTGGCTTTGGGGCCGGGCGGATGGTGAGCGGCGTGATGATGCTGGATGGGGCGCAAATCGGCGAGCGGTTTGCCGGGCAATATGTGCGCGATGACGCGGGCTTTGACCGGGTTGAGGGTGCGCCACTGGCCCCTTTGCAGGTGGTGGCCGGGGAAGAGACGCAGAATATGACGGTGATCCGTCTGGCAGATACCGCCGTTTTGTCGGGCGATGGATCGGCAGGATACCCCAAGCGCGAAGCGACGGGCGAAGGTGCTTTGGCGGTGCTGTTTGATCGCGACCAGGTGGCGCTGCGGTTCGATCTGCGTGGTGGTGAAGACGGTGCGGCGACCGTGCTGTTTTTGCGCCGCGATGGCAGCCTGATCGATACCGCGCAGTTGGAGCCGCTGTCAGAGGCAGTCTATGCCTTTACCCGCCAAGATGGCGCGCGCGATATCGCCGGGATTGTTTTGACCAATGCGGACCCTGACGGCATCGCGCTGGACACGCTGTTGTTTGATGGTGTGGATCAGCTCAGTTGATGAAGACTTGGGCTGGATCAACGCAGCGCCGCGTCCTATATCGTGCTCATGTTTGGTGATTTCCTAAAGCGGCTGACCGCCCCGACCCCTGAACCCATGGTTGATAGTGACGCACGGCTGGCGCTTGGCGCTTTGCTGGTTCGACTTGCGCGCGCGGATGGCCATTTTGATGCGGACGAAAAGGCGCGGATCAAGGCGATCCTTGAACAGCGCTATAGCCTTGCAGACGCCAGTGACCTGCTGGCTGACTGCGAAGTGCTAGAGGCCGAAGCCCCTGATACGGTGCGGTTTACCCGCGCGATCAAGGATGCTGTGGCTTACGAGGACCGCCTTGGTGTGATCGCCGCCATGTGGGAGGTCGTGCTGGCTGATGGCAAGCGCGATGCTGAAGAGAACAGCCTAATGCGGATGGTCGCCCCGATGCTCGGGGTTGAGGATCAGGACAGCAACGCCGCCCGCCGCCGGATCGAAGCCCGGCAATGATCGCAAGTCTGCCGATGTATGACCGCCCGGCGAACGCCGCGGCGCATGACCGGCTTTGGGCAGGGATCAGGAACCGGCTGCGTGATGCGGGCGTGAAGGCGCCCGAGGCGTTGGACCGCGAGGTGCTTTATCGTGACAGCTGGAGCCGTGATGATCTGGTGCTGGGCCAGATTTGTGTGCTGCCATGGCAGCAGTGGTTCAAGGGCAAGCTGACGTTGATTGGGGCCAGTGATTATGGCGTAGAGGGCTGCCCGCCGGGGTTCTTTAACGCCGTCATGGTGGCCCGTGCCGATGATCCGCGCGACGCGAAAACCCTCGTCAAAGGGCGCTTTGCTGCCAATGCGCGGCATTCGCAATCGGGCTACGGGGCAGCAATGAACTTTGCCACCCGCATGGGGCTGGTGCTGCCTGACCCCGTGATCACCGGGGCGCATGATGCCAGTGTCGCAATGGTGGCACAGGGTAAGGCTGACTTTAGCTTTATCGATGCCCATACGTTTTGGATGCAGCAACGCGATTTGCCTGCCGCGCAGGCCTGCCGGATCGTGCATCGCACGCGGCCCGTGCCGGGGCAAAGCTTTGTCACTAAGCTGGGAAACGATGCTGATCTCTACTTTGCCGCGATCAACGACGCGATTGCAGGGCTGGATCAGGCGGATCGCGACACGCTGGGCCTACGCGGGATCATCCGGCTCGCGCCCGAGGCCTATGACATCGCGATTGCGCCGGGCGTTGCATTTCCCGGCTAACTCAGCCCAAAGTGGCACAGCAAAGGGGACCGCATGAGCCAGCCTGTCATTGAAATCCGCAATCTGCACAAAGCCTATGGGTCGCTTGAGGTGCTCAAGGGGGTCGATATCACTGCGGCTGAGGGCAAGGTAGTCTCGCTCATCGGCTCATCAGGGTCTGGGAAATCGACGCTGCTGCGCTGTGCCAATCTGCTTGAGGATAGCCAGCAGGGTGATGTGATCTTCTGCGGTGAGCCCGTTGTCTGGAAAGGGTCCGGTGCCAGCCGCCAGCCTGCCGACAAGGCGCAGATGATCCGCATCCGAACCAATCTGTCGATGGTATTCCAGCAGTTTAACCTTTGGGCGCATATGACGATCCTGCAAAACGTGATGGAGGCACCTGTGACGGTGCTGGGCCGTGACAAGGCCGAGGTTGAGGAAAAGGCACGCGGCTATCTGGCGAAGGTTGGGATTGGCGACAAATGCGACGTCTATCCTGCACAACTCTCCGGCGGGCAACAGCAGCGGGCGGCGATTGCGCGGGCGCTTTGCATGGAACCCAAGGCGCTGTTGTTTGATGAACCGACCAGCGCACTGGATCCTGAGTTGGAACAAGAAGTGGTCAAGGTCATCAAGGCGCTGGCCGAGGAAGGCCGCACCATGCTGATCGTGACCCATGACATGCGCATGGCTCATGATGTCAGCGATCACGTGGTGTTCCTGCACCAAGGCAAGATCGAAGAAGAAGGCGCGCCAGCGGAGCTGTTTGGCAATCCCAAGACCGACCGTCTGCGTGGGTTCCTGTCGGCCACTGTGCCCGCCTGAGATGGACACTTTTGAGGTCTTTCTGATCGGCACGCCGGGGCTTGATGATGCGCTTTTGGCTGAGGCGTTGGAGCTTGGCTTTGATGCCAGCGCCGTGCCTGGCGGTGTCGCCTTTCAGGGCGGCTGGCCGGATGTCTGGCGCGCGAACCTGCAATGTCGGGGGGCGACGCGCGTGCTGGCACGGATCGGTAGCTTTATGGCGTTTCACCTCGCGCAGCTTGATAAGCGTGCAACCAAGTTTGATTGGGGCGCTGTGCTGCGCAGCGACGTGCCCGTGCGGGTCGAAGTCACAAGCCGGAAATCCAAGATTTATCATGCGGGCGCGGCGAGCCAGCGGATCGAAAAAGCGTTGCAGGACAATGGGTTTTCGGTTGAAGCTGATGCGCCTGTGCAGGTCAAAGTGCGTATTGACGACAACCGTGTCACCCTGTCGGTCGATACCAGCGGCGAGAGCCTGCACAAACGCGGGCACAAAGTCGCGGTATGCAAAGCGCCCATGCGCGAGACGCTCGCCGCACTGATGCTGCGGCGCTGTGGCTATGACGGGCAAGAACCTGTTGTGGACCCAATGTGCGGCTCTGGCACCTTTGTGATCGAAGCTGCTGAGATCGCGCAGGGGCGGTGGCCCGGACGGTCGCGCGACTTTGCTTTCATGCAACTGGCAAGCTTTGACACGGCGGCCTTTGACAAGCTTCGCGCGGATATGGCCCCTCGCCCGACCGAGCTGATGTTTCACGGATCGGACCGCGATCAAGGCGCGATTGGTATGGCGGGCAAGAATGCGGAGCGTGCGGGCGTTGCCGCCGTCACCCAGTTCGCCTGCCATCCGTTCAGCGACTTGCAACCGCCGCCAGGGCCAAAGGGGTTGGTCATTATCAACCCGCCCTATGGCGGGCGCATCGGTAAGAAACACATGCTTTATGGGCTTTATGCGGCACTCGGCACGGTGCTGAAGGACCAGTTTTCGGGCTGGCGCGTTGGCGTTGTCACCAGTGAGCCGGGGCTGGCCCATGCGATGGGGCTGCCCTTTGGCGAAACCGGCCCGGTAATTGCGCATGGCGGGCTGAAAGTGCGGCTTTTTCAGACAAAAGCTTTGCCGTGACGTAAGGGCAGCCTCAACGCAGCTCGCCCCTTGCCAAATGCGTGGAATCACACGACCTTACCCTATCGAAAAATGGGCAAAGCCCACGGATGAAACGGGAGAATCATCATGAAAACGACACTTCTGGCAGGCCTGACGCTTGCCCTGACCGCTGGCGCGGCATTTGCAGATGGCCACAGCGTTGTGCGCATGGGCACCGAAGGCGCCTACCCTCCGTACAACTTTCTGAATGACGACGGTGAAGTTGACGGGTTCGAGCGTGAGCTCGGCGATGAGCTTTGCGCGCGCGCTGAACTGACCTGCGAGTGGGTCACAAACGAGTGGGACAGCATCATCCCCAACCTCGTGTCCGGCAACTATGACGTCATCATCGCGGGCATGTCCGTGACAGACGAACGCGACGAAGTCATTGATTTCTCCGAGCAATACACCCTGCCTGATCCATCAGCCTACATGGTGATGAACGACGCGACCGACCTGACCACCGGCGTGATCGCCGCACAAGCAGGCACCATTCAGGCGTCTTACATCGCCTCCACCGGTGCCACGCTGCTGGAATTCGCAACACCTGACGAAACCGTTGCAGCCGTCAAAAACGGCGAAGCGGACGCGGTTTTGGCCGACAAAGCCTTCTTGCTGCCCATCGCAGGCGCGGATGCAGAGCTTTCGCTTGTTGAGCAGGACGTTCTGATCGGCGGCGGCATCGGTCTTGGCCTGCGCGAAAGCGACGGCGAGCTGAAAGCCAAGTTTGACGCGGCCATCGTCTCCATGAAGGAAGATGGGTCATTGAACGCGCTGATCACAAAATGGCTGCCTGAGTCCGGCCTTTTTGAGTAAACACAAGCGGGGGTCGCGGCGACGCGGCCCCTTCCCTTTGGGGTGATACCGATTTTTTCCTTTTGCGCCGATCCTGCTGCCCTTGAAGGGTTCCAATGGCTCAGTTGCTACCTGACCACAGGTAAGCACATGAATTTCTACTATTCTTTCGGCACGGTCCTTTTATTGCTGGCGATCACCGCGCCCACGGCCCTGGCCTTTGGCTTTGGTGGCGCAACGGCCGCCCGCAGCCAGATCCCACCGCTGCGCTGGTTTGGCAAAGGCTATATCTCAATCGTGCGCGGCGTGCCGGATATCGCGTTTTTCCTGTTCTTTGTCATCGCGTTGGATCAGGCGTTTGAATACCTGCGGCACCGGGTCAAATGCCCCGATTGGGACGAACCCGTGCGGCAAGGCAGTGATTTTGTCGTCTGTCAGGCCGCGAAACTGCCCTTGGGCAACGCGCCGCAATGGGTGCATGAAACATACGGTTTTGCCCTAGCGGTGCTGACCTTTGCCATCGTCTTTGGCGCCTTTGCCGCCAACGTCCTCTACGGCGCGATGCGGGCCGTGCCCAAGCCGCAACTTGAAACGGCAGAGGCCTACGGCATGACCCGCCGCCAAGTCACCCGCCGCGTGTTGATCCCGCAGATGTGGGTCTATGCCCTGCCCGGCCTGTCGAACCTGTGGATGGTGCTGATCAAGGCCACGCCGCTGCTGTTCTTGCTGGGGGTCGAGGACATCGTCTATTGGGCGCGTGAATTGGGCGGCACCAAAACCCCGCAATTCACCGACTATCCGCATGGCGACTGGCGGATGTGGTATTTCTTTTTCCTGCTGGTTTTCTACCTCTGCTTCACCAAAGTGAGCGAGGTCGTGCTGGACCGGATCATGGCGCGTCTGACGCGGGGACAGGCCACAGCAGGCGGCGAAGCGCAGCGAAAGGCCGCTGCATGAGTTGTGCACAGACCCTCACCGACTATGCCTTTCGGTCCATCGGCTATGGCGAGCGTTTGCTGCCGCGCGGGGATTTCACCCTGTGCCAGCAGTTTACGCTGATCGGGTCGGGCATGATCTGGAACGTCTATTTCGGGTTTTGCGCCCTGATCATCGGCTTTGTGCTGGCGACCGCTGTGGCCATGGGCAAGGCCAGCCGCAACCGCGCGATCCGCAAAGTGTCTGAGTGGTTCATCTTTATCTTCCGTGGCTCGCCGCTCTTCATCCAGTTCTTCTTTGCCTACTTCCTGTTCCTGTCGCTCAAGGGCGTTTGGCCGTTCTTTGGCCCGCTGACTTCGGCCGCTTATGGCGCGCTGACGGTGCTGATCCTGAACACCGCCGCTTATTCGGCTGAGATTTTCTATGGCGCGCTGTTGTCGATCCCCAAGGGTGACACCGAAGCGGCGGATGCCTATGGCATGTCTGGCTGGTCACGCTTTCGTCGAGTGATCTGGCCCACGATGCTGCGGCTGGGCTGGCCTGCCTATACCAACGAGGCGATCTTTCTGTTCCACGCCACAACGCTGGTCTATTTCAGCGGCTTTCCAGCGACGCAGCAGCGGGGCGACGCGCTTTATTACGCCAACTATTTTGCCGACAAGACGTTTAACCCTTTCATCCCCTACCCGATCCTTGCGGGCTATTTCATTTTGCTGACGCTGGTGGTGATTGGGGTGTTTGGGGTGATCAATGGCCGGTTGAACAGACATCTGCCGCAAGAGGCGCGTCCAAGGCTCAAGGTCCGCCCCAACCTGATCCGCTGAATGTTCTGGCTAAGTCGCATGGAAACGGGCAAGAGACAGCGAACATTCGCGAAAGACAGATCATGAGTTGGCTCGACGATTATCCCGATGTGCGCAACATCCGCTGCGGTGCCGCTGACCTGAACGGACAGGCCCGTGGCAAGCGCGTGCCGCGTCGTTTTGCAGGCAAGGTTGAGGCAGAAGGCACACGGTTTCCGCTGTCGGTGCTGAACCTTGATATCTGGGGCGAGGATATCGACGACAGCCCGCTGGTCTATGAAACCGGCGACCCTGACGGCGTGCTGATGCCCACCGAACGCGGCTATGTGCCGATGCCGTGGCTTGATACACCGTCGGTCCTGTTGCCGCTTTGGATGTATTACGAAAGCGGAGAGGTCTTTCCCGGCGATCCCCGCCATGCGCTGGCGAGCGTCGTGGCGCGTTATAAGGAACGCGGGCTCACACCGGTTGTTGCGACGGAGATGGAGTTCTACTTGATCGACGATTCAGGCCGCGAAATCCGCCAGCCGCGAAGCCCACGTTCGGGCAAGCGCAGGCCAGGTGCTGAGATCCTGAGCCTCCGCGCGCTTGACGCCTTTGATAACTTTTTCAACGACCTCTATGACGCTTGCGAGCAGATGGATATCCCGGCAGAGGCCGCGATTTCCGAGGTTGGTCTTGGTCAGTTTGAGATCAATATCGAACACGTGCCGGATGCGCTGAAGGCCGCGGACGATGCGTGGTTCTTCAAGATGCTGGTGCGTGGCCTTGCGCGCAAACATGGGATGGCCGCGAGTTTCATGGCGAAACCCTATGAGGATCACGCGGGCAACGGGCTGCACACGCACTTTTCCGTGGTCGATGCGGATGGCAACAATCTGATGGCCAATGGCACGCATGAAGGCACGCCGATGCTGCACAATGCGATTGCCGGATGCCTTGCGGGTATCCCCGATCTGGCGCTGATTTTTGCCCCTCACGGCAACAGCTATGACCGTCTTGTGCCCGACAGCCATGCGCCCACCGGCATTTGCTGGGCCTATGAAAACCGCACCGCCTCTGTGCGTGTTCCCGGTGGCAGCTATGCCGCGCGGCGGGTTGAACATCGCGTGGCGGGCGGTGACGTGAACCCCTATCTGTTTCTGGCCGCCGTGCTGGGTTCGGCGCTAGTGGGGATCGAGGATGGCCTGACCCCGCCGCCGCCGATCACAGGCAATGCCTATGACCAAAAAGTTCCGCAAATTCCCGGCACATGGGAAGGGTCCATCGACGCGTTTGAGGCCAGCAAGATGGCGCCGCGCATCTTTCCACAAATGCTGATCGACAATCTGGTCATGACCAAGCGGCAAGAGCTGCAATACCTCAAGGAACTGAGCCCCGAGCAGCAGCTCGAGCTCTATCTCGATACGGTCTGAGCCCGCTTGCGCGGCGTCAAATGCCGCCCTAGATTGGCGCAAACGACTTTGGTGACTTATGAAAATCGGCATTCTGCAATGCGGCCACACGCCTGACGCGATCCGTCCGGTGCTGGGGGGTTATGGGCAGCTTTATCCCGCGATGCTGCACGGGCACGGCTTTACGTTCGAGACCTTTAGCGTGGTCGATATGGAATTTCCGTCCGGCGTGAATGACGCCGATGGCTGGCTGGTCTCGGGGTCGAAGCACGGCGCTTACGAAGACCTGCCCTTTATCCCGCCACTAATGGATTTCATCCGCGCGGTCTATGCTGCCGACCTGCCGCTGGTAGGCATCTGCTTTGGTCACCAGATCATCGCGCAGGCGATGGGTGGCGAGTGTGTGAAGTTCCCCGACGGCTGGGCCGTTGGGCGGCAGACCTATGATGTGCAGGGTGAGGAAATGGCCCTGAATGCCTGGCACCAGGATCAGGTCGTGACGTTGCCGAAAGACGCGAAAGTCGTTGGCACGAATGACTTTTGCAAGAACGCGGCTCTGGTCTATGGGCGCACTGCGTTTTCCGTCCAGCCGCACCCCGAATTCCAGAGCGCATTTATCGAAGGCCTTGCCACCCATGTGGGCGACGACAAGCTGGCACCCGAGGTGATGGCAGAGGTCCGCGCCAAGCTGCCCCTGCCCAATGACAACGCCCGCATGGCCGCCATGATCGCGCGGTTTTTCAAAGAACGGATTGCAGCATGAGCTGGATCGACAAAGTCCCCGACGCCGCACGAGCCTATCTGGACAGCACCCGGCTGGATGAGGTCGAATGCCTGATCCCCGACCTGCCTGGCATCGCCCGTGGCAAGGCCGTGCCTGCGGGCAAATGGGAAAAGCAGACCCATTTCCACCTGCCCAATTCTATCTTTTTCCAAACGATTACAGGCGACTGGGGTGAGGCTGCGGGCCCTGATGGGTTCCTGGAACCTGACATGATCCTCAAACCGGATCTGTCCACCGCGACGGCAGCCCCCTGGGCCAGCGATGGCACCTTGCAAGTGATCCACGACGCCTATGACCAGAAAGGCGCGCGGGTCGGCCCCTCACCCCGCAATGTGCTGCACAGGGTGTGTGAGCTTTACGCCAAAGAAGGCTGGAAACCGGTCGTGGCCCCGGAAATGGAATTCTATCTGGTCGCCCGCAACGTCGACCCCGCCAAACCGATCGAGCCGATGATGGGACGCACGGGCCGTGCCGCCGCCGGGCGGCAGGCCTATTCGATGACCGCCGTGGACGACTATGGCCCGGTGATCGACGACATCTACGAATTCGCGGAAATCCAGGGGTTTGAAATCGATGGCATCACGCAGGAAGGCGGCGCAGGTCAGCTTGAGATTAACCTGCGCCACGGCAACCCGATCAAACTGGCGGACGAGGTGTTTTTCTTCAAACGCCTGATCCGCGAGGCCGCGCTGAAGCACGATTGCTTTGCCACATTCATGGCGAAACCGATTGAAGGCGAGCCGGGCAGCGCCATGCACGTCCACCATTCGGTGCTGGATGGCAAAGGTCAGAACATCTTTACCGGCCCGCAAGGCGGTGAGACGGATGCGTTTTTCCATTTTATCGGTGGCCTGCAAGAATACATGCCTGCCGCCATTGCGCTGATCGCGCCATATGTGAACAGCTACCGCCGCTACGTGCCGGATTCAGCCGCGCCCGTGAACCTTGAATGGGGCCGCGACAACCGCACCACGGGCATCCGCATCCCGATCTCTGACCCGGCTGCGCGGCGGATCGAGAACCGCCTGCCCGGCATGGATTGCAATCCCTATCTGTGCATCGCCGCGTCTTTGGCTTGCGGCTATCTGGGCATGAAGAACGAGATCCGCCCCGACAAACGCTGGCGCGGGGAGGCATACGAGTCCGAGGCAGAAATTGCAGGGTCACTCTGGGAAGCGCTGGAGCTTTTTGACGCCTGCGCACCGTTGCATGACGTGCTGGGAGAGGACTTTGCCCGTGTCTATTCCATCGTCAAACGGGCCGAATATGCGGAATTTCTGCAAGTTATCTCTCCTTGGGAGCGCGAACATCTGCTATTGAACGTCTGATGAGAAACCAAACGACATTCTGGCTGGTCATGTTAGTCGCCGCGATCCTGTGCTGGTATCTGGCCGCGCAATTCGCCGGGTCCATGTCCGAGGCCGTGACTGGCGGTAGCTAAGGTCTGGGTTTCCTGACTTTCACAACCTGAACATCGTTCATACATTGTCAGTGGGGGCGCTTTGAGGGCGCTGATATGTTGCGTTACATCTTTGGGCTAATGGCCTTTGCTTTGGCACTTTGGGCCGCCTCGGCGCAGGCGCAAGCGTTCGTTTATTCCGAGGACGCCGTGATCACACACGAACCGCGCCCATTCGTGTCAGACGACGCCAATCTGGCGCTTCATCTGCATCAAGGTGCCGCCAATGCTGCCACCCGCGCGCGTTATGTCAGGGCAGAGGCGCAATATCCTGACGTTCGGTCTTGTTTGAAACCTGACGGATATCCCCAAGGTGCCCTTGACCTCACTCAGGTAAATTGGGCTGCACTTAACACCAATGAAAGCGTTGAAGTCTGCATGTTCAGGCTGCTGAACTTTGTCGGAACCGATGAACTTGTCCCCTATTTTGAAGGGCTTGGCTTCACCGTGACCGCGACCCCACCCTATGCGCAGATCATATCCTACGATCCTATCCAGCGCCGCATGGTGACAAGCTATTCCGCCGGGCTAAAGCGTGACCGATCATTGTTTGGCAAAGCCGAAGCTCAAGTGTTGTTTAATGGGACCGTCTTGCCGCATAGCGCATCAATCGGTCTTGTGGTCTTTGAAGGCGCGCTGGTGGAGATTCACTTCAGCCTCAACACCCTCTGATCTGGCGCGGCCCCGGCGAAGGCAGTAACACTGCCCCCATGAACCCGCTTTATCGTAATGACACCCCCGGCACGTTTCCCGATAGCTGGTATGCCGCGACGACCGATCTGCCACCGCAACGCCCAGAGCTGCGCGGCCAGATGCGCGCGGATGTGTGCATTATCGGTGCAGGTTACACCGGGCTGACGGCGGCGCGGCATCTGGCGCGACGCGGGCTGAGCGTTGTGGTGCTTGAGGCGCATCGCGCAGGCTTTGGCGCGTCTGGGCGCAATGGCGGTCAGGTCGGCACGGGCTACAATTGGTCCCAGCAGGACCTTGCTGCAAAGATGGGCGACGGCCCCGCCCACGCGGTTTGGGATCTAGCCGAAGACGCTAAGTCCGACTTGCGCCGTTTTGTCGCCAATCACGCACCAGGGGCTGCCTATCGCCCCGGTGTCGCCTATGGGGTCTACGGCCAAAGCAGCGTCAAGAAGACCCACCAAGAGGCTGAATACCTTCATAAAACCTATGGCTACGATCAGATCACGCCGCTTGACCGGGCGAGGTTTCACGACATCGTCCGCTCACCCCTTTACGCCGGTGGCACGCTGGACATGGGCGCGGGACACATCCACCCGCTGCGCTATGCGGTGGCGCTTGCCAAGGCGGCAGAGGAGGCCGGTGCCACGATCTATGAGCGCTCAGAGGTGCATCAGATCACCCATGGGCAGCCCGCCAAAGTACAAACCGGGCGCGGCCATGTGGTGGCCGATCATGTGATTATTGCAGGCAACGGATATTTGCCTGGCATTGAACGCAAGGTGGCCGCCCGCGTCATGCCGATCAATTCGTTCATCTGCGCCACGGCCCCGCTGGGCGACAAGGCGGCAGAAGTATTGACCCGCGACATCGCGGTCGCGGACGAGAAATTCGTGGTGAATTACTACCGGATCACAGAAGACAAGCGGCTCTTGTTTGGCGGGCGCGAAAGCTATTCGATTGGGTTCCCCAAGGATATCTCAACCGCGCTGATCGCCCGGATGGAGAATATGTTCCCTCAGATCAAAGGCGTCGGCATCGACTATGTCTGGGGCGGCACATTGGGGATCACCATGACCCGCCTGCCGGCTTTGCAGCGGATCGCGCCGAATGTGCTCTCGGGCGCCGGGTTTTCGGGCCACGGTGTGGCGCTTGCCGGGCTTTCGGGGCGCATCATGGCAGAGGCCGTCGCGGGCCAGGCAGAACGGTTCGACGCCATGGCCGCCCTGCCCGTCCCTAACTTTCCGGGCGGCGCAATCGCCCGCGCGCCGCTGCTGACGCTGGCCATGACCTGGTATGCGCTGCGTGACCGATTGGGCGTCTGACCGCTGAATTTCCCCGCCGCGGCCCCATTCCGACCACAAATCACAGGCATTTTCATCCCAAATGGACCCAAAAGAGGTTTTAAGGATGAGCAGGCTCGACCCCCTTTACCGCCCGGCATTCCTGCCAGGAGAGATTATTTTGCTGGTTTTGACCGCGCTGATCGCCCTTGCGGCCATCGGATCAAGCGTGGTCGGCGGGCAAGCGGTGGACTGGCTGGCCTTTGCGCCGCCAATGATCGGCGGGATGATCCTGGTGGTTGTCGGTGCCTACGTGCGGCAATCGCGCGGCATGGAGCGGCTGGCGCTTTTGCTCATTGGTATCTCGATCTACCTGACCTTTGGGGCCTTCGTGGCGATCTTTATCTTCATGTTCTTTCCCATCAGCGGTGTCCCGATTGACCCTTATCTGATGCAAATCGACGGCTTTGTCGGCTATTCGTGGCCCGATGCGGTGCGCTGGATGGCGCAATATCCGACCCTGAGTAAAGCATTGGCGTTGGTCTATAACTCCTCGCTCTGGCAGCTTTTGGGCGTGATTGCCCTGCTTGCGATCTTGCGCCGCGAGGCTGATCTGCACCGCTTTATCCTGACCGGCGCCCTCGCGCTTTTGGGCACGCTGGGCATCTGGGTCTTTGCACCCTCGTTTGGGCCAGCAGCGTTCTTTCAGGTCGGACCAGAGGTTGAATCCGCCGCAAGCCTTGTCGTCAACGAAGCTTATGGCGCGCGCTTGATGCAGTTGGCCAACCACGGCGTTGGCGTAATCACGCCGGACACGATCATCGGGTCCATCGCATTCCCGTCCTATCACACGCTGATGATGTGCCTGACCGTCTGGTTTGTCCGCAAGACGCCGCTCTTCCTGCCGGTGGCCCTGATCAATATACCGATGGTGCCTGCGATCTTGATCCACGGCGGTCACCATATGATCGATATGGCCGGTGGTGTGGCGATGTTTGCCGCCGCCATGGTGCTGTCACGCTGGGTGGTAAACCCCGCTCGTCGCAGCCCCGCCTTCCGCCACCGCCCGGTCTAAACGCACCCTGATTTGCCCCATTGCCCGCGCTTCGGCGCGGGCCTAACGTGGGTGCAAATCAAGATAGGTGCGACATGACCAAACACCCCGCCAATTCATGGGAAGCCCGCGCCGACGCGCATTCATTCTACGGGTTCACCGACCTGCCAACCGTCGCGGACCGCGGCACGATTGTGCTGACCCACGGCAAGGGGCCATATGTCTTTGACGTGCATGGACGGTCCTATCTGGATGGCAATTCCGGGCTTTGGAACATGGTCGCGGGCTTTGACCACCCGGGCCTGATCGCCGCGGCCAAGGCGCAATATGATACGTTTCCCGGCTATCACGCCTTTTTTGGCCGCATGTCCGACCAGACGGTGATGCTGTCAGAAAAACTGGCCGAAGTTTCACCCTTTGAGCGGGCCAAGGTGTTCTACACAAACTCGGGGTCAGAGGCGAATGACACCATGGTCAAGATGCTTTGGTTTCTCGCGGGGGCCGAGGGCAAGCCAGAGCGGCGCAAGATCCTGACGCGCAAGAACGGCTATCACGGCGTCACGGCGGTCAGCGCCTCGATGACGGGCAAGCCTTATAACAGCGTCTTTGGTCTGCCGCTGGATGGCTTTATCCACCTGACCTGCCCGCATTACTGGCGCGAGGGGCAAGAGGGCGAGAGCGAGGCGGACTTCACCGCCCGTATGGCGCAAGAGCTTGAGGATACGATCCAACGCGAAGGGGCCGACACGATCGCGGGGTTCTTTGCAGAACCCGTCATGGGTGCGGGCGGCGTGATCCCCCCATCCGAGGGGTATTTTCAGGCGATCCAGCCGATCTTGCAGAAACACGGAATTCCCTTGATCGCGGATGAGGTCATCACCGGCTTTGGCCGCACCGGCAACACATGGGGCTGCGACACCTACGGATTTTTGCCGGATGCGATCATCTCCTCCAAGAACCTCACGGCGGGCTTCTTTCCCATGGGCGCCGTGATCCTTGGCCCCGATCTGGCCGACAGGTTGCAGGCAGCGTCAGAAGCGATTGAAGAGTTCCCCCACGGCTTTACCGCCTCTGGCCACCCCGTTGGCTGCGCCATCGCACTGAAAGCCATCGACGTGGTGATGAACGAGGGTTTGATTGAAAATGTGCAAGCCTTGACCCCGATGTTTGAGGCTGGACTGGCTCGTATCGCAGAAAAAGCCAACATTGGTGAGTGGCGCGGGAAGGGCCTGATGGGCGCGGTTGAAGCGGTGAAGGACAAAGACACCAAAACGCCATTTGACGGATCGCTCTCTGTCAGCGAACGCATTGCCAACGCCTGCACCGATCAGGGCCTGATCTGTCGCCCGCTTGGGCAGGCGGTTGTGCTCTGCCCGACCTTCATCATGACGGAACTGCAGATAGAAGAAATGTTCGACAAGCTGAACCGCGCATTGGATGGGGTGTTTGCGGAGGTGGGGTGAATGCCCGGTCTGAGCCCAAACTGCCTTTTAGACTTGGAGTGACCAATGTCTGCTTTACTGAGAGGGCGCTTTGCCAGTTTCATTAAGGTTCTCTTCTGGACTAGAGCGAACATTAGCAACAAGGTTCGCGACAATTCCCTTAAGTTGTAGGAGGTCGACTCCTGCAACGATCCGGTACCCACGGACGAACAGTGCGTCGACCTCTGATTTGGTTGACGCAAAGGGGCCCCCAAGCGGCATCCCGGCGCGCTTTGCTGCTCTTTCGATCTTATCAACGGCTTCCAGAACCTTGGGATGTTGAAATTGACCAGAGACCCCAAGCGTCGTGGACAAATCGAAGAGTGCAACAACTGCCATATCAACCCCTTTTGTGGCGAAAATTGCGTCGATGTTTTCTACCGCTTCCGGGGTCTCTATCAACAAACAACAAACAGTTTTATCGCCATACTCCGGCAAGTATTCGGGAACTGAAGTGCCCCACCGTGAATGCGCGACGAATGCACCCCAACCACGAACACCCTCGGGCGGATAACGCATTGTAGCCACGCAATGAGCGGCCTCTTCCGGCGTTCGGACCAGTGGAAACACAATACCCTCTGCTCCGAGATCGAGAGCAAGTTTTACGTTTGCAGGGTTGTGATCAATGACCCGTACCAATGGTGCGCAATCGGTGCCCTGAGTGGCAGCAATCATGGCATGTAACGTTTCTGGGTTTGTTGCGGCGTGCTCCTGATCAATGATTATGCTGTCGATGCCGGTGGAGGCGAGAGCTTGGGTAACGGTGGCGGACGGGATGACACAAAGTTCCGAACATATCTTGTAAGTCGGGTTTGCAAGCTTTTCCTTAAGTTTCATTTCCAAGCTCCTTTTCGTATTGCCTAGGCTTGTGTACGAGGATCGGATGTCTCCACCTAACGAAATTGCATGGACACAAGTTTTCCATGCGAGACCTTGGGTCTAAGAGACCGTTTTGCCGATGCTCGCGATGAAAGGTGTAGCTGGAAAAGTTGGACTGCGACGTTCCGAAGTCACGATATGCTCGGAAGCAGTTATTAGCGCAAATGCAGAGAAGGTCGGCTTTGTCCGCAACGCCGCCATTCCCGCGTCCTACTTCCCCATCTTATTCAGCTTGTCCTGCATCGCCTTCAGCTGGGCCTTGATGTCGTCCAGATCGCCATCGTCATCCTCAGCGGCCTCTTCCTTGGCGGGGCCTGAAGAGCCGGGCATCATACCGCCGGTCATTGCCTTGAAGAACGCCTCTTGCTGCGCGCGCATTGCGTCGAATCCGGGCATGGCGGACATCGGGCTGGCTTTGGTCATGTTCTCCATCGCCTTGCTTTGCCCCTCGCGGAGCATCTCAAAGCTGGCTTGCAGGAACGATGGCACCACAGATGCGGCCTGCGTGGTGTAGCTGCGCACAAGGTCGGTCAGGATGTCCGTTCCCAGCACGCTTTCCCCGCGGCTTTCGTGTTCTGCAATGATCTGCAGCAGGTATTGCCGCGTCAAATCATCGCCTGACTTGAGATCGACGATCTGCACCTCGCGCCCTTCACGGATGAAGGCGGCGATGTCTTCAAGCGTCACATAGTCGCTCGTCTCGGTGTTATAGAGCCGCCGGCTCGCATAACGCTTAATCAGCAGAGGTTTATCAGTCGCAGCCACAGGTGTCCCTCCCAAGACATGTTGCAGTGCAGAGAAGCCTAAGCGGCGTTGCAGCAAAAAGAAAGCATTTGTCGCGCGGCACCGTTAATGTTGCGAGATCGCCAAGAAAAAAGGCGCACCCCTTATGGGATGCGCCTTATTCTTGCCGAGACCGCAGGGAGGGTCGGCCCGACAGGGAGGATTACTTTGCAGTTGCCTTCTTGGCAGCAGCAGTCATCTCGTCAGTTGCTTTTTTCGCAGCAGCAGTCAGGTCCTCGGACGCGTCTTTGCCAGCAGCCATCATCAGTTCCATCGTCTTGGTCTGAACGGACTTGGCGATCTCAGCGAAAGCAGCCATGTGCTCGGCCGCAGATTCAGCAGACGCAGAAGCGAAGTCAGTCATCGACTTGGCGTAGTCGGCTGGCTCTTTCTTGGCTTTGGTCAGGTCCTGCATTTTCGCCAGTGTGTCGGCAGCCCACTTTGCGGACAGTTCAGTCGACTTGGAAGCGGCGTCGATGTTCACAGCAGACAGCTTTTCAGCGAGCGAAGTCTGCGATTTGAACGCATCTTCCATTGCTTTTGTGTCAACTGGGAATGCACCCATCATGTCTTTGAAAACAGCGGTGAAGTCTTGTGTCTTAGCCATCGGTTTGAACCTTTCGGGTTTGTCTGCGGCGGGAGAACCGCGTTAATTCGATGAGGAATAGATACGCGCTGCAGCGCAGCATTTCAAGGTTTTTTCTGCGCCGCAGCATAAAAAAATGCTGCAATTGCACAATGACTTGAAAACCCTTTGTTTTTTGGGCTTTTTGACCGTTTAATCAAAAGGTTTGGGGGTCTATTTCGGCAAAAATCTCAAGCAGATTGCCGTCTGGATCACGGAAAAACAGGGTACGATGGCCAAATGGCTGGTCAGTCGGCGGGGCCAGAATATCCACCCCGGCCTGCATAAGGGCAGCGTGGCAGGCATCGACCTGCGCGGGCGACACTTTGAACGCCAATTGCAGGGATGCGGCCCCGTCAGGCATGGGCGCATCGTCCCGCGTCAGTCCGGGCCGCGCCAATGCAAGTGTGGTCACCCCTTTGGTATATTCGATCCAATTTTCCGACAGCTCCCGGGTCGCGGCAAAGCGCATCACGTCTTCGTAAAAGGAGCGCATCGCCGCCATGTCCCGTACGAAAATCACGGAATAATCGACGCAGGCAATGGCCTCCATCGGCGAAGATGGCGGATTGTTCACGCGTCTTTGCGTTTCACGTTGCTGCCCGGGGCCGGTTCCAACACCGGGTGTGTTGCGTCGCCGGGCACACGCGCTGCGATCTTCTTGCCGGACTTCTTGGACAACCACTTTTCCCACAGCGGCCACCACGACCCTTCGTGTTGATCGGCATCAGCCTGCCAGTCTTCGGGCGTCAGGTTCAGGTCCGGGTTGGTCCAATGTCCGTATTTGTTCTTGGCGGGTGGGTTCACGATCCCCGCGATATGGCCAGAACCTGCGAGGATAAACGTCTTGTCCTTGGACCCCATCTTTTGAATACCGCGATAACTGCTTTTCCACGCGGCGATGTGGTCGGTTTCGCAGGCAATGGCGCAAAGCGGCACGTCGACGTCCGAGATATGCGCGCGGTCGCCTGCCACCTCAAACCCGGTCGTGGCGAATTCATCGCGTTGGCAGAGCCCGCGCAGATATTCCTTGGCCATGGTCGCAGGCAGGTTTGTGCCGTCGCCATTCCAATAGAGCAGATCAAAGGCGGGCGGCGCCTGCCCCATCATGTAGCTTTTGATCGCAGGCCCATAGATCAAGTCATTGGACCGCAGATAGCTGAACGTCCGCGACATGTAGAAACTGTCCAACACGCCCGCCTCGTTCACCTCATCCTCGATGCCCTGCACGAAATCCTCGTCCAGGAACACGCCAACCTCACCCTGATCCGAAAAGTCGGTGAGCGTGGTAAAGAAGGTAGCGGAATTGACCGATTTGTCGCCCCGGTGCTTCATCAGGGACAGGGTCAGCGACAGCGTGGTGCCCGCGATGCAATAGCCCACGGTGTTGATCTTTTTGACGCCGCAGATGTCCTTCACTTCGGCGATCGCGCGCATATAGCCGTCTTCGATGTAGTCCGACATCGACGTATCGCGGTAGCTGGCGTCGGGGTTGACCCAGGACACCACAAACAGCGTGTAGCCCTGATCGACGATCCATTTAATCAATGAATTCTGTGCCTTAAGGTCCAGAATGTAGAATTTGTTGATCCAGGGCGGAAAGATCAGCAGCGGCGTTGTGTGCACTTTTTCGGTGCTTGGCGCGTATTGGATCAGCTCGAACATGTGGTTGCGAAAGATCACCGAGCCTTCGGTGGTCGCAAGGTTCTCGCCCACCTTGAACGCGTCCTTGTCGGCCAGTGTCACCACCAGATCGCCATTGTTCGCCTCAAGATCGCGGACAAGGTTTTCAAGCCCCCGCACAAGGCTTTCGCCTTCGGTCTCAACGGCGAGCGACAGCGCCTCTGGGTTGGTGGCCAGAAAATTGGTGGGGCTGAAAAGGTCAACAATCTGCTGGCTGAAGTATTCCAGCCGCTTTTTCTCGCCCGCATCTAGGTCGGTGACATCCGCAACCGCCTGCTGCACCGCAGCGGCATTGATCAGATATTGCTGCTTGATGAAGTTGAAATAGGGGTTGGTGTCCCAAAGCTCGCTTTTGAAACGACGGTCCTTGGGGCCTTTGTCAGCGGGCGCTTCCAGCTTGCCTTGGGCCAGAACATGCTGTGCTTCGACAAAATGTTTCACAGATTGTGACCAATAGCCCATCTGATGCTCGATCAGCTTGGCGGGGTTTTGCATCATTTCGGTCCAATAGGCCCCGGCGGCCTTCATATAAAGGTCCTGGCTTGGCCCTTGCAGCGCTGGCGGCACCGCCCGCCCCTGCCCGATTGCGCCTAACAGACGCTGCGTCAACTCCTCGACCCGCGCTAGATTTGCTTCAAGATTGTCAAGATTTTTACCAGATGTTGCGTCTTCGGTGACATCTTTGGTTGTCATAATGTATTCCCAAGCCTAGTTTGCAGGTGCAGCATTGCTTTTGCAGTGCAACATCAGGAGCGTTTCACGATGAAGTATATGTTGACCTATGACCTGATGGAAGCCACGCGCAACACCAATCAATGGTTGGGCGCGACGGCCCGCGCATTTGCAAGCTATCCTGCCATGGCTGTCACGGCCAATCCGTTCATGGATTGGCTGGGCGCATGGGGCGAGGTGACAGAGCGGACATTTGCCCGCATGGTGGTCAAACCCGACTGGAATATCCCGACCATTTCGATGGACGACGGCCAAGACCACGTGGTCGAGGTTGAGACGGTTCTGAGCCGTCCCTTTGGCGATCTGGTCCACTTTAGCGTCGTCGGTCGCAAGCCGATGGCCCGCCGGGTTTTGCTGGTGGCCCCGATGTCCGGCCACTACGCCACGCTGCTGCGCAAAACCGTGATCAGCCTGCTGCCCGATTGCGAGGTCTACATCACTGACTGGCACAATGCCCGCGACATTCCCGTGAGTGCAGGCAAGTTCGACGTGGAAGATTACACGCTCTACCTCGTTGATTTCATGAAAGAGCTTGGCGACGACATTCACATCATCGCCGTCTGTCAGCCCGCCCCGCTGGCGCTCGCTGCCACCGCCTATCTGGCCGAGGAAGACCCCAAAGCGCAGCCCCGCAGCCTGACCCTGATCGGCGGTCCCATCGACCCAGAGGCGAACCATACCGAAGTCACCGATTTTGGCCGCTCTGTCACCATGGGCCAGTTGGAAGAGACGATGATCCAGCGGGTCGGGTTCAAATACGCAGGCGTCGGCCGCATGGTTTATCCCGGTCTGTTGCAGCTCGCCTCTTTCATCTCGATGAATGGTCAAATGCACGCGACGGCCTTCCGTGACCAGATCATGAAGGTCGCCAGCGGTGACGCGTCAGAACATGATAAGCACAACGCCTTCTACGACGAATACCTCGCCGTGATGGACATGACAGCAGAGTTCTATCTGTCCACCGTGCAGCGCATCTTTAAGAACCGCGACATCGCCCGCAATGAATTTGAGGTTGCTGGCCGCATGGTCGACATCGGCAAGATCACCACCGTTGCTGTGAAGATTGTCGAAGGTGAGAACGACGATATCTCGGCCCCCGGCCAATGCCTTGCCGCCCTGCCCCTGTTGACGGGCCTGCCTGACAGCAAAAAGGCGAGCCATCTGGAACCCGGTGCAGGCCACTACGGGATCTTTGCCGGTGGCAAGTGGCGGCGCAATATCCGCCCGCTGGTGCTGGATTTTATCGACGCCAACGCGGATGCCCCCGGTGCCAAGAAACGCGCCAAACCGGCGGGCAAGGTCGTCAACCTCAAGTGAGTCTCGCAAGGCACAGTTGACCGTTACGTCAGTGGCCCCGCGAAAAATCGCGACGCAGCGCCCTTCCCTATGTTAACTTAGCGTTAACGCGTTTTGTGACCGAGGGACCATGGCCGACAGCACCACATTTTCTTGCTCTTGTGGCGAGATACATGGCGTCTTGACGGATGTGTCCGAAAAGACCGGGACCGGTATCATCTGCCATTGTTCCCAATGTCGTGCGGCCGAGGTCTATCTTGATCAGCCGGACCCCGAGGATGACGGCGTCGCGATCTTTCAAACGACCTGCGATCACGTCACCTTTCACACAGGTGCTGACAAGATGTTCGCCTTTAGCTTTGAAGAGGGCAAGCTGATCCGCTGGTATGCAAGCTGTTGTAAAGTCCCGCTTTTTAACACCACGGCCGAACCCAAGGGCGGCTTTGTCGGTGTGATTGTCGAACGGATCGGCGACAAGGCACCTTTGGGGCGCATTCGCGCGATGCTGTATCAGACGGGCGAAAACGGCAAGCAATCCCACACGGGCCTGCGCCATGTGATTGCGGGCGGCACAAAGCGTGCGGCTAAGATGCGAATGTCGGGAAAATGGAAGCAGAGCCCATTTTTCGGCCGTTCTGGTAAGCCGATCAAAAAGGTGCATGTCCTTAGCAAGATTGAAAAACATCAGCTGCCACTGACGGATTGACGCGGGGCCGTTGCCAGCCCCGCGCCCTTTTTCTTAGACCAGATCGAAGCGGTCGTTGTTCATGACCTTGAACCAGGCGGCCACAAAGTCATTCACGAACTTTTCCTTGGCGTCGTCACAGGCGTAAACCTCTGCCAGCGCACGCAATTGGCTGTTGGAGCCAAAGATCAGGTCAACGGCTGTGGCTGTCCATTTCGCCGCGCCCGTCGCCCGATCTTTGCCTGCATAGGACCACTGCGAGGTGGGTGCCCATTCGGTGCCCATGTCCAGCACATTGGTGAAGAAATCGGTGCTCAGCACGCCGACGTTCTCCGTGAACACACCTTCGGTTGAGCCATGGGCATTGGCCCCCAGCACACGCAGACCACCGACAAGAACGGTCATCTCTGGCGCGGTCAGCCCCAGCATCTGTGCCTTGTCCACCAGCAGTTCCGCAGGTTCGCGGGTCAGGCCCTTGGCGCGGTAGTTGCGGAAACCATCGGCCTTGGGTTCAAGCACGGCAAAGCTTTCAACATCCGTCATCTCATCCGTGGCATCCGTGCGCCCAGAGGCAAACGGCACGGTGACGTTGACGCCTGCGTCCGCGGCTGCCTTTTCAACGGCGGCTGTGCCACCCAGGACGATGACATCGGCTAGCGACACGTCCGCAGCTTCGGCCACAGCGCGCAGCTTTTTCAGCACACCGTCAAGCGCCTCAGGCTCGTTCACAGGCCAGTCCTTCTGTGGCGCCAATGCGATGCGCGCGCCATTGGCCCCGCCCCGCATATCCGTGCCACGGAACGACGCGGCAGAGGCCCAGGCCGTGCGCACCAATTCGCTGACCGACAGGCCTGTTGCCATGATCTTTTCTTTCAGATCAGCCACTTGCGCGTCGCTCAGGGTCTTGCCACCGGTTGGCACAGGGTCCTGCCAGATCTCTGGCTTGGACGGCACCAATGGGCCAAGGCCACGCTCATAAGGGCCCATGTCGCGGTGAGTCAGCTTGAACCACGCCTTCGAAAAGGCCTCTGCGAATTCCTCTGGGTTAGCGTGGAAACGCTCCACGATTTTGCGGTAGATCGGGTCTTCTTTGAGCGCGATGTCTGATGTGAACATCATCGGTTTGTGACGCAGGTCAGGGTCATGGGCGTCGGGCACGGTGCCATCAGCCTCGGGATCTTTAGGATACCACTGATGCGCGCCGCCGGGGCCTGTGCCAAGCTCCCACTCATAGCCCATCAGGTTGTTGAGATAGCCCATGTCCCACTTGATCGGGTTGTTGGTCCATGCCCCCTCAAGACCCGATGTGATCGTGTCTTTGCCCTTGCCGGTGCCGTAAGAGTTCTTCCAGCCCGTGGCCATTTCCTCAATCGGTGCGCCCTCAGGCTCTGGCCCCATGTGGCCTTCTGGGTTGGCAGCACCGTGGCCCTTGCCAAAGGTGTGACCGCCCGCGGCCAGTGCCACGGTTTCTTCGTCGTTCATCGCCATGCGGCCAAAGGTTTCGCGGATATCGCGGGCCGAGGCGAGCGGATCAGGCGTGCCGTTTGGCCCCTCTGGATTCACATAGATCAAGCCCATCTGCACGGCACCCAGCTCACCAATCAGCTCGCGCGGGTCGTCGTAGCGCTCATCGTCCAGCCACTCAGTCTCTGGGCCCCAATAGATGTCTTCCTCCGGCTCCCACACATCAACGCGACCACCCGCAAACCCGTGGGTCTTGGCACCCATGGATTCCAGTGCCACGTTTCCGGTCAGGATCATCAGGTCAGCCCAGGACAAGGCCGCACCGTATTTCTGTTTGATCGGCCACAGCAGGCGGCGCGCCTTATCAAGGTTGCCGTTATCGGGCCAGCTGTTGAGCGGCGCAAACCGCAGCGTGCCCGCACCTGCACCTCCTCGGCCATCACCGATCCGGTAGGTCCCGGCAGAGTGCCAGGCCATGCGGATAAAGAACGGGCCGTAGTGGCCGTAATCCGCAGGCCACCAGTCCTGACTGTCAGTCATCAGGGCGGTCAGGTCGGCCTTCACCGCCTCAAGATCAAGGGTCTTGAACGCCTCAGCATAGTCAAAATCCGCGCCCATCGGGTCGACCTTGGGCGAGTTCTGGTTCAGCGGGCGCAGGTTCAGCGCGTTAGGCCACCAGTGCTGGTTCGCTGTCGATCCTTTGGCCGCTTGGCGGTCTGGCCCGCCCAAAACAGGGCATTTGCCCGCATCATTGTGATTTCCTGCACCGTCCATGGTCATCTCCCGTTTTGATGTGTGTGATTTAGAATCGTTTTAACAGAGCAGGCCGATTGGTTTAAGTTGAATCTCCTGATTGAAGCAATAAGTTCAGCTTATGAAAAACCTTACGCTTAAGCAGTTCCGCTACTTTGAAGCACTGGCCCAAACCGGTCACTTTGGCCGGGCGGCGGATATTTGCGGTATCTCGCAACCTGCCCTGTCGATGCAGATCAAAGAGTTGGAAACATCCCTTGGCGCGATCCTGTTTGAACGCGGCCCAAGGCAGGTGCAGCTGTCACATTTTGGCGAGGCCTTTCGCACCCGCGCCCGCGACATCCTGCGCGCGGTGGATGAGCTGGGCGATTTGGCGCGCGCGTCCCGGGACGGCATGGTCGGGCGCATCCGCATCGGCGTGATCCCCACCATCGCGCCCTACCTTTTGCCGCGATTGATCGGGCAATTGCAGGACAGTCACGCGGGCCTCGATATCCACATCCGCGAAACGCTGACCCCGCGCCTGATCGAAGAGCTATCGGACGGCCGCATCGACACCGCAATCGTGGCGCTGCCCGTCTCGGAACCCGCATTTACCGAAGTGGCACTCTTCGACGAAAACTTTGTCCTGATCCGGCCAGAGGCGGAGGCGGGCCGCCCGGTGCCCAGCGCTGAGGCCCTGCGCGAGATGCGGCTTTTACTGCTGGAAGAAGGCCATTGTTTTCGCGATCAGGCCCTGTCGTTTTGCAGCCTCCCCACCGTGCGTCCGCATGAAGGGCTCGATGGCAGTTCCCTGTCCACATTGGTGCAAATGGTCGGCGCGGGCCTTGGCGTAACACTTTTGCCGGATATGGCCGTGGGGGTCGAAACGCGGTCGGCAGATGTCACCGTTGCACGGTTTCCTTCGCCACAACCCAGCCGGACTATCGGGATGATCTGGCGCAAATCCAGCCCGTTGGCCGATCAGCTCCACGTCATCGCGCAGGTGGTGAAATCCGCAGCTAGCGCAGCACCAAAGGCTGGGTCATCCAATCGCGCAGGATGATGTTGGTGGCGACGGGTTCCTCTAGCGTCGGCAGATGCCCGGCCCCTGCGATCACCTCTAGCTTGCCCCATGGGATCAGCTCTGACATGAACTCGTGCCGCCGCACCGGCAACAGCGTGTCCTCTTGCCCGCAAATGACGACAGCGGGCTGCTTGATCTTGCGCAGCGTCATCTGCTGATCACGGCGGCGCTGCATGGCGCGGGCCTGTTTGACATAGGCCTCTGCCCCGTTGGAATGAGCCATGTCGCTGACCATCTGATGCACGGCCATGCGCAAGGGACCGGGGGCCAGATATTCGGGGTTCATCTCTGCGCCAATCACATCGTTGAACCGGCCAGAGCGTGCAGCCACGATCAGTGGCTCGCGGGCCGAGGCCGCCTCTGGCGTGTCGGATTGTGCCGTGGTGCTGATCAGCGCGATGCGGTTCACGCGTTCGGGCGCACGGCGCAAGACCTCGAGCGCCACAGCGCCGCCCATCCCCATGCCGGCCAGCGCGAATTTTGGCGGTGCCCAGTCAAGTACCTGGCCTGCAATTTCCTCCATCCGTTCGCCAAAATGCGTGGGGGCGTAGAGGATCGGATAATCTTTGGACAGGCCGTCGATTTGCGGGCTGAAAACCCGTGCATCGCACAGCATCGGTGGCACCAGCACCAGTGGTTCGCGTGTCATAACTGCCCTATGTCCCGTTCTTTTGCCGCAGTGTGCCGTGCGCGGGCAACACGGGCAAGGGCAAACGGCCTAGCCGTGGGACGCGACGTGCCGGGCAGCGGGCCGGTAGATGGTCAAGAGCAGCAGGATCGACAGCACAAAGATCGCCGCAGGCACCAGCGTCAGCGCAAGTTTCAACGCGCCCAGAGCCGCGGGCGTCTGATCCACAACCCCGGTCGATGACGACACCCAGCCTGCCGCCGACAGGATCAGCCCCAACACCAGTGGGGCCACCGCATTGGCAACCTTTTGCCCGAAAAGCCAGACCGCGCTGAACGCGCCCTCAATGGCCTCGCCCGTCTCGGACCGGGTCACATCCATCAGGTCGGGATACATCGCCCAAGGAATTTGCTGGTAGGCCCCATTGGTGAACCCAGCGCAGAGGAACAGCAGCGCCATCACCGTCACCCCTATCGCGGGCAGCGACAGCCAGATCACCACCAGAACCGCCACATAAAGCGCAATACCAAGGATCAGCGCCGTGGTCTTGCCAAGGGCGGCAGAGGTCTTGACCCAGACCACCTGAGAGATCACCGACCCCACAATGAACATCGCAAAGAGCGTCGAAAAGATGCCCAAAGCTCCGGCCAGCCCGGACAGTGGGCTGCCGCCATCGTCGGCCATCAAGTAAAGCGCGGCAAGCTGTAGCCCTGCCGCGATCATCGCCACGGCCATGGTCAGCAGGCCATAGAGCAGCACCAAGATCACAAAGGCGCGGTTCGACATCACAAGGCGCAGCACGGACATGAAATTACCCGCCGCCGCCTCATCAATCGTGGGGGCCTTGCGCGTGAACCACAGCATCCCCCAGATCGTCAGCACCACCACGGGCGAGACCATCAGCACGGCGGTAAAATACCCCGCACGCGTGTCCCCGGCCAAGGCTGGCACCAAGGCCCCCGCCGTCAACAACCCGAGCGAGGCGAAGGTCATCCGAAAGGCCATCATCGTGGACCGTTCTTTTGGGTCCTGCGTCATCTCACCCGCCATTGCGCCATAAGGGATCGCCACAAAGGTAAAGCCAATCGTCGCCATGCCGAAAAAGGCGATGACCCAGAGGGCATTGGACTGCCACGCCATGCCCTCTGGCACCGCAAACATGCCGATGATCCCCCCGGCGAGGACCAGCGCCCCGATGAGGATCCAAGGCGCGCGGCGGCCCCAGCGGCTCTTGGTGCGGTCCGAAAAGAACCCCACAATCGGGTCGGTCACAACGTCAAAGGCCAGCACCGCAAAGGTTACCAGCCCCGCGATATTGGCGGGCACCCCAAGGAAGGTCGTCAGATAAGTGAAGACCAAAAGCTGCTTGACCACGACAAAGACGTTCACGCCCATATCGGCTAGTCCCCAGCCCGCCTTTTGTCCCAATGATAATGCCATGTTGCCCCTCCCAAGGTTGCAGGCACCCTAGGGCCGGGTTGGCCCTGCGCCTAGCAGGACGTGGCGTCCTAGTTTTCGGTCGCGTTCACCGCCGCAATCAACCCGTGCAGCCCAAGGTCCGATGCAGGTTGCCCCGAAAAGCGGCAAATGACATGCAGATGGGCGTGCATGACGTGTTGTCCCGCCACGGCACCCACGTTCCAGCCAATGCTGAACCCGTCGGGCGCCTGTGGCTGCAGATGTCCGCGCGCAAACTGCAGCGCATCTTCCATGGCCGACCATTCTTGCGCCGCCAGTTTAAATGGCGTCTCAACATGCCGCAAGGGGATCACCATCACGCTGGCCTGTCGTGCTGCCGTCAACTGGCCCAGTACGTAGAACGCCTCGTTTTGGTAGAGCGGCGCATCGGTCAGCAGATTGTTCGCAAGGCAGAACCGGCAGGCATCGGACATCCTGACCGCCTACCCGGCTGCGGCGGTCAGCACATCCTCGACCGAGGTTGTGATCAGTGCCAGACAGCTGTCATCTGAAAACCGGTGATCGGCCCCGTCTACGAGCGTCAGGCGCATATCCGGCCCGGTCGCATGGTCCAGCAAGCGCAGAGCCACGGACATTTCCACGTCCGCATCCGCCGTGCCCTGCAAGAACCGCGTGGGGAACGGCAAAGGCAACGGGTCGCGCAGCACCAACCGGTCGCGCCCCTCTTCAATCAATCGCCGGGTGATGATGTAGGGATCGCCGTAGTCCGACGGCAGAGCAACCTGTCCGGTTTCCGTAAGTGCTGTCTTTTGCGCCGCATCAAACCCCGCCCACATGCTGTCTTCGGTGAAATCGGGTGCTGCGGCGATCGTGACCAACCCGGCCACACGCTCTTGCATCGCGCGGGCCAGCAGCAGACTGATCCAGCCACCCATGGACGAGCCGACCAGCACCACCTGCCCCGCGATCAGCCCCAATGCCGCTTGCGCATCTTCGAACCAATCGCCGATGCAGCCGTCGGTAAACGCCTCAGAGCTTTCGCCGTGGCCGGAATAATCGAACCGCAGGAATGCGCGGCCCGACTTGCGCGCCCAATCTTCCAGATGCACAGCCTTGGTGCCGCCCATGTCGGATTTGAACCCGCCGAGGAACACAACGGCAGGGCCGGTTCCATCTGTCAGGTGATAGGCGATACGACGCCCTTGCGGCGTCACGAATGTCGGGGTGTCAATGTGGTCTTCCATAGGCCGAAGGCACCACAGCGGATGCCGCAAGACAAGCCAAGAAAATCAGCCGCCGACGTAGACACCTGATTTGGGCCGGTAGAAGACCTTTTGTGCATGCAAGCGGCCCAGCAGCTCTTCGCCAGACTTCATATCCGCCTCAATCACCTTGATCGATTCCAGATGGGCCGGGTTTTCGTCCGTCAACGCGCGGCGCATGTTGCACAATTCGCGGCCACGGGCGCGCAGGGCCTCCTCAATCAGATCAACGTCGGCGATGGTCAGGTCGAAAGTGCGGTTATAAGACATGCGTTTTCCCCAGTTTGTGTTTCCGATTGGAAACCTTGCGTCGTATTTAACCCCTGAACTGTCGCAGTCAACGTATATCTGGGTATACCAACGCGCCGCTAATTTACCACGAAAACGGCCCCCGCAGAGGTTGAACGATTTCCAGTGGTCCCTTGACCTTCACCGAAGGCAAGCATCGCATCCGCTTGGTCACCCAAGAATATACCGACAACATCCAGATCATAATTTGTCGCCGCACCAGACGTTTTGATCAATCGACCTTCCATCTCGCCTTCGACCAGCCCACTGTTGATCGCGGCATCCAGCGTCAAGGTTCCGGCGATTTGGCCAGCAGACTGCAACTGACCAACCGAGGCCGCATTTGGGTTGCGGACTTCATAGAAGTTGCTTGCAGACCCCGAGACCGCGCCATTTCGAAAGTTGGCTGTCACCGCCATCTCGCCCACAGTCGAATAGCTGAACCGGTCAGCGTCCAACGCGCTTGGCCCCGCCGCTTCGAAGACGGAAATCACGCCATTATATCGCGCTGTACCCGACGTCGGAATTTGGTTCACTCGGGTTGGGTTAGTCTCTTCCAAAAAATCTTCTGCTTGACCCAATTCCGAAGTCAACGACCTGAAGGACGCTGCACCAACCGCATTTCCAGAACTACCGCCACCACATGCCACCAACGAAAAAACCGAGAGCGACGCCGCCAAACATTTGAAGTACATAAAGATTCCCAACCCAAAAAGATGAACACATCCAATCACCTGACGCCCAGGAGAACAAGAGGAGTCCAAAACGTTTCAGAATGGGCCAATCAATTGCAGCGATACGACACCTCAGGCCGTGCGAAATGTTGACACCGCCGATCCCGCACGGCATTGAACGCCCACCATAACCCGCAACCGGGCGTTCCGTGGGCGCCAAACTGACGAGGAGAGCCGATATGGCCCAAATCTCTCTGACATTTCCTGACGGCAACAAACGTGACTACGAAGCAGGCGTGACCCCTGCTGATGTTGCTGCCGATATCTCATCCTCTTTGCGCAAAAAGGCGATCTCTGCGACCGTGAACGGCCAGCATTGGGACCTGCAATGGCCAATTGATGCGGACGCCGACATCGCCCTGCACACGATGAAGGACGAAGATCAGGCGCTTGAGCTTGTCCGCCACGACCTTGCCCACATCATGGCCCGCGCCGTGCAAGAGATTTGGCCTGACGTGCAGGTGACAATCGGGCCAGTGATCAAGGACGGCTGGTATTACGACTTTGACCGGACCGAGCCCTTCGTGCCCGAAGACCTCGCGCTGATCGAAAAGAAGATGAAAGAGATCATCAACAAGCGTGATGAGGTCCGGACTGAGATTTGGGACCGCGACCGCGCGATCCAGCATTATCAGGACAAGGGCGAGCCCTATAAGGTCGAACTGATCGAGGCGATCCCCGGCGATGAGCCGCTGCGCATGTATTGGCATGGCGATTGGCAAGACCTCTGCCGTGGTCCGCATTTGCAAAACACCGGCCAGGTCCCGGGCGATTGCTTTAAGCTGATGTCGATTGCCGGGGCCTATTGGCGTGGGGATTCAAACCGCCCGATGCTGCAACGCATCTATGGCGCGGCCTTCACCAACAAAGAAGGCCTCAAGCAGCACATGCACCGGCTGGAAGAGGCCGCCAAACGCGACCACCGCAAGTTGGGCCGCGAGATGGGTCTGTTCCACATGCAGGAAGAGGCCCCCGGTCAGGTCTTCTGGCACCCCAACGGCTGGACGATCTACACCGAGCTGCAGGACTTCGTCCGCCGTAAGCAACGCGCTGGCGGCTATGTTGAGGTGAACACACCGCAGGTGGTGGACCGCAAGCTTTGGGAAGCCTCCGGCCATTGGGAGAAATTCCAGGAGTCGATGTTTATCGTCGAAGTGGACGAGAGCCGCACGGAAGATGGCGACAACGCGCAGAACTTTGACGAGCGTGTGAATGACCCCAAGCATACGCGGGTCAATGCACTGAAGCCGATGAACTGCCCCTGTCACGTGCAGATTTTCAATCAGGGCCTGAAATCCTACCGCGACCTGCCGCTGCGCATGGCCGAGTTTGGGTCCTGTGCGCGTTACGAACCCTCAGGTGCCTTGCACGGCATCATGCGTGTGCGTGGCTTTACGCAGGACGATGGGCATATCTTCTGCCGCGAGGATCAGATAGAATCCGAGACAGCTGTCTATATCGACTTTTTGTCATCCATGTATCGCGACCTTGGCTTTACCGACTTCAAGGTGAAATTCTCGGACCGCCCTGAAAAGCGGGCAGGCACGGATGAGACATGGGATAAGGCCGAGAACGCGCTGCTTTCTGCGACCCGCGCTGCGGGGATTGAGCCAGAGCTGAACCCAGGCGAAGGCGCGTTCTACGGACCAAAGCTGGAATTTGTGCTGACCGACGCCATTGGCCGCGACTGGCAATGCGGCACCCATCAGGTAGATTTCGTGCTGCCTGAACGGCTGGGTGCGGATTACATTGGCGAGGACGGCAACAAACACCGCCCCGTCATGCTGCACCGTGCGACGCTAGGGTCGTTCGAACGCTTCATCGGCATCCTGATCGAAGAACACGCAGGCAAATTGCCCTTCTGGCTGGCCCCGCGTCAGGTTGTCGTGGCGACGATTGTGTCGGATGCGGATGATTATGCGCTGGAAGTGGTTGAGATGCTCAAGGCTGCTGGCATCCGGGCCGAGGCTGATCTGCGCAATGAGAAGATCAACTATAAAGTCCGCGAGCATTCGGTCGGCAAAGTCCCTGTGATCCTGGCCATCGGCGCGCGCGAGGTGGAAGAACGCACCGTTTCGATGCGCCGCTTGGGCGAAAAGCAATCCAGCGTACAGGCGATTGCCGATGTTGTCACCACGCTGAGCGGCGAAGCAACGCCACCCGATCTGCGCGCGACGGCGTGAAACTGTAACATTCCGTGAATGCCCGAAACGGACCGGGCCGGAGTGTAACAATTGCAGAGATGAAACTGAAACAAACCCGCCGGAGCCACGGCGGGTTTGTCGATTCTGGGGCCGAAAACCGCCTGTGACCGGGTGTCGCAGGCCAAAATCGGCCCAAATGACCTCACCGTCCCGTGACCCACGCCTCTGTGAGTGGATTGCATTCCGCCCCCCGCTTACCTTCTGTTCATCCCCTGCTGGGATACGAATTGAACTGAACACCGTGCAAAAGGAAGAACCCACATGTCTAAGATGACCAACACTCTGCTCGTCGCATCCGCAGTCGCAACTGCTGTTGCTGGTATCGCCACGAATGCTGCCGCTCAGGAAAACGAAAAGTGCTACGGCGTTTCGCTGGCTGGCGAAAACGACTGTGCAGCCGGCCCCGGCACCACATGCGCCGGCACCTCTTCTGTCGACTATCAGGGCAACGCTTGGACATTGGTCCCCGCTGGCACCTGCGCCGACATGGAACTGCCTGCACAGGCTGACGGCTCTGCACGTATGGGCTCGCTGGAAGAGCTGGACCGCGACCTGCCAGCATAAATCTGCTAAGGGGTGGGCAGTATTGCCCACCCTACCCTTCGACCAAAGGCCCTGATCCGATGCTTGACGCTACGCAAAATACACTGCCCGCCAAACCCGGCGTCGGATATAAACCCCAACACTACAGTGACATCACGGCAAATCCCGGGCCCTTGGGCTGGCTTGAGGTGCATGCCGAAAACTACATGGGTGATGGTGGCCGCCCGCTGGCGCAACTGCGCCATCTGTCCGAACAATTCCCCATTTCCGTGCATGGTGTTGGCCTGTCGATCGGCGGCGAGGGCCGCCTTGATCCAGACCACCTTGCACGCCTCAAGCACCTTTGCGGATGGCTAAACCCCGCCAGCTTTTCCGAGCATCTGGCTTGGTCCACCCATGACAGCCATTTTCTAAATGATCTGCTGCCGCTGCCCTATACGCAGGCCACCGTGGCCCGTGTGTCGGACCATATTGACGAGGTGCAAAATGCCCTTGGTCGCCAGATGCTGCTGGAAAATCCGTCAAGCTATCTTGCCTTCGCTGAAAGCGACATGTCCGAGACCGATTTCCTGAAGGCCGTAGTTGCGCGCACAGGCTGCGGCCTGCTTTTGGATGTGAACAATGTCTTTGTCAGCGCCACCAATCTTGGCTTTACACCGCAGGGATATATCGACGCCTTCCCCCTTGATAAGGTTGGCGAAATTCATCTGGGCGGCCATGACGAAGATCACGATGACCACGGCGCGCCGCTGCTGATCGACAGCCACGGACGCGAGGTCGCGGACCCGGTTTGGGCGCTGCTTGACTACACCTTGGCCCGCTCTGGCACCAAGCCATTGCTGGTGGAATGGGACACCGATGTGCCGGATTGGCCCGTCCTTGCCGCCGAAGTGGCCCGCGCCGCAGCCGCACTGGAAATGGTGCCCGCATGATCGTCACACAATCGGAATTCACTGCGGGGATTTTGGACCCCAAGCGCCCTGCACCCGAAGGACTGCAAGACGGCACAGGCGCGCCCACAACCAAGCGGTTCGACGTCTACCGCAACAACGTGGCCGTCAGCTTGACCGACGCATTGGTCAACGCCTTCCCTGTGATTCACAAGCTCGTCGGAGACGAATTTTTCCGTGCAATGGCGGGGGTTTACCTGCGCACGCACCTGCCTGACACCGCGCTGATGATGTTCTATGGCAATGAGATGCCAAAGTTCCTCAAACGCTTTGGCCCGGCGCAATCGCTTCATTATTTGCCCGATGTCGCACGCCTCGAAATCGCGATGCGCAAAAGCTATCACGCCGCCGACGCGGCCCCCGTATCAGCCGATGCCTTAGGCCAGATCGCGCCCGATGCATTGATGGCCGCCAAACTCACTTTGGCCCCTGCGGTCCAGATCCTGCAGTCCAGTCACCCGATCCATGGTCTCTGGCAGGCCAATATGGTTGCGGACGCACCAAAGCCGGTGAAACAGGCCGAGAATGTCCTGATCACCCGACCACAATTTGACCCGGTTCAGCATCTGATTTCGGACGCTGATCTGACGTTTTTGACCGCACTGCAGGACGGACACGCCTTGGGCGTCGCCATGTCCAAAGCGGGTCCTGGTTTTGATTTGGGGACCATTCTGGGCCTCTTGCTGCGCCAAGGCGCACTGACTGAAATATCCTGAAAGGCCCTGAAATGATTGCACTATTTAACCGCACATATACATCCCTGAACCGCTTGGGCGACGACCTTTTGCCGCTTTTGTCCCGGCTGGTTTTTGCGGGCGTCCTGTTCATGTATTACATCAACTCGGGCCTGACGAAGATCGGCGACAGCCTGTTTTCGCCATCCCTGGGCGCCTACGCGCAAATCTTCCCCAAGCAGATGGAAGCCGTGAGCTATGACGTCAGCCAGATGTCAGGCTTTCACACGTTGGTGGTGCTTGCAGGGACCTGGGCGGAATTTATCCTGCCAGTTCTGATCGTTATCGGACTTTTGGCCCGTCCTGCGGCCCTTGGTATGATCGGGTTTATCATCGTGCAAAGCCTGACCGACATCGTGGCGCATGGGGCCGATGGTGGGACTTGGTTTGATGGGGCGTCCGATGGGATCATCGCCGACCAGCGGGCCTTTTGGATCCTGGGCCTGCTGATCGTGCTGTTCAAAGGTGCGGGTTGGCTGTCGATTGACCGCTTTTTCAGTGGGCCTTCGGCTGATCCGGCTGCCTAGAGAGGATCGCAAGAACGCCACCTAAGCCCGCGAAACCAATGGGAAACATTGTGCCGACGTTGAAACCAAAGGCGGAATAGAACGCGGCACAAGACAGCAGCATTGCGATGCCGCCCCACAAGGCGCGGTCTTTGGCCATGGCCCCACCGGCGATGGCCAGCAAAGGGGCCATGAAACTCGCGAAGCGAATAAATGCAGGGTTTTCAAAGAGATCAAAGGCGTCGGCCAGTTCAGGGGCGCGCGCGGCGAGTTCGGTCGCACCATAGCCAAAGAGGCCTACGATGATCCCGATGAGGCCTGCGATAAGGCCCAAGACAGAAGCTGCGTTTCTCATGATTTTCTATATATGTCCCAGTGGGTTAGGTTCCAAGGTGCTGTGACTGGACGTCAGGTTTCCAGCCCATGGTCCAGCCCTGATTGTCGATCACGGGGCGTTTCATCAATGTCGGATGCGCACGCAACAAGTCACTGGGATCATTCGCTTTTTCGGAATCGTTAAGATTTCGCCACGTGGTCGAAGACTTGTTAATAATTGCATCGCCAAAGGCGTTCACAATTGCGGTGATGTCATCATCCGTTAACCCGTCGGCCCGCACGTCGATGACCTGCGGCGCGATGCCTGCGGCCCGCAATGATTTCAGCGCTTTACGGCACCTATCGCAGCTTTTCAGCCCAAAAAATCGCACAACTGCCCCCTTTTTAAGCATTTGCAGCAAAGTGACCCGACCCCACGCCGATGTCATTTGCCTTTTGCATAAATGCCCTAATGTTGAAGGGACCGCAATTCGGTCGGGACGAAGGAGAAGTGAAGATGCCGACGGGCACAGTAAAATGGTTTAACACCACAAAAGGCTTTGGTTTTATAGCCCCAGACGAAGGCGGACCGGATGTGTTCGTGCACATTTCGGCCGTGGAACAGGCGGGCATGACCGGCCTCGCGGACGATCAAAAGGTCGCATACGAGCTGGTCGAAGGTCGCGATGGCCGCAAAATGGCCGGTAACCTTTCAGCCGAATAACAAGGTTAATGTGGTGCGTGAAAACGGGGATATGAAACCCGTGCACAAACCATACACGACCGATGCACAACCCGTGCAGACGAAAGTCTGAACACGGGTTAAGGTTTTGCCGTTTTGTAACAATCGCCCCGTTTTGGGGCGGTTTTCGATCACGGAGGGGTTAAGGCGTCTTAACCTTTGCCCCCGCGCCCTACCCCAGCCAGACCGCCTGCGCGGCATCATCCCAGCCCAAGGTGAACCTGGTGCCGTCGGTAATCACGGGTCGCGCCATGAGCGCAGGTTGATCGTTGAGCTGCGCATCGGTTTCGGACTCGCGCATCCAGGCGTTGAGGTTGCGGTAGGCTTGTGATTTTCGGTCCACGAGGTTGGAGCCGAATTCAGCGATGAGCGGGGCCCATTCATCGTCGGTCAGACGATCAGCGCGGACATCGCGAAAGGTCACGTCAATGCCCGCAGCGTCGAGCGCTTTGAGGGCCGCTTTGCAGTCGGAACAGGTGGGCAGACCGTAGAGGATCATATCAGGGGCTTTCGGTTCGGGTTCAGATAGCATTAACCCCGATTTGGCAGGGTTTGGCCATGTCGAATTATGTCAGACCACGGGTTCATGGGGCCACGATATTCGTAACCGCGACATTGGCGGAGCGCGGAAGTGCCACGTTGGTCGATCATGTCAGCGATTTGCGCGATGCGGTCCGGGCGACAATAGCGGAGCGTCCGTTTGCCATTGATGCGTGGGTCGTGTTGCCGGACCATTTCCACGCGGTGTGGTCGTTGCCCGAAGGGGATCGGGATTTTTCGACGCGGATGGGGGCGATCAAGGCAAGGTTCACGCGCAACATACGTAGGGCGGGCTTTAGACCGCCGCCCCCCGGTCCAATGAAGAATGGGGTTGTCGCAGGGCGGGTGCGCAATGGTTTGCCGTGGAAGGATGCCGGTCTGAAGCCCGGCCTACGCGGGAATGAACAGACGGTCTGGCAGCGGCGATTTTGGGAGCATCACATTCGGGATCAATCGGATTGGGAGAACCATGTCGCGTATTATTGGCACAATCCGATCAAACATGGATTTGTCACCAATGTCCGCGATTGGCCATATTCGTCATGGCATCGCGATCATCCGTAGGGTGCGTGATTTCACGCACCGTTGTTTGCGGGGAGGTTTGTTGAGAGGGCGGAATGGTGCGTGTGAACACGCACCCTACGGCTGGCTAGGTTTTTTTCGTGATCAACTTTGTTCCCGAAAGGCTGAGTTTTGATTGAGGCAGGTCAGTGACTTTGCCGACCAGTTCATCACACCTTCCCTCTAGCCACTCGAGCATTTCGATAGATTTTCCAATTTCATGTTCTTCCCTAAGCTGCTCAGTAAGAAACTGCCCGTTATCCGTTCGAAAGAAATTATTGAATTCCAAATAGTCTCTCATTCGGTCGGAGCCTAAGAAGAGATAGAAGTATCCGGCATTCATCAGAGGAGCGATAGCTGAATAGTCAAATCGGTGCATAGGTAGGAATAATTGATCGTTATCAACTTGTCGGGCAGAAATTCTACCTTTCAGTTTGAGAATATGCTTCTTAAAGTAATCAACCTCTTGCAGATTGTAAGACAGCTCTGTTTGAAGGACCCTAAGCGCATTTTTTGACTGCCGGATCGCAGTCAAGCGATTGAGAAGATGTTGGATCGCCGCGCCAGCAACGATTCCCACGAACAGCCAGAAACCGTTCAAAAATGGGCTACTTGATACGAGTTCCGCAAACCAATTCACCCAATCATCCCCTCAAACTCCCGCCATTCGCCCTTGCTCATCCCTGAGGTCTCTTGCGTGACGGTCTCTCCGGCCAGCATCCGCCGCAAGCACTGCAAGCCCTTTTCAGACAGGACGGCGCCGCCCAGACGGTAGTCCTCGAACGCGGCATAGGCGGCGGGGACCCAGTCGGCGACGATTTTGCACATGGCTTCGGCGTAGACTCGGATTTCGTATTGGGCATGGGCGTCGGCGCGCAGGCGTAGGAAGTGGAAGAGGTTGTGCAGGTCCACCTTCCAATACCATTGGGTGTAGATATTGGCGGGCAAGTTCATGCGGGCGAGTTCGCGGGCGAGGCCTTGTTGCCCCTCGTCCGAGATCATTTCCTCATAGTGGTCATAGGCGGTCGCTGAATCATCCTTGAGGTAGCGCAGCACGCGGGCGGCTTCTTCGCCCGAGAGGGCTTCGCCCCGGCCCTGATTGTTGACGACTGATTGCGCGGCGAGGTGTTCGGGCGCGGGGATGTAGAATTCGCGGTCAAGGATGGAGTAGCGGGCGGAGTATTCGTTGACGTTGGCGGTGCGGTGGCGGATCCACTGGCGGGCGACAAAGACCGGGAGTTTGACGTGGAGTTTGACCTCGCACATCTCAAACGGGGTGGAGTGCCAGTGGCGCATCAGGTAGCGGATCAGCCCTTCGTCGTTTTGGACGGATTTGGTGCCCTTGCCATAGGAGACGCGGGCGGCCTGACAGATGGCGGCATCGTCGCCCATGTAATCGATGACCCGAACGAATCCGTGGTCGAGAACCTGATGCGCCAGATAGAGGTGCTTTTCCATGCCTTCGGACACCGCGCGCAGGGTCGGTTTGGACTGTTGGCGCAAAAGATCAATTTCGGCCTGTTGCGTGTCGGTGACGGGCATGGGCTACTCCTGTGGGGTGCTGAGTCGTGGGACACTATATCTAGACGCAGGGCGCGGCAAAACCTCCATATGCGGAAAAGAATATGGGGGTGGTTTGGTCTTGGCGATTGACTCGGGTTTGTGGGGCTAGGATGATGATGTTGATTTTTTGAACCCACGACAGGTATCCGCCCTATGACCCGCCTTTTGACCACGGCCGCGCTGATGGCATTGTTGGCCGCTTGTGACAACGCACAGCCATTTACGTTTCAACCCGTCGGTGACGAGGAGCCGGTCGTCGATGAAGATGCGGAGGAAGAACCGGTATCCGAGGCGGGCATCCCCGAGAGCGTTGGGAACAACCTTGAAACGGCGACATATCGGCCCGGCGGGAACTTCTTGTCGGTGCAGATCACATCGCTCGACTCGACCCCTGTGAACGCGATTTATGAGCGCAACACCGCACTTGATGTGCCGGGCTATCGCGCATTCAGCCAGCAAGAAGATCCATTGGATCGTATCTTTATCGGGATGGCACAGCAAAGTGCCGATGGCGCGACGACCGGTGTACTGGTCATGGATGGCGGCCAGTTCAACAAGTTCTTTGGCGGCGTCTACTATGAACAGACGGGCGCCTATTCCGCGCATACACCGTCGCAGCGGAACAACGGACTGGTGTCTTATGCCGGGAACTACGTGGGTCTGCTCAACATTGACGCGCCGCGCCCGAACGAGGCGCTGACTGTGCCAGGCGGCATTGATCCGTCGCTTGTGCCGGGCCAGCCGTCGCGCGTGACAGGACAGGTTTTCATCAACGCGGACTTTGCCGACAACACGGTGAACGGCGCGATTTACGATCGCCAGATTGTCGACTACGGCAACTTTGATCTGGCCGATGTGGCGCTGATCGTGACGGAGATCGACGAAAACGGGCGGTTCACGGGCGATGTTGAAGACCCCGCGCAGGACGTTATCGGGAGTTGGGCCGGCACCTTTGGTGGCGTCCAAGCCTCTGGCATTGCGGGCGGTATCAGCATCGAAGAGTTCATGGATGAAGTTGAAAACGAAGCAGAATTCGGGCTTTTCGTGCTGAACAAATGTGGCACCCGTGGCGACGCCGCGATCTGCGATGAAGTTAATCCGTAACGCGGCGGCGCTGCTCTGTGCGCTTTTTTGGGCGACCGCACCGGCAGCCCAAACCGTTGATATCCCCCTTGACCAAGCGCGCCTGATTGGCGCGCAGGCCGCACAAACTGGTAACCCGCAGCTGGCGATCGATATCGCGCGGGCGCTGTTGCAGGCCGATCCCAATGACCGTGGCGCGCTGCTGATCCTGGCGAGCGCCCTGCCCCAGATTGGTCAGGCAAAAGCTGGTCGGGAAGCAGGTCAACGGGCCTTTGCCCTGTCGACAACCCAGCTGCAACGTTACGGCGCGGCGCGTCAGGTTGCCTTGGCAGCCGCCAACGAGCGACGGTTTACGCTCGCAACGCTGTGGCTGCGCCGCGCGCTGATCCACGCCCCAAATGAGGTTGAAACCCAGCGCACGCTTGAAGACGCGCGTTCGGTCGCGCGAGTGAACCCCTGGTCCACGAGCCTGAACTTTTCGCTCAGCCCATCTGGCAATGTGAACGGTGGCGCGAAGAGCGCCCTGCTCACCTTTGACGACTTGCCGGTTTTTGGTGTGAACTCCCCCGATGCGCGTGCGCTTTCGGGGATCGTGCTGCGCTATGGGTTCAAGACGAGCTACCGGCTGCGGCAAACGCAAACGGACCGTCTGTCATTGGCGTTTTCCTACGATGCGACGCGTGTGCGCCTCTCGCAAGAGGCGCAGGAGCAGGCCCCGGACAGCCGCAATGATGACTTTTCGTCCGACGTCGCGGAGGTCTCCTTAAGCTATAACCGTCTGCTGGGTCAGGGCCTGGCCTCGGCTGATCTGTCGATTGGGCAGGTACGGTTTTCCGGCGATCCCTATTACAACTTTGGTCGGGTGACCCTGTCATATATCCGGCCGCTTGAGAACGGGCGCAGGTTGCAATTCACCGGGTTCCTTGAGCAACAGGACAACGCCCTGACCCCTTTTCAGGACGTAACCCGCAAAGGGTTGCGCGCGACCTATGGTCTGCGGATTGGTGATGCGGGTGGGGCTAGCGCGACGCTGGGCTTTACCGACAACAGCAGCGACACCATTAACCAAACCTCGACCGAATGGTCGCTTGAAGGGCGCTGGACCCCTGACCGACGGATTGGCCCTGCGCAGGTCAGCCTGACGGCGGGCCTGTCCAAGGTGGATTATCCGCAATATGCGATCTTTTTCGCAGTTCCCGGCGGGCGGCAAGACACGACCCATACGATTGGCATGGATGTGACCTTTCCCGACTTGCAATTTGCCGGGTTCAGCCCTGTGGTCAGCCTGTCGCGTGACGTGTCCAAGAGCAATATCAGCCGGTTTACGCGGGACACCAACAGCATTGGTTTCAATTTCAGATCCTCGTTCTGATCGCTTGGCGTGACGGCTGGCTGTGCTAGGTTCCGAAGCGACAAGCAAAGGAACCGAGATGTCATTGAAATATCTGCACACGATGATCCGCGTGAAAGACCTTGAAGCCACGCAAGCGTTTTTCAGGCTGTTGGGCATGGAAGAAACCCGTCGCCATGACAATGAAGGCGGGCGCTTTTCGTTGATCTTTATGGCCGCGCCGGGGGATGAGGATTGCCCGGTTGAGCTGACTTATAACTGGGATGGCGATGACGGGCTGCCATCGGATAGTCGCCACTTTGGCCATCTGGCCTATGAATGCGATGACATCTACGGGCTGTGCCAGCACCTGATGGACAATGGCGTGACGATCAATCGCCCGCCACGCGATGGACGCATGGCGTTTGTCCGATCACCGGACAATGTCTCGGTCGAGCTTTTGCAAAAAGGCGAGAGCCTGCCCCCGGCAGAGCCATGGGCCAGCATGGAAAACACCGGGCATTGGTAAGGGCCGCTGCCCTCTTGGCGCTTTGGCCCGGCGGGGCCGAAGCCTGCCGCTTGGCGCTGATCCTCGCGATGGATGTTTCCTCTTCGGTGGATGCCAAGGAAGACGCGCTGCAACGCGGTGGATTGGCAGCAGCGATGATGACCCCTGCGGTGCAGGCGGCTTTTTTTGCAAGCCCCGATCCGGTGGCCCTGTCGGTTTTTGAATGGTCGGGACGCTACAATCAACAGGATCTGCTGCCCTGGACGGTGATTGAAACGCCTGCGGATTTGGCCAGCGCTGCGGCGCAGATCGGCGGATCAAGCCGCAGTCACAACGACTTTCCAACCGCAATGGGCCATGCCTTGGGCCATGCCGCGGTGCGTCTGGGGGATGCCCCGGCCTGTCTGTTTCGCACAGTGGATATGGCGGGGGATGGAGAAAACAACGACGGATTTGGCCCGGCAGAGGCTTATGCTGCCTTTGATTTTGATGGCGTGACGGTCAACGGTCTGGTCGTGAACGCGGGCGAATTCGAGGCAGAGGTGAACCTGATCGCCTATTACAGGGCACAGGTCCTATACGGCCCCGGCGCCTTCTTGGAAATTGCCAATGGATTTGAAGACTACGCCACAACCATGGAACGCAAACTGCTGCGCGAGCTAGGGTCGCTCGCCACGTCGCAAGGCCCCAGCACAATGACCCGCATGGCCAAAGCGACACCATAGCCCCACGGCACAGGCTTTTTGGGTTCGTAAATATCCCCGCCGGAGGCTCCGCCCTATCAACCAGTGCGTCGCCCACAGCCCTTTGTACCCGTCGCCACAGGCACCAGAATGAAGCGCGGCGAGCCGCACCTTTTAATAGATATAGCGGATCTGTTCGGTCCAATAGCGTTCCATCCGACGCAGAGATGAAATGATATCGTCGATCCCCGTTTGGTCCATCACGCCACGGGTCACCAGACCATCGGCATGGGTTGCAAAGAGTTTGCCCACGATCAGCCGGATTTCGCGCCCTTTTGCCGTCAGGCTGACGCGGACGGACCGGCGGTCCACCTCACTGCGTTGATGGTGCATATAGCCGCTATCCACCAGTTTTTTCAGGTTATAGCTGACGTTGCTGCCCTGATAATAGCCGCGCGACTTCAACTCGCCCGCCGTCACTTCGTTTTCGCCCACATTGAACAGCAACAGCGCCTGCACGGGATTGATTTCAAGAACGCCGACGCGTTCGAATTCATCCTTGATCACGTCCAGCAAAAGCCGGTGCAATCGTTCCACCAGGGTCAGGCTATCCAGATAGCTGGACATGAACGCTGTATTGGCCGCTGACAGCTCGGCCTCCGCCGGTATCTGTTTTAAGTTCGCATGCAAGCTCATCTTCATCTCCGAATCCACTGATCTTCGGAATGAAGGAAAAACCCCAAGGAATCGTTAAACTTGATCCGATCTTGCGACACCTGCCGCGCCCGCCGTGATCACGGCCATCAGCGGCGCAAATAGGTCGGGAACCGGCGCTTTACCCAAGACCCAGGCAAAGATATCGTGGTCATTCTCGGCCAAGAGCTGGTCATAGATCACAAGCTCTGCATCCGACAGATCGGCGAGGTGTTTGTCGGCGAAGTCCATCAGGATCAGGTCCATTTCCTTGATCCCGCGCCGCATTGACCGCATGCGCAGCCGCTTGATCTTTACGTCGCGCGCTTCGGTCATGCTTGGTCCTGCAACGCCTTGCGGAGCTGTTTTTCAAGCCGCGCCAAGGTCTCGGCTGCTTGCGTCATCTGGCTGCGCACCACGCGCATTTGGGTCAGGATCTCGCCCACTTCAGGCGTGATCGCAACGTCTTCGCCGCCGTCCGGCCCCTCGCCCTTGCCGGTCATCAGCCATTGCAAGCTGATCCCCAACATCCCCGACAACATGGTCAAACGGTTGGCGCGGGGTTCCTTGCGGTCCTCTTCCCATCCCGTAATCACGCTGGGTTTGACGCCCAGCCGCACCGCGAGCTCGCGCTGGGTCAGGCCTGCGTCCTCGCGCGCGGCGGCAAGGCGGTCACCAAAGGTTGCGGCATCTTCTGAATACCAACCGCTGTCTGGGTCCGTTTCGGACATCTTGATCCTCCTTGTCGCTTGCATGGGGGTGTTGATGCCACCTATGACACGCACAAGGATTATTGACCACCGGAGAGACGACCATGCCATTTCTGTCAGCGACACTCGACCGCGTAAAACCTTCGCCGACGATCGCCGTCACCACCAAAGCAGCAGAGCTGCGCGCGTTAGGCCGTGACATCATCGGGCTAGGCGCCGGTGAGCCAGATTTTGACACGCCGGACAACATCAAGACCGCCGCCAAGGCCGCGATTGATGCAGGCCAGACCAAATACACGGCTGTCGACGGCATTCCGGCCCTCAAGGAGGCGATTTGCGCCAAGTTCAAGCGCGACAATGCGCTGGACTATGCTGCTGCCCAGATCACCGTCGGCACAGGCGGCAAGCAGGTGATCTATAACGCCTTTATGGCGACGTTGAACCCCGGGGATGAGGTGATCATCCCGGCCCCCTATTGGGTCAGCTACCCCGATATGGTACTGCTGGGTGGGGGCGAGCCGGTCTTTGTCGCAGGTGAGATGGACGCAGGCTATAAGATCACGCCGGAACAGCTTGAGGCGGCGATCACACCCAAGACCAAGTGGTTCCTCTTTAACTCGCCATCCAACCCCACCGGCGCGGGCTATTCCTGGTCTGAACTCAAGGCCTTGACCGATGTGCTGCTGCGCCATCCGCACGTCTGGGTGATGACGGATGACATGTATGAACATCTGGCGTTTGGAAATTTCAAATTCTGCACACCCGCGCAGGTCGAACCGCAGCTTTATGACCGGACCCTGACGATCAACGGCGTCAGCAAGGCCTATGCGATGACCGGCTGGCGGATTGGTTATGCGGGCGGGCCAGAGGAGCTGATCCGCGCGATGCGCAAGGTGCAATCGCAATCCACCTCCAACCCCTGTTCGGTCAGCCAGCACGCGGCCCTTGAGGCGCTGAACGGTCCGCAAGACTTTCTAGCCCCCAATGCCAAGCTATTCCAGCGGCGGCGCGATCTGGTGGTGGATGGGCTGAACGCCTGCCCCGGCATCACCTGCCCCCGCCCGGAGGGTGCGTTTTACGTCTATCCGTCTATCGCGGGCTGCATCGGCAAGACCAGCGCGGCGGGCACAGAGATCACGGATGATGAGGCCTTTGCCACGGCCCTTCTGGAAGAAACCGGTGTCGCCGTGGTCTTTGGCGCGGCCTTTGGCCTGAGCCCGAATTTCCGGGTGAGCTACGCCACCAATGATGAGGCGCTCGCCGAAGCCTGCGCGCGGATCAAGGGGTTTTGTGAGGGGTTGGTCTAAGGCGCAGGCCAACGTGGCAGGCATTGATTGAGCTGCAAAGTGCGGGCGTGAAACCAATGTGTTGAATGCCGCGCTTTGCAAAAATGCCATGCCCGTCTTAGGGGGCTAGCTGCTGCCACTGCGTTCCTGTTTCTCAAATCATTTAAGCTGGGCGTGGGATCTGAGACGCGGATGAGAGCGGAAACCACTTCGTAAACCGACCGCATATCAAACTGTCGCCAAGGACCGTAATACGCTCGGTCAGCATCGCGTCTGACAGCGAGACATCACCCATCCAGATTTTGACAAGCTCATGCGAGGTCGTGGAGATATAGGCAGAGACGTCCTTACCGGGATCTTCGTAGCATAAGTCGCGGGAATTGCCGTCACAGACAATCCACCACTTTTTGTATTCGTCCAAGTCGGAGAACTGAAAGCAAAGCACCGATTCACCGCCCGGGAGCTCTTCTGTTTTGATGTTGCGTTCGACGTCAAACATCAGAAAGGCAACATCCATTTCATCGCTTCGCAATTCATCGCGCGCCCACCGCATCCCCCAAACGACAAGCGATTCAATAACCGGTGCGAGCTCTTTTCCGGCGGGGGTCAGATGGTATTCGTTGCCGCGTTGACCGCTGATCGGGCGTTTGACGATGACCCCGTTTGCCTCAAGTTCTTTCAGACGCGTATTCAGAACAGTCGGCGAAATTTTCGGCATGCCCTTTTGCAACCGTGAAAACCGGTTACTGCCCAGCAAAAGTTCTCTGATGATGAGTAAGGACCAGGTGTTTCCCAGAATCTCCGCGGATTTTGCCACGGGGCAAAACTGACCATATTGCATCGTACCCTCCCTAACTACGCGAAACGTAGTTCATTACTACGTGTGTCGAAGTATCTGGGCAAGCAAGGTCCGCGCTACCCACCCTTCATCAATGCATATGAAGGAGAGAAGCGATGATGAAATTTGTAACAGACGTCTTGAAGGTCTTTGGGATCGTGTTTCTGCGGTTCCGCCCAATGCCACGGATCTGGGTTGTTTGGTTGGTGGGCGTCAATCTGATGAGCCTGTATTTTATTGGTCATCTTGAGGCGCAGGTCGTTTTGGGAACAACCTTGGTGTCGGTGGTCCTGCAGGCGATGATCTATGGCCGCATTGGGTTCACACGGGTGCTTGGGATCGTCCATCTGATGTGGGTGCCGATGTTTGCCTGGATCGCAACGCGCGCAGATGACATCGCGGCCCATTCGGACCTTGAGACTTGGATCGTCGTGTTGGCACTGACGAACGCCGGGTCTTTCGCCATTGATTTCATCGATGTGACCCGCTTCGCTAAAGGCGAACGCGCGCCGCATTATCGTTGGAGTTAGCGCGGTGGAGCCTATTTTTATTGAAGCCTTGGGATTTGCGGCTGGCGCAACGACCCTTGTCAGTTCAGTCCCGCAGTTGATTGCCAATCTCATGGATCAAGACCTTGCACGCGGCCAAAGCCTTTCCCGCAACTGCCTGCAGGCAACAGGAAATGCCTTGTGGTTTGCCTATGGCACCTCGGTCGGTTCCACCTCGATGATGATCTTTGCGGGCCTGGGCTGTTTGATGGCAAGTTGTTTGGCGTTCCAGACTTGTCGTGTCCAATTGAGATCGCGCGAGGTTGTGGGTGAAACGGAGTTGGATGCTCTATTCGCTTGACCGTCCACGAATTTGGTCGACGCAGGGTAATTGCGTCAATGATCAGACACTGCCGTTTGCCAACACTTGGCAAACGGCAACCTTGTCTGCCCCGCTAGATCACCTCATCCGTGCGGTCGTCGCTTTCGCCGTAGCGTTTGAGGACGGCGGGTTTGGTGCCCTCGTAGACCCGCGCGACGTTTTCGGCGATTTTCGCGTTCTCGCGTTCAAAAAGGCAATCGCCGTTGAGGTCAGAGGCCAGAATGAACGGCCCCATGCGGTTGCATTTGATCACCCACATGGCTTGGGCGAGGCCAAGCTCTTCGTTCCAGTGCACAGCCTCGACGCTTTCCACGCCCCGCCCGAGCAAAGCGCCGGTACCATAGCCGACGGTGGACAGATAGACCGCGCCGTTTGGGACGAAGTAGTCCTTGTAATCCTTGGACGTCATGCCGCCCTTGCCCACGATCAGCCGCGCCCCTGTCTTGGCCATCCATTCAGGCAACCACTTGGCAAAGCGGAAAGAAGCCGTGGCGGTGACCGCGCCCATATCAAAGGAGCCATCGGGGTTAATCCGCGCAGCAGGCGAGCAGTGAAAATTGGCGGCCGACTGGCTTGGCAAGTCCATCGGGATATTGGCGCGGTCTTCGAGCGCGCGCATATAGACGCCCTCGCGGGCGGTATACATCAGCCCGGTGAGGTAGACGATGTCGCCAAGGCGCAGCTCTGCAATGGCCTCAGCCGTGGGGGTGGTGGAGAGGGTGATTTCGCGCAAGCTCATGCGGTGATCCTTTGCGCCATCGCCCGCATATGGCGCATGTCTGTGCCACAGCAGCCGCCCACGACGGTCAGGTCAGGGAAACGCGCAACGAGGGCTGCGATTTGGGTGGCGAGTTCGGCTGGGTCGCCGTCGTCGAGTGTGGTGGCCTCGTCCAGTTCAGCGTGAGAGCAGCGGGAGGCGTTGACGACGATGCCTTTGAGGCGCGGATTATCGGTGAGCGCGGTGTCAAAATGGGTGGGATGGGCGCAGTTGACCATGAAATAGGCCGCTGCACCGTCTGTGAGGTCATCGATCTGTGAAAGCGCGTCTTGCAGCGGCGTGCCATTGTGCAGACAGCCATCGGTTTCGACCACCAGCGACACGGCGACTGGCACGCCCGTGTCCTGTGCGGCGAGGGCAACGCCCGCCGCCTCTTGCACCTGATTGAAGGTATAGGCGTTCACAAGATCGATCCCAGCATCACGTGCGGTTTCGATCTGGTGGCGGTGATACCTGCGGGCGGCAGCGACGCTGAGCGGGTCTTCCGCGCCGTAGGGGTCGCGCGCAGGACCAAGACACAGCGCCAGCACAACATCATCGCCCCCGACCCCATTGCGCAGATCGCGCATCATGCCCACGGCCTGTTGGTTGATCCGGGTCAGTTGGTCGGGCGTGTAGCCCAGTTTCGCCGCCCGGTCGGGGTTCGCCATCCATGTGGGCGTGTCGATCACGGCGCCCAGTCCAGCCTCGCGCGCCACGTCAATCAGCGCGCGCATCTGTTCCACGAGGATGGGTCGCGCCTTGGGATCATCCACCAGCGGGAAAGAGGCAAAACCCGGCAAGTCGATGCCACGGTTGAATATCAGGTCCGTGCCGGTGCCCGCATGGGCAAGAAAGCGCCGGTCGGTTTGGTGAGGCAACAGTCTTTGGGTCAAAATATCACCTCCGTCAAAGGGGCGCCTTCTGGCTGTGGTCTGTTCCTCATCCTGCGCCAACCTTTTGTGCCATTTGTTCCATATGCCGCAAATCGGTGCCGCAGCACCCGCCGATGACGCGGATATGGGGGTGGCGCGCAACGAGGGACGCGATTTGGGTGCCAAGTTCGACGGGGTCGCCGTCATCAAGTTCTGCAGCTTCGTCGAGTTCGGCGTGTGAACAGCGCGAGGCGTTCGCGACCACGCCCATGATCCGGGGGTTGCCTGTCAGCGTTGTGGCAAAGTGGTCCGGGTGGGCGCAATTGATCATGTAGTAGGCCGGGCTTGCGCCGGTTTGGGCGTCAGTTTCGGCGATGGCATCATCAAGGGTTTGACCGCTGGGCAAGCGCCCGTCGGTTTCTACGGTGAAGGAGATCACGCAAGGCATGTTCTGTCGTGCAGCGGCGCGGGCAATGCCGATGGCCTCGCCTGCATTGCTGAGGGTATAGGCGCTGACGAGATCGAGCGAAGTGCCAGCAAGACTGTTGATTTGCAGGGCGTGGTAGGCCTCTGCCTCTTCCGGGGTCATGGTGGTGCCGGGGGCGTAGGCGTCATCACGCGGGCCGATGTTGACGCTGATGAGCATGTCAGTGCCGGAGTGTGCGGCCCGGACTGCGTCCAGAAAGCCCACGGCGTCGCGGTTAATGGCAGCGAGTTGTGCATCGTCATAGCCCAGATCGCGCGCCCGGTCGCGGTTGGCCATCCAGGTTGGCGTCTCAAGGATCAGACCGCAGCCCTGGGTGGAGGCGAGCGCGATTTGATCGGTCATATAGTCCGTCAACAAGGCGCGGGTGTCAGGCTTTTCCAGAAGCGGAAAGCTCGCAAAGCCGGGCAGATCGATGCCCTTGTTGAAGATCAAATCCGTCTCCATCCCGACCCAAGCGAGGTAGATGCGGTCAGTTTGATGTGGCAAGCGGGTCATTCAGCAGCCTCCTGTTGCGGTTCCCAATCCACCGTTTCGCGCCGTTGGTATGGCGTGAACCAATCGGGGTCAGTGCGGTGTTCGACGCGGCCGTCGGCGTGGATGCGGGCAACGGCACGGCGGGAGGACAGGCAGAAGGCGTGGACTGACATAGGCATGCCGCCGGTGTGGCAGTAGCCTACTTCAATATTGCAATCTATCACCATGTTTTTGCCGACAAATCCCATGGCCCCCATGCCGATGGAATTGCCAAGCTCTTTGAACTCATCCTCCATCTCGGCAATGCGCGGGTCGCTGTTGCGGCTGCCCACGACGCGCAGAGTTGAGGCGCGTTTGCCGAGGGTCATGCAGATGTCTTTTGACCCGCCAAGCCCGATGCCGATGATGGCGGGCTGGCAGGCGAGGCCGCGCTTGCCAAAGGCCATCAGGCTATCGAGGTAGAACCGTTTGATCCCCTGCACACCGTCCGAGGGGAAGAGCATCCGGTAATCGGTGCCAAAGAGCCCGCCCTTGTGCACGGTGATCAGGTCGATCCAGGCGCCGTCGGGTTCAAAGCCATACTCAATCTCGGGCGCGCCGATGCCGACGTTGTTGTCGTGATCCGTGCGCCAGAGCGGGTGGACACGATTGGGGCGCAGAGGCACGCCGTTGGTGGCATTGGCGGTGGCGCGTCTGAGCGCGGCTTCGAGCGCGCACATCCCGCCCTCAACCCGTGCGTCATTGCCCAGTTTGACGAACCAGCGCGGCACACCGGTATCGCCGCACATAGCGCGGCGGTCTTCCTTGGCGGCCTGATAGTTGTCCAGCATCGCCTTGAGGACAAACGAGGACAAATCGCCATCCTCAGTCTTGGCCGCCTGTTGCAGCCCGTTGAGGTAGTCCTGCGGGATCTCGATGGCGGCCTTGTCCATGAGCGTCTCGGCGGTGGACTGGATGAGGGAGATGGGGATCATCGGATGCTTCCTGCTTGCGAGCGCAGGCGGCTACCCCGACCTCGGGAGGGGGTTGATCTGCGCGGATCGGGGCGTGCGTGACGGCCGGATGAACGGCGTGTTGCAGGGGATGCAAGAACCCCTCCCGGGGGGGAGGTCGGGGTTGGCGCATGCGCGCCGGGTTGTGTGGATTGACAGGTCATGGCACCGCTACCAGTGTTTCAGGCGCACCGTCCGGCAGCACCGATTCACCGGGGCGAACGATACTGAAATCAACGGGTTGGCGGGTGACGTTCAACTGGTTGTCCTTCATCTGCACCACGGTAAAGTCGCTGTCTTCCATTGCCCCGGCATCTGGGAAATCCTCTCGGAAATGTGCCCCGCGCGAGTTCTCGCGGGCCAGCCCGGCCCGTGCGATCACGTCCGATATATCACAAAGCGAGCGCAGGTTCAGCCAGTCGTGCCATGTGAGGTTGAAGGCCAGATTGCTTGCGTCGACGCCTGCATCCATCAGTGCGTCGGAAACCTCCGCGATGCCCGCAAGCCCGCGGGTCATGCCTGCCGCATCGCGCATCACGCCGACGTCGTCCCACATGCGATCCTGAAGCGCTTTGCGCAGGGGTTGGATCAGGGCGGGCTTGCGATTGAACGGGTGGCAGGCGCGGTCGATCTCGGCGGTCAGGACGGTTTCATCCGGGTCACGCAGGGCCATGCCTGTCACGTCGCGGCCCATCGTGTCGCCTGCGATGCCGCCGTAAACGGTGGAATTGGCGACGCCATTGCCGCCCAGCCGGTTGGAGCCGTGCGCGCCGCCTGCATCCTCGCCCGCCACATAAAGCCCGTGCAGTGCCGTGCGGGTTTCGACGTCCACCACAACACCGCCCATAAAGTAATGCGCGGTTGGCACGACCTCGACCTGCCCGCCCGCCAGATCGAAGCCGCTGTCGGCGCAGCGTTTGACCATGCCTTTGAACTTTTCAGCGACCCAGTCAGGGCCGAGGTGCGACATGGAGATGAACACACCCTCTTGCCCGGGATCGTTGGCTTTGCGCATCTCGGCATAGATGCCGCGGCTGACGACGTCGCGGGTGGCGCGTTCGCCCTTCGCGTCATAGTCGAACATAAAGCGCGCGCCTGCGTGGTTGAGGAGCTGCCCGCCTGCCCCGCGCAGACCTTCTTCGAGCACGGTGCCGGTCATCCTTGTGTGATCGCCTGCGAGCAGCCCCGTGGGGTGGAATTGCACCATTTCCATGTCGCGCATCGGGAGGCCTGCGCGCAGGGCCATGGCGAGACCGTCCATCGTCTTATCGCCGCTTGGCGTGTGGTATTTGTACATGCTGGGCCCGCCGCCGGTGGCCATCAGCACGCATTTGGCGCGAACCAGACGAAAGCGGCCCGTGCGCATGTCGATCATCAGCACCCCGGCCAGAGCGCTGCCGTCCTTGGTCGGGATCAATCCGATAGCGCGGTGTTCTTGCAGCTTTTCAATGCCCGCGGCGAGGACCTTTTCCATCAGGCGATTGATGATCTCGATCCCCGTGAGATCGCCCTTATGGACGGTGCGGTCGGCGGTTTGGCCCGCAAAGGCCTTTTGATGCAGGGTGCCGTCAGGGTTGCGATCGAAGAAGCAGCCCACCTCATTCTCCAGCTCGCGGATACGCACGACGGCCTGTTCGCAAAGCCGCCAGGCCATGTCCTGATTGGGCAGCCATTTGCCGCCCTGGATCGTGTCCATGAAGTGCCGTTCCACCGTGTCGCCGCCGCCGAGGGCCACGTTGTAGCCACCCTGCACCATCCGCGTGCAGCCGCTTTTGCCGATGAGGCCTTTGACGGCCATGGTGATCTTGGTGCCGGGTGGTGCGGTTTGCTGCGCGTGGAGTGCGGCAAAGAGCCCGGCGCCGCCGGAGCCGAGGATCAGGATATCGGTGTCGTGACGGTCGATCTGGGTCATGGGCGCCACTCGGCTGGCGCATGCGCGCCGGTTGGGGATTGGTGTTCCATCAGAGCGCCCCCAGCAGGAACAGACAGGCGACGAGGAATGACAGGGCTGTAGCGACGGCGGCCAGCGTTTTTTGTGCAGGCGTCCATGGCAGCCAGTCCAGTGCCAGCAGGCGTAGGCCGCCGAACATATGAACGGCGAGCAGGAAGACGAGGCCGAATTCTGCCAGTTTGACCACGCCCGCTTCTGTCATGTGCAAGAACCCGTCGAGCTCTGCGGGGTCGGTCAACGCAAGGGCCAACACCCAGAAGTGCACCGGAAGGAACAGGGCCAGTGCCAGCCCTGAGAGTCGGTGCAGCAGATAGGCGAGCCGCAGGGGATGTGCGCGGGCGATCATGCGAAGGTCACCGCCCAGACGGCCCGTGCGCCTAGGGCGAACAGCCCGGCACCTGTGGCCCAAGTGAAGAGCGCCAGTGCGACGCCCGACAGCCCGCCCCATTCATGCGCAATCACCCGCAGGCCGATGGCCCCATGGATTGCCACGGCCACAACAAAGCTGCCGTAGAACAGGAACCAAAGGGCGGAGCCTTGGGTGCGGCCAAGGATTTCTGCCGCGGACAGCCCGTCTTGGACCGCGTAGATCATCACGCCCAGATGCACCAAGACGAAAGGGGCCATCAAAAGCGCTGTGATCCGTTGCAGCATGTAAAGGCGCAGGGTCAGCATTTAGCGTCCCCGACTGAAAAAGGATTTGGCGGTTTCGCGTTTGAGACCTGCGATGGCGGACATCGGGTCAAGGTCATTGGGGCAATAGGCCGTGCAGGACCCGATGGCGTGGCAGTTGTGGCAGCCCCCCGCCCCCGACACGGCGTCTAAGATATCGTCGCGGCCTGTGTCCTTGTCGTCTTGCAGCAGCGTCCAGGCCCGTTGCAGGGCGGCGGGGCCTAGGTAGGCGTCATTGCCCGTCACGGTGTCACAGGCGGCGTAGCAGACGGCGCAGTTGATGCATTCGATCCCCGCGTCAGCCGCGACGCGCGCGGGCGTGGCAGCGTCAATCGGGGCAATTGGGTCGTGGCGGGTTTGGCCGCTGTGATGTACGCCTTCGGCGGCGATCCATTTGTCAAAGAACGGGTCCATATCAACGGCCAAGTCCTTGATCACAGGCAGGTTCTTGAGCGGACCGATGGTCACCGCCCCATCCTTGACCACCTTGGAGATATGCGTCCGGCAGGTCCAGCGCGGCACGCCGCCTACGGTCATGGCGCAAGACCCGCACATGCCCACACGGCAGGCAAACCGGTAACTGAGCGTGGGATCGGCGTTTTGCTGGATCCAAGACACCACGTCCAGCACGGTTTGATTTTCATAGGCCGGAACGGCAAAGGTCTCGGCCCCCGCAGGCCCGCGTTCGATGGTGACGGTAAGAGTGTCGGTTGGCGTCACGGCGGTTGGCGGCTTTCCTATCGGGCATTTGGTATGCCAGACTATAGCGGACGAATTTGCGAAATAGATACGCTAAATTCACGCGCGTATCTGGAAGGGGTTGGCATGGCGGGACGTGATCAAGAGGGCCTTGCAGCGGCGCTGACGGCCCGCTTTGTGGATGCGCCTAAGGTGGTGCCGGATCACGCGGGGCTTTTGGCGATGGCGCAGCGGGGGTCGTGCCGGAGCTTTGACGACCGCCCGGTGCCGGATGCCTTGATTGATGTGCTCTGCGCCGTGGCGCTGGCGTCGCCCACCAAAAGCGACCTTCAGCAGCGCGATATCATCCTGCTGCGCGCGCCAGAGGTGCGGGCGGACGTGGGTGCGCTGGTGGCCGGGCAGGCTTGGGTGGCCGACGCCCCGCTGATCGCGATCTTTTGCGGCAATAACCGCAGGCAAAGGTTGCTGCATGGCTGGCGCGGGGTGCCTTTTGCCAATGATCATCTGGATGCGTTTTTCAATGCCACGGCAGATGCGGCGATTGCATTGGGAGCCTTTGTCACGGCGGCGGAGGCGGTTGGGCTGGGCTGTTGCCCGATCAGTGCGGTACGCAATGAGGCGGCTGCTTTGTCCACGTTGCTCGCTTTGCCGAACCATGTGTTTCCCCTGGCGGGCCTGGCGATTGGCTATCCCGCGGCCCCGCCACAGATTGCCCCGCGCCTGCCCCTGTCGGTGACCTGCCATGTGGATCGCTATCAAGAGGATGGGTTGAAACAGGCGGTGCAGGCCTATGACCCCACGCGGGTCTATGCGGGCCAGCGGTTGACCGAGACCTTTGGGGAAAGTGCCGCCTATGGCTGGTCCGAAGACAAGGTGCGGCAGTATTCGGTGCCGGAACGTGCGGATTTTGGGGCCTATGTCAGGGCGCGCGGGTTCAAGCTGGACTAGGCGGAAAAGTCGGTGATCACGGCGGTGCCGGGTGCCGTGGGGCCGCCCATGGCGCGTAGTTCGGCACTTGCGCCTGACAGGCCGATTTCGCGGGCGACCATGGGGGAGAGGTCCACCGCGCCGCGTGCGATCATGTCCAAAAGCTGCGGGTATTTCCACGCGGGCATGCCGCGGGTGCCAAAGAATGACAGCTGTTTGGCGTAGATCGCGCGCATGTTGACCGTCATCATGCCGTCGCCTGCGGGCATACCGACATGGACGTGGCGGCCCAGTGTCGCGAGGCATTCCACCGAGGCGTTGGTGGTTTGTGCAATGCCCAGCGCCTCAACCGAGACATGGGCGCCGCCGCCTGTCAGGTCGCGGATGGCAGTGGCGGCATCACCATCGGCGGCGTTGACGGCAGCGTCGGCGCCAAGGCTGCGCGCGTGGGCGAGCTTTTCGGCGACCACATCCACGACGACCACCCGCGCGCCCAGCATTTTCGCGAGCAGCAGCGTCGCGAGGCCAATGCCGCCGGTGCCGTGGACCGCGACCCATTCACCGGCCCGCACCTGCGCGCGGTCGGTCAGCGCGTGCCATGCGGTTGTGACCCGGCAGCCCAGCCCAGCGGCAAGGGCGGGCGACATCGTTTCGGGCAGATGCACGAGGTTATGGTCAAAAGGCACGGCGACATATTCCGCATAGGCGCCCGGTGCGCCAAACCCCGGCACAATCGCGTTTTCGCAAGCGTTGGACACGCCGGTCTGGCACTCGGGGCAAGCACCGCAAGACAGGATGAAAGGCGCGATCAGCTTGTCGCCCAAGGCATATTTGGCGCGCGGCCCTGCGGCGACCACGGTGCCGCAATATTCATGACCCAGAATATCGCCCGGACCCACTTTGGGATGCTCGCCCGTCCAGCCGTGATAGTCAGACCGGCAGACGCCGCAGGCCGCGACTTGCAAGACGACGCCATTGTCCGGGCAGTCGGGGTCCGGGACGGTGTCGAGCGTCAGGTCTTGGTTGAAGGCGTGGATCACGGCGGCGCGCATGGGGTGGCCTTTGCAAATGGGTTTCGCAAATTGGTAGGGGCGCGGGGGGCTGAAATCAAAAGAAATCCGCGCGGGCAGGTATGCGCGATCAACGCTAGCGCCATGCAGCCCCCCCTGCTACCTTGCTGCAAAAGACTGAGGCGCAGATGACCCAAGACCTGCCAGAGTATTACTTTCGCATCCGTGAAAACGGCGCGGCTGTGTTCCGCGTGGACACCGAAAACCGCCAGCGCCGGATTGAGCTGGATCAGGTGGCGATGGTCAACGTCAAAAACGGCGAGGTGAAGCCGCATGGCGATCATGTGCTGACCGAAGCCGATATTGCCGCCATTCAGGACTGGTTGGACAAACGGGTGGCGCTGCTGGCACAGCGCGACATGGACGACATTCACCGGGCGGTGGATTATCTGAACCTGACGACCCATTGGGTGCAGTCCAAGGCGACGGATGACCAGTTGGAGGATGTCACGGACAGGCTTTTGCTTGCGATGCATGATCTGCGCACGCTGCTGGTGCGCAAGAAATCCGAACGCCTGCTGGCAGATGACGACGCTGGCAGCTAGCGAAAAATATTCGACGAATATTTTTGGGCGCTAAGCGGCAGCCGTCGCGATATGGCTTGAGCCGCGCCAGAACCGCCAGGACATCAGCACACCCGCCACGGTCAGCCCGACCACCAGCCCCAACCAAAGCCCCACAGGGCCCATGCCAAGGGTAAAGGCCAGCACATAGCTGCATGGCAGGCCGATGATCCAATAGCTGACCACCGCCATCACCATGGGCACCGCAGTATCCTGCACCCCGCGCAAGAGGCCCAGCGCCATGACCTGCAGCGCATCCACGGCCTGAAAGAGCGCGGCCACGGCGACGAGGGCCACGCCAATGCGCAAGAGCGCATCGCGTTGTGGCTCATCCGGATCGATGAAGGCGCTGACCAGCACCTCTGGCAGGGTCAGGAAGATGATCACCGTAAAAACGACAAAGCCGCCTGACAGCGCGATGGCGGTCAGCCCGCCCCGGCGCAGGCCCGGTTCATCGCGGCGGCCCAGTGCACGGCCCGCCCGGATCGTGGCCGCCTGAGACAAGCCGATATGGACCATGAACATGATGCTGGCCCATTGGATCGCGATGCCGTGGGCGGCCAGCTCCAGCGCGCCGATCCAGCCCATCATGACGGCGGAGGCGGCAAAAAGTCCGCCTTCGGCCAGTGACGTCAGGCCGATTGGCACGCCGAGTTTGAAGACGCGGGCCATGACCTCGGGGTCCGGGCGCAGGGCGTTGCGAAAGATCTCAAACGCGGGCAAACGGCGCAGGATATAGACCACCAGCACGATCACATTGGCGACCTGCACCAGCACAGAGGCGATGGCCGCGCCGCGCAGGCCCAGTTCGGGCGCACCGAAGTTGCCAAAGATCAGCAGGTAGTTGACCACAACATTCACAAGCGCCGCGAGGATCGTCGACCACAGGATGATCGCGGTGTGTTCCAGCCCCGCAAGGAAGGATTTGAACGCCATCACAATGAGCGCGGGCACCATACCGAGCACGGCGATATGCAGATAGTCTTGTGCGGCAGCGGCCACCACAGGCTCTTGCCCGATGGCGAGCATGATGCGTTCCGAAAAGATGAACGGGATCGACACAATGAGGCCGTAGAACACCGACAGCCAAACGGCCATGCGCGTGGCACGGCGGGCGGTCTGGATGTCGTCCGCCTCAGCCGCCGCCGCCACCAAGGGCGTCACGGCAAAGCCGAAGCCAGCGCCCACGATAAAGAGCACAAAGAACATGGTGCTGGCGATGGTGACGGCGGCGAGTGCTGTCACATCATACCAGCCCAGCATGATCGTGTCGGTCATATGAATCGCGAATTGCGCCAGATTGGAGGCAATCAGCGGCAGGCCCAGTTTCAGGACGGCACGGGTGTGCTGGGGATATGTCTGGGCGGTGGGCTGCATGCCCTAGCCCTACGCCCGGTTGCGGCGCGGGTAAAGGGTCAGATCGCGCGGGCCAGAAGTTGCAGCGCGAGGGCCGTGACCAAGAGGCCCGCGAGCACCTCTGCCCCCGCCATCAGGCGGGCGGTGCCGCGCGACGAGGCGATCTGCGCCAGTGCGCTTTCGCGGAAGCCCACGGCGGCGAGGGCCACCAGCACGGTGATCGATGCCGTGCCCAACCCCATGACAATGGCGCCGATGATGCCCGCCCAGTCGATGCCCAGCCGCCATGTCAGGATCAGCAGGAACAGCGCCCCGGTGCAGGGGCGGATGGCAATTGATCCGATGACCACAAGCGCGTCGCGCAGGGATCGGACAGACGCGGCTTGGTCAAGGCTGGGGCCATGGGCGTGGCCGCAGGTCTCGCAATGGCCGTCGGTGTGGTCATGGTCGTGGTGATGGTGATCGTGGCTGTGTGCGGGGGGCGAAGCTGGCGCAGGACTTTGCGCAGCCCGCGCAGGAGCAGCCAGACACCGACCCCGGCGATCAGCGCATAGCTGAGCGGGGCCATGACGTTATCGGCCAACCCCGTCATCTCGTCCCTGCCCCAGCCCAGCAGCCAGACGCCCGCATAGACCAAGATCACAGCCGTGAGCGCCTGCGCCACGGATGATGCCAGCGCCAGCCCCGCAAGGCGGCCCGCAGGCACCCGCGCGCCAAGACCGTAACCGCCAATGACCAGCTTGCCGTGACCGGGACCCGCCGCATGCACAAACCCATAGGCAAAGCACAGCCCCCAAAGTGCGGCGAGCGCGCCCGGCTCGCCCGCCTTGAGGCTGCGCAGGGCGGTGGCCATGGCGTTTTGCACGTCGCGTTGGGTCGCGGCGGCCCAGCGGCTGACCTGATCGGCCCCGCCCATGCCCCAAAGCCAGACCGCCAGCGCGACCAGCAGGGCCAAGAGGATCAAAGCGGCGCGGCGCATGTCACGGTAATCGTATCTGCAAATTCCACGCCGACTTCGGGGAATTCCTCATCCGGGCCCACGTCGGCGGCGGGACGGCCATAGAGCAACTCTTCCACCAGTGAATAGGCGCGGTCGAGGTCGGCGGGGATCACGGCAACCTCGCAATCATCGCGGCCCACGATCTTGATTGGTCCGGCCAGTTGGTAGGCGACATAGTAGAACGGGTCATAGACGCGGATGGTCAGCGGGGCATTGGGATCAGGGGGCGTGATGCCGCGTGCATGGGTTTCGCGCACGAGGCCGCCTTCAAACGTCATGGTGTGGTCCTGTTTCGGCGCGAGGGTCAGACGGGTGTCGCCCTGCATCACTTCAAGATCGCCCTGAAAGTCCGGTGGCCAAGCGGTGACGCTTTGGGCCAGAATATCAACCTCTGCCGGGGTGAGGTTCATGTCGCCGTCCAGATCGATCCCCAGATCGGCGGTGATCAGCAGCGAAAAGTAATCGTCATAGACCCACGCGAGGTGCACAACGGGCGTCGGACCGGTGAAATCCACCGTCACTTCGGCCCCCACAAAGATATGCGGATGCGCGGCACCGGGCAGCGGGGTCAGCGTCAGGGCCAAGGAAGTGAGCATCGTCATTGTGCGCATGTGTCAGCAGATAGGCCAGCGCGGCAGCACTGACAATGGACAGCGCGCCCGACCTACGGCAAGTTTATGCAAACGAAAGGGAGCGCGATGTCAGACTTCGACAACCTGATCGGCGATGCACGGGGGTTTTTGACCCAATTGGCCGCCAACAACAGCCGCGACTGGTGGCAGGACAACAAGGCCACCTATGACAGCAAGTTAAAGGCCCCGGCGCTGACGCTGCTGGACCAGATGCAGCCCAAGCTTGCGGCGCTGTCAGGGCTGGAGGTCACGCCAAAGCTGTTTCGCCCCCATCGGGATGTGCGGTTTTCCAAGGACAAGACCCCCTACAACACGCATTTGCACATGATGTGGAGCCTTGCGACGGGCGCGCGGCAGGACATGGTGTTCTTCTTTGGGGTGGGCCTTGATTACGTGACCGCCGGTGCCGGCACGATGGGGTTTGACAAGCCGGTGCTGGTGGATTGGCGCAAGTTTGTGGACCTTGATACCGATCGGATCATGGGCGTTGTCACCGGGCTTGAGGGCAAGGGCGTGCAATTTCGCGAACCGGCGTTGAAGCGCGTGCCGCCGCCCTATGACAAGGACCATCCCGCGGAGCGGCTTTTGCGGATGAAAGGCGTGGTGGGCAGCGTCGCGTTACCGTCGGAAGGGCCGCTTGAGACGCAGTTGGAAGAGGCCTTTGCGCTGCTTTGGCCGCTCAATGAGATGTTGATCGGGGTGGCTGAGGCGTAGGGTGGGCGATGCGCCCACCTTTGCCCACGTTGCCGGTCTGAAGCCCGGCCTACGCCAGACGGCGGGCGGCGCTGCCAAGAAGGCCACGGGAATAGACCTTGTGAAATGGCAAGAGCGCCGTGAACAACCAGCCGAGCGGTGCGTCGGGTGCGGGCGGCGTCACGGCTGAGCCAAAGTAGAAACGTCCCGGCTGATGAAACAGCCACGAGCGCGTGCGGCCCGCCACATCACAAAGCAGGATCTGATCATCGGTGCGATCCTCAACCCGCCAGGCGGCGTAGGTGTCGGCGCTGCCATTGGCGAGGGCCTCGACATCTGCATCGGTGCTGGCGTGGCCCGCAAACCCGAGGATCAGACGCTCTGCCCGAAAGAGCGGTGTGGTATAGAATGCGCGGATGCAGGCGGCCAGATCGGGGGCGGCCACATCAGCCACAAAGCAATCGGTATAGCAGTCGTCGCGCACAGCATAGCGCTGCAACAGTGCGTTGTCGGGAAGAGGAGCCAGTGTCAGGGTCATGTGCCAGTCGCCTTGAATTTTTCCATCAGGTAGGGGCCTGAACGCACCATACGCCCCCGTATGGATTCGTCAAGCGGAGCGATTTCGGCGTCCCAGTCGGGTTGATGGAAGAAGGCCAGCGATTGCCGGGCGGGCTGATCCGGGATTGCGAGAACCCGGTGCAGCGTGCTGACCCAGCGGTCGTTGGTCCAAAGCGCCATCAGGTCACCGATATTGATCACAAAGGCCCCCGGCGGTGTAGGCACATCGACCCAGGTATCCCCCTGTTGGACCTGAAGGCCGCGGCGATCGGGTTGCGGCAAAAGGATCGTCAGGCTGCCGTAGTCGGTATGCGCCCCGGCGCGCTGCTGATCCTTTTCCGCGGACGGCCCCGTGGCGTGGTAGTGCAGCGCGCGCAAGGCAGAGATCGGGTTGCCGATGTAGGGCGCAAAGAAATCCGCGTCGCGCCCAAGGGCCACGGCAAAGACCTGCATGATCCGTGCGGCAAGGCGTTCCATCTCGGCATAATAGGCCTCCCACGCGGGCCGAAATCCGGGCAGGTCGGGCCAAAGCGTCGACTGATAGCAGAATTTCAGCGCATCGGGGTTTGCATCAGCGGGGACACGTAAGGGCCCGCCGTTAAAGGATTCCTTGAGGTCGGGGGGTGTATCGTGGCCTTTGGATTTTGCGAGCGCTTCGGTGTTGGGGCCAAACCAGCCGTAGGGGTAGCCGGGATGGGGCGCGCTGACGCGGGCCTTGGTGGCGGCGTCCAGCGCAAAGAAATCTTGTGCGGCGGTCCAAACGTTGTCGATCACCGCTTGTGGGACGCCGTGGCCGGTGAGCACCAGAAAGCCGGTGTCGCGGCAGATGGCGTCGACTTCGGCGGCAGAGGCCGGGTCGGCGGCAAAGCGCGACAGGTCGTAGCTTGGAAAATCGGTCAATCCATCACCTCCATCTCAGAGAGCGTCAACCAATCCGGGCGGCGGACGTCATAGACGGAAAGCGCGGGCGTCGGCAGGTCGGCGGGGGCAAGCGCGCCGCCGGGGATCATCACGCCGGGGATGTGGTCGTTGAGATACCAGACCGTTACGCCGCAGGTGGGGCAGAAGTGATAGGTGATCTGGCTGCCCTCGTCCCCGGTGCGGGTGAAGGATTTGGACCGGCCCTGCGTCGTGACCGCATCGGCGGCGAAACGGGTATTGAGCGAAAAGGCGGACCCGGTGCGCGTGCGGCAGGCGTGGCAGTGGCAGGCCACGGTGCGGATCGGGTCGGCGGTGGTCGTGGCGGTCAATTGGCCGCAGGCGCAGGTGGCGATCATTCCAACACCTCGCGCCAGGAGTGTTTCGGGTCATAGCCCAGCAGATTGCGGGCCTTGGTGATGTCATAGAACGTCTCATCCGGTCCCATATCGCGGTTTTGCGGCACGCCTTGGTAGTGATCGGCGATGATCTGATCGGTAGAGACATTCACCGACATATCGGGGCTGGCGACGTTGAAGACCTGATAGCCAAGGCCATCGACCGCGAGGCAGCGGTCCACCATATGGCCCAGATCGCGGGCGTCGATATAGCCAAATATATTGCGGCGACGGCTGGCGGGATCATCCATGAAGGCAGGAAAATTCTCGGCGTATTCATGGGGTTCAATGACGTTGTTGATCCGCAGACCGTAGATGTCAAAGCCGGTACGCGCCTGAAAGGACCGGCCCGTCGCCTCATTGCAGACCTTGGACATCGCATAGCTGTCATGCGGCACGGTGGGATGGTCTTCGTTGACGGGGATGAAGGCGGGCTTGACCTCGCCATCCGCGAAACAGATGCCATAGGTGGTTTCAGAGCTGGCAAAGATGATCTTGCGGATGCCGAGTTTCACCGCCGCCTCAATCACGTTGTAGGTGGAGAGCGTGTTTTGGCGAAAACATTCGCCATCGGTGCCGATCATGACGCGCGGGACGGCGGCGAAATGCACCACGGCGTCATAGCGCGGCACGCCGGTGCCCGCGTCCAATTCGTGGAAGTCTGTGAACTGCGACATGGCCCCGATGACCTGACCTGCATCGCAAAGATCGATCAAGAGCTCGGCGCAGGGCAGACCGGATGGCACTTGGTCAAGGTTCAGCACGTGGTGCCCCTGCCCCAGCAAATACGTGATCGCGTGCCGCCCGGCCTTGCCGCTGCCGCCTGTGAAGATAACGTTCATCTGGTCCTCCGCCCCTGTTTTGGGGTAGCCTAGCCCTGTCAGGCGCGCGTGCAAGCGCCCGATTGCTGGGACCGTTCTTCCGCAGACCGAGGAGACGAAGATGAAAACCACCGCAACGCTAGGCCTTGTGGCGGCGCTGGCCGCAAGTGCTGCAGGGGCAGAAAACCGCATCGATACGATCCGTCCGGATGCACCTGAATTGGCCGGATACGGCGAGCTGCCTGTTGGCGTGACCACGCGGGTTTTCACCATGGCCGATCAGGTGGATATCGTGAACACCGGCGCAGAGGGCGAGATTGCCCGCGCCGACCGCGCCTTGACTGTCGAGATTTGGTACCCCGCCCTGCCTAATACGGTGCCGGGCGGTCAATATGAAGCGGTGATCCGAGATGGCACCACGACCGTGCTGTTGGATGGTTACGCCACGCGCGGCGCTGTGCCTGCGACCGAGGGGTCTTATCCACTCGTGATCCTGAGCCATGGTTATCCGGGCAACCGCTGGTTGATGGGGTGGCTGGGCGAAAACCTTGCCTCTAAGGGTTACGTCGTGGCGAGCATCGACCACACCGATAGCACCTATTCCGATCAGGCGGCCTTTGGCTCGACACTTGTGAACCGGCCTTGGGACCAACGCTTTGTCATCGATCAGATGGCCGCGTTGGAGGATGGGATTGGCGCGATCACCGATGCGAATAACGCCGCTGTCGTGGGCTATTCCATGGGTGGCTACGGCGCGCTGATTTATGCGGGGGCCGGTGTCACGCAGTTGGCGACGACGTTTGAATGGGGTGCCCCGCAGGGTCTGCTGGAACGCAATATGACTGGCACCGAGGAGCATATGAACCTCAAAGACCCGAGGGTGAAGGCCTTTGTCGCCTTTGGTCCCTGGGGCAATAACGCGGGGTTCTGGGATGCAAGCGGCCTGTCGCAAATCCACACGCCGCTGATGCTGATCGCGGGCGGGGTTGATGACGTGTCGGGCTATGACGCGATCCGCGGCATTTTCGATGGGGCCACGGGCGTGGACCGCCATTTGCTGACGTTTGAGGCCGCAAACCACAATGCGGGCGCGCCGATGCCCGCGCCTGCCGAAAGCTATGCGGTGAATGAGGACTTGGGCTGGGCCCCGTTTGAGCATTACGCCGACGCGGTCTGGGACAATACGCGGATGAACAACATCAGCGCGCATTTCGTGACCGCCTATCTTGATCTGCACCTCAAGGCGGATGCGGACAAGGCGGCCTACTTCGCACTGCAACCCAATGCGGCGGATGGTGTCTGGTCTGTCAATGAAGAAGGCGCATTCGGTGAAGAGCACACCTATTGGGCGGGCTTTCCGAACCGGACGGCGGCAGGTCTGCGATTTGAGACGAAGCTGGTGGAGTGATGCGGCACCTCACACACGGGCCGCATCATCACCAAACATGGATACCAGCAAGTACACCAAAATTACTTTTTAAGAAGTGCGACCGCACCGAGGTGCGGCCGCGGTCGTCAACGACCTAAACAAAAACACTCGTCACCCTCACTACGCCTATAGGTTTAGCTGACGTAGGGTTCACCCGCACCCTGTCTGTTTAGACAGGTTTGGCAGGTTATTTATCAATGTTTGAAAACAGTTAGCGGGGTCGCCCCCTACTTTGTTTCGCCCCCGCCAACAGTGCCACAATCCGTCCCGAATCGGACACATTGTGCGTGGCGTGATTCCCGCCGTTTTTGGGCACGGTCCGAGGCAACTGTTAACCAAAAGGAGATCAGTATCGCGGATCACTGTTCGTCGCCCGACGGGGGCGTGGCGCAGGCAATTCTGATTGCCCTGCCCCGCCCGCTCTGCGATGATACGACACGCCAATAAATCAAAGCAAAAAAGAGCAGCGCCATGGCCGATCTACTGATGCCGGACGATGATGAGCCGAAGAAGAAACCAGCCTCGACCTATGATGCCTCCAGCATTCAGGTGTTGGAAGATATGGAACACGTCCGCCTGCGGCCGGGCATGTATATCGGCGGCAAGGATGATCGCGCGCTGCACCATATGGTGGCAGAGATCATCGACAACTCGATGGATGAGGCGGTTGCGGGCCACGCCAATTGGATCGAGGTTGAGCTGCATGAAAACGGCCATGTCACCGTGCGTGACAATGGTCGGGGCATTCCGACCGATCCGCACCCCAAGGACCCGTCAAAATCCACACTTGAGATCGTGTTTTGCACGCTGAACGCGGGCGGCAAGTTTTCGGGCGATAGCTATCAGACATCGGGCGGTTTGCACGGTGTGGGCTCGTCCGTTGTCAACGCGCTGTCGGATCATTTGCGGGTTGAAGTGGCGCGCAACAAAGAAGTGCTCGCGATGGAATTTTCGCGCGGCATCCCGCAGACCAAGCTGGAAAAGGTGGGCGCGGCCCCCAACCGGCGCGGGACCACGGTGACGTTTCATCCGGATGCGGAGATTTTCGGCTCGCTCAAGCTGAAGCCTGCGCGGCTGTTTAAGATGGCGCGGTCCAAGGCCTATCTATTCTCTGGCGTGGAAATCCGCTGGAAAACCGGGATTGATGATGGCGAGACCCCGAAAGAGGCGACGTTCAAGTTCCCCGGCGGGCTGTCGGATTACTTGAACGAGACGCTGGGCGGGGCCACGACCTATTCCGACAAGCCATTCGCGGGCAACGTCGACTTTACCGAGAAATTCGGCGTGCCGGGCAAGGTGGAATGGGCGATCAACTGGACGCCGTCGCGCGATGGCTTCATCCAGTCCTATTGTAACACCGTGCCCACGCCCGAGGGCGGCACCCATGAGATGGGGTTCTGGTCGGCGGTTCTGAAAGGCATCAAGGCCTACGGCGAGCTGACCAACGTCAAAAAGGCCAGCATCATCACCCGCGACGATCTGATGGCGGGCGGCTGCGCGCTGGTGTCGTGTTTCATCCGCGAACCTGAGTTTGTGGGCCAGACCAAGGACCGGCTAGCGACGACAGAGGCGGGCCGCATGGTCGATGCCGCCGTGCGCGACCACTTTGACAACTGGCTGGCGGCGGATACCAAATCCGCAGGCGCGATCCTAGACTTTCTGGTGCTGCGGGCCGAAGAACGACTGCGCCGCCGTCAGGAGAAGGAAACCGCACGCAAGAGTGCCACGAAAAAGCTGCGCCTGCCCGGTAAGCTGACCGATTGTTCCAGCAAATCCCGCGAGGGGACGGAGCTCTTTATCGTGGAGGGCGACAGCGCGGGGGGGTCCGGCAAAGGCGCGCGCGACCGCAAGTTTCAGGCGCTGCTGCCGCTGCGCGGGAAAATCCTGAACGTGCTGGGCGCGGCCTCTTCAAAGCTGACGTCAAATGCCGAGATTTCCGATCTGTGCGAGGCCTTGGGCGTCGGTATGGGGGCAAAGTTCAATCTGGATGATCTGCGCTATGACAAGGTCATCATCATGACCGATGCGGACGTGGACGGCGCGCATATCGCCTCGCTGCTGATGACGTTCTTCTTTACCCAGATGCGCCCGATGATCGATGCGGGGCACCTCTATCTCGCCTGCCCGCCGCTTTACCGGCTGACCCAAGGCGCGCGCCGCGTCTATGTGGCGGATGATGCCGAAAAGAACGCGATGATGGAGAAGGGACTGGGCGGTAAAGGTAAAATCGACGTGCAACGCTTTAAGGGTCTGGGCGAGATGGACGCGAAGGACCTCAAAGAAACGACGATGGACCCAAGCACGCGCAAACTGATCCGGGTATCCGTTTCCGATGATGAGCCGGGCGAGACGGCTGATCTGGTGGAGCGGTTGATGGGCAAGAAGCCAGAACTGCGGTTCCAATACATTCAGGAAAACGCGCGGTTTGTGGAGGAGTTGGATGTTTAGGGGGGCGCACAAATGAGCACAGCAAACTTACTTCACGATTGCCCGCATTGTGGCGGCGTAAATTGTAGTTTCCTGCTTTTCTTTGCTCTTCCTTCGAAGCACAGCCGATATAGCTGGAGCACTTTGGCCGAATGTGGCGTTTGTAAAAACAGAGTCCTGATGGAACTCAAAGGATCGAACGATAACTCGAATTCGGGTAACTCCCCAATTGAAATCTCAAAGAAAGCACCGCTAAGTGATCATTTTGACCTTACCGCCTTCTACCCGACACCGGAGCGGCCGGTGATAACTGATAGTCTTCCTGAAAATGTTGAGCGGACGCTGATCGAAGCAGAAGCGGCATATTCGGCAGGCCTCTATACCGCAGCGGCATCTTGCTACCGAAAATCGATGGAGAGAGCGACAAAGGCGTTGTTACCCGATGCCAAAGGGATGCTGAATGCTCGCATTCGTCAAATCGAGAAAGACGGTTTACTGCCAAGGGCGATGATTGAGCTTTTGGATCAGGTCAGAATTTTTGCCAATGAAGCTGTCCACGATGATGAGGTTGACCCAACCAAAGAAGACTGCGCCGGGGCGAGAGAATTCTGCCAGTTATTTCTGACTTATGCCTTCTCTCTCCCAGCAAAGATCGACGTTGCCAAGAAGAAGGCTACGGAACCCAGCTAGAGGCATCGCCCGACCTGGTGGGCGTTTGCGACCTCTCTGCTTCATCTAACAGCTCCAGAATTTCAACCTTTCCGCCATTTGAAACGACGCAAAATCGCCCTCCGGGGGGAGGTCGGGCGATGCCCGGTGGTGCCGCCGGGCGGGATGGGTTGAGATGGTGCGCTTTGGTGTTGGTGGTGTTTTGGTTTGAACCGAAGCGTGTGCCGGGGTGAACCCCGGCCTACGGGTGTGGGGATAGGTTAGGACAAGGTGGCCGGTCTGAAGCCCGGCCTACGTGGTGCGTGTGAACACGCACCCTACCCGACGCGGTCGTTTTGGAGGCCTTCGTTCAGGAGGGCGAGGACGTGGGCGGTGGCTTCGGCTTTGGTGATCGCGCCATCGGTGTTCGCGTCCAGACCCTTGTTGTATTTGTATTGCCGCGAGGGGTACTCAAACAGCACGTAGCTTTTCATCTTGCCCACAGCGCGGGGCCAGAGCACGGCCATGTAGAGGTCAAAGATATCGTTCAGGCGACCGTGATAGGGGCGGAAGTATTGCTCAACGATATCAAGCTGTTCTTCGGCGGTCATCGCCTTCAAAGCCTCGATTGAGGTGCCCATGCCCTCTGCCGTTCGTTTGGTGAACTGGATCAGCCCCACGGCCCCGGATAACGGGTTTTCGACGTCGGGCTTGAAGCTGCGCGCGCTTTCAAAGGCCATCACCGCCATCAGGTCATTGGGGTCGATCTGCAACCCGTTGCTGATGTTGATCACCTTGGCCTTGAAGCTGGGCGAGACCATGGCCCCCCATGCGATCTGCGGGTCCAAACCGGCCTCGGCCAGAATATTGCCGATCACGATGTCGATGGCGGATTTCGCCAGCGGGGTCACGTCCCACGGGTCGATATTGTCGTAGTGCTTCTTTTGGCTATTCACCGAAAGGTGCAGGTGCTTGGTATGCGGGTTGGAGCCGCGGTATTCCTGCGCGTCCCAGGCCTTAACCGTGGGTTTGTCGTAGGACCGCCAGATCTTCTTGTCCCAGATGATGTATTTGATCCGCTTGTCGCGGCTTTCGATCAGTGACTGCACGATCAGGTGGCAGTCACAGCCCTTGTCGGGATCATGGGTGATGTCAGCGGCAGAGACGACGCGGGACGGGCCGTCCTTGATCCACGGGTTATGGTCGCTTTGGCGCGATTGGTGGGCGGCGTCGCCCACCGTGCCATCGGATCTTTTCGACCGGTCCGGTGCCAGATCGTTGATTTGCTGAATAAATTTCGTAAGCGAAGATGCCGCGCGCCAAGCCATGAATGTCCCCCGATCTAAATGAGGGTAGCTTGGCGCAAGACAGGCCCTTACGTAAAGTAAGGATTACCGGAGCGTCATATTACCGATGGCGGCACGGATCACGCTATCGGTGTCATCGCTGTCGCCGGATACGGCCATGCCGATCAGCGCACCCTTGGTGCCGCCAAAGGCGCGGGCGTAATCAGCGGCGAGGTCGACGCTTTCGCTATGCGACCCGGTGCTGGCCTGGCGCAAGGGGATCGTCACGCCGCCACGGCCATAGGGGGATTTGATCACCTGGCCGCGGCTATGGTTGCCGCCCCAAGCGTATTGGATCACGCGGACGTCGTCGCGGCCCAGCAGGCTGCGGATGCCGGCACCGGCGAGCGAGGGCGCCACGGCCTCTGGCACAAAGACGAAATAGACGCTGATGTTGCGGTCGTCCCCGCCCTTGCGTGACAGGTCCGTGGGGGGCACGGATTGTTCCACGGTCCAGGCCCATGACGCGGCATTGGCACCCCATTCGCCCTGCGGCAGGCGGGTCCAAGCGATGCTGACCGACCCGTCAGAGACCATCGAAAGCGTGTTGCCAAAGTTGTAGTCATTGCTGGAAAACAACGACAATTTCTGTTCCTGCCACCCGCTGGCAAAGCTGACGGGGCCAGCGGCAAGGGGGGTGGCAAGCAGGGCAAGGGCAAGGGTGGCATGTCGTAGCATCGTGTCTCTCCGGGGTTTGCTTTGACAGTCAGGTAGCAGATCGCGGAAAGGTTTCCTGCACCCTCACGCCCGCGTCACGCGATTGTCACGGGCTGAAACGAAGCTATGTTCGTTGTCATGAGATTTTTGATTGCGCTTTTGGTCTGGGCCTCTGCCGCGCAAGCCCAGGTGATTGAAACCTCGTTGGAGCTGGTTTTTCTGGCCGATGGGTCCGGGTCCATTGATGAAGAAGAGCTACAGTTCCAACGGCAGGGCTATGCCGATGCGATCCAAAGCGATGAGGTGTTAGCGGCGATTGCAGACACCGCTTATGGCCATATCGCAGTGGTCTATCTGGAATGGGCGACCAATCAGGCGGTTGTGGCAGATTGGACCTTGATCGACGGGCCAGAGGCGGCAGCAGAGTTTGCGGCCAAGCTGGCGGGGCCGCGACAGGTCTTTGGCCGCAATGCCATTGGGGCCGCACTGCTGGAAGGCCAGCGGCAGATCGACATCAACAATTTTGACGGCTTTCGCCATGTGATCGACTTTTCTGGCGACAGTATCGGCAATTCCAGCGGGCCGCCGATTGATCTGGCACGGCAAGAGGTGCTGGATCAGGGCACGGTGATCAACGCGCTGCCAATCTTGCGGCCTGACAGTCTGCGCCGGGCGGGAGCCAATCTGGAAGCGGAATACGAGAGCCGGATCATTGGCGGCCCCGGTGCCTTTATGGTCACGGCCGAAAGCCGCGAAACCTTTGGCGCGGCGGTGCAGCGCAAGATGTTTCTGGAGATTTCGGGGCAAATGCCCGAGGTTGACTACGCCGCTGCAGAATAGCGGACCGGGCCCCTATCACTGCTGGATGCTTTCCACGTAATCCGTGAGCACCAAAAGCTTGGCCGGGATCGGCACAGGCACGCCGTTTTCATCGGTCATGACCAGCGGGCCAAGGTCGCCTGCACCAAATTCGGGCATCACATCGGCGCGGTGCGCGCCGCGATCCAGCCCGTCGATAAAGCTTGCCACGTATGACCGGTCAAAAACGCCGCCGTTGCGTTCGGCGATGCGTGTGAGGTCAGGTGGCGCGACGTCCAACCCAGCAGCAAGCGGGCCATCGCCCTGCCCTGAGGCCCCGTGGCAGGCGGCGCAATTGTCCGTGAAGGCCATCTGGCCATCCATCGGCGTCTCCGTAACGCAAGCTGATAATGCAAACAGCGGAAGGATCAGAATTTTGCGCATGGTGCTCTCCTCTTTTGGGGTCATCATGGCAGATGTTGGGCCCCCTGCCTTGATCCAGATCATGGGCTGCGTCAGGGTGCGCGTCAATAAGGGAGGGATCATCATGCATTACGCGGGCATCATGTTGCTGGCAGGCATTGGCGTGCCGATTTTGGCGGCGCTGAACGCGGCTTTGGGGCGGCTCATCGGGTCACCTGCGGTGGCGGCATCGGTTCTGTTTGCGGTGGCGCTGGTGGTCTCTGTCGTGGTGGCGCTGGTGACGGCCCCGGACGCGGTGTCGCGGTTGGGAATTGCGCCCAAGCACTTGTTTTTGGGCGGGGTCTTGGTGGCGTTTTACGTGCTGAGCATCACGTGGATTGCGCCCGTGATCGGCGTCGGCAATGCGGTGTTTTTCGTGCTGCTGGGGCAATTGATTGCGGCGGCGGCGATTGATCACTTTGGTCTGTTTTCGGCGCAAGTCTCGCCGCTGTCACTGACGCGAGCGGCGGGGATTGCATTGATGGCGGTGGGGGTCTTTGTCACGCAGCGGGCCTAGGTGGGCAGATTGCCCACCCTACCCCAGTGCGGTGATCCGATCCCAAACCGCGTCCGGCACATCGACCAGCGCCATGGGTGTGCGTTGTGATCCGGGCAAACGGGCGCCGGGTTGGTCTGCCACGGCACCAGCCAGTCGTGCGACGCGGGCAGCCCAATGGTCAGTATGGGTGCCGGGGTCGATCAGGATATAGAATTGACCAAGGTCGTGGGGCGGCCCCTCGCCGACCTTGAGGCCCGCCACGTCAACGGAATTGACCGACCCGGTGAGGGCGGCGGCCATCACCTCTGCCATGACGCCAAAACCAAAGCCTTTGGCCCCGCCCAAGGGCAGGATCGCGCCTTTGAGCGCCGCCGCGGGGTCGGTGGTGGGTTGGCCGTTTTCATCGACGCACCAGCCGGTTGGGATTTGTGTACCGGCGGCTTTCGCCTCTTTGATCGCGCCCAAGGCTGCGGCAGAGGTGGAGCTGTCGAAATGCAGCGCCATTGCGCCGCCGCCCGGCACCGAAAGCGCGATGGGGTTGGTGCCAAGCACTGGTGTCGCGCCGCCCGGCGGGGCCACCACCGGCGAGGCATTGGTAAAGCCAAGCCCCACAAGCCCCGCTGCCGCGATCTGCGCGGTGAAGTAGCCCAAAGAAGTGCAGGTGTGGCTATGGGCGATGGCAAGGCTGGCGATGCCGTTTTGCCGGGCCGCAGCGATGGCGGCGTCCAGACCAGCGGCAAAGGCGGGCTGGGCAAAGCCTTTGGCGGCATCTACGGTGACGGCCCCCGGACGTGGTTGGTTGACCTGTGGGGTGGCTTGGCCATCGACCCTGCCGGTCCCAAGGGCGGCGCAATAACTTTCGACATAGGACAGACCGCAGATCGTGTTGCCATGTGCCTCACTATCAGCGGTGGCCGCCGCCACATGGGTTGCGACATGATCAGACGCGCCATGGGCAACAAGAGCGGCATGGGTGGCGGCGTGGATGTCGGCGGGGGCAATCTTGGGCATCTTTGGGTCCTTTGGGCGGTGGCGATTATTCGGCGAATAATCGTGGCTTTAGCTCAGACGTCCGTCTACCAGATGCACGGTGCGGTCCATGCGGGCGGCGAGTTCAAGGTTGTGGGTCGCAATAACAGCCGACAGGCCGGTGCCGCGCACAAGCTCCATCAGCGCGTCAAACACACGGTCCGACGTGGCGGGGTCAAGGTTGCCTGTGGGTTCATCCGCCAGCAAAAGGCTGGGCGCATTGGCCAAGGCGCGGCAAAAGGCGACGCGCTGTTGTTCGCCCCCCGACAGGGCCGCCGGGCGATGATCGGCGCGGGGTTTGACGCCGACGCGGTCCAGCAGATCGAGCGCGTGGGCCTCTGCCTTGGCTGCGTCCACGCCGTTGGCGAGCTGCGGCAGCACGATGTTTTCCAGCGCCGTGAATTCCGGCAGCAGGTGGTGGAATTGGTAGATGAACCCCACATCGCCGCGTCGCACAGCAGTGCGTTTGCGGTCTGACAGCTTAGTCATATCGGTGCCGTTGATCGCCACCTGCCCCGCATCCGGCGTATCCAAGAGCCCCGCGATATGCAGCAGCGTCGATTTGCCTGCGCCAGAGGGGGCGACAAGGGCCACGACCTCGCCCGCGCCAACGGTCAGATCAGCGCCTTGCAGCACTGTGACCTCGGATGGTTTGCCGTGGTTGTAGCCTTTGGTGAGGCCCGTGAGGGTCAGAACATCACTCATAACGCAGCGCCTCAACCGGGTTCATGCGGGCGGCACGTCGGGCCGGAAAGATCGTCACGATCCACGACAGCCCCAGCGCCAGCGCCACGGATTTGAGCACATCGCGCAGGTGCAATTCGGCAGGCAGCGCATAGATGCCCCGGATTGAGGGGTCCCAGACATCGCCGCCGGACATGTAGTTCACAAAACTGAAGATCGGGTCGATATAAAGCGCGAAGAGACAGCCAAGGATCACTCCAAAGAGCGTCCCCGCCGTGCCGATGCCTGCGCCACAGATAAAGAAGATGCGCAAGATCGACCCTTCGGACAGGCCCATGGTGCGCAAGATGCCGATGTCGCGACCCTTGTTTTTGACCAGCATGATCAGGCCCGAAATGATGTTCATCGAGGCGATGAGCACAAGGATCGACAGGATCACGAACATCACATTGTCCTCAATCGAGAGGGCGCGCAAAAACGCGCCCGCGCTGTCGCGCCATGTCCAGACGAGGGTGCCCTGCCCGCTGGCATCAAAGATCGCTGGCACCATCTCATCCACCGCATCGGGATCGGCGAGCATGACTTCGATCTCATCCGCCACGCCGTCGCGGTTAAAGAACACCTGCGCCTCGGCCAGTGGCATGTAGACCCGCGTGCGGTCGATATCAAAGCGACCGGCGGTGAAGATATAGGTCACGTCATAGGCGTTGGTGCGGGGGCTGGTACCCATCGCGGTGCGCACGCCGTTGGGCGAGATGATCCTGACGCGGTCGCCCACGGTCACGCCCAATTCGCGCGCGACGCCAGAGCCCATGGCGATGCCTTGGGCAAAGTTGGCGATGTCACCCTGACTGTCTTGCGGGTTGGCGATGCGGGGGATGGTCAGCAGATCCTCTGGCGTGATGCCGTAGACGTCGGCGGCGGTGTTTTGCTGGCCGCGATTGGCAAGCACCTGCCCGCGCACCAGAGGGGCCGCGCGGGTCACGCCGGGGACGGCCAAAAGATCGGCGGACAATTGTTCATAATCAGTGATCAGGCGGCTGACCTGCGTGGTGCCTGCGATAGCGGTTTGTTTGTAGACCGTCACATGCGCGTTGGAGCCAAGGATCGTGTCCACAAATTCGGCGCGAAAGCCCGACCGCACCGCCAAGGTCACGATCAGCGCAAAGACCGCGAGGGTGACGCCGATCAGGCTGATCCATGTCATGACGGACACGCCGCCTTCGGCGCGTTTGGCGCGGATATAGCGCCAGGCGATCATCCACTCGAATTTCGCGAAGGGGGCTGTGCTGGCCATTTGCTGCCTTTTGTCTGCTCGCGCGGACATTGGGCGATGCAGGCGCGAGGGTCAATGTGGCAAGGTGATTTTCGGCCCCGATCGGCCTAGTGGAGTGCGGCCCCGCACGCCTTTTGTCGGGCGGCGAGGAAGCTGCGTTCCTGCGCGTTTTGCGTAAGCGCGATGGCGCGGTCATAGGCGGCATGCGCGGCGGCGGTATCACCGGCGCGGGCCGACAGATCGGCAAGCGCCGCGTGGTAGGGTTGGTAGCTGTCCATCTGCGCGTCATGGGCCTGCCGCAACAGCGCCAAGCCTGCGGCGGGGTCTTGGGCGTAAGACACGGCAATCGCGTGATTGATCTGCACCACCGGGTTGGGTTGCAACCTGAAAAGCAGCCCGTAAAGCCCTGAAATATCGTGCCAATCGGTGCTTTCCCAATCGGGCGCATTGGCATGGGCGGCAGAGATCGCCGCTTGCAGTTGATAGGGTCCGATTTGCTGCCGGGCCAAGGCCTGCTGCAGGATTCCGGTCCCTTCGGTGATGGCCGCGCGGTTCCAAAGCGCGCGATCCTGCGCCTCAAGCGCCACCATATGGCCATCTGCACCGGTGCGTGCGGCGCGGCGGCTGTCGTGCAGGATCATAAGTGCCAAAAGACCCGCGACCTCAGCCTCTTCCGGCATCAGGGACAACACGGTGCGGGCAAGGCTGATCGCCTCGGCGGTCAGATCAGGCCGCGTGAGGTCGTCACCAGTGCTGGCGGCGTAACCTTCGTTAAAGATCAGGTAGATCACTTGCAGCACCGCGTCGCGCCGTTCGGGCAGCACATCGCGGTCGGGGATCACATAGGGAATACCCGCGCCCCTGATCTTGCGTTTGGCGCGCACAAGCCGCTGCGCCATCGTCTCGGGCTTGGTGACAAAGGCATGAGCAATCTCATCTGTGGTCAGCCCACCCAGCGTGCGCAGGGTCAGCGCCACCTGCACCTGCCGGTCAAGCGCCGGATGGCAACAGGTAAAGATCATCTCGAGCCGTTTGTCGGGTATCACCTGATCCTCGATCGGTTGGTTGGCGAGATCTGCCAGATGCGACAGCTCTGCTGCGTGGGCATTGTGGGTGGCGGTGCGGCGGATGCGGTCGATGGCCTTGCGCCGCGCGGCGGTGATCAGCCAAGCGTCGGGCGCGTGCGGCAGCCCGTTGCGCGCCCAGTGATGCAGAGCCGACACGACCGCGTCTTGCAGCGCGTCTTCGGCCAGTTGGATGTCGCCAAGCGTCTTGGTCAGCGACGCCAGAATGCGCCCCCACTCCTGCCGCGCGATCCGCGCAATGGCATCCTGCGTGACAGAAGGGGGCGTCATGCGGTCAGCTGTCCCAGACAATAAGGGGGCGCACTTCGATCCGGCCATAGGTGGCGGTGGGGATCATGGCGGCGCATTTCAGTGCCTCGTCGAGATCGGCACATTCGAGCAGGTAATAGCCACCCAGCTGTTCCTTGGTTTCGGCAAAGGGGCCGTCCATGGTTTCGGTCTTGCCACCGCGAATACTGACGGTCGTGGCGGTGGACACGTCTTGCAGGGCGTCACCGGCGACGAACTTCCCCTCGTCTTTCATCTTGGTGGTGAAGTCCTGGTAGCCCTGCATAAAGGGGCCAAATTCGGGTGATCCGGGCTGTGGGCCAGTTCCTTCGGCGGAATAGATCAGGCACATGAATTGCATTTCGTTTCTCCTTGTCAGCAGGCGCACAACGCGTGCGCCTTACATACCAGACGCACGGGGATTGCTGAAATCGACAGTAGGGCGAAATTTTTTTTGAAAAAAGTTTCAGGGCTACCAGTGATTGCCGTCTGAGCGCCATTGCGCGGGGTCCTGCCCCTTGGTGCCAGCCGCCGCCCACAGCAGCCCACGGCGCAGCATTTCATGTGCCGGCCCTGTGTCGATCACATCCGCATGATGGCCCAAGGCGTTGTAATAGACGCGCCCGTGGCCCCACTGCCGTGTCCAGGCGACGGGCATATCAACCGCGCCATTGGGGCTGTGATACCAGGTCACCACATCGGTGCGTGTGGTGGCGAGTACTGTGTTGGCGGGGTCGGTGTGCAGGTAATATTGCTCTGTCTCCACCTCAAAATCCGGGATACCCGCGACCAAGGGATCATCAGATGCAATCTGCACCCGGTGTTTCACGCCGTCACCGCCGGGGTGCGCGACCCAATTGGCGCCGGTCATGAATTGCCACAGCGGCATATCGCGGAACGCGTCGCACATGCCGCCGTGACAGCCCGCAAGGCCGGTGCCGCGGGCCACGGCCTCTGACACATTGGTGGCGGCTTCGCGGGTGGTCTGGCTCATGGTCCAGACCGGCACGATCAGGTCGAGGGTTTGCAGGTAGTCAGGGTCGTCAAAGGCGTCGAGCGTATCGGTCACGGTCACCTCGCCACCTGCCTCCTTGAGGATATCGCGAAAGATCACGGCGACTTTGTCGGGTTCATGGCCGTCCCAGCCACCCCAAGTGATCAAGGCTTTCATCGGCGCACTCCTTCCAGTTTGCGGATCGGCGGTTGTGCCGAAGATGTGGGGCGTTGCAGGGCGGGTTCTTGCCGGGGTGCGGGGCCGCGTCTGCGGCGGAATGGAGCGGTGATGAGTGCCAGAAGTGCGGCGATCCCGGCCCAGCCGGTGACAAAGCCCGCCCCTGCCGTGACCGCGCCCGGCGTTGACAGCGGCAGCGCCGGTTCGAAGTCCGCCCAAGCGGCGGCCAGTGTTGCGGGGTCGGCCATGCGCTGCGGCATGGCGATCCGCTCCATTGGGGTGGCCGCGCGCAGGGCGGTCAGGTTGTCTGAGAGCCGCGCGTGGCGGGCGAAAGTCTCGCGCATGTCTGTCGCGCGGGCGTCGAGAAAGCTGGTGCCAGTGAGTTGGGTCAGCGCCTCTTCCCGGCCTAACCCCGCCTCTAAGGCAGAGGCGTCAAAGTCCATTACCACAACGGTCAGCGCATCGACCTGCCCCGCAAGGCGTTGCAGATATTGCTGGCTGAACGATGGGTATTGGGACAGCACAGCGGCCCCGGCAAGGCCACCAGCGAGGGTCAAAGCACGGCGCATCAGATGCCCCCCTTGATCTGGTCAGCGACCCAGGCCGCGTCCGTATCGGGCGGGAAAACAGGATAGTTGACGCAGGCGATGACACCGTCCTTTGCGATTATTGTGAGGCGTTTGAGCATGTCACGCCCTTCAACCTGCAACGTCGGCAGATCGAGGGCCTTGGCGAGGGTTAGGCCCGCATCCGACAAAAGCGGATAGGGCAGATGCAAACGGTCCGCCGCCTCTTTCTGATCATCCGTCGTCTGGGTCGAGATGCCATAGATATGCGCGACACCAAGTGCAGTGAGGTCGGCGTAAAGGTCGCGATAGGCGCAAGTTTGCGGCGTGCAGCCGCGCGCGCCTGCGATCTGGTCCCAACCGTCGGGCAAGGCGCGGTCGGGCCGCCCGGTCATGGGATAGCAAAACAGCACGGCAAGACCGGACAAGTCACCAAGCGCCACCGCTGCCCCATCCGTCGCCGTCAAGGACACCTCTGGCAGGCGCCTGCCAACCAGATGCGCGGCCCTACCATCGTCGGCGGGGGCCGGAATTGTGGACCAATCCACGTCGGTTAGGGACATGTCGTGCCTCATGTCTTTTTGTTTTGCCAAAGCATAGGCCAAGCGGTGCATCAGGTCTATCTGGCAAAAGCCGTGTCTGGTTTATTTGACACTGGGTAAAATGAAACATACATATAGTCCAACGAACCAGACACGACGATTCGCAAAGGAAAGCGCTATGGCCTTCGAGGAACGCAACACTTGGACCTATTTGGTGATCAGCCTGATCGTCATGCTGATCTTTGGCACGCGCATCTATGACGCGACCGTCATGGGCCTGTTTGACGGGCCAGACGGGTTGCAAACATGGGCGCGGCGGGTGCTGACCTATATCCCGATTGCGATTGTGATGGTGATTGCGGGTGTGATCCTCGCCAATATCATTTACGGCATCTTCACGGGGGGCGACGATCTGACGATGAAAGAAGATGAGCGTGATCGCCATATCGGCCTGCGCGGGATGCGCGTCACTGGCGCGGTCTTTTCCACCGGATGGATCATCGCGGTGATCTTGCTGGCCATCGGATATTCGGCGCTTCAGGCGCTCAATCTGATGCTGATTGCGGCGTGGTTTTCGGATGTGGCGGGCAATCTGGTGAAGCTCTTTTTCTACCGGCGCGGCTACTGATGGGCGCGCCACCGATCAGCAATACGATCCGGCGACTGCGCTTTGAAACCGGAGAAATGACGCAAAAGGCGCTGGCCGAAGCGGTGGGCGTCACCCGTCAGACCATTGTGGCGATTGAGAACGCGAAATATTCGCCGACGCTGGAATTGGCGTTCAAGATCGCCAAGGCTTTTGACAAGCCGCTAGAGGATGTTTTTCAATACGACGCGCCTGAAGAATAGCGTCTAACCTACAGATAGATAAGGAATTTCACATGGGACGTCGTTCTATGAACAAGATAGTTGTGCCTGCTACCCTGCTCTTTTTGACAGCGATTCCGACCATCATGGCCGCTGTGCGTGTGGTGCAAATTCCGGCCGGGACCACCCCCGCTGATGTGGCCTATTTGATGACCCTGCCGCTGCCCTATTGGCTGCATGCAGCGGCAGGTGTTGCCTTTGGCATTATCGGGCCGTTGCAGTTTGGGCGCGTGCTGGCGGGGCGCTTTGGCTGGCTGCACAAGGCATTGGGCCGCGTCTTTGTCGTCGCCGGTGCCGTGCTGGGGCTGTCGGGGTTGCGGTTGCTGCTGGCCTTCCATGGATCGTCCACGTGGCTGCTGGACGCGGCACGGATCACTGGCGGCATCGCCCTGTTGATCGCGCTGGCCCTTGCCATCCGCGCGATCCAGGACCGCGATGTGCCGAGCCACCGCGCTTGGATGATCCGGGCCTATGCCATTGGGGTCGGCCAGTCGCTGATCGCCTTTATCCTGTTCCCGATTTACCTGATCACCGGTGAACCACCTGTCGGCCTGTTGTCGGACCTGACGGTCGTGATCTCTTGGGCGATTTCCATCTGGCTGGGTGAATATGCGATCCGTCGCGCCGCGCGCCCCGCCCCCATGCCGCAACACGCTTGAGCAAAGGAAAAATCATGTCACGCGCAACATTCTGGAACGTAATTGCCAAGAAATACGCCCGCGATCCGGTGGCGGACGTGCCGAGCTACGAGAAAAAGCTGGCGATGACCCAAGCGCTGCTGCGCCCCGAGATGCAGCTGCTTGAGGTTGGCTGCGGCACCGGGACAACCGCGCTTTACCATGCGCCCAAGGTCGCGCGGATCGACGCCATCGATTTTTCCAAAGCGATGATCGGGATTGCCCGCGACAAGGCCACAGATCAGGGGATCAGCAATGTCGATTTCCGCGTGGCGAGCTTGGCCGATCTACCCAAGACGCCGCTGTACGATATGGCCTTGGGACTGTCGCTGCTGCATTTGCTGGATGATCCGACGGCTGGCTTGGCGGCCCTAGCGGGACAGGTGAAACCGGGCGGCTATGTCGTCACCTCAACCGTATGCATGGGCGATATGACGGGTCTGGCGCCCAAGATCGTGCCGTGGATTGGCAAGCTGGGGTTGATCCCCAAGGTGGCACTGGTCACGCGGGATCAGTTGATCGCGGCGCATAAGGCCGCAGGGCTGGCTGTGGTCGAAGAGTTTCGACCCCGCCCCGATGCCTCGGTCTTTTTGATCGCGCAGACGCCGGTCTGAAGTCCGGCCTACAGGCCCGCGTAGATATCCACGATCCGGGCCACGGCATCGGCGGGCGACATCTCTTCGCTCTCGCCGGTGCGGCGGGAGGTGAGTTCGACAACGCCGTTCTTGAGGCCGCGCGGACCCACGGTGATCCGCCAGGGCAGGCCGATCATGTCCATGGTGCCAAACTTGGCCCCTGCCCGTTCGTCGCGGTCATCATAAAGCGGTTCAAGCCCGGCCTTGGTCAGCTGCGCATAAAGGTCTTCGCATGCCGCATCGCAGGCGTCATCGCCCGACCGCATGTTCAGAATACCGCAGTGGAACGGCGTCACGCCTTCGGGCCAGATGATGCCTTTGTCGTCGTGGCTCGCCTCGATGATCGCACCCAAGAGGCGGGACACGCCAATGCCGTGGGACCCCATGTGGATCGGCGTTTGTCCGCCTTTGCCATCGTCGACGGTGGCGCCCAAGGGTTCGGAATATGTGGTGCCGAAGTAGAAGATTTGTCCCACTTCGATGCCACGGGCCACGCGGCGGCGCTCCTCTGGCACGGCATTGAACAGGTCTTCTTCGTGGGTCTCGTCGGTGCGGGCATAGAGCGAGGTGAACTCATCCATGATCGACTGGCATTGCGCCTTGTCGTCAAAATTCACGTCACGCTGACCCAGCGAGATGTCGGTGACGGCGCTGTCATAGAAGACCTCTGACTCACCGGTGTCGGCGAGCACGAGGAATTCATGGGTGTAGTCGCCGCCAATCGGGCCGCTATCCGCACGCATCGGGATCGCCTGCAGGCCCATGCGTTCGTAGGTGCGCAGGTAGGTCACCAGATGGCGGTTGTAGGCGTGCAGCGCGTCCTCTTTGGTGAGGTCAAAGTTATAGCCATCCTTCATCAGGAATTCACGGCCCCGCATGACGCCGAAACGCGGGCGGACTTCATCGCGGAACTTCCACTGGATCTGGTAGAGCGTCAGCGGCAAGTCCTTGTAAGACTTCACATAAGACCGGAAGGTATCAGTGAACATCTCCTCAGCCGTCGGCGAAAACAGCATGTCCCGGTCGTGCCGGTCCTTCATGCGCAGCATCTCTTCGCCGTAGCCGTCATAACGGCCGCTTTCGCGCCACAGGTCCGCCGATTGGATCGTGGGCATCAGCATGGCGATATGGCCGGCCTTGGCCTGCTCTTCGTGCACAATGTTTTCCAGCTTGCGCAGCACCTTAAAGCCCAGCGGCAACCAGCTGTAGATGCCCGCGCTGGATTGTTTGATCATGCCCGCTTGCAGCATGTAGCGGTGGCTGACGATCTGCGCCTCGCGCGGGGTTTCTTTGAGGACGGGCAGGAAGTAGCGGGACAGGCGCATGAGCGAGAGACCTTGAGCAAAATGTTGAAACTCAGGCTTAGGCCAAAGGTCAGCCCTTCACAAGATCACCTTTAGGGGCGGATTGTGCTGCCGGGTCTTGGGCGATCAAAGCCCCAGCCGCCCACGGGCGTGTCCATCAAACCGGCAAAGACCAGCGGCACGTCCACCGCCAGCGCGCCAGTGCGCAAACGTGGTGGCCGTGGTGGTGTGGGGCGGTCAATGCCCCAGCCGCCCGTCGGGGTGCCAAACACGCCTGTCAAAAGCAGCTGATCGTCTGGCGTGGTCGCGCGTGGTGCAATGGGTTTGGGTGGGAACTTGCCATCATCAAATACAAAACCGCCGGTTGGCGTCTGGAGGACACCGGCGATGGCGGGGGTGGCTGTAACACTTAGGATCAGCGCCGCGTGGCGCAGGTGGGAAATGAACATGTCAAAAGGCCTTTGGTTTAATCCATCTAGAATAGCACAGGTGCGCGTTTACGCAAAATCGGCGGGCTTGGATCAAACATGTCGGGCGGCTGACAGCTGCGTGAGGGATGTGACCCGAAGCCGCGACGCGCCCGTAATCCCTTCATCAAGCAACAAGGCTTGGCCACCACTTAGGGAGACACCACATGATCCGTCAAACAATCCTCGCCGCCGTTTTGGGCACTGCCGCGACAGCCGCATCCGCAAACACAATCGTTGATATTGCCGCCGCTGATGAACGCTTCAGCACGCTGGTTGCCGCCGTGACCGCCGCCGGTCTGGCCGAAACGCTGTCAGGCCCCGGCCCCTTTACCGTTTATGCGCCCGTGAACGACGCTTTTGCCGCCCTGCCCGCAGGCACGGTTGAGACGCTGTTGCAGCCCGAAAACAAGGAACAGCTGACCAATGTGCTGCTTTATCACGTGGATGACCGCAAACTGACGTCCGACCAATTCGCGGCGGGTGCCAATTACTATAAGCCAATCCTTGCCACCGAGCGTCTGTGCATCACCAGCCATTCCGGCGTGACGATTGCCGATGGCACGGGCGAGACTGCCAATGTGGTTATCGCCAACATTGAGGCCGACAACGGCGTGATCCATGTGATCGACAAAGTGCTGCTGCCCGGCACCCGCCCGGCCTGCCACTAATCCCGTTTGGCCCTTGCCGTCAGTGATGTGGCGGCAAGGGTTAGTTCATAACCAACATCGTTTTCACGTGTCACCGTAAAGCCGAGTGCCTTGTGCAGCGAAAGCGACGCGTGATTGCCGCGATAGACATTGCTGACCAAACTTGTGATCCGCTCCGCCGCAATGAGGCGCTGCATTTTGCGCAGCAAGGCACGCGGCACACCAAGGCCGCGCGACCCCGGTGCGATAGCCAAACCGGTCACAAACCATGCGCCGTCCTGCATTGGTTGCAGTCTGACATAGCCGCGCAGGGACCGCGCATCATAGACCGTCAGCGTGGTCGACATCGCTTCACCGGCCAAAAGCGCGGCGCGGTGTTGTTTCGGATCAAGGGGCTTTGGCACACCATTGCGCCAGTCCTGCAAGGTCGCCAGATCAAGCGCCAAGATATCGTCGAGCGTCTGGTCTGCCATGGTCGCTGCCTCATCATCAGACCGGTAAATTGGCAGCGACCCAGCGCTCGCGCAAGGCGACTAGGCCCCGGTCAGATCCTGCGCCAACATCATCGCATTGCCATCAGGATCGTAGAAGGTGGCGGTGGCGACCATGCCTTCGACCACGTCTGTGGGGCCATCGAATTTGACGCCAGCACCCTCAAGCGCGGTGCGCCCGACCTCAATATCCGCAATCCCAAAGACTGGCACCGCATTGCCCGGCACCGGCTTTGTGTGCTCGCCCATGCCAAGGGTCACGCCGGGGGTCATGGTGGTCAGCTCTGACCAGCCCGCCTCATCCGCGTGATAGACCAGTTCGAACCCCAGTTTTTCGGTGTACCAGTCGGCACTTGCATGGCGGTCGCTGACCGAGATTGCAAAGGTGATCGTGTTTTCAAGCGTGACGATGGGCATTTTGGCTTTCCTAATTAATCCAATTTATATATACTATACTTTATGGACATTGAGCTACTTGTCAAGGTGACGGAACGGGCGTGGTGTTTGCCGATTGTGGCACTGATGCACGATGGCACGCCGGGGCGTCAGGCCCCGCTTTTGGCCAAGTCGGGGGCGGGGCGGACGGCCTTTGCCCAAAGCCTCGCCCATCTGATCGAGATTGGTCTGGTCGAACGCAACCCCGGACACGGCCACCCGCTGCGGCCTGAATTCCGGCTGACCCCGCGTGGCGTGGCCTTTGGACCGACGGCGGCCCGGATCATGGCATGTGGTGCTGCGGACGAGAGCGGGTTGATCCGGCGTGCCTGGACGGTGCCAGTACTGACGGTCATTCACCAGCCCCGGCAGTTTTCGCAGATCAGGCGCAGTCTGGGGCGGATCACCGATCGCGCCCTGTCGCAAAGCCTGCGCCGGATGGAGGATCAGCGCTGGCTGACCCGCCATGTGGACCCTTCTGCCTACCCGCCCCGCCCGCTTTATCAGGCGGCGAACCTTGGCCGCGACATCGCGGAGGCGGCGCAACCGGGCTGATCCCTTGTGTCTGGCACCTTTGGGCGGCAGATTGCAGCGATGAAAACAGAGATTGTGCTGCATGACATCGCCACCAGTGAAGAAGCGGTGGTCTACGCCGCAACGGCCCATATCGAAGCGCCAAACTGGTCACCCTGTGGCGGGTTTCTGGTGGTCAACGCCGGTGGGCAGGTCTTTCGCATCGATCTGGATGCGCCCAACCAACTGCATCTGATTGACACCGGCCCGATCAAGAGCTGCAACAATGATCATGGGATTTCGCCCGATGGGCACAGCCTGATGATCTCTGATAGTCCGGGGCGCGGCACATCGGTAATCTATCATCTGCCGATCACCGGCGGCACGCCGCAGCGGGTCACGCCGCTCGCGCCGAGCTATTGGCACGGCTGGTCACCTGATGGAGCGCGGATAGCCTATGTCGGGCGGCGGGATGGCATTTTTCATATATGCACCAGCGCCTTGGACGGCACAGATGAAGTGATTCTGACCCGAGGTCCCGGCCACCGCGATGGCCCTGATTATAGCCCCGATGGCGCATGGATCTGGTTCAACTCGGACCATCACGGGCAAGGCGCCGATCTGTGGCGGATGCGGACAGATGGCAGCGACCTGCAACAGATGACGGATGACACACGGGTCAATTGGTTTCCGCATCCCAGCCCGGATGGCGAAACGGTGCTTTACCTCGCCTACCCCGCAGGCACAACGGGCCATCCCGCTGATCTGCCGGTGGAACTGCGCCTGATGGATGCGCAGGGCGGCAATATCCGCACCATTGCCGCCTTTAACGGTGGGCAAGGCAGTATCAACGTGCCGTGTTGGCATCCCGGTGGCCGACGTTTTGCCTATGCGCGCTATCCCAAATCCTAGCCGCCTCTTGCACAGCGGCCTTCGCTGCCGCATCTAAGAGACAGCGATAAAAGAGGACCCCGCCATGGCATTGCCGATCAAAGACCAAGCCCGATATTGGGGCATCGCCTCTGTCGTGGTGATTGCGATCCTGTGGTTTCTGGGCGATGTGATCCTGCCCTTTGTGCTGGGCGGCGCGATTGCCTACTGCCTTGATCCGATTGCGGACCGACTGGAAAAGCTGGGGCTATCGCGGGGCATATCGGTGGCCGTCATCACGGTTTTCGCGCTGTTGCTGTTCATCGTGCTGGTCCTGCTGATCATCCCAACGCTTGTCACCCAAGCCACAGCGCTTGTGGCGGCGGCCCCGGAATACCTGACGAAATTGCGTGACTGGCTGATTGAACGCTTCCCAGAGTTGATGGTCGAGGACAGCGCGATCCGCCTGCAGCTCAACAATATCGCGGCGTCATTGCAAAGCCGGGGTGGTGAGCTTCTCAGCACCGTTTTGTCGTCATTCTCTGGCGTGCTGAACATCGTTGTGTTGTTCCTGATTGTGCCCGTTGTGGGGGTCTATCTACTGGTGGATTGGGACAATATGATCGCCCGGCTTGATGCGCTGCTGCCGCGTGACCACGCACCGGTGATCCGTGATCTGGCCCGGCAAATGGACGCCACATTGGCGAGCTTTATTCGCGGTCAGGGCACGGTTTGTCTGATCCTTGGCGTGTTCTATGCCACCGCTTTGATGATCGCGGGACTGAACTTTGGCATCGTGATCGGGGCGGTGGCGGGCCTTGTGACGTTTATCCCTTACGTAGGCGCCATCGTTGGCGGTGCGCTGGCTGTGGGCGTTGCGATTTTCCAGACCTGGACCGGGTCGGCGGCGGACGTGGCCGCCGGGGTTGAAGGGGCGTCAACAGGCATCAACTGGCTTTATGTCCTTGGCATCTATCTGATTTTCCAAGCCGGGCAATTCGTCGAAGGCAATATCCTGACGCCCAAACTCGTCGGCACCTCGGTCGGACTGCACCCTGTCTGGCTGCTGCTGTCGCTGTCGGTCTTTGGGGCGCTGTTTGGCTTTGTGGGCCTATTGGTCGCGGTGCCGCTGGCGGCGATGATCGGTGTGCTGGTGCGCTTTGCCATCAGCCAGTACGAAGACAGCACGCTCTATAAGGGGCAAGCGGGCAAGGACCCCGATGCCTGAACAACTGATCTTTGACTGGCCCACGGGCGTGGCCCTTGGGCCCGCTGATTTCTTTGTGTCCGCCGCCAACGCCCAAGCCTTTGCGATGATTGAAACCCCCGAAAGCTGGCCCGAGGGCAAGCTGAGTCTGGTGGGGCCTGCGGGCGCTGGCAAAAGCCATCTGGGTCGGGTCTTTGCAGCTGCGACGGGTGCGCAGATCGTGAGCGCTTCAGCGCTGCGCGACGCGCAGGCGGAGACCCCCATGGTCGTCGAGGATGTGGACACCCTGCCCCGCGCAGCCGAAGAGACCCTGTTTCACCTGCACAACAACCTCAAAGCTGCGCGCTTGCCGCTGCTTTTGACGGCCCAGACGCCGCCGAGCCGGTGGGATATCGCCCTGCCCGACCTTGCCAGCCGGATGCAGGCCACGACGCCCGTGGCGATCAGCGACCCAGATGATGCGCTGCTACAGGCGTTGATCATGAAGCTCTTCGCCGACCGCCAGATCATGCCGCCACCCAGCGTGGTCGACTATCTGAGCCTGCGGATTGAACGGTCTTATGCCGCCGCCAGCGACATCGTGACCCGGCTGGACACAGAGGCCCTGCGCCGCAAAAAGCCGATCACCCGCAAGCTGGCCGCTGATCTGCTGGACAAAGCCCCCCCTGACGCGGGATAATGTCATGAAACTGCAATGGTTTGCAGTGATGAAAGCCCGATGATGCAAGCAGACTTCCTCAAGGGGGCGCCGCCCGCCGCCGTTGATCTTGATATCGATGTGACGACCCCGGAACGCTACGTGAACCGGGAACTCAGCTGGCTGTTCTTCAACTGGCGCGTGCTGGAAGAGGCGGAAAACCCCCGTGTGCCGCTGCTGGAACGGCTGCGGTTTCTGTCGATCTCGGCCACGAACCTTGACGAATTCTATACCGTGCGCGTCGCGGGCCTGCGCGAGTTGGCGCATGAGGGCAACACGACGCCGGGCCTTGATGGCCGCACCCCGCTGGAACAACTGGCGCTGATCGATGTGAATGCCCGTGCGCTGCTGGCCCGGCAACAAGACGTATTCCGCACGCTCGCCGCTGAGATGGCGCAGGCGGGTATCCAGATCATGCGGCGCGAGGATCTGACGGAAGATGACTTTGCCTATCTGGACGATGTCTTTCTGGATCAGGTGTTTCCGGTCCTGTCACCTCTGGCAATTGACCCCGCCCACCCGTTTCCGTTTCTGCCCAACGAAGGCTTTGCGTTGGCGCTGCAGCTAGAACGCACCAAGGACAAGCTGCCGCTGCGCGCGCTTTTGCCTGTTCCCGGCCAGATTGATCGCTTTGTCCGCCTGAAAGGTGACACCGCGCGGTTCTTGCCGCTGGAAGAGCTGCTGCTGCTTTACGTCGGGCGGCTTTACCCCGGCCACAAGGTCAAAGGGCAATGTGCGTTCAAGGTGCTGCGCGACAGCGATCTTGAGGTGGAGGACGAAGCCGAAGACCTCGTGCGGGAGTTTGAAACCGCGCTGAAACGCCGCCGCAGGGGCGAAGTTGTGCGCCTGAAAATCAGTGCCGACGCCCCCGCCGGGCTATGCAAGATGATCATGCAGGAATTGCGCGTGACCGTTGACGAAGTGGTCGAGGTGGACGGGCTGATCGGCATCGCTGATCTGAGCGAGCTGGTGCTGGACGACCGCCCTGACCTGCTTTGGCCGCCTTTCACCCCGCGCGTGCCGGAACGGGTGCAGGACTTTGAAGGCGATATGTTCGCCGCGATCCGCCAGAAAGACATGCTGCTGCATCACCCGTATGAGACCTTTGACATGGTTATCCGGTTTCTGGCGCAAGCTGCCCATGACCCCGATGTGGTCGCGATCAAACAGACGCTTTATCGCACGTCTAAACGCTCGCCCATTGTTGAGGCGCTCTGCGAGGCGGCCGAAGACGGCAAATCGGTTACGGCGCTGGTGGAGCTGAAGGCCCGCTTTGACGAGGCCGCCAATATTCGCCAGTCCCGGCGGCTGGAACGGGCGGGCGCGCATGTGGTTTACGGGTTTCTGAACTACAAGACCCACGCCAAGATCAGCACCGTGGTCCGGCGCGAAGGCGACAAGCTTGTGACCTATACACATTATGGCACCGGCAATTACCACCCGATTACGGCGCGGGTTTACACCGACCTGAGCTTCTTCACCTGTGACGCCAAGCTGGGCCGCGATGCTACCAAGGTGTTCAACTATCTGTCGGGCTACGCCCAGCCGGATGCGCTTGAAAACCTTGCCATCGCGCCGCTGAACCTGAAATCGACGCTGCTGGAACGTATCGCCGAAGAGGCTGCGAATGCCGCCAATGGCAAGCCTGCGGTGATCTGGGCCAAGATGAATTCGCTGATCGAAGAAGACGTGATCGACGCGCTTTATGCCGCCTCTCAGGCCGGGGTGAAGATCGATCTTGTGATCCGTGGCATCTGCGGGCTGCGCCCCGGCGTGAAGGGGCTGTCCGAGAATATCCGGGTGAAATCCATCGTCGGGCGGTTTCTGGAACACAGTCGCATCGTTTGCTTTGGCAATGGCCACCAGCTGCCCAGCAAAAAGGCCAAGGTCTATATCTCTTCCGCCGATTGGATGGGCCGCAACCTGAACCGCCGGGTGGAAACGCTGATCGAGATCAAGAACGCCACCGTAAAAGCCCAGATCGTCAGCCAGATCATGGCCGCCAATATGGCCGATGTGGCCCAAAGCTGGATGATGAAGGCTGACGGCACCTTTGAACGCGCGGTGGTGCCAGAGGGGGCGTTTGCCTTTAACTGCCACCGCTTCTTTATGGAAAACCCATCGCTGTCCGGGCGCGGGTCTGCCGGGGCATCAGACGTGCCAAAACTGACCCATACCGAGGATTGACGCAGCGGCGAACGGATTGACGCCCCTGCCCCCATCGGCCAAAGTTGGCGTAAGACGCGCCGGGGGACAGATGCCAGATACCAACGACACTGTGCCCATCGATTGGGGCCCTTTTGGACGTCCGCTGTTTGACGATCCATCCAGCCGCAAGCTCAGCCGGGTTGGCGTGATTGATGTGGGCTCAAACTCTGTCCGTTTGGTAGTGTTTGATGGCGCGGCGCGGAGCCCGGCGTATTTCTACAATGAAAAGATCATGGCCTCGTTGGGGGCCGGTCTGTCGGAAACCGGCAGGCTGAACCCTGAGGGGCGGGTGCGCGCGTTGAACGCGATCCGCCGGTTTGCCGCCCTTGCCGATGGCATGGGGATCACGCCGCTGACGGCGGTGGCCACGGCTGCGGTGCGCGAGGCCAGCGATGGTCTGGATTTCCGCGAAGAGGTAGAACGCGAGACCGGCATCAAGCTGTGGATCATCGACGGCGAGGAAGAAGCGCGGCTGTCTGCCCAAGGCGTGCTGCTGGGCTGGCCCGGGTCCTACGGGCTGGTCTGCGACATTGGCGGGTCAAGCATGGAACTTGCCGATCTGGCCGATGGCCGCGTCGGGCGGCGCGTAACCTCCCCCTTGGGGCCGCTGAAACTGCGCGAGATCAAGGGCGGCAAGAAGGCGGTGAAGGCCCATATCAAGCAGGTCATTGCCAAGCTGCATGACCAAATGGGCAACACCACGGGCAAGCGGCTGTTTTTGGTGGGTGGCTCGTGGCGTGCCATCGCCCGTGTCGATATGGAACGACGCGGCTATCCGCTGACCGTCCTGCACGAATACCGGATGACCGCGCGCCGGATCGGCAATACTGCAACCTTTATCAACGACAGCGACCTGACCGAGCTGCGCAACCGTTGCAGCATCTCGGAATCGCGGATGTCGCTGGTGCCGCTGGCGTCATTGGTCCTCAAGGAACTGGTGCGCACTTTCAAGCCTAAGGATGTCACCGTGTCGTCCTATGGGATCCGCGAAGGGATGCTGTATGAGCAGATGCCGCAGGCCCTGCGTGAACGCGATCCGCTGATCGAGGCTTGTCGTTTTGCCGAAAACAAGGACGCACGGAACCCCGGTTTTGGCCGCAAGCTTTATCATTTTGTCATGCCGCTGTTTCCGCGCGCGGGCTGGCAACGCAAACGGATCATCCGCGCCGCCTGTCTGCTGCATGACGTCTCTTGGCGCGGCCACCCTGATTACCGGCATGAGGTGGCGTTTGACAACGTCACACGTGCCAATCTGGGCGGGTTGAAGCACGCCGAACGGGTGATGCTGGGGCTGGCATTGATGACCCGCTACACCAACAAGAACTTTGGTTCGCACTTGGACCCGCTGTTTGACCTGCTGAGCACCGATCAGCGGCGCGAGGCGGAAATACTGGGCAAGGCCATGCGCTTTGGCGCGATGCTGTGGCTAGCGGGCGATCAGCCGCCCGGTGAAATCCGCTGGAAGCCGAAATCGCGCGAGCTGAAACTGGTGCTGGAGCCTGCCGCGAAACCGCTTTTTGGTGAGGTCGCGCAATCGCGGCTCAACTCGCTGGCCTCGGTATTGGATGCCACGGTTGAGGTAAAATACAAACGCCGCAAGCCTGCGCCCTAAAGCTCAATCTCTGCGCCCGGCTCAAACTCCGGTGCTTCGGCACGGCGGCGGATGATGATGTCACCGTTTGGCAGGATCTCGGGCGGGTCGTAATTGCGGATATCGTCGATCTGGTTCATCAGCTCGGCCAGCGCCGGGCCCATTTCATCGGCCAGCAGCTTCATCGCGGGTCCTACCTCTTCGGCGAAATCCTCAAGCTCTTTCAACGCCGGTTCCATCTCGGTCATCAGGCCGCGCAGCAAGAGCTTTGCGCCTTCTTCCATCAGGTCAAAGCCTTCTTCGGTCTCTTGGGCCACCGCAGGCGCGGCGGACAAGGACAAGGCGAGTGCAAGTGCGATATGTTTCATGGGGCCAATATAGGCCCTTCCGATCCGTTCCCAAAGGGGAGAGTGACGCGCGCGGCCTTAATCCGCCAGATCGACCACAACGGGGAAGTGGTCAGAGGCGGTCAACAGCGCCTCGCGCAGCGCGGTATCGGCATAGCATTCAGGGTGATCAAACGGGTGCCAGATTTGCCAGCGCGGGGCCGCGCCACGCAGGTTGGGCGAGACCATGATGTAGTCCAAAAGCGCCGACAAATAGGGCTGGCCCTTTTTCTTGAAGCGCGCGGTGCTGGGCATGGCACCGATGCGGCGGCCCAGCGCCATGCGGGCGTGCGGGTCGTATAACTTGGTCTGCGTCCCCTCGCCCAGCACGATCTCAACCCCTGACCGCCCAAACAGCTTTTCGTATTCGTCGAGACCCGGCCCGTCGTTGAAATCGCCCATGACCATGACCCGCGCGTCTGCCGCGAGCAGCTGATCCACGCGCTTGCGCAGCCAGATGCACTGGGCCAATTGCTTGCGCCGGTTGGCAATTGAAATCCGCATCGCCTCGGCATCATTGGCGGCACCGTGCGGCGCTTTGGACTTGGCATGCACGCCGATCAGGTTCAGCACATGCCCGCCATAGGTCAGTTCCGCCTCAAGCGGCGGCTTGGACCATGTGATGCCTTCAGGTGCGGCATCCACGTCCAGATCAAAGGGCATTTCCCCATCAAAACGGGGGTTTGCGGGGCCGTCTTCAAGTGGCTTGTGCACGGCTTTGAATTTTTTGGCGTCATAAAGCAGCACAATTTCCTGCTGCGTATGATTGGGAAAGCCGATCAGCGCCGTATCCGCGCGCAAACCAAAGGTCTCGGCAAATGTCTCAAGCGCAACCTTACCATCGCGATGCGGTGAGGTGTCAGGCGCCTCGATCACCATGACCGCATCAGCGTCCAGCGCCTGAAACACATGGCCCAAAGCGGCGGTCTGGGCCGCCTTGGTCACGTCCCAGCGGGATGACCAGCTGTCGTCATTGATCAATGCGCCGTCGTCGTCAAAAAGCCTGTTGAACCATTCCACGTTATAGGTGGCGATCCTCATGAGGCGCGTTCCCGCACCTGTTCCCAAGCACGGTTGACGGCGACCATGCGCTTTTCAGCCAGCTTCACCGCCTCTTCCGGCACGCCACGGGCAATCATCCGATCCGGGTGGGTGTCGCGGACCGCAGCACGCCAGGCCGCGCGGATCGTGTCCATATCGGCATCAGGAGAGACACCCAGCACGTCAAATGGGTCGCGTTCGGCGTCGGGGACAAATTGCGCCCTGATCCGGCTGAACCGCGCCTCGTCAAAGCCGAATATCTCGGACACGCGGTGCAGGAATTCATCCTCACCGGGGTGGTATTCGCCATCGGCCATTGCGATGTGAAAAAGCCCCTCCATCAAATCGCAGAGCGTCCGGTCACCGGGTTCGTACATGTTGCGAATGCGGATGGCGTAGTCTTCGAACCCCGCCACATCGGTGCGAGCGAGGTTAAAGACACGCGCGGCGTTGGGTTCTTCTTGCGGCGGGATGTGGAACACCTCGCGAAAGGCTGTCACCTCATCGCGGGTCACATGGCCATCGGCCTTGGCCATCTTTGCGCCCAGCGCAATCACAGCGATGGTAAAGGCCACCGTGCGATCCGGCGAGGTGCGGAGTTTTTCAAAGACAGCCGTCAGCCCCTCGCCCGTTGCAAGGGCGGCGATGGCGTCAGCGATACGGGACCAAATCGACATGAGGGTAGCCTAAAGCATCTTTTGCATAAGAATAAGATCGATCCAGCGATCGAACTTGCGGCCTACCTGCGGCAGGCGGCCAACGACCTCAAACCCCAAGCGGCGATGAAAGGCAACCGCATCCGGGTTGGCCGCTGAGATACCGCCGATCATGGTGTGGAATTCGGCGGCTTTTGCGTGGGTGCAAATTGCGTCCAGCAAGGCGCGGCCTGCGCCCTGCCCACGTGCAGCCGGGGAAAGCACCACCGTATGTTCGCAAGTGTGGCGATAGCCGACACCGCCCCGAAACGCGCCGTAAAGCGCAAAGCCTGCGATGTTTGCATCGTTGCCTTCAAAGACGACAAAGCCGTCGCCCCTTTTTTGGATCATGGCCGCGACGTCGTCAGGGGTCTTCTCAATACTGTTGAAGGTCATCAACGTTTCGCGGATTTCGGGGTTCCAGATGGCGCAGATGGCATCCGCATCGCGCACCGTGGCGGGCCGGATCATGACAGCACCTTTTCCCCATCAGGCCCGTCGAACACAGCGCGAAAGCCCTTGTCGCCGGTCACAAAGACAACACGCGGGTCAGCCACCGGAACGATGTCGCGCAAAAGATCAGCGGCGGGGTGGCACACCTCAAACCGGCGCAGGCGCAGCCCGCAATCGGGCAGCCGCGACGCGGGGTGCTGCGTGCCGGGGGCCCATTGCAACAACGTGGGAAAGGCCCCATCAAAGGGCAGCCCACCATCATCGGGCACGGTAATCTGCCAGCTGAGGTCGCCACGTGTCAGGGCATGTGCGGGCCCCGTGACGCTTGTGTGCGGGGCAAAATCATCCGTGCGGCAGATCCAATTGCTGAGCCGCGGCAACCCGGTGAAGCGGTCCAAACCAAACCACGTGGGCCGGACGCGCGTCGCGGCGGGATCAAGGGCAATCACCTCAAGGTAGAGATCGCCCAGACCCAGCAGCGTGTTGTGGGTGCCATAGCGTTCGTGCTGTCCGCCGGGTTGCAGATCAACGCCCAAAGCGGCGGCAACCTTGGCCGTGCCTTCGTTCAGATCGGTGCATGCCACCGCGATGTGATCAAATTCAAACATCTGGCCCCCTCTCGCCCGCTGGCGATAACTGACGCCCGTTCGCGCCGCGATACAACCCCCAATGCCCCGCAAACACACCAAAGCCGGGCAGTCGTAACTGCCCGGCCCGGTCTGGCTGACCCCGAGGGGGAAAGATCAGAACCAGAAGTCGTCTGCGGTAAAGTCAGAGGCGTTTTGATCTTCAACCCGGATGCTTGCATCGGCGTAGCTGATTTTTACGTCGTTACCGACTTGGCGGATGTTCAGATCATCAAAGCTTTCAGCACCTTCCAGAATGCGGATCACATCGATGTCCTGCTGATAGTCGGTGATGCGGTCGTCGCCGGTGTTGTCGCTGAACACGAAGATGTCCGCGCCAGCACCGCCAGATACAACATCATCGTTCTTACCGCCAACGATCCGGTCTGCGCCCCTGCCGCCGGCCAATTGGTCGGCACCATTGCCGCCCAGCAGAACATCGCGACCGTCGCCACCGCGCAGGTCATCGCGACCATTGTTGCCAAAGACCACATCTTCGCCCTTGTTGCCGAACATCTTGTCGGCACCAGCCTTGCCCCACATGCGGTCGTCGCCACCAAAGCCCGACATCTTGTCGGCGCGGGCAGTGCCCGTCAGTTCTTCGTCGGCACCACGGCTGCGGCCTGCAGCGTTGTTGGCGTGCACGATGGTGTCGATGTCGCGGGTGCCAAAGGCGACTTTGTGACCTGACTGTACCGTCATCTGATCAAGGTTGAATTCCGCGTTCTCGATCCGCTCAGCCACACCGTCGTTGCGCAGCTTGAAGCTGACTGTGATGGTGTCGGGGCCGTTTTCAGTGAACTTCGCAACACCGCTAAAGTCGGTGCCCTTTGCGAAGTCGGCAGCCTTCAGGCCATTGCTCAGGTCAAGTGACCACTTCACGTTGACCTTTGCATCATCCCCTATGCGGGCAATGGTGTAGGTCATCACATTGCCTTCGGCGGCGTCCTTTTCGCCATGGGCAAAGATCATCGCATCCACAGGCACCCGCGCATCGGCGACACCATAGCTGCCGATGGCCAGCAGGCCGTCTTCGCCCGCCTCGCCGTTGGTCCCGCGACCGCCACGGCTACCATAATCGCCGGCCTCTGCACTGCCTGCGGCAAAGCCGCCGCCAGCTGAGCCAATCAGACCGGTGTAGCCGCCAAATCCGGCTATTCCATAGGAACCAGCGGAGGCTGCTGAATGATCATCCTCGCCATAGTTGCCATCGACAAAGCGGGTCTGAAAATCAACGCTGCCGTAGTTCAGGATGCCGGTTGAGGCCGTGCCACCGTTGCCACCGTCGCCCGAACGACCGCCCGTGCCACCATCACCAGCGTCACCGCCGTCTTTGGCACCCGAGATGCCAAACAGGCCGTCACCACCCTGCCCGCCGTTACCGCCGTAGCCGCCATAGCCGCCAAGACCGCCATTTCCACCTTCGCCCGCAACGCTCAGGTTGTCGGCCCCAAAGGCACTGTCTTTCCAAGTCAGTGAGCCGTAGTTCAGGATCACTGCCGCATCGCCGCCGTCGCCACCGGTTCCGCCTGTGCCACCAGCACCCCCTTTGCCGCCATCACCGCCATCGAGCGCCTTGATCGGGTCAAAGACCGTGCCTGCTGAATCGCGACCATCGCCGCCGAATGAACCCCTTGAACCAAGACCGCCATAGCCGCCGGTCTGACCGGCCGCGGCATAGGCGGCGTTGTCGTCCAGCTCAACCCGGTCCAGCACCAGTTGACCTGCGTTATAGATTGAACCGGCGGCATTTGCCCCGTCATATCCATCTTCGCGGACGGCTGCGTTTTCGTCCGGGTCTTCCTGTTTGCTATAGCCATCCTCCAGCTTGAGCGCCTCAAGCGTCAGCTTGGCGGTTTCCTTGACGGTAAAATGCGCGCTGACATCGCTGCCGCTGATCGTGACGTCCGCAATGCCGTCGCCATCGGTGTCACCATTGATAATGACCTTCTGGTTGCTGATCGTGAATACGTCGGGGTTGTTTGCGTCGATAAAGACTTTGTTGATCCCCTCTTTGAAGGTGATCGTATCTGTGCCCACGGTGCGTTCCGCGATTGCGATTGCTTCACGCAGGGATGTAACGCCGTCATTTGCGTCCACGACGTCGTTAACTGTGTCCACCTTGATGTTAGCCATTGTTCCGGTCCTTCCAAATTGATCTACAACCAATTTAGGGAAGAATGACGCCTTTGCTGGCGTGTCGGATTCAATACGTTAACCTCGAAAAATGGGTTTAATCCCTTGTTATTAAATAATTATATACACCGCGCGACCGCTTGAGGCCTTAACCCGCGACCTGTTCCCAAAGTTCAATCGGGTTGCCTTCGGGGTCGTGGACCCATGCAAAACGGCCCACATCGTCGATGGCGTGATGGTTGGATGACGCAATGCCAGCCGCCTCAAGGCGCGCGAGAATGGCGTCCAGATCATCAACGCGAAAGTTCAGCATAAAGCTGCGGTCGGTCGGAACATAGCGGGCGTCGTCGTCAAAGGGCGCAAAGATGCAGGGACCGGCAGCGGTCTTCCATTCCGGGTCAGCAGATGTGTCGAGCCCCAGCGGGATCCCAAAGTGGGTCTTGTACCAATCGGCCAGCCCTGCAGCATCCTTGGCCCGAAAGAAGAATCCACCAATCCCATTGATCCGTCCGGCCATATCAAACCCCGCTCGTTGCGAGGGATATTATCGCACGATTAGGTGGCCCACGCCAAACGAAGGTTTAGGCAGACCGGGCCGCGCGGATCAGTTTCAGGATATCTTCTGCCGCTTTGGGGATGTTGGTGCCGGGGCCAAAGATCGCTTTGACGCCTGCATCATAGAGGAACTGATAGTCCTGCTGCGGTATCACGCCGCCGCAAATCACCAGAATGTCCCCCGCCCCTGCGGCCTCAAGTGCTGCCACAAGTTTTGGGGCCAGCGTCTTGTGTCCCGCCGCCTGCGACGAAATGCCAATCACATGCACATCGTTGTCGATAGCGTCCTGTGCCGCCTCTTCCGGTGTCTGGAACAACGGGCCGACGTCCACGTCAAAGCCGATGTCGGCAAAGGCCGTGGCGATCACTTTGGCCCCCCGGTCATGGCCGTCTTGCCCCATCTTGACCACCAGCATACGCGGGCGGCGGCCTTCATCCTCGGCAAAATCCTCGACCGATTTCTGAATGGCGGCAAAACCTGCGTCGCCTTCGTATGCGGCCCCGTAGACCCCGGCGAGCGTCTTGACCTCGGCCCGGTGGCGACCAAATACCTTTTCCATTGCCATGCTGATCTCTCCTACGGTTGCGCGGGCGCGGGCGGCATCGACGGCGGCAGCCAACAGGTTGCCTGTGCCTGCGGCGGCGGCTTCCAATGCGGCCAGTGCGGCGTCACAAGCGGCTGTGTCGCGGCTTTCCTTGATCTGATTGAGCCGCGCGATCTGGCTGTCGCGCACGGCCATATTGTCCACGTCCAGAATGTCGATCGGGTCTTCGCTGTCCTTGCGATACTTGTTCACGCCCACGACAACCTCGTCCCCGCGGTCGATATTGGCCTGACGGCGGGCGGCGGATTCCTCGATCTTGAGCTTGGGCATGCCAGAGGCCACGGCCTTGGTCATGCCGCCCATCTCTTCGACCTCTTCAATCAGCTTCCACGCCTCTTCCGCCAGCTCGTGGGTCAGGCTTTCGACGTAATAGCTGCCCGCAAGCGGATCGACGACGTTGGTCACACCTGTTTCTTCTTGCAGGATCAACTGCGTGTTCCGCGCGATCCGGGCGCTGAAGTCGGTGGGCAGCGCAATCGCCTCGTCCAGCGCATTGGTGTGCAGCGATTGCGTGCCGCCAAGGACGGCTGACATCGCCTCATACGCGGTGCGGATGACGTTGTTATAGGGGTCCTGTTCCTGCAACGACACGCCGGACGTCTGGCAATGGGTCCGCAGCATGGACGATTTGGGGTTCTGCGGATTGAACTCTGCCATGATCCGCGACCAGAGCAGACGGGCGGCGCGCAGTTTCGCAGCCTCCATGAAAAAGTTCATGCCGATGGCAAAGAAAAACGAAAGGCGCGGGGCGAATTTGTCGACGTCCAAACCGGCCGCAAGGGCCGCGCGCACGTATTCGCGCCCGTCGGCCAGCGTGTAGGCCAGTTCCTGCACAAGGTTCGCGCCCGCCTCTTGCATATGATAGCCGGAAATTGAGATGGAGTTGAATTTCGGCATGTTTTCAGAGGTATAGCCGATGATATCCGACACGATCCGCATCGAAGGTTCGGGCGGATAGACATAAGTATTGCGCACCATGAACTCTTTGAGGATGTCGTTCTGGATCGTGCCCGCCAAAAGCGCCGCATCATGCCCCTGCTCTTCCCCAGCGACGATAAAGCTCGCCAGAATTGGGATCACCGCGCCGTTCATCGTCATCGACACGCTGACCTTATCCAGCGGGATACCGTCAAACAGGATCTTCATGTCCTCGACGCTATCAATCGCCACACCGGCCTTGCCGACGTCGCCCTCGACCCGTTCGTGATCGCTGTCATAGCCCCGGTGCGTCGCCAGATCGAAGGCGACGGATACCCCCTGCTGCCCCGCCGCGAGATTGCGCCGGTAAAAGGCGTTTGAAGCCTCTGCCGTGGAAAAGCCCGCGTATTGGCGGATCGTCCAGGGGCGGCCTGCATACATCGTGGCCTTGACCCCGCGCGTATAGGGCGCGGCCCCCGGAATGCCGCCCATATGCGGCAGCGCGTCGGTGTCCTCGGCGGTGTAAAGCGGCTTGACGGTGATGCCTTCCAGCGTATCCCAGTCCAGCGCGGACAGCGGTTTGCCCCGCAATTCCGCCTCTGCCAGCTTTTTCCAATCGTCGCTCATGGCGCTTCTCCGATGATTTGTGGACGGATCACGAAAAACTGTGCGCCGCCGGTGCGACACCCCTTAGCTTTTGCGATAATCCGGCCTATATCTTTGCTTATGAAGTCAAAACTTGCTGCACTGATGTTGCTTTTGCCGCTGCCTGCCGCCGCGCAGGATGCCCCCGACGCCCTCACCGCGTGGGAGGCTGACCATACAATCGTGTTTGAAGCGGGCGACATCACGCTGGACCAGTTCAAATGGCTGGCACGGCCACTGGTGGTGTTTGGCGAAAGCCCGAATGACCCGCAGTTTCTGGCGCAGATGGACCTGATCAATGACCGCCTGGATGATCTGGCCGAGCGCGATGTGATCGTCATCACTGATACCGATCCGGCAGCACGCTCTGCCCTGCGCACGCGGTTGCGGCCACGGGCGTTCATGCTGGCGCTTGTAGGCAAGGATGGGCAGGTAAAACTGCGCAAGCCCAGCCCATGGGACGTGCGGGAATTGTCACGTTCCATCGACAAGATGCCGCTGCGCCAGCAGGAAATCGAAGATCGCCGCTTGGGCGGATAACCCACCCCGGTCATTCGCCCAAATCCTGTGTCCGTGCCGCCCCGCGCACGCTGCCATAGGCGCAGCCGAGGATCACCAAAAGTGCCAGTATCAGCACCAGACCAATCGGGACGGCCATAAAGGTGATGATCCGCCCGACAAAATAAAGCGTGCCGTAGACCACCAATGCGCCAAAGATAAAGGTGCGGATCGGCTCTAGCAGCGCGCCAAGGGCCCGCGCCACCAACCAGAACACCACGACACCGATCATCGGCACCGTGACGGCGGCGTAAGGCACGCCGCCCTCGACCGTGATCGGTGCGCCATCCAGCATCACGACCATCGCAGCCCCTGCCACGACCAGGGCGGCAGCAAACGCAACGGCAGTGACGATGATCTGGCGCGACAGGGTCATGACGGGGCCTCAAATTCCATGATGATGTCATCCACCGCAAGGCTGTCGCCCGCGCTAGCGTTGATCTTGGACACCACGCCCTTGCGTTCGGCCCGCAGGATGTTTTCCATCTTCATCGCCTCAACCGTGCAAAGCGCTTGGCCCTCTTGCACCTCTTGCCCCGCTTCCACGTCGATTTTGACGATCAGACCGGGCATCGGACAGAGCAGCATCTTCGAGGTGTCGGGCGGCAGTTTTTCCGGCATCAGCCGCGCCAGTTTCGCCTGAAGTGGCGTGCGCACATGCACCTTAAGGTCCGCGCCGCGATAGCGCACCCGGAATCCGCCAGAGATTTTGCCGACCTTCATCACCAAAGGCGTGCCATCCACCATCAACCGCGCCAGCGGCTGTCCCGGTGTCCAATCGCTTTCCACCCGGAACGTGTCATCGCCGATTGCAATCGTCGCCCCGTCACGGTCAGCAGCAGTTGTCACGTCAAAGCTCTCGCCTTGCAGCGCCACGTTCCAATCCGACCCCACTTTGCGTTCGTGATTGTCCATGCGACCCGACACACGGGTGCGCCGGATTTCGGCCACCCGGTGCATCGCGGCGGTCGCAGTAGCGATCCGTTGCAGGATGCCGCGTTCCAGCGTAACACCTTCAAATCCTTCGGGATATTCCTCTTCGATAAAGGCCGTCGTCATATTGCCAGAAGTGAACTTTTCGTGGTCATAGACGGCGGCCAGAAACGGTAGATTGTGGCCAATGCCCTCAACTTCGAACCCGTCCAGCGCCAGCCGCATTTCCTCGATCGCCGCTGCCCGGTCGGGCGCCCAAGTGCAGAGCTTTGCGATCATCGGGTCGTAGTACATGCTGATCTCGCCGCCCTCAAAGACGCCGGTGTCATTGCGCACAGCACGGGTTTTTGTGGCCTCTTCGATGGGCGGGCGATAGCGCGTCAGCCGCCCAATTGATGGCAGGAACCCGCGATAAGGGTCTTCTGCATAAAGACGGCTTTCCATCGCCCAGCCGTTGATTTTGAGGTCCGATTGCTGCATCGGCAGCGCCTCACCGGCGGCGACACGGATCATCTGTTCGACCAGATCAACGCCGGTGATCAGCTCTGTTACCGGGTGTTCAACCTGCAGGCGGGTGTTCATCTCAAGGAAATAGAAATTCCGGTCGCCATCGACGATAAATTCCACCGTGCCCGCGCTGGTATAGCCGACGGCCTGCGCCAAGGCGACGGATTGTTCGCCCATGGCTTTACGGGTGGCCTCGTCCAGAAACGGGCTGGGGGCTTCTTCAATGACCTTTTGGTTGCGGCGCTGGATGGAGCACTCGCGCTCATGCAGATAAACCGCATTGCCGTGGCTGTCGGCGAGGACCTGAATTTCAATGTGGCGCGGCTGGGTGACGAATTTCTCAATGAAAATCCTGTCGTCGCCAAAGGAATTCGCCGCCTCGTTCTTTGAACTTTGAAACCCCTCGCGCGCTTCCTGATCGTTCCACGCGATCCGCATCCCCTTGCCACCGCCGCCAGCAGAGGCCTTGAGCATCACGGGATAGCCGATCTCATTCGAAATTTTCACCGCCTCGTCAGCATCTTCGATCAGCCCCATGTAGCCGGGCACCGTGCTGACCTTGGCTTCTTGCGCGATTTTCTTGGAGGTGATCTTGTCCCCCATCTTTTCGATGGCACCCTTGGGTGGCCCGATAAAGGCCACGCCTTCGGCCTCAAGCGCCTCGGCGAACTTGCTATTTTCACTCAGAAATCCGTAGCCGGGATGCACCGCCTCTGCGCCGGTCTGGCGGATTGCGTCCATCACCTTGTCAATCACGATGTAGGATTGGTTGGCGGGGGCCGGGCCAATGTGCACCGCTTCATCCGCCATCTTGACGTGCAGCGCGTTACGGTCGGCGTCGGAATAGATCGCAACTGTCTGGATGCCCATCTTGCGGGCGGTCTTGATCACGCGGCACGCAATTTCGCCGCGGTTGGCGATCAGGATTTTCTTAAACATGAGGCTGGTCCTTTGAACGCAAAACCGCCGCCGGGGGCAAACCCCGGCGGCGGCATGTGGTGATGTCGGTGGCGCGGACGCGCGCGGTCTTAGCTGCCCGGGGTAGAGCAGTTGCCGCTTGCATCGCAAACAACGGGGACAGCGACGGGCGCTGCTTCCATTGCCGGTGCGGCGACGCCTGTTGGGGCCATGACGGGTGCTGGCGCCTCAACGGGGCCAGCACAAGCGGCGACGCCAAGAACGGCGAGAATGGGAAGTGATTTGATGAAGTTGCGCATAAATGGGCCCCCTGATGGTGTTTCAATAAGGCCGATACTCGCCGCGTGGCAGGCCCTGCGCAAGCCCTGATGCGGTTTGGGGTGTGGATCAGGCGAAAGTCGCCCCTCGCCTGATCCGAATTGCGTGACCCTAAGGTCTTAGAGGTCGTTGGCCAATGCGCCGCCGACTGCGCCGACAAGCGCGCCCGTGGTGCAATCGCCGCTGATCGCTTCACCGGCCAAGCAGCCGACGCCAGCGCCGACAACCGCGCGCTCACCATCGGTGTTGATGCCCGCACAGGCGCTAAGCGTAAGTGCGGCCGCCGCAGCGATAAGGAATTTTGTGTTAAACATGGGATACTGCCTTTGTTGATTTTGTTAACAACGGCAGAATCAACGCATTTTCCGCCCGCATCAAGCATAAAACGCACCGCATAGCGTTTTGCCGCCGACAGATAGGCCTGCCGCCAAAAAGGGTTTGCCGGCCTGCTCTGGGACAGAACAGACCGGCAAGGGGAAGGGTAACGGTGTTGACAATGTGCAGACTTGCGCTTGCTGGAACACCCGTCTGCAATTTGACGATGGCACGTTGTTGGCGCTGCCGCATAGCATTCTGGCTTCGCACCACCGGTTTGCGCGATTTCCCGCCGAGATTGCATCCCCTGTGGCGCATTCCCGCGCATTTTATGCCCAAAACTCATGCAAACACCTCGGGAAAGGTGACGCGGGCCACGTCCTCATTGATCTGCAAGAGCGCGTCGTAACTGGCTGGATCAAAAGGATCTTCTGCAGGCACGACCTCACGCTCAAAGAGCCAGTTGAGCCGCCCCGCATCCAGATTGCCACGCACAAAGGGCTGATCGCCGAACTGCTCCCACAGCGCCGCCATAAAGCCCGCGTCTGCGCGTTTGTCCGCAGGCCGCCGGTCTGGGAAACGCTCGCGCGCGGCCAATTTGGTGGCCCCATCCTTGTGGGCGCGCCGAATGGTAAATTGAAAGTCAGTGCCGGGCAGCCGCCCCGGAAAACCGCGGTGCTTTTCCATCAGACAGCACCCCGCTTGGGGTTACTGGCTTGATACGTCCAACTGGGTCGCGGCGTTGCTCGCCTGCCCTTGTGATCCGCTGATCGCCACAAGGGCCATAAGCCCCGCGAACGCAAACGCTTTGATGCCGTTTGACATGATGAACCGCCCGGATTGTGCACGCTGCTTGCCGGATTTTCCGTGTCTCGCTGCGTGGAATTGCCTCTGCCAACGGGTGTAGCGGCAAATGGCGGCTGCGCATACGGAGATATGGCGAAAACATGGCGCTGTGGTGCCCCTGCATCACCGCAGGTTCGGGCCGCAACATATTGCGTGTGCATCAAAATTCCTCCCAAGCGCAGGTGCCGTCTTTGATCTGATAAGGTTGAAAGAACTGCGTGACACTGTCGTCATAGATGCCAAATTCGGTCTCTTGGCTGCTGACAGAGATCACAACCGACTGCCCCGTCCAGTCGTTCGCGGCCAAGGACGGCACGACGACCTGTTCGCAGATGAACTGCAAATCATCGACCAAATCGCCAAAGGTTCGCCCTTCCCCGCTGGGGTCAATCGCGGCACTGACAAAGCGAAACCGCGCCACCTGTTCAGGCTCATCTTCCAGCCGCACATCATAAAGCGTCATCGGCACGCCAGAGGGCACCGCGACCTCCTGGGCAGACGCGAAACTTGCCAAACCTACGCAAATCGCTGCCAGCGCAACCTTCATGCTGTCACCTGCCTTCCGGCGCCGCATTGGCCACCGACAACGGGAAAGACCCAAGACGTCCAGGCATGGGCAGACAGAAAGAGGAATGATCTCGCACGTAAATTCTTGATCTGGATGTGTTCAACACCCGTTGTGTCGAGCCTGGCCAAAATTTTCGGATAGCGGTCTTCTAGGATTGACTGACAGGCCGCAAGGAAAGGAAAGGAATGACCATCATTGGGCTTTTCAAGCTCATTTCTCGCGAATGTGGCGACCACCATTCCAGGGTCCTCAACATCCAGCCCCATCAAATCCCAATAGGTAATGGGAAATGGCTGCGCCAAGTATTCGAATTGCAGGTCATTGCGCGCGGGACACGCGCCTGACCGCACGGGCACTGGAAAAAATTCCTCAAATTCATCGTCGCCACCAGAAGGCGTTGTGTATTTGAAACCAAATTCGATCCGAAAAACATCGTCCGGAATTAAGTCACCATCACCGAACTTATGCAGGTTCGTCAGGGTCTCGCCGCACAATGCGTGAAATAGCTCAACAAAATTGAAGTGGTTAGATTGCCGACCAAGATCGAGCACACGTACCGTTGTCCGCAGGACCTGTTGATCAAGCTGATTGCGGATCTCTGTATCGATAGCTGCAAACGTCATGCCACGCGCCTGCAGTTTTGCATCCATCACAGTCACCTCTGGCCGCATGACCCACCAGAACGCCGCCGCACCAACAACCACAAGGCCGATGCAAGAAAGTATGATCTTTCGTGGCATCATAGCGGAATATTGTCGTGCTTTTTCCACGGGTTCTGCACCGACTTGCCGCGCAGGGACGCGAAGGCGCGGCACACCCGTTTGCGGGTGGAATGGGGCATGATCACCTCGTCGATGAACCCTTTTTCAGCGGCCACGAACGGATTGGCAAAGCGGTCTTCGTATTCTTCCGTCAGCGTCGCGATTTCTTCGGCGGATTTGCCGCGGTGGATGATCTCGGTCGCACCTTTGGCCCCCATCACCGCAATCTCGGCCGTGGGCCAGGCATAGTTGAAATCGCCACGCAAATGCTTGGAGGCCATCACGTCATACGCCCCGCCATAGGCCTTGCGCGTGATGACGGTCACCTTGGGCACTGTCGCCTCGCCATAAGCAAACAGCAGCTTCGCCCCGTGTTTGATCACGCCGCCGTATTCCTGCGACGTCCCCGGCAGGAACCCCGGCACATCGACAAGCGTCAGGATCGGGATTTCAAAGGCATCGCAGAACCGCACGAACCGCGCCGCCTTGCGGCTGCTGTCGATATCCAGACAGCCCGCGAGCACCATCGGCTGGTTCGCCACGACACCCACCGTCGCCCCCTCCAACCGGATGAAACCCGTCAGGATGTTCTTGGCAAAATCCTCCTGAATTTCAAAGAAATCGCCCTCATCCCCCAACTTGGTGATCAGTTCCTTCATGTCGTATGGCGTGTTGGCGTTGTCGGGAATCAGCGTATCAAGGCTGTCCTCGATCCGGCCCGGATCATCAAAGAACGGGCGCACGGGCGGTTTGCTGCGATTGTTCAGCGGCAGCAGATCCACCAGCCGTCGCACTTCGGCCAAGGCCTCAACGTCGTTGTCAAAGGCACCGTCGGCAACAGATGACTTCTTGGTATGGGTGCCAGCACCGCCCAGTTCTTCGGCAGTGACCACCTCGTTCGTGACGGTTTTCACCACATCCGGCCCGGTGACAAACATGTAAGAGCTGTCTTTGACCATAAAGATAAAGTCGGTCATCGCAGGGCTATAGACTGCCCCGCCCGCGCATGGCCCCATAATCACGCTGATCTGCGGTACCACACCAGAGGCCATGATATTGCGCTGGAACACCTCGGCGTATCCGGCGAGAGAGGCGACGCCCTCTTGGATGCGCGCGCCCCCAGAATCGTTCAACCCGATGACCGGCGCGCCGTTCTGCATCGCCATGTCCATGATTTTGCAAATCTTTTGGGCGTGCGTCTCTGACAGCGACCCACCAAAGACCGTGAAGTCCTGCGAGAAAACATAGACCATGCGTCCGTTGATGGTGCCCCAGCCTGTGACCACGCCGTCACCGGGCGGGCGATCATCCTGCATGCCAAAATCGGTGCAACGATGGGCGACAAAGGTGTCGAATTCCTCAAAACTGCCCTCGTCCAACAGTAGCGATATCCGTTCCCGCGCGGTCAGCTTGCCTTTGCCGTGCTGCGCATCGATGCGGCGCTGGCCGCCACCCATACGCGCAACATCGCGACGATCTTGCAGTTCTTGCAGGATATCTTTCATGTGATGGACCTCCCTGAGATTTGCGCCATCATAGGCCCAGTTGGGCGAAGGTGAAGCGGGATTGCGCAAATTTGCAAAGTCGCCCCGGCACGCGCCCGCAAATCTGCAATTCTGCAAAGTCTTGCGCATTCCCGCACAGCCCACCCGACCAAAACAGCGGGTAGACGTTCCGCCGCGCGCCTATTACGCCTGAGGCATGAATATCGCCCCGACTGTGCGCTTTCTTGACCGCGCCACACCCCCACATATCGCGACCCTGATCCTGCTGGCAGGCGTGTCGGCGCTGAACATGTCGATCTTTTTGCCGTCGCTGAACCTGATGGCGCTGGATTTCGGCACCGACTACGCCACGATCCAGTTTGCGGTGTCAGGCTATTTGGCCGCGACGGCGGTGCTGCAAATCGTGATCGGGCCGCTGTCGGACCGGTTTGGGCGGCGCAGCGTGGTGCTCGGCGCGCTTGTGATCTTTGTACTGGCCTCAATCGGCGCATTTCTGGCCCCCACGATCATCATCTTTTTGATATTCCGCATCCTGCAAGCAGCCGTGGCGACCGGATTGGTGCTGTCGCGCGCCATCGTCCGGGATATGGTGCCGCAGGAGCAAGCCGCCTCGATGATCGGCTATGTCACCATGGGCATGGCGCTGGTGCCGATGTTTGGCCCGATGATCGGCGGCGTTTTGGATGAGGCATTCGGCTGGCGCGCCACTCTCGCCTTTTTGGCGCTCGCCGGCACTGGCGTGCTGACGCTCTGCTACTTTGATCTGGGCGAGACGCTGAAGGCTGGCGGCTTGGGCTTTCGCGAGCAGGTCAAAGGCTATCCGGTATTGCTCACGTCACCCCGATTCTGGGGCTATTCGCTGGCTGCCGCTTTCGGCTCTGGCGCGTTCTTTGCCTATCTGGGCGGCGCACCGTTTGTCGCCAACGGCCTCTTTGGCCTGTCGCCCATGTGGACCGGTTTTGCCCTTGGCGCCCCTGCCGCGGGCTATGCCTTTGGTAACTTTCTCTCGGGCCGATTTACCGTGCGCCTTGGCGTCAATCGCATGGCGCTGATGGGATCAATCGTCACGCTTGTGGGCCTCGGGCTGTCGCTTCTACTGGCGCTCGCGGGGTTCGGCACCCCTTGGGTGTTCTTTGGTTTCTGCACCGTCTTTGGCGTGGGCAACGGCATGCTTTTGCCCGGCACCATGGCCGGGTCCATGTCGGTCCGCCCACAATTGGCGGGGACCGCGTCGGGGCTTTCGGGCGCGCTCATGATTGGTGGCGGGGCGGCTCTTTCGCAACTGGCAGGCATCGTGTTGGAAGGCCAATCAAGCCCGATCCCCCTGCAAATCCTGATGTTTAGCTGTGGCGTTTGCTCAACCCTTGCCGTCATCTATGTGATTTTCCGAGGCCGCCAGGTCGCCCCCGCTTGATTTTGCGAAGCCGCAAAGGCACTTTGCAAAGACAGCAGCGAAGGGGCGCAAATGGCCATTCAAAAACTCTATGCCGGGGCAAAGCTGCGTGAACTGCGCGGGCGGCTGGAACTGACGCAAAAGCAATTCGCCGAACGGCTGGGCGTGTCGCTGCCCTATCTCAACCAGATGGAAAACAACAACCGGCCCGTCAGCACCGCCGTGGTGCTGGGGCTCGCGCAGGAATTCGGCTTTGACGTGACAGAGCTGCAATCGGGGGATGAAGCGCGGCTGGTGAGCGATATGCGCGAGGCGCTGGCCGATCCCGTCTTTACCGGCCCTGCCCCCGCACTTGCAGATTTGCGACTTGCGGCCACCAATGCGCCCAGCCTCACCCGCGCCTTTCTGGACCTGCATGCGGCCTACCGCCAGACCCACGAACGCCTTGCATCCTTGGACGAAGCATTGGGGCGCGAGGATGCCCGCCTGCGGCCCAGCCCATGGGAAGAGGTGCGCGACTTCTTTCACTATTGCGACAACTACATCGACAGCGTGGACCGCGCCGCCGAGCATTTCGCCAACACGGTTCCGGGCGACCAAACCGTCGCGCAAGCCGCCATCGCCGCCCTGAACCGCGCAGGCATCACCACCACATTCACCGACGATCCCACGATCCGTCGCTTTGATCCGGACGCGCGGACCCTGACGCTCAGCCGCAATGCCAGCCCCGCTACACAAAGCTTTCAGGTGCTCATGCAACTCGCCCTGACGCAGCATGAACCACTGCTGGACGCCACGCTGGATTTCGCCCGCTTTGCCTCGCCAGAGGCGCGGGACATCGCCAAGGTCGGCCTTGCCAATTACTTCGCGGGCGCGTCCCTGCTGCCCTACACCGCGTTTTTGCAAGCCGCCCAAGACACCCGCCACGATCTGGAACGGCTCGCCACGCAATTCGGGGCATCCATCGAACAGATCGCCCACCGCCTGTCCACGTTGCAGCGCCCCGGGGCCAAGGGCATCCCGTTCTTCTTTGTGCGTGTCGATCAGGCGGGCACAATCACTAAGCGCCACTCTGCCACGACACTGCAATTCGCGCGGTACGGCGGGGCTTGCCCGCTCTGGAACGTGCACGCCGCCTTTGAGACCCCGCGCCAGTTTCTGCGGCAACTGGCCGAGACGCCGGACGGGGTGCGCTACATCTGCCTCGCTCGTGACGTCAGCAAACCCGGCGGCGGTTTTGGTGCGCCCACCCGGCGTTATGCAATTGGATTGGGGTGCGAGGTCAAACACGCCCCCGCCCTGATTTATGCCGACCACATGCTGACCGACAGCCCGCAAGCCTATGAGCCCATTGGGATTTCCTGCCGCATCTGCGAACGACGCAATTGCCATCAACGATCTGTCCCGCCGCTGGAACGGCAGCTTCGGGTCGATCCCAACATGCGCGACGTGCTGCCCTATCAGGTGGATTAACGTCGCGCAGGCCGCCAGCCAGCAGCTTGCGCGTCAGCTAGTGAACAGAACCAACGCTCGCCCCGCGCGGTGTTGATCCGCGTCTTGGCATAGCTGTGATCACCGGGGCTGTGCACGATCCGCCCTGCGTCACTGATGTTCCCCTTCAGATGGCAATCGCCCGTCGCAAGCTCCACATCGCGGTCCCGGTAAGCGGCTGGGTTCTGCATTGTGCCGGACCAAAACCCGACACCTGCCGCCCGCGCCTGACGCTCATAGGCCAAGTAATCCACGCTGTATTTCTGGTAGGCCGTGGCATAGCCGCTGGCGACCAAAACCGCGCCAAGATCGCGCCCATCCACAAAGCATTTCGCTACCAGCCGCTGATACCTGTCCCGCTCGTGCCCTTCGCAAACGACTGGGGCGCTGCCGATCAGTTGCGCCATGGCCCGCGTCGCCACATCGCCGCAGGCAAAAGCCACGCGTTCGGCGGTCAAACATGTCTGGTCATGTTCCGGCGTATCGATCCCGTGAATGCGCACCGCTTGCCCCGCCACGCGCAGCGTATCGCCATCCACGACCGTCGCCGGGCCGCGCAGCACCTCTGCCACAGCCGGGGAGGTCACCATAAGTAAACAAATCATTAACATACGCCACATCCCGTTAACCTATGGGCGGGGCGAGGCCTCCTCAAGGCGGGACTGTGGAAAAACAGAGAGTGGTTAACGCTGGCTATTTTGCCAGTCGAGGTGAATCCACGGGGCGTCATTGGCAGGCGGCAGCATGTCGCGGCCAAGGATATGATCCGCGGCCTTTTCCCCCACCATGATCGAGGGCGCGTTCAGGTTTCCGTTGGTGATGCGCGGAAAGATTGAGCTGTCCGCGACGCGCAAACCCTCAACCCCGATCACCCGCGCCTGCGGGTCCACGACCGCCATCGGGTCATCAGCGCGGCCCATCTTGCAGGTGCCGCAGGGGTGATAGGCGCTTTCCACATGGTCGCGGATGAAAGCGTCCAGATCAGCGTCGCTTTGCACCGCCTCACCGGGCTGGATCTCGTGACCGCGATAGGGGGCAAAAGCCTCTTGCGCGAAAATCTCGCGTGTGAGGCGAATGGCCTTGCGGAAGTCGGCCCAGTCGCTGGGGTCGGACATATAGTTGAACAGGATTTTTGGGGCCGCATTTGGGTCGGATGATTGCAAGGTGACCGCCCCGCGCGACACGGAACGCATGGGGCCGACATGCGCCTGATAGCCATGCCCTTCGGCAGCAACCTGCCCGTCATAGCGCACGGCGATGGGTAAGAAATGGTATTGAATATCAGGGTATTGCACGCCTTTCTTTGAGCGAATGAACCCCGCACTTTCAAACTGGTTTGACGCACCAAGACCGGTCTTGGTGAAGAGCCATTGCGCACCGATCAGCGCCTTGCCCCAAAGATTCCAATGCTTGAAGAGCGACACCGGTTTGATCGCGGCTTGTTGGATATAGAGCTCTAGGTGGTCTTGCAGGTTTTGCCCCACACCGGGCCGGTCAGCGACCACATCGATGCCATGTTCCGCCAGATGCGCCGCCGGGCCAATGCCAGAGTGCATCAGCAGCTTGGGTGAGTTGATCGCGGATGCGGCGATAATCACTTCCGCGCCTGCCGTTATGACCTCTGTCTTGCCGCCGCGCAGCACTTCGACTCCCACGGCGCGGCCATCCTTGATGACCACACGCTGTGCGAGGGCGCGCACCAGATTGCAGTTGTCCCGCTTCAGCGCGGGCCGCAAATAGGCGTTTGCCGCCGACCAGCGCCGCCCCTTCCAGATCGTCGCATCAAAGGGGCCGAACCCTTCTTGCTGGTGGCCATTATAGTCACCCGTCACCGGATAGCCCGCCTGTTTGCCCGCCTTCACAAAGGCGCGGGTCAGGGGATTGGCGCGGGTGCCACGCGTGATATGCAGCGGGCCCTTTTTGCCGCGCCATGCGGGGTCGCCGCCATGGCCGCCGCTGTGCCAATGCTCCATCCGTTTGAAGTAGGGCAGCACGTCAGCATAGCTCCACCCTTCGGCCCCGCTGTCGCGCCAATGGTCGTAATCCAGCGCATGGCCGCGCACATAGATCATGCCGTTGATCGAGGATGAGCCGCCGATCACCTTGCCGCGCGGTACCACCAGACGGCGACCACCCAGATGCGGTTCAGGCTCTGACTGCAGGCCCCAATCGTAGGCCTTCATATTCATCGGATAGGACAGCGCCGCTGGCATCTGAATGAACGGCCCGCCGTCCCAGCCGCCGTGTTCGATCACCAGCACTTCCTTGCCCGCCTCGGCCAAGCGATAGGCGATTGCGCAACCCGCGCTGCCAGCCCCGACGATGACGTATTCCGCTTGCATATCAGGCGCTCAGATAGCCGCCGACGAGCGACACAAATGCGCCCACATGGACGACCATGATGGCACGGTCTTTCCACATGACGCCAACCGCGAACCAAAGCACAATCCCCACCACAAAGGCGTAGATGTTCCATGGCGTGACCCCAAGACCGGTCAGCCCATAGCCCACAAGCTGGATCGCCGTGGCAATCCATTTGACCAGATCAACGCGGCTCAAAACGGCGCCTCAACGTCGTTCATCGCCACATAGACGCCCTTCATTTCGGAATAATGGTCGATGGCAAGTTTCGAGTTCTCGCGCCCGACACCGGACATTTTCGATCCGCCAAAAGGTGCCTCAACTGGGGCGAGGTTATGGGTGTTGATGTAGCATGTCCCCGCCTCAAACCCTGCTGCCATGCGGTGCGCCCGTGCGAGGTCTTTGGTAAACACCGACGCCGCCAGCCCGAATGGCGTGTCATTGGCGCGGGCCAAAGCCTCTGCCTCGGTGTCGAAATCAAGCACCGACAGGACAGGGCCAAAAATCTCATCCGTGGCGATGGTCATCGTGTCGGTGACATTGGCAAAGACCGTAGGTTCGATAAAGAACCCCGAACCGTCCACCGCCTTACCGCCCGTGACCAAATGGGCGCCTTCGGCGACGCCTTTTTCAATGAAGCCCAGCACGATCTCGCGTTGCTGGTCGCTGACCATGGGGCCGAAATTCGTGGTGGGGTCCTGCGGATCGCCCATCACAACGCCCTTCAGGCGTTCGGTCATGCGCGCCAGAAAGGCGTCCTTGATGCCCTTTTGCACGAACACCCGCGTGCCGTTGGAACAGACCTGACCCGAGGAATAGAAGTTGCCAAGGATCGCGCCGGAAACTGCGTTCTCAAGGTCGGCGTCGTCAAAGATCACAATCGGGGATTTGCCGCCCAGCTCCATTGTCACATGGCGCAGGCCGGATGCGGCAGCGCTGTAGACCTTTTGCCCCGTGGGCACCGATCCGGTCAGCGACACCTTGGCCACCCGTGGGTCATTCACCAGCGCCGCCCCAACCGCACCCATGCCCTGCACAACGTTGTATGTGCCCGGTGGTGCGCCCGCCTCATGCAGGATTTCCGCGACTTTCAGCGCGCAAAGCGGCGTCGTTTCCGACGGCTTAAAGATCATCGCATTACCGCAGGCGAGCGCTGGCGCGCCCTTCCAGCTTGCGATTTGGGTCGGGTAATTCCATGCGCCGATGCCCACGCAGACACCCAAGGGCTCGCGCCGCGTATAGACAAAATCGCCGCCCGCCAGCGGGATATGTTCGCCCGTCAGTGCACCTGCAAGCCCGCCGAAATACTCAAAGCTATCCGCCCCCGATGTGGCGTCGGCGACAGAGGTTTCCTGATAAGGCTTGCCCGTGTCATAAGTTTCCAGCACCGACAGATCGTGGTTGCGCTCGCGCATGATGTCTGCGGCACGCCGCAGCACCCGGCCACGTTCGGTGCCGGTCCAGCTGGCCCATTCCTTTTGCGCACGCGTTGCGGCTGAAACGGCGCGCTCAACAATCGCAGGGGTCGCCGCATGGACGCGCGCGATCGCATCGCCCGTGAAAGGATAGATCACGTCGATCACCGCGCCGTCCGTGTCTTCGACGTATTGGCCATCGATAAAGTGGCTGGCTTTGGGTTGTATTTGCATCTGGCTGGCGCCTCCGGCGGGGATATTTTTGGATCAAAGAAAGACTTATTCGCCACGTGGGAACCGCTGGTTTTCTTCCAGCACGTTCAGGTCCATGTGGTTGCGCATGTAGCGTTCGGACGCCTTTTGCAGCGGCTGGTAATCCCATGGGAAATAGCTGCCGTTGCGCAGCGCCTCATAGACGACCCAACGGCCCGCTTGCGACTGGCGCACATCGGCGTCAAAGCGCGCGAGGTCCCAGCGCCTTTCGGCCTTGGCGCGGAGTTGGGTGCGCGTGCCTTGATGGGCGGGCACTTCGGCAAGGTTGGTCAGTTCTTGCGGGTCAGCTTCCATGTCGAACAGCTGGTCGGGATCAAGGCTGCACATATTGAATTTCCACTTGCCATAGCGGAGCGATACGACCGGCGCATAGGACCCCTCGGCGGCATATTCCATCGCCACAGGCGTATCGCGGCTGCCACCCTGCCCCAGCGGTTTCAGGCTTTCGCCGTCTGTCCAGGGGGCCACCTCTGACATGTCCACGCCCGCCAGATCGCAGAGCGTCGGGCAAACGTCGATATTGCTGACCGGCGTGGTCACCAGCCCCGGGGCCATATCGGCGTCAGCGATCATCAGCGGCACGCGGGCGGAGCCATCAAAGAAGGACATTTTGAACCACAGCCCACGTTCCCCCAGCATATCGCCATGGTCGCTGACGAACATGATCGTGGCCTCTTGTCGGGTGTCTTCCAGCACCTGCAAAATCTCGCCCACCTTGTCGTCAAGGTAGCTTATATTGGCGAAATAGGCGCGGCGGGCGCGTTTGATCTGATCTTCGGTGATCGTGAAATTCTCATGATCATTGGCATCAAGGATACGTTTGGAATGGGCGTCCTGATCTGCATACGGGATCGGGCCGACTTGCGGCATCAGGTGATCGCAATCGGCGTACAGGTCCCAGTATTTCTGCCGCGCCACATAAGGATCATGGGGATGCGTAAAGCTGACCGTCAGGCACCATGGCCGCGCATCATGACCGCGCGCGAGGTCATAGATTTTGCGGGTCGCGTGATAGGCAACCTCATCATCGTATTCCACCTGATTGGTGATCTCGGCCACGCCTGCGCCAGTGACCGAGCCCATGTTATGATACCACCAATCGATCCGCTCGCCGGGCTTGCGATAGTCCGGCGTCCAGCCGAAATCGGGCGGGTAGATGTCGGTGGTCAGGCGTTCCTCAAACCCGTGCAATTGGTCAGGACCGACAAAATGCATCTTGCCCGACAGACAAGTCTGATAGCCCGCGCGGCGCAGGTGATGCGCATAAGTGGGAATGGATGACGCGAATTCAGCGGCATTGTCGTAGACGCCCGTGCGGCTGGGCAATTGACCCGACATGAATGACGCCCGTCCCGGCGCACAGAGCGGCGAGGCGGTATAGGCGCTTTGAAACCGGGTGGACCGCGCCGCAAGCGCCTTCAAGTGCGGGGCATGCAGCCAGTCAGCGGGGCCATCGGGAAAGAGCGTGCCGTTCAGCTGATCGACCATGATGATCAGAATGTTGCGCTGGGTCATGCCGCACCTGCGGTCAGATTACCCAGCATCTTCAAGACCTTCCCGCGCGCATCGCTATCAGGTTTGGCCAATGCTGCGCGAATATAGTACCCGTCAATTAGCGCCGCCAGCACATCTGCCGCCTCTTGCGGATCATCCACTTGCCCCCGCAACGCATGGGTCAGATTGGACCGCAACCGCCGCTGATACAGCACCAAAAGCCGCAAGGCCTCTGGGTTGGTTTGCGCCTGCACATAGAACGTCATCCAGGCGCTGACGGTGGCGGGGGCAAAGCAGCTCTCGGCGAAACAGGCATCAACAATCGCCTCTGCGCGGGCATCGGGGCGGGCTTTCAGTGCCTGCACAACCTCTTTGCCAAAATCACGCAAAATCTGCCGCATCGCGGCCACGAAAATCTGATCCTTGCCGCCAAAATAATGATGCGCCAGCGCCGACGACATCCCTGCCCGCTTGGCGATTTTGCTGACGCTCACGTCCAAGGACCCCGCATCACCGACCTCGGCAATCGTGGCTTTTACAAGTGCGGCGCGGCGTATAGGCTCCATCCCAAGCTTGGGCATCATTATGATCTTTCTGTTTGCCTTGGCAGGATATTTGGTTTTTGATTGACCCGTCAATCAATAAAAACCGCCAACCTGGGAGAAGAAGAATGAACCTCAAGAACACCCTGTCCGTGCTGGCCATCTGCGCCGCTGCACCTGCCTTCGCCGACTGCGACAGCATCACGTTCTCGGACGTGGGCTGGACCGACATCACCGCCACCACGGCGGCCACAACTGTCGTGCTGGAAGCGCTGGGATATGAGACCGAGATCAAGGTTTTGTCGGTGCCCGTGACCTACATCAGCCTTGCCGAAGGCGACGTTGACGTCTTCCTTGGCAACTGGATGCCCACGATGGAGGCCGACATCGCCCCCTACCGCGAGGCTGGCACCGTCGACACCGTTCGCGCCAACCTTGAAGGTGCGAAATACACGCTGGCCGTCAACAAAGCCGCCGCCGATATGGGCATCGCCAATTTTGCCGATCTCGCAGGCAAGGCTGACGCGCTGGAGGCTAAAATCTACGGGATTGAGCCCGGCAACGACGGCAACCGCCTCATCATGGATATGATCGCCGACAACGCCTTTGGTCTGGGCGACGCGGACTTTGAGGTCGTCGAAAGCTCTGAACAGGGCATGCTGGCCCAAGTGGACCGCGCCTCTGGCCGTGATGAGCCCATCGTCTTTTTGGGCTGGGAACCACACCCCATGAACGCCAACTTTGAGATGTCCTATCTGGAAGGCGGCGACGATTGGTTCGGCCCTAACCTTGGGGGTGCGACCGTCTTCACCAACACCACCGCTGGCTTCGCTGACAGCTGCCCGAACGTCGGCGCATTGCTGAACAACCTCGAATTCTCCCTCGCGATGGAGAATGAGATCATGGGCGCGATCCTCAACGACGGCACCGACCCTGCCGATGCCGCATCTGCATGGCTTTCTGCCAACCCTGATGCCTTTATGGGCTGGCTGGATGGCGTGACCACCAAAGACGGCGGCGACGCAGTCGAAGCGGTCAAAGCCAAACTGGCAATGTAAGCAAAACGGGGCGGTCCCATCACGGGGCCGCCCCTTTGACCAAAGGGGGGTAACGATGGATTGGCTGACCGAAAACAAGATCCCCATTGGCAAATGGGCCAAGTCGATTTTTGACTGGCTTAACAATAACTTCGCCTTCTTCTTTGATGCGCTCTCCGACGCGATGGAGGCGTTGATCGACGGCATCCTCTGGGTGCTGGAGACCCCGCATCCCTTCGTCATTATCGCCGCCTTTGCCGCCCTCACATTTGCCCTGCAACGCAGCTGGAAAACACCGCTGCTGATCGTGCTGGGCTTCCTCTTCATCCTCAATCAGGACTACTGGGAAGAAACGATGCAGTCGCTGACCCTCGTGCTCTCGGCCTGCGTGGTCTGCATGGGCGTGGGCGTGCCCATCGGCATTGCCGCCGCCCACCGCCCGCGACTTTATCGCGCGATGGTGCCGGTGCTGGACCTGATGCAAACGCTGCCCACCTTCGTCTACCTGATCCCGGCCATCGTCTTTTTCGGCATCGGCATGGTGCCGGGTCTGATCGCCACGGTGATCTTTGTACTCCCCGCCCCGATCCGACTGACCTACCTTGGCGTGTCTTCCACCCCCACCCCACTGATCGAGGCAGCCGAGGCCTTTGGCGCCACCAAACGGCAACTTTTGTGGAAGGTCGAGCTTCCCTCTGCCCTGCCGCAGATCATGGCCGGGCTGAACCAGACGATCATGCTCTCGCTCTCGATGGTGGTCATCGCCGCCCTTGTCGGCGCATCAGGCCTTGGCGTTCCGGTCATCCGGGCGCTGAACACGGTCAACACATCGCTGGGGTTTGAAAGCGGATTTGTCATCGTCGTGGTGGCCATCATGCTGGACCGTATGCTGAGGGTCTCGAAATGAGCGCAGTTGAATTTGATAACGTTTCCATCGTCTTTGGCGACAACCCCGCCGCCGCCCTGCCCTTGATGGACGAAGGGCAAGAGCGCCCCGACATCCAAAACACCTGCGGCCAGATCCTGGGCGTGCACAACTGCTCGCTCACCGTGGAAGAAGGCGAGATCCTCGTGCTGATGGGGTTGTCCGGTTCTGGCAAATCCACGCTTCTGCGTGCCGTCAACGGATTGAATCCGGTGATCCGGGGAGAGGTGCGGATCCACGACGGCGATTGGTCCTGCGCGGTCGGCACCGCCAATGCCCGCGACCTGCGCCGCGTGCGCCAGCAATGCGTCTCAATGGTGTTCCAGCAATTCGGCCTGCTGCCATGGCGGACCGTGCGCGACAACGTGGGCCTTGGGCTTGAACTCGGCGGCATGGCCCCCGCCGCCCGCCGCAAACGCGTGGATGAGGAATTGGCGCTTGTGGGCCTCGCCGACCGCGCCGAAGCGCTGGTGGGTGAACTGTCCGGCGGCATGCAACAACGCGTCGGCCTCGCCCGCGCCTTTGCGACCGACGCCCCGATCCTGCTGATGGATGAACCCTTTTCAGCCCTCGACCCGCTGATCCGCACGCGGCTACAAGACGAACTGCTGGAATTGCAGGAACAGCGCGGCCGCACGATCATCTTCGTCAGCCATGACCTTGATGAGGCGTTCAAAATCGGCAATCGCATCGCCATCATGGAAGGCGGCCGCATCGTGCAGGCCGGCACCCCGCGCGAGATTTTCACCAAACCCGCTAATGACTACGTCGCCGACTTCGTGACCCATATGAACCCGCTGGGCGTGCTGACCGCCCGCGACGTGATGATCCCCCTAGGCCTGAACGCAACGGGCCAGGACATCGACGTTGAAACCCCGGTGAAGGACATCATCGCGCAAATCACTGATCAGCCGCTTTTTGTCACGGAAAACGGCACCCCCATCGGCCAGATCAACCAAGCCTCTTTGCTTAAACGTCTGGCTGGCTAGGGGCTTTCTTTGGAATAGAAATATCTCCGCCGGAGACTCCCGCAGCTGCCGCCAGCGCCTTCGCGCGGGCTTCGCGCCAGGTGATGAAACTGAGGGCGGCCATAATCAAAAAGCCACCAAAGATCACCCAGCCATCCACCGCCTCGCCAAAGGCAAACCAGCCCAACAGCACCGCCCATACCAGTTGCAGGAACGACACCGGTTGCGTCACGGTCAGCGGCGCTGCGGCAAAGGCCAATGTCATGGTGTAATGCCCTGCGGTGGCAAAGCAGGCGACCAGAAACAGCCAGCCAAGGCTGACGGCAGAGACCGGGACCCAGACCGCCCAGGCAAAGGGCGCAAGACCAATCGTTACCGTGATCGACAACATGCCCACAACAACGGCGGCGTTCACCTCGCCCGATAATTGCTTGGCCGTCAGATAGCCCACGGCAAACAGCGCCGCGGTGCCAAGCATCGCGATATGGCCCAGATCAACCTCGCGCATACCGGGCCGCAGAATGATCAGCGCACCGATCAAGGCCACACAAACCGCCGCCAGGCGGCGCGGCGGCAGCGCCTCGCCCAGAAACAGCGCCGCCCCGATACTGATGTAAACCGGGGAAAGGTAATTCATCGCCGTCACCTCGGCCAGCGGGATGCGGGCCATGGCAAAGAACCACAAGATGACAGCGAAAGTATGCGCCACCCCGCGCACCAGGAACCATTTCACCTGCCTGTGGGTCAGATGCGCCGCCAGAATGGGGCGGATCATCGGGATCAGGAATACCAAGCCCAGCACGTAACGCAGAAACGCCGATTGCGCCGCAGGCACCGCATCGCCCAGGTGCTTTACGATGGCCGTCACGCAGACGAACATGACGCCCGTCAGGGCCATCCACAAAATTCCGGCAATGGGGCGAGAGGGCGCTGTCATACCAGCACACTCTGCCCGGCACAGGCGAAACGCAAGCCGCGATAGCCCCGATTATTCGCCGAATAATCGCAGCCCAGCTTAACTGTTGGCGAAAGCGTCCATCACCTCGTCCGAGGCTTCAAAGTTGGTGGTCACGGTCTGCACGTCGTCGTCTTCTTCCAGCGTGTCCACCAGCTTCATCAGCTTGGTCAACCCTTCCAGATCAAGCTCTGTTGACAGGTTCGGCTTCCAGATCAGCTTGGTGCTTTCGCTTTCACCCAGTTCCGCCTCAAGCGCATTGGACACTTCGTTCAGGTCCGTATCGGCACAGATGATCACATGCGCGCCTTCGTCGGACTGCACATCCTCGGCCCCCGCCTCAATCGCGGCCATCATCACGGTGTCTTCGTCGCCCACATCCGCCGGGTAGACGATCTGCCCCTTACGGTCGAACATGAAGCCAACAGACCCGGTTTCACCCAGATTGCCGCCGTTCTTGGAAAAGGTGGACCGTACGGTGGACGCGGTGCGGTTCTTGTTGTCGGTCATCGCCTCAACGATCACGGCCACACCATTGGGGCCATAGCCCTCATAGCGGATTTCATCATAGTTCTCCGCGTCGCCACCGGTGGCCTTGTTGATCGCCCGTTCAATCACGTCCTTAGGGACCGAGACCGATTTTGCCTCTTTCACCGCAAGGCGCAAACGCGGGTTCTTGTCGGGATCAGGGTCGCCCATTTTGGCGGCCACGGTGATCTCTTTCGACATCTTGGAAAACACCTTGGCGCGCAGCTTGTCCTGACGCCCCTTGCGGTGCTGAATATTTGCCCATTTGGAGTGGCCGGCCATGTCGTGATCCTCATCTGCGGGTTTGACGCCTCTTACGCCAAATCGGCCCATACGTTCAAGCGGTGCGTGCGTCAGAGGTTACCTGCGGTTTGCGTGACGCGCCGTCGACAGCCAAGGATATCATCCGCGATGCTGACCCGGCTTTCGTTTGCCGCGCCACATGGATCACGACGCGCGTTTCATCACATCTTCCACATTTGCCATAATTTTGCCCCGTTTATGTGCGATTTCTACCTTGTTCGGTGGGGCCGATAAGAGAGAATGTGATGACAGACTGGGACAACAAAGACCTCAATAGTGAATACAACAAGTGGGCAAACTGGACCATTAATCCACCGCGCCCCGCGACACCTTGGCTCAAATATTCCTCTGCGATTGCATTTTGTTTGACCGCCAGCATTCAAGCGATTGGGACTGTCCCGTTCATCTGAAGAGTGTCGCATTTATTGCCACGTTGATGCGTTTGGCCCTCACAACGGCCAAATAAACGGGATCACAAAGCTGACAATCGGGGCGAGCGTCAGGTTCAGCGGGATGCCGACGCGCAGGAAATCTCCGAATTTATAGCCGCCCGGCCCGTAGACCAGCGTGTTGGTCTGATAGCCGATGGGCGTGGCGAAACTGGCGCTTGCCGCGATCATGACCGCCACGACCAGCGGCCTTGGGTCCACGCCCAAGACCTGCGCCAAGCCTATCGCCACCGGCGTCATCACCACGGCCACGGCATTGTTGCTCACCAGTTCGGTCAGCAGTGACGCCATGGCATAGACCGCCAGCACCACCAAGAACGGCGGCAGCAGCGTCATCACCGGCGACACGGCCTGCGCCACAAGCTCCACCGCGCCGGAAGACTGCAAGGCGGCCCCCACCCCCAGCATCGCAAAGATCAGGGCCAGCAATTGCCCGTCGATATTGGCGAATGCCTCTTCGGCATCGATGCAGCCCGTCATCAACACAATCGTCACGCCCACCATCGCCAGCAGCAGGATTGGTGCCACGTTCAGCGCGGCCAGCCCGACGACACCCAAAAGCACCGCAATTGCCACAGGCGCGCGTTCCCGCCGGTAGGCCCTCGCCGAGGGTTTGGACACATCGCCAAGGTTCATATCCGCCGACAACCGCGAGATATCCTCTGGCGTGCCTTCCAGCAGCAGCGTGTCCCCGACCTTGACCGTCACATCATCAATCGCCGTGCCAATATTTGTGTCGCGCCGATGCACCGCCAGCGTATAGACCGCATAGCGCCGCCGCAGCCGCATGGTGGCCAGCTTGCGCCCGACCATCCGACAATCCGGCGTGATCAGCACCTCCACCGTTGTCGTTTCAACCGCCGAGACCTGATCGACGCGCTTGAGTTCCTTGGTCGCCTGCAGTGACAACAGCTCTGTCATCGCGGTGCGCAAGACGATCCGGTCGCCGGTTTGCAGGATCACGTCCTTGAGGTTGCGCCGCAGGGATTCGTCCCCCCGGATCACATCGATCAACCGCACGCCCTCGCGCTTGAAAAGCTGCACATCCAGCACCTCACGCCCGATCAGGTTGCTTTCGGGCGGGATCACGGCCTCGGAAAAGAACCGCATCTTGGACCGGTCAGACAGCATCGCCCCCATGCTGACCCGGTCGGGCAAAAGCCGTGGGGCCACGAAATAGAGATAGGCAAAGGTCCAGGCCACGACACAGAGACCAATCGGGAAAATCTCAAACAATCCAAAAGGTTCCATGCCGGAACTGCGCGCCACACCATCGACCAGCAGGTTCGTCGAGGTGCCGATCAGGGTCATCGTGCCGCCCACAATCGCCGCATAGGATAGCGGGATCAGCAGCTTTGACGCGCTCGTCCCCAAGGTGCCTGCAAGCTGAATGAAGATCGGGATCATCACAACAACCAGCGGCGTGTTGTTCATGATCGCGCTGGCAAAGGCCACGCACAAAAGCGAGCCACCGATGGCCAGCGCCGGGTTCCGCTTGGCCTGCCGTTCCACCACATGCGTGAGCGCGTCCAAGGCCCCCGTGCGCACCAAGGCCGCGACGATCACGAACATCGCTGCAATCGTCCAGGGCGCGGGATTGGCAAAGACCGAGACCGCATCGTCGTAGGACAACACGCCCGTGACCAGCAGCACACTAACGCCGATCATCGCGACCACTTCGGTCGGGTAGACCTCGCGCAGGAACATCACGAACATGCCCGCGACAACCGCCATGGTCAGATAGGCACCCTGCGCTTGGCTCAGCTCAAAAATCGCGTTCATTTTCCGACCCTTGGGTGGCACTCATGATGCAGTGTCGCCTGCCGCCGCATCGCTTTCAACCCTTGTGCGCGGCTGTACCAGGGTCACCCCGATCATCAAGACCACCAGTGCCCCCCAGATCCAAAGCGGATACCGCTCGCCCAGCAGCAGCATCGACCAAACCACGCCCAACCCAGTCACAAGATAACCCGTTTGCCCGGCAAATACCGGCCCGGCCCGCCCGACAAGCCAGACATAGCCCGTATAAGCCGCAATATGGATCGCGGACGACAGGATCATCGCCTGCACCGGCACCCGCGTAAGGTCCAGCGTGAACAACTGCCCTGACCGCTGGGCGACCGGCCAGATCAGCACAGCCCCCAGAACCGAGGCGCCAAACAGCACCTCGATCGGACGCATTCCTGCGGTGCCCCATCTGGCCACCAGATTGCCTTCCCATGCGTAGCAAAACGGCGCGATCACCGCGATCAGCAGGAACGGGATCGCCGCCCGGTCGGGCAAGGCCGCCTCTGGCAGCGCAATCATCGCCATCGCCACGAACCCCAACGCAAGCCCCAGCAACCGCCTTGCCACAAAAGGCTCTGCCCCCAGCATCAACGCAATCGGGAATGCCAGCAACGGCACAAGCGAAATCACCATCGACATCACCCCGGCAGGCAAATGCGGGATCGCGGCATAGCTGGCCCAATTGGGTATGATCGTCCCCAGCAAGGCAATCATCAGCCAAATGCCCCATTGCGGCAGCCCAAACCGCAGGCGCAACAACTGACCGCGCAAAACAATCGCTAAAATCACAGCGCCAATCGTGAACTGCCAAAAGATCATCCCAAATGGCAACAGCCCGCCCGTCACTGCAATCTTGGCCAGCGGAAACGTCAGGCCCCAGCCCGCTCCCAGCACGAACAACACGCCGTAAAGCGCCAAATCGCGATCCGTTTTCAAGCCGGTCCCGCCTGCGACAGCCGCCCGCCTTGTCGCACCATCTCGACCCGCGTCGCTTTGCCGGTCTTGTCGTCGGTTTCGACGAAAAGACCTGACAGCGTGGCAGGTTCATTGGCGGGGGTGAACCGCGACTTGGGCATGCCGGTGATAAAGCGCCGCAATGGCTCTGCCTTGTCCATGCCGATGACCGAATTGTAATCCCCACACATGCCCGCATCAGACTGAAACGCTGTGCCGCCGGGCAAGATCATCGCATCTGCGGTCGGCACATGGGTATGGGTGCCGACGACAATGCTGGCCCGCCCATCGCAGAAATGGCCCATCGCCATCTTTTCTGACGTCGCCTCGCAATGGATATCAATCAGGCTTGCCTGCACCGCGCCGCCCATCGGGTATTGTTTCAACACCGCATCAAGCGCCGAAAACGGATCATCAAAGGGCCGTTTCATGAACACCTGCCCCAGCGCCTGCGCCACCAGCACCTTACGCCCGCGCGCATCCGAAAACACCCGCGCACCGGCACCGGGGGCCGCTTTGGAATAGTTCAGGGGCCGGATGATCCGCGGCTCCTTGTCGATAAAACCCATCATGTCCTTTTGATCGAAGGCATGATCGCCCAGCGTGATGACATCGGCACCCGCCTCAAGGATCAGCTTGGCATGATCCCCCGACAGCCCATGACCAGAGGTCGCGTTCTCGCCGTTGACGACAACAAAGTCCAACTTCCAGTCGGCGCGCAAACGGGGCAGATGTTCGGCAATCGCAGTGCGGCCCGCCCGGCCCATCACATCGCCCAAAAACAATATCTTCATGGATGCTCTGTTAGGTGTTCCCCTGCGCGGGGGCTAGCACAATTTGCGCAAATTTACCCAAACACCTATAGCCGCAAGCGCTGCACAACCACAATCTTTGGCCGTCAACCCCGCCAGCGGCGATCACCGATGCTTCTGACGATCCGGCCATTGGCATCGGTGGCAACCTCGCAATAATCGTCCGAGCTGAACCGCTCGACCGATCCTTGCATCACATTGACCCCAATCGACATGGTGCCATTTCGGACCACCTCGTTACTGCGCGTGCCAGAGGAAAAGACGTGGCCAACATTGCGCCCGCAGATCGCAAGCTCGCTCAGGTTCACGCCATCAGCACCATCGGCCTGAACCTCTCTGGTGCCCGCAGGGTAAAGCTTTTGGCCCCACACAACGCCATGCAGGCGCGTCGTGCGGGTGCCGTTTCTTTCCCATTCCAGATAATCGTCCGGGCCCAGAACATCATGCGTGATCGCCAAGGTGATCATTTGACCGTCCTGCATCGGGATATTCTGCATCCGCAGCTTCACCGCGCCAGTGGCTGAATCGATGCCCCATTGCGGCGGTTCGCGCAGCCAGATCAGGTTATGCCCAATCCGCACCACATCGGACCATTCATACCAGACCCCTGCCCCAATCGCGAGCGATGCAGGGGTCGGCAGCAGGACAAAATTCTGTTCTTGCGAATTGGCTTCGATATCGCCCATGACCCCGCGCACCATGTTTTTGAGGCCTTCTTGCACGGCCCAGCCGGGTGTGGTCCCGGCAAGACGGACAATGGCATTGATCGTTTCGGCGGCAGAGTTCACGGTCCCGCTGACGTTGAACCCGGCCCCAAGCCCCCAATCAACGCCAGAGGATTCCATTCGCTCGAACCGGTCCGCGCTTGGCACACCGGTCATGATGCAACATGCGGCCCCCATCTCGGCCTGGAGGGTAACCCCCAATCGCCGCCCAAAGACCGCCACATTCAGGGGCTGGTGATTGAAGGCCATGTTGTATAGCGGCAGTGAATAGTAACTTGCGCCAACAATCGCAGATGCGCCAAAACCACCCCCCATCAACCCAATCCAGATGTTGCTCCAACTCATTTCAAAAACCTCGCAGCTACGCATCCCCTGCATGAATAGAAGGGGCGAAAATCAATAAATCTGTGCAAAAAGGGTCAGGCAGAACCGCCCAAAAAGCAAGTCATGATAGCATGACCTTTTTTGCGCGTACCAAATCCGGCGTTAAGGCGTGATCACGCCCTGTTGAGTCACGATCAGATCCAGAGGCTGGTCGGTCTGTTCCAGTGGCAGATCATCCGCCTCTTGCGCGGCATAGGCAAAGCCGATGGCCATCGTGGCACGCTTGCGGCGGAGCTCTTCCAACGTGCGGTCATAAAACCCGCCGCCATAGCCCAGCCGACCGCCCCTGCGGTCAAAAGCCAACAATGGCACGATGACGATTTCAGGCTCCAGCCAATCGCCCGCCTCAGGGATTTGCGCGCCAAACTCCCCCGGCACCATCGCGCAGCCCGGTGTCCAAAGGCGAAACTTCAGCGGCTGCCCTGCCCCCATGATCACCGGCAAGGCCACAGGGCCATGGGCTGCGGCCTCTTCCATCGCGGGGGTTGGATCGATCTCGGTGCGCATCTGCGCGTAGCCCGACAGCGGCACGCCGCGATAGCCCGCCAAGACTTCGGACAAATAGCCCGCCGCCGCGACATCGCGATGCGCCGCCTTGCGCCGTTCAAACGCGGCCTTGCGCGCTGCGGCCTTTTGTTCGCTCAAAGTAGCCAAAGTGCCGCCAATCCCAAAAACGCAAAGAAACCAACGACATCCGTCACCGTCGTCACAAAGGCACCAGAGGCGAGTGCGGGGTCCACGCCCATCTTTTCCAGCAGGATCGGGATGCCCGTCCCCGCCAGCCCGGCGACCACCATATTGACCACCATCGCCACGCCGATCACCGCACCCAGCATCGGATTGCCGAACCACAGCACGCCCACGATCCCCATCACCACCGCAAAGATCACGCCGTTCACCAACCCCACCAAGACCTCGCGTCGGATCACGCGCCAGACGTTTGAGCCGGTCAAATCCCGCGTGGCCAGCGCCCGCACCGCGACCGTCAGGCTTTGGGTGCCCGCATTGCCGCCCATGGAGGCCACAATCGGCATTAGCACCGCAAGCGCTACCAGCCCCGCGATCACATCCTCGAACATCGAAATCACCAATGAGGCGAAAATCGCAGTGACCAGATTGACCGCCAGCCATGGAAACCGCCGCTTTGTCGTTTCGATCACCCGGTCCGATAGCGACCCCTCGCCAACACCGGCCAGACGCAGGATGTCTTCCTCTGCCTCTTCTTCCAGAAACGCCATGGCGTCATCGATCGTGATCACCCCGACCACTCTTTCGTCATCGTCCACCACGGGGGCCGTGATCATGTGATAGTGGTTGATCGCCTGCGCCACTTCTTCCACGTCTTGCGCCACATGAAACGTGCGAAAGCTGTCCTCCATCAGGTCCTGCAACGGCATCTCGCGCGGATGGCTCAGGATGCGGCCCAGCGTGACATAGCCCACCGCCTTGAGCCGCGGATCAACCAGAATGATGTGGTAAAACTGATCCGGCAGCACCACGTCGGACCGCATGTAGTCAATCGCCTCACCCACATTCCAATGGGCCGGCGCGCGCACCAACTCCACCTGCATGTGGCGCCCGGCGGATTCCTCGGGATAGGACAGCGATTGTTCCACCACCACCCGGTCAGAGGGTTCAAGCGCGTCCAGCACCGCCTCTTGCTGGTCCTCATCAAGGTATTCGACCAGATCAACAACATCATCGGAATCAAGCTCGCGCACCGCCTCGGCAAGCTCTTCCGGCGCCAAGCCATCAATGATCTCTTCGCGCAGGTGTTCGTCAAGCTCCGACAGGGTTTCCCCGTCCATCCCGCCTTTCCACAGCGCCATCAGCGCCCGGCGATCCTTGACATCCAACTGCTCAAGCAGGTGGGCGACGTCGGCGGGGTGCTCTGGGTCCAATAGCGCGTGCAGCGTTGCCACGTCAGAGGTTTCGACCGCATCCAAGACCCCGTCAAACAAGGCCTGCGAAATGCCAAAGGCCTCTTCGGCTTCCTCATCCAATTGGGACTGCTGTGGATCGGTCTGTGTCATGGCGCCCCCGGCTGTGCTGCCTCGCAGCATAAGGCCCCGCATCGCGCGCACAAGCATTGCTTTGCCCGATTGTAGCCCCCGCCGCCTCGCCCTAATGTGCCCCCATGACGCAGCACCTTCTTTTGGGGCAAACCCTTGGCTTTTCCGGCAACCCGCTTGGCGGGTGGGAGGACGTGACACACCACAACAGCACCGGTGGCGTGCTGATCGCGGATGGTGTGATCGCGGCTGTTGGCGACGGCGCGACCCTCCGCGCAGCCCACCCGGACGCGACCGTCACCGACTACGGTAATGCGCTGATTTCACCGGGTTTTGTCGACGCGCATATGCACTATCCCCAGACCGCGATGATCGCCTCATGGGGCAAGCAACTGATTGATTGGCTCAACACCTATACCTTCCCCGAGGAATCGCGCTTTGCCGACCGCACCTATGCCGATGACATCGCCGGTCGCACGCTTGATCTGGCCCTGGCCCATGGCACCACGACGCTGACCAGCTTTTGCACCATCCACACCGCCAGCGTGGATGCGTTTTTTGAGGCGGCAGCGACCCGCAATATGGCCGTCGTCGCAGGCAAGACCTGCATGGATCGTAACGCGCCCGAGACCCTGCGCGACGACGCGAAATCTGCCTATGACGACAGCAAGGCGCTGCTGGAAAAATGGCATGGGGTGGGCCGCGCATCTTATGCGATCACGCCCCGGTTTTCGCCGACCTCAACGCCCGACCAATTGGCCGCTCTGGGCGCGCTCTGGGCGGAACACCCCGATTGCTTGATGCAGACGCATTTGTCGGAACAATTGCCCGAAATCGCATGGGTGCGCGATCTCTTCCCCAATGCCCGCGACTATCTCGACACCTACGAAGCCTTCGGCCTTTTGGGGTCACGCGGCCTATACGGCCATGCGATCCATCTGGAAGACCGCGAGGTCGCGCGTCTGTCAGAGGTAGGTGCCGCGGTCGTCCATTGCCCCACCTCCAACACCTTCATCGGCTCCGGCCTGTTTGATCTGATGGGCCTTGCATCGGCTGGTGTGCGGATCGGCCTTGCCACCGACACTGGCGGGGGATCGTCATTTTCGATGCTGCGCACGATGGCCGCCGCCTATGAGATCGCGCAGCTGCGCGGCACTGCCCTGCACCCTGCGCAACTGATGTGGCTCGCCACCGAAGGGTCGGCGCAAGCGCTGCATATGTCCGGCCAGATCGGGCATCTGGGCGCAGGCGCGGCGGCTGATCTCTGCGTGCTTGACCTTGCCGCGACCCCGGCGATTGCCCAGCGCAGCGCAAGGGCTGAGACGTTTTGGGACGCGCTCTTCCCCACCATCATGATGGGCGATGACCGCGCCGTGCGGGATGTCTGGGTGGCTGGCCAGCGGGTCGCCAAACCTTAACAGCGTACGCCGTTAATTTCTGTTCAGACTTTCATGCGCATGGGTTGTGCATGTTTTCTGTATGGTTTCTTCACAGGTTCTGTATGGGCGATTAGGCGTTTACCAGTTTTCTGGCGATGGCGTTTTGCCGTTCAATCACTTTGGGCAGATCAACCGTCACCATCTGCCCGTCGGATACGACCTGACGCCCTTCGACAAACAGGTCGCGCACCTTGCTTGGTCCGGCAAGCAGCAGCGCAGAAGGGTCCCAAGATCCAGCGCTTTCAATACCTTGCACGTCCCAGACCGCAATATCGGCGCGTTTGCCCAGGGCAATCTGGCCGCAATCGTCGCGGCCCAGAACCTCTGCCCCGCCGCGTGTCGCAAGGCGCAAAGCCTCGTGTGAAGACATCTTGTCGGCACCGTGCGCAACCCGCTGCAACAGCATGGCTTGGCGCGCTTCGTTAACCATGTTGCCCACGTCATTGCTGGCCGATCCATCGACCCCAAGTCCCACTTTCACGCCTGCATCCACCATCGCACGGACCGGCGCGATGCCAGAGCCAAGACGGCAGTTTGAACAGGGACAATGAGCGACGCCCGTGCGTGTTTTGGCAAACAAATCAATCTCTTGAACGTCCAGTTTGACGCAATGCGCGTGCCAGACGTCATCCCCAACCCAGCCCAGATCTTCGGCATATTGCCCGGGACGGCAGCCAAATTTCGCGAGCGAATAGGCGATGTCTTCGTCGTTTTCCGCCAGATGCGTATGCAGCATCACGCCCTTATCGCGGGCCAAAATCGCCGTGTCGGCCATAAGTTTACGACTGACCGAAAACGGCGAACAGGGTGCAAGACCGACCCGGACCATGGCACCGGGGCGCGGATCATGGTGGGCATCAATGACCCGAATGCAGTCTTCAAGGATGGCCTCTTCATCCTCCACCAGCGCATCGGGCGGAAGACCCCCATCGCTTTCCCCAATGCTCATTGAGCCGCGCGTGGGATGAAAGCGCAGACCAATTTCACCCGCCGCTGCGATGGTGTCATCCAGACGCGCACCATTGGGATAAAGGTAAAGATGATCGCTCGTCAGCGTGCAGCCCGACAGCGCCAGTTCCGCAAGGCCAACTTGGGCGGATGTGAAAAACGCTTCGGGATCAAACCCTTGCCAGATCGGATAGAGCGTTTGCAACCAGCCAAACAGCAGCGCGTCCTGCCCGCCGGGCACCGCTCGCGTTAAGGTTTGGTACAAATGGTGATGGGTATTCACAAGGCCCGGCGTCACCACGCAGCCACGGACATTCAGCGTGTCGCCCGTGGTCGTAAGGTCCGGACCAATCTGAGAAATCACCCCGTCGCGGATCAAAATATCATGATCTGTCAGACGGTTGTCGGCATCATCCATCGTCAGTACGACATCCGCGCCGCGCAGCAGCGTCTCAGTCATCCATCGCGTCCTGCAACATCTCAAGCGCCACCGCATGCACATCCCGGTTCGCCGCCGCGATCACCCGACCACCCAAATGCGCCGCACCACCCTGCCAGTTTGACACGACGCCTCCGGCGGCCTGTATGACAGCAATTGGTGCATGAATATCATAGGGTTGCAGGCCAGCCTCGATCACCAGGTCGACTTGTCCGGCAGCCAGCAAAGCATAGCCGTAGCAATCCATCCCATAGCGGGTCAGCTTGACCTTTTTGGCGATTTTATGGAACGCGCGCCCCTCTTTCGGGGTGCCGACCTCTGGGAATGTCGTGAGCAGGGTCGCGTCGGGAAAGGCACGGCGTTTGCGGGTCTCAAGCGGCATGGTGCCTTGCGGACCTGTGACCTCTGCGATGCCAAAACCGCCGCAAAAACGCTCCCCGATATAGGGTTGGTCGATGATGCCAAAGATCGGCCCGGTCGCATCCGCCACAGAAATCAACACACCCCAAGTCGGTGTCCCGCTAATATAGCCGCGCGTTCCGTCAATCGGATCAAGGGTCCAGGACAGCCCGGAAGTGCCTGATTTTGTGCCAAATTCCTCGCCCAAGATCCCGTCATGGGGACGTTCGCTGTCGAGGATATCGCGCATCACACGCTCTGCGGCGCGGTCCGCTTCGGTGACGGGATCAAAGCCGTCGCTGTCACCGGTTTTGTCGTCTGCCACCAACCCCGCTTGCCGGAAGAGGCGCAGGGTTTCGGGCCGGGCAGCATCGGCCAGACGATGCGCGACGCGGACGAGTTCGTCGCGCGTCGCCTGATCTGGTGATGCTGTCATATTGTGCCCCAAGAATTGCTACGCCATAGCGGTAGCGTGGGCAGCCCTATGGGGTCAAGCGGCCTCGCTGAGGACGCGGGCCAAATCAAACAGCCGACGGCGCTGATTTTCAGGGATCGCGTAGTAAGAGCGCAGAAGCTCCAGCGCCTCTTTATCGGTCAGGATGTCACCCGGCAGATCGCTTTTGATGGCGTCGTCCTGCGGTTGCGCTGCCAATCCTTCGAAGAAGAACGACACCGGCACGTTCAGAACGCGGCTGATGTCCCAAAGACGTGACGCGCTGACGCGGTTCATGCCTGTTTCATACTTCTGGATCTGCTGGAATTTGATGCCGACGGCTTCTGCCAACTGCTGCTGGGTTGTTCCGTTCATCCACCGACGATGGCGAATGCGCTTACCGACGTGGACGTCTACTGCATGTTTCATGTCACATCCTTTACTGTTTTACTTTTGAACCGCATATCCACCCAAAGTCACAAGGGCGCACACCGGCTAGCGATAATCTACTGCTGTGCTAGCGTGCAACGACTAAGACACGCAACGGTTGCAGGTCGTCAAGGTAACTAAAGGACAGGTTACGGCACTATTTCCCTGCTTTGGGACAAGAATTCACCAAAAATCTTTGGCGCCACCCTGTGAACAAGGGCTGTTTACCTTCCGCGCTGTTCAAGTCACCATTCGTTCAGGACAGCACAAAGGACCATCCCAGATGCGCGCGTTTCAAGTTTCAGATTTCTCTGCTCGCCCCAAGATTGAGGAGATCATACCGCCAAAACCCGCATCGGGCGAAGTTCTTTTGCAAATTCAAGCCTGCGGGCTGAATTTCGCCGACCTGCTGATGGCGAAAGGAACTTATCAAGATACGCCCCCGCCGCCCTTTACGCTTGGGATGGAAGTCTGCGGGACCGTGATTGCGCAGGGTCCCGGTGTTTCAGAGCCTGCAATCGGCACGCGCGTCGCGGTTTTTGGCGGTCAGGGCGGTCTTGCCGAGCAAGGGGTTTTTCCCGCCGATTTGTGCCGCGCGGTGCCAGACGCAATGCCCGCCCCGGTTGCAGCGGGGTTTCAAGTGGCCTACGGCACGTCGCATCTGGCGCTGACCCGACGGGCGAATTTGCAAGCCGGTGAGACGCTCTTGGTTCTCGGGGCTGCGGGTGGTGTGGGTCTGACGGCAGTGGAGATTGGAAAAGCACTGGGGGCGACGGTGATTGCCGTAGCGCGAGGTGCCGAAAAGCTGCAGATCGCAAAGGCGGCGGGCGCGGATCACCTGATTGACAGCACCAGTGCGGACATCAAAACCGCTGTGAAGGCGCTTGGCGGCGCAGATGTGGTCTATGACCCGGTGGGGGGCGACGGGTTCAAGGCGGCGCTTGGTGCCTGCAATCGCGAGGCGCGGGTGTTGACCATCGGCTTTGCCAGTGGCGACGTCCCGCAAATCCCCGCCAATATCATTCTGGTCAAGAACATCACGGTGATCGGGTTCTATTGGGGCGGCTATCTGAAGTTTCGGCCCAAGGCGCTGACCGATAGCTTGGCTGAGCTGATGAAGATGTATGATGACGGGCAGCTTAAACCCCACATCAGCCACACCCTGCCCCTTGATCAGGCGCAGGATGCGCTTGATTTACTGTCAAGCCGCAAGGCCACCGGAAAGGTCGTCGTTACGCCGTAACCACGTTTGGCAAGGCCATCGGTGCCGGGCGGAACGCGTTTTCGAGCATGCGCGTCAATTCGTCCATCGCCGCACCCGTCGCAAGATCGCCGCGGTAAAGGTTGACCTGCATCTGATCAAGCTTGGGCAGGCCCGCTGAGGCAGGCAAGCGTTCGAAGTAGGTGGGCTCTGTCCCTTCAAGGACGGCATGAACCGCCAGATCGGCGCTGACGGTTGCCTCAATCGCGCGGTCACCATCGCCCTCAACAGCCATTTCCCATGGGATACCTGCCGCATCCAGCGAGCGTTGCACGCGCGGGCGGAACAGACAGCTTTGGCAAAAGGCAAGCGGCAAGGGCCGTGCGCGCCAGATTGTGCTGCCCGGTGCCCCGACCCAGATCAGGTTGCGGGTGCACAACGTCTGGTGGCCCGCGCTGCCTTCAAGTTCTGTGGTGAGGATCAAGTCAACCTCTCCCCTGCTAAACTGTGATTTCAGCGCAAGCGTGTTGGAGGACAAGAGCCGGACGCGCAGGCGCGGGTAAGCCGCGTTAAAGCGGTGCAGCACCTGCGGGATCGCAGGGTAGACGATGTCATGCGGCACGCCGAGCTTGATCTCGCCCTCGAACTCAACCGAGGTCAACTTGCCATAGACCTCATCATTCAGATCCAGCATCCGACGCGCATAGCTGAGCAATTGTTCACCCGATGGCGTCAGCCCGATGGTGCGGGCCGAACGATCCAGCAGCGCGACGCCAATGGATTCCTCGAGCCGCTTGAGCTGCATCGAAACCGCTGACTGCGTGAGGTTCAGAAAGCCTGCGGCGCGGGTGACGCCGCCGCTATCGGCCACAGCCACGAAAGAGCGCAGCGCTGTCAGATCAAGATTTCGAGGCATATCACAATCCCTGATGTATCAGTTTCCAAATATTCATTTTCCTTATTTCACATTTACTGCCACATATCAAGCATACCGATGATTTAACGAACACACATCACGAAGGAACATGTAATGGCACAGACAAAGACACTTGTACGCCTCGCCCCTATGCCGCGCCGCGTGAACCTGCTTGGCTGGCTCTTGTCGCTTGTGGAATTGCGCCACCAACGTGGTCAGCTGGCCGAGCTGGACGCGCACCTCCTGAGCGATATTGGTCTGACCGAAGCGGCGGCCCAGAAAGAGGCGCATCGCAGCTTTTGGGACGCGCCGGATCACTGGCAGCAGTAAGCCCCGACACCTTTGGTCAGGTATTCCAGACCCGCAGCGACGGAACGTATGGAAACCCATACCCCGGTTTGACCAAAGGTAAGGTTTGCCTGACTGTCCGGCCCCGGCGGACCCCGGTAGCAAAGTGGCAAGACACGAAAACAGCAAACAATATCAACCGATTGAAAGAAGAGATCATGTACACAGCATCCACATACACCGCCATCAACGCACCTGTCACATCTGCCAAGTCTGTGGGTCTTTTGACATTGATCAGCGCCATGATCGCCACCCGCAAGCAGCGCGCCGCACTTGCCACATTGGATGACGCGCAGCTGCAAGACCTTGGGTTGAGCTACGCCGAGGCACAGGCCGAAGCAGCACGCCCATTCTGGGATTTGCCCGCCGTCTGAGCGGCGTTGCTGGGGGTCACAGCGCACCGGCTGCGACATTCCAGCACATACCACCTGAAAACCCGACCGAAACAGGCAGGTTCCCCTTGAAAATAAGGGGGCCTGTGCCAATATCGACCCCAAGACGGGCCACAAATCCGTTTGTTGTCTAATCAGGAGGTCAATATGGCTGAATATCAAACGATCCGGACCGAGAGCGGCGCACGCTCTGCCGAGATCGATCAGGGGCTTCGCGCCCATATGAACAAGGTCTACGGCACAATGTCCGTGGGCATGATCATCACAGCACTCGCCGCTTGGGCCATTGCTGGTCTGGCGGTCACATCAACCCCAACAGAATACCAGATCGGTGCGAATGAGTACCTGACTGGTCTGGGTTACGCGCTTTATGCAACACCGCTGAAGTGGGTCGTGATGCTGCTGCCACTGGGCATGGTGTTTGGCTTTGGCGCGGTGTCGAACCGTGCGTCGGCCTCTGGTCTGCAGACCTACTTTTACGCCTATGCTGCGGCCGTTGGCCTGTCGCTGAGCGCGATTTTCCTTGTGTACACAGGGTTCTCGATCATGCAGGTCTTCCTGATCACATCGATCGCCTTTGCCGGTCTTTCCATGTGGGGCTACACCACAAAGAAAGACATCTCTGGCTGGGGGTCGTTCCTGATCATGGGTCTGATCGGTCTGATCGCGGCGATGATCATCAACATCTTCCTGCAGTCCTCTGCCATGGAATTCGCCATCTCTGCGATTGGTGTGCTGATCTTTGCAGGCCTTACCGCCTATGACACGCAGAAGATCAAGACGACCTACATCGCGCATGCGGCCCACGGCGACCAAGAGTGGCTGGGCAAGGCTGCAATCCACGGTGCGCTGGCGCTCTATCTGGACTTCATCAACCTGTTCATCATGTTGCTGAACCTGCTGGGCAGCCGCGAATAACCGCTGCGACATCACAATGCAAAAGGGCTGGTGGAGACACCGGCCCTTTTTCTTTGCTAGGGTGCCTTTTATAGAGGAGAGCCCATGCCCATTTTCACCCCCAAGACCGTAAAGACCGACGACAGTGATGGCGCAGGCAACCCCTGTGGCCCCTACCGCGCAGAGCTATATAGCGACAGCGGTGGGTTGACCCAATTTGGTGCATTTGTGGAAGTCCTGCCGCCGGGATCAAAGTCTTCGATCAAGCACTGGCACGCAGGCGAGGATGAGATGGTCTATATGATCGCAGGCGTGGCACAACTGCATGAGGGTGATGCGGTGACAGCGCTTCACCCCGGTCAGGCGGCGACATTTAAGGCGGGGGATCCGGCGGGCCATTGCCTTGAGAACACCAGCGATGAAGAGGCACGGTATTTGGTGATTGGCACACGGTCACCGGGCGATGTCGTCACCTATCCTGACCATGACCGCATGTTGCATTGGGACCGCCCCAGCAAGTCGCGCCAGTGGACCGATCACGCAGGCCAGCCCGCCAGCAACCCCTATCAACTGGACCCAAAGGCAGAGTAACGCCCCCAACGAAAAACCGCGCCCCAAGGGACGCGGTTTTCAAAGTCTGAAAAAGGGCAGATCAGCTTACTTGATCTTGCCTTCTTTATATTCCACGTGCTTGCGGACGACGGGGTCGTACTTCTTCACGACCATCTTTTCGGTCATGGTGCGCGCGTTTTTCTTGGTCACGTAGAAATGCCCGGTCCCCGCGGTGGAGTTCAGGCGGATTTTGATCGTGGTTGGCTTCGCCATGTGTCTTCTCCGGCTGCGCCGCGTGATGCGGGCGTAAATCTGATTGAAGCTGCCTTTTACCGGGCGCGGCTTGCGAGTCAACCGCAATCGCGTTGAAAACGCTTCGCAACACAGCGGTGGTGCGATTATTCGTCGAATAATCGGGGTCAACGAATTTTCGGCGAAAATTCGGGTTAGAACAGGAAACGTACCGGGCCTGTATGACAGACCACGATCAACTGGCGACCGGCCTCAATACAGTGAAATCCGCGGCGCTTAACTTCGGCCTCGAACAGGTCCCGCCCAACCTCGGCTTCGATCCATGCAATCTTGCGGCGCACCACGCCGCCATTCTGGGCCGCTTTGGCGTTGAATATCTGGTTGATCCAAGCATCGGGACTTTGTGGGCGCGCAATGAATGACATGCCTCTCGGTAACCCGAAGCTGGTAAATCAAACGTAAACGCGCGGATGGCCTATAAGCCGGATTCTGTCCCCCGTGTTGCCACGGATGGATGATCATTCATCTGGAGCGGCTGTTACCAACCGCCCTCTCGCTGCCAACCCGGACCGTCTGGGGCGCAAGCCGCCCCGCCGCTTGCACGGCACGAGGTCCCTATTTGGCATTGCTCCCGGTGGGGCTTGCCGTGCCGCGACTGTTGCCAGCCACGCGGTGGGCCTGACCCCACCGTTTCACCATTATCCGCGCGGACGCGGACTGTCTCTTCTCTGTGGCGCTGTCCCTGGGGTTACCCCCGCCGGGCGTTACCCGGCACCGTGCTTTCCTGGAGTCCGGACTTTCCTCGAACGGTTGCCCGCCCGCGATCATCCAGCCATCCGCGCGCTGCACGGCTTAGGCGGTCAGCCCGCTTGCGTCAACGGGGAAGCGGTTGGCGAGGTCGGTGATGAGGGCGCGGTCGGTGTCATCCAAGGGGCCACTGTGGTCGGGCCTGAACCGCAGGCGAAAGGCAGAGAGCAGCACATCATCCGGCACATCCGCCGTATAGCCAAAGCGCCGCGCCATGGTGTGAAAATCGGCAGGCGTGGCCAAACCGGGCCAAACGCCGAACCCGGCGCGGGACAAACGTTGCCAGTCAAACTTTGCCCCGGGATCGATCTTGCGGCCCGGTGCCATGTCGGAATGGCCGATGAACCGCTCCGGCCGGATCGCCCAGCGCTGGCGCATCCCATCCAAGAGCGCCTCGAGCGCATCCATCTGTGCAGCGGCAAAGGGGCAATCGCCCGGATTGGCCAGCTCAATCCCAATCGAGCGGCTATTCACATCTGTAACCGCGCCCCAGCGCCCTGCCCCTGCGTGCCATGCGCGCGCGGCCTCATCCACAAGGCTGATCACCTCGCCGTCCTCGGCAATCAGGTAATGGGCAGAGACCTCGGTCTTGAGGTTGCATAGCGTATCGCAGGCCGCCCGCGCGGTTTGCATCGCGGTGTAGTGGATCACCACCAGATCAGGGGTCGCCCCATCGCGACGCGGCCCAAAGTTGGGGCTATCGCGCCGGGTGAGCCTCAGTTGCCTGCCGCCAGCAGGAAGGGGGCCGGATCCCAGCCACAGGCGAAGCCATCACCATCGGGGTCAATCCCGCGTGGGTCGCGATCGGGGCCGCCACGGGCCAGAAAATCGCGTTGCGCCGCATCGGGCGAATTATAGGTGGCGCAGTTGCGTTCAAACCGGCCCTGCCCCGACAAGATGCTGCGCGAATACCACTCCTGTCCTTTGCGGTTTGGCGCGTTCAACGCGTATTCCACGATATTGGGGCCGGTGTTGGCGGGGCGCGTGGGCAAGGCGGTTGGCGCAATCACCTCGCGCTGTGCGGCCTGTGCGGCGCGGCGTTGGGCGTCTGATTCAATCGACTCGCGGCTGCTGACAGCGCTGAAATCCTGCTCATCCGAAATGCCGGGGTTGCTTTGCAATTGCGGGGCCGCGTTGCCGGGGCTGGCCTGCACGCCTTGGGTCCGGCTGGGATCGAGTGCGGACAAGGGCGCACCCACCTGACCGTTTTGCCCGATGCCTGCGGCTGCAAGCTCTGACGAGGGGATCACTTGGGTCTGCACGGCAGATGGCGCACCAAAGGTGGTGCTGCCCGAACCAGCCAAGGCCTGTTCGCGCGCAAGCCGCTCGCGTTCGTATTCAACCGGATCACCAAAGCCGACGCCCCGGTTGCTTTGCGGCACAGAGGGCGCGCAGCCCGCGACCAGAACGGCCAACGCCAGAATTGAGATACCCTTGGACACAACTGCCACCCGATTTTTACCGTTTTGACGGATTTACCACCACTTTGCAGGCTTGGCTACAAATCCCGCAGCACGTTCGAGTGAATAGGCGACGTTCAGCAATTCCGCCTCTTCCCAGGGTTTGCCGATCAATTGCAGCCCCAGTGGCAGCCCCTTGGCATCTAACCCGGCGGGGATCGCAATGCCGGGCAGACCGGCAAGGTTCACCGTCACCGTAAAGACGTCGTTGAGATACATCTGGATCGGATCAAAGTTCGCGCCCAGTTCAAATGCCGCCGAAGGTGTCGCGGGCGTCAGGATCGCGTCAACGCCATCTGCAAACACGGTTTCAAAGTCGCGCTTGATCAAGGCGCGGACCTTGCGGGCGCGGTTGTAATAGGCGTCGTAGAAACCAGCCGAGAGCACATAGGTGCCGACCATCACGCGGCGCTGGACTTCTGCCCCGAACCCCTCGGCGCGGGTCTTTTCATACATCTCGGTGATGCCGTCACCCTGTTCCAGCTTCGCCCGATGACCAAAGCGCACACCGTCATAGCGGGCAAGGTTGGATGAGGCCTCTGCCGGGGCAATCACGTAATAGGCAGGCAGCGCGTATTTGGTGTGCGGCAGAGTAATATCGACGATCTTGGCACCTGCGTCCTTCAGCATCGCGGTGCCGTCGGCCCAGAGCTTTTCGATTTCAGCGGGCATGCCGTCCATGCGGTATTCCTTGGGAATCCCGATGGTTTTGCCCTTGATATCGCCAGTCAGCGCCGCCTCAAAATCCGGCACGGCGATGTCGGCGCTGGTGCTATCCTTGGGGTCGTGGCCGCACATGGCTTGCAGCATGATGGCGCTGTCACGCACGTCCTTGGTCATGGGCCCCGCTTGGTCGAGCGAGGAGGCAAAGGCGACGATGCCCCAGCGGCTGACACGGCCATAGGTCGGCTTGATACCGGTAATGCCGGTGAAGGCAGCGGGCTGGCGGATGGAACCACCCGTATCCGTGCCCGTCGCGCCAAGGCACAGGTCAGCCGCGACAGCCGCAGCGGAGCCACCGGATGAGCCGCCCGGCGTCAGTTCCGCGTCCACTTTCCACGGGTTCACGGCATTGCCGTAGGTAGAGGTTTCATTGGACGAGCCCATGGCGAATTCGTCCATGTTCAGCTTGCCCAGCATCACAGCACCCGCATCAAAGAGCTGCGTGGTGACGGTGGATTCGTATTCGGGTTTGAATCCTTCAAGGATTTTCGATGCCGCCTGCGAGGGCACGCCCTTGGTGCAAAAGAGGTCTTTGATGCCCAATGGCACACCGTTCAGCGAGGGCGCATCGGCACCGGCGCGCGCGTCGGCGGCCTTGGCCTGGTCCATTGCCAGATCGGGCGTGTGGTGGACAAAGGCGTTGAGCTTGCCCGAGGCCTCAGCAGCTTCAAGACAAGCGCCCGTCAGCTCGGCAGAGGTCAGATCACCCTTGCGCATGGCGTCGCGGGCGGCGGCGATGGTCAGTTTCGAGAGGTCAGACATTATTCAACCACCTTCGGCACAGCAAAGAAGCCTTCGCGCGCATCGGGCGCATTTTTCAGCACAGCCGTTTGCTGGCTGCCGTCCGTCACCACGTCCTCGCGGCGTTTCAGGCGCTGCGGCGTGACAGAGGTCATTGGTTCGACCCAGTCGACGTCGACCTCGTTCAATTGTTCGATAAACCCAAGGATCGCGCCAAATTCCTGCGCGAGCGCAGGCAGGGCATCGTCTTCGACCTTGATCCGGGCGAGTTTCGCCACGCGGCGGGCGGTTTCGGTGTCAATCGACATGGGCGCTCTCTCGTCGTTATCGCTGCCTCGCGTTTACCGCCGCGCCCAGCGACCTGCAAGGACATGTGCGGCGTAAACGTGGATCATATAGCCCAGCATCACCGCATTCAGGATGTGCCACAGGAAATGTGTGCCGATGGGCCATGACGGGCACAGGATTTCATCCAAGGACCGCAGGCAGATCGAGACGGTCAGGATCGCCGCCCCGACAAAGAACCCGCGCGCCGTTTCGGGCTGGGTCCGGCGCAGGCCAAAGCCGTAGACCACCAAAAGGATCGGCACCGTCCAATAGAAGTTCGAGATCGCGACAAACGGGATGTGATCAAGCACCGGCAAAAGGAGTGCGGCATAGGGCAAGTACAGAAGCGTGCCCAGTATCGCCGCCCATAACGGCAGGCCCAGGACATCACGATTGACCAAGAAGAGGTAGGTCAGAATGAACATCCCGATGGGTGCCACATCAGACAGGCTTGCCCAGACCGTCGCGAGCGTATGGAACAGCCCGCTACCCACACCAATCGCGAACAGGATCACACACAGCACGCGGGCCCCGGTCACACCAGCCGTGCGTCGCCACATGATCAGGGCGGCAATCAGAAAGGCAAGGTTGGTGACGGCATTGATCGGCTCTGACCAGAGTGTCAGGTCCACCCGCTCGCAATATCCATCAAATTGTTCTGACCAGTTCATCTTGCCCCACGCGTCAGCACGACTAGACTGACCCTGCGTCACAGGGAGTCGTGTTATGAAAGTCATCTGGTTAGGTCATGCAAGTTTTCGCATCGAAATTGAAGAGGCCGTCCTGCTGATCGACCCTTGGTTGGCGGGGAACCCCACTTTTCCAGATGAGCGACGCAAGGATGCACTGGCCGGGACCACGCATATCCTGCTGACCCACGGCCACTTTGACCACACGTCGGAGATTGATGACATCGCGGCCGAGACCAAGGCTACGGTGTGCTGCATCCCCGAAATTGGGGGCGCGATTGAGGCGATGGGCCACACGGTCATCGACTGGAACAAGGGCGGCACGATTGATTGCGCAGGCGCTGCCGTGTCGATGGTCAATGCGGTGCATTCGTCATCCATGACGACCGCGGATGGTGTGATCTATGGCGGCACCGAATCCGGGTTCATGATCGGTGGCGAGGGCCACATGATCTATGTTTCGGGCGACACCGACATCATGGCCGACATGGATTGGATGGGTGATTTCTACAAACCGGACATCGGCATCCTGTGCGCGGGTGGGCATTACACAATGGGAATGAAGGGCGCGGCATACGCGGCCAAACGGTATTTCGACTTCAAAACCGTGATTCCCTGCCACTACAAGACCTTCCCGCTGCTGGAACAGGATGCGCAGCCCTTGATTGATGGCCTGCCGGGCGTCGATGTGAAGACGCCTGACGTGATGGAAGAGCTGGCGTTTTAGGCGCTTATTACGACGAACAGCTTTAGCGCCTTGCCGCAAAGAACGCCTTAAGAAGGTCTTCGGCTTCCGTCGCAGCGAGGCCATCGTAGACATCCGGCGCATGGTGGCATTGTGGATGGTTGAACACCCGCGCGCCCTGCGCCACGCCGCCTGATTTGGGATCGGCTGCGCTATAATAGAGCCGCGCAATGCGGGCATTGCTGATCGCGGCGGCGCACATCGGGCAAGGCTCTAGCGTTACATAGAGGTCGCAACCGGTCAGCCGTTCTTGCCCAAACGCCAAACACGCCGCCCGGATCACCTGCACCTCTGCATGCGCGGTGGGGTCGTTCAATTCCCGCGTCCGGTTGCCGTCTTGCGCGATCACCTGCCCGTCCCTGACGATACAGGCCCCCACGGGGACTTCCCCACGGTCTGCGGCCAACCGCGCCTCAGCCAAGGCGATATCCATGAAACTGCGAAAGGTCATATCTGTTCGTGCCGCCCCCGCGTTCGACTTGCAACCCCCTACCCCAAAAGGCAATTCTTGCCGCATGACGCAAGATATCTACGACCCCACCTATGTCGCATCGCTTTTTGACCGCTGCTCTGCCCGATATCGCAATTGGAGCGCGGTCAGTTCTTTTGGATTCATCTGGTTGTGGCGCAAGCAATGTGTGGCGCGGCTACAAGGGCAGCAACAGATCGGGCGGATCAGCGACGGCACAGTCGGGCCAGCCGCTACGAAGATCCCGCAAGTCGTGGACCTGATGGCTGGCACGGGCGAGGTTTGGCCGCATGTGCTGACAGCCTTCCCCCGCGCGCGGATTACCGCGATTGATATCTCTGCCCGGATGCACAAGGAGGCCGTCGCACGGCTGCACGGGACGCGGGCGGACAAGATCACCCATCTGCAAGCCAATGCGCTTGAGACGGATTTGCCGGAAAACAGCGCCGATATGCTGGTCGCGACCTTTGGGCTCAAGACCTTTAACGCAGATCAGCAAACCATCCTTGCCGCACAGATCGCCCGCATTCTGCGCCCCGGCGGCAGCTTTTGCCTGATTGAGGCCTCTGACCCCAAAGGCTGGCTGCTGCGGCCCCTTTACCGCGCCTATCTGGATGGTGTTCTGCCGTTGCTGGAGCGGCTTTTTCTGAAAGGCGCGCAGGATTTTGCGATGATCGGCACCTATACCCGCAACTTTGGCGATTGCAGTCATATGCGCGACGCGTTGCAGGCCGCAGGGCTGAACGTCACGTTCAAACGGCACTTTTTCGGCTGCGCCACATCTGTGGCAGGCACAAAGCCCGTTGCGCCGCAGGGTCCCGCAGCCTAAAGCCCTTGCATGACTGACCAATCCCCAAAGGGCGACCGTATCGCCAAAGTGTTGTCGCGCGCTGGTATCGCCAGCCGCCGTGAGGCGGAGCGTATGATCGAAGCGGGACGCGTGACTGTGAATGGCAAGGTGATCGACAGCCCTGCCCTGAACGTCACGCCTGCCGACAAGATCACCGCTGATGGCAAGCCCGTTGGCGAGCCTGAACCGGCGCGCATCTGGCTTTATCACAAACCTGCAGGCCTCGTGACGACGGAGCGGGACGAAAAGGACCGACCAACGGTCTTTGGCGCTCTGCCCGAGGATATGCCGCGGGTGATGTCGGTGGGGCGGCTTGACCTGAACTCCGAGGGGTTGCTGCTGCTGACGAATGACGGTGAGGTCAAACGCCGCTTGGAACTGCCCAGCACCGGCTGGCTGCGCCGCTACCGCGTGCGGATCAAGGGCTCTGCCTCAGAGGCGAAGCTGGATCAGCTACGCGAAGGGATCACGGTCGAAGGCCTCGCCTATCAGCCCATGGTCGTGACGTTTGACCGGCAAGTGGGCGCAAACGCCTGGCTCACGATCAGCCTGCGCGAAGGCAAAAACCGCGAAATCCGCCGGGCGATGGAGGCGATTGGCGCAACCGTGAACCGTCTAATCCGCGTGAGTTACGGACCGTTCCAATTGAACGATCTGAAAGCGGGCGAAGTGGAAGAGGTAAAGCGCCGCGTGGTGCGCGATCAGCTTGGCATTGACCAACGCCCCAAACCCGAACGCAAGCGCAAGACCGCCCAAACGGGGAAAAAGCGTAATCCTTGAACCTTGCCCGATCCCGCTGCGTTCGGCATGTTAATGCAAAAGCCAAATTGGGACTGAAAAAATGGCCGACTTACTGACGCTGGAAAACGCGATAAACCTTGCTGTGCTGTGCTTTTTGCAAGCCGTACTGGGGTTCGACAACCTTCTTTACATCTCAATCGAGAGTAAGCGCGCACCTGTGGCGCAGCAAAAATCGGTGCGGATGTGGGGCATTTTGATCGCTGTGGCGCTGCGGGTTGTCCTGCTTTTCGTCATGATCCGGCTGATCGACGCCCTGTCAGAGCCGTTTTACACCTTTCAATGGGAGGGCGTGATTACCGGTGCCGTTAACTTTGCCACGGTGGTCTTTGTCTTTGGTGGTATTTTCATCATGTATACGGCCGTCAAAGAAATCGCGCATATGCTGTCGATGGACCATCTTGACCACGACGTCGAAGGCAAAGGTGGCAAATCGGCGGTGCAGGTTGTGTTGCTGATCGTCTTCATGAACCTGATCTTTTCGTTCGATTCCGTGCTGTCGGCGCTGGCCATTACAGATGTCTTCCCGATCCTTGCGACGGCGATCCTGCTTTCGGGTCTGGCCATGTTGCTGCTGGCGGACGGGGTGACAAAATTCCTTGAAAACAACCGCATGTACGAAGTTCTTGGCCTGTTTATCCTGCTGATCGTGGGGGTCGTCCTGCTGGGCGAGGCTGGACAAGCTGCCGTGCACGGGGTTGAGGCGATGGGCGTGCCCCATGACGAGGCCAAGAAGCTCGCACTGCATATCTTCGGACAGGAAATCGTGCCGATGTCAAAGTCGACATTCTACTTCTCTGTTGTGGTGCTTGTCGCGGTCGAAATCATTCAATCGGGCTATTCGCGCAAGCTAAACGCAGAGCGTGCTGCCTTGCAGAAGCACTCGTAATATGGCGGCACCGTATATATCTGTGACCCATCAAAGGGGGCGATATGGCACGCTTGTTTATGTTGGTGATGCTCATTGCGGCCATCGCGGTAGCGGTGGCGGCGGTGTCTGTTGCCCTACGCGCCGTTGCGCCAAACGCGAACCAGGCCGCAGGGGATAACATGCAGGATACCGTGTCAAAGATCGCCTATGTGCTGCTGATCGTGCTGATGTTCGGCGTCGCCACCGGTTGGCTGGGGGCAGCGTAATGGCCAAGAAGTTTGGCGGAAAATACAGCCCCGGACAGGCCCAGACACCTGAGGCCGTGGATGAACGCCAAGTCGATGCGGCAGGCGCACGGGCCAATATCATGTTCGTACCGGGCATTGTGTTGCTGGCAACGTCCTTCAACGATGGTCCTGTTGTGCTGGCGACTGCCGTGGCCGGTGCAGGTGCCATGTTCGTGGCCGCATGGCTTTTGCGCGAAGGATTGCGTGCCACAGCCGCCTATGACGCCCGCAAAGTGGCGCGTCGCCCTGCGATCCCACGCAAGATGCTGTCCTCTGCCCTGACCGGGGTCGGCGTGACGCTGGCGGCAATGACTGGTGATGCGGGGCTCTTTGGGGCGCTTCTATACGGGGCGGTCAGCATTGTGCTGCATGTGGCGGCCTTTGGCATTGATCCGTTGAAAGACAAGCGGATGGAAGGCGTTGATACCTTCCAGCAAGACCGTGTTGCCCGCGTTGTGGAGGAGGCTGAGGCGCATCTTGAGGTGATGAAAGGTCAGATCGAGACGTTACGCGACCGCAAGCTGGAAACGCGCGTTGCAAGCTTTCAAGCGGCGGCCCGCCGGATGATCCGCACGGTCGAGGAAGACCCGCGCGATCTGACCGCGGCGCGAAAATTCTTGGGCGTTTACCTGATGGGTGCGCGTGACGCGACGGTGAAATTCGTCGACCTGGCCCGTCGCAAAGCTGACCCGGATGCACGTGCATCCTATGAGGCTCTGCTTGATGATCTTGAGCAGAATTTCGCCGCCAAGACAGAAAAACTGTTACGCGATGATCGCAGTGACATGGATATTGAAATCAAAGTGCTGCGCGACCGGCTGCAGCGCGAAGGCGTAAGCCTGAAATAAAGGGGGACCAACATGTCCGAGACCATCCAAGCCAAAGCACAGGCCACCTTGGCCGAAGTTGAAAAAGTGACAGCCGTTGTGCTGGCCGAACCCAAGGGTGAGCTGATCACGCTTGAAGCTGCTGACGCGCCCACAAGTGCGGAGATCACGACCCGCATGGCCGAAATCGATATGGAAGACACCAATTCCATCGTTCGCTTTGGCTCTGGCGCGCAGGCCGAGTTGCAAGAGATCAGCCAATCCATGCTCGCCGGTGTGCGCAACAAGGACGTGGGCCCTGCTGGCGACAGCCTGCGCAATATTGTCAGCACGATCCGTGGCTTCTCGGTGAGTGAGCTGGACGTGCGCCGCAAGCGGTCATGGTGGGAACGCCTGCTGGGCCGTGCGGCCCCCATGGCAAAATTTGTTGCGCGTTTTGAAGATGTTCAGGGCCAGATCGACAATATCACCGACGATCTTTTGAAGCATGAGCACGTGCTGCTCAAGGACATTGAATCGCTTGATGTGCTTTACGACAAGACGCTCGAATTCTACGACGAACTGGCGCTTTATATTGCCGCAGGCGAGGCAAAATTGGCAGAGCTGGATGGCACAACCATTCCCGCCAAAGAGGCCGAAGTGCAGGCCGCCCCCGAAGATCAGGGTGTGATGAAAGCGCAGGAACTGCGTGATATCCGTGCGGCACGTGACGATCTGGAACGCCGGGTGCATGACCTGAAACTGACCCGTCAGGTGACGATGCAGTCCCTGCCCTCGATCCGGTTGGTACAGGAAAATGACAAGTCGCTGGTGACCAAGATCAACTCGACCCTCGTCAACACGGTCCCCCTTTGGGAAACTCAGTTGGCGCAGGCCGTCACCATCCAGCGCAGCGCAGAGGCAGCAGAAGCCGTGCGCGACGCCAATGACCTGACTAACGAACTGCTGACCGCAAACGCGAAGAACCTGCGTGACGCCAACAAGGTCATCCGCACCGAGATGGAGCGCGGCGTGTTCGACATCAACGCGGTTAAGCAAGCCAATGCGGATCTGATCGCCACGATCAACGAAAGCCTTGAGATCGCCGACGAAGGCAAGCGCAAGCGGGCCGAGGCGGAGGCCGATCTGCAGAAGATGGAACAAGAGTTGAAGGACACGCTGGCCAGCGCCAAGGCGCTGAAAACCGGCACCGGCGACACCATTGGCACGGCGGCTGGCTGAATGGTGAATTGGCGCAAGAGTGGTTTGACATTGGGTCTTGCGGCCCTGACCACCCTTGCCGCCTGCACCGAAGAGATCCCCGTCTCAGCTCCGGTTGAGACGCGTCCGCAAACGCGGGTTGCCCCCCCGGCTGTGACCCCGGCCCCAAGTGCGGAAAGCGAGGCGCTGGCCACCTATTACCGTCGCCTGCAAAATGATCTGCTGGCCCAAGGGCTGCTGCGTGGCGATGGCGGCGGGGCGGATACGGCCTTTACCGACACGATGCTGGCGCGAAACTTTGTGCGCATCGCGCTCTTTGATGAGTATGTCACCGACGGTGATTTCCTGCGCCCGCAAGCGACTGTTTCACGCTTGCGCCGTTGGGATCAGCCGGTGCGCGTATCTGTCGAATTTGGCCCCTCGGTCGCTAGTGACCAACGCAGGCAGGATCAGGCCAGCGTGTCGACTTATGCGGCCCGTTTGGGTCGCTTGACCGGTCAGTCGATCCGGATGAGTGAAAGCGCGCCGAATTTCCACGTTTTGATCCTCAATGAGGATGATCGCCGGGCATATGGCAACCGCCTGCGTGAAATTGTGCCTGGGATTTCAACGGGTTCGTTGAACGCGATCCTGAACCTGCCGCGCGATCAATTGTGCATCGTTGTGGCCTTTTCCGAGGGCGGATCGGCCAGCTATTCCAAGGCTGTGGCCGTCATTCGCGCCGAGCACCCGCCGCTTTTGCGCACGTCCTGCATCCATGAAGAATTGGCCCAAGGCCTTGGCCTTGCCAACGACAGTCCACAGGCGCGCCCCTCGATCTTTAACGATGACGAGGAATTTGGCCTGCTGACCAGCCACGACGAATTGCTGCTGCAGATGCTTTATGATCCGCGACTGCAGACCGGCATGGCCCCCGCCGTCGCCGCCCCTATCGCACGCCAGATCGCGCGTGAAATCATGGCCCCTGGCCCACCAAGTTAACGACCAAAGGAGACACCCAAATGGGCATCCTCGACTTTCTTTCCGGCCAATTCATCGACGTTATTCATTGGACCGACGACACCCGTGACACCATGGTTTGGCGGTTTGAGCGTGAAGGCCATGAGATAAAATATGGCGCTAAGCTGACCGTGCGCGAAGGTCAGGCGGCGGTCTTTGTCCACGAAGGGCAATTGGCCGATGTGTTCAGCCCCGGCCTGTATATGCTGGAGACCAACAACCTGCCGATCATGACGACGTTGCAGCACTGGGACCACGGCTTCAAAAGCCCGTTCAAGTCAGAGATCTACTATGTCAACACCACCCGGTTTAGCGACCTCAAGTGGGGCACCAAAAACCCGATCATGATCCGCGATCCTGAGTTTGGTCCAACCCGCCTGCGCGCCTTTGGCACCTATACCGTCAAGGTCCGCGATGCCGCCGTGTTCCTACGCGAGATTGTGGGCACCGATGGTGAGTTCACGATGGACGAGATCAGCTATCAGATCCGTAACATCATCGTGCAGGAATTTAGCCGCGTGATCGCGTCTTCGGGCATTCCTGTGCTGGATATGGCCGCGAACACCGCTGATCTGGGCAAGCATGTTGCGTCAGCCATCGACAGCACCATCGCGGAGTACGGGCTGTCGATACCTGAGCTTTATATCGAGAACATCAGCCTGCCCGAGGTCGTCGAAAAGGCGATGGATGCGCGCACATCGCGCGGTCTTGCGGGCAATCTCGACGAGCATTTGAAGTGGAAAGCCGCCGAATCCATGACCTTGCAAGGCTCTGCCGCCGGGCAAGCGATGGGCATGGGTTTGGGCGCTGGCATGGGCATGCAGATGGCCAGTGGGCCATGGGGTGCCGCACCCGCCGTGACGGTGCCTGCCCCACCCCCGCCACCTCCGGTCGAACACGTCTGGCACATCGCCGAGGGCGGCAAGGTCACCGGTCCGTTTTCCAAAGCCGCCCTTGGCCGCATGGTCACCGAAGGCAAGCTGACGCGCGAAACAACCGTCTGGACGCAGGGCCAAGATGGCTGGATGGCCGCCGACGACGTGGCCGAACTGGCGCAGCTTTTCACCGTTTTGCCGCCGCCTCCGCCACCGGGCGCGTAGCCATCTGGCCCAATCATGACAACGGTCCGCAAAATCGACGCTGATACGGTTGTGCCGCTGCTTGATCTGGCGGTGCGACCGGACCAGGACGGCTTTGTCGCGCCGAATGCGGTGACGATTGCGCAAGCGATGTTTGATGAGGCCGCAGAGATCTATGGCATCTATGACGGTGACACGCCGGTGGGTCTGATGGCATTCATCGACATGTCGCATCCGGCGGCAGAACTGGAAGAAAGTGACACGCCCGACAGCCTTTATCTGTGGCGTTTCATGGTCGATCACAGGTATCAAAAGCGCGGGCATGGCGATGCGGCCCTTGGTTTTTTTGACAAGATTGCGATGGAGCGGGGCCACACCAAAGTTGCGACCAGCGCGGTCCCCGGCCCCGGCACGGCCATTCCGTTCTATGAAAAACACGGGTTTTCCCAGACGGGCCAGATTGACGATGGCGAGGTTGTTTTGGCAAAGTCCCTACACACGCAGGCTTGAACGCATCCACGGCGCGCTTGAAACTTTTTAAGATACGCTCACGTGTATCCTGACATGCAAAACGCCGTCCCGATCTACGCGCGCCTATCGCAGCGCCTGCCGCACCGCCGCAGCTGGCTCAAGGCCATGCACGCCACGATGATCCCGCTGCTCATCTGGTTCATCTTTGTGACCCCAGAGGACGTGCTGCCCTTTGGCCCCGCCGCATTTCAGTTCCATTCCGTGCTAGCGTTAATCTTTGTCACCCTTTCGCTGATCTGGATGGCCGACTACGCGCGGCGCGGATTGGCGGGCAGGCCGGGGCCAAAGCTTGGGCGGCGGGCGCGAATACTGCACAAGGTTTTGAACACTGCGATCATCTGGGGCCTTTTTGGCGTCGCAATCACCGGGTTTCTGCTGGGGCTGACCTCCGAACGGTTGCTGAAGGCGGGTGGCTTTCTGCCGATTGCGCCACCGATGGGAATGCCGCAAGCCAATGAGATTATTGGCACATTTCACATTTACGAATTCTATCTTCTGGGCGGGATCGTCGCCTGCCACGCCACGTTCCATATCTGGCGGCATCTGCGCCTGCGCGACAATGCGCTGCGCATCATGACGCCCAAGGTGCTGCACAAATACCTGTAACGCCCTGCGCCAGCTTGCTATCCATGGGCCATGAACACGATCACCGAACATCGCTTTCCTTGTGACACCTGTGGGTCCGACCTGCGTTATGATCCCGGCGCGGATCATCTGACTTGCGATCATTGCGGAAACACCCAACCGATTGAGGCGGTGCGCCGCGCGTCAGGCGGTCTGCAAGAGCTTGATTTCAGGGCTGCCGTCAACAACACCCTGTCGGACGCCGAGATCGAAGAGACCCGCGTCGTGACCTGCCCCAATTGCAGCGCCACAACCGCCTTTGACCCCGACACCCATGCTGCTGAATGCCCGTTTTGCGCCACGCCCGTTGTGACCGACACGGGCACCCACCGGCATATCAAACCACGTGGCCTACTGCCCTTTGCGATGGACGAAAAACAGGCCCGCTCTGCGCTGACAGGCTGGTTGGGAAGCCTGTGGTTCGCGCCAAATGGTGTTCAAGACTACGCCCGCAAGGGCCGCGCCATGAGCGGGATTTATGTCCCCTATTGGACCTTCGATGCCGATACCAAATCGAGCTACACCGGCCAGCGCGGTGACGACTATTACGAAACAAAGACCGTGATGCGCGACGGCAAGCGGCAACAGGTGCGCGTGCGCAAGACCCGCTGGCGCGCCGCCCGTGGCCGTGTCGCCCGGTTCTTTGATGATGTGCTGGTGCTGGCCTCGCAATCTTTGCCCAAGAAATACACTGACGGGCTTGAACCCTGGGATCTGTCGGAGCTCGAGCCCTACAATCCCGAATACCTCGCTGGTTTCCGGGCCGAGGGCTATCAGATCGAGCTTGCCGACGGTTTTACCCAAGCGCGCGCCTATATGGACCGGATGATCCTGCGAGACGTGAAATACGACATCGGTGGCGACAGGCAGCGGGTGGCGAATGTCAGCACGCAGATCAACGATGTGACGTTCAAACACGTGCTGCTCCCGGTTTGGGTCGCAGCCTATAAATACCGTGGCCGCACCTTTCGCTTTGTGGTCAATGGTCGCACAGGTAGGGTGCAGGGCGAGCGTCCCTATTCGGCATGGAAGATCACGATTGCCGTCATCCTTGGTTTGATTGCAGCCTTGATCGCAGGCTTTGTTATCGCTAACAGCCAATAAACGAACGAAAGGTTCCGACATGATCCTCTGCTGTGGTGAAGCCCTTATCGACATGTTGCCGCGCACCTCGACCAAGGACGAGGCGGCCTTTGCCCCGCACGCCGGGGGCGCTGTGTTCAACACCGCGATTGCGCTGGGACGTTTGGGCGAACAATCCGCTATGTTCACAGGGCTGTCGTCGGATCTTTTTGGTGATGTGCTGCGCGAAAAGCTGGCCGCAAGTCACGTGGACAGCACGCTGTGTCATGTCAGTGATCGGCCCACCACGCTGGCCTTTGTCAAACTGACCGATGGACAGGCGGAATACGCTTTTTACGATGAAAACACCGCCGGGCGGATGCTAACCGTCTCTGACCTGCCGGATGTGACCGCCGAAGCGTTGTTTTTTGGCGGCATCTCATTGGTCGTGGAACCCTGCGCCAGCGCTTATCAGGCGTTGATGCTGCGCGAGGCGCCGACCAAGCTGACGATGATCGACCCCAACATCCGCCCCAGCTTTATCAAGGATGAGGCGAGCTATCGTGTGCGCCTCTCGGCGATGATGGCGGCAGCGGACGTGATCAAAACCAGCGACGAAGACCTTGATTGGTTGACCGGTCAGCATGACATCCCCGCCCTGTTTGCCGCCACCGCCGCCAAGGTGATCCTGCTCACGCGCGGGTCTGAAGGCGTGACAATCCACACCCGCGACGGTCAGGCCCATGTGCCCGCGCAAAAGGCGCAGGTGGTCGATACCGTCGGTGCAGGCGATACGTTTAACGCGGGTTTCCTGGCGGGCCTGGCCCGGTCTGGGCACCTCAATAAGGCTGCTTTGCCCGCCGCCTCGATGGACGATCTGATTGCCGCCGCAAGCCTTGGTGCCGCCGCCGCCGCGATCACCGTCAGTCGCGCAGGTGCAAACCCACCGTGGCAATCTGAATTGTGAGGGCGCTGATCCAGCGCGTCACCGACGCCTCTGTGACGGTAGACGATGAGGTGATCGGACAGATTGGTCCCGGCCTGCTGATCCTCGTTTGCGCCATGCAAGGCGATACCGCTGCAGCCTCGGCCACATTGGCCGCCAAGATCAGCAAGCTGCGCATTTTCAAGGATGACGCCGGCAAGATGAACCTGAGCCTTGCGCAAACCGGTGGCAGCGCCTTGATCGTCAGCCAATTTACGCTGGCCGCCGATACCTCGCGCGGCAATCGCCCGGGCTTTTCGCAAGCCGCCCCACCTGCCGAGGGCGAAGCGCTTTATCAACAATTCATTGCCGATATGTCTGCTTTGGACATCCCCACCGCCACCGGCCAGTTTGGCGCGGATATGGCGGTGCGCCTGATAAACGATGGCCCCGTCACGATCTGGCTTGAGACCTGACAGGGCGCTTTCTTGACCTCAGCGGCTAGGAGGCGTCCGTGCAACTGGCAAAGCTGTCCGCCATGTTGCGCAGCAGGGTCGCGTAGAAGTCCGGGCCGTTGGCCACGTCCACACCCAATGGGTCAATCGACATCACTTTCACATCGGTGCCCTCGGTCAGAGTATTGACCCAACCCGGCTCTGGCCCGACTTCGTAAAAGACGCATGCGACCTCACCCGCGACAACCTTTTCGCGAAGCTCTGCAAGATGCGCAGGCCCCAGCCCTTGGTCATCGGTGTCACTGACAAGGCCCACGCGCTCAAGCCCAAAGCGGTCTTCAAAATAGCCGTAGGCATCATGCGGCAGGATGTAGGGGCCCACGTCGGACAGCTGGCCTGCAATGGTCTCGGTCAAGTCTGCAAGTGCCTCTGCCTGTGCGGCGGCATTGCTGCGGTAGGTCGCGGCAGAATCCGGGTCCACGTCTGCCAAGGCTTCGCCAATTGCGACTGACCACGCCCCAGCGGCCACTGGATCAAGCCAGGCATGGGGATCGATCGGACCATGATCATGGGCATGTGCGTGATCGTCATGGTCGTCGTGATCTTCCTGGGCGTCTTCGCCCGCGTGACCATCGTGGTCGTCATGGCCCTCATGATCGTCGTGATCCGCATGGTCTTCATGATCGTCGTGGTTGTCATGATCTGCATGGTCATCATGATCATCGTGATCATCGTGATCATCGTGATCATCGTGATCATCGTGATCATCATGTTCTGCATGGTCGTCATGGTCATCATGATCGTCATGGTCATCATGATCGTCGTGATCATCGTGATCATCATGGTCTTCTTCATAGTTCGCGACTTCGCGTGGCTCCCAGCCGGGAACGTCCATCAAAGTGGTAATCTGCGCACTGTCCGCCAATGTCTCAATCGGGCGAGACATCCATGGGGTCAAAGCTTCGCCGACCCAAATCACGGCATCCGCTGACGACAGGCCAGCCGCATCCGAAGGGCGCATCGAAAAATCGTGTGGCGAAGCACCGGGCGGCAAGAGCGCTGCCACGTCGGCATCCTCAAGCGTCACACCCGCCACAAGCGCCTGCACTGGCGCGATATCTGTCACGACACGAAGCCCCTCAGCAGCGGCTGGCGCTGCCGATACGGCCAAAATCATAGTTGTTCGAATCATCGCGTCCCTCTTGCGCTGTCAATCGCCGCCGTGATACACTGTATGTTATAACATAACAAGACACCCAAATGACCGCTCTCGGATTTTCCAATCACAACCACGCCTCCTGTATTGCCGCCGCAATGCAGTCAGCTGAGGCGACCTGCGAAAAGGCCGGGGTGCGCATGACCCCGGTGCGGCGACGTACGTTAGAGATCTTGTTGGAATCGCATGCGGCCATGGGGGCCTATGACGTGCTTGCCCGGCTTGATGCCGATGGCTTTGGGTCGAAACCGCCTGTCGCCTATCGTGCCTTGGGTTTTCTTGTTGAACATGGGCTTGCGCACCGGATCGAACGGCTGAACGCCTTTGTCGCCTGCGCCCACCCCGGTGCCGACCACGCGCCGGCCTTCATGATTTGTCGCAAATGCCGCAAGGTCGCCGAAGCACAAGACCGCCCCGACCGCCTGCAATCTGGTGCCACAGCCTCGGGCTTTAAAATCGAACAAACCGTCATCGAGGCCGAAGGCCTCTGCCCCGCCTGTCAGGACCCCGCATGACCCTGATCTCGGCCAAAGGCATATCCGTCCACCACCGCAACGTATCCGCGCTGCAGAACGTCAGCCTGTCGCTGGACGCGGGCGAAATCGTGACGATCGTCGGCCCCAATGGTTCTGGCAAATCCACGCTGCTGCGGGTGTTGATCGGCGCAATCACCCCCGACACGGGGACCGTGACGCGCGCACCGGACCTGCGGATCGGCTATGTGCCACAAAAGCTTGCGATTGACCCCACGCTGCCGATGACCGTGCGCCGTTTTCTCAACCTGCCGCGCCGCATCAGCAACGCTGACGCTGAAAATGCACTGACCGCCGCTGGCGCCGAACATGTCTCGCACCAGCAAATGGCGGCCTTGTCAGGAGGCCAGTTCCAGCGGGTGCTCTTGGCCCGCGCGATCCTGTCGCGCCCCAATTTGCTGATCCTGGATGAGGCGACGCAAGGCCTCGACCAACCCGGCTCTGCTAACTTTTACCGCCAGATCGATGCCGTCCGCCAAGACCTCAACTGCGCGGTCCTGATGGTCAGCCACGAGTTGCATGTGGTCATGTCCGCCTCTGACCGGGTGATCTGCCTCAACGGCCATATCTGCTGCGAAGGCGCGCCAGACGTCGTCTCTGCCGCCCCAGCCTACCGCGAGCTCTTTGGCAGCGGCACGGGCGGCGCACTGGCACTTTACCGGCACGACCATGATCACCACCACGACCATGATCACGCCTGATGCCCGTCTTTCTTTGGTCCAAAAATATCCCCGCCGGAGGCACCGCGCGCGCAGCGCGCGGCCCCCTCAGGTCGGGCGCGCCCCGCGCACGAGGGAGGCGGGCGGCCCCGCCCCAGAATAGGTAAGCCTAACATGTTAGACGATTTCATGATCCGCGCCGCCCTTGGCGCTGTGGGCACGGCAACAGCGGCCGGGCTCTTGGGTTGCTTTGTGGTCTGGCGGCGCATGGCCTATTTCGGCGATGCCACGGCCCATGCCGCCGTTCTTGGTGTGGCAATGTCGCTGGCCTTTGGAACCGGAGTCATCTGGGGTGTGATTCTGGTCTCCGTCCTTGTGGCGGTCCTGATCCACACCCTGTCAGCCGACGCCGCCCCGATGGAGACGCTCTTGGGCGTCGTCTCGCATGGCGCACTGGCTATCGGGCTGGTCGCTGTCTCGCTGGTGCCGGGGCAGCGGGTCGATCTGGACGCTTATCTCTTTGGTGAGGTCTTGACAGTAACGCGCACCGACCTCGCGGTGATCTGGCTTGGCGCATTGGCCGTGGCCCTTGTGATCTGGCGTCACTGGCAAGCGCTTCTGACGGCGACCCTGTCCCCTGACCTTGCCTATGCGGCTGGCGTTGATCCGCGCCGCGAACAACTAATCCTGACTTTGCTGCTCGCCCTCGTGGTCGCCGTCGCCATTAAGGTCGTCGGTGCGCTTTTGATCACGGCGCTTTTGATCATCCCTGCCGCGACCGCCCGCAGCCTGACGCGCACGCCAGAGGCGATGGCAGTTGTCGCCATACTGATCGGCACGCTTTGTGCCCTGGGCGGTCTGCGTGCGGCCATTATATTCAACACGCCCGTCGGCCCATCCATCGTCTGCGTGGCAACTTTGTTGTTCACACTCGCGACAATCAGCCGAAAACTGTTCTCAAGCGGCAGCTAATTGCCGCTTGAATGACGGCAAGGTGCCATCTGATTGCCGGATTTGGCCGCTACCGCTTAGCCTTATTCTGCACCAGACGAAAAGGCTTGCCCCATGATGATGCGTTCCCTGATTGCCGCTTGTGCGCTGTGTTTTACCGCCGGACAAGCCGCCGCGTCCAACGCCTGTACAACACCGGCAAACGTCAACGCCATGGCCTCTGAAATCGCGGCAGGCCTGAACGCCAACCGCCGCGCCTATGGCCAACCCGCCTTGTCCTATAACCGCAGCCTGTCACAAGCGGCGATGAAACACGCCTGCGATATGTCGGTGAACGGATTTTTCGGCCACCGCGGCAGCGATGGGTCCAACAGCCAGGCGCGCGTGCGCCAAGCGGGCTACCGCGATTGTCTGGTCGCTGAAAATCTGGCCTGGGGATATCCTACATCGCAGCAGATCATTTCGGGTTGGATGAATTCGGCCGGGCACCGCAGCAACATGCTGCACCCCCGCGCCGCTGAATTCGGTGTGGCCGTCACACATGGCGCCAAGGGCCCCAACTGGGTGCTGGTCGTGGCGCGCGGCTGCTAATTCGGCAGGTTATCCCGCACAAAGATATCAATGGCGCAGCGCCCGTCTTGCGGGTCGCGGCGACCCAGCGCGATATCAAGCCCGCGGGTCGCCACGTCAAACATGTTGTGCGCCAAAACGGCCTGAAACTTCTCTTTTTCAAGGGCTTGCCGTGTCGCAGGCGTGACCTCATGGCCGATCACCCGCAATTGATCGATCTGCGATTCTGAGATCGCCGTGATCAATTCAGGCTGCCCCCCGCCAGCAAGATAGGCCCCCCGCAATCGCCCCCCACGGGACGAAAGATCGGCCACGACACTGCGCGTCATTTCGGGATCGCTGCCATAAGCCGGGGGTTGGATGACGGTCAGGTCAGGCCGCGCCGTGCCAAGGGCTTGCCTGAAGCCTGACATGCGGTCCAGCAAATGCCGAAACTGCAAATGGCCCAGCAGCAATGCGACCTCGCCCTGCCCCGGTGGGATCATCGCTGCCAGCAGCCGCGCCGCTGTGCGACCGGCCGCAAAATTATCCTGCCCCACATAGGCAAACCGCCGCGCTTGCGGCGCGTCCGACACAATGGTCACAACCCGAATGCCGCGCCGCCACAGGGCGGTGATTTCGCGCGTGACGAGGTCATTGTCGACACCAACCAAAAGAACGGCGTCGGTATCATCTGGCAAATCGCGCAGCACCGGCAGCATTGTATCGGGCGCATAGGCGTCAAAGCGGTGAACGTGGAACTTGGCGCCGAGATAAGCATCTTGAGCCATGGCGCTTTGCAAGCCCGCGTGGATCACGTCAAAGAACGGGTTGGTGCCCTGCGGCAGCACCATGGCGACGGTCTGATCTTGCAAAACCCGATGCGCCGACAAAGAAGATGGCGCATAGCCCAAGGCGCGCATCGCATCTTCGACGCGCCGCACCGTTTCGCTCCGGACACCGGCACGCCCGTTCAGGACCCGATCAACCGTCGATCGCGAAAGGCCGCTTAACCGTGCGACGTCGCCCATACGTGCCTTTTTGTCGGTCATTCTCCACCCTTTGCGTCGGCAGCAAACATGCGAACCGCTCTCTTATACGGATTAATCACACTCCTAGATTGAATGCGCGGGGAATTCTGACACAAAAGCATCATTTTTCTGTGTAAGGTTGAAGTATTTGCCCGATTGTCGCCCGGCGGAACACCCGTCCAAAATCCGAAAACTGCACAAAAACACTAATAAATGCAGAAACCCGCCGATGCGCCCGCAATAGTGATTGCATTACACCAGCTTCTGACGCTATCACGTCATTACTCACACGGTTCACACACTGAGCTTCACGTGAATACTGCTTTGGCGGTGCACAACACTCTCCACACACATACCCCGTTGGGCATCGCCAAAGCCCCTAAATTCACTGTCCGTTGTCTATCAGATCGGCGCAGTGAAAAGAGGGGAATATTCCGGCAAGAGTGCCCCCAACCGCCGCTGCACGCATCGACAACTCGCCCAAAAAACAAGCAGCGCTGCGCAAGAAATTTGCAATTTCACCTCCCCGGTTCGCAAATCCTGCCCCCGCGTTTGGATCGACGCCCTGCGCTGTAACATGCCTGCAAATACTGGCCTAATGGCCCTATGAAGCCATCCCACGCCCAATCCTTTAGCACGCGCCTGAACGCACTGATCGGGCGCATCTATCCGGACGTCGACCCAGACATCCTTTCCAGCCTGATTGTTGAGGCCTTCTGGCCCGAAGGCACCCGCCCGCGAAAACGCGGCAGACTGCCCAGCAACAACCTGTGGACCGAGAAAGACGCACTGCTGATCACCTATGGCAACTCGATCCTTGATGGCGCACATAAACCCTTGGATCTCTTGTATGATTTCCTGCTGCGCCGGATGAAGGGCGTCGTCAACGGCGTGCATATTCTGCCGTTCTTTCCCTTTACCTCTGACGATGGCTTTGCCGTGTCCGACTATCGCGCCGTTAACCCGCAACTGGGGGATTGGCCCGACATCAACCGGATCAGCCAGGAATTTCACCTGATGTCTGATCTGGTGCTCAACCACGTGTCCAGCCAAGGCACCTGGTTTAACAGCTACCTACAAGGCCAAGCCCCCTACGACAGGTTCTTTTTTGAGGCCTCGCCGGATGACGACCTGAGCGATGTGGTCCGCCCCCGCACCACGCCGCTGCTGCAAAAGGTTGAGACGTCAAACGGGCCGCGCCATGTCTGGTGCACCTTTAGCCATGATCAGATCGACCTTGATTTCCGCAACCCCGAGGTGCTGCTGGAATTCCTGCGGATCATCCGACTGCATATCGACAACGGGGTGCAGATCATCCGTTTGGATGCAGTCGCCTTTATCTGGAAAGAGGCGGGCACCGCGTCCATCCATCTGCCGCAAACTCATGCGATTGTGCAGCTGATGCGGATGCTGTGCGACTACGCCGCAGAAACCATCATTCTGTTGACCGAAACCAACGTGCCCAAGGCCGAAAATCTCAGCTATTTCGGCAACCGGAACGAGGCACATGCGATCTACAACTTCCCCCTGCCGCCGCTGATCCTGCATGCGGTTATGTCGGGGTCCGCCACCTATTTGGCCCGCTGGCAACGCGGCATGCCGCCCGCGCAACTGGGCTGTGCCTACCTCAATTTCTCGGCCAGTCACGACGGGATCGGGATGCGCCCAGTCGAAGGGATATTGCCCGCCGATCAACAGGCGCAAATGATTGATACGATCAAAGACATGGGCGGCCTTGTGTCCATGCGCGCCCTGCCCGATGGCGGTGAAGCGCCTTATGAGATCAACACCACATTCTACGAGGCGACCGGCCAAACCTTTGACGGGAAGGACGATTTTCACTTTCAGCGGTTCATCTGCTCGCAGACCATCGTGATGTCCCTTGAAGGCATACCCGCCTTCTACATCCATGCCATGCTAGCCACGCCAAACGATCACGCGCAGGTCAAACGGCGCGGGATGAACCGGGCGATCAACCGCCACCGCTGGGATTATCCAGAGCTGAACGCGCTTCTCGATGACCCTAGTTCCACCCAGTCTCGCGTACTGACGGCGATGTCAGATCGGCTGCGGATCAGGGCGCAGCAACCGGCATTTCACCCCAATGCGACTCAGTTCACCATGGCGCTTGAGGATCGGGTTTTTGGCGTTTGGCGGCAAAGCCTTGACCGGGCGCAATCGATCTTTGCGCTCCACAATGTGAGCAATGAGACGGTCGAGGTTTCGCTGGTCTCGATCAACTTGATCGATGACGAGCATTGGATCGACCTGTTGAACGGTGAAGCCATCGATCCCATGGAAGAGACGGTAACGCTTGCCCCCTATCAATGCCGTTGGATCGCGAACCGCCGCGACGACCTATGAAAATTCTTCGGTGTCCGCCCGTGCGGCGGCCTGCATATCGGGGATGAACGACGGGTCCGCCGCATGAACCCGGTTCCACGTCGGGATAAAGGGCGTCTCGTGCGGTTTGTCCAAGAACACCTGCCCAGCCCGCATGATGTTTTCGGCAAAGAGCTCGATCGATTGCTCTTCGGTATGCCGGTCAATCGAAAGCCCGTTCATCTTTGCATCGTTGTAATGCGAATCCAGCACGTCCAATGCGCAGCGGTAGTAGGTCGCCTTGAGCGTGCGGAACACATTGGGGGTAAAGACCGTGCCATCGGCCGCCAACTTGCGGAAGATCGCCTTGCAGATATCCGTCGACATGCGGTTCAACCCGGCGTTCGCCTCTTCGGGGCTTAGCTCCTGGTGTTTGTGGTCATAGGCGTCGGATATATCCACCTGACAGACAGCCTTCGGCGCCAAGTTACGCCAGGCCTCTGACAACACACCAATCTCAAGCCCCCAGTCAGACGGAATGCGCAGGTCCGGCAAGATCGCCGTGCGCATGGCAAATTCGCCGGACAGCGGATAGCGAAAGCTGCGTAGATAATCGATGTAATCCCGGTCACCCACCACGCGTTTCAACGCGATCAGCAGCGGGCTAACCAAAAGGCGCGTGACCCGTCCATTCAGGTTGCCACCACCAATGCGCGGGTAATAGCCCTTGGCCACTTGATAGGGGAAATTGGGGTTTGCGACCGGATAAACGAGCCGCGCCAGCATCTCGCGGTCATAGGTCAGAATATCGCAATCATGGATCGCCATCACCTCGCTGTCGGCACAGCCGATCAGATAGCCTAGCGATGACCAGACGTTCTTGCCCTTGCCCTTTTCGGATGGCGCGAGCCCCATCTTTTCAAGGCGTTCCCCCAGCGCCAGCATCCGCGGGCTGTCATTCCAGATCACGATATGGTTCTGGTTCAGCCCTTCAAAGAACGTCTTGGCATGGCGAAACTGCGCCTCATCCGCGGCATCAAGACCGACGATGATGCGGTGCAAATAGGTGACCTTGGACAGCTCTGACAGGATATGCGGCATCGCATCGCCTTCGAGTTCCGAAAAGAGGCACGGCAAGATCAGCGAGATGCGTCGCGACTGCACGAAAACAGACAATTCATGCGCCATTTCATCCGCTGTACGCGACCTAAGGTTATGAAGTGTCGTGATATTTCCGTTTTGGTGAAAGTCGGCCATGGGCTATTCCTGATCCAGTTCGAGGGTCTTCAATAGGTCGAGCATCGCCGTGTTCCATCCGACGGGACCGGCAGCGGTTGACCTGATAATTCTGCCGCTGTCTTCCCCTTTGAGCGGGGCAAGCGGAGGGCGATGGGGGTTGTGAATGACGACCCCAATGTCCGCGCATTCGAGCATCGCGATATCGTTGGGCGCGTCCCCCAAAGCAACCGTGTGTTTGGGCCGATATCTGGTGATCAACTTGCGCATTTGATCGACCTTATTGCCGCCAAAGGACAGGGTCAGAAAACGTCCACCTTGTTGCGCGATCACGCCTTGGGTTGTGAGGTAGCTGATGAAGTCTTGTTTCTGCGCGTCAGTGCCTTCCCACAGTCCCGGTTCTGAGAATATGCGTTGTTTCGCGAGCATCGCACCACCCGAGGAAAGCCCTGTGGCTTCAACCACTTGCGCGGTAGTCATGTCGCCGAACCCACAATACAGACGCCGCAGCGCTGCCGGGGCGCCATCCAAGACGTCGCGGAGTTTTTCGTAATGCGCCGCGTCTATGATATCGGTCGTCTCAGCCTCCAAAAGCCCCGCACCGTTTTCAACAATCGCGGGCCATGCGGTCAATTCCAATTCAGCGCGAAGGGGTGCGATTTCTGCGGCGGTTTTGCTGCTGGCGAGGATCAGGCCCGCGCCGATGTTCTTCAGTGCATCCAAAGCGTCTTTTGCGGGCGACCAAGCGTAGGTATCGTGGTCGATCAAAGTGCCATCGAGGTCCGTAAACACAAGAAGTTCAGTGGTTTCCTCCATGGAACCGATTATGCGCGTGCATTGCCCAAGCCGCAACGCAGCAACCGGAATTACCCCCATAACGCCCCATTGATCCGCGCAAAATCGCGGTAAGCGCTCAAATTTTGGGCAGAAGATTTATCGGGGAAATGAGTGGTGCCCAGGGGCGGAATCGAACCACCGACACGAGGATTTTCAATCCACTGCTCTACCCCTGAGCTACCCGGGCACCGGGATGGCCGTAGCCATCGGGTAGCGGGGTTTTAGTGGGGTAGATCAGGGCTGGCAAGGGCGAAATGCTGCAAATAATCCCGCATCCCGCGAAAAGCACCGAACGGTCACAATCGCCTATGCACAACCCGCCAAGAAACCATGCAGAACCTATGCACAAACCGTATGCACGAAAGACTTAACGCGCGTTAACTGACGTTAGTGCGCCATGTCATCTGTGGGCGGAGGGGGCGGCGCATCATCGGGGTCGTCACTGTCAGAAGCCGGGATCGCGTAAGACCCCGTCAGCCATTTGGCAAGGTCGACATCGGCGCAGCGTTTGGAACAAAACGGGCGGTATTTGGCATCTGTGGGCCGCGTGCAAATCGGGCAATCGCTCATCCGATGATCCCCCGAAACGGCCGCCGTTCGCGTTTGCGTTGCAGCTCAAAGCAGCCCATCGGGGTCCAGCCGACAAGCGATGTCTCAATCCCGTCGGCCTTGAACACTGCGCGCAGCGATTGTTCGAGCTGTTTGCGGTGGGCCTTGGACATGGGCGCGAAATCAACGGTGATTTGACCGCCCAGCCCGCGCAACCGCAAGGCACGCGGCAAGGCGCGACAGGCGGCAAGGTTTGCCTTGAGTGCCGCAGCGGGTGAGGTATCACCGCCGGTGTTCACATCAACTGCGACAAGCGCACGAGTGGGTTCGACATACATCGTGCCATCCTCGAGCGGGATGCGGGCGTCGGTCAGCATCTCGATCTGATCGTGCACGCCCAAATGCTCAAAACTGCCTTCGTCGGTCACGACCTCTGCCGGGGCGACCCATTCGCGCCAGGCCAAAAGATGCGGGCCGTCGCCTTCGGTCAGGGCCTCTGGCGTGGTCCCTTCGGCATCAGGTAAAACCGCATCGGCCAGGGCCAGCATGGCGGCGATGTCGTCTGCGATGTCGTCGTCTGACGCCGTCGCACAGGATGAGCGCAGGATCAGGCCATATTCGGCGTCGTATGTTTCGTTGATCAGCAGCCGCAACCGGTCGAGCGTATCGTCATCGCTGATCTGGCGACTGATATTGGTGCCGGGCTTGCCGGGGGTGACGATGGCATAGCGGCTTTTGAACAGCACGCGGTCGGTAACAGGGACCGCCTTGCCATCCTCGGCATAGCCCGTGACCTGCACCAAAAGCGGCTGGCCGGGGCGCAGGCCCTTGCCCTGCCGCAGGAAAGCCGTGCCACCCTCTGGCAAGCGCAACATCATGCCGCCCTGCCCCTTGAGCGGGCGATCACAGATCGCACGGAAAATCGCACCGGGGCGCGGCGCGTCGGGGGCATCAACCAAGAGGTCATCAAGTTGACCGTCCACAATGCGAGCCGCAGCCTCTGCCCCGTTGAGGTGATCAAGAACGATGGTGCGGCCCTTCATGGCGTCCCTTTCATCAGCGGATAGCCCGCAGCAGTCAGCAGGCCCACGGTTTCGGGCAACGGTAGCCCCATGACCGCGTGGAATGAGCCGTTGATCCAAGGGATAAAGGCCGAAGCAGGCCCTTGGATCGCATAACCCCCGGCCTTGCCTTGCCAGTCACCGGTGGCGAGATACCAATCGATCTCTGCGACCGAGAGGCGTTTCATCGCGACGGTCGATTGCACGTCCTTTTGCCAGATCCTGTCGCCACGCTTGACCGCCATGGCGGTGATGACCTTGTGACGACGGCCAGAGAGCTTTTGCAAAAAGGCCGCTGCCTCTGCTGCGTCGGCAGGCTTACCCATGATCCGGCGGCCAAGGGCAACAGTGGTGTCGGCACAAAGCACGAGTTCATCTTCGGCGATCTGCACCGCAGCCGCCTTTTCACGGGCAATCCGATTGACGTAGTCGCGCGGCACTTCGGCCTTGGCTGGGTCTTCGTCAATATCCGGTGGGCGGATGGCGTGGGGTGTCACGCCGATCTGCGCCAAAAGCTCAAGCCGGCGCGGCGAGCCGGAGCCGAGGATGAGCTTGAGCGCGGGATCGGGGGATAGGGTTGTCATGGTGCAACGATGGCTGCGACCAAAAGGCCGCAGTGTGAGTATGTTTCACCTAAAATTGCCACCGGGTGACGGCCGCAGTTTGCGCCACGCAAACCGCTTACCCGCACTGGGTCAAGCACGGCTTGACCCTACTTAAACCGGTAATTGATCCGACCTTTGGTCAAATCATAGGGGGTCATTTCGACCTGCACCTTGTCGCCTGCCAGAACCCGGATGCGGTTCTTGCGCATCTTGCCTGCCGTATGTGCGATAATTTCATGGCCGTTCTCAAGTTCGACCCGGAATGTCGCATTCGGCAGAAGTTCCTTCACGACACCGGGGAATTCGAGAATATCTTCCTTGGCCATGTGGTCTCCTGTCATAAATCTGCGCTCTTTGCGCGGGGCTTAAATGCGCCCACAGCACGGAAATATCAAGTGGAAAGGCAACTTGGGGGTTCTTTTGCCGCGGCAAAGGTCGCAATGTGCCCCAAGGTAACGGGGGAAAGCGCATGTGCTGGTCGATGGGGGCCTCTGTCGGGATGTCGGCGGTGGGGATTGCGGCGACAGGATATCTGATCGCCAAGGGCAAGCCCGCGCCAATGTGGCTGCCTGTCGCCTATTTCACCGCGATGGAAATTTTGCAGGCGGTGTCTTATCCAGTCGTCAATCAATGCGAGCTGAAGTCGAACCAGCTGGTGACGCTTTTGGGCTATATCCATATCGCGTTTCAGCCGTTGTTCTTTAACATTCTATGCCTCTTTGCCTTGCCCGTGGCCTATGCCAACCGGATCAAGTTGCCGGTCTTTTGCCTGTGTCTGGTGTCGGCGGTCGGCTCACTGGCGATGCTCTATCCATCTGAATCTGCTGGATTATGTGACACCGAGCGGATGATGTGCGCTGAACGGATGTGCACTTATATCGGCGAGTGGCATCTGGCGTGGGAGTTGCCGTTTAACGGCTGGGGCAATGAATTCCGCGATCATTGGTTCCTGTGGATCGCAGAGGATGGGTTTATCGCTTATCAGGCCGCGTTTTTCTTTATGCCGATGATCTATGGGGCGTGGCGGCTGGCGCTTTATTTCTACCTGACGGGGCCGTTTTTGGTGCAGTTTCTGACCAACAATCTGGATGAGCAGCCCGCGATCTGGTGCCTGTTGTCGATTGGGATGCTGATCATTCTGCTGACGCCCAAGGTTTGGCCGTGGTTCACCGTGGCGCGTGCGCCTGTCTGGATGCGTTGGGTGGGCGGGTCACAAGCGCGTTAGCGTGGTGGCGATGCCGTCTTGCAGCGGCCAGTCAGCGTAGTTGCCAACTTGCCCCGTCTTGCGGGCCTGCGCGATCTGGGCGGGGTCCACGTCAACGATGATCCAGCCCGGTGCATCCGTGTCGCCTTGGGCGATGATCCCGTCGGATGGCAGGCCATAGTCAGGCGGGCAAAAGAGCCCGGCGCGGCCGGTGTTGGCGCTGACCACATCGCAGCCGGGCACTTGGCCAACCAACGGGGCCTGCACAATCAGGCATTGCCCTTCGATGGCGCGGGCACGGGCCGATTGCCGCACGCGGGTCTGGCCTGCGGGAAATTCGGTGCAGGACGGGACGAGGATCATGTCCGCCCCGGCGGCGATCTGGCTGCGGGCGAGCAGTGGGAATTCGCTGTCGTAACAGATGAGCACGCCGATTTTGCCCAAGGGTGTGTCGAACAGTTGGAGGTGATCGCCGCCGGTGATTTGCATCTCATCGCGTTCGTATGGCGTGGGAATGATCTTGGCTTGCGTGCCGGTGGTCCCATTTGGCAGGCAGAGCGTGGCGCTGTTGGTGATCCCTTGTGGTCCGTTTTGCGCGATGGAACCTGCGAGGAGCGTGATCTGGTGACGTTGCGCAAGATCGCTGTGCAAGGCGTTCCAATCATCCGCGCGTGCCGCCATCGCATTGCGCCATACGATGGGACCGGGATCAGCGCCGGGCGTGCCTATCAACGCTGCCTCAGCGCCCGCATATTCGGGGAAAACGGCAAGGTCCGCGCCCTGCCCCTTGGCCTGCGCCACCCAGGTGTCTAGCTTCGTCGCAAGCGCGTCCCAAGAGGCATGCCATTCAGGCGGATATGCGGCGACAGCGATCTTCATTCAGGTGCTCCGCAGCCAAAGGATCAATGGGGCCGCCAGGACCACAACGGCAAGCCCCAGCAAGACGGCAAAGAGCGCGGGGCGCTTCATTCTGCAAGGTCCTTGCGCCAGACCTGCAGTGCCTTGGTCGTGGGTTTTGGCGTCCCCACATCGCGCCACGAAAACGAGGCTTTGGCCCCGGCCACCGGCGCATAGCCGCGGTTGCGCCAGAACCCGTCCAAGGGCACATAGTCGGCGGGTCGGGCCGGGTGATCTTGCGGGCGGTCGACGGCGCAGAACATGGCATAGCGGCGACCAACGGCGCGGGCCTGCGCCTCGCGCGCGTCAAAGAAATGATGCCCCGCCCCCTGCCCGCGATAGCGCGGCAAAAGCACGCTTTCGGCGAAGTAAAAGACCTGACGCGCGTCAAGGTCAGGCATGGCGGTGCGAAAGTCGTCGGCGTGGTCTTCCAGCGCCATACCCGTCGCGGCGCCAACGATCCGGTCGCCTGCCCTTGCCACCACGATCACCGCGCCCTGTGCGTTGGTGTAGCTTGCTAAGTATCTGTGTTCGTAACCTAAATTGCCCTCGTACAAATATGGCCAGTCGCGAAAGACGCGAATCCGCAAGACCGCCAGTTCCGGCACCAGACGAGCGATGCGATGGCCCGTGACAGTCTCAAACGTAAGGGTCATGATACCTGTTTCAGCCAGTCCGCGAAGTTGTAATAGGTGGTGACCCGGCAAATCTTGTCCCCACGCAAGGTCATCATCGACGCCCCCGGCAGGCAGTAGGTTTGCCCGGTCGCGGCAGGCAGACCATCGTCGGTTTCCAGATAGGTGCCGTTGACGGTGAATTCGGCCGCGCCGCGAGTGCCGTTCTGCGCGGAAAACAGCACGATATCGGTCAACTCTTCGCGGTAACAACGGCTCATATGGGCGCAAAAGGCGGCAAAGGCGTCGCGGCCAATCCGCACCTCGCCTTCGTTGACGTGATGGGCCACGTCATCGGTCAGACAGGCCAGCATCCCGTCCACATCCCCCGCATTAAACGCCGCAAAATAGCGGCCCAAAACCGTGGTCGCGTCCATCGCCTACTCCATCGCCGGGCCGAACCGTGCGGTCAGCCTTTCAATGATCTGATCCCGCGCCTGCCGGTAAAGCGCCAGCCGCGCCTCGCGGCCCTCACCCATGCCAGTGGGGTCAAGGATCGGCCAATATTCCACCTCAAGATGATAGAACTGCGTCAAATCAAGCGCCCGCCGCTGGCTTGCCGGTGAGAGCGCCAAGACCAGATCAAAGGACGACAGGTCATCGCCCCAATCTTCCATTTCGTCAAAGCTACGGCTGCGGTGGCGGGCCAGTTCGACCCCGATTTCCTGGCAGACAGAGATCGCAAAGCCGTCAATCTCAAGATCATTTTTGACGCCGACCGATTGGATATAGCAGCGCATGCCGTAGAGCTTTTTCATGATCCCTTCGGCCATCGGGGATCGCACGGCGTTGTGATCGCAGCAGAATAGAACGGATTGCGGTAGGGGCTGAATGACTGATGCCTCACCCATGCCCTCAGCCCCCAAAGTGCAGCACGCAGATCAGGGTGAAGAGGCGGCGGGCGGTGTCGATATCCACCTCTGCCTTGCCTTCCAGCCGCTCTTGCAGGACGCGCGCGCCCTCGTTGTGGATGCCGCGCCGCGCCATATCGATGGTCTCGATCTGGCTGGGCGGCAGAGACTTGACCGCGTCAAAATAGCTTTCGCAAATCTGGAAATAGTCTTTGACCACCTGACGGAATGGCCCCAGCGACAGATGGAACGCGCCATCGACGCCTGTGCCGACGTCCGTCAGATCAAACACCAAACGCCGGTCCTTGATCGAGAGGTTCAGATTGTAAGGCCCCGGTGGCACGTCGCGCCCGTCGCGACCAATCATCACAAAGGAATTGTCTTCCAGCAGATCAAACACCGCCACTCGGCGTTCTTGTTCGATCTCGGCCGTCGGCGCGGGCAATCCTGCGTCATCTAGGGCGATGTCTGCGATCTTGCTCATGACGGGTCCTCGTCGTTCAGGCGATCCAGCCGAACCTGCACCGACAACCCATGCGCCTCCAAACTTTCCGAAGTCGCCAAACGCACCGCCGCTGGCCCAATCGCCTTGAGCGCCTGCGGCGTCATCTGGGACAATGTTGTGCGTTTAACGAAATCCATCACCGAGAGCCCGCTTGAAAACCGCGCTGACCGGGCGGTGGGCAACACGTGGTTTGGACCGCCAATGTAGTCGCCAATCGCTTCGGGGGTAAACCCGCCAATAAAGATGGCCCCGGCATGGGTGATTTTGCGCGAAAGTGCCTCTGCGTCTTGGGTGCAAAGTTCAAGGTGTTCTGGCGCGATCCGGTCGGACAGGGCCACCGCCTCGTCCATATCGCGGACGGTGATGATCGCGCCAAAGTCGCGCCAGCTGTCGCCAGCGATCACGCGACGTTCGAGCGTTTCAAGCCGCGCCTCAACCGCTGCCGCTACCGCGCGGCCAAAGCCTGCGTCATCGGTGATCAGGATCGATTGTGCGCTGGCGTCGTGTTCCGCCTGCGACAGCAGATCAAGGGCGATCCAATCGGGATCATTGTCGCGATCAGCGATCACCAAAATCTCTGACGGGCCTGCGATCATGTCGATACCGACCTTGCCAAAAACACGGCGTTTGGCCGCGGCCACAAAGGCATTGCCGGGGCCGGTGATCTTGTCGACGGGGGCAATTGTATCGGTGCCATAGGCCAGTGCCGCAACCGCCTGTGCGCCGCCGATCCGGTAGACCTCATCCACGCCCGAGATACGCGCGGCCAACAGGACCAAGGGGTTCACCGCCCCATCCGGGGTTGGCACGACCATGGCCAAACGGCCCACGCCCGCGACCTTGGCCGGGATCGCGTTCATCAACACCGATGAGGGATAAGTCGCCAGACCGCCCGGCACATAAAGCCCGGCTGCCGAGACAGGCGTCCAGCGCCAGCCCAGCTTTGCCCCGGCCTCGTCTTCCCACATGGCGTCCTGTGGCATTTGCCGTGCATGATAGGCGCGGATGCGTGTGGCAGCCAATTCCAGCGCTGCACGATCGTCAGCCGAAACCTCGGCGCAAGCCGCCGCGATCTCAGCTTCCGAAAACCGCATAGACGTTGCATCCAGCGTGATACGGTCAAACTTGGCGGTCAGCTCAAGGACTGCGGCATCCCCACGGGCGCGGACATCGGCGATGATTTCGGCGACGACGGCGTCAACATCGGGGCTATCCTCGCGCTTGGCGGCCAGAAGCTGCGCAAATTGCGCGTCAAAATCAGCATCCCCGGTGGACAAAAACTGCGGCATCGGCCTTCTCCTTTGCCCGCGTCATACAAGGCCAACACGGGCGTCGCAATCCGCGCAGCCTGCAAACTTTTTCGGTTTCAAAATATCCCCGCCGGAGGCATCCGCCCTATCAGCCAAAACCGCCATCCGGTCTATGGCAGGCGTGATCCACATGCCCTGCAAAAAAATGTCGTGCGGCGTAAGCCGCGCCTTTGGATCAACCGTGGTCAGGGGCGCGCCGTGAGGGCGCGATATAGGGGCGCGTGACGTCCTTGAGCATGACCTCAAGCGCCTCAACCTGCAGGGCAATGGCACCATCACCCGCAAGGGTGATCATCACCTCGCCTGCGCCCTCTTCACCGGGTTCAAAGGTCACCGACAAGACGCTCAGCACCGTATCCGCATCACCCTTTGGCACGCCCTGGCTGCGCACGGACAGCACATCGCTGATCAACATCACCGCTTGCACACGCTCAAAATCGCGCGCGCGCGCTGTGGCACCGGGGGCGTCTTCCCACCGGAACCGGTTGAGCAGGATCGCAAAGCGGCGATCGCGCTTGGTGAACTGCATTTCCGATCCGGGAAAGACGGCGTCCTGCACCAGCGCGGACAGGACCTGCAGGTCTTCGGCGTCGCGGGCGATCAGCCGTAAGGGCGCTTCGCCTCCGTCTTCAAATCTTGCGTCGCTCATGACCCTGGGACCCGTTCGATCTGCGCACCGACGGCACCCAGTTTTTCCTCAACATGCTCATATCCGCGATCAAGGTGATAGACGCGGTTCACCTGCGTCTCACCCTCTGCCGCGAGGCCCGCGAGGATCAAGGACACCGAGGCGCGCAGATCGGTCGCCATCACAGGCGCGCCTTTCATTTTCTTAACACCCGCGACCGTCGCGGTGCCGCCCTGCACCTCAATCTCGGCACCCATGCGGATCAATTCCGGCGCGTGCATGAAGCGGTTCTCGAAGATCTTTTCTTCCAGCACGGATGTCCCATCGGCAATACAGAGCATCGCCATCATCTGCGCCTGCAAATCGGTCGGGAAACCGGGGAAGGGTTCGGTGGTCACGTCCACTGCACGCGGGCGGTCGCCGGTGCGCTTCACGGTCAGGCCTTCGGGCGTTTCGGTCACCGACACGCCTGCCATTTCGAGCTTTTCCACGAAGCTTTTGACCAGATCCAAGCGCCCGCCAAGGCATGTGACCTCGCCGCCCGCGATCACCGGGGCCAGCATATAGGTGCCAAGCTCAATCCGGTCGGTGACGACCGGATGGGTGGCCGCGCCAAGGCGGTCGACACCCTGCACTTCGATGGTGGATGTGCCGTCACCCGAGATTTGCGCGCCCATGCTGCGCAGACAGGTTGCCAGGTCAACGATCTCGGGCTCGCGCGCGGCGTTTTCGATCAGTGTCGTGCCCTTGGCGAGGGTCGCGGCCATGAGCACGTTTTCGGTCGCCCCAACGGAGGCAAAGCGCAGCGGCACTTTCGCGCCTTTCAACCCGCCCCTGGCTTCGGCATGCAAGTAACCGTCGCGCAGGTCAATCGTGGCCCCCATCGCCTCGAGCGCGGTGACGTGGATATCCATTGGCCGTGCGCCGATGGCACAGCCGCCCGGCAGCGACACGGTCGCCTTGTGGTGCCGCGCCAGCAAAGGCCCCAGCACAAGGTTGGAGGCGCGCATTTTGCGCACAATCTCATAATCCGCCGTGGTCGAGGTCATCGCATGGCTCGACAGCACCTGAACCTTGCCGTCCTGCATGGAGGTGACTTCAACCCCCAGCGACTGCAACAGCGCCGTCATCGTCTTGATGTCCGACAGGCGCGGCGCATTGGTCAGCGTCAGCGGTTCCTCGGACAGCAGCGTCGCCGGCATCAGCGTCAGGGCCGCATTCTTGGCACCTGCGATATTAATCTTACCATTCAGCGGCTTACCGCCCGTTACCCGGATTGAATCCATGCCTGACTACTCTTTCTCATCTGCCGCGGCACTTTTGCGTGCGCGTGTCTGTGCCTTGCGTTTGGCCATATTCGCCTTGAGCGCCGCCTTCAGGCGGTCTTCGCGGCTTTGCGGGGTCTTGGCCCCGCCTTTTGGCTTTGGCTTATCGGTCATGCCGCCCCTGTTACCAGCACCACCAAAAACCGTCCAGAGAGGGCTTGCACCATCTGCCGTAAAGGTCTAATTCCCCGCCCACGGATGCTGTGGTAGCTCAGTGGCAGAGCACACCCTTGGTAAGGGTGAGGTCGAGAGTTCAATCCTCTCTCACAGCACCATTCGTTTCACTTCCCGCATATCGGCCAGCACCCAGTCGACCCGGTCGGTCTCGACTTACGGGCCCGCAAGCGGACCCTGAGTGCGAGAGTTCAATCCTCTCTCACAGCACCATTCGTTTCACTTCCCGCATATCGGCCAGCACCCCGTCGAACCGGTCGATCTCGACTTACGGGCCCGCAAGCGAACCCTGAGTGCGAGAGTTCAATCCTCTCTCACAGCACCATTCGTTTCAATTTCCGATCATTTGGCGGCACCACTTCCGCTTGGATCAGACTTTCCTTGAAAGTCTGGCCGCAAATCCTCTGGGAGGATTTGGCACCACTTTCTGGGTCAGAAAGTGTCCCTACCTGCGGGCGCGCTCGCAGATTTTCGCGTTGGGGTCGAGGCGGACAAACTCTTGCGCGGTGATCTTGTGGATTTCGGTATGGGGGATGTGCTGCCATTCCGCGAGGTATTTGCGTTTGATCCCGCCGCGCATGTAGCGGGCCATTTGCTGGTTGCCAATCGGCCCCACGTTTACGTTCGATCCGTGAAAGCCGATCATCGTATTTGGGCCAAGACAAGCATTGGGTAGCGAGATGAAAATCACACAGGCCGAATTGCAGTAATTGCGGATTTCCACACGGCCACCCCAGGCGGCCAGCATGGCGCGGTCAGCTTCGGCGCTGATCAACTGTCCCCCGCCATCGCGGCGGATGACATAAGGTTCCTCCGTCGGCGGCGGACGGCGGTCCGTGCAGGCCCCCAAAGAACATGCCAGTGCGAGCCAAGCAAACATCCGCATTACACCCTTTCCATATTTGCGCGGGCCAAAGTCCCGCGATACCTGACGATCAGCTGCCCCGTAAGCGGCGCGTAAAGAGCGACATCAAACCGGAGCTTGCCATCTTGCGCAGTCTCCACCGCTTCGCTCCGCGGCAACAGCCATTTGGGCATTGGAATACCAAGGAAATGGCCGCGGCTCACGGGGAAATGCAGCCCATCAGCGGCAACATGCAAGTCGAGCGTGAATGTCATCGGGCCAAAGGATTCCGTCATGCCGTCTTGTGTTTGGCGCAGGGTCGAGTGGAACACCTGCCCGCCAAAATCGCGCTGCCAATGCTCGCCCGTCGGTGTTGGTGTTTTTATAACGGTCAGCGGGACATCGGTGCCTGCCTTTGGGAAACGCACCGTGGTTGCAATCAACCGGGGGAGGATGCCACGGCCCCTTTCAACGCTTGCCTGCCCAGTGAGGCGGCGAGGCGCATGGGTTTGGTGGCTATCTTGCACGGGCTGTGGCAGCGCATCGAACGCCTCGCCCAGAACGCGGGCAAAGAGCGGTTTGGGTTGGGTTGTTTCCGTCTCAATCGTCGCTGCGAGGTCGGAGAGTGCGTTTTCGACCGCCTCCAAGGGCATTTCGGCCAAAGCCGGACGGGCACCCGGCGCGATGGCCGATGGATCACGCAAGAGGCATCGAGCGGCGATGCCGGGGACAAAGGGCCCCTCGCCCTGCCTCACCAAAAGCCGCCAATCGTGTCGCGTGCCATCGGACATGACCACACGCACAGACATGCCGCCGACATCGGTGCCAAAGGGGGCTAGCAGTCTTGCGGCGTGATAGATCAGGGGCGTTGGCATGGGGAAAGTCAGGTGGTGGCGCATCCATGACAGAACCGCCAGCCCACGGTTCATCACAGCCAGTTCCAACCCGGCGTGAAAGGTGACGGTGCGGGCCCCAAAGAATGCGGGGAACAGGGTCTGGTCGGGCACGCCAATTGCATAGCCAGAGCGGCGAACGCACTGCCCCAGATCAAAGCTTCGGCGTTGCGACCATGATCGGAGCGTCGTTCTTTCGCCATCGATCTGGTGGTACATGTCGCGCCCTGCTTGGTGCAGGATACTGTCCACCACCGCGCGGCCACGTGGTGCGCGGTTGCCGGGCAGGATCGCGGTGTGGATCGCATCGATCTCGCCTCCGGCAGCGAGCCCCGCAACGACAACAGACGAGAGCGCAGGCACGGACGAGACACCGGACAGCGCGAAAACGCCTGCCTCTTTCGCTACGGCATCAAGCGCGCTGATACCTGAACAGAACGCCGCGTCGTCGGCCAGATCAAGGTAGTTGATGCTACGCGCGATGCAAGCGCGCGGTAGGGCGTAGAGGTCTTTGCCATAGGCGTGAAACGGGCCTGCGGCATCGATGACCACATCCGGGGCTTGTGCCCAGAGCGGGGCCAAATCGCCCGCGCGGTCCAGCACCAAAGGAGTTGCGCAGATGTCTTGCGCATGCGCGTCCAACGGTGCTGCGCTGCGGCCCGCGATGACGACGTCATGGCCGTCCCGCAGCAGCATCTGTGCAAGGCGCGACCCAAAGACGCCTGCGCCGCCGATGACGACGATCTTCATCCGATGAGACGCGCACGCAGGGCAGGATCGGGGAGCGCGCAGACGTCGCCGCGCCCAAACATGGCATAGCGGTTGCGGGCGATGCGCAGGTAAAGCCAGCCGCGCAAACGCGCCGGGACCAGACGCAAGAGCGACAAGATACGGCCAAAGCCGCCAGAGCGTTCGCCGACGCGGATCATCGCCTCAAAATCGCGCCAGACCTTGCCGTCTTCGATGAAAAGCCAGGTGGCCGGGTCATGCGGATCAAGGTCATTTTCGCGCAAAAGTTGCTGGCCCATCTCGGTCTGGATCGGGCAAATGCGGATGTCGCCGCTGCGGTCCAGACGGTGGATCATACGGGCACCAAAGCTGCAAAGTGCGCAGGTGCCATCCATCACGGCAATTGGGGCTTGGGGGTGCATGTCGTGTCCCTTCATCCCCTATTTATGCCCTTTGTCAGCGGCTTCAATGCGGCGTTGCAGCGCATTGTCCAAAAGACGATCCAGCTTTGCGCCGCGTGCGGGGTTCACCGCACGGGTCCAGCCGATTTGCCCTGACAGACGCGCGCAAAAGACCGGATCGCGCAGGCGTGGATCGGCGGGATCGCCGCAGGCATGGATCACCGCCTTGAGCTGATCAAACCCTTGCCGAGAGGTGTTCAGATGTTGGTTGACGGTGATGTCGGTGACGCTTTGCCGTGTGTGGGCGGGCATGACGCGGGTTTTGGCGGTGTTCAGCGCAAATCCAGCGTCCTGCACGATGGCGGGCACGGCACTTAGGATCGAGCCGCGGGTTTTTGCGTCACCCGAAAAGGTCAGGTCATCGGCGTAGCGGGTGTAGCGCGCGCCGAGCGATCGGGCGAGGCCTGCAAGCCGGATATCCAGCCCGAAGGTCAGGATATTGGCCAGCATTGGCGAGGTCGGCGCGCCTTGGGGTAAATGTGCGGCCCGCAGGTGATCGCGTGCTTCGAGCGGCAGCCGCTCCAAGATGCGCGGCGGGGTGATTGTGGTGCAAAGCCCGGCCAACATCCGGGCGACAGAGGCCGGATATCCCAAGCTGCGAAACAGGCCAAAGACCCGGCCCCAACCCAGACGCGCAAAGTAATCGGCAAGGTCAAAGCAGATCACCATCTCTTCGCCCGCGTGACGCTGGGCGGCATCCAGACAAGACCGTCCGGCGACAAAACCATAGGCGGCATCGTGAACGGGAACCGGGGCCAAAACGCCATCCAGCAGCTTGCGTTGCAGCGCCTTGAGCCGGGGCTTTGGCGCCTCGATCAGGCGGACCCCGCCGCGCCGTTTCGGCACCACCCTTGCGTGATAGTGATTGACCGCCATGTCGCCGTGGCGTTCGTGGCGGCCTTCTGGATCGGCGAAGTAATCGAGTTGTTGTGGTTCGATCATGAGCCATGCAGCCAGGTCCTGTGGCGTGATCAGGCCGGGCACATCGCATCCCGCGAAAGCCGCAATTGGGGCCATTTGCGGTTGCGACAAATCGGGGATGGGCCAGACGTTATGTTTGGTGCAATGCGCGACCACCTTATGAAAGCCCGGCGTGGCGGTCAGGGCGGCAGCGACGACTCGGGCTTGCGGGGCATAGGCACTGGGCAGTGCGGCGATCAGGTCGTCCGCGATGCCTTTTGCCAGCCGTTGGAGCGGAAGCGGAAGACGCTTTTCCAGCACCCCGGTGAGGGTGTCGACATCCCAACGCCCGGCCGTCAGCGACACCGCGAGGTTGTAGGCCAACGCCTTAGGTTTCATCTGCGATCAGGTGGTGCAACGCGCGGTTCCTGCCAATCGTGTCCTGCCACACCGGCCTTGGGTGCAACCCAGCGACGGTGAGGCCGTGTAGTCACAAGTCAGTTCGTCAGACGGGGATACCCCGCCCCATCGGGTGCAAGCACCCAACATCCAGAAACCGCCGTTGCCTGCCAAAGATGGCAAGGGGTCGGCGGTTTGGCAAGCGGACGGATGAAGGATGGGAAACTTGGGCAGCGCGCGATCCAAATTGAACCGGTTGTCTTAGGCGTCTTTCTGACCCGCTAGGACGCTATTCACGGCCTCCAATAACGTATGATTGCGCACGGGCTTGGTCAGCAGCAGGTCGGACTCCGTCAGTCCCGCCTCTTGGGTTTCAGAGCCAAAGCTGTAGCCGGACACAAAGATCACAGGCAGATCAGGCGTGGTTTTCTTGAATTCCCGTGCCAGTTCAGGGCCTTGCATGGGACCGGGGATCGCGATGTCGCTGATCAACAGATCAATATGCGGGGCCTTGTTAAACACATCCAGCGCCATGTCGGTCGAGCTTGCGACGAGCACGCGGTGGCCCTCTTGCCGCAGCACGCGCTGCAAAAGGTTAGAGACAAGATCGTTGTCCTCGATCAACATGATGCAGGTTTGTCTGTCGGTCTCTGCGCGGGTCTCTGTGGTGCTGGCTTGCAGTGCGTCGGTCTGACCAGCCGAGACTGCGACGGCCGGAAAATATAGCTTAATGGTGGTGCCAACACCCACCTGCGACGCGATGCGCAGATAGCCGCCCGATTGGGTCATGAAACCTTCGATCATCGACAGGCCAAGTCCCGAATTCTGGCCAATGCCTTTGGTGGTAAAAAACGGGTCGGCGATCTTGTCCAGGATGTCCTCTGGGATGCCTGTCCCGGTATCTTCGACCGACAGCAGGACGTAGGTGCCTGCCTGCATGCCACCATCGTTGTCCGCTTCTGTCACGACGGTTGTTGCGGTCTTGATCAGGATCTCGCCTGCGTGCGGCATGGCGTCCCGTGCGTTCAGGATCAGGTTGAGGATCGCACTTTCCGTGGTGCTGGGGTCGGCGGTGACCAGCCAATCAGAATTGTCAAAGTCCGCCCGCAGCGTGATACGCGCGGGCAAAGTGCGCGAAATCAGACCTTCCATCCGGCGCACCACGGTGTTGAGGTCAATGTTTTCAGGCTTCAGCGGCGCCTGGCTGGCATAGTTCAGCATGGACCGGGTCAAGCCAGTGCCCTGTTCAACCGCGCGGATCGCATTTGCCATCAAAGACCGCGCGTCTGGGTCGATGGCTTTGTCCTGTAACAGTTCAAGATTGCCCAACATGATGCTAAGCAAATTGTTGAAGTCATGCGCAACGCCACCAGTCATTTTACCAATGGATTCAAGTCGTTGTGACCGCGAAAGCTGTCGTTCGAGGTTTTCTTTGGCGGCTTGGTTTTTGATCTGCTCTGTCTGATCAGTCACACTCGCGCGCGCCAGACGGCGGTTGGCATCAGGGAAACGGGTCAGCGTGACTTTGCATGGGATTTGCTCACCCGCAGCGTTTTGATGAACCCAATCAAAGGTCGGCGCGCCACCGTTGATCGCCTCTTCGATATAGGACGATGCCGCTTCGACAGAGGTTCGCCCGTCAGGTTGGAACTCTGGGCTGACGTCGGCGGGGCCAAGCTTGTTCAAGAGCTCTTCGCGTGAGAACCCATAAAGCTGCTGAATGGAGGGGTTCGCGTCCTCGACGAACAACCCTGTGTCAAAATCCACGATTGTGATTCCGTCCCGGGCGCTTTCAATCAACGACCTATAGCGCTCCTCAGCCTGAGCAAGCTCTGCGGCAGCGGCGGTTTGCGCTTGGAGCAATCTGCGTAGCTCTTCAAACTGTGCTTCGGCTTCGGCCTGGGCCGCAGAAAGCTCTCGCTGCGCTTCAACCAGATCATGGATATAAAAGCCAAAGCCCGCCGTCCCACCGTCTTTCAGTTTGTATTTGAAAACCCGAATGTCGCCGCTGACAGAATAATTGCGCGTGATTGGGTTGCCGGCCCCTTGCTGCTGCTGCGTCAAGCGTCGCGCGAGCTCCTCTCGCTGTTTATCAGGTGCGCCGGATTTCGCGATTTCATAGCTCGAGAGCTGTTGGTAGCTCAGTTTGCCGGCAACCGCGTCGTCGCGGTGGTTGGCAAAAGCATCAGGGTGGTTGTCTTCGTATTCCTGGTTCCAGGCCACCAAGATGTCGTCTTTGTCGTAGACCGAAAACGGCACCGGGCTTCTTTCCACAACGTCTTTGAGCAACCCCCATTCTTCAAACATCCGATCAAACAGGATTGGGTCGTTCAACACGTCTTCTTTGGTGACTGGCATGAACCCGTCTGCCCCCGAAAATACTGAATGAACAATGGCTAACACGGACATCTGCATGATCAAAGACGCGATGCGCGGGGCGTTCTATCAGGTTGGAAACTGCACCACAGGGATTGCCCACAAAAAAGGTCGGGTGCGCGCGGCACCCGACCCGGTTTGTCGTCTGGAGGCGGCTTAGGCGGCCATGTCCCAGGCGTTGGCGAATTTCGACAGCACCTTGCCGACGTCCGCCTCGCTCGCCTCGCCTGCGATATGGGCGACGAGGCCGCGCTTTTTGTCCTCTGACACGCTCTGGACTTGTGCGGCGACACCGGCCTTGTCCAAGGCTTCGTTAAAGATGCGGGTGATAGCGGATTTGCGCAGGTCGGGCTTAAAGACCTTACCGACCGCCGTTTTGGGCAGTTCGTCCATGATCTCAAGGTGCTTGGGGTGGGCCGCGCGTTCGTGGATGTGTTCTTTGGCGTAGTCCATCAACTCTGCCTCGGTTACTGTCGCGCCATCGACGAGTTCTACAAAGGCGCAAGGAATTTCGCCTGCGTGCATATCCGGTTGGCCGATGGCCCCGGCAAAGGCCACGGCGGGGTGCCCGGCCAGCGCCTCTTCGATTTCGGCGGGGTCAATGTTGTGACCGCCACGGATGATCAGGTCTTTGGCGCGACCCGTGATCCACAGGTAGCCATCCTCATCAATGCGACCCAGATCGCCGGTGCGCAGATATTGGCGGTTGGCGTTCAGGGGGCTGTCTTCACCTGGGTAGAACAGGTCCTTGTTCTTGGCGGCCTCGGTATAGGTTTTGCCGTCGTAGACGCCGGGGGAGCTGACGCAAATCTCACCAATGTCGTTGGCGGCGGAATCGGTTTGGGTGGCGACATCGACGATGCGCACGTCCGTATAGGGGAACGGAATGCCGATGGAGCCGACCTTCTTTTCGCCGTCGGGTGGGTTGATCGAGACAAGGCACGTGGCCTCTGTCAGGCCGTAGCCTTCGCAGATGTTGACGCCTGCGGCCTCTTCAAAGCGACGATAGAGCTCTAGCGGCAGCGGCGCTGAGCCACAAAACGCCAGTTTCAGCGAAGAAATATCGGCGTTGACCGGGCGCTGCATCAACGCGGACATGGCGGTGGGCACGGTGATCATGAAGGTCACGCGGTGCCGCTCGATGAGCTTCCAGAAGTTATCAAACACGCCGTCGCCACGGTAGCCTTGCGGCGTCGGGAACACGATCTGTGCGCCAGAGCCGAGCGAGGCCCCCAGCGACACGATGGCCGCAAAGACGTGGAACATCGGCAGCGGGCAAATCTGCACGTCTTCTTCGGTAAAGAGCAGCCGCGCACCAAGCCAAGCGTTGTAGACAATGCCCGAATAACGGTGCTGCGCCACCTTGGGCATGCCGGTTGTGCCACCGGTATGGAAATAGGCCGCGACGCGGTCCATGCCGCTGTCGTCAAAGGCCAGAGACTTTGGCTGCTTCTCCATTTCCGCGCGGAAATTGAGCACTTGCGCGGAATGGGTGACCGGGTTCTTGGGGCGGATCAACGGCACGATCAGCTTTTTGATGCCGGTCAGATAGCGGTGCAGATCAACCTCGAGGATCGTCGTGACATTGGGGGCGAGCTTCACCGCTTCCGCCGCCTTTTGAGCAAGATCGGTCTTGGGGAAAGCGCGCAGCGTCACGAGCACCTTGGCGTTGGTTTCGCGCAGGATCGCGCCGATCTGTTCAGGCTCAAGCAGCGGGTTGATCGGGTTCACAATGCCCGCAATTTGGCCGCCCAAGTAGGTCAGCACCGCCTCATTGGCGTTGGGCAACATATAGGCGACCACATCGTTTTCGCCGACGCCCAGCTTGCGGAACATATTGGCGGCCTGCGTGGCCTGATCGCGCAGCTCATTCCACGTCAGGGTTTCGCACGGGTCAGTGGGACCGGACTGCAACTGGAATGACAACGCCTTGCGCGGGCCATGGGCATCGGCCGTGCGGCTGAGCAATTCGAAAGTCGTTTTGGGCAGATCACGGGCGTCCCACGCGCTTTCAGCCTCGATTGCATTGCGATCAGCCATATTGGCGTAAGTCATGCGGATCCTCCCAGATCAATGATGCAGCGCGGCGTTTTACGCCGTCGTTTGGAACACGATGGAAAGAAAGTGCGGCGCGCGCAAGTCTGACGCAACGAAAATGGCGGATCGGGCCGCTGTTGACGGTGTTGCAGTGGGCAAATGCTGCCCCTGCCCGGCTATTCGGCGGCCAACCCGGCGGTAAATTGCAAACGCGCGAGCCGCGCATATAGCCCGCCTTGCGCCACAAGTTCGTCATGGGTGCCGGTGGCGACGATCTGGCCCGCCTCGAACACGATGATCCGGTCGGCCTTTTTCACCGTGGCAAGGCGGTGGGCCACGATCAATGTCGTGCGGTTCTGGGCCAAAGCCTCAACCGCTTTTTGGACCGCCGCTTCGGATTCCGCGTCAAGCGCGCTGGTCGCTTCATCCAACAGCAGCACGGGTGCGTCCCGCAGGATTGCCCGCGCAATCGCGATCCGTTGTTTTTGCCCGCCAGAGAGCATCACGCCCCGTTCGCCCACGTCGCTTTCATAACCGTCAGGCAAGGCGGTCAGGAAATCATGGGCAGCAGCGGCTTTGGCGGCAGCTTCAACCTCTGCGTCGGTCGCATCGGGGCGGCCAAAGCGGATGTTTTCGCGGGCGGTGTCGGCAAAGATCACCGGGTCCTGCGGCACCAGCGCGATGTGTTTGCGGAACGCGGCCCGGTCCAGCGCGGTGAGGTCATGGCCGTCGAGCTTGATCACCCCCGATTGCGGGTCATAGAACCGCAACAACAGTTGAATGATCGTGGTTTTGCCAGCACCGGACGGCCCCACAAGCGCGATGGTTTCACCCGGTTTGACGTTCAGAGACACACCATCAAGGGCGGCAATGCTTGGGCGTGCCGGATAGGCGAATTTCACGTCCTCAAAGGTGATTTCCCCCGCAAGCTTGGCGGGCAATTGATCGGGGTTGGCGGGGTCAGTGACGCTGTCTTGCGCATTCAACAGCTCGACCAAACGCTCTGTCGCGCCAGCGGCCCGCTGCAATTCGCCCCAAATCTCGGTCAGTGCCGCAACGGCGCCTGCGACCATGACGGTGTAGATCAGGAATTGCACCAATTCGCCCACGGTGATCGCGCCCGCGCGAACATCATTGGCCCCCATCCACAAAAAGCCTACGACACCTGAAAAGGCGATGAAAATCACGATGGCGGTCAGAACCGCGCGGGTGGCGATACGACGGCGGGCGGCGGTAAAGGATTTCTCGGTGACATCGGCGAACTTGCCGCGGCTCAACCCTTCGTGGGTGAAGGCCTGCACGGTTTGCGCTGACAAAAGCTGTTCGGAGGCGTCCCCGGACGAGGCCGCGATCCAGTCCTGATTTTCCTTGGACAGGGCGCGCACGCGGCGGCCAAGCACGATAATCGGCAACAAAATCACGGGGATCGGCCAGAGCACCAGCAGCGACATCTTGACCGAAGTCCAGAGCATCAGGCCGATGCCGCCCACAAGGATCAGGCAGTTGCGCAGGGCCACGGACACCGACGAGCCGATGACCGAGAGGATCAAGGTCGTGTCGGTCGTGATCCGGCTCAGCACTTCGCCGGTCATGATCTTTTCGTAGAACGCGGGGCTCATCCCGATCATGCGGTCAAAGACGGCGACACGGATATCCGCCACCACGCGTTCGCCCAGACGGGTCACAAGGTAATAGCGCATGGCTGTGCCAACGGCGAGCAAGGCCGCGATGCCAATGGCCGCCAGAAAGTAGCTTTGCAGCAGGTCCAGTTGGTCGGAATTGAAATTGTCCACGACCCGGCGCACAGCCAGCGGCAGGATCAGGCTGATCATCGCCGTGAGGGTCAGCGCCGCGCCTGCAAAGAACAGCATTGGCTTATAGGGCGACATGAACGGCCAAAGCGCCTGTAGCGCGCCGATATCCTTTGAAGCCTTGCGTTCAGCTTCTTGCGGTTTGGGTGTTTCGGCCATCGTCAGTCCTTGCGCATCGTCAGGGGTCACATAGAACCGACGGCGGCAATGGACAAGGTGCGGAAGGGTGGAGCGGGCGACGGGAATCGAACCCGTATCATCAGCTTGGAAGGCTGAGGTCTTACCATTACACAACGCCCGCGCTCGGATTTGTCAGTAGGACAAGCGGCTTGGATGGTCAAGAAGCCTTGGCGCGGTCAGGTGAAGTTGGGTGCCTGCCGCGGCTATTCACGCGGCGGATTGGGCAGGTCGAGCCATGCGGCAAAGGTGGATTTGACCTCGCCCGTTTCAAACGCCGTGCGCATGACGTTCTTGGTCTCGGTGCCAAATGCGACCATATCTGCCATGGGAAATTCGGATTGCAGGTGGTGGGCCTTGGCGCGGTCTGGCGGGCGGTCGGCGTAGACGATCCGCATCGGCGGCGGCGGTCCCGTCTCTTTCAGGGCCGCGAACAATGGCGTAAATTTCGGGTGGCGTTTCAGCCCTGCCGGGGCAGCAGAGACGGCGAGGGAAAATCCCGCCGCGCGGGCGATGGCGAGGACTGCCAAGGACCCCGCGCTGGTCCCGAGCCCGACAACACGGCCATAGCCGCGATCATCGGCAAGATCGCGCAAGAAGCCCGCAAGGCTATCAAGGTCGGGCCCAACGGCAGGCAATCCATGCAGGAACAAGCGTTGGCTTCGGTCGATAAGCAGCAGCAAATCGGCGTCATTTGGGTCCAACCCGGCGAGCGCCTGATAGGTTGGCATCAGCAGACGTGTCCGGTCACCGGCAAAGCCCACAACAAGGGTCTTTTGCGTGCTGGGCGTCAGGGGATCGGAGTAGAGCAAAGCGTCCTCAACCAGCGTCTCGCAGGTCCAGCTGTCGTCGGCATCGGCCTTGGCCATGTCCGCGCGCATATGATGCAACCATCGCCACAGGCCCCAGCGCAGGACAAGCTTGTTCCATATCCCAGCGCCTTCGCCGGGTTTTGCGCGTGCGAGTGTTTGAGCGGCTTCGCTGGCCTGCGCAGGCGTCGCATGGGCGATGATGAAGTCGAGAACGAGCTTGAGCTCGGGCCGGTTGCGCACCGTTTTGACCGCATCCAGCATGTCGCCTTTGAAGACACCGCTTTCGGCCAGGGCGGTGTGCGAGATTGTTGGGGTGTCCTTATCGTCAGCGCCCGGTGTACCCTCTGGCGGGCTGATCCCGCGTGCGTCGAGGGCGGCGGCCATCTGATGCACCGTGGAGGCGATTGTCAGCAAATCGTCGGGCATCGTACGGCCATAGCGCGTCTCGAGCGCCACAAGAATGCGCACAGCCGACAGTGAATCGCCGTCCGCGCCAGCGAAATCCTGGTGCACGCTGATCTCATCCAGCCGTAGTTCATGACACCAAATCGCAGCCACCGCCGTTTCATTTGGCGTGGCGGGAGCCGTGAATTGGGTGTCGCTCGCCTTGTCCTGCGCGGCCATGCGCGACAGGGCCATGCGGTCAATCTTGCCGACGGGATTGCGCGGCAGCCGGTCCAGAATAGCGATACGCGCGGGGATCTTGTGGGCTGCGAGCCTTGCGCCAAGGTATCTGCGCAGATCGCTGTCAGAGGTGTCTGCCGTTAGTGCAACCGCGCAGGCGACATCCTCACCCAGCGTTGCGTGAGGCAGGGCAAAGGTCGCGGCCTCTGCCACTGCAGGATGCGACAAGAGCGCATCGTCGACCTCTTGTGGGCTGATCTTTTCGCCGCCGCGGTTGATCTGTTCCTTTTGGCGACCCGTCAGAAAAAGATCACCATCCGGATCCAGATAACCGACGTCGCCTGTGAGAAACCAATCGCCGAGAAAGGCCGCCGCATTGGCATCAGGATTGTCTTCGTAACCCGCAAAGACATTCTCGCCCCGGATCGCCACCTGACCGGTTTCGCCTGCCGCGACCTCTTTCCCGCCTGGTCCAATGATCCGCAGTTCTGGCCCCGCGCTGCGCCCCACCGCGCCGGGCTTTTGTGGTGCCGGTGGCAGCGCGGTCGATGTGATCAGCGGCCCCGCCTCTGTCATGCCGAGGGTGCGGATGATGGGGGCGTCAAAGTAGCGGGCGGCCTGTTCCTGCACGGCCGGAGAAAGTGCCGCCGCAACCGCCCGGACAAAGCGCAACTTGGGCGGTGGCAAGTTCTCGCGTTCGCCGTAGAGGACGAGTTCGGCCAGCGTTGTGGGCACGGCCTGATACCAGGTCGGCGCATGGGCCTTGGACTGTGCAAAAAACCGTGGTGCGTCAAACGATCCGGCCGCGATCAAGCTCCCTCCAGAGATCAAGGGGGCAAGCAAGAGGTCAACCAACCCGCCGATGTGGAATTGTTCCCACATGACAAGGCAGCGGTCCGCCGGGGTCAGCGCTACCGAACGCGCCACATCGGCGGCAGAGCGGCAGAGATTGTGGTGTGTCAAGGGCACGTGTTTCGGTTGCCCCGTCGATCCCGACGTCAAAAGCAGTAAAGCGATATCCGTGGGCTGGCGTTCTGGCATGGCCGTGCGGTCCGCGCGCAGGCCGGATATGCGCAGATCGGACGTTAACCGTAGGACGGGCACGCCCAGGGCTTGAGCGGCGGCGATGGCGGGCACCTCTGCCCCTGCGGCGACGACCAAGGCGTCGATCCCGGTCTGCACAAAAAGCGTCTCACTTTCGGGCGCTGTGTGGGCCGGGTTGAAGGGGACAGCGGTGCCAACGCAGGTCGCGGCGAGCAACACGATGGAGATCTCTACCCCATTGGGAAGCGCGATCCCAATCCGCAGGCCGCGCGCGGGATCACGGGGGCGCAAAGACTGCAAGGCGGCACCCAGCCGCGTGGTGTGTTCGGCCAATACTGCATAGCTGATGGTTTGCCCGTCTGGCGCAATCAGTGCGGTCTGATCGGGTCGCGCCTCGGCCTGCGCCGCTAGAATAGCGGGGATGGTTTGGGGCGGCGACGTCACGCGCGGCGATCCTGCGCCACGAACGTCACTGGTAAATTTTGCAGCCAACGATGGCCATATCGGGATTGCCACACAACCGGTCCGCACGGCTTGAATGTCAGTCCCCCTGCCCCAAAGACAACCGGCAGCACCGCCGCCAATTGCTGACGCACCACCGCGTGGCCAAGGCACATGTGCCGCCCGGCCCCAAAGGCCAGATGCGGCGTCGCGGGGCGGTTTGGGTCAAACACATGAGGCTGCGCAAAGTGCGCGGGATCCCGGTTCGCCGCGCCAAATCCCAGCAGCACGATGGATTTTGCAGGGATCGATTTGCCCCCAATCTCAACAGGTTCCAGTGTGATACGGCCCTGAAATTGGCCGGGGCTCTCCAGTCTGAGACATTCGTCAATGATCCGGTTCATCAGATCAGGCGACGCAATGGCGGCTGGGTCTTGCGGATGGCATAGCAGCAAGTGAATACAACTCGCCAAAGCCGCCTGCACATTCCCAATCGTGTCCGCGATCAGCAGCATCAGGTTATCCACGACCTCAGCTTCGCTCAGCCGTTGCCCTACCTCTTGCGCGAGGGTTGCAGTGACCGAACCGGCGGACGCTTGGGTCAGATGTGCAGTCATGTAGTCGCGAAAGGCGCGCAAGCGCGGCTCAAGCGCGTTTAGCGTGTCCGGGTCAGGGACGGCATGGAAAAGCATGAAGAAATCATAGCTCCACCCGGTGATCTGTGCGGCATCTGCGTTCGGCAGGCCAAACATGGCGCAGGCCATGTCAGCGGCGAGCGGTTCGGCGAAATCGGAAACGAAATCAATGCCTTGGTTTGGCACGCATTGCTTGAGGCGTTCTTGGGTCAGATGGGCAAAATCAAGCTGGAGATCGCTCAGCGCCTGTCGAAAACCCTTGGCGATAGGACCGCGCAGCGCCGTGTGTTCAGGGGCATCCATGAAGGCGATCAGCCGGTTGGCGATATCCGCGGCAATGCGTTGGTCGCGGTTGCGGGCATGCAGGACGGCAAATGCCGCTGGGCAGTTGCTCAGCCGGGCGTCCGAAAGGGCTGCACGCACGTCATCGTAGGCCGACAGGAACCAAAACCCTTCCGGCGCCCAATGCACCGGGTCGTCGCCTTGCAGGGTGGCATAAGTCGGATAAGGGTCCGCAAAAAACGCCGCGTCTTTGAGGTTCAGCTGCACAGAGGGCGGCGCAGATTCTGCGCGGCGAAACAAACCAAACATGCCCCCTCCTCTTGGTTTCTCGGGGCAAGCTATCCGGTTTTGTGGTCCGCGCCAAATACTGTTGTGGTCGCTTTGCACCTTTCAAGTGACTTGGACGGTTGTTCAAGACGCGGAAGATCCAGCGGCTTTCCAATCCTCCGATGGCGCGGCAAGCAGGTCGATCATGTCGTCCATCGGCATCGGGCGGGCGAAGTGATAACCCTGCTGCAAAGGGCAACCGAGCGACACAAGCACCTGCGAAATTTCTGCGGTTTCAATGCCTTCAGCCATGACATCGATGCCCAACGCCTCACCAATGCGGATCACGCTGGCAACAATCGTTTGGTGAGAGGTTTTGTCGGCCATCGGCATCACCAATTCGCGCGCGATTTTCAGCCGTGATGGTTTGAGCGTCATGAGGCTCAGGATTGACGTATGACCGGTGCCAAAATCGTCAATCTCAACCGCAACGCCGCTGTCCCGCAGCTTTGAGATGTTTTCAAGCATTTGAGGTTCGGGACTGTCGAGGATCGCCGTTTCCAACAACTCGATGGCGATTTGGGTCTGGCGCGTGTTGGCCAACCAGATCACCTTATCAAGGTAGGCACTGTCCAACAGCGTGTCTCGCGGGGCGTTGACGGACACACGCGGCACTGACAGGCCCTGCGCCGCCAACCTGTCCAGAAATGAAATCACGCCGTCCAAGACGATGTGATCAATTGCCGGAAGCAGACGGTTTTCCTGCGCTGTGTCCAAAAAGGCCTGCGGGGCCGCGATGGATCCGTCATCCCGCGTCCACCGCACGAGCGCTTCGGCACCGATAATGGCACCGGTGCGGGCATCCACCTGTGGCTGGAAAAAGGGCTGGAAGGCGCGCGCCCTGACGGCCCTTAATAGCGTCTGAGCGCTTTGCCGCGTTTGGCGGATCGTTTCACGAATGGCATCCGTGGAGGCAACCGACCGGTTCCGGCCATTGCGCTTTGCCTCATAAAGCGCCTCGTCCGCCGCAGAGATGAGCGCATCCAGCGACGGGTCGGGGATCGTATCCAATGAGGCTACCCCAAGGCTGATCGTGATGTGGTTGGCAATGGTGGAGCGTTGATGTTCCAACTGAGCCTGCGCCAAACGGGCGTGAATTTCCTCGGCCACTTCCATGGCGCCTTGCAATGTCAGGCCTTGTATCAGGCAGACAAATTCTTCTCCGCCAAAGCGCGCGACCGCGCCGCCGGATTGCGCCACGGTTTTTTCAATGATCCGTGCGATCCGGATCAGGCAATCGTCGCCCGCCTGATGCCCGTAATGATCGTTGTAGGCCTTAAAGTGGTCCACATCGAGCAACAGGATCGACAGCTGGCTGTCAGCCTCGACCGCCTCAACGAATGCGTCGCTGGCCAGACGGTCAAAGGCCCCACGGTTAAGAAGCCCGGTCAAAGCATCATGTTCAGCAAGGTCGCGGAGCTGTCGATTGGCCCGTTGGAGTTCTTCGTTCTGTTTCTCAACCGCACGCGACAGGTCTTGCGAACGGGCATTCAGTTCAGAATTGTTTTGCTCGGTCTCTTTGCGCGAAGCCTCAACCACGGAAATCTGTTGTCGCGCCGTTTCTGCAAGTTGTTTGATTTTTTCGCCCAAGACGTCCAGCTCTGTCCCGCGGAGCATTTTTGGGGGATCGTCCAGTTTGAGCGGTCCGGCAGCGGGCCGCCACTTGCCAGCCACATCAGCCAAAGACACGATGTGGCGCGCCAAAGCGGCATAGAGGATCAGGATCAAGAGTATCCCAAGGATGAAATTCTTGATGGTCGCAAACAGGAAATACCAGACCATCCGATTGACAAAGGACGGCGCGACCACGGAGCGATCCACTGTGATCGAAATTTCGCCGATCACGTCGGACCGATCGCTGTCGGCAGGTGACATCAGCGGCACGCTGAGGGTCACCAAATCGGGCTGGGTCAACTGACCAATGGCGGGCAAGGTCGGCGCAACCTCTCGGGTGCGGCTGATCATTTCGGTGCCTTCGTTCATGATCGTGACAGCGCTGATGGCCCGTTGCGTGAACAATCCAGCGGCCACCTGTTCTGCTGCTGGCAAGTAGTAGTTATAGGCCGCTGAGGCGGCGGAGGGTGCCACGCTCGACAAGAATTGGTCTGCCGAATATTCGACCGCACGCTTTTCTTGTTTGAGGTCCGCCAACATTTGCGAGACGCCAGCTAAGACCCCCAATGCAAGCGCAAGCAGCAAGGTCACTTTGGCAAGGACCGTGCTGAGCCTGCGTTGGGGCTTCAGCGTTGTGGGGGGCTCTATGTCCATAAAGAATTAGCGCGATGCCAAGGTGAGGCCATCAACAGCCGCCTGTAGTTCGGCGGCCAGGTTTTCAGCGTTTTCCAATTGCCGTGACACCAGCAGGAAGCCGTCAGTTGAGAACATTGGCTTGTCGTCGAAGTCGAATTGCACCTGTTCCTCTGGGGTAAAATTCTCGGCAATCAGGGCAAAGCCGCTTGTCGCGCTCATCGGGTAGACGTCGATGCGACCGGCCAAGAGCTTGCGCAAATTCGCCTCATCCGTTTGGGCGGTTTGGACATTGATCGTCCCTGCCGCCGCCGCGTCCCAAAAGCCGGGCGTATAGGTATAGCCTGTGACCGCACCGATCCGCAGGTCCGCCAGATCACTGAGGGTGGACCAGTCTGGCAAGGTCATGTCCGCACGGTGGAAAAAGACGATGTCGTCCTGCACAATTGGCCCCACATGGATGAAATCAACCGCGCGTTCGTCGCTTTGATACCAATAAGAGCTGACCGGGAACCGCCCATTGCGGGTCAATTCTAGTGCCCGCATCCACGGCATGTAGTCAAAGACCGCCCGATACCCCGCCGCTTCTGCGATTGCCGCGACCTGTGCGTTGACCACGCCCCCGTCAGCTGCGTTTGAATCGGTAAAGGGCGCGTATTCCCCGGTTGCGATTGCAAGCACGGGTTGGTCTGCGGCCGCCGCTGTCGCAAGGCCCCATGCGACGCAAAACACCAGACACATTTTGCCAAACATCATCAAATCCTATTGTCACAGACATCGTTGACGCCTGCCTAACCAATTAGGCTTGATGAATGTTTAACCGTGGCGAGACTCTGGGCAGATCACTTGGCCTCAGCCGCCTTTTCCACAAGGTCACGATCCGGTGACTGCAGGGTCGACCAGGTTGTGTCCGCTTCGGGTGGCGGAGGCGTCATGCAGTCTTGTTTATGCAGGCAGACCTTCGCGATGAAATTGGCCGACACCGGTGCCGTCACGAACAAAAAACCCATGATCAGCAGCTCGTGAAACGACGTCTCGCCCAACGTGAAGGAATGGATCATCGAGGCCAAAAGCAGCATACCGATGCCAATCGTGCCCACCTTGGTCGGCGCATGAAGCCGCGTCATTGGGTCGTTGAATTTCAGCAGCCCCAAGACGCCCACAAGGACAAAGCCAGAGCCGATCAGCAAGCAAAGCGCGGTTGCATAAGTTCCAATCATTCGATGATGTCCCCCCGCAAAACGAAGCGCGCCAAGGCCACCGTTGAGACAAAGCCAAGCATGGCGATCAGCAGCGACACCTCAAAGTAAATCTGTGCGCCTTGGTGGATGCCAAGCACCACAACAAGGCCCAGCGCGTTGATCACCATGGTATCAAGCGCCAAAATCCGGTCGCCTGTCGTGGGGCCGACGACCAGCCGCACCATCGACAACAGCTGCCCCAAGGCGAGCGCTGCAAAGGCCACGATCAGCGCGATATCCAATGCCCAAGCTGCTGACGTCATGAGAAAATCTCCTTTAGCCGTGCCTCGTATCGGGACTTGATGCCGTCGCGTTCGCCGTCGGGATCATCGGTGTGCAGCACATGCACCAAGAGGCTGTGACCTTCGTCCGACAAATCCGCCGACACGGTGCCGGGGGTCAGGGTGATGGTGCCTGCCAGCATTGTGATCGCCTCTGGCTGGCGCAGGTCCAGCGGGATGACGATCCAGGCCGGTTTCAGCTTGGCGTTTGGCACCGTCAGCACGATCCAGGCCACCTGAATGTTGGCGACGATGATATCCCACATGACGATCAGACTGTAGGACAGCATCTTGCCCAGCCGGAACCCTTTGGGCGTGTCAGGCCACCATACGGAGGTTCCCCACGGGATGATGATCCCAAGGATCAGGCCAAAGACGGCCATCCCGGCAGAAAACTGATTTTGCAGCAGGATCCAGACCACCGCCAAGAGCAGTGTCAGATAGGGATGCGGCAAGAGCCAACGGAATGCGCGTGACATCTAGTGACCCTCTTTCGGTTCGCTGAGTTTGCCGGGCGTCTCCAGCACTTCTGACAGATAGGGCTCTGGTGCGAAAAGCTGGGCGGACATTTGCGTGGTGTAGCCGTGCATTTGCCCGGCAAAAACGGTGTGCGCGACGAGGAGCGCCAAGAGCCCGCCAGTGGCCACATAGGCCAGCGCGTGGGGGCGTGTCTGGACAGCGTCCTCTGTCGGGTCAATGCTGTTGGCTTTCCAGAACAGGACACTGCCCGCGCGGGCAAACCCAAGGATGCTGATCAGGCTTGAGACCAGCACAACCGCCCAGATCAGCGCCATACGGTCACTGTCAAAGGCCGCGTCGAGCACCAGCAGTTTGCCGATAAACCCAGAAAGCGGCGGCAGACCAGCCATGGCGATGGCGGCAGCAAAGAACAGCGCTGCCGTGAGCGGGGCGCCGGCCATTGGCGCTTGCGGGGTCAGCGCCACATCAGCGCGGCCCGTGCGCACCAGATCAGAGATCAGGAACAACGTGGCGGCGGCCAGCGTGGAATGCACGATGTAGTAAAGTGCGGCGGCGATGCTCTCGGGCGTGAAAAGCGCAATGACCACCATCACCATCCCCATCGACCCGATGACCGAAAACGCAACCAGACGGTCGAGGCTTTTGGCGGCCAGCACACCCACCATACCGATGGCGAGCGAGATCAGCGCTGCGGGCAAGAGCCAGACGTCATGCAGACCTGCGGTCGCCGCAAGCTCTGGCGGGAAGATCATCGTGTAGACCCGGATGATCGCATAGGCACCAACCTTGGTCATGATCGCAAAGAGGGCGGCAACCGGTGCGGGCGCTTCGGCATAGCTTGCAGGCAGCCAGAAGTGCAGCGGCACAAGCGCGGCTTTGATGGCAAAGACCAGCAGCAGCAGCACGGCGGCCACGCGGATGCCCACGGTGTTTTCGGGGCTGATCAACTGCACCCGTTCGGCAAGGTCCGCCATATTCAGCGTGCCCGTCTCGGCATAGATGGAGCCCAGCGCAAACAGAAACAGCGTTGATCCGATCAGGTTAAAGAGCACGTATTGCACACCTGCCCGCAGCCGCGCATTGCCGCCTGCGTGGATCATCAAGCCGTAGCTGGCGATCAGCAGGACCTCAAAGAACACAAAGAGGTTGAATAGGTCGCCTGTCAGGAACGCCCCCATGATCCCCATGAGCTGAAATTGGAACAGCGCATGGAAATGCCTGCCGCGTTCGTCCCACCCTGATCCAATGGCGTAGAGCAGCACAAATAGGCCCAGCACAGCCGTCAGCAGCACCATCATGGTCGACAGACGATCCGCCACCAGAACGATGCCAAAGGGTGCCGCCCAATCGCCCAGTTGATAAAGCGTGACCGTCCCGTCAGAGGCTTGCCAGGCCAGGCCCGCTGCCACGGCGATCAGGGCGGTGACACCGGCCAATGCAAACACCCGCTGGATGCCAATGTGGTAGCGCGCAGCCAGCACGATGAAAGGTGCGACCAGCGCGGGCAGGACAACGGGGATGATGATCCAATGTGCCATCACGCAGCCCCCCCACTGGTATCGTCAGAGGTTGGCTGATCATCCACATGATCGTCGTTTGACCCAAGGTAGGCCCCAAGACCGATCATCACGACCACGGCGGTCATTCCAAACGAAATCACGATGGCCGTCAGCACCAGCGCTTGGGGCAGCGGGTCTGTATAGACCTCCACCCCGTCGCGCAGGATCGGCGGCGCGCCAACGGTCAGACGACCAGAGGCGAAAAGGAACACGTTGACCGCATAGGTCAGCAGCGAAATGCCAAGGATCACGGGGAAAGTCCGCAGGCGCAGCATCAGATAGATGCCGCCCGCGGTCAGCACACCAATGGCAGAGGACACAAGCAGTTCCATCTACGCGCCCTCCCTTTCGGGTTCATCCCGCGAGGGGTCGATATCCATCGGATGATCGCTTTCTTCTGTGTGGGCGGTGCGGGCGAGCCGCGAGAAGCTTTCCAGCGACAGCATCACTGCGCCGACAACCGCAAGGAACACGCCCAAATCAAAGAGCGCGGCGGTCGCCAGTTCGAATTTCTCGAACGGTGGGATGCGGACGTAGGTAAAATCAGAGGTCAGGAAGGGCTTGCCCACAAACCATGACCCGATCCCGGTCATGCCCGCGATCAGGACCCCTGCCCCGATCACCCCATGATAGGGATAGCGCAGACGATCAGAGGCCCAGCCAAAGCCGCTGGCCATGTACTGCATCACAACAGCGATCGACACGATCAGACCCGCGATAAATCCGCCACCAGGCTCATTATGGCCGCGCAGGAAGATGTAGAAGCCGACCAAAAGCACAATCGGCATGATCACGCGGGTTAGCACGACCATCATCATCGGATGCTGGTTGCCTGCGCGTGGTTGATCCGGCTGGCGGTTCAGCAGCCTTGCTCGCACATTGCTGGACAGCAGCGTCTCTGTCAGTGCGTAGATCAAAAGTGCTGCGATCCCCAGAACGATGATCTCGCCGTAGGTATCGAAGCCACGGAAGTCGACGAGGATGACGTTGACCACATTGGTACCGCCGCCGCCTTTGTAGGAATTGGCCAGATGGAATTCCGAAATCGGGGCCGCGATGGCATCGCGCAGCAGGTAGTGATGCGCCAGCGCAAAGGTGGCCAACCCACCCGCAATGGCGATGCCCGCGTCACGGATACGCCGCAGCATGGTGCTTTCGACCGGGGTGGTTTTGGGCAAGAAGTTCAGCGCGAGCAGCAGCAAGATGATCGTCACCACCTCAACCGTGAATTGGGTCATCGCCAGATCAGGCGCGCTGAAGAACACGAACCCGACCGAGACCATGAGCCCCACAATCCCGATCAGGATCAGCGACAACAGACGGTTGCGGTGCATCAGGACCAGCCCACCGGTTGCGGCCACAAGCATCAGCCAACCCGCGATCTGCACCAGATCAGCAGGTTGCGCCTCGCGCGTTGGCGCGCCGACCTGCCCTGTGGACCATGCGTGCAGGCCCGCCCCGACAATCGCCACGGTGCCAATGGCGGCGTAGCGGGTGAATGAGCCGTTGTGCAGCGGCAGGATCAGCGTGCGGGCGACAGCCGCTGCAGTTTCGACAATGGCTTCAAAGATGCGCTTGGCCTCGGGCCGCGGAGCGGCATCCCAGAGCCGTAAAGCGGGGTTGAAGACCATCATCAGCAGCAAACCACCGACGACGGCGACAATCGACATGTAAAGTGCAGGCACAAGCCCGTGCCAAATCTTGATGTAGTTCTTGGGCACATCCGCCGCCTCGCCCAGCACGGAGGCGGTCACGATTTTCACGAATGGCTCTGCCATAAAGGGTGCCACGCCGATCACGACGACCAGCACCACAAGGATCCCCGGCGGCATCCACAGACCTGGGCCGGGATCATGCGGGGTGGCCGGGTAGTCGTCGCGCACCGGACCAAGGAAGACGTGCCCGATCAAGCGGAAGCAATAGGCCGCCGAGAAGAGCGAACCAACCGTCGCCATCACCGGCACCAAGAGAGGCATCCCGAAAAGAACGGTGTGCCCCGCCTCTTCCAGCATCATTTCTTTCGACAAAAAGCCGTTGAGCAACGGAATGCCCGCCATCGACAGCGCCGCGAGCGTTGCCACACCAAAGGTCACGGGCATCAATTTGCGCAGGCCCCCAAGGCGGCGAATGTCACGGGTATGCGCCTCGTGATCGATGATCCCGGCGGACATAAAGAGCGCGGCCTTGAACGTCGCGTGATTGAGAATGTGGAAGACCGCCGCCATCGCGCCAAAGGCTGTGCCTGTGCCCAAAAGCATGGTGATGAGGCCCAGATGACTGACGGTCGAGAAGGCCAGCAGCGCCTTGAGGTCATGCTTAAAGAGCGCGATCACCGCACCCAGCACCATCGTCACCAGCCCTGCGGTCGTCACGATCATGAACCATTCCGGCGTGCCCGAGAGCACCGGCCACATGCGCGCCATCAGGAAGATGCCCGCTTTGACCATGGTGGCAGAGTGCAGATAGGCCGACACCGGCGTCGGGGCGGCCATCGCGTGGGGCAGCCAGAAGTGGAACGGGAATTGCGCGGATTTGGTAAAGCAGCCCAGCAGGATCAGGATCAGCGCAGGCACATAAAGCGGATCGGCTTGGATCAACGCGCGGTTTTGCAGGATCACGCTGAGGTCGTAGCTGCCGACGATCTGGCCAAGGATCAGCATCCCACCGATCATGGCAAGCCCTCCCATGCCAGTCACTGTCAGCGCCATCCGCGCGCCTTGCCGCCCTTCGGGCAGATGCTTCCAATAGCCGATCAGCAGGAAAGATGATAGCGAGGTCAGTTCCCAAAAAATGAGCAAAAGCAGGATGTTATCGGACAGAACGATCCCGACCATCGCGCCTTGGAACAGCAGCAGATAGGTGAAAAACTCGCCCATATTGTCTTTGCGCGACAGGTAATGGCGGGCGTAGGTGATGATCAGCAGGCCGATCCCCAGGATCAGTAATGCGAAGAAAAAGCCCAGCCCGTCCAGCATCAGGGTAAAGTTCAGCCCCAGATGCGGCATCCAATCAACGCGGGCTGTCACCACCTCGCCCGCGATCACGCTGGGCAGGTTCGTCAGCAGCCCGACAAAGGCCAGAAGCGAGACGGTAAACGTCACACCTGCACAGGCCGCGCGGCCAGCCGAATTCATCAATCCTGGAAGCAAAGCACCCAGAAACGGCAATGCTACAATGATAAAAAGTGACAAAGCTCGACCCTATTCCGCCTGTTCCCGCTACCTTATTCGAAAAAGGTTCACGGCCTCAATCAACTAATCTGCAAGTGGGGGGCGATCAAAGGCGCCCCGCCCTGCTGCAAGTTGCACCTGACCAACACCCCCGGCGCCTCTGACCGGTCATTTAGGTCTTTGCCGGGGACATCAAGACCTTTGCCGCCAAAATCGACCCTCTGCGGTCCGATCATCCGCAGCATCTGTTGGATTTGCCACCATCTCGCGCGGTTTGTGCCACAACTTTGTCCAATTTGGGCGACATAAACGCGGGCGAAACCGTGCTGGGGCTGGGGCGCGTAAAAGGATAAAGATCATGAAACGCTCTTTGTTGGGTATGGGACTTACTGCAGCCATTGCTGCCACCACGCTGTCGACCCCGGCTGTTGCAAGCACCAGCTTGTCTGATTGCCTCGGTCGTTTTGGCGGGCCGCTGACGCATGTTGTGACGGTGATTGAGGCCGGCTTTTTCCCGACAACGACATATGTCTGCCCGGGCGACATTGTCACTTTTGAAAATGGTCATGATAACTGGGCCAACTTTACCATCGATTACGGGTCCACTGAAGTGTGGAGCGGCTGGCAACCAGCTGGTGGGTCGTACAATTCCATCAGCTTTACAGTGACCGATACAATGACCGATGTTGAATTCCGATCCTTGAGCGCGCACCCTTACTATCCCAACGCCTACAAGGGCTTCATCCGTTTGGGCGTGTCACCATGGGAACTTGATGATCTCGACGAAGGCTACGATTTGCACAACAAGCCGGGTTGATCCGCTAACGGCTCGATCAACGCCGCCCCCGTTGCACGGTTCGAATTGACCGCAGTGCTGACGCGCTGCAAGACAAGCGCATCATCTGGTGCGCTTTTCATCAATGTGGCGGCCCCTTTGCCCGCCTCGCCCAGCCATAATGGCCAATCATCAGGGTTCAGGATCACGGGAAGCCTGTGGTGCACCGGGGCCATGGCGGCATTGGCGTCTGTTGTGACCACAGCACAGGTTGTCATTGCCGCGCCTTCTTGATCCCAGTCCTGCCAGATGCCCGCCATCGCCATGGGCGCAGCATCCGCGCGGGTGACCCAATAGGGCAGCGGGGTTTCGCCCTCGCCCCGTTTCCATTCATAAAACCCATCCGCAATCACCAGACAGCGCCGTTCGCGGCAGGCGTTCCGAAAAGCGGGCTTTTCCGCGATGGTTTCTGACCGGGCATTGATCAAAAGCGGCCCACCAGAGGGTTTTTTGTACCAATGCGGGATAAAGCCCCAGCGCATCGGCCGCAGCCGCCGGGCGTGCCCGTCAGACGTGACCGTATGCACCTGCACCGTCGGACAGACGTTGTAATTGGGCACGTCAGGCAGGTCATTGGACGCCACTGCGTCAAAGACCTGCGTCATCGCCTCATGCGGCAGGGTGATGGCCATACGTCCACACATGACATCAGCTTAGACGGTTTACCCGCCGGCTGCGATCAGAAATCGGTCGGCGCACCACCTTCTGATTTGCGCCGCTCGACAAAGGCGCTCAGCTCGTCCTTGACGGCGATGTCCATGGGGGGCTCCTCAAAGGTCGCCATGATGTCCTTGAACGTCCGGTGCGCCCGCTCTGCGGTCCAGATGCCGCCTGCGACCTCCCAGGCCTCAAAATTGCGCCAGTCCGAGACGAAGGGTTGATAAAACGCCTCTTCATAGCGGTCCTGTGTGTGCTGTATGCCAAAGAAGTGACCGTTTGGCCCGACCTCTTTGATCGCATCAAGGGCGATGTCCTGGGGCGATGTCGCGGTGATCTGCGGTTCCATATAGCGCTGGATCATCTGCAGGACCTCGCAATCCATGATGAATTTCTCGGGGCTGGCGACCAAGCCGCCCTCCAACCAACCAGCGGCGTGGTAGACCACATTGGTGCCCGACTGGACGGCGGACCACAGCGAATTCGACGTCTCCCACATGGCTTGACCATCCGGCACGTTGGCCGCGCAAACGCCAGAGGCACGCATCGGCAGCCCGTAGAACCGCGCCATCTGTCCGGTCATCTGCGTTGCGCGCATGTATTCGGGCGTGCCGAATGCGGGCGCGCCGGACTTCATATCGACGTTGGAGGTAAAGGTGCCGATCACGCAAGGCGCGCCGGGGCTGACATATTGGAAAAGCGCAATCGCGCTGATCGCCTCGGCAATCGACAGCGTCACGGCCCCCGACATGGTGACCGGCGCCATGGCCCCGGCGAGCGTAAAGGGCGTCACCACCACCGCCTGCCCGCGCCGCACACAACGCAAACAGCCATCGATCATGGGCACATCATGTTTCAGCGGGCTGGTGGAATTGATATTGGTATACATGCGCGGCGTGGCCTGGAATTCTTCCTCGGTCAGACCGCCCGCGATCTTGACCATTTCCATCACATCTTCGACCCGTTCCTTGCCAAGGCTGTAGGCGTGGGCGACCTTATCGGTGAGCACCATCTTGTCGTAGACAACATCCAGATGCCGCACGCTTGCATGAACATCGACAGGCTCCACCGGATAGCCGCCCGCAAAGTGGATGCAGTTGAAATATTGCGTCAGCCGCAGCAGGTCCGCGCATTGTTTGCGACTGCCAGAAACCTTTTTGCCGATCTCAAGATCAAAGTAATTGGGCGGCGAAGAGACATTGCCAAAGAGGATATGCTTGCCGCCAATGGTGATCGTCTTGTCGGGATTGCGCGGTGTGATGGTGAACTGATCGGGGGCCTTGGCCACCATCTCCATCACCCAGTCGCGGCCCATCTTTACGTTGGTGCCATCGACTTTGCAGCCCGCCTCTTTGAAGATTTCAAGCGCTTCTTCGTTCAGAAATTCGATCCCGATCTCTTCAAGGATGCGCATCGCCCCATCATGGATCGCCTGCACACCTTCGGGCGGCAGAGGTTCCGTCGGGCGGTCGGTATTGATCGGTAGACGCCACGGCATCTGATCTATGCTGGCCTGTCCGCGCCGTGCTGCATTTCCTGCACGTCCGCCGCCGCGCCGTCTGGGTTTATCTGCCATGCGCTGTCCCTCCGATTGGGTCAAAGATGACAAAAGGCCTGCGGGCCGGGTGCGGCTTTTGCGACAGATCGCGTCGTTATTTGCGCATCTCGGCGATCCAGGACGGCAGATCAGCGACGGAACGCAGCACCACATCGGCAAAAGGGGCCAATTCCTTCGCCGGTGCCGGGCCGGTCAGGACACCGACCGTGCGCATCCCCGCCGCGCGCCCCGCATGCAGATCATGGGTGCTGTCGCCGACCATGACGCAAGTGTCGGGGGTAAGCCCGGTTGCTTTGCAGAACGCATGCAACTGCCCCGGCGCAGGTTTGCCGCCATGGCCACTGTCGTATCCGGCAATGAAATCAAAGACATCGGTGATGCCCGCGCGGTCCAGATGCAGACGCGCTGGCCCCTCGCTATCATTGGTCGCGACACCAAGCCGCAAGTTCATCGCCTTGAGTGTCGCCATCACCACAGGCAGGTCGGCGGCGGCCACCTGCCCTACCTCACCCGCATGTTTATTCATCCGCGCCAGCAGCGCATCGCGATCACCGGGTACCACGGTCAGGATCGCCTCAGCCAGTTCCTGTGCGGTGCTGGCAATTACAAGGCTGCCGGCGCGAAAGACCTTGTTTTCAATGTCATAGCCAAGCACATCCGCCAGCTTTTGGGTCAATTCAGGATCGCCGCCCGCCTCTGTCGCGATCATCCCCGCAGACCACGCGCCCCATGTGGCGTTGAAGTCGAAAAGCGTGCCGTCCTTGTCGAAAATGATGCCTGCGATCATGCCGCCCCTCGCTTGACACTTGGCCCCCGCACGGGGACGTTAACCCGACATGCCAAAGCTCCGCTCATACCGCAACCGCCCGTTCCATCTGGGACCGTTCCCGCTGGAAAAACTCGCAAGGGTGGACAGGGTTGACCTGCGCGGCCTGCCCCCGATGACGGGCCTGTCGTTCCGGCGTGACGACGATCCGACTAGTATCGTCGGCGCCATGCGCGACTATCAGGCGATGCTGGACGCGACCCGCGACGGTCTGGTCAAGGCCGAGGTGGCCGAGATCCCGGATGACCCGCAAGAACGCGCCAACCACCTGAAATCATTCGGGTATTACTGCGACGCCAGCATGGTGGGCACCTGTGAAATCCCCCAAGAGGCATGGCTGGCCGAAGCCATTCTGAACCCCGATGTGGACCGACTGGCCGATAAATTGCGTTCCATGCAGCCCAAGACACTGGCCGCTGGTATCGATGTGATCATGGCGGGTCTGCGCGAAAACATGGCCCGCCCGGCACAAGATTGCCGCCACCACAGCCACGCGCTGGTTTTCCTTTACGATATGCCCCGCGACCCGGAGGTGGACGAGCCCGGCGCCGGTTGGATCATCGGTGCGCAGGCTCACCGCGCCTGTCTACGCGGCATGGAAACCGCTGTGACCTTGGCGAGCTACATCCGCACCTTGGGATATGAAGCGCGCGCGCATTCCATGGCCGCAAGCGACGTGCATCTGGGCGCATTGGGCTTGGCAGCGGGCCTGTTGCAGCGCGGCAGGTTCTTGGAAAACCCCTTTACCGGTGACCGCTATGGGCTGGCCGCGATCACGACGACCTTGCCCTTTGCCGCCGATAAGCCGCTGTCGCCAAACGCAAAAACTCCGGCAAGCTACACAACGGGCCTTGGGGATCACGCCAAAACGGCGCGCACCCGCGACCCCTTTGTGTCGCGGCAGTTCGCGGACGGCCCGCATCCGTTTGAGACGCTCAAGCGCGTGGACGAACCGACCACCTATATTGACGCGCCAAACGTGGCGCGCGTGCCAAAACGCGCCAATCTGTTTGCGCGCGGGCTGTTCGGCGACATGGGCAAAACCGTGCAAGAGGCCACAAAGAACGGCAATTACGTGCGCAAATCGGCCGCCGCCTTTGCCTTTCGCCCCTCGCTTGGGGCCTTTGTCTTGCTGCAAGATGGTGAGGCGGCAGACGTTCATCCATCGACCACAAATGCCGCGCAGAACGCCGCCAATATCAAGGCCGCACTTTACTACCTTGGCGTCGATGCCGTCGGCCTTTCGGCCTGCCCGGACTGGACCTATTACAGTCACGACGCGGCAGGCGAACCCATTGTTCCCTATCACAAAAACGCCGTTTCGATGATCGTAGATCAAGGCCACGAAACCATGGAAGGCGCATCGGGCGACGACTGGATCGCCTGTGCCCAATCGATGCGCGCCTATCTGCGGTTCTCGCTTCTGGGCGGTGTGATCGCGCAGCATATTCGCAACCTGGGATACACGGCCCGCGTCCATTCCGTGATGGATGATGAGGTGCTGCACCCGCCGCTTTTGCTGCTGTCTGGGCTGGGCGAGGTCAGCCGCATTGGCGAGGTGATCCTGAACCCCTTCCTTGGGCCGCGGCTAAAGTCCGGTGTGGTCACCACCAACATGCCGATGACCCATGACAAGCCGATTGATTTTGGCCTGCAACGGTTCTGCGAGGCCTGCAACAAATGCGCCCGCGAATGCCCCTCTGGCGCGATTACCGCGGGGCCAAAGCTGATGTTCAACGGCTATGAGATTTGGAAATCCGACAGCCAGAAATGCACCACCTACCGGGTCGCGCAAAAGAACGGCGCAATGTGCGGGCGCTGCATGAAAACCTGCCCGTGGAACCTTGAAGGGCTCTTTGCCGAAGCGCCGTTTCGCAAACTCGCCATGACAGCACCGGGGGCCGCTAAGGCCTTGGCAAAGCTGGATGATATGGTCGGGAAGGGGCGCATTAATCCGGTCAAGAAATGGTGGTGGGACCTTGAGATGGAGGATGACGGCGCGTACCGCCCCTCGCCCCATCCGGTGAACCAGCGCGAGCTTCAGACCGACCTTGATTTGCGGTTTGAGGATCAGACACTCGCGGTATACCCCGCTCCGCTGGCCCCGCCACCGCATCCCTGGCCCGCGCCGATGGATCGCGAGGCTGGGATTGCCGCTTATCGGGCGATGATCACGGCGGACGAGCACAAGAAGCGCCGGGCCAAGGGCATGCCGCCTGAACATGTCTACACCGCTGACACCGTCGCTAGCCCGGTGATTCCGGTCGTAATTTCGTACGTGGATCAGATGTCGCCTGACGTCACACTTTACACCTTCCGCCGCCCCGATGGCGCAGACCTGCCCGCAGCCACTGCTGGCGGCCACATCGACGTTCTCATCGCGCCCGAATTCTTTCGACAATATTCGCTTTGTTCCGATCCCGCGGACCGGTCCTGCTACCAGATCGCGGTGCTGCGCGAAGATGCGGGGCGCGGTGGGTCGAAGCTGATGCACCGCATTTTCACCAAGGGCCGTCGGGTCTTTGTCAGCCACCCGATTAACCACTTTCCCTTGGCGGACGATGCCAGCCATAGCTACCTGATGGGCGGCGGCATCGGCATCACCCCGATGATCGCGATGGCTCATGCGCTACATCGCAAAACTGCAAATTTTGAGGTGCATTACAGCATCAAATCCCGTGATCAGGCCGGATTTCTGGAAATGTTGAAAGACGTGCCTTGGGCGGATTGCGTCCATATCCACTGCTCAGCCGACGGCTCACGGGCTGATTTGGCAAGCATTTTGGCCCATAAGGCAAACGCGCATGTCTATACCTGCGGACCGGACGTCTACATGGACGCGGTGTTGGAAACCGCCGCCAAAAACGGCTTTCCCGAGGATGCGCGCCACCTGGAGTACTTTGCCGTTCCCGAAACGCCGGACTACGAGAACCACGCCTTTACGCTTGCGCTGAAAGATGGTCGTGAGGTCGCCGTTGCCGCCACAGAATCCGCCAGCGACGCCCTGATCCGCAACGGGGTGCATGTGGATATCAAATGCAGCGATGGGCTATGTGGGGTGTGCAAATGTGGGGTGTTGGCCGGAGACGTCGAGCACCGCGACTTTGTGCTGTCAAGGGACCAGCGCGCCAGCACAATGATCCTGTGCCAAAGCCGCGCCGCCGACCCCGACGGAACTCTCAGGCTCGATCTCTAAAACCGCAACATTCGCTATGTCCAATGGACCTGTTCCGCCCCCGGCAAAGCGTAACGCGCCATTAAGGGTTCTTCATATTTCAACCCTGCCGTGTCACAAAATGCCATGACCCAGGCATCATCCATGGTCAGAAATTCCAGAACCGAGGCCTGAAAATCCGGCTCTGCTGCGCGGTCCCTCAGATCATCCACTGACGTGCCTGTCGCACCCATAAACGTTGGGCAAAGCTCTTCATTCCCGACCAACCACCCGAGAGCTTGTAACGCGATTGTTTGGGCGGTTTCCGGCGACATTTGAAATCCTTTCTTAGACTGCAACACATTCTTAACCAATACACACCAATGTGGCGAGTGAAGGGTAAACAGACTTCGAAGGTCAAACATGTCAGGAAGAATTCTGATCATCGATCCCGTAGCGACCAATCGGATCGTTCTGAAGGTCAAGATGATGTCGGCACAATATCTGGTCGATACCTGCGCTACCTGCGCAGAAGCGGCCAAGATTATGGACAAATCCTTGCCCGATCTGATCTTGATAAACCTCGTTGAAAAGGCCGCTGAAGGGTTCCGCTTTTGCACATCGCTGCGCGAAAACCGCGCGACCCGTGACATCGCGATTCTCTCGACCGGCACAGCCGAAACATCGGCGGCACGATTGCGGGCGCTGGATGCGGGCGCAAATGATGTTCTACCCCGCCCCATCAACGATTCGCTTCTTTTATCACGGGTGCGCAACCTGCTGCGCCGCCGCAATGCCAGCTTTGATCTGATGCACCGCGACGGCAATGGTGCCGCCTTCGGGTTCGAGGAAGAGCCTGCACCGCGCCTGACCCCGGCGCGCGTTTCTGTCGTGAGCTATGATGCCGTGGCAGCGGTCAAACACCTCAACACCCTGCAAGATGGGCTGGGTCAGCCCATTCAAATGGTGTCCGGCGCGCAGCAATTTGTCAGCATGCTAGAACGCGGCGCACCGGATGTGCTGGTGATCAATGGCGCCGGTGGCGTGATCGATCAGGCCGCCCTTTTGCACATGGTTTGCGATTTCCGGTCGCGAAGCCAGACGCGGCATGCCGCCCAGCTTGTGATTGTCCCGGCCGACGACGCCGATCTAGCTGCGATGGTGCTGGACCTTGGGGCCGCGGATGTCATTTTTGATGGGGTCAGCAGCCAGGAATTGGTGCAGCGGACCCAGCGTTTGATCCAGTCCAAGACCCGCGATGATCAATTACGCGACCGTGTCCGCCGGGGCTTGCGTGCTGCTGTTACCGATCCGCTGACGGGGCTGCATAACCGACGCTACGCGCAGGACCATTTGCAACGTCTGATGCGGCAATCGCACGCCAGTAACCAACCCTATGCGGTGGTGATGTTGGACATCGATCACTTCAAATCCATCAACGACAAGTTTGGCCATGCGGTCGGTGATTTGGTTCTGGTGGAACTGGCCGACCGGCTGAAGGCGGCGATGCATGACGGCGATCTGGTTGCGCGCATCGGCGGTGAAGAATTCCTGATCGCCCTGCCCAACACCGGGATCCTCAGCGCCGAGAAGATCGGCCAGCGCCTGCGCAAGTTGATCGGCGGCACGCCGTTCTCCATCGGCAAAGGGCTTGATCCCTTGACCGTAACAGCCTCTGTCGGGATTGCCGTGCACAGCGGCACGCCAGAGGATGCGCCCGAAGACACAGCACTTGGTCAGGCATTTGAACGGGCGGATGCGGCGCTTTACAGCGCGAAATCTGCGGGCCGCGATGCAGTCAGCGTCTGGTCATCCGCCGCTTAACGGCGCTTGCCATCAATATCTTGGAGCCGGTCACGGAAGGCCGCTCTTTCTGCTGGCGACATCTCTGTCACCCGCAGCGTCAGCGCTTCGCGCAAGGCCTCGCGCAATTTCGCCTGACGTGTATCAGGCTGTTTGAGGCTTTCCAAAAACGCGTCCGGATCAAAGGGTTCGGTGTTGAGCACGACCAGAACAACTTCAATCCCGCCGCGCGCGCCATCCCCGCGCGGTGCGCGCACCTCGCGATTGTCGCGCAGACTGCGCATGATCGCCTGCCGATCATCCGGCGTCAGCGCCTGCCCAATTGGCCCCAATGACAATTCGACCCCACGCGGCGGCCCGTTCTTGCCGTCACGCAGAGCAAAGCCAGCGACCAGACCAACCACAGCAAGGTTCAGCGCCAGCGATAACACCAGTACAATGCGCCAGATCGGGCGCTGACGGGGCACGGTGGGATCAGCCATCAATCAATCCCTCTTCGGCAAAGAAACTTTCGTCATCCCACAGGCTGACTGTCTCGGTTGTGCCGATCAGACCCGCAGCGACATCCTCGATCCCGGCAGGTGGGGCGACGCCGACCCAAAGCCCGACAACCCCAGCAAGGGCCAGACCACTCGCCGCAGGCCAGCCGCCGATCATGTCGCTCAACTGTGCCAAGACGCTGCGCTTGGGGCGCGGTGCAGGCAGGCCCGGCGCGCGCGCGGCATCGGCCATGACACGCGCCATCAGCGCGGTATCAGGCACGGGCTTTTCCTGCGCCACATCGCTCAGCAAGGCATCGATCATGGCATCGTCATTGTCTGTCTTACGCATCGTCATATCCCAACTCTGCCTTGCGCCCGGCCAAAACAGCGGCCAATGCACGTTTCCCCCGTGCCGTCAGACTTTCCACTGACCGCACGCTAATGTCCATGATTTCAGCGATCTCGGGGTTGGACAGCCCCTCAAGATGCCGCAGTGCCACGGCCTGCGCTTGCCGTTCTGGCAATTGTCCCAAAGCCTCTGACAAGGCCGTCATCCGCGCATTCGTTTGCATCTGATCGGCGGCACTTTCGCCCGGATCCGGTGGATCGGCGACCGCGTCCAGCGGCACATTGCGTTTGCGCTTGCGGATGAAATCGATGCAGAGGTTCGACACAACGCGGTAAAGCCATGTGCTCACCTGTGCCTCACCTTCGCGCCAGGCCGGGGCTTGTCGCCACAGCCGCATCATCGCGTCCTGCGCCACATCCTCTGCCGCCGCCCGATCCGCAAGCATCCGCGTCGCTTGCGCCAAAGCACCGGGCAACAACCGCTGCGCCAGCTCTTCTGCAGCGGCCATCGTGCCATCCGCATAGGCGCGCAACAAATCGGCATCGGTCATGTCGGTTAAGGGCACAGTCATTAACACCAGACGTATCGGCTCGATTGCCGCTCGGCAACGGGCGAAGGGCTTGTGCCCCCCGCCCACTGTCATACCTGCCTTAGCCGCGGTCGCCATTGCCGCGTCCGCCGCCCTTACCGTCGCGCTTGCCACCGCCTCGCTTGCCGCCACGCTCTTTTGCAGCTGCAAACTCTTCTTCGCTGATGGCACCGTCTTCGTCGGCATCAAGGCGCTCGATCATGCGCTCGGCATCTGGACCACCGCGACGATCCTGCAATTCTGCTTGCTGCAGCACGCCGTCATCGTTTTCGTCCAACCGCTCGATCATCCGCTCGATGCCTTCGGCGCGGCGCTCAGCGCGACGCTCATCCGCTTGCGCGGTCAGCTCTTCTGCGGACAGGGCACCGTCACCATCTGTATCGATGGCAGCAAAGCGCGCATCGCCTGCGGCTTGCAGTTCTTCCAGTGTGATCGACCCGTCACCATCGGTGTCCAGCGTGGCAAAGTCGGGACGGTCGTTTGCGTCCTGCGCCACTGCTGGCAGTGCGTTCAGAGTCAAACCAGCCGCGATTGCGATCATCAAAATTTGCGTCTTCATCGGTCTTTCCTTTTTCTAAAGTGGCATCTTGCCTGTCGATGCAAGTCAAACGGCACAGCCCAAAGCTTCCGTCGCAAAAAATTGCCTCTCCCTGCGTCATCTGCGCGCAAAATGCGCCAAACCCCTTTCTTTTCGGGCCGTTCGGGCGCATGTGTGTCGCAACAAAGGCCGATCACCATGACAGATATCTCCGCACCAAACGCCGACCGCCCAATGAAACCCGCCATTTGGAATGGTCTGCGCCGCCGCTGCCCCAATTGCGGTGAAGGGCGTATGTTCGCGGGCTACCTCAAGGTCGCCGATCAATGTGACCACTGCGCCCAGGACCTGCACCACCACCGCGCGGATGACGGCCCCGCCTATCTGACCATTCTGGTGGTCGGCCATATCATGGGCTTCGCGATCCACATCATGTGGAGCCAGCTGCGCCCCGAACCCTGGGTAATGGCCACAACACTCACCATCTGCGCTGTTGCCCTGTCGCTTTATCTGCTGCCACGGCTCAAAGGCATGGTGGTGGCGATCCAATGGGCCAAACGCATGCACGGGTTTGGCACCACCCCATGACCGAGGTTCGCGACGCCGCCACGATTATTGTGCTGCGTGACGATGCAGTTCTGATGGGGCAACGCGGATCAACGGCCGCCTTCATGCCCAACAAATTCGTCTTTCCCGGCGGCGCGGTCGATCCCGTCGACGCCGATGTGCCGACAACGCCGCTGGACGAAGCCGTGGCCGAACAACTCGCCCAAGCCTCACAGCGCCCGGCTCACGCCCTCGCCACCGCCGCCATCAGAGAGCTGTGGGAAGAAACCGGCCAATGTCTGGGCCACCCCGCCCCCTGGCCCAATGCCCCCCAAGGCTGGCGCGGCTTTGCGGCGTCCGGCCACATCCCCCATGCCGCACGGTTGCAATTCTTCTTTCGCGCCGTCACGCCACAGGGCCGCCCGCGCCGCTTTGATGCAAGGTTCTTTCTGGCCAACAGCCACGACCTCACCACCGATGCCGACGACTTTTCCAATGCCGAGGACGAATTGCGCCACCTGCAATGGGTCCCGCTAAAAGACGCCCGCAACTTCGACCTGCCCTTCATCACACAAGTCGTCCTGGCAGAGCTTGCCTCACATCTTGCGGACCCCAGGCCTCTCACGGACATCCCGTTCTTCCAAAACGATGATGAGGCGCATCTGGTCAGCCGCCTCAACGGCAAGGCGTTGCTCTGACTTTCTTTGGAATACAAATATCTCAGGGAGTTTGAGGGACAGCGTCCCTCACGACCCGTGCGGTCACGCACAAATAATATCGCGTGCGGCGCAGCCGCCCCGTTTGGCAAAGGCCTAGACCACCAAGATCAACATCAGGATCGAACACAGGATCAGCGCCAGCCCCTGCCATTCCCGGCGGCTGATCACCTCGCCAAAGACCAGCCACCCGGCCAAAAGCGACAGCAGCAACTCCGCCTGCCCCACCGCTTTGACCAGCGCCACGGTCTGCATGGTAAAGGCCACAAACCACCCCAGCGATCCCAACATGGAAAAGATGCCCACCAGCCCGGCCACGCGCCAGGCCGATAAAACGCGGCCGATCTCACCCTTTTCGCGCCAGAGCAACCAAACCGCCATAATCGCGGTTTGGAATGCGGTGACACAGGCCAGCGTCACGATGGCGCGCAAAAACGTATCGCCCGACTCCAACCCGGTTGAGGCCCCGCGATAGGTCACGCCCGACACTGCAAATAGCACACCTGACAGCAACCCCAGCCCGGCAGCCTTATTGAAAATCCGGGTGTGCCATGCGCCCGTGGCATCTGGTGGGTCGCTGAGCAACAGGACCCCCGCCAAACCGATCACGATCGCGACCAAGGCCCCCAGGGTGACCCCCTCGCCCAGAACGATCAGCCCGACCAAGGCCGCCAGAAGGACTTCGGTCTTCTTGAACGTGATTCCCACGGCAAAATTGCGCTGGGTGAAAATCGCCACCACGCACATGGTCGCGATGATCTGGCTGATGCCGCCCACAACCGCATACCCCCAAAAACTTGCGTCGAAACTGGGCCGCGCTTGGCCTGTCGACTGGGCGTAGATCACGGCAACCACAAAGACCAAAGGCGAGGAATAGATGAACCGCGCGAATGTGGACCCCGCCGTGGACAAAGTCGCGGTGCGCAGCATCTTTTGCAGCATGAAACGCAGCATCTGCGCACTTGCGGCGGCAAGGCTGACAAAGACCCAGGCCTCCATCAGGGTTTCGGGTCCGGGTTTTCGGTATGCCCATCCACGGCAATCACCTGCCCGCTGACCCGCCGCGCGGCGTCCGACCCCAGAAAGACCGCCATATCGGCGATGTCTTCCGGGGCCACGAAGGTCCGCATCGATGTGCCCGCCGCATAGCCTGCGTAGACCGCATCCCGCGTCATGCCCTTGGCCGCGGCTTCCCGTTGCAAGACGCCTTCCATGCGCGGCCCTTCCACCGCGCCGGGACAGATCGCATTGGCCCGCACGCCATAAGGGCCCAGTTCCATCGCCGTGGTTTTCATCAACCCAATGATCCCCCATTTCGCCGCCGCATATGGCGCGCGATTGGGATAGCCGTAAATCCCTGCAGTGGAAGAGGTGTAGATGATCGCGCCACTGCCATGGGCCTGCATAATGGGGGCCGCATATTTCGTTGCCAGGAACGCGCCTTCAAGGTTCACGGAGACGCAGGCCCGCCAATCTTTCAGAGCGACATCGGCAACACCCGCCGTCGGCCCCGCGATGCCTGCATTGGCGCAAAGCACATCAAGCCCGCCCCATTGCGTCTTGATATCTTTGAACAAAGCGGCAAAGGCATCTTCATCGCTCGCATCCGCATGGGTGCGGTTCCATGCCGCCGGACAGGTATCGAGCGCGCCCAAATCCACATCCGTGACCCAGACATCATGGCCTGCCGCGGCAAACCCTTCGGCCATGGCAAAACCGATCCCTGATCCGCCCGCCGTGACCAGAACCCGGCTCATCTTTTGCCCACCGCCGCGCCAGCGCCTTCAGGCAGGGACAATCCCGCATGGGCCGTCGCCAGACGCGCCAAAGGCACGGCAACACGGTCATCGGGGACGGATGCTTTGCGGGTCTCAAGACTCACATGGATCAACATATGCTCCCCTGTCGCGAGCAGCCTATCGCCATCATACATCCAGTGGAACAGGTGCAGCTTTTTTCCCGCTCCTTCAACAACTTGACTATCGATCCTAATGCGGGTGCCCGCGTGGACCTCATCCAGATGTCGGATATGCGTCTCTGCCGTAAAATAGCTGCCACCGCTGGCGATATAATCCGCATCACATCCCACGAGCGCCATCAGCTTATCCGTCGCATCGCCAAAAGCCTGCAAATACCGCGCCTCGTTCATGTGGCCGTTGTAGTCCGTCCAATCCAACGGTATCGCCCGCGCCACGGTTGTCACGGGCGCGGTCAAATCTGCAATATCATCAAGGGTTTCGGGCAGGTTGTTCACCCGGCGGTCCTGTGCATTCAAAAGTTTGCCTGCCCCCCAATCCTGCGCCTTCAGACCGCATAAGATCGTCACCAGATTGTTGTCACGCACTCGCTCAAGTTCACGGATTGTGTGCATTCCCGATTGCGCGTCTGACTGATCCGCAATCGCGTCAATCAGCTCATCGGTTAGCTCCGGCACGTCCATCAGTTTCGTCCACGGCCATTCAAGTGCGGGCCCAAACTGCGCCATAAAGTGCCGCATCCCCGCTTCGCCGCCGGCCACGCGGTAGGTTTCAAACAAGCCCATCTGCGCCCAGCGCAGGCCAAAGCCATAGCGGATCGCGTCGTCAATCTCTTCCGTGGTCGCGATGCCATCCTTGATCAGCCACAGCGCCTCGCGCCAGACCGCCTCAAGGAAGCGATCCGCGATATGGGCGTCAATCTCGGCCCGGACGCGCAAGGGGTGCATCCCCAGACCAGTCAGAATATCAGCGGCCTTATCCACCATGTCGGGCGGGTTCTTGTCCGTCGCCACAAGCTCCACCAATGGCAACAGATAGACCGGGTTGAACGGATGCGTGACCATGATCTGGTTAGGGCGCGTCGCGCAATCCTGCAACTCACTGGGTTTAAAGCCAGAGGTCGACGACCCGATCACCGCCCCCGGATCACAGGCCGCCTGCAAGGCCTGATAGACTTTGCGCTTGAGCTCCAACCGCTCTGGCACGCTTTCCTGAATCCAGGCCGCACCTTCCACAGCCTCAGACATCGTCTCGTGAAACGTCAGCGCCCCCTCGGCAGGCAAGTCAACGTCCGACAAACCCGGCAGGGACCGTCGGGCGTTGTCCAAAACCTCACCAATCTTGCGCTGCGCCTCAGGATCAGGGTCAAACACCCGTACATCCCAGCCCATCAACAGGAACCGCGCGGCCCAACCACCGCCAATCACGCCACCGCCGATAATTGCTGCTATCATCCTTGCACCTCAACCAAACGCGTCAAGTCATACCCATTGAAATCAAGCACTTCACGGGCGGCTTTCAACCGATCCTCCGGGATCTCCGGCTCTCTGTTCAAGATCCAACCCGAGCGTCCATTCGGCGCACCAACCACGGCCGTGCGATAGCTTTCGTCGGTCCACAGCACCCAGTAGTCCGCGGCGCCAAAAGGCACGCTGGGGAAGGACACTTCCAACCGTCCCGGTCCCACGATTTCTGCCGTGCCCTCGATCACAGACCGCACCGCGCCATCCGCACCACGACAAGTGTTGCGCACCGAAATCCGCCCATCGGGCAAGGCCCCATATTCCGCCGTCACCCCCCGGCACCCGGCCTCAAACGGGACGGGGTAGCGCGCCACCTCGTACCATGTGCCCAGATACTTCGCCGGTTCAAACAAGGCCTTAGAGGCGATTGGCACATCCGTATCGCGATAGACCTCAAACAAGCCACCAACCTCTTCACCCGGCTCCGCCCCGCAGGCCGCCAGCAACATCAGCGCGGCAAGCCGCTTCATTGCGGGGCCTGCTTGGTCAGACCCAGCTTTTTGCGCACTTCATCGGGGCCAATCACCCGCGCCCCAAGGTTTTCGATGATGCCCACCGCACGCTCCACCAGTTGCGCATTGGTCGCCAGCACGCCCTTGTCCAGCATCAGGTTATCTTCCAACCCGACGCGCACATTGCCCCCCGCCAGAACCGAGGCCGCGACATAGGGCATCTGACTGCGCCCCAGCCCAAAGGCGCTGAATGTCCAGTCATCGGGGACGTTGTTCACCATTGCCATGAAGGTGTTCAGATCATCCGGCGCGCCCCACGGCACCCCCATACACAGCTGCACCAGCGCACCGGGCTCCAGCACGCCGTCTTTCACCAGCTGCTTGGCATACCACAAATGCCCAGTATCAAAGGCCTCAATCTCGGGCTTCACCCCAAGTTCCGTCATCATCCGCCCCATCGCCGTCAGCATGCCGGGCGTATTGGTCATCACGTAATCGGCTTCGGCGAAATTCATCGTGCCGCAATCCAGCGTGCAAATCTCGGGCCGACATTCTGCCACATGGGCCACCCGTTCGGTCGCCCCCACCATATCGGTGCCCGCCACCGTGGGCAGCGGCGTCTCAACCCCGCCAAAGACCATGTCCCCGCCCATGCCTGCGGTCAGGTTCAAGACCACATCCACCTCGGCCGCACGAATGCGCTCCGTCACCTCACGATAAAGTTCCAACCGGCGCGAAGGCGCACCGCTTTCAGGGTCGCGCACATGGCAATGCACAACCGCCGCGCCCGCCTTGGCCGCATCAATCGCGCTTTCGGCAATCTGCTGCGGGCTGCGCGGCACATGCGGGCTGCGATCCTGCGTGCTGCCCGACCCGGTCACGGCACAGGTCACAAAGACCTCTCTATTCATTTGCAACGGCATTTGGACCCTCTCTGTTTTGCGCGACGTTGTGTGATTCTGTGCCCCAAGACAAGCCACGTTGACAGGCACGCAACTTTTGCGCGACAAGGGCCCATGACATCAGCAATGCACATCGCGACCCGTTACTTTACCCGGCCTCATTAGGCGGCGGGTGTTGATGATATTGACGTGACCCAAGCCGCCGCAAGGCGGCTTTTTTGTTGGGCGGTCTTGTGGCCCAACCCAAGGACAAACCGATGACGACGATCACCCCCGCCCGCCCCGCTGACCTGCCAGAGATTTTGCGCATGGTCCGCGCCCTCTCTGCCTTCCACGGCGACACCGCCAAGGTCACATTGGAACAATTGCAAAGCTTCTTCTTCGATACAGGCGCGCCCGCCTCGGCCCTTTTGGCATGGGACGGCGACACCGTGATCGGCTACGCCGGGCTCTTGCCGCATCTGCGCCTGCACTCGGGTGGCAAGACACTCGACGTGCAACACCTCTACATCGTGGAAACCCACCGCGGCCGCGGTGTGGGCCGGGCGCTGATCGCCGCCGCGAGGGAACTGGCCGATAAGACTGGCTGTTTTCGCCTGACCATCGGCACCGACCCCGACAACACTGCCGCCCAAGCCGCCTACCGCGCCATGGGCTGGGATGATATCACCGGTGCCGGTCCCCGCTTCCAGATGCTGCTGGCAGAGACGCCCTGACGGAGGCACTGCCATGGTTTTCTTTGGAATAAAAATATCTCCGCCGGAGGCTCCACCCCATCCACGCGCACCTTCGTTGTGTCAAAAGGGCGGAGCCTTCCGACCAAAACCAAAATGTCGTGCGCCGTCAGGCGCGCAATTTAATAGGGCATCGGGTTGGCGCGGTGTGCGGCGGTAATATCACTTAGAATCGCATCAGACAGGACCAGATCATCCCCCACCAGCAGATGCGCCAATTGCGCTTGGGTGGTGGTCCCAAAAATCGCGGAGATCGGGAAAGGCCGCGTGCGCTGCCAGGCCATCGCCATATGCGCGGGGTCCAGCCCGTGCTTTTGCGCGATATCCACATAGACCTGCGTCACCGGCAAGGTGCGCGGTGTCATCCGCCCCCCCAGTTCCGGCCCGATTGACATGCGGCTGCCCTCGGGCACCGCACCGCCCTGATATTTGCCCGTCAGCAACCCACAGGCCAAAGGCGAAAACGACAAAAGCGTGATGTCTTCGTTCACCGCCATCTCCGCCATATCGGTGTCATAAAGCCGGCACAGCAGCGAATATTCGTTCTGGACAGAGGCCATGCGCGGCAGCCCCATCTCCTCGGCGATCCGGCACCATTGCGTCATGCCCCAAGCGGATTCGTTGGACATACCGATGGCGCGAATCTTGCCTGCCTTCACCGCATCGCCCAGCGCACCCAGCACCTCGGCCATGTGATCCATCGTCTCAGCCCGGTTTTGCTTGCTTGGGTCATAGGTCCAATTCTGCCGGAACATGTAAGACCCGCGCATCGGCCAATGCATCTGGTAAAGGTCTATGTAGTCGGTCTTGAGCTTTTTGAGCGAGAAATCAATCGCTTCGGGGATGACCTTACCGTCATACCCGGCCCCGCCACGCACCCAACCGGGATTGTCGCCGCTGACCTTTGTGGCGATCACCACCTCGTCCCGCCGCCCGGTCTTTTCCAGCCACTCGCCAATCACCCGCTCGGAGTTACCCGCCGTCTCGGCGCTCACCGGGTTCACGGGATACATCTCTGCGGTGTCCAGAAAGTTGATCCCGGCCTCCAGCGCCATATCAATCTGGGCATGGGCATCATCCTGGCCGGTCTGATTGCCAAAGGTCATCGTGCCAAGGCACCAGTCAGAGACCTGAATGTCTGTGCGGCCAAGGGGGATCATTTTCATCTGCGCGGGTCCTCATTTGCTGAAACGCAGACACTAATCCTTGCCCAGGCCATGACAAGGGCACAATGCACTCCCATATCGGCACCATGACCAAACCGCCCGAAAACGTCCATGACCGCCTGAACAAAGAGCTCTACCGCTACTATTTCGGCGGTTGGAAATTGTGGCTTGCCGTCTTGGCGGTGCTCTTGTTTTTGGGCTGGTCGCTCTTCCCGCAGCCGCTGACGGTGACCTACCAAACCGGCGTGGTCACTGGCGTCACGACCCTGCAAGGCGAAGGCGGTCCAATCATCCGCATCGGCGTCCAGACCGGCGACATTCGGGTTGAGGCTGGCACACGAGCACAATTTGTTGCGCCCGCCAACGGCGAGACCATCTGCCTGCGCCGCACCATTGGCGATTGGACCGGCATGGAAGCGTTTGGCTTGGCCCCTATGCGCCACTGCGACGCTCCCTGACTGCCGAATTTCAGCACTGTCACATCAAGTATACATTTGGTCGCTACATCGTCCGCATGAGCCTGATAACCCACGACCCATACAACCACCTGCCCCGCCCGCAACTGTCCGTAGGGTCGCTGCGGATCAGCACCCTGTCCCCAGTCCTGATTGCCTTGACTGTCGGCACACTGGCGATCCTGCCCGAGCCGACAACACCCACCAATGTGCTGGGCGTCGTGGCCACAGTGACAGACGGCACCGACGTCACTGTGCGCGTCACCGGTCGCAGCGAAACCGCCAACATCGCCACTGACATCACCCCGCCCCGCATCGGCCAATTCATCTGCCTGCAGGCCGACATCGGCCTGTGGAGCGGGCGGGCCAGCTACGCGCCCACAGAATTGCACCACTGCGCAAATAGCCCCTAGCAACATCGCGCAGAGGGGCGCATGAATACCCCATGCGCATGTTCATTTCCTTCGCAGCCCTTTTCCTGTCCGCGGGCCTTTTGCAGTTCTCCTCGGGCGGCGTCGGTCCCCTGGATGCGCTGACCGGGCTTGGGCTGGGCTTTACCACCGAACAGGTCGGCTTTCTGGGCTCTGCGCATTTCTTTGGCTTTTTCATCGGCTGCTGGTGGGTGCCGCGCCTGATGGGCACCGTCGGGCACAGTCGCGCCTATGCGATCTGCACCGCCATGGGCGCCATCGGGTTGGCGGCCCATGTAGTCCTCAGCGGGCCCTATTGGTGGGCGCTCTTCCGGGTGCTTTCGGGCATCTGCATCGCGGGCTGCTATACGGTGATCGAGGCGTGGTTGCAGGCCAAGGTCACCAATGAGACCCGTGGCCGTGCCATGGGCAGCTACCGGGTTGTCGACATCACCTCGAGCCTGATCGCGCAATTCATGATCGGCTTTCTGGCGATGCTGGAAACCGCCGTTGCCTATAACCTGCTGACCATTATCTGCTGCGCCTCGCTTTTGCCGCTGGCCCTGACCCGTGCCACGCAGCCGACCACCCCGGCGGCAACCCGGTTGCGACCCGGTCTGGGCTGGTCCATCTCGCCACTCGCAGTGGCGGGCGTGCTTGTCGCCGCCCTATCCAGCGCATCATTCCGCATGGTCGGCCCGATCTACGGGCAAGAGGTGGGACTGGCCGCCAGCCAGATCGGTTATTTCCTCGCGGCCTTTGTCGCAGGCGGCGCCGTGGCGCAATGGCCTGCGGGCTGGCTCGCGGACCGCTATGACCGGCGCTATGTGCTGATCGGCCTCTCTGTCGCTTCCGCCCTCTCCAGCATTGTTACCATCGCGCTGGCCACCACCGGCACAGCGGGCGTCATGATCTCTGCTGCGATCTTTGGCTTTACGTCCTTCCCGATCTATTCGGTCAGCGCCGCCCACGCCCATGACCACGCCACCGGCGACCAGCGGGTCGAACTGTCTGCGGCACTGATGTTCTTTTACGCCGTCGGTGCCATTGCCGCCCCCTATACTGCATCGGTGCTGATCGGAGCCTTTGGCCCTGCCTCGCTTTTCGTGCTCTTGGCCGCCGCGCACCTTTTGCTGGTGGTGTGGAGCCTTCTGCGCATGCGCGTCCGCGCGGCACCCTCCGACCGCACGCGTTACGTCTATGCCCCGCGCACCTCCTTTGGGATCGGGCGGCTCTTGGGGAAAAGCCGGACAAACACCGACAAAGACTAACGCGCATGCAGCACTGGCATCCGCCCCGCCATAGGGCTAAAACCGCGCCAAGTTCAAAGGACAATACATGGCCCGGCACCTCATCACTTCGGCGATCCCCTATATCAACGGGATCAAACACCTCGGCAATCTGATCGGCAGCCAGCTGCCCGCCGATCTATACGCCCGCTATCTGCGCGCGCGCGAACACGAAGTGCTGTTTCTCTGCGCCACGGACGAACACGGCACCCCCGCCGAATTGGCCGCTGCCAAAGCAGGCCAGCCCGTCGCCGAATACTGCGCCGAAATGCACGCCGTGCAGGCCAAAATTGCCGAGGGCTTTGGCCTGTCGTTCGACCACTTTGGCCGCTCCTCCAGTCCACAAAACCACGCGCTGACCCAAGCCTTTGCAGGCCGTCTGCACGAGGTGGGCCTGATCCGCGAAGTCACCGAAGAGCAGGTCTATTCCCACACCGATGGCCGCTTTCTGCCCGACCGCTATATCGAAGGCACCTGCCCCAACTGCGGCTTTGACTCTGCGCGCGGCGATCAATGTGACAATTGCACCAAGCAGCTTGACCCCACTGACCTGATCGAGCCGCACTCTACGATCTCAGGCGCGACCGACCTTGAAGTGCGCGAGACCAAGCACCTTTACCTGCGCCAATCCACTCTGCGCGACGATCTGCAAAAGTGGATCGATAGCAAATCCGATTGGCCCGTGCTGACCACCTCGATTGCCAAGAAATGGCTCAACGATGGTGACGGCCTGCAAGATCGCGGCATCACCCGCGATCTCGATTGGGGCATCCCCGTCAAACAGGGCGACGCCGATTGGCCGGGGATGGAGGGCAAGGTGTTCTACGTCTGGTTCGACGCCCCTATCGAATACATCGCTTGCGCGCAGGAATGGCAGGACGCGGGCAAAGGCAACGATTGGGAACGCTGGTGGCGCACCGACAAGGGTGCGGATGACGTGACCTACACCCAGTTCATGGGCAAGGATAACGTGCCGTTCCACACGCTCAGCTTTCCGGCCACGATCCTTGGGTCACAAGAGCCGTGGAAGCTGGTGGATTACATCAAATCCTTCAACTACCTCAACTATGACGGCGGCCAGTTCAGCACTTCGCGGGGGCGCGGCGTGTTCATGGATCAGGCGCTGGACATCCTGCCCGCCGACGTCTGGCGCTGGTGGCTTCTGTCCCATGCGCCCGAAAGCTCTGACGCGGAATTCACCTGGGAGGCGTTCCAGACGGACGTCAACAAAGACCTCGCCGATGTGCTTGGCAACTTCGTCAGCCGGATCACCAAGTTCTGCCGCTCCAAATTCTCAGAGGCCGTGCCGGACGGCACCTATGGCCCTGCAGAAGAAGCGCTGATCGCTGACCTGACCGAGAAAGTCACGCAATATCAGACCCATATGGACGCAATGGAAGTGCGCAAATCCGCCGCTGCCCTGCGCGCGATCTGGGTCGCTGGCAACGAATACCTGCAAGCCGAAGCGCCCTGGTCCACCATCAAGGAAGACGAGGCCAAAGCCGCAGCGCAGGTCCGTCTGGGCCTGAACCTGATCCGCCTTTACGGCGTCTTGTCCGCCCCCTTCATCCCCACGATGTCACGCACCATGCTGGATGCGATGAACACCGACGACAGCTGGCCCACCGACGTGGCCGCCGCCTTGGATGTGCTGAAACCGGGCCATGCCTTTACCGTGCCGGAGAACCTGTTTTCCAAGATCACTGATGATCAACGCGCCGAATGGGGCGAAAAGTTCGCGGGCACCCGTGACTGATGTTGCCCCGATCATCCACATCAACGGCTGGTCGGGTTCGGGCAAGCTGACCATCGCGCGCGGACTGGCCCCGAAGATCGGTGCACGGCTGCTGGACAATCACACACTGATGAATGCCGCCCTCGCCCTCTTCGATCGGGGGACGCCAGAAAACCGCGCGCTCCGCCAGCAGTTGCGCGATGTTGCGTTTGCCGCCGCTGTTGACCTGCCCCCGGCAACCGCGCTCGTCCTGACCGACGCCTTCTCTGACGATCCTTATGAAGAGCGCCTCTTTGCCGACGTCATCGCGCTCGCCAAGGCCTGCCAAGCGCCATTGATCCGCGTGATCCTCAACATGACCGAGGCCGAGAACATGCGCCGTCTGACTGCACCGGGTCGGGCAGAGGCGCACAAGCTGACGGACCCTGACATCCTGCGGGACCACCGCGCGAACCACGTCATTCTTGGCCACGATCATCCCGACGCAATACACATCGACGTCACCGACATGACGCCCGATGATGCCGTGCGAAACCTGATCGAACGCGCAGGCCTTCAGCGTCTTTGAGCCAAGAAAATGATGGATGAGATTGGGCGAATCCGCTGTTCCATCTGTTGGAGACTGCGCCCGTCAAACCACCGCACCCTGCTGACATAGATTACCCCTGATCCGGCATCATTTCGCAGAGCGTTTTGAACTGATATTGGATAGCAGATGATCCGTGTTAGTGTGCGGAAAATTCATTCAAAGACGAGTTAACATATGTCCCGTACCCTTCCCCTTATCGCAATCCTGACCGCACTTGCTGCCCCCGCCGCACATGCCGCAGGCTGCATCACCGACAAAGGCAGCTTTGGCGCCTACAAAAACGCACTTGCACAAGACGCCGCAAACGCAGGCGTCGGCGGCGCGGGCATGCAGGCGCTGTCCTCCGCTGGACTTTCGGACATCACATGGCGGTTCGAATCCCGCCCCTCGTCCCAGACCGGCGTCAGCTATGGTGACCCGGCAGAGTTCCTGGCCAAGCGCACCCAATCCACCGCAAACGCCTTCGTGCAACAGGCCAGCCGGAAGATGAGCCAGAACCAGAACGTCTTTGACGCGCTGGAGCGCCAATTCGGCGTGCCGGGGTCGATCCTTGTGACGATCTGGGGGTTGGAAACTTCATGGGGAGGCTATCTGGGCAATTCGCCTGTCGTTGGCTCTGCTGTCACGCTGGCGTCCTATTGCCGCCGCCACCCCCGGTTTGAAACCCACGCGATTGCCGCGATGCAACTTGTTGACCGCGGCGTGATCACCGCCAATACCCGTGGCGGCCCCTCGGGCGAGCTGGGGCATATGCAATTCCTGGCTGGCAACTGGGCCCGTTTTGGCGTGGACGCCACCGGGGACGGCCGCGCCGACCCCTATAACGCCGTGGATGCGCTGGCCTCTGCCGCCAATATGCTGCGCGCCAACGGCTGGCAGGCAGGCCAACCCTTTGGCCAGGGCACCCGCAACTTTGGCGTGTTGTCAGCCTGGAATGACAGCGGCAATTACCAACGCGCGATTGCCTACGCCGCCGCCGCCATCGACGGCTAAGCTTGCTTGGCAGGGGCGGACGCTTGGTCTAAACCCAAGCCAAATCCCTTGCCAAAGGCCGCAGCATGACCCGTCTCGAAGATCTCGGCGTTGAAAAAGACGACATCGACGCACAGCTCGAAGCCTTGCGCACACGCAAGCGCGCCATCGGGGCCGAGATCAGGGCGCTACGGCAAGGCGATCTGACTTGCCCCGGATGAGATCGTGCGCATCCGCGGCCACCGTGTCTATGTCGGCGGCCATACCCCGGAAAAGTGGTATGGCATCGGCAAACGCCAGTTCCACTATCTGGTGTCACAAGGCCTGCGCCCCGATCACCGCTTTCTCGACATCGCCTGCGGCAGCCTGCGCCTTGGGCAATACCTGATCCCTTATCTGGACGCAGGCAACTACCACGGTGTCGAAGGCTCTGAACCGCTGGTGCAAGCGGGGCTGGAAAATGAGCTTTTGTTCGACCTTGCCACCACCAAAGCCCCGAAATTCGGCCATGGCTACGGCTTTGATTTCGACTTTGTTCCGGGCTTTGACTACGCCATTGCGCAATCGCTTTTTACCCATCTGACCCGCGAAGACATCGCCCTGTGCTTTGCCAATCTGCGCCCCAAGGCCCATGCGGACAGCCGTTTCTACTTTACCTTCTTTGAAGGCGATGAAGCACAGAACGCCCACGCCGAAAGCCATGCAAACCTGCGGTGGGAATTCAGCTTTGACACCATGCAGACGCTTGCGGGCCCTGCGTGGTCACTGAACTACATCGGCGATTGGGGCCATCAGGCTGACCAGCGCATGGTCTGCGCGACCCCCGCCTAATTCAAACACGAATAGACCTTCATTTCGGGTGCCTCTGCGTGCCCGGATTAAGGCATCTTCGCCGCAATTCCTTCATACCGTGGTCACCTTCGGGAAGTAATCTTTCGCGCAGAATGATCTAAAATTTTATGAGGATTCGCATAATGTCTTTGAAGTCCACCTTGGCAATTGCCGCAACGATGCTGGCATTCGCCGCACCCGCTGCTGCTGCCCCGGTAAGCTTTTCCGCCACAGAGGCGCTGACAAGCCAAGGACAGGATTTGTCGTTTTCCTTTGCCGGACTTGATGCCTCTGACGGTACGGGCGGCACCCTGACACTTTTGGGCAACACGCTTGATCTGGGCCGCTCCGGCAACGAATACATGGACGTCTCTATTGAAGGCACCAGCTATGGTCGCTGGTCCTGCGGCGGAAACGGTGCACAATCAACGTCGATCCCCGGCTGGACGGGTGGCAACGGTTCGCGTTGCCTCTTCACCTTGACGATCAACCTCACCGGCATCGAACTCGACGGGTTTCTGTCTGACGGTCTGGTTTCGATCCTTGCCGCAATGGGCAACGGCGTCTCAGTTCTGGGCGATCCCGCCGACAACCTGACCGCAACGCTTGCCTATAACACCGCACCACTCGCGATCCCCGCCCCCGCAGGCGGCGTTCTGCTACTGTCCGGCCTCTTCGGCTTTGCCGCGATGCGCCGCCGCGCGTCCTAAGCGCCGCGAAAAACACACACAGGGCTGCGCCACCCGCGCGGCCCTTTTGCATATCCATACCTGAAATCAATGGTGGTGCCCCCGGCCGGACTCGAACCGGCACGGGCTTACGCCCAAGAGATTTTAAGTCTCCAGTGTCTACCATTCCACCACGGGGGCACGCCGCTATTCCTATGCGCCCGCATGGGTCAGGGCAACAGGCTAATCGCGGCCTAAATGTCGGTGCCGGGGTCTTCGGTGATCAGCGCCCGTTCGTTCAGCCACGGGTTCAAGGCGACCGCCGCCTTGAGCTGCGCTTGTGCCTCATCTGCACGGCCCAATCCCAAAAGGGTCAGCCCCCGCCCGGCCATCGCGGCAATGTGGTTTGGACTGATCTCAAGCGTGCGGTCCAGATCAACCAAAGCCGCCGCAAAATCCTGCTGGAGATAGCTGGCAAAGGCACGCTGGTTGTATCCTTCGGCATAATCCGGGCAATAGGCCACCAGTTCATCCAGCGTCTCATAAGATCGCGAGAGCTGTCCCGCGGCCAAAAGCGCCATACCGCTGTCTAGCAACCGCTGCGCCCGCGCATCCGGCGCATCCGTCCAGAGCGCCCAAAGCTGATCGCTTAACACCCGCGCCTCGCCCGCTCCGCGGGAGGCTTGCAACTCTGTCACGATCTCCGCCAATTGCACGGTGTGATCAGGGGCGGCAGGACATTCCTGTGCCGCCAGCGGTGACGCGAAAAGACAAAAGGCGATGACGTATCTCATGCACCCCAAACTGGCGCATCCACCGCTTGGGTCAAGTCACACCGGCGCGACCGGCGACACCCCTTCTTCTTTCACCGCCTGCATCGCCATATTGGTCGATGTGTGGGACACATGCGGCAAGGTCGATATTTTGTCAGCCAAAACAGCACGGTAGCCCGCCATGCCTGTCGTGCGCACCTTCAAAAGATAGTCAAATGCGCCCGCAATCAGGTGACATTGCTCGATCTCAGCCACCCGCATCACAGCCGCGTTGAACTGCGCCAGGGCCGCCTCTCGCGTGTCGCTCAGCTTCACTTCAACAAAGGCGACATGATCGCGCCCCAACCGGATCGCATCAAACAAGGCGCGGTAGCCCCGGATCACGCCAGCCTCCTCCAAACGACGCAAACGCGCCTGTGTGGGCGATTTCGACAAGCCGATCCTGTCCGCCAACGCTGTCACGCTGATCCGCCCGTCAATCGCCAGGACGTCCAGTATCTTTTGATCGAAAACATCCAAATCTGTTGCCCTTTCGCCTGCCATTATGCGCCATCTCAATCCATTCAGGTTGTCAGGCGCCGTTTATCAGTCAAAATACCCTCTGGCAACGCGCTAAACTGGGCGCAGGTCAACCCCGTTAGGATTCGCTATGCCACGTGATACCCAAACCACCCTGCGCGCCCAGATCGATGCCGCAATGTATGCCCCTGAAATGTCCATCGTGCAGGACCTCATTGCGCAAGCCTCCCTCGGCAGTGCCGACCGCGCCCGCATCCATGCTGCGGCCACCGATCTGGTCACTGACATCCGCGCCTCAGCTGACCCGGGCTTGATGGAGGTTTTCTTGGCCGAATACGGCCTGTCGACCGACGAAGGGATCGCGCTGATGTGTCTGGCCGAAGCGCTCTTGCGCGTGCCCGACGCCGACACGATGGAAGACCTGATCGAAGACAAGATCGCCCCCTCTGACTGGGGCAAGCACCTAGGCCATTCGACTTCCAGCCTCGTGAACGCCTCGACCTGGGCGCTGATGCTGACGGGCCGCGTGTTGGACGATGAAAAGCCCGGCCTGACAGGGGCGTTGCGTGGCGTTGTCAAACGTCTGGGCGAACCCGTGATTCGCACCGCTGTGGCCCGTGCCATGCGCGAAATGGGGCGGCAATTCGTGCTGGGGGAGACCATCGACAAGGCCATGGCCCGCGCCGATGGGATGCAGGCCAAAGGGTTCACCTATAGCTATGACATGCTGGGCGAAGCGGCCCGGACAGAGGACGATGCCAAGCACTATCACCTCGCCTATTCCCGTGCGATTTCCGCCATCGCGCAGCATTGCCGCCACGCCACCGTCGCCGAAAACCCCGGCATTTCGGTCAAACTGTCGGCCCTGCATCCCCGCTACGAGGTCGCGCAAGCAGAACGCGTCATGACCGAACTTGTGCCGCGCGTCCGGTCCCTTGCGATCCTGGCGAAATCGGCGGGCATGGGCTTTAACATTGACGCGGAAGAGGCGGACAGGCTCGCCCTGTCGCTCGACGTGATTGAGGCGGTTTTGTCTGAACCGGCCCTCGCCGATTGGGACGGTTTTGGTGTCGTTGTGCAGGCCTACGGCAAGCGCTGTGGCCTGACCATCGACGCGCTTTACGACATGGCCCAGCGCCACGACCGCAAGATCATGGTCCGCTTGGTGAAAGGCGCCTATTGGGACGCCGAGATCAAGCGCGCCCAGGTCCAAGGCCTGCCCGATTTCCCGGTTTTCACCGCGAAGGCGCACACCGACATCAGCTATATCGCTAATGCCCGCAAGCTCCTGACGCTGACAGATCGGCTTTATCCACAATTCGCCACCCACAACGCCCACACCGTCGCCGCCGTGCTTGATCTGGCCGACACGATGGGCCGCACCCCGGCGGATTTTGAATTCCAGCGCCTGCATGGCATGGGCGAGGTGCTGCACACCAACGTCCTACGCGCCCAAGGTACCCATTGCCGCATCTACGCCCCCGTCGGCGCACACGAAGACCTGCTGGCCTACCTCGTTCGTCGCTTGCTGGAAAACGGCGCGAACTCTTCTTTCGTCAACCAGATCGTCGATGAAGACGTGCCCGCCGCAATCGTCGCCGCTGACCCGTTTGATGCGGCAGGCGAGCTGCCAAATCTGACCAAACCGCTTGACCTTTTCCAACCAGAGCGCCCGAATTCCGTTGGGTTTGACCTCACCCATACGCCAACCCTGTCACAGATCGAACAAGCCCGTGCACCGCACCGCAAGACGCAATGGGTCGCAGGCGCGTGCAAAGTGCAGCCCGTGCACAACCCCGCGATCCCCGGCGACATCGTGGGTCACGTCACTCCGGCCACAGCGGCAGACATCGCCCAAGCGCTGAGCACCGCGACCCCGTGGCAAGCCGACTTCGCCACCCGCGCCGCAGCCCTGAATGCCGCCGCTGACGCCTATGAGGCAAACGCAGGCGAGATTTTCGCGATCCTCGCCCGCGAGGCAGGCAAAGCGCTCCCCGATGCCGTGGCCGAACTGCGCGAAGCGGTGGATTTCCTGCGCTACTACGCCGCCCAGATCGACCCTGCCGCCAAAGCGCGCGGCATCTGGACCTGCATCAGCCCCTGGAACTTCCCGCTGGCAATCTTTACCGGGCAAATCGCCGCTGCTTTGGCCGCAGGTAATGCCGTCCTTGCCAAACCCGCCGAACAAACCCCGCTGATCGCCCAATTCGCCGTCAATCTGCTGCATGAGGCTGGCGTGCCCGCCAAAACACTGCACCTATTGCCCGGCGACGGCACCGTTGGGGCCGCCTTAACCGGTGACGTCCGCATCAACGGCGTGGCATTCACCGGCTCCACCGCCACGGCCCAGAAAATCGCCGCCAACATGGCCGATGACTGCGCCCCCGGCACGCCGCTGATTGCTGAAACCGGGGGCCTCAACGCGATGATCGTCGACAGCACCGCCCTGCCCGAACACGCCGTCCGCGACATCCTGCTCGCTTCTTTCCGTTCTGCCGGGCAACGCTGCTCCGCTCTGCGCTGCCTTTACGTGCAAGAGGATGTGGCCGACAAACTGCTCACCATGCTGTACGGCGGCATGGATGCCCTGACGCTGGGCGACCCTTGGGCGCTCTCCACGGACGTTGGCCCCGTCATCGACAATGCAGCCCGCCAAACGATCCTGGATCACATCGCCACCGCCCGCGCCGAAGGCCGCATCCTGCACGAGATTGGCGCGCCCACGACCGGCCATTTCGTGCCCCCCACCGTGATCCGCGTGGACAGCATCGCCGATATGACGCGCGAAATCTTTGGCCCCGTGCTGCATGTGGCGACCTTCAAGGCGTCCGAACTGACCCAGGTGATCGGCGCCATCAACGCCACTGGCTACGGCCTGACCTTCGGCCTGCACACCCGCATCGATGACCGGACTGAGACGATCACGACCCAAATCAAGGCTGGCAATATCTACGTTAACCGCGACCAGATCGGCGCGATCGTCGGCAGCCAACCCTTTGGTGGTGAAGGGCTTTCTGGCACCGGCCCCAAGGCTGGCGGCCCGCACTACCTACCCCGCTTCACCGCCGCAACCCCGGCCCCGACCGCGGGTCACTTCTCAGACCCAGAGGATGTGAATGCCCTCAGCCAGCGCCTAACCGCGGCCAAGGCACCCGCACCGCAACCCGTGCGCGACCTGCCCGGCCCTACGGGCGAATCCAACCGGTTGCAGGCCATGCCGCGCGGTCCCGTGCTCTGCCTTGGCCCCGGCGACGCCACAGCAACAGCACAGGCGCAAACCGTCGCGGCCCTTGGCGGCACCGCCGTCACCGCCACGGGCACCATCCCAGCAGAGGCGCTCAAAACCCTGCCCTTTGCCGCCACGATCTGGTGGGGAGATGTCGACACAGCGCGCGCCTATTCCCAAGCGTTGACCCAGCGTGACGGCCCCATCACCGCGCTGATCACCACGCAACCGGACGCGGCCCACGTCCTGCATGAACGCCATATCTGCATCGACACCACCGCCGCTGGCGGCAACGCGCAGCTTCTGGCCGAGATGGCGTAACCGGACGACACGGGGGGCGTCGCGGCACGTCTTGACGCGCCCCGCGCAATCCCCCACCGTCGCGCCATGTTCCCGATCCGAGACCACAACCCGTCGCAACGCACGCCCTTCGTGACCTACACGTTGATGGCGCTGAACATCATCATTTGGCTCTATGGCCTGGCGTTCATCACCACGAACGCCGAGATCAATAACCTATATTTCAACTACGCCATGATCCCCGCTCGGATTTCGGCGGGCGAAGGTTATATCACGCTGGTCACATCCGTTTTCCTGCACGCAGGATTTATGCACCTGGCCGGTAACATGCTGTTTTTGTTTATCTTCGGCGACAACCTCGAAGACGACATGGGCCACATCCCGTTTCTGATCTTCTACCTGTTATCGGGCGCAGGCGCGGCCCTTGCGCAATGGGCCGTGGCCCCCGGCAGCCCCGTTCCAACGGTTGGCGCATCCGGTGCCATCGCGGGCGTCATGGGTGGCTATCTGTTGCTCTACCCCAAGGCCAAAGTGGATGTGTTCATCTTCTTCATCATCATCTTCCGCATCATCCCGATCCCCGCCTGGATCATGCTGGGCGTCTGGTTCGCGCTGCAACTCTTCAACGGCATTGGCGATGACGGATCGGGTGGCGGCGTCGCCTATTGGGCCCATGCAGGCGGCTTTATCATCGGGCTGATGCTGACCCTGCCGCTCTGGCTCCGGCTCGGGGCGATGCGCTATTGGGACCAGACAGAAGGTCACCCGCCCCACCCCGAAGCGAAATACCCCTTTCGCCAGACCAGCATTCCCAAAGTACCACGAAGATGACACGCACACTGACCTGTCACTGCGGCGCGGTTGAGATCGCATTCACCCCCAGCGAACCGCTGTCAGAGGCCGCGCGCTGCGATTGTTCCTTTTGCCGCCGCCGCGCTGCCGCCACTGTGGCTGTGCCAGAGGCCGACCTGAGGATCATCAAAGGCGCGGACAACCTGACGCTTTATCAATGGAATACGGGCACGGCCGCGCACTACTTTTGCAAAACCTGCGGTATCTACACCCACCACAGACGGCGCATTAACACGTCAGAATTTGGCGTCAATCTGGGCGCCATCGATGGCGTGACCGACGCTGAACTGCGCGGCCCCGGCTGGAACGATGGCGTGAACCACCCGTCGGATGATTAGGTACGGATAACCTTGGCGAAGGTCTCAAAGATATCGTTATTGGCGCAAATCAGCGCGCCATCGGCCAGAATGTCGCCTGCGGGGTTCAGCGGCTCAACAATCGCGCCCGCCTCCCGTGCGATCACGATGCCCGCCGCGATATCCCAAGCGTGCAAACGGCGTTCCCAGAACCCGTCATAGCGCCCTGCGGCCACATAGGCCAAATCCAATGCCGCTGCGCCAAAGCGACGGACACCACTACAGGCAGGCAGGATCCGCGCGAGTTCCTGTAGGGTCTCTGGCAAATCCGAACGACCTGAAAATGGCAAACCGGTCGCAAACAGCGCCTCGGACATATTGCTGCGCGCCGACACCCTGATCCGGGCCTCGTTCACAAAAGCACCAAAGCCCTTTTCGGCGTAAAACATCTCGTCCTTTACGGGGTCATAGATCACGCCCGCAACAATCGCACCCTTGTGTTCCAGCGCAATCGAGACAGCCCAATGGCCCAACCCGTGCAGGAAATTCGTCGTGCCATCCAGCGGGTCCACAATCCAGCGGCGCGTGGGGTCTTCACCCTCGATCACGCTGCCTTCTTCACCAAGGAAACCATATGTCGGCCGCGCCGCCATCAGGTCTTCGCGGATCGTCTCTTCGGCCATCTTGTCGGCACGGCTCACAAAGTCTCCCGGCCCCTTGCGGCTGACCTGTAGCTGCTCGACCTCGCCGAAATCCTTGACCAGTTGACGCCCCGCCTTACGGGCGGTCTTCATCATCACGTTCAGGTTTGCGCTGCCAGCCATCTGGTCTCTCCGGGGGTAAGGGTCAGAGCGGGCGTATAGGCCCAATGTGGCGGTACCGCAAGCGGCCTGCGCGCCGCCAGTTTATCCTTTACTTGGGCGGCTCACTTTGCAGCTTCACCGCCTCTTGTTTCGCCAGCCGCAGCAAATGCGCCATATAGGGCAGCGCCGTGTCCTCGGACCGTGTGGCCGCATATAGCCGCCGGGTGACGCCCTTGGCCGTAAGGGGCCGCGTCACGTAATCCGAATTGAACCGCACCTGCCGCACCACCCAATCAGGCAGCACCGCGACGCCACGATTGGACGCCACCAGCAGCAGGATCACAGCCGTCAATTCCACCTGCCGCACGGCGGCTGGCTGCACCCCTGCAGGCGTCAAGAGCTGGCTAAACACATCCAGCCGCGACGCTTCCACCGGATAGGTGATGAGGGTCTGATCCGCGAAATCCTCCGCCTCCACATGGGGCTTCTGCGCCAATGGATGCTGGGCCGCCGCCACAAAAACCGCGTCATAGTCAAAGATCGGCGTGAAATCCGTGCCCGCGACGTCCTCGGGATCGGAGGAGACGACCAGATCCACCTCTTCCCGGCGCAAAGCGGGCAAGGCGTCAAACGCCAGACCGGGGCGGATATCCACATCGACATCGGGCCAAGCCTTGCGGAAGGCCTCCAAAACCGGAAACAGCCACTCAAAACAGGCATGACACTCAATCGCGATATGCAGCCGTCCGGATTTCCCAGCGATCAGCCCCTCAAATTCCGCCTCAAGCGCGCTGACCCGTGGCAAGATCTCTTCCGCCGCCGCCAGCAGCTTCATCCCCGCCGCCGACAACCGCAGCGGTTTGGTGCGCCGCACAAACAGCTCCACCCCCGCCTGATCCTCGATCCCCTTGATCTGATGGCTCAGCGCGGACTGCGTGATATTGAGCAAATCTGCCGCCCGGCCCAGCCCGCCAGTGTCATGGATCGCCTTGATCGTGCGCAAATGGCGAAACTCAATATGCATGCGATCCTCATAATCTTTCTGAGCTTTATGAATTTGCTTCATATGCCAGCACATGAGACTTTGGACAAGCCCGCAAAAGGATCTCCCCATGCCGCGTATCAGCTTTGAATTCTTCCCGCCCAAATCCCTCGAAGCGTCTTTCCGCCTTTGGGATTGCGTCAATACGCTTGCCCCCCTGGCCCCCGATTTCGTCTCTGTGACCTACGGCGCGGGCGGCACGACCCGCAAACTGACGCATGAGGCCGTGAGCACGCTGAACAAAACGACCGAGCTGACGGTTGCCGCCCACCTTACTTGCGTTGACGCGACCCGCGCAGAAACGCTTGAGATTGCGGATCAATACGCCGCTGCGGGCATCACCGACATCGTGGCCCTGCGTGGCGACGCACCCAAAGGCAGCGATGGTTTCACCGCCCACCCAGAGGGCTTTGGGTCTTCAGTTGAGCTGATCGGCGCACTGGCAGAGACGGGCAAATTCAACATCCGCGTCGGCGCCTACCCTGAAAAACACCCCGAGGCTGCGGACCAAGCCGCCGACATCGCCTTTCTCAAGCGCAAGATCGACGCCGGTGCCACATCCGCCATCACCCAGTTCTTCTTTGAGGCTGACACCTTCTTTCGGTTCCGCGACGCCTGTGTGAAGGCAGGCATCGACGCGCCGATCATCCCCGGCATCTTGCCGGTGGAAAACTGGAACGGCGTGCAGAAATTCGCCAAGGCTTGTGGCACGCATATCCCTCCCGTCGTCAGCCAAGCCTTTGAAAACGCGACCCGCGATGGCACCACAGACCTGCTGGCCACTGCACTGACGACAGAGCTTTGCGATGACCTGATCACCGGCGGCGTGGACCATCTGCACTTCTATACGCTCAACAAGCCCAGCCTGACCTATGACGTGGCCCGCGCGCTTGGCATTGCGCCCAAGCACCGCTTGCAAAACGTGGCTTGACCCGGCAGCCTCCGGCCAAACCCGCCGGAGGCCCCATGCATTTTGCCAAGACCCTTTCAGACCTGCCCGACCGCGACACAATCCTGTCGATGTCGGGCCTTGAATTCATGCAAGGCGTGCTCGACGGCACGCTCCCGCACCCGCCAATCGGTCGGCTGATGAACTACCACGTCGACGCGGTAGAACCGGGCAAGGTCACGTTCCGCGGCACCCCGCAATTCGACCACATGAACCCCACCGGCACACTGCACGGCGGCTGGTATGGCACGCTTTTGGATAGCTGCATGGCCTGCGCCGTGATGACCCGCGTGCCGCAGGGCTCCGTCTACACAACGCTGGAATACAAGGTGAACCTGACCCGCACGATCCCCATCGGCACCGAAGTGCTGGCCACCGGCACCATTGACCATGTTGGCCGCTCAACCGGTGTCGCCACTGGCCAGATCACCGATGCCAAGACCGGCAAACTTTATGCCACAGGCTCCACCACCTGCATCATCATGGCGCTGACTTAGGCTTTCTTTGGAATGAAAATATCTCCGCCGGAGGCTCCGACTCCGGCCACCCCACGCAACAATCGCCGTTGTGCCAAGAATTTTCGGCGAAAATTCTAGCCCCCCACACTCTCATGCAATCGCTCTGACGGGTCCGCACCAACAACCCTCTTACGACGGGTGATGAATATCTTGCCCCACTTCCGCCAGGTCCCGACGGAGGGTGCCGTCACATCCTGCACAAAGCGGTCACGCCACCCCTCCGGCAAGGGCAAGCCGCAGTCGTCGAGCCGCGACAGCATCCAGACCAGCGGGATATTCGCCAAGGGGCGCGCCGCCTCAAACCCGTTCAGCTGACCTCCCACATCCCCATGCGTGCCGCGAAACCAAACCTGTTCCACATGGCCGCCCCAATTGGGGTCGCTGGTCCAAAGCACAGGGCGATAGGCCACACGGGTCTCATCCAATGCCAGCGCGTGAAACCCATGACGGACCACATGACCGAGGTTGTGATTGTGAAAGGCATGACGCGAGGTGCTCATCCGCCACAACACCGGGGCCACCAGCCCCAGCGATTTGACCGTATCCCAGACCGCGACGGCCTCCACCTCAATCTCAGGATGGCAATGTTCTTTCCAGAACGCCGCCGCCGCGTCCGACGTGGCCCCGGCGCGGTAGTGACGGTAGGCCGTGCGCACCGCACGTTCGGTGGCGCAGTCGGACTTGACCAGCCCCACCATATCGATGATCCCAGCGAGGGATCGCACCGCATAGGCCCCGCGCGAATAGCCCATTAGAATGATCTTGTCGCCCGCGCGGTAGCGACTTGCCAGCACACCATAGGCCCGCTTGATCTGCCGGTTGATCCCCCGCCCGGCTGCCACATCCGCCGTCTGTCGCCAGTCACGCCACTGCACGCCCGCCTCGTAATAGACGGTCAGGTTGGTGCTTTTGCCAGCCTCATTCAGCAGCTTAAAGGTCAGGCCCGCGTGGGTCTCAAACCCTGTGCGCAAGGATGACATCGTGCCGTCAAGGATGATCACATGGGTTGCTGGCCCGCGCACATCGCGGGGCTGCCCTGTCTCGGCGCGCGGTTTGCGCCCCAGCAGGCCAAAGAACCAATCACGCAGCGGCACTGTCGTCCTTTGCATCCCGCATCATCTGCCAGACCCGGTGCGGCGTGAACGGCATTTCCACCTGCCGCACGCCCACGTCCCACAAGGCATCCAGCACGGCATTTGTGACCGCCGCGAGGGCCCCAACGGTCCCCGCCTCGCCACAGCCTTTCATCCCCATCGGGTTGTAACGGCTTGGCGTCCCGCGCGTCTCAAAGGTGATCGTCGGCATATCGTCGGCCCGTGGCATGCCGTAATCCATGAAGGTCGCGGTCAAAAGCTGGGCATCACCGTCAAAAACCACATGCTCCGTCAGCGCCTGCCCCAGCCCCTGCGCGACGCCACCATGCACCTGCCCCTCAACCAGCATCGGGTTGATCAGATTGCCGAAATCATCAACCACCGAATAGCGCACGACCTCTGTCACGCCGGTGTCCTGATCCACCTCGACCTCGGCCACATGGCAGCCGTTGGGAAAGCTGCGGCTTTCCAGCTTGATCCGTGCGCTGTGCTGCAACAGATCGGCCCGGCCCGCATCCCGCACCATGTCCGCGACCTCAAGCATCGTCGGCGTCAGGTTCGACCCCGCAATCCGGAATCGTTCATGGTCAAAGCTCACGTCATCGGCGCTCACACCCTCAGCCTCGGCCAGAAAGGCCCCGAAGGCCGCGACAATCACATCCACGGTCGCCAGCGTCGCCGTGTTCTGCACCGTCACCGACCGCGACCCGCCTGTGCCGCCGCCCTTGGCGATCCGGTCACTGTCGCCCTGCACAACTGTGATCTGGTCAGCCGGAATCCCCGTCTGATCGGACAGAAACTGCGCATAGACCGTCTCATGCCCCTGCCCGTTGGACTGCGTGCCCACGAGGATCAACGCCCCCTCCGGCGTGAACTCAATCGCTGTGGTCTCGCTGGGATCGCCCAAAATGCTTTCGATGTAATAGCACAGGCCCACCCCGCGCAGCCGCCCCTTTGCCGCACTCTCCGCCTTGCGCGCGGCAAAGCCCGGCAGATCCGCAACCTCCGCCGTCCGGTCCAGAAGGGCCGCAAATTCGCCAACGTCATAGGTGACATCTGTGGGCGTTGTATAAGGAAACTGATCGGGCCGGATAAAATTGCGCCGCCGCAGGTCAAGCGCATCCACGCCCATTTCCCGCGCCGCCTGATCCATCACCCGTTCCAGCACCAGCATCGCCTCAGGCCGCCCGGCACCGCGGTAGGCATCCACCGGCGTGGTGTTGGTGTATACGCCCCGCACCCGCATGTAAGCCGCCTGAATGTCATAGGTCCCGGTCAGGACCTTGCTGAACAATTCCGTCTGGATGTTCTGGGCAAAGCCCGAGTTATAGGCCCCCATATTTGCAATCGTATCAACCTGATAGCCGGTGATCTTCAGGTCCGCGTCAAAGCCGATGGTGGCCTGCGTCACCAGATCGCGCCCCGCGTTATCGGTCAGCATCGCCTCTGTTCGCTCGCTCATCCAGCGCACCGGTTGGCCCAGCGTCTTGGCGGCAAAAGCCACGCAAAACGTCTCGGGATAGTCAAAGGCTTTCATGCCAAAACCGCCGCCCACATCCGGGTTGGTCACACGGATCGCCGCCTTGTCCATGCGCAGCGCCTTGGCAAGCGCCTTCTTTGGCCCCCAGACGCCTTGGCCGTTCACCGCCACATGCAGACGGCCGTCCTCCATCTCGGCATAACAACCGCGCGGTTCCATACTGTTGGCGATGATCCGGTTGTCCGGCACCGCCACCCGCACCACATGCGCGGCCCCGGCAATCGCGGCCGCCGTAGCATCTGCGTCCCCCAGTCCCCAGTCAAAGGCGATGTTGTCAGGCGCCGCATCATGCAGCACCGCACCGCCTGCCGCGAGGTCCACCTTGGCCGGGCGGTCCTCCACCTCAAGCCAAAGCGCCTCTGCCGCATCACGGGCCTGCGCCATGGTCTCGGCCACGATCATCGCTACCGCCTCACCCACATGGCGCACGCGACCTTGCGCCAGAATGGGCCGCAGCGGCTTCGCCCCTTTGGAGCCATCGCGGTTCGTCACAACGCCGCCAGCAATGTTGATCTTGACGCCCGCCGCCTGCAGATCATCCACCGTGATCGCCATCACCACGCCGGGCATTGCCCGCACATCCGTCAGATCAATCGGGGCCAGATCACCATGCCCATAGCTCGACCGCACAAAGGTCGCGACCAAGGCACCGTCCGGGGCGATATCATCCACATAGCGCCCCTGCCCGGTCAGAAACCGCAGGTCCTCAACCCGTTTGACCGGCTGGCTTCGTCCAAACTTTTCCATGAGGTGCTCCTTCGTCCTTGCGCTCAAAGCCTACGCGTCCCAGCCGCCATGTCCAGACGTGCCGCACACCGCTCACGACATTCTGTCTGTGACTAAACAGACGGTATGTGAACAAGCACAAGAGCGGACGTTCGAGCAAGTTGCAGCGAATGTCTCGAATGAGCCCAAGGCTACCAGTGCTGTGAATTGCGGGAATGGCCCCCTGCTTCCGAAACTCGAACAAATAGAGGGGCTCAGAAACTTGACAAAAATTCTTTGTTGCAGAACAGTCAAGGCTTAGCTCTTGGGGATATATAGTATGAAACTTGTAATTGGTGCGATATTTGCTGCCGTTTTTGGCGTTGGCGCTAACGCCGCAACACTTGATTTTTCTGCGACGGGAACGTTGGCAGGCGGTTCAATTTCAGGGGTGCCAGGCGCCGGGTCACCAATCAACTGGTCGCTCTCGTTTTCAATAGACGACGGCACAGTTGCGCTATTGGACGATGGAACATTCGCAACCTACGAACTTACCCCGACCTCTAACCCGGGTATTAACTTTTCGCTAGACGGCAACTCGGTTGCTTTGTCGGAAACCTCAAACTTGGATAGTAGGTTCATTGTAAGTTCCGGTCGGATCATCATTGTGGCCAATTTTGATACAAGCGATCCCATTTTTTCAGGCAGTGTAGCCACTTCAGGTTTTTTTGCGGCTGCCTTCGACGGGGTAGGCCTAGCTAGTGATTATTCTGATTTGAGCACACTTGATTTGCCGTTGATGCTCAACGCGACGAACGTGAGTTTCGATGGTTTGTCATTTCGGGATGCCAATAATTCCATCGTTACCTCTGACCTGACTTCTGGGGCGTTATCGACCCCGGGTGTTTCTACCGTTCCTTTGCCCGCAGGCGGACTACTTCTTTTGTCTGGCCTTATAGGGGCCTTTGGCCTCAGGCTCCGAAAGAAAAGCACTGTTTAGTTGTAGGCCATTTTGACCGACCACATCTGAATTGCTCTCTCAAAAGCTAGAAACATTGTTCAAGAGGGTACCGTTTTGAGACGAAACCCATCTTGGACATCTGGTCTGGATTTTTCTTGGCTTTTGTTTGAACACCCGCAGCGACAGCCCGTTACGTCCCGTTATTGAGACTTTCGTCCGCGTCATCACCGCCGCTCGAACCGAAAGGGCGAAAGCTCAAGCAACGCTCAGATTGCTCTTACTTCGCCGGAGCCGCGCCACCGCGCATCCACTCACTCAACCTTCGGCACGCGGCTGCGATCAAGCCGGCGTGGGCCCACATCGCCTTCCCACCAGACGGTGCCTTTGCGCACATAGACGATGACCTCGGACCCGGAACCCAAGGCCCGCAACGTGCCGATGGAATGGTCAAGGCTCTCGCCGCGCAGACCGTCTTCGGTGTGAAAGATCATATAGCCCCGGCCCGTGCGCCGCCCTGATCGCTTGCGCTCAACAAAGTCCGAAATCCGCGCCGTGGTCTTGTAACCATACTTGCGGGTCAGGATCGCGGAATTGGCCCGGCGGCCAAAATACCAAAGCCCGGCTAAGGCCAACACTCCCGCCACCAGCGCAAAGATCTGCGTGCCCCGCGCCTTGTCGCGCATTTCGCCCACATAATATTCCATCACCCGCGGGCTTTGCGGCAGATAGCGGATGCTGTATTGCGTGCCCTGAACTGCGTCATGGTAGAAACTGCGCGTCACTTTGCGCTCGATGACCACAGGCTCGCCTGCGGCATCATAGGCAAAGGTCACGTAGTAATCGTCTGAATCCTCGGGGTCCGGATCGCGCCTGATCCGCCGCTCTGTCGCTGTCGCCGTGGCCGCAATGCCGTTTGCGTCAAACAGTGCGGCCTTGGCGTAGTTCGATACGCTGAAATATGTGGCCCCCAACAGGAACACGCCACCGATCATCGCAATCAGGCCACCCGCCGCCCAAAACAGGCTGAACCATCCGCGCGGCGCGGTCCTGTCATGGCGCGGTTTGATCTTGACCAATGCAGCTTTCCTCGTGTCCTGCCATGTCTAGCAAAACACCGCGACAAGGGTAAACCGCCTTACACTTTGGCCACGATTTTGAGCGCTATTTCCGCCCCATGATCACCGCATAATTCCCCATTCGCGCCGCCGCCGTTGGGGCATGCCGGTCAAGCCTGTCAAACGCCGTCCAGATCGCTTTGCCGACACCCGAAAGCTCTGTCACCGACTGGTTGAACTTTGTTGACGCAATCCCACCGCTGATCATTTGCAGATCGGACAGCGCCGCGCATTGCGCCTGATACCAGCGCAGCTTTTGCGGATTGTAGGGAATCGGCGAAGGCCCTTTGATCCGACGGGCCAGTGTTTTCAAAACCGGTGTCTCCGCCACAATCCGGATCGCCGCACGCACCGGAAACAGGATGGGCCGCGGGTTGGCGATGGACAGAATAAGGCTCCCGCCCGGGCGCAACACCCGCATCATCTCGGACATGGCCCTGGCCTGCGCGGCGGGGTCTTCGATATGATAGAGCATATGCGCCGAATAGACCGTATCGAATTGCGCATCTGCAAAGGGCAAGGCGACGGCATCCGCCTCAACAAATTCCGCGCAGTCCGTAAAAGCTGCAAAACGGTCGCGCGCCACATCCAGCCCGGTCAGGGAAAAGTCACTGCCGGTATATTGGCCGAAGTGATCCAGCAGCCGCGCCTCTGGCGATCCGCCGCAGCCCACCTCCAGCACATGCCCGCCCGCTTCATGGGCAACATAGTCGCGCATCCGCCGCCACATCCGCCCAAACATCGCCTGCCGCAGCGGCCCGTCTTCCTTGACCCCAAAAAGGTCGCCATCAACCGTATTCCCGGTCTCGATCTTGTGCCAGCCTTCGGAATCGTAAAATTCCTTGGTGCCCTGAGTGCCCATCACGTTCATATCCTGTTCAAACCTCCTTTGAATTCAAACAGTTCGTTGTCGGATCCCCATAAAAGCCACCCACCATGTCCCCAAACGCTAGCGCGCTACCCCTGCCCGCGCTATTCGCGATTTATGGGTATGCAAACGGCACAGCCGCCCACATCCCCGCACATGCCCTTTTCCTTCCCGCCCCCCTCCGCTATCTGATCCCCAAACCGCAAGGGACTGATACGATGCCGATGGAAAAGACATTCGACGCCGCCACGCGCGAGCCGCAGATCTACGCCGATTGGGAAACCTCCGGCGCATTCAAGGCTGGCGCCAACGCCCGCACCGATGCCGCGACCTATTGCATCATGCTGCCGCCCCCCAATGTCACCGGCCACCTGCACGTCGGCCACGCCTTTTCCCAAACCCTGATGGACATCCTGATCCGCTGGAAGCGCATGCAGGGCTTTGACACCCTCTGGCAGCCCGGCCTCGACCACGCAGGCATCGCCACCCAGCTGATGGTGGAAAAGGACCTCGCCGCCAAAGGCGAACCCAAGCGCACCGACATGGGCCGCGAGAAATTCCTCGGCAAGGTCTGGGAATGGAAACAAGCCTCCGGCGGCGTCATCGAACAACAGGCCCGCCGCATGGGCCACTCCATGGACTGGGAACGCTCTGCCTTCACCATGTCCGGCGCCGACAGCGCCCCCGCAGGCGAAAAACCCGGCAACTTCCACGAGGCCGTGCTCAAGGTCTTCGTCGACATGTATGACAAGGGCCTGATCTACCGCGGCAAACGCCTCGTGAACTGGGACCCGCACTTTGAAACCGCGATCTCCGACCTCGAGGTGGAAAACACCGAGGTCGACGGCCACATGTGGCACTTCAAATACCCGCTCGCCGGTGGTGAGACCTATGAATACGTTGAGAAAGACGAAGACGGCAACGTCACATTGCGCGAGACCCGCGACTATATCTCCATCGCCACGACCCGGCCTGAGACCATGCTGGGCGACGGCGCGGTGGCCGTGCACAAAGACGACGAACGCTACGCCCCCATCGTCGGCAAGCTCTGCGAAATCCCCGTGGGCCCCAAGGCACAGCGCCGCCTGATCCCGATCATCACCGACCCCTACCCCGACATGAATTTCGGCTCTGGCGCGGTCAAAATCACTGGCGCGCATGACTTCAACGACTACGAGGTTGCCAAGCGCGGCGGCATCCCGATGTACAACCTGATGGACACGAAGGGCGCGATGCGCGCCGACGGCAGACCCTACGCCGAAGAAGCCGCCACCGCCCAAGCCATCGCCAACGGCGAACAGGACTTTGACGAGGCGATGATCGCCGCGATGAACCTCGTGCCTGAGGCCTACCGCGGGCTAGACCGCTTCGCCGCCCGCGAGGCGGTCGTCGCCGACATCACCGCAGAGGGGCTGGCCGTGATGACCCGCGCCACCGATGACCGTCTGGGTAGGCCGGGGTTCACCCCGGCATCCGACGACGAAGAGGTGCCGATTGTCCCCCTCATTGAGGCCAAAAAAATCATGCAGCCCTTCGGCGACCGCTCCAAAGTGGTCATCGAGCCGATGCTGACCGACCAATGGTTCGTAGACACCGCCAAAATCGTCGGCCCCGCCTTGGACGCTGTGAAGAATGGCGAGGTGAAGATCATGCCGGAAAGCGGCGAAAAGGTCTTCTACCACTGGTTAGAAAACATCGAACCCTGGTGCATCTCGCGCCAACTCTGGTGGGGCCACCAGATACCGGTTTGGTATGGGCCAAGCATCTCAACAAAAGACAATGACCCAAACCACGTTCCTGGCATTTGGGAAAATTGGGAAAAGCCTGTCTCATTTTGTGGTTCTAGTTACGAAGACGCCCGAAAACTTGCTCAGGAATATTATTCCCGGTTCACACCCAGTCTGGTTGTTTGCGGCGAAGCCGAAAACAAGGACGCTGCAATCCAGCTTCATTTAGACAATGGCGTAGTCGATATTTCTCCCGACGACAGCCTGGGTTCGGCCCTAGGTCTCAAAAAGCAGGAGGCAGTTGATCCAACTTACCTATGGCGCGACCCCGACGTCCTCGACACATGGTTCTCCTCCGGCCTCTGGCCCTTCGGCACCCTCGGCTGGCCCGAAGACACGCCAGAGCTGCAAAAATACTTCCCCGGTGACGTCCTGATCACCGGACAGGACATCCTGTTCTTCTGGGTCGCCCGGATGATGATGATGTCTCAGGCCGTGGAACAGAAGAACCCCTTCCACACCGTCTACCTGCACCAACTGGTCCGCGACGCGAAGGGCCAGAAGATGTCAAAGACCACAGGCAACGTCATCGACCCGCTCGACATGATCGACCAATACGGCGCCGACGCCCTGCGCATGTCCAACGCCGCCATGGCCGCGATCGGTGGGGTATTGAAAATTTCAGAAGACCGCATCAAGGGCTACCGTAACTTCGGCACGAAGCTTTGGAACGCCTGCCGTTTCGCCGAAATGAACGGCGTTTTTGACGCGGACACGATGCGCATTGGTTCTGCATCGGATGTGCATGGGTTGTGTACCGTTAACGCTTGGATCATCGGCGAAACCGCCCGCACACGCGAAATCGTGGACACGGCATTGACCGAATACCGCTTCAACGACGCCGCCAACGCGCTCTATGCCTTTGTCTGGGGCAAGGTCTGCGACTGGTATGTGGAACTCTCCAAACCGCTGCTGCTTGACGGCAGCGACGCAGAAAAGCAGGAAACCCAAAGGGTTATGGCATGGGTGTTGGATCAATGCGTGATCCTGCTGCACCCGATCATGCCGTTTGTCACCGAAGACCTCTGGGGCATCATGGGCAAGCGCGACAAGCCATTGGTCCACACCGACTGGCCTAGCTACTCTGCCGCTGATCTGGTTAACCAAGATGCCGACCGCGAAATGAACTGGACGATCTCTTTGATCGAAGGCATCCGTTCTGCCCGCGCGCAGATGAACGTGCCAGCAGGCCTGAAAATCCCGGTTATTCAAACAGATAGCGACGATGCCTCTGACGCGGCGCTGGCCAACAACATGGCGATGATCCAGAAACTTGCCCGGATCACCGGCGTCACCAAAGACGCGGCCCCCAAAGGATCGATCACAGTTGCGACAACAGGGGCCACCTTCGCCCTGCCACTGGCCGATATCATCGATGTGGACGCGGAAAAAGAACGCCTTTCCAAGGCCTTGGCCAAAGTCGAGAAAGAGGCAGGCGGCTTGCGTGGCCGTTTGAACAACCCCAAGTTCGTGGCCTCCGCCCCACCGGAAGTGGTCGAAGAAGCCCAACACAATCTTTCACTCCGCGACGGCGAAATCGCGCAATTGTCCACCGCCCTGCAAAAGCTAAATGAGATCGACTAAGTCTTTCTTTTGAATAAAAATATCTCCGCCAGAGGCTCGGGCGGGTGACGCAATCCAGACGCGCGTTAAAGGGGCGAGACGCGTGAAAGTTGCACCAGTATGTCGTGCGGGCCACAGGCCCGCCCCGCTGGATTACGCTCGAGGGGCCCATGGTTAACGCCGCCACCGTCACGCTGGTCTAACGAACCACCCGTTCCACCGCCCGCAAACCACCCAGCACTTTGTCATAAACAAGTGTTAAAATCCGCCGTTCCTTTGCCACCACCGGCACAAACCGCGCGACGCCCGCCGCGGCACTCAGGGCCAAAAACCCACGTCTTTTCATCGTCTTGGCGCTCCTTTTTGTCAGGCCGATCAAGACTTTACCCGGTAAACCCATTGCAGCCACGGGGTCAAAATGCTGATCTTTCCCCCATGACCCAAGACCCACGCCTCACCCCGCTCGCCGCCTCGCTTCCCGCCACCGTTCCCTTTGTCGGACCAGAGGCGCAAGAACGGCAACGAAATCAAGGATTTACCGCCCGTTTAGGTGCCAACGAAAACGGTTTTGGCCCCTCCCCGCTGGCGATCCGCGCGTTGCAAGACAGCGCCCGCGCGGCGTGGATGTATGCCGATCCAGAAAGCCATGATCTCCGCCAAGCCCTTGCAAAACATCACGGAATCGACGCAGCCCACATCATGATCGACGCAGGCATCGACACATTGCTCGGTTTGCTCGTCCGCCTGACTGTCGGACCGGGCGATTCGGTCGTCACCTCCGCCGGGGCCTACCCGACGCTGAACTACCACGTCGCCGGATATGGCGGAGATTTACATACCGTTAGCTATGCGGGCGACTTCGAAGACCCGGATCGTCTGATCGCCAAGGCACGGGAAACAAACGCAAAATTGGTCTACATTGCGAACCCGGACAACCCGATGGGTAGCTGCCACGACGCCACAACCATGGCCCGCATGATCGCCGCCGTGCCGCCCGGATGCCTGCTGATTCTCGATGAGGCCTATGTCGAGCTCGCCCCCGATGGCACCTCCCCCGCCGTCAGCCCCGATGACCCCCGCGTCATCCGTTTGCGCACCTTTTCAAAGGCTTACGGCCTCGCCGGCGCCCGCGTCGGCTACGCCATGGGATCAAAACCCCTGATCATGGCCTTCAACAAAGTGCGCAACCACTTCGGCATGTCCCGCCCCTCTCAAGCGGCGGCCTTGGCTGCCCTGAAGGACGAAGAATGGCTGAGCGAAATCAAAGACTTGGTCGCACAATGCCGTGATCGGATCAGCGCCATCGCGCTTGAAAACGGCCTGACCCCGCTACCCTCTGCCACGAATTTCGTCGCCATCGACTGCGGCAAAGACGGCGATTTCGCCCGTAAGGTCCTGAAAAACCTGATAGATCAAGGCATCTTCGTCCGCATGCCCTTCGTCGCCCCGCAAGTCCGCTGCATCCGCGTCAGCTGTGGCCCGGCGGCTGAAATCGCTGCATTTGCCGCCGCACTCCCCGAGGCTTTGAAAAAAGCCCGCGCTGAGACGTGATCTTTTACGAATTTGCATTAAGCTTCCGTGTGACGGAGGAAAAATGCGCAATAGCCAGCATCCCGGACGGGTCGAAGACTACACCGATGCCTTTCTCGGCACGGTGGCCGTCATCCTGTTCATGGGGTTTTGGGTGATGTCCGCAGTCTTTGGCTTCATCTGGGTCGTCCTTACCACTGCCCTGATCGACATCGTCATCAAGCGGTTTATCCGGCCCCGTTAGGCTGTTGCGATCACCTGTGCCGCGGCATCAAGTGCGCCGCGGCCATGGGGAATGTCCAGCGCCACAAGCCCCGCCTCAATCGTGCCAAGCACACCCATAATCATATGCCCATTTACGTGCCCCATATGACCAATGCGGAACCACGCGTCTTCCGGGTCGCGTCCCAATCCAATGCCCAGCGTCAGCCCTGCCTTATGCTCGCACCAATGCCGCAACCGATCACCATTACCCGGCCCGATCCCAACGGATGTGACGGCACAGGACCGCTTGGCCGGATCCGCGATGTTCAGCGCCATTGGCCCCTCTTGCCCCCAGACCTCAAACGCTGCCCAAATCGCTTGCGCGAGCTTTGCGTGACGCGCCCAGACCGCCTCAATCCCTTCACCGTGCAGGATGTCCAATGCGGCGCGCAGGCCAAAAAGGTGATGCGTCGGGGCGGTGCCATCGAAGTGCTGCCAATAGCCCGCAGGTGCGGCACGCGGCCCCCAATCCCAATAGTGTGAGACCAGATCGCCCTGTGCGGCCCGCGCCCTGTCGTTGAAGAAGACAAAGCTAACACCCGGCGGTGTCATCAGCCCCTTTTGGCAAGCGCTTACCATCACATCCACGCCCCAGGCGTCCATCTCAAACCGGTCGCAGCCGAGGGAGGCGATGCAATCGGCCATCAAAAACGCGGGGTGATTGGCCGCATCCAGTACCTTGCGCAGCCCTGCAATGTCGTTGCGCACGGAGGTTGATGTATCCACATGAACCGCCATCACGGCCTTGATCGCGTGGCCTTTGTCGGCGGCCAAAGCGGCCGCGACCTGATCCAGGTCGATATCAGATTGATTACCGTAATCAATGGTTTGCACGTTGACACCTAGCTTTGCCGCCATCTCGCCCCAGCCAATACAGAACCGCCCCGTGGCCAGGACCAGCACCGTATCGCCGCGTGACAGCGTGTTGGTCAGCGCGGCCTCCCACGCGGCATGGCCATTGCCAATGTAGATCGCCACATAATGCTGGGTGCGGGCGACAGCACGCAGGTCTGGCAAGAGGCTGGCAGTGAGGTCGTGTAACTCGCCTTCATAGATATTGGGCGAGGCACGGTGCATGGCTTGCAAGACCGCATCGGGCATCACGGAAGGGCCCGGAATGGCAAGGTATTGGCGGCCGTTGGCAAGCGTCATGGTGATGTCCTGAATGTCTTTCTAAGCGCGACCCTATCCTTTGGCGCATCGGCGTCAACATCCTGCGGGCGTTGCGAAACTTGCCCCCGCCCCCTATTTGCGCATAGACCCAATTCATCCCGTTCAGCCACGCGAAAGCCCCCTGATGCTGCGCAAATTTGTTCAGACCCTGACGACGCGCAAGGAAAGCTTTGGCCGCGACATTCAGGACCCCGCGGAACGCGCACGGTCACAGCGCTATTTGCTGTGGAAGGATCACGGGATCCTGCGCAACTTTTGGACCAACTTTGGCGAGGTCGCGCCTGAGGTTTTTCGGTCCAACCATCCGCCACATGACCGGCTCAAGGCCTACCGGGATCGCGGGATCAGGGCCATTTTGAACCTGCGCGGCGAGGGTCAGCGCGCGCCTTATCTGTTTGAAGTTGAAAGCTGCGCCGCCCTTGGCCTGACCTTGGTCAGCGTCGATTTGCAGGCCCGCAAACCCGCCCCGGTCGATAGCTTGCTCAGGCTGTTTGAGGCGTTTGACACCATCCCCCGGCCCTTCGTGATGCATTGCAAATCGGGGGCGGATCGTGCGGGTCTCGCCTCTGCGCTTTATGTCTTGGATCAAGGTGGCAGTGTTGAAGAAGCGCAGCGGGAACTGTCGCTGCGCTACCTTCATCTGCGGTTCACCAAGACCGGGGTGCAGGACCATATGCTGGACCTCTACGCCGCGCGCCTGCAGCAAGGCCCGATCAGCATTCGCGACTGGGTGCGAAACGAATATGACCCGCAGGCGCTGGCCGCCAGCTTTGCCGGGAAGAAAGTGTTGCCAGTATGAGTGAACGTAGCGGCCCCCTCTTGCGCTGGTTGTGGCAGGATTACCTGCGCCCGCACCGCAAAGTTCTGAGTGTCGCCGTCATCTTGATGATGATTGAGGGCGCGATGCTGGGCGTGCTTAGCCGGATGATCCAGCCGATGTTTGATACGGTTTTTCTGGCTGGCGATCAGAACGCGCTGTGGTGGGTTGGCCTTGGCATCCTTGCGATTTTCTGTGTCCGCGCGGTCAGTTCTGCCGGACAGCGCATTCTGCTGACGCGGGTCAATCAACGGGCTGCGGCCGAGATGCGGAGCACACTTCTCCGGCATCTGATGCGGCTTGACAGCGGCTATCATCAGGTGAACCCGCCCGGCGCGCTGATTGAGCGTGTGCAGGGTGATGTGACGCTGATCAACACCACATGGGCCGGACTTTTGACGGCTGTAGGGCGTGACCTGATTGCGGTGATCGTGCTGTTTTCCGTCGCACTTTCGGTGGATTGGCGTTGGACCGCTGTGGCGCTGATCGGCATCCCGTTTCTGGTGCTGCCATCGCTGCTGGCGCAGGCCTATGTGCGCAAACGCTCAACCGCCGCGCGCGAATTGGCCGGGCGCATGTCGACCCGGCTGGATGAGGTGTTCCACGGCATCAACCCGATCAAGCTCAACGCGCTTGAGGCCTATCAGGCGGACCGCTACGACGCGCTGGCCGAAGGACGGGTGCAGTCCGAGGTTAAGGCCGCCACGGGGCAAGCCATGGTGCCCGCCCTGGTCGATATCATGACGGGCGTCGGGTTCCTGGGCGTGATGATCTATGGCGGAGGTGAGATCATCGACGGTACCAAAACCGTCGGCCAATTCATGTCGTTCTTCACCGCGATGAGCCTTGCGTTTGAGCCCCTGCGCCGGTTGGGATTGATGAGCGGTCAGTGGCAGATTGCCGCCGCCAGCATTCTGCGCGTGCGCAGCGTTTTGGCGGAACAACCGACGCTGACATCCCCCGCCGATGCACGCCCGGCACCGCAGGACGCGCCGGACATTGTTTTCGAGGACGTTCACCTGACCTATGGCGAACTGCCGGTGCTTCGGGGCGCAAGCTTTACCGCTGCAGCGGGCCAGACGACCGCGCTCGTGGGCGCATCGGGGGCGGGGAAATCGACCGTTTTCAACGTGTTGACGCGGCTTGTTGATCCGGCATCTGGCCGGGTTGAGATTGGTGGAACGGCGGTCGCTGATATGGACCTTGCCGGCTTGCGCGGGTTGTTTTCGGTGGTGGCGCAGGACGCCGCGCTCTTTGATGACAGCCTGTGCGAAAACATCCTTTTGGGCCGCGATGACGTCAGCGACACGACCCTTTCGGATGTATTGGACGCCGCCCACGTCAGTGACTTTCTGCCACAGCTCGAGGCCGGGTTGGACAGCCCTGCCGGGCCGCGTGGGTCGAACCTGTCAGGCGGGCAGCGCCAGCGCGTCGCAATTGCGCGGGCGCTCTTGCGTGATACCCCGATCCTGCTGCTAGACGAGGCCACAAGCGCGCTGGACACCAAATCCGAGGCGGTGGTGCAAAAGGCGTTGGAACGGCTCTCAACGGGGCGCACAACGCTTGTGATCGCCCACCGCTTGTCCACGGTGCGTAATGCCGACAAGATCATCGTGATGGATCAGGGCCGTGTGGTGGATATGGGCACCCATGATGCCCTTATCGCCCGCGACGGGATCTACGCCGACCTGCATCGGCTACAATTTGCAAAGGAAGCGACGGATGTCTGAACGCACAGTCTTGGCCGTGACCGGCAGCGACCGGGTGGATTTTCTGCAGGGCTTGGTGACCAATGACGTGACCCGCGCAGCGGATGGCATCATCTATGCCGCGCTGCTCACGCCACAGGGCAAGTTCATCGCCGATTTCTTTGTGGTCGGACAGGATGATCGCCTGCTGATCGATGTCGATGCTGGCGTGGCGACAAGCCTGTTTCAGCGGCTGAACATGTATAAGCTGCGCGCCGACGTGCAGATCGCTGAGGCGGATGAGGTGGTCTCAACCGGCACGGGCCCTGCCCCGGATGGCGCGATGGCCGATCCAAGGCATGAGGCGCTTGGCTGGCGCGCCTATGGTGCCACGCAGCAGAGCGATGACACCGATTGGGCGGCGGTACGTGTGGCCCACATGATCCCGCAGACGGGTGTGGAACTGACCAGCGACACCTACATCCTCGAAGCCGGGTTCGAGCGGTTGAACGGCGTGGATTTCCGCAAGGGCTGTTATGTCGGGCAAGAGATCGTCGCGCGGATGAAGCACAAGACTGAGCTGCGCAAAGGACTGGCGCGGGTCGTTCTGGACGGCACAGCCAACCCGGGGGACGAGATCACCGCCGATGGCAAACCGGTCGGCGTGCTGCATACGGTGAGTGGCGATCAAGGAATCGCCTACCTGCGCTTTGACCGCGCCACTGGGGATATGACCGCCGGGTCGGCCAGTTTGCGCCGCGCGGACTGACCCACGTCAAATCGTTACGATTTGTTAAGACTTTTTGGTCAGGCTATCGGTGACGCGCATCACCCCACACACATAGGGCTAGTCGCGTCACACCGCACGACGCCGACGGAATACCCCTATGCAGACCACTCGCGATCAACAACAGGGCCCGAGTCTCACACAGCTCGGGTCCTTCGTCTGTCGACCTGCCCGCTTTAGGCGCGTTCGACGTATTCAAAAAGCTCGGTATTCACCACGATGTCTTCGTCCGTGCCGACGAAGGGCGGAATCATCACCCGGACACCGTTATCAAGGATCGCAGGCTTAAAGCTGTTGGCTGCTGTCTGCCCCTTCACCACCGGCTCAGTCTCAACGACCTTGCAGGTGACGCGCTGCGGCAAAGTCACGTTAAGCGCCTCTTCACCATAGTATTCGATATGCACAATCATCCCATCTTGCAGGAACGGCCGTCGGTCCCCAAGGATATCGGCGGGCAAGGCGATCTGATCGAAGGTGACACTGTCCATAAAGGTCAGCATGTCGTCAGCCTCAAACAGAAACTGCTGGTCCTTTTGGTCAAGGCGCACGCGCTCGACCTTATCGGCCGAACGAAAGCGCTCGTTCAGCTTGCGACCGTCACGCAGGTTTTTCAGCTCGACCTGCGCAAATGCGCCGCCTTTGCCCGGTTTCACGTGGTCAATTTTGACTGCGGCCCAAAGGCCACCCTCGTGTTCCAGAACGTTACCGGGGCGAATCTCATTTCCGTTGATTTTGGGCATGTGTCACTTCGTGGCAGAATTGTGGCAAAAGGTTGATAGATTGTTGTCGCAGCCTATATCTGGCGGGGAGGAACCTGGCAAGACGACTAAATAGGCGATGTTTAGCCGACCTGTTATGCGTCTGACGCATAACAGGCATGCAAAAACAAGGCCCCCGAATCGGTCAAGTTAGGGCATATTGCCCTTCACGCCGGGACTACAAGAGCAAAAAAGCAAAGGACACTTGATGAAAGATTTCGTCGACGGTACAGCGTTTAACAACGAACAAGGCAACCGGGCCCGCAAGCTTTTTGCAGCCGTGGTGCTTGCTGCGTTGGACGATGCAATTGCTGATGACAAGAAGTACGGCAACGGCCCCGAGCAGATCGCCCGCTGGGCACGGTCGCGCGACGGTCGTGAAGTTCTGTCCTGCGCCGGCATCGACCCGAACGAACGGGTTGTGCAAGGCCTGATGGAATTTGTTGGCAAGGGTGTGCGGACGTCTGTCGCCCTTTCGCGCGAAGAAAGCGAACGCCGCAACGCCGCCGAGCAAGAGGCGCGCGCTGCATAAGATTTTGGTTGGGTCTGCGGACCTAAACTGTAAAACGCGGCCCTCTGCTCGGGCCGCGTTTTTTTATGGCGCAACGTCAGGTGACGAAGCCCGATACATAGGCCGCGGCGGCAAAGGTCTGTAGTGCGGCCAGCACCACGATAAGGGCCCGTTCCCACCGCCCGCGAAACCGCAATGCCAGCCAAGCACAAACCGCCAGAGAACACGCAACCTCAATCGGGCCAACGATATGGCCGTAATAGCGGCTGTCCCAATAGCTGACGGGGCTGACAAACTTCCAATTGGTGATCGGCCAGAAATGCGCCCGCGCGTCATCGTTGTGCAGCGGAAAGTCCAGCAACAGATGCAAGAGCGCCGCCCCGCAAAGTGCCAAGAACACCTTGGATTTCGCCGTAACGGCAAGGATCAGCGCCAGCCCCCACACGACAAAGGAATTGTCGATCCGAAAGATCGCCTGCCACCCTTCGGAATAGTAAAGCTGCCCAAAGACGACGCCGGGCGGGGTATCGAGGATCAGCAGATGCGTGCCTGCAAGCAGGTAAAGCGAGGCGTCGGGAATGAAGGATCCTGCCAAGGCGGCAAGGGTCAGCCGCGCCTGATCGGGCTTGCCAAAGGCGGCCATCCCGAAAATCAGATGGGTTTGTGACATCATTGACTTTTCCCCGCCCTTGCCTGCCCGTATGACCTAGCGCAGGGGGATGCGATGACCAAGGCAATCATGATCCAAGGTGCCGGGTCCAATGTCGGCAAATCGATGTTGGTGGCCGGTCTGGCGCGGGCCGCTGTCCGGCGCGGGCTGCGTGTTTCCCCGTTCAAGCCGCAGAACATGTCCAACAACGCCGCTGTCACCATCGACGGCGGAGAGATTGGCCGCGCGCAGGCGTTACAGGCGCTGGCATGCGGGCGCGATCCGGTTGTCGATATGAACCCTGTATTGCTGAAACCTGAAAGCGAGATTGGCGCTCAGGTTGTTGTGCAGGGCCAGCGGCTGACCACTGTGAAGGCGCGCGAGTATAGCGCGCTCAAGCCGACGCTGTTGCCGCGTGTCCTTGAGAGCTTTCATAGGCTTTGCGCGGATGTTGATCTGGTGATCGTTGAGGGCGCGGGCAGCCCTGCAGAGGTCAACCTCCGGCACGGCGACATTGCCAACATGGGCTTTGCAGAGGCTGCAGGTGTTCCTGTCGTGCTTGTGGGCGACATCGATCGTGGTGGCGTGATCGCCCAACTTGTCGGCACCCATGCGGTGCTGCCACAGGGCGACAACGAGTTGATCAAAGCCTTTGCGATCAATAAGTTCCGAGGCGATCCGACGCTCTTTGCGGATGGGATGAAGATCATTGCAGATCAGACGAATTGGCAGGGTCTGGGCATCGTGCCGTGGTTTACCGATGCGTGGAAACTGCCCGCAGAGGACGTGATGGACATCGCTAGCCGCAAGGGCGGCCCGATCAAGATTGCGGTGCCACAACTGAACCGGATCGCCAATTTTGACGACCTCGATCCGCTCGCGGCAACGCCGGAAGTCAGCGTTGAGATGGTGCCCGCGGGTCGCGCCCTACCCGGTGACGCAGACCTTGTGCTGATCCCCGGATCGAAATCGACCATCGCCGATTTGGCCCATTTCCGCGATCAGGGTTGGGATCTGGACCTGACCGCGCATATCCGGCGTGGCGGCCATGTCCTTGGGATTTGTGGCGGCTATCAGATGTTGGGGCAACGGATCGCGGACCCCGATGGGATCGAAGGGCCAGCAAGCGAGATTGCGGGCCTCGGTCATTTGAACGTCTCAACAGTCATGAAGCCACAAAAGCGCCTGACGCTGACCGATGCCACTTACCGCGCGACGGGCGACCCTGTGACGGGCTACGAAATTCATATTGGCGAAACGGATGGCCCGGATACCGCGCAAGCCTGGCTCGATCTGGACGGCCGCCCTGCCGGTGCGGCAAGCCCCGATGGCAAGGTCATGGGGTGCTATTTGCACGGGCTCTTTGCCGCAGATGCGTTCCGCGCGGCCTACCTTGCGCGGCTTGGCAGGGAAGTGACGGCGACGGATTACGGCGCAGAGGTCGAAGCAACGCTGGACGCGCTCGCCTCGCATCTGGAGGAACATTTGGATGTGGAAGCGCTGCTTGATCTCGCAGCGCCGGTAGCGCGCTAGTCGAAGTCCTGCGCGTTCAGCACGCGCATAATCTCGCGACGGACAAGCTTGCGGACATTGCGGGTGATCCGCTCGCCCAATTTGCCGTTCAGCTCTTGCCGTACGATCTCAAGAACCATTTGCCGCAGTTCTTCATCGTCCGTTGCACCCACCCGCTCATCTTGTGATGCAGGTGCATCTGCTGCACCGCCTGTCAGATCCGCTTGCGGGGTCACAACCTCGCGGTTGAGATGCCGGAACGCCACGCGTGCGGGTTCTGCCGCGGCGGGCGCAGCCTCAGGCGCTTCAAAGTCGGGCACATCATCCTGTGTGATCTCTTCGGTCAGCGCAGCCTCAACGACGATTTCCGTCTCACCAATCGGGGTGTCATCTGTTTCGACCGCAGCCTCTTCGACGTGATCCTCTGTCGGCGTGGGTCTTGCGCGGCGTGAATGCCAAGCATCCTCAACCGGATCGTGCACGGGGCGGTTCATCGCGGCGGCAAGGCCTGCGCCAACTTCCTGCTTGGCGGTTTCGCCCACGGCCTCTTCAACTGCCTCAAATAGGGTGCGATCCCAATTGGGCTTGTATTCAACCTCGCTGCCGTCCGGCTCCCACTCATCGGGTTGCTCTGTCACGGCGGCCTCAAGCTCTGCGATTGTCGCCTCAAGGTCGGCACGATCCGTGGGCGACGGGTCAGCGGCTTCGGGCGCTGCTTCAGGTGTCACCGACGAATCGGACAGTTCAAGAAAGCCATCCGCTTCTGGCAGCTCCAACGGAGTCTCTTGGCGCGGTTCATCCACCCGCAGCGCTGGTGTCAGGACAAGCCGTTCAGGCGCCTCCGGCGCTGTTTCAAGCTGTTGCGCTGCATCTTTGCGGGGCTTGTCCCCTTCGGACACAAGCCGCCTGATAGATGACAAGACATCTTCGATCTCTACGTTCGTAACCGGGTCGGACATTCTGGGTTCCTGCTTTGGCCTCGCGGCAAACCTAACCCGAGATCACGATCCAAACAACAGATGCAACGGCATTTGAAAGTTTCAGATTTGAATCACTTGCCCAAGGCCCGCAGCACGCGGTCCAGCGCCTGCCCTTGTTCGGACGTGATCGTGGGCGCGTCCTTCACAAGGTTGTAGTAGGCTGCGGGGTCATATTGCTGCACGGGCAGGCGCAAATGTTCTGCCGTCAACAGGCCCATGGCGGACAGTACCGAATAAGACGCAACAACTTCATCCGCCTGCGCAGAGATGGTGTTGGCCTGCGCATCCAGCAATTCCTGTTCCGCGTTCAGCACGTCCAAGGTGGTGCGTGCGCCCAATGTCGCCTCTTCCCGGATGCCCCGGAAGGCAACCGTTGCGGCCCGGGTCTGCTGATTGGAGGCCTCACTGGATGCACGCGCAACCTCGAGGAACGAATAAGCGTTGCCGACGCCCTGTTCGATGTTGTGGTTGGTGATGTGCAAAGCTGCGCGCGCAGCATCGCGACGGGCCATGAACTGCCGCACCTGCGCGGTCAAAGCACCGCCCTGATAGATCGGACCGGACAAGGTCAGCCCAAATTCACGGCCTGTGTCCAGATCTTGGTTGGCCCCAAACTGCGCGCTGGCCGACAGGTTCGGCCCAAAGGCGGTTTCAGCGCGGCGAATATTCAGTTCTGCTGCCGTCACACTATGGCGCGCCTCAAGCACGGTGGGGTGGTTGCGCGTGGCAAAGGCCTTGGCGTCACCGATTGTGCGGGACACGGGCGCAGGGCTGACGGGGCGCAGATTGCCCGGCGCGCGCCCCACCGCCACGCGGTATTCTTCGACCGAACGGGCCAGCGTGCCCTGCGCTGAGGCCAGCAAGCTTCTGGCCGATGCCAACCGCGCTTCGGCCAGTGACACATCGGTTCGCGTCACCTCACCCACCTCAAAACGGTCCTCTGCGGCGCGTAATTCCTGCGTGATCAGACGCACATTGTTTTGCCGCAGGGCCACAAATTCTGAGTTGCGGCGCACGTTCATATAGGCCTCAACCGCGCGCAACAGCACCTGCTGTTCGACGTTGCGCAGCGATTGACGGGTGCCCAGCACCAGTTCCTTTTGCGCCTCGATCGCCAGTTGATTGGCCCCGCCATCATAAAGCGTCAAAGAGCCCGAGATCGCGGCGTTCAGCGAAATCAGATCGCTGCCCGCGGCGCGTGGTTCTTGTTGCGACGCACTAATGGACCAGTTGATCACCGGCATGGTTGCGGCAACGGCGAGGGCCACGTCTTCGTCAGCGGCGCGCAGCAAGGCGCGGTTCTGCTGCAGCAAGCCCGAGTGTTCGTAGGCGTGGACAAGCGCGTCGTTCAGCGTCTCGGCGCTGGCGGGCGCTGCAACCAGCAGCCCAATCGCTGTTGCGAAAGATGTGAGCGTGCTGCGCAATGTCATAGCTGTCCCCGAAGCCGTTTCGTCAAGCGTTTACGTAATGTGGTCTGGCCCAGATCAAAGTGCAAAGGCCGTCGTCTTTTTGAAATCGTCCAAGAGCGGCGCACCCGCATTAAAGCTAAAGCGCCAGTTGATCCGTCCATCCGTCTTATGGCCGATCCGCACGACGCCTAACGCGCCTTCGGCGAAAATTGCACCGATGTGCCCGCCTTCGCGGAGCTGATCGATCAGCGCCTGCGGCACCTCTTCGACAGCGCCCTGGATCATGATGGTGTCGTAAGGGCCTGATTTTGCTGCCCCTTCCGACAAGGGGCCAGCCATAACGGCCGCATTGTCGACGTCATGCGTCGACAGGATGGCCTGTGCTTCATCGGCGCGGGCTTCATCGTCTTCGACGCCCACGACGAATTCTGCCAGACGTGCGGCAAGCGCTGTCGAATAGCCAAGCCCACAGCCCAGATCGAGCACCACGTGGTTTGGCTGAATGTTCAGCGCATCAAGCATCTTCGCCAATGTCCGCGGATCAAGCATCACCCGCCCACCCGGCAGCGTCAGGTTCTCACCAACATAGGCAGCCTCGCGCAGCGCGTCTGGGACAAAAGCCTCGCGCGGGATATCGAGCATCGCATCGATGATCGGAAACTTGGTCACATCCGACGGGCGCACCTGCGTGTCGACCATCATTGTCCGGCGTGTTTTGTAGTCAGCCACGATCTAAACTCTTTCGTTCACATGTGATGAAAGTGTGATGCCACAAAGCGTTCAGGGCGGCAACGCTGGAATTTAAGCTTGCGGCGAAATGCACGGCGATGTCGCGCTTGCGCGTCTGAAACGCTTGGTATATCCGACGCTCACACCATCGAGGCGAGTTGGCGGAGTGGTGACGCAGCGGATTGCAAATCCGTGTACACCGGTTCGATTCCGGTACTCGCCTCCAGTTTCCCAGACCAAAAGCACCGTTCCGAGCGCGTTTAGTGCTTTTGGGGGCACATGCAGAATCCATGCACAAGTGATGCACATCCCGTATGTATGAAAGTCTTAACCTCGATTCATGAAAGAGGGCGCACGGGGCGCCCTCAGTTCAGTCATCTTTGCAGGTGATAACTTTACGCTTTCACGGCTTCCATGAAGCGGTGCTTGATCACGACCGGGTCGAGCGTGATGACTGGCAGCTTGATGTTGCCGCTGTCGCATTTGACCACGATCACGGTCATCTTTTTGCTGTCGATGGCCGCTTGCAGGACCTTGCCGGTGTCCACGTCCTGACACACGACGACGTTTTCGCAGCCACAAGCCTCGGCCACTTTTTCGAGCTTGGTCTTTTTGCCCGCGTAAGTCGGCTGATCCCCGGTGGAGCCATAGGACCCGTTGTCGATGATCATCAAGATATAGTTGTCGGCCACGTTATTGGCGATCGTCGGCAGCGTGCCAAGATTGGTCAAGACTGACCCGTCGCCGTCGATGGAAATGACGGTTTTGGGTTGAGAAAGTGCAAGACCGAGGCCAATGGAGGACGACAGCCCCATGGTGCCAAGCATGTAAAAATTCTTGGCGTTGTCGTCGATCATGTGCAGCTCTTGACTGGGCAGACCGATGTTGCAGACGACCAGTTGGTCACGGAGGATGGGCGCGATTTCGCGCAGGATTTCAGAACGGATCATTGGTCGCCGTAGCCTCCCCAGAAGTTGGCATCGGTCAGGATCGCGACCGGTTTGTTGCACATGAACGTGTATTTCAGGATGTTGTCGAACTCTTCGACGTCCTTTTGCCAGTGGAAGTGGTAGGTCGGGATGTTCAGCTGCGCCAGAAGCGCCTTGGTGTGCACCGCCATTTCGACCTGACAGGCGACAGGCTCGCGCAGCTCACCCCGATAAGAGATGATCATCGGCAAGGGCATCCGGTAGAATTGGGTCAGCGTCGCCAGCGTGTTGATCGTCACACCGATGGCGGTGTTCTGCATGATGATCGCGGGGCGTTTGCCGCCCATATGGGCACCGGCACAGAGCCCCATGCCCTCGTCTTCTTTGTTGGAGGGAATGTGAAAAATCCCTTCGCGGGCCTCAACCTCGTCGATGACACCGGCGAGTTGTTTGCAAGGGACGGTGGTGACGAATGACACGTCATTTGCCACCAGATCGTCCACGATTTTCTTATCAATGTTCAAGGGTCGCTCCTGAGTTTGGGCGGGGTTAGCCGTCAGCGGAAAGGTCAAAATTCACGCCGGGGAAGTATTTGGCAAGGCGGACGTCAGCCGCGCGGGCGTGACCCTCCATGCCTTCGAGACGCGAGATACGCGCGGTGGTTTCGGCCACATCGCGCGAGCCTTCGCGGGTGGCGCGCTGCCAGGTGACCATTTTCATGAACTTGTGCACGGACAGGCCACCCGTGTAGCCAGCCGCACCGGAGGTTGGCAGCACATGGTTGGTGCCGGATGCTTTGTCGCCGTACGACACGGTGGTTTCTTCGCCCAAGAAAAGCGAGCCATAGCAGGTCAAGCGCTCCAGCCACCAGTCAAGATCGGCGGCCTGCACGGTCAGGTGTTCTGGTGCATAGTCGTCGGACACAGCGGCCATTTCTTCACGGTCGGCGCAAAGGATCACCTCAGCGTAGTCGCGCCATGCGGCAAAGGCGTTTTCGCGGTTCAATTCGGGCAGATCCGCGATCAGGGTCGGGACACGGTTCATCACATCCTCGGCCAGCGCCTTGTCATCCGTGACAAGCCAGACCGGCGAGTTGTAGCCGTGTTCGGCCTGCGACACGAGGTCGGTGGCGACGATATGCGGATCGGCACCTTTGTCGGCGAGGATCAGGCTGTCGGTTGGGCCTGCAATCATGTCGATGCCCACACGCCCAAAGAGGATGCGCTTGGCCTCAGCCACGAATTGGTTGCCTGGACCCACGAGGATTTTTGCCTTGGGCTGATCAAAAAGACCAAAGGTCATGGCGGCGACGCCTTGCACGCCACCGATGGCCATAATGGTGTCAGCGCCGCAAACATGGGCGGCGTAGACAATGGCCGGGTTCACACCAACACCGGGGCGCGGCGGGGAGCAGGCCATGATGTGGTCGCAGCCTGCGACCTTAGCTGTGGTGACGGTCATGATCGCGGAGGCGATGTGGCTGTAGCGCCCGCCGGGCACGTAGCAACCCGCGGCATCAACGGGGATCGCCTTTTGACCCGCGATCAGGCCGGGCACGACCTCAACCTCAAAATCTTGCACGGTGGCTTTTTGCGCCTCGGCAAAGCGGCGCACGTTTGCGGCGGCAAAGCGGATGTCGGCCTTTAGGCGGTCAGACACAAGTGCAGCGGCGGCATCAATGTCGTCCTGTGACAGGATGATGTTGCCTTCGTATTTATCAAACTTGGCGGCATATTCGCGGGCCGCGTCGTCGCCGCCTGCCTCAATATCGTTGAGAATGTTCTGCACGATTTCGTTGACATCTGACGCATCAGAGGTCGCAGTCAAAGTCGCTTTCTTAAGATAGGTCGGGGCCATCGGATGCGCTTTCCTCGTCTGGGGTTTCCAGTTGCGGCGATCATCGCAGTGCGCCACATCAAACTTCTATCGATTAGATGCCATTCATGCAAGCGCTTACATATTCAGCATCACGCAATAAAAAACGCCCCCGTCCTGCGACGGGGGCGTTTCTGCCTAAGGTGTTGGGATCACCTTACTTCATTGTGATTCGGCCATCCGTGTAAGGCTGGTATGGCGCGTTTGCTGCGATGTATTCTGCGGTGACGTCGGCCAGATCGGGGCCAAAGTCATAAGCGTTCATCGCGTCTTCAAACATGCTGTAGCCGTCACCGCCGTTGCGGACGTAGTTGTTGGACACAACGCCGTAAGTCGCTTCGAGGTCAATCGGCTCACCGCCAACCATCACCTCAGAGATCCGGCTGCCCGGCTCTGCTGCGGCATCAACGGTGAAGGACATGCCAGCAACCTGCGGGAAGCGCCCTGCGCCATCTGCGATCTGGCTTACACCGTTTTCGAGGGCAGCAACCATGGTAGCGCCTGTGACCTCAAACGTGGACAGCGTGTTCTGGAAAGGCAGAACGGTGATGACCTCGCCCATTGTGACCTGACCCGCATCGATGGAGGCACGCAGGCCGCCACCGTTTTGGATCGCGATGGTCACGCCCTGATCAGCCACGCGGGCCAGCATGGCGTCAGCGACGAGGTTACCCATGGGGCATTCCATCGCACGGCAGACCGAACGGTCGCCTTCGATGGCCTCGGCCGCGTCAGCAACAATGCGCGTCTTCATCTCTTCGATGGGACCGGCAAGTTCGGCGACGCGCGCCACGATGGCTTCATCCTCGGCCACAGAGGCATCCAGCAGGATGGTGTCGCCGCCTGCTGCGGTCACATTGCCGTCGTCGTCAAACGTCAGCTTCAGGTGGCCCACATATTTGGAATAGGCATAGGCCGACACGACAGGTGTATCGCCAACCATTGTGGGGTAGGCCATTGCCCCTTCTTCGGTGTTGGAAAACAGCGTATGAGAGTGGCCGCCGATGACAGCGTCGATGCCATCAACCGCTTCGGCGATTTCCATGTCCTTGTTCACACCGACGTGGGTCAGCGCGATGATGATGTTGACGCCTTCGGCGGTCAGCGCATCAACATCGGCCTGCAGGCTTTCGATTTCATCGGTAAAGACAACCGCGTCAGAGGGGGCCGCTGTTTCGGCTGTATCGACCGCAAGGGCGGAGACGATGCCGATTTTCTGACCACCCACTTCCAGCACGGTGTGGTTGTCGATCTTGCCTGCGAGCACGTTGGATTGGCTGACGTCGATGTTGCCAGAGACGATGGGGAAGTCGACGCCGTCGGGCAGTTTGGCCAGACCTTCGTCGCCGTCGTCAAATTCGTGGTTGCCTACGGCCATGGCGTCAAAGCCGATGGCGTTCATCATCTCGATTTCCACGTCACCTTTGTAGGTCGTGTACATCAGGCTGCCTTGGTATTGATCGCCTGCGTCCAGCACGATGAGGTTCTCATCAGCCAGTTCGGCGCGCATCTGGTCCATCATGGTTTTCACACGGGCCACACCGCCAAAGCACTCACCTGCCGCGTTGTCTTCGGCGTTACAGGTGCTGTCGAACCGGTTGATCGGTTCAATCCGGCTGTGCAGATCGTTGATGTGCAGGATGTTCAGCGAAAAGTCCGCCGAAGCTGTGCCTGCCATCAGGGCAAGAGCGGTTGTTGTGGTCAGAAGTCGGAATGTCATTGGTTTGGTTCCCCCAAATTGGAATAACGATAGCTTGGCGTTGCCCCAGAACAGAGTCAAACGCCCAAACGCTCAATTGGCGTAATCCGCCCCTACGTCAGTTGTGTGACAGCCGGGCTTGATTATTTCATAGGCAGGCGGCAGATAGCCTTCATGCTGATTTACAAGATATTCCGCGCGCCCGAATGGCAGGCGCTGGTGGATGCCGGGCAGACGCTGGGCGCACCGATTGATCTGGCCGATGGCTATATCCACTTTTCCACCGCCGAACAGGCCGCCGAAACGGCGGCCAAGCACTTTGCCGGTGTCGATGGCTTGGTCCTCGCCGCACTTGAGGCGGACACGCTGGGCGATGAACTAAAGTGGGAGCCGTCGCGCGGTGGCGCGCTTTTCCCGCATCTTTACCGTGAGATGCGGATGTCGGATGTGATCTGGTCAAATCCCCTGCCCCTCGTGGACGGCGTGCATCAGTTCCCCGCGTCATGAGTATCGTGGAAAAGATCGGGCTGCGCGCCCTGCGGTCGTTTGACCCTGAACAGGCACATGGGCTGGCGCTCAAGGCGCTGAACACGGGGTTGGGGCCAAAAGGCGGGCCCGTGACCTCTGACAGGTTGCGCGTGAGCCTCGCAGGGCTCGACCTGCCGAACCCGGTGGGTTTGGCCGCAGGCTTTGACAAGAACGCGACTGCATTGGCTGCGCTGGCGCGCACAGCCTTTGGGTTTCTTGAGGTTGGCGCCGCCACCCCCCTGCCGCAACCGGGCAATCCCAAACCGCGCCTGTTCCGTCTGACCGAGGATGCCGCGGCAATTAATCGCTTTGGCTTTAACAATGACGGAATGGACGCGATTGGCGAACGTCTGAAGGGGCATCGCGGGATCGTGGGCCTGAACCTTGGGGCCAATAAGACCAGCACCGACCGTGCAGGCGACTTTGCCCGCGTGATTGCCCATTGTGGGCCACATGTGGATTTCGCCACGGTCAATGTCTCTTCCCCCAACACCGAAAAGCTGCGCGATTTGCAAGGCAAGGCGGCGCTGGCGGCTTTGCTGTCTGGCGTGATTGCGGCCAATGCAACCAACGTGCCGGTGTTTTTGAAAATCGCCCCTGATCTAACCCCGGACGAATTGGCCGATGTGGCAGAGGTTGCAAATGCGTCCGGCATCGCAGGCCTGATTGCCACCAACACCACGCTGGACCGGGACGGGTTGCACGGCCCCCACAAGACCGAGATGGGGGGCCTGTCCGGCCAGCCCTTGTTTGAAAAATCAACGCGGGTGCTTGCGGCACTGTCTGGCATGACCGAACTGCCAATCATTGGTGTGGGCGGCGTCGGATCAGCGGAACAAGCCTATCAGAAAATCCGTGCGGGCGCGTCGGCGGTGCAGCTTTATACTGCATTGGTCTACGGCGGCATTTACCTCGCCGGGGACATCGCGCGCGGGTTGGATGACTTGCTGGCGCGTGACGGGTTCAGCTCTGTCGCTGAGGCGGTCGGCACCGGGCGCGGTGACTGGACCTAAGCGAGCGGATCCTTGAGCAGGAATGGGTTGTCAGGTGACCAACGGTTTCCGTTGTAGCTGGGTGGGCGCAGGGCGACTTTGGTGCCGCGCGGCTTGACGTCCGGCGGCAAGACATCGGCCTGCGGGACAGCGCCCGCGATCGCAGGAAGTGCCGCAAGATACCGGCGTTGACGTGCCAGGGTGTCAAACTGCGCACAATCTGGAAACGGCGGCCTGTCCGTGCGGAACCGGGCCGGACCGATGTAGCCGCAGGCCAGAGCAAGCGTGCCGTCAGGCAGAAACGTGAACAACGGATCATCGGGGTCAGGCGGCATCCATTTGGCGCGCGACAATGAGATCACGACCGCGAAATCGGGTTCGTGCAGCACGAGTTGAGCCGGTTTGTAGCATTGGTCGCGGTCCATGTTCGGCCCAGACAGCTTAGCCGCGAATCCGGCATCGTCGGACGTCACCAGCCGCGTTTTCGCATCCCATGTCCAAATCATGCCGCTGCCCTTTCAAGTCCAGGGTATTTCCAGCCCAAGGTGATGCCACGCACGATAAAGCTAATGAGAAGGCCCAACCATAGACCGTGATTGCCAAAGACTGCCATCAGCGGGATGACGGCGGCAAAATAGGCGATGGTGGAAAGGATCATCATGTTGCGCATATCCGTCGTGCGGGTCGCGCCGATAAAGATGCCGTCCAGCATCCATGCCGCGACGCCCACCAAGGGAGCCGCGATCATATAGGGCAGATAGGTGTTTGCCGCCTCTTGCACCGGCACGGATTTTGCCATGAGGGCGATGATCGCGGGGCCAGTCACCGCAAAAACCACAGCCATCCCCGCGCAGATGATCAGCGCCCAGAACGACGTGAGCAGCACCGCGCGGCGCAGGCGCAGGGCTTTGGCGGCCCCCATGGCTTGGCCCACCAATGCCTCTGCCGCAAAGGCGAAACCGTCCATCGCGTAGGAGGTGACATAGAGGAATTGCATCAGAATCTGGTTGGCGGCCAATTGCACATCACCAAAGCCTGCACCGTAAAAGAGGAAGCTGACGAAGATGGCTTGCAGAAGCACAGAACGGATCAGGATATCGATGTTGACGACCGCCATGTTGCGCAGGCGCGCGCGGTCAAAGACGCGGGGCCAGTCGCGCCACGCGGGCACGCCAAAGGCCGCGCGGCAGAGCCACAGACCCAGCAAGAGCCCTGACCATTCCGCGATGAACGTGGCCCATGCCACGCCCGCGACACCCCAGCCCAGCCCAAGCACAAAGATCAAATCCAGCACGATATTCATGCCATTCATCAGGACTTGCAGCGCGAGGACTGCGCGGGTGCGTTCTTGCGCCACAAGCCAGCCGGTGATGCCATAGAGCGCGATCACAGCAGGCGCGGACCAGACGCGGATTTGCATATAGGTGCGGGCCAGCCCCTCAACCTCTGGGCTGGCCGGAGAGATGGCAAAGGCCCCGGCAAAGAGCCAGACCTGCAAGCCGATGATCGCGATCCCAGCGGTGGCGCCGATCAGCAGCGACCTGGTCAGCAGCGCCGCGACCTCACCGCTTTGGCCGGCCCCTGCGGCCTGCGCTGTCAGGCCGGTGGTGCCCATGCGCAGAAAGCCAAAGATCCAATAGATCGCCGTGAGGATAATCGCGCCAATGCCCACGGCACCAATCGGGGCCGCCTCGCCCAACTGGCCGACCACGCCGGTATCGACCACGCCCAGGATCGGCACCGTGGCGTTTGACAACACGATGGGGAGCGCGATGTTCAGGACGCGGCGGTGCGTCAGCGGGGCGGTGTCAGCCATCGCGCGGGGGCATCAAGAAGTGACCGGTGGCCTGTGCAAACAGACGGCTGCGGTTGTCCTGCCACGCCTCAACATGGACGCTGGCGTAACGCCGCCCGAACCGGTTCACGCGGGCGCGGGCATAGGCGTCGCGTGGCAACCCTGTGCGCAGATAGTCGACGGTGAAGTCGATGGTCTTGGGCATGGGGCGTTTGGCGATGTCGGCCTCTCCTGCTTCAATGTCTTCCCACATGGCGGCCCAGCTGAGTTCGATGATCGCCGTGACCTCAAGAAATGCTGCGGTGACACCGCCGTGGATCGCTGGCAGCATCGGGTTGCCAATATTGGTTTCGGCAAAGGGCAGAATACCTGTCAGCTCATCCCCGCGCCGGTCGAACCGGATGCCGAGGAATTGGATATAAGGCACGCCGCCGACAAGCTGGTCGAGCGCTGCATCGCGCCGGGTTTTGACCACCTGCACGGGTTCGGGTTTGCGGATCATGGCTTGCCCCCCTCGACCGTAAAGGCCCCGGTTGCGGTGGCGACGGGGCGGGAGGTGTCCTCATCCGTGGCGGTGGCGCGCACAAAGGCGACAGAACGGGTGACGTGATAACAGGTGGCTTTAGCCGTGATCCGCTGACCGGGTGTGGCGGGGCGCATATAGTCGATGCGCAGATCAAGGGTCGCTGTGCCTGCTGGTGCCGCAGGATGCGACATAACCGCTGCCCCGCCACAGGTGTCCATCAGTGCCGACACTGCCCCACCATGGATCACACCGGTGTCTGGATCGCCGACAAAGCGCGGGTCGTAATCCATATGGATCGTCGCCTCGCCGTTGGTGACATCCGTCAGTTCCATGCCCAGCGCACGGGAATGCGGCAGCGCACCGATAAACTGGCGCACAATGGCGTTGCGATCTGGGGGCGTGTCTTGCGTCAAAGCGCGGATTCCTTTTCTTGCAAACTTGTCACTTGCCAACCGAGGGGCAAGCTCTATATTTGCGATTGCGAATTAGTCGCAACAAGGAATCCCCATGTCGACGACGACAATTGACCCCGACGTCCCAGTCGCCCTGCCCCGCCGCATTGGTCCGTTTCGGCCCAAGCGGCTTTTGGTGGCATTGATCCTGATCGCTTTGGCGATTGCGCCGGGGCAATTGGGCAGCTTGACGAGGGAGTTGATGACGGACGCGTATATTGCCGTGTCCTGTTTTGTCGCGGCAACGCTGCTGCTGTTTTATGGTGCGGAGAAGGTCTTTCACTTTGATCTGGGCGAGGCGCTGAGCAAATCCAAGAACTGGCAAGTCCCCCTTGCTGCCCTCTTGGGTGCGACGCCGGGGTGCGGCGGTGCTGTGATCGTTGTGGCGGCCTATTCATCGGGCAACGTGGGCTTTGGCGCGGTTGTCGCAGCCTTGACGGCGACGATGGGTGATGCTGCGTTTCTGCTGATCGCGACGCGACCAGATGTAGCCGTGATCTTGCTGCCGATCTCCTTTTCCGTGGGGATCATCTCGGGCTGGGTGATCGACTGGATCGGAGCGCCAGAATTCCGCGCTGATACCTCTGCCCAATGCGAGCTGGCCCCCGCCATCGGGAAAATCCGGTTGCGCGACTGGCTGTTCCTCGCCCTTGCGGTGCCGGGATTGGTCTTTGGCGTCTCGGATTTGGCCAATGTCGACATAGGTGCCATCTATGGTGACATCACGATTGAAGCCGTGGCCCTTGCTGGCACGTTGACCGGGCTCTTCATCTGGTCGACCTCAAAGCTCACTGCGATGACAAACGCCTCCGACCCCGCGATCACGCGCATGGCAGAGGAAACGGCGTTCATCTCTGTCTGGGTGATTGGGGCGTTTCTGGCCTATGACTACGCCGTGGCGTATGCGGGTTTGGACCTTGAGACCTGGTTCAAGGCGGTCGCCCCACTGCTGCCACTGATGGGCGTATTGATCGGGTTGGTGCCGGGCTGCGGACCACAGGTGCTGGTGACGACGCTCTATATCAACGGGCTAGTGCCATTTTCGGCGCTGATCGGGAACGCAATCTCGAACGATGGCGACGCGCTGTTTCCGGCTATTGCGCTGAACCCCCGTGCGGCCATTTGGGCGACCATCTATTCGATGCTGCCTGCCTTGATCATCGCCTACGGGTTCTACTTTTTCGCTCCCGGTTTTTTGAACTGATCTCGTTGCTCTGAAACCACCAAGCGGCTAGACTTTCGGCATCAGGAGAATGCCGATGTCTGAACCCCGCCTGTCGTTCAAGGAAATGTGTGCCAAATTCGACGTTACTCCGCGCACATTGCGGTACTACGAATACATCGAGCTTTTGTCCCCCGAAAAGGAAGGCCGCTCGCGGTTCTACGGCTCAAAAGAGCTGGCGAGGATGACCTTGATCCTGCGCGGACGCCGCTGGGGGTTCGCGCTGGAAGACATCCGGCAATGGCTTCTGATCTACGAAAACGAAGGCACCCAGACCCAGATGAAGACCTTTGTCGAATTGGCGGATCGCCAGATCGGCGAGTTGGAAGAACAGCGCAAACAGCTTGACGAAACACTTGATGAGCTGACGCGCCTGCGCGACGAAACGGCAAAGTCGCTAAACTAAAGCAGCAGCGCGCTCGACAGTTCGACGCCCCTCACCTCCACCCAAAGCGCTTATAGCGGGGAAAAACGAGGGTTTTTCCCTCTTAGAATGTTGCGCGTGACCCGGGGTCACTATGCATGACCTTTCGTCAGCTACGAAGTGACGCCACGTTCCGTTTACGTCAACGTCAACTTTCCTTGTAAGAAGGGGAAAGACCTCGCATCTGCCGGTGCATCAGACACGGGTATGATTGGAAAGAAGATGACGACCGAAACACTGAACATTCGCGAAATGTGCGAGGCCTTTGAGGTTACGCCCCGCACGTTGCGCTTTTACGAAGCCAAGGAATTGCTGTTCCCAATCCGCGAAGGCCAAAAGCGCCTTTTCACAAAACGTGACCGCGCGCGACTGAAGTTGATTTTGCGCGGTAAGCGATTTGGGTTCTCCTTGGAAGAAATTCGCCAACTGCTGGACCTTTATCACATGGATGACGGCCAACTGACGCAGCTGAGCAAATCCTACGAACTCGCCAAGACCCATTTGGCAGATATGGAAGCACAGCGGGCAGAGCTTGATGAAGCGATTGCCGAGCTGAAAAGCCAGATGAAATGGGGCGAAGACAAGCTGGCAGAGATTGCCAAAGACAAAACCGCAGCGGCCTGATCGTCGCTGCACGAACCTGACCGGAGACCCACGATGCCAAGTTACACCGCGCCGATCAAAGACCTTCAGTTCGTGTTGCACGATCTTCTGAAGGTCAGTGAACAAGACATCCCCGGTTACGCCGATCTGGATGCCGCGTTTACCGGCGCAGTCTTGGAAGAAGCGGGCAAGGTATCATCCGAGGTGCTGTCCCCGCTGAACGTTGTGGGCGACACCGAAGGATGCGTGCTGGAAAACGGTGTGGTGCGCACGCCCAAAGGCTTCAAGGAAGCCTTTGATCAGATGCGCGAAGGTGGATGGACCGGCATGGACATCCCCGAAGAATTTGGCGGCCAGGGCCTGCCCTACATCATGCACACGGCCGCACAGGAACCGATGGTGAGCGCCAACATGGCGTTCAACATGTACCAAGGCCTGACGCATGGCGCCTTGTCGGCGATCCTGGAACACGGGTCGGACGCGCAAAAGGCGCTTTATGCCCCTAAGCTTGCCAATTGTGAGTGGACGGGCACGATGAACCTGACAGAGCCGCATTGCGGCACTGATCTGGGCCTGATGCGCACCAAGGCGGAGCCGCAGGACGACGGCACCTACAAAGTGAGCGGGCAGAAGATCTTTATCTCTGCCGGTGACCACGACATGGCCGAAAATGTGATCCATCTGGTCTTGGCGAAGATCCCCGGCGGCCCCGAGGGCATCAAGGGTGTATCGCTCTTTATCGTGCCGAAGATTTTGCATGACGATAACGGCAATCTGGGCGCGCGCAATGGCGTGTCTGTGGGCAAGATCGAAGAAAAGATGGGCATCCACGGCAATTCGACCTGCGTGATGAACTATGACGAGGCGACGGGCTATCTGATTGGTGAAGAGCACAAAGGCATGCGTGCGATGTTCGTGATGATGAACGAGGCGCGTTTGGGCGTGGGCCTTCAGGGCTATGCGCAGGCAGAAGCCGCCTATCAAAACGCTGTTGACTACGCCAACGACCGGCTTCAGGGGCGCGATGTGACGGGTGCCAAGAACCCCGACGGCCCGGCTGATCCGCTGATCGTACATCCCGACATTCGCCGCAATCTGATGGACCAGAAGTCATTCGTCGAAGGCGCGCGGGCCTTTACCTTCTGGGGTGCCTCACTGATTGACCGGGCGCACAAGAACAACGACGAAGCCGCGGATGGCCTGATTTCGCTGATGACACCGGTGATCAAAGGGTTCCAGACCGACAAAGGCTTTGAATACGCGGTTGCCGCGCAGCAGGTTTACGGCGGCCACGGCTATATCGAGGAATGGGGCATGTCGCAGTTCGCCCGCGATGCGCGGATTGCGATGATCTATGAGGGTGCCAACGGCGTGCAAGCGCTTGATCTGGTGGGCCGCAAGCTGGCGCAGGACGGCGGCAAGCATGTGATGGCCTTTTTCGAGATGGTGAAGACCTTTATCAAGGAAAACGAAGACAACGCGGCGTTGAAGGCTGATTTCCTTGATCCGCTGAAAGCGGCCTCCAAAGATTTGCAGGCGGCGGGGATGTATTTCATGCAGAACGGCATGAAGAACCCCAACAACGCGCTGGCCGGGTCTTATGACTTTATGCACATGATGGGTCACGTCTGCCTTGGCCTGATGTGGGCCCGCATGGGCAAGGCTGCGATGGACGCGCTTGAGGCGGGGGCCTCTGACACGGCGTTCTACGAGACGAAAATCGCAACCGGGCGCTACTATATGCAGCGGCAATTGCCTGCCACGGCGATGCACCTTGCGCGGATCAACACCGGGGCTGAAACGGTGATGGCGCTGGAGGCTGCGAATTTCTAAGGTGGCGGTGGGCAAATTGCCCACCCTACCCCAAGAAGGATAAGACACCCGATGCCCAAACGTCTCCGCCTGACCCGCCGTTTCCCTGTCGCCATGACCGAGGATGGCTACCGCAGGCTCAGACGGTTCAGCAGGGACACCGGGTTGGAGGAAGGAGAGGCGCTGTCGTTTTTGTTCGAGAACTTCGACAGCGTCATCAACGAGGATACGTTCGGGCACAGGTTGAACCTGTTCCAATCGACGTTGGAGGACCGCAAGAAATGACCCGCGCCGCATGGATGACCGACGAGCATGTGATGCTGCAGGAGATGACGGCCAAATTCCTGTCCGAGGAATGGGTGCCACAGATTGCGCGTTGGAACGAACAGGGCGAAATGGACCGCAGCACCTGGGCGCAGGCCGGAGAGCTAGGCCTGCTTTGCCCGTCGATCCCTGAAGAATACGGCGGCTTGGGCGGCGATTTCGGCCACGAGATGGTCATCACCTATGAAGCCGGACGCGCGGGCCTGGCAGGCTGGGGTCACGGCATTCATTCGGGCATCGTGGCGCATTACATTCTGGCCTACGGCACCGAAGAGCAAAAGGCGCGCTGGCTGCCCGGCATGATTTCGGGCGAGCTGGTGGGCGCATTGGCGATGACTGAGCCTTCTGCCGGATCGGACGTGCAATCGATCAAGACCCGCGCTGCGCGCGACGGCAATGTCTACCGGTTGAGCGGGCAAAAGACCTTTATCACCAACGGTCAGCACGCAAATCTTATCGTCGTCGCAGCCAAGACCGACCCCAAGAGCGGGTCCAAGGGCACCTCGCTCGTTGTCGTAGAAACCGACGGGGCCGAAGGGTTTGCCCGCGGGCGCAACCTCGACAAGATCGGTGTGCATCATGGCGACACCTCAGAGCTTTTCTTTGATAATGTCGCGATCCCGCCCGAGAACATTCTCGGTGGCGAAGAGGGCCGTGGCTTTTATCAGATGATGAAACAGCTGCCACAAGAACGTATGGTCATTGCCGCCGCAGCCGTGGGGTCGATGGAAGCCGCCGTTGCCAAAACCATCGCCTATTGCAACGAGCGTCAAGCCTTTGGCGGGCCGATCATGCAGTTTCAGAACACCCGATTCCAACTGGCCGAGGCACAGACCAAAACGACCATTGCCCGCACCTTTGTGGACGCCTGCATCGCAGAGCACATCGCCGGAGAGCTAAGCGTCGAAAAGGCCGCGATGGCCAAATACTGGGTCACCGACACACAGGGCGAGGTGCTGGATACCTGCCTGCAAATGCACGGTGGCTACGGCTTTATGACCGAATACGACATCGGCCAATGGTGGGTCGATGCCCGCGTGCAGCGCATTTACGGCGGCACCAACGAAATCATGAAAGACCTTATTGCCCGCTCATTCGTGGAGACGACCAAGTGACCATCAAACTACATTGCTTCGGCGAAAGCGGGAATTCCTACAAAGCAGCCCTCGCGCTGGAGCTGTCGGGACTGGCGTGGGAGCCTGTCTATGTCGATTTCTTCAAGGGTGCCGCGCGCACCCCGGAATGGCGCGCTGTCAATGGCATGGGTGAGGCACCCGTGCTGGAAGATGGTGACATGCGCCTGAGCCAGTCAGGTGCGATCCAGCAGTATATCACCGACAAGACCGGCCTTTTCGGCGGGCCGAAGGCTGCAAAATACGAAGTGCTGCGCTGGGTGCTGTGGGACAATCACAAGATGAGCTCTACCGCTGGGATGACCCGGTTTCTGATGAACTTTCTGCCCAAGGACAAGCGTCCCGCAGAGGTTATCTCCTTTAGTCAGGGTCGATTGAAGGCCGCGTTCGTCGTGCTTAACGATCACCTCGACGGGCGCGACTGGATCGTGGGCGACAGCATCACCAATGCCGATCTGTCCTGCTGTTCCTATCTCTACTATCCCGAACCCTTTGGCTTTGACCGCGCCGATTACCCTCACATCAACCGCTGGCTGGACAATATCGCCGCCGTGCCCGGTTGGAAGCACCCTTATGATCTGATGCCGCGGGCGTTGCCGACATGAGTTGGATTTCCCGCTTGTTTTCATGGATAGAAAGAAAGTCCTGGGGCGGCGAGGTCGTCGAACAAGAGGACTTTGCTAAGAAGCTCACCATCACTGAATTGCGCAACCCCGCTGGTATCAATGTCGCAATCAGGTCCGAGGACCAGTTTTCGGCCACACTTACGCCAAGTGAGGTTGGCCAACTGGCCAATCGGCTTAGCCAATTCATCACAAAATTCGAACACGGAGCGAAGCAATGACCGACGCCTATATCTACGACGCCGTGCGCACCCCGCGCGGTAAGGGCCGCAAAGATGGCAGCCTGCACGAGGTTACAAGCGCGCGCCTTTCTGCTGGCGTGTTGAACGCGATGAAGGAACGCAATGGGCTAGAAGGTCACGCCGTTGAGGATGTGATCTGGGGCAATGTCACGCAAGTGGGCGAACAGGGTGGCTGTCTGGCGCGGACGGCGGTGCTGGCCTCTGATCTTGACCAAAGCATCCCCGGCCTTGCGATCAACCGCTTTTGCGCCTCTGGCATGGAAGCGGTGAACCTCGCGGCCAATCAGGTCAAAGGCGGGGCTGGTCAGGCCTATATCGCGGGCGGTGTCGAGATGATGGGCCGTGTGGCCATGGGTAGCGATGGCGCTGCGATTGCCGTTGATCCTTCGGTCGCGATGGAGACCTATTTCGTGCCGCAAGGTATCTCTGCCGATATCATTGCCACCGAATATGGCTTTAGCCGCGATGACGCCGACCAATTGGCCGTCAAAAGCCAACAGCGGGCCAAGGCGGCTTGGGATGACAAGCGGTTCGACAAATCTATCGTCGCCGTGCGCGACATCAATGGCCTGCCGATCCTTGACTATGACGAATACATGCGACCCGGAACTGACATGCAATCGCTTGGCGGTCTGAACCCAGCGTTCCAGGCGATGGGCGAGGTCATGCCCGGCTTTGATAAGGTCGCGCTGATGAAATACCCGCATCTTGAGCGGATCAATCATATCCACCACGCGGGCAATTCCTCTGGCATCGTGGATGGGGCCGCTGGTTTGCTGGTCGCGTCCAAGGAATGGGGCGAGGCGATGGGCCTCAAGCCGCGCGCGCGCATCAAAGCCACCGCCAAGATCGGGACTGATCCGACGATCATGCTCACCGGCCCGGTGCCTGTGACAGAAAAGATCATGACCGATAGCGGCATGTCGATCAGCGATATTGATCTCTTTGAGGTCAACGAAGCCTTCGCAAGCGTTGTGCTGCGGTTCATGCAGGCCTTTGACGTGGATGACAGTGTGGTCAACGTGAACGGCGGATCGATCGCCATGGGCCACCCCCTGGGGGCAACCGGTGCGATGATCATCGGCACCTTGCTGGACGAGCTTGAGCGCACCGGCAAAGGTACCGGCCTTGCGACGCTTTGCATCGCGTCCGGCATGGGTGCCGCCACCATCATCGAGCGGGTCTAGGACTTTATGTCGACTGAGTTGAAGACTGCAAAGGACGTCTCTGAACATCTCTTGCGCATCACGGCGAAGGCCTTGATGACGCGGGACTTTGACATGTTCGCTGCCTGTTTTCATTTGCCGCAGACCATGAACACGATGGGTCGCCGGGTCGTGGCAGAGACACGTTTTGACCTGCGCCGCGTGTTTGAAAGCAACTGCGATCACCACGAGGCGCTTGGCGTGACCGAGCTGCGCCGGGAATGCGTCGCGGCGATCTTTCATGGTGAGAACCGGGTGGAAGCCACACATCTCAGTACCGTTCTTGCAGACGGGAAAGAGGTCATGCCCCCCTATCCGGTCTTTTCCGTGCTTGAAAAATCCGACACCGGCTGGCTGATCATGTCGTCGGAATATGCGTTGGATGATGACAGCGCCGTCGCCAAGGCAATTCACGCGGCAGAAACGGGCGATTCAGAAGCAGAAGCCATCTATCAAGTGCATCTTGATTCGGCGACGGCCTCGCTGTTGCGGGGTGACTTTGACACGTTTCAGCACCTTGTGAGCATTCCGCATCACATGACCACAGAAACGGACGTTATTGTCGTTAAGTCGTTGTCAGAGATGAAGGATCTTTTTGACCAATTTTCGCAGATGTATGCGAATGCAGGGCTCACCGACTTTATCCGCACGGTCAGAGAGGCCAAGTTCGTTGGTCCCGATGAGATTATAGGGACACATATCAGTCACCAAATTCGCAACGGCCAGCGTATCTTGCCGCCTTACCCCAACCGTGCGCGCCTTGTGCGCGGCAGCGACGGTGCGTGGCGCGAAACCCATTGCGCCAACGCCATTCTGAACAATTTCGAGAATTTCAAACTTTGGACGCGGGTCGCCGATGAACCCCGCTTGCCAGAGCTTGACCAACCTATCGAGGGAGCAAAATCATGACCGATTTTACGATGGAAAAGGACTCCGACGGCGTGGCCGTCATTACTTGGGACGTAAAGGCCAAGTCGATGAACGTCATGAGCCGCGACAGCATGGTCGTGCTCAACACGCTGATTGATGACGCGCTCGGCGACGAGGCCGTGAAGGGCATCGTGATCACCTCGGGCAAGGACAGCTTTGCCGGTGGGATGGACCTGAACGTGCTAGGTACGATCCGTGAGGAATACAAAGACAACCCCGCCGAGGGCCTGTTTGAATTCACGATGAACGGCCACAAGATGCTGCGCAAGATCGAACGCGCGGGCATGGACCCCAAGACGCTGAAGGGTGGCAAACCGATTGCGGCTGCGCTGCCCGGCACCGCGCTTGGCATTGGTCTGGAATTGCCGCTGGCCTGCCACCGCATCTTTGCCGCCGACAACCCCAAGGCCAAGATCGGCCTGCCAGAGATCATGGTTGGTATCTTCCCCGGTGCCGGTGGCACGACGCGCCTTGTGCGCAAAATGGGCGCGATTGCGGCGTCACCGCTTTTGCTGGAAGGCAAGCTGAACAGCCCGGCCAAGGCCAAATCCGCTGGGGTCATTGACGAGGTTGTGCCCGCAGACGAACTGCTGTCAGCCGCCAAGGCGTGGGTGTTGAATGCGACCGACGCCGATATCGTCAAACCCTGGGACCAAAAGGGCTACAAAATGCCCGGTGGTGCGCCTTACCACCCTGCCGGTTTCATGAGCTTTGTCGGTGCCTCGGCGATGGTGAACGGCAAGACCATGGGCGTCTATCCAGCCGCCAAGGCGCTGCTGTCCGCGGTCTATGAAGGTGCCTTGGTGCCCTTTGACACCGCCCTGAAGATCGAAGCGCGGTGGTTCACCCATGTGCTGATGAACCCCTCGTCTTCCGCCATGATCCGAAGCCTCTTCATCAACAAAGAAGCGCTGGAAAAAGGTGCCAATCGCCCCGCCGTTGACGACCAGAAGGTCAAACAGGTCGGCGTGATTGGTGCGGGCATGATGGGTGCAGGGATTGCGCTGGTGTCAGCGCTCGCAGGCATCAAAGTTGTGCTGATCGATGCCAAGCAAGAGGCCGCAGACAAAGGCAAAAGCTACACCGCCGACTATATGGACAAGGGCATTTCCCGCAAGAAAGCCACGCCCGAAAAGAAAGAAGCAGTGCTGGGCCTGATCAACGCCACAACGGATTATGCGGCTCTCGCTGGATGCGATCTGATCGTCGAGGCGGTGTTTGAAGACGTGGGCGTCAAGGCCGAGGTCACCGCACAGGTGCAAGCCGCCTGCCCCGATGCGGTGTTTGCCACCAACACCTCGACCCTGCCGATCACCGAATTGGCCAAGGCCAGCAATGACGCCGAGAACTTTATCGGCATCCACTTCTTCAGCCCCGTCGACAAGATGATGCTGGTTGAGATCATCAAGGGCCAAAAGACCGGCCCGGTGGCCGTGGCCAAAGCGCTCGACTTTGTGCGTCAGATCCGCAAGACGCCAATTGTCGTCAATGACGAACGGTTCTTCTACGCCAACCGCTGCATCATTCCCTACATCAACGAAGGCATTCGGATGGTGAAGGAAGGTGTGGAACCTGCGCTGATCGAAAACGCGGCCAAGCTGGTGGGCATGCCCTTGGGGCCGCTGCAATTGACGGATGAAACCTCTATCGATCTTGGCGTGAAGATCGCCAAGGCGACCAAGGCAGCGATGGGCGATGCCTATGACGACGCACAGGACGAGGTGTTGTTCTGGATGTTCGATGAGGGCCGTTTGGGCCGCAAATCCAACAGTGGCTTTTATGCCTACGACGACAAGGGCAAGCGTCAGGGGCTTTGGGATGGGCTGGCCGCGCAATACCCTGTGGCAGATGAACAGCCTGATCTGACGACTGTGCAGCATCGCCTGCTGTTTGCCCAAGTGCTCGAAGCTGTCCGCGCGCTGGAAGAAGGCGTCTTGGAAGACATCCGCGAAGGCGACGTGGGCGCGATCCTTGGCTGGGGCTTTGCCCCCTGGTCCGGCGGGCCGTTCAGCTGGCTTGATATCATCGGCGCACCCTACGCGGCAGAGCGTTGCGACCAGTTGACCGCCGAATTCGGCGAGCGGTTCACGACACCAACGTTGCTGCGCGAGATGGCCGACAAAACGCAGACGTTCTATGGCCGTTTTGGTCAGAAAGCAGACGCGGCCTAAGTCGCTTCAATGAAAACTAGGGGCGCGCGGTCAGTCTTGGCCGCACCCTTTTTTATGCTTGCGGATCAAAGCGGTATCCGCTGCGCGCAATGTCATCTTCGCAGAGTCTGCCCACCAAATCCGCGTCTTCGTCCGAATAATACCCTCGCCAGTCTCGTGCACGGTCAGAGGTATTGGCCCGCGGCAGATCGAGGTCAAACCCAAGGTGCTGGCTAAACGGCCCAAGGTCGTCGCGCCAATGCTCCAGCCGCGCAAACAGCGCATCATGCACAATCCCAACCCCGTCCGTGACGTAGTGGGCATAGGGGTTGGCGGCGAGGCTGGATTGCGTGTGCGGATGGTTGAGGAATGCGCCGAAATCGAGGGACTGGGCGAGTTTGACGGCCGCATGGTCAAACCGTTGCGCCTGTAGCCAATGGTAATAGCTGACGATCCGGTCCCATGGGTTGCGGACCAGCGTGACGATCATGAGATCAGCCATTTCATCGCGCGTGATCAGCCCTTCTGCATCGGCCAAAGTGCTGTGTTTCCAAAGCCTTCCAGCGGTTTTCACGTCTTTAAGCCGGCCACGCCTGCGGACAGCTTTGGGTGTGTCTCCGATCAGGATATCATCCCTCATCGCACGCGCCTCAAGCGCCATCGCCATGGCGGTGCCCCCGGTTTTGGGGATATGGACAAAGATATAGCGCCGCCCGCGCGAAATGATCATGCCGCGTCCCTTTGGCTGCGCACCGCGATGACAATGCCCGCCAGCGCGATCAAGGCCATGCCCAGCAGCCCCAAGGCAGGCACGGTCTGGTCCCAAATGATATAGGCCCAGACGCTGGCAAAGATCAGCAGTGAATATTCAAAGACGGCGACAAAGCTCGCCTCGCCCAGCTGATAGCCGCGAAAGATCAGCACGATGCCAATCAATGCGCCAATGGCCTGTGCGACATACCAGCCCATCATCGTAGCGGTCAGCGGCATCCAGCCCCGGATCGGAAAGCCCGCAGGGTCGCCTGCTTGCCCCATAGGCAGGACCAACACGCCGACCAGCCCAAAGAGCGTCAGAAGCGCAAAGAACCAAGCGGTGAGCGTTGTTGTCGCCTCCCCCTCGCACCAGGCGCGGGTGGCCACCGCGCCAATGGCATAGAGCAACCCCGCGACCACCGGCAGAAACGCCACCAGGTTCAGCGCGGCGGGGTCCGGGCGGATCACCAAAAGCGCCCCGGCAAAGCCGATCACCACGGCCAGCCAGCGGACCGGGCCGACGGTTTTGCCCTGAAACAAGACGCTGATCAGCACCACAAAAAGCGGCGAGGTGAAAAGCCCGGCCACGACGACACCAATCGGCAAAAGCGCCAGACAGCCAAAGTAGATCACCATAGCCCCTGCCGTAAAAAGGCTGCGCCCCAGTACAGCAAAGGGCCGTTTCGGCCAGAGCACGCCGTACCCCAGCACCGCAACCACAACCAAAGCAACAAGGACGAGGCCGCCCCGGATCAGGTGGAACTGCGCCAAAGAACTGTCGGGCGTTACAAAGGGCACAAAATTATCCGTCAGCCCAAGCGTCATCATCCCTGCAAGGATCATCAGGGCGGCGCGGCCGGGTTGAACGCTGGGGGTTGTCATGGGGCTGCCTATTTTGGTGCTTTCGCCATTGGCAAAGTCACATAAGCACAGCAATACTCAACCCTGAAAACGACATCACCGGTTTGGGAGGACGACGATGGGTTGGATGCGCGATGAAACGGGGCTTGATAAATGTGCCGCGAACCATGTGGCGCTGACCCCGTTAAGTCATCTGGCCCGCGCGCGCCGTGTTTATCCTGAGCGGACCGCCCTGATCTATGGCGACATGTCGCTGACCTATGCCGCCTATCATGCGCGCGTCAGCCAGCTTGCGAGCGCCCTGTCCCGCGCCGGTGTCGCCCCCGGCGATGTGGTGGCGACGATCCTGCCAAATATCCCGGCGCAATCCGAAGCCTCCTTTGGCATTCCGGCCTGTGGCGCGGTGCTCAACACGATCAATACGCGGCTTGATGCCGACACCATCGGCTATATTTTTGACCACGGCGAGGCGAAATTCGCGCTGGTGGACACGCAGTTCCTGCCTGTTGTGAACGATGCGATTGCCCGGATGGAGGGTGATGCGCCGGTAATTGTCGAAGTGCCTGATGCGCTGGCCGGGATCGCGGCCAGCGGTCAGCACCAGACCTACGAGGATTTTCTGGCCACCGGCGACGCTGATTTCGCGTGGGTCATGCCGCTGGATGAATGGGAAAGCCTTGCGCTGAACTATACATCCGGCACCACCGGGCGGCCCAAGGGCGTGGTCTACCATCATCGCGGTGCTTACTTGATGACCATGGGCACGCCAATCTCTTGGCGGATGACGCTGTTTCCGACGCTTTTGCAGATCGTGCCGCTGTTTCACTGTAACGGTTGGAACCACACCTGGATGTTGCCCGCGCTAGGGGGCACCGCTGTTTGCTGCCGCGATATCACGGCGGCGGCGATATATGACGCGATTGCGGATCATGGCGTGACGCATTTTGGCGGCGCACCCATCGTGCTGAACCTGATTGTGAACGCGGATGACACCGACCGCCGCGCCTTTGACCACCGGGTTGAGGTGTTTACCGCAGGCGCACCGCCCGCCCCCGCCACCTTGGCTGCTATCAGCAAACTGGGGTTCAACGTCACGCAGGTCTACGGGCTGACCGAAACCTATGGCCATGTCACCGAATGCGTCTGGAACGCCGAATGGGACGGGTTGGCGAGTGACGATCAAGCCGCGATCAAGGCCCGCCAAGGCGTCGCCTTTCCGATGATGGAGGATGTCACCGTCGTCGACGACGCCATGGGGCAGGTCGAAACCGACGGCGGCACCCAAGGTGAGATCGTGATGCGCGGCAATGCGGTGATGAAAGGCTACCTCAAAAACCCCGACGCGACGGCCAAAGCCTTTGCCGGTGGCTATTTCCATTCCGAAGACCTCGCCGTGCAGCACCCCGACGGCTATATCCAGATCAGCGACCGTTTGAAGGACATCATCATCTCGGGCGGGGAGAATATTTCTTCGGTTGAGGTCGAAGGCGCCTTGATGGATCACCCCGCCGTGTCGCTTTGCGCCGTGGTGGCAAAGCCCGATGACAAATGGGGAGAGGTGCCCTGCGCCTTTATCGAACTCAAAGACGGCCAAACCGCGGATGAGGCTGAAGTCATCGCCTTTACACGCAGCAAATTGGCTGGGTTCAAATGCCCCAAGCGGGTGATTTTCCAGGAACTTCCCAAAACCTCGACCGGGAAAATCCAGAAATTCGAACTGCGCGGGATTGCAAAGTCGCTTTGACCCTTTGTTGCAGTTGTCGCCCCGCCCTGCTCCGCGCTAAGGTGGTGGAAAAGGGCATTTGAGCAGATGACAGCACTCAGGGAATACGAGCGCCTTGAAAGCGGTGGGTTGTGGCGTGCGAGCGCCGAGGCGCAGCGCCGTGATGTGGTCGTGTCCTTTGGCAATGCAACGCTTGTGATCTCTGACGGTGCGGGCCGCCCGCTGACCCATTGGTCGCTTGCGGCTGTGACACGCCAGAACCCCGGCAAACGCCCCGCTGTCTTTGCCCCTGACGTCGATATCGATGAGACGCTTGAGGTTGAAGACACATTGATGGTCGATGCTATCGAAAAGGTCCGCAAAACTGTCGCCAAGGCACGCCCGCGCAAGGGCAAGCTGCGCGGATTGGGGACTGTGGCGTTGCTAGGTGGGCTGGTGGCTTTGGGTATTTTTTGGTTGCCCGATGCAATGCGCCAGCAGGCCTTGGGCGTGGTCCCCGCCTCTAAGCGGATCGAGATTGGCGCGAAGCTCTTGAACAATCTGCAAGGCATGACCGGACGGGTGTGCCGTGGCGAATTGGGACGCGAGGCGCTGCAACGGTTCCAAAACCGGCTGCTGGGGCGCGAGACCAAGGGCCAGATCGTTGTGATGCCACTGGGGCAGGAAACGGCGCTGGCGCTTCCGGGGCAAATCATTGCCCTTGATCGCGCCTTGATCGAGCGCTTGGATGACCCCGCCATCACCGCAGGCTTTGTGCTGGCCGCTGACCCCACCCGTAACGGCATCGATCCGCTGCAACCCCTGCTGGAACGCGCCGGTTTCACCAATACCATGCGCCTTTTGGCCTCGGGCGATTTGCCGGATGAGGTTTTGGCCGAATACGCCACGCATCTGATCGGGGATCAGGCCCCGGTCCTGCCAGACGCAACTTTGATCGCCGCCTTCGCCGATGCCCGTATCCCCAGCACGCCTTATGGAACGCACCGTCAAGAGCGAGGCCAACAGGTAATGAACCTGATCACGGACGACCCGATGAAGGATGAGGTGGTGAGCGAGGTGATCTCGGACCGCGATTGGGTCAGTTTGCAAGGCATCTGCGACAGCTAAACCGCGCACCCAAAAAGACCCTGCGATCGCCTGCAGGGCCTTTCTGGGGAGAATGCTTAGTTCCGCGTATAGGCGTCAACGAACCCCATGCCGCGCACCGATTGCAGCGCGCTGGCGAGTTCCGCAGGTGTGTTGAATGGACCTGCTGCGATCACCTTGAGGTGGCCGGATTTGGCCGAGGCCACCGGGTAGCCCATGCCGCCCAAACGTTCGATCATCCGGGCCGCGTTTGCGGGCACGCCAAAGGTGCCGACTTGCACATAGCGGTGCGTCATGACCGCCGCTGTGGTGGACGCCGGAGCGGTGGTGCGAGTTGAGACACGCGAGCCTGCTTGCGCGACTTGCCCGCGTTGCGGGTTGATCCGCCCGTCAGACCAGACTTTTTCGTAGCCCGGCAGAACTTGTGGCGCGGGGGCAGAAGCCATCACCGCCCGCGGCGCAGGTGCGGGCGCTGGGGCCGGAACCGGTGCCGGAGCGGGCGCGGCAGCAACGGCTACAGGTGCGGGTGCCGCACACGTGATCGGTGATCCATCGGGGCGCACAAAGCGGGTGCCGGATGCGGCCACTTCGGCGCAAATCTGCGCCATCGTCATCCGCCGCGGCTCTGGCGCAGCAGGGGTCACGGGCGCAGGCGCGCTTGCGACCTGAGCAACGGGGGCTGGACCGCAATCAATTGGGTTGCCGGTGCGGGCGCTGACAAAGCCAGGCTGAATGCCAAACCGACCTTCGCAGGCCTGCGCCAAGGTTACGCGTGGCGGTTCGGGTGCGGCTGGCGGCGCGATGACCTGTGGCGACACGACGGGCGCTGGGGCCACGGCAGGCGCTGGACGCCGCGCAGGCAAGGATGCCACCGTCTGGATCGGTGCGGTCGCACTACGTGTTTGGGCCGGTGCAGGGGCTGCGGCCACGGCGGCAGGCGGCGTGATATTGATGATCGGCGCATCCAAAGGCGCGACACGCCCTGGCGCAGGTCCGGCTGTGCCCGCAGGGAAGCTTGGCTGGAAATTACAAAGGGGTTCGCGCGACCGCGACATCCGGGCGATCCAGTCTGTCGCCCCGCCAATGCCTGCACGAATGAACGCACAGCCGTTGCTGTCGACGTATTGATTGCCGGTGAAGTCCGCAGGTGGAAACTCTGCCGGCACCGCCGATTGCGCGGCAGCACCGCCCGCGGTCACACCCAAAGCCAAAATAGCCGCATTCAAATGTCTGATCGCCGACATCGCATCCCCCACAAAATGTTGTGGCAGGATGCCCGACAATCCCTATTTTGTAAAGCGATTGTTCCCTTATTTAGTGCCAAACATACGGTCGCCCGCATCCCCTAGCCCAGGAACAATATATCCATTGTCATTCAAGTGACTATCCACTGCGGCGGTCACAATTGGCACGTCTGAATGCGCCTCTTTCATCCGCGCGATCCCCTCGGGCGCGGCGAGCAGACACAAGAATCGGATGTTCTTGGCACCGGCCTTTTTCAGTAGATCAATCGCGGCAACCGATGAATTGCCGGTGGCTAGCATCGGATCAACCGCAATGACCAATCGGTCTTCAAGCTCTGTCGGGACTTTGAAGTAATATTGCACCGGTTTCAGCGTCTCTTCGTCCCGGTAAAGCCCGACAAAGCCGACGCGGGCCGAAGGGATCAGTTCCAAGATACCATCGAGAAGCCCGTTACCCGCCCGCAGGATCGACACCAGCGCCAGCTTTTTGCCGTCCAGCACAGGTGCATCCATCGGCTCCAGCGGGGTGTCGATTGTGCGCGTGGTCATCGGCAGGTTGCGCGTCACCTCATAAGCCAAGAGCTGGCTGATCTCGCGCAAAAGCTGCCGGAACACAGCCGTGGACGTGTCGGTCTTGCGCATCAGGGTCAGCTTATGCTGCACCAGCGGATGGGTAACGTGGGTCAGATGCTCAGTCATGACGGCTCCAATCGTTTGAGAAGGCGGGCTTTGGTGTCGGCGTCGCAAAAGGCGGCGTTGATGGCGATGGTGTTGAGGTCTCGGAAATCGGCGGCGTCCCAGCCGAATGTCTTGTGCAATGCCTCGTATTCCGCCGTCATTGTGGTGTGAAAGAACGGCGGATCGTCGGTGGAAATGGTCACGGGCACGCCCGCATCGCGCAGCTTGGCGATGGGGTGGCTGGCCCAGCTGTCAACGGCCTTGAGCACCACGTTCGACCCCGGGCAGACCTCGAGCACGACACCCTCATCGGCCAATCGCTTGACCAGAATGGGATCGCGGTGGGCGTTGATGCCGTGACCAATGCGCGCGACTTTTAGGGCATCAAGCGTCTCGGCCACCATATCCGGCCCGCCCCATTCGCCCGCATGGCAGGTCAGGGCAAGCCCGGCCTCGCGCGCCATGTCAAAGCTATAGGCAAAGTCAGCGGGGCGGTGCAGCATCTCAGCCCCCGCCATGCCGTAGCCTGTGAGGAAATCGCCCATCGTTTCAACCGCGCATTTCGCCGCCCGCTTGGCCTGCTCTGGCCCTTCGTGGCGGATGCAGGTGACGATGCCCTTCAGCGTGATCCCGTGGCTGGCCTCGCAGTCCATCGCTGCCTGCGCCATCGCATCAAGATAGTCGCGCCACGCGGCCACATCGCCACCGCCGCAGAAGTCGGGTGAGATAAAGGTTTCGGCGTAGATCACGCCATGGCTGGCGGTTTCTTCCAGCACGGCGGTGGTCAGGCGATAGAAATCCTCGGGGGATTTCAGCGGCTCGCAGGCGGCCTCATAGACCCGGAGAAAGTGTTCAAAGTCGCGGAACACATAGCCGCCGTCATCATCAAAAATGCCGGACAGATCGATGTTCTTTTCCCGCGCGAGGCCACGGATAAAGGCGGGCGGTGCGGCCCCTTCCAGATGCAAGTGAAGTTCCACCTTGGGCAGATCGCGAAATGTCATAGAAAGCTCTTTCCTTGTCCGGCGTAAGGCACATCCAGATGGGTCGCAACAGAGGCCCCGACATCCGAAAACCCAAGCTGCCCCAGCGCCTTAGCGCCCATGCCATGAACCAGCACCGGCACCCGTTCGCGGGTGTGATCGGTGCCGCCCCAGCTGGGGTCATTGCCATGGTCTGCGGTGATGATCAACAGGTCGTCAGCCGCCAGTTTCGGCAGGATTTGCGCCAGTTCTGCATCGAACCATTCCAAATGCCGCGCATAGCCTGCCACGTCGCGACGGTGGCCATATTCGCTGTCAAATTCGACGAAATTGGCAAAGGTCAGTGAGCCGGGTGCTGCGGTCTCAACCAGATCGTGCAGATGCCCCATCAGATCAACATCCGGGCCCTTGCGGACCTCATTGATCCCGCGCATCGAAAAGATGTCACCGATCTTGCCGATTGCATAAACCTGCCGCCCCGCGTCCTGTGCATAATCGCAGATCGTTTTCTCAGGCGGCGCGATGGCAAAGTCCTTGCGATGTGGCGTGCGAGTGAACCCGGCCTCTGGCGTGCCAACAAAGGGCCGCGCGATCACGCGTCCGACCTTCATGGCGTGGATCGTCGGTGCAAGCTCCGCACAGAGGTCAAGCAGGCGCTCAAGGCCAAAGGTTTCTTCATGGGCGGCAATCTGCACCACGGAATCCACCGACGTATAGACAATCGGCCAGCCGGTCTGCATGTGCCGCGCGCCTTCGTCGTCCAGAATCGCAGTGCCAGAGGCATGGCGATTGCCCAACAGGCCACCGGTGCCAGCCGCCTGACAAATCTTGGTCACCAGATCGTCGGGAAAAGCCGGGTCTTCGTTCGGAAACGTGTGCCAATCCCACGGCACCGGCACACCGGCAAGCTCCCAATGTCCCGATGGTGTGTCCTTGCCCATCGACACCTCAGTCGCCGCACCCCATGCCCCGCTGGGCCGTGCATAAAGCCCCGGCGCGCTGTCGTTTGAGGCCAGTGTGATGGCCTTGCCCAGACCAAGCGCATCCAACGTCGGGACTTTCAACGGGCCGCTGCGTCCGATGTCGGCATGGCCGTCCGCGCAAATCTGCGCAATGTGGCAGACGGTATTCGCGCCGGTGTCGGGTTTGAGACCGTTAAAGAACCGATCCGCATCGGGCGCGCCGCCGATGCCAACACTGTCCATGACCACCAGAAAAACACGCGCCATTACGATACCCTTTCGCGGACCAAGTCAGGTTGCGGTGCTGCCTCACCGATTGTGACGGCGGCAAGCACTGCATGGGCCGCCGCCTCTGCACTGTCTTCGTCAGCGGCATGGATCACGGCAAGTGGCTGACCACGTTCAACTTTTTGCCCCAGACCCACAACATCTGAAAGGCCGACGCTGGGATCAATGCGGTCCGTCTCAACCCGGCGACCACCGCCCAAACCGACCACCGCAAGGCCCAGCGCCTCACCATCAATGGCTGCGATGACCCCGGCCGCGCGGGCCGGAACCTCGCCCACCACGGGGGCCTTGGGCAGGTGCGTCTGCCAGTCCTGCGCCATATCGGGCGGCCCACCAAGGGCGGTGACCATACGGGCAAAGCGTTCCATCGCCGCCCCAGAGGTGAGGCTTTTTTCCAGCTTCCGGCGCGCCACTTCGGGCGTCATGCCGGTCTGAACCAAAAGCTCTGCCCCCAGCGCAATCGACAGTTCCGTCAGGCGTGGGGCGGCGTCGGTCTGGCCCGACAGCACCTCCATGCAGGTCGCCACCTCAAGCGCATTGCCCAGCGTTGGGGCCAAGGGCTGATCCATATCGGTGATCAACGCCGAGGTCTTGCACCCTGCCCCGTTGGCCGCATCAACCAGTGACCGCGCCAATGCACGCGCGTCATCCATCGACTTCATGAAGGCCCCGCTGCCAACCTTGACGTCCATCACCAGCCCTTCCAGCCCGGCCGCCAGTTTCTTGGACAGGATCGAGGCTGTAATCAGCTCCACGCTTTCGACCGTCGCCGTGACATCACGCACCGCATAGAGCCGCTTGTCGGCGGGTGCGATATTGCCGGTGGCACTGACAATCGCGCAGCCCACGTCGCCGACAATTGCGCGCAGCTTGGCCTCTGACACAGATGTCGACAGGCCGGGGATCGCCTCCAGCTTATCAAGCGTCCCGCCGGTGTGCCCCAGCCCCCGGCCAGAGATCATCGGCACCGCCACATCACAGGCGGCCAGCATCGGCGCCAGGATCAACGACACGCAATCCCCGACCCCACCGGTTGAATGTTTGTCGATCACCGGGCGGTTCAGGTCCCAATTCAGAACGTCACCGCTGTCGCGCATGGCCATAGTCAGGGCCGTGCGGCCCGCGTCGCTGAGCCCGTTCAGGCAGACAGCCATGGCAAAGGCACCGGCCTGCGCATCGCTGACCGCTCCATCGGCCAAGCCCTTGGCAAACCACGTCAATTCCGCAACCTCAGGGGTCTGTTTCCGACGCACTTTGGCGATGATGGCGCGGGCATCCATCAGTTCGAACGGGACATATAGTCTTGATCAAAGGCACCGGGCAGCAAAGCGGCGACCGTGGTGTCCATCACCACACCATCGGTGGTCGCAAGGGTCACGGTGACGTCGCCACCCGCAAATTCGGCCAGTTTCTGGCGACATCCGCCACAGGGGCTGACAGGTTGTGGGCTATTGGCGATGACAGCCACAGCGGCAATTTCTGTCTCGCCCGCCGCGACCATGGCCGCGATGGCCCCGGCCTCAGCACAGGTGCCTTCGGGGTAGGCCACGTTTTCCACGTTGCAACCAAGATAGACGGCGCCCGAGGCCGTCCGGATCGCCGCCCCCACCTTAAAATTGGAATAGGGTGCATGCGCATTCAGGCGCACAGCGCGTGCTTCTTCTATCAGGGACATCGGGCAGCTCCGGTTCGTGTCAGAACAAGAGAGTGATCGCAGATTATTCCAGATGCAAGGGTCCCCAGACGGAACCAAATCGTCCGCCGCGCGTTAGACTGTATAATCTTTGAGGTTCTAATGCGCAGTCAATACAATCACGCCCGTCCGTTTTTTGACGGAAACCACGATCAAGTCCCCATGTCAGAAGATGTCGCCGTCATGTTGTCGGCCCTTTGTCAGGCGGCAGGCAAGTCCTTTGATCCCAGCCTCAGCCAAAGGGATGCGCTGGCGATGATCGACCGGCTGCGGGACAAGCTTGATTTTCAGCTGCGCACACGGTCCGATTTGGCGGCGAATTTGCCAGGCAAAGTCACCTCAAGCAAACTGACGTCATCGGACGCCGACGCATAGCGCACGGCCATCCCCGGCGGCACCACAAAGGCGTCGCCTGCTTGTAGATCAAAGGGCTCTTTGCCCTCACCTTCAAGCCGCATGGTCCCGGCCATCACAAAGCAGAAATAGATATCGGCGTCATGTTGCACCCAAGTGGGCGCGCCTTGGGCACGGCGCAACACTTTGACGCCCGCCACATCGCCAATGTTGTGGGCAATTGTCGTGTCACGGGCAGCAAAACCGGGGATTTGATGCGGCAGCCATGTCCCGTCTACGCCGCGATTGTGCACGAACTTTTGCCCCGCCCAGACCCGGTCAGGCCGCAGATGCGGGGTGGGCAGCGTCATCTCATGATCAATCTCGGTGATATGATCGGCGGGCACGCCGACCTCGATCACCTCGATACCGTCCGACGCCTCTAACACCCGGTGACGGATTTCGGGCGGCTGGATAAAGCAATCGCCAGCGTGCAGCCGGATCGGATCGCCTTGATCCTCATAGACCACATCAACCCAACCCTTGACGCAAAAGATCAGCTGGAACCCGACACGGTGGAAATGTACCATATCGGGCACTGGGCCGCCGTCGGGAATGCGGATGTGGCTTGCGATGATCGACCCGCCCAACCGGTCGGGGATCAAATCGCGATAGTGCATCCCGGCCCGTCCGATCACCCAAGGGGCCTGATCGGCAAGGCGGCGGACGACAAAGGCATGTTGCGTCTGAGGCAGTTCAACCGGCGGGTTCAGCGGCGTGATCGTCACCTGCGTGCCACCGGGTGCCGTCAGCACCTCGGGCGTCCGGTCGTCAGTGGCCAGCACGATCTGCCCCGCCGGCACCCCGTCCCGATCCAATTGCACGCGCAGCCCATGGCCGCTGAAAATCGCCGTCGCGGGATCGTCTGCAGGATAGATCATATCCATCCGCATCCCCAACTCGCGTTGAAAGAACCCGATGTCAGCGGTCAGATCATCGGTGCCCAGCACGACACGCGCGCGCATTTCGGATTGATTTGTCATCTTATTAGGGTGCTGCGGCCTATGAAGATTTGCAAGCCAGACCGTTCAGCGGTTATAGCATAGGTCAGCGTGACCCGACGGCAAACAAGTCGTTTAACATTAAACAATCAGGCGGAATACAAGATGGCCAAAACCGATAACGACAGTCTTCGCAAGGCAGCGCTTGATTACCACCAATTCCCAAAGCCCGGAAAACTGGAGATCCGCGCGACCAAACCGATGGCCAATGGCCGTGACCTCGCGCGGGCCTATTCGCCGGGCGTCGCCGAAGCCTGTCTTGAGATTAAGGCCGATCCAGCCACCGCGCGCGACTATACCTCTCGCGGTAATCTCGTGGCCGTGGTCACCAACGGCAGCGCCGTCTTGGGCCTTGGAAATATCGGCGGGCTAGCCTCCAAACCCGTGATGGAAGGCAAGGCCGTTCTGTTCAAGAAATTCGCCAATATCGACTGCTTTGATATTGAGCTGGACGAACCCGATCCGCACAAACTCGCGGATATTGTCTGCGCGCTAGAACCCACCTTTGGCGCGATCAACCTTGAGGATATCAAAGCCCCCGACTGCTTTATTGTTGAGGACGCCTGCCGCGCGCGGATGAACATTCCGGTGTTCCATGACGACCAGCACGGCACCGCGATTGTCGTTGGCGCTGCTGCGACCAACGCGCTGCAAGTGGCGGGCAAGTCATTTGCGGATATCAAGATCGTCAGCACCGGTGGCGGTGCTGCTGGCATCGCCTGCCTGAACATGCTGCTGACCTTGGGCGTCAAACGCGAAAACGTCTGGCTTTGCGATATCGAAGGGCTGGTCTACGAAGGTCGGGAGGCGGATATGACCCCGCAAAAGGCCGCATTCGCCCAAGGCAACTCGCCTGCCCAACTGGGTGACGTCATCGACGGCGCGGACCTGTTTCTGGGCCTCTCCGGCCCCGGTGTCCTAAAGCCCGAGATGGTCGCCAAGATGGCCGATACCCCCATCATCTTTGCCCTCGCCAACCCCAACCCAGAGATTGACCCAGCAGAGGCGCGCGCGGTGAACCCAAAGGCGATCATCGCCACAGGTCGCAGCGATTTTCCCAATCAAGTCAACAACGTGCTGTGTTTCCCCTTCATCTTTCGCGGCGCGCTCGACGTCGGCGCCACCGACATCAATGATGAGATGAAGGTGGCCTGCGTCGAAGGCATCGCCGCCCTCGCCCGCGCGACCACATCGGCCGAGGCCGCTGCCGCCTATCAGGGCGAGCAAATGACTTTCGGGGCCGACTACCTGATCCCCAAACCCTTTGATCCGCGCCTGATGGGCGTGGTCGCCAGCGCCGTTGCCGGGGCCGCTTGCAAGACCGGCGTCGCGACCCGCCCCATCGAAGACATGGAGGCCTATAAAGCCAAACTCGACAGTTCAGTCTTCCGCTCCGCCCTTTTGATGCGCCCGGTGTTCGAGGCCGCAGGCACCGCAGAACGCGACATCGTCTTTGCCGAGGGCGAGGATGAACGCGTGCTGCGCGCTTCTCAGGCCATCACCGAGGAAACGACCGACCACCCGATCCTGATCGGACGGCCAGAGGTGATTGCAGCGCGTTGCGAACGTCTTGGCCTGACGATCCGGCCCGGTGTCGACTTCAAGATCGTGAACCCCGAAAACGACCCGCGCTACCGTGACTATTGGAACAGCTATCACGATCTGATGGCGCGCGAAGGCGTCACGCCCGATCTGGCCAAGGCGATCATGCGCACCAACACCACCGCGATTGGCGCAGTCATGGTCCATCGCGGCGAGGCTGACAGCCTGATCTGCGGCACCTTTGGGCAATACCTCTGGCACTTGAACTATGTGACGCAAATATTGGGGCATGGCGGGCTGCATCCGGTTGGTGCGCTTTCGATGATGATCCTTGAGGACGGCCCCCTGTTCGTCGCCGACACTCAGGTGCACGCCGAACCCACGCCGGAACAGATCGCCGAAACCGTCATTGGGGCCGCCCGCCATGTGCGCCGTTTTGGCCTGTCGCCCAATATCGCCCTGTGTTCGCACAGCCAGTTCGGCAACCTTGATTGCGACACAGGCCGCCGGATGCGCGCCGCGATGGAGATTTTGGACAGCGCCCCGCGCGACTTCGCCTACGAGGGCGAGATGCACATCGACAGCGCGCTTGACCCCGCGTTGCGCAGCCGCGTTTTCCCCGCCGCACATATGGAAGGTGCCGCCAATTGCCTCGTCTTTGCCAATACTGATGCGGCCTCTGGCGTGCGCAATATCATGAAGATGAAAGGTGGCGCGTTAGAGGTGGGGCCGATCCTGATGGGCCTTGGCAACAAGGCGCATATCGTCACGCCATCGATCACGGCGCGTGGATTGCTGAACATGTCAGCCGTCGCGGGCACCCCGGTTTCGCACTATAGCTAAAGCCCCCTACGTCAAAAAATTTACAAGCCAAGCGCGGCTGCCCGCAATCGCGCTTGTCCGCTTTCGATCCGCCCCCTATCCCTATGGCAACATATCTTGGGGAGGACACGATGGGATACGCGGACGTCTACAAAGCCTGGCAGAACGATCCAGAAGGATATTGGATGGATCAGGCTCAGGCGATTGACTGGGTCACACCACCGACCAAGGCGCTGGATGAAAGCACCGCCCCCCTCTACCGTTGGTTTACAGATGCGCAGGTCAATACCTGCTACAACGCCGTTGACCGCCACGTCGAAAATGGCCGGGGCGATCAGGCGGCGATCATCTATGACAGCCCGATCACCGACAGCAAATCCACCATCACCTATGCCCAATTGCAGACCCGCGTTGCGTCGCTTGCAGGGGCGCTGACCGCCAAAGGCGTGACCAAAGGCGACCGGGTCATCATCTATATGCCGATGGTGCCCGAAGCGCTTGAGGCGATGCTGGCCTGCGCCCGCCTTGGGGCCATCCACTCGGTCGTTTTCGGCGGATTTGCCGCGAATGAGCTTGCCGTGCGCATCGATGACGCCACCCCCAAGGCCATCATCGCAGGCTCTTGCGGGATCGAGCCGGGCCGTGTTGTCGCCTATAAGCCCCTGCTCGACGGCGCGATTGATCTGGCCAGCCACAAGCCCGAGTTTTGCGTGATTTTTCAGCGTGAACAACAGCTTGCGGAGCTTGTACCCGGTCGCGATGTCGACTGGCATGGCTTTCAGGAAGGTGTCACCCCTGCCGATTGTGTCCCCGTCGCGGGCGACCATCCGGCCTATATCCTTTACACCTCTGGCACCACCGGCGCGCCAAAGGGCGTCGTACGTCCCACCGCCGGGCACCTTGTCGCGCTCAATTGGACGATGAAAAACATCTATCAGTGTGACCCGGGCGATGTGTTCTGGGCCGCCTCTGACGTGGGCTGGGTCGTGGGGCACAGCTATATCTGCTACGCCCCGCTGATCCACGGCAACACCACGGTGGTGTTTGAGGGCAAGCCCATTGGCACGCCGGATGCAGGCACCTTCTGGCGCGTGATCGCGGAACATAACGTGCGTAGTTTCTTCACTGCCCCCACCGCCTTCCGCGCGATCAAGCGTGAGGACCCAAAGGGCGCAGAAATTGCAAAATACGACATCTCAGCCCTGCGCGCGCTCTATCTGGCGGGCGAACGCGCCGACCCCGATACGATCAAATGGGCGCAGGACATCATGGGCGTCCCCGTCTACGACCACTGGTGGCAGACCGAGACCGGCTACACCATCGCGGGCAACCCTGCGGGGATTGAGGCGCTGCCTGTCAAAATTGGCTCGCCCACGGTCGCGATGCCCGGCTATGACGTGCAAATCCTTGATGATGCGGGCCATCCCGTCAAAGCGGGCGAGCTTGGCGCGATTGCGATCAAGCTGCCGCTGCCGCCCGGCACACTGCCGACGCTCTGGAACGCAGAAGAACGCTTCAAATCAAGCTATCTGACCACCTTCCCGGGCTATTACGAGACCGGCGATGCGGGAATGATCGACGAGGACGGCTATCTTTATATCATGGCGCGCACCGATGACGTGATTAACGTGGCAGGCCACCGTCTCAGCACCGGCGCGATGGAAGAGGTTCTGGCCAATCACCCCGACGTCGCCGAATGCGCCGTGATCGGCGTGACCGATCAGCTCAAGGGGCAACTGCCGCTAGGATTTGTCTGCACCAACAAGGGCACGGCCAAATCCGACGCCGATATCATGGCCGAATGCGTCAAGATGATGCGCGACACCATCGGCCCGGTCGCCGCCTTCAAGCTGATCGCCGTCGTGGACCGCCTGCCCAAGACCCGGTCCGGCAAAATCCTACGCGGCACGATGGTCAAGATCGCCGATGGCGCCGACTTCAAAATGCCCGCCACGATTGATGACCCCGCGATCCTGAATGAGATCAAAGCGGCGCTGCAGCCCTTGGGCTATGCCGGTGGGTAAGCATCAAGACGTTGAAAAGGTATCCGGTCGGGCATAGCTGAATCTAGGAAACAAACAGGCCATTCAGATGTCCGACACGTTCAAAAAACCCTTTGCTGCCCCGCCAAACATCTTTTTGGCCTCGCTGATCGTCGCGGTTTTACTTGGCTTTGTTGTCCCATGGCCGGTCTTGCCGACGTTTGTGCAATTCACACTTGGCCCGGTGGCCATCTTTGCGGGGGTGATATTGATCATCAAATCGATGCGAGACATTGACGCGTCGGACACCACCTATGACCCCTATGCTGCGTCCACTGCTCTCGTCACCTCTGGGATATACAAGTTCACCCGAAACCCTGGATATCTGGGCCTCGCAGTGATCCAGTTGGGCATGGCGATCTTGATCGATAACGTCTGGATTATCCTCGCGAATATCGCCGCGATCATTGTGACAACGGTCTTCGTGATCAAACTGGAAGAAGAAAAGCTGTTGGACGCTTTTGGCCAAGACTATGCCGACTATTGCGGACGCGTCAGGCGCTGGATCTGACAGAGAGCTACACAAACTGCTCGCGGATCAGGCGTTCTTCCAGCCCGTGACCGGGATCAAACAGGATGCGATGCCCGATATCCGGTTCCGACCTGATCTCAACACTGACCACATCGCGCACGGATTTGCTGTCAGCCTCGGCCATCACCGGGCGCTTTTCCGCGTCCAGCACATCAAACCGCACGACCGCCTTTTTCGGCAGCAAGGCGCCGCGCCAACGCCGGGGCCGGAATGCGGACATCGCAGTAAGCGCCAGCACATCCGACCCGATAGGCACAATTGGGCCGTGGGCAGAATAGTTATAGGCCGTGGACCCCGCTGGCGTCGCCACCAGCGCACCGTCACAGACCAGCTCCTGCATCCGCATCCGCCCATCCACGGTGATCCGCAGCTTGGCCGCTTGCGGGCCCGCGCGCAGCAAGGACACCTCGTTGATGGCCAGCCCATCGTGCATATCGCCCTTGGCATCCAAGGCCGTCATCCGCAGCGGGTTGATGATCTCCTCTTCCGCCTGCGCGAGGCGTGCGGGCAGATCATCCTCTTGATAGGCGTTCATCAAGAACCCGATCGTACCGCGGTTCATCCCATAGACCGGCGTATTAAGCGTCTGCGTGGCATGCAGCGTCTGCAGCATGAACCCATCGCCGCCAAGCGCCACGATCACCTCAGCCTGATCGACGGGGACGTTGCCATACAGCGCACCCAGCGCGTCACAGGCCGATTGCGCCGTCGTAGTCTCACTGGCGGTAAACGCAATTTTTGGGGCGGGCATCGGCTTAATCCTTGAATTCTTTTTATTTGTTCACCGTTCCCATCCGAAACGCAAGGCAACCATCGGCAACAGCATTTGCCGGGCTCATGATCTTGATGGTCGTTTTGGCCCTTTTGACAGGGCCTGACTTGGCATAAGAGAACGCCAAAGCTGCTGATACCAAAGAGGGCCCTGCCATGAACGCCACTGTCCGCGACGACGGTTTCTTTACTGAAACGCTCGCCACCCGCGACCCCGCCTTGCACGCCGCAATGCAGGACGAACTGACCCGCCAGCGCAAAGAGATTGAGCTGATCGCGTCGGAAAACATCGTCTCTGCCGCCGTTATGGAAGCGCAGGGCAGCGTCATGACCAACAAATACGCCGAAGGCTATCCCGGTCGCCGCTACTATGGCGGTTGTCAGCACGTTGATGTGGCCGAAAACCTTGCCATTGAGCGCGCCAAGCAGCTTTTTAATTGCGATTACGCCAATGTGCAGCCCAACTCTGGCTCTCAGGCCAACCAAGGGGTGTTTCAGGCGCTTCTGCAGCCCGGTGATACGATCCTTGGGATGTCGTTGGATGCCGGTGGTCACCTGACCCATGGTGCGAAGCCCAACCAATCGGGCAAGTGGTTCAACGCAATTCAATACGGTGTGCGCCAGCAAGACAGCCGGTTGGATTATGAACAGTTGCAGGAACTGGCGACAGAGCATCAGCCAAAGATGATCATCGCCGGTGGCTCGGCCATTCCCCGCATCATCGACTTTGCAAAGATGCGCGAGATTGCCGACAGCGTTGGCGCCTATCTGCTTGTTGACATGGCACATTTCGCGGGTCTTGTGGCTGCGGGCCTTTACCCCTCACCCTTCCCCCATGCCCATGTGGCAACGACCACAACGCACAAAACTCTGCGTGGCCCACGCGGCGGCATGATCGTCACCAATGACGAGGCTATCGCAAAAAAGTGCAATTCTGCGATTTTTCCGGGCATTCAAGGCGGCCCGCTGATGCACGTGATCGCCGGGAAAGCCGTCGCCTTTGCCGAGGCGTTGCGGCCCGAATTCAAATCCTACCAAGAGCAGGTGATCAAGAACGCCCAGGCGCTTGCCGATCAGCTGATGAAAGGTGGCCTTGATATCGTCACTGGCGGCACCGACAGCCACCTGATGCTGGTCGATCTGCGCCCCAAGGGCGTCAAGGGCAATGCGACCGAGGTGGCCCTTGGCCGCGCCCACATCACCTGCAACAAGAACGGCATCCCCTTTGACCCCGAAAAGCCGATGGTCACATCCGGCATCCGTCTGGGCAGCCCCGCAGGCACGACCCGCGGCTTTGGCGAGGCTGAGTTCCGCCAGATCGCCGACTGGATCGTGGAAGTGGTCGATGGTCTGGCCGCTAACGGCGAAGACGGCAACACCGCGGTCGAAGCCAAAGTCCGCGCCGAAGTCGAAGCCCTCTGCGACCGCTTCCCGGTCTATCCTGCGCTCTAAAATATCTCGGGACGGGCTCGCCCCGTCCCGATGGCTTGGGTAAAAAGGCGGCTTTGCGGGACATTTGAGACATTCGCTGCAAGTGCGCCAACGGCTGGTTCGACGATTTCCAAAACGGTGGTTTTTAGAAAGTGGTGAGTGTTAGCTCAAGCTGCCGTTTGCTCCGCCTGTCGGGGCCAATTGATTTGTTGGCGGAACCCAATTATTTAGGACTAACACAAGCACGAAGAAACGCGGATTATTCTTCTAAGTGTTCTAAATTGAGGTGAAAGTCCCGATGAAGTATAAGCGTTCAAGATGGAAGCAAGGCTCTGTCTACGCAATCCCTTTGGCCGATGGAAGTTTTGGGATATGCCAAGCAATTGATTCAATGATGAAAAATATTATCTATATTGCAGTTTTCTCTTACCACTTCGATGAAGTGCCTACGGAAATACCTAGCTTGAAAAAGGAAGATATCTTGTCGCTTGGCGCGACTTGGCGGCAACATCTAAATAATGGCTCATGGGCCACGATCGGGGTTACAGACCCTATCGTAGAGAAGCGTGATTTTCCCAACGAGGCATTTGCCCCCAGTTATGTTGGTGCAAAGCATTCAGATGGTGGGCTTTTCTCCAAATTTTTATCGGCGTGTTTTGGACTGCGGCCTTGGAACACGATGGCAAAAGAGGACTACTTTGAAGCCTACTTAAACACCAATAACAGGCGCCCCTCAAAACTTAAGATCTTGGATCCAGAAGCTCGGATGAAATATCGCTCCGAAGTTTTAGGTTTTGAAGCCAAATTTCTGTAGAAAATCTAAACTGCTTTGGTTGAGACTGATACAGCCGCAATGGTAAGATTTGGCTCGTTCAAGACATCGGACGTTCGTCCACCGCGCAGCATTCGACACTTTGGGCTCAAAGCAGACCTTCGCCGCGCCTAAAACCCCATCTGCGCGCGGCCCAAATCGGTGAGATCTTCCAGCGTCGCACGCCCCATGAAATCGACCTCATAGTCTTCGGGCGCGAAATCCGGGGCCGAACGCCCCGCCAAAAACGCCTCGCACTGTTTGCCCACATAGGCCGCGTTCTTGGCACAGACGGGCGACGCGCCGACGTAGATCACATTGGCAAAATCGCTGCCGTTGTGTTCATTCGCCACCGAATGGATCACGTCAGGATGCCACCACACCGTGTCCCCCGGCTCGACCACGGGGATGCTTGTCAGCCCCTCTAGAATATCCCCGTGCCACGCAGGGTCCGCACCCAGCGCGCGACCGGGCATTGCACCGCACAGATCATCCTCTGCCACGTCATCCTGCAGAGCGCGCAGCAGGAAATAGGCGATGGATTGTGACAGAGGCAGCAATGACAGCGTGCCGTCTTCAGGCCCTTGGGTCGTCAGCCCCGTCCAGCCCTGAAACGTGCGGAACATCGAACAAACAGCGGGTGAAGCATATTCCCGGGTCTGCGTGCGAAAGGTCGCTTTCCAAGGGTCATAGTCGCGCCAATTCCCTGCGAAAATATCGCCGTAAATCCGTTGATACGCGGGGTCCAGCCAGCGTTCGTAGGACCCTGAATCCATATGCGGCGACAGGCCCAGCGTGGTGTCACCGGGCGACCGGCGGCGGGTCCGGTCGGCATAGGCATAGTCGTGATCGGGGTCGAACTCGTCCCCCATGGGCCCCGCCACATTCCACAGCCGGTTCAGGAACCGTTTGGTCGTCGCCATCGCCGGATCCTGCCGCGCCATGACCTGCGGTTTGGACCAATAGACCCCGTAAATCTGCGGCGCACCGTCGGCGAGGTCAGAGAAATACTTGTCGATCCCTGCCTTCTCTTTTGCCTTCGCCAGATAGTCGTTGGCCGTCAGATATTCCCCAATTTCGCCATTCCAATCAGCGACTTGCCCCCGATCAAAGACGCCACGCACAATCACACATCCGCGGTGCCGGATCTCTTTGGCGGCCTCGGCCGATACCTTGCCATCGGCGACGGTTCGGTAGTTCAGCTCTGGGATCACGCTTTGCCCCGCGGCCCGTCGTTTTGCGATGGCCTCAACCTCTGCCAACATCGCGCCTTGCACGTCGGCAAAGGTCGCTTTGACGTCCGTCAGCCCCGACAAATGCCGCTTTGCCGCGCGAATGTAGTCTGCCAATTCTACTGTCATGATGCCCCCCAGCCTTCATTTGTGGATCAAAGCCTACGAAGGGCGGGAAGACTTGTCGAGTTAGATCATGCCGTTGCTATGGGCATACCAAACGGCCACGATAAAGACCGCGATAACCACCGCTGCCACCTTGCCCAAAGCCCAGAGAACGCGGTCCTTTAGCGCCTCTTTTGGGTCAATCTCAGACAGATGCGCGACCACGTTGTCCCCCGCCCTCTTTACCGCCCCAGGATCTACCATTCGCGCCAGTTTCGGGTTCTGTGACAGCCCCTGCGCCTTGGCAATAAAGCTCGCGTCGCGTTTGATTTTACGGGGGAGACGGCGGCCGATCTTCTTGATCTGCGCCTCAAGCGAACGGCCCTTGATCCGCAGCCGCTCTGTCAAAAGCGTGCGAATTTTCTCTGCGTATTCTGTGACTTGGTCCCCCGACATATCCCCTCGTAGCGGTGGATTTTGCGCCGCTCAAGGGGTATCCAAAAGGCAATAAGGGGATGATGTATGTTGAACACGGTCGAAAACGGGCAAGCCACTGATAAACCTGACCTTTTGATTGCCCACGGGTTATTCGGCTCTGCCCGCAACTGGGGTGTTTTGTCGAAACGTTTAAGTACTTTGCGGCGGGTGGTGGCGGTGGATATGCGCAATCATGGGGCAAGCCCTTGGTATGACACGCAAAGTTATGAGGATATGGCCGACGATCTCGCGGCGTTGATCGATGCGCCCGTAGACGTGCTGGGGCATTCGATGGGGGGCAAGGCTGCGATGGTGCTCGCGCTGAAATACCCCCACAAGATCAACCGCATAATCGTGGCCGACATTGCCCCTGTCGCCTATGCCCACACCCAGATGGGGCCGATTGACGCGATGAGGTCTGTCGATTTGATGAACGTCGCGTCCCGCGCAGAGGCGGCCGCACAGCTGCAGGGGCTGGAACCGGGGGTCGACACCTTCCTGCTGCAAAGCCTTGATTTGAAAGAGAAACGCTGGCGGCTGAACCTTGATGTGCTGGCCGCTGAGATGGACAAGATCATTGGTTTCCCGGATGTGACCGGCCAGTGCGACGCCCCCACCCTGTTTTTGTCCGGCGCCAACAGCGACTATGTCCAGCGCGACCACCGCGACGTGATCAAGCCGCTGTTTCCAAACGCAAAATTCGCGAAAATTCCAGGCGCGGGCCACTGGCTTCATGCTGAAAAGCCCCGCGAGTTTGAGGCAGCGGTCGGTGCTTTTCTGGCATAGCACAGCCTATGCAGAAACCATGCACGACCTATGCAGAAACCGTCAGCATCGAAGTCTTAAGTCCGGTTAACCACTAGATCACCGTGGACGACCAAAGCGTCGCCACGGACATCAGCCCAATCACCAACAGAAAGCCGTGGGGTAGATAGTGCATCGTCGTCTCCATCCTTGATGAAGGTTCAACGCAGGCCCCACAGGTTTCCGTCGCTTATTTCTGATCGTCGTCAAGCGTTTTGCGGATCATCGTGCAAAGGATTTGGCGGCTGGTCATGGTCTGTCTCCTGTTTGATGCCAAAGACACGCGAGCGCGCGGAGTAAAGTTTCACCGTCGCCCAGATTTTTTGCACAGCCCCCATATCTGCAGCAAAGACACAGCACTGGTGGTTTTGGCCAACCCACCCACAGTATCTTGTTGATTGCTTAAGATTTGGGCGTTAGGACAGGGTCACAGGTGCTTATAGACGCGGTAAAAACCTTGACGACGGGACTGATGCGCAGTGCGGATCGGTCCCGTTTTTCGTCTGACATGTGCTGGAATCAGAAAAGGCATCAGGTGCTTAGACGCGGTCTATGCATGGGTCTTGCGACCCCCCTGACACCTTCCTGATGGTTTCCCCGAAGGGTCCCCGATCAACGCATCTGGAGTTCCCCCCATCTGCTGCTGCCTTGTCCCATGGTTGCCCGTGGTCCGCCGCAACGATCATCTGGTTTTCCGAAGATCCCCCTATGACCCGCATCGCCCCGACTGAGACCGCCCTGACCTTCCCGCTTAACAAGAAGAAGTCTGATCTGGCTTCTCTCCCCGCTGTGCCCCGCTTGTCAGGTCCGGTTGCCCGTCCCGCCGCGTTAACACCTCAGAGGGTCTTTGCGTCCCGCTCCGTTACTTCGAGAAGTCGTCTGCGATGAATTGAGGTTGGGGTGGAAGGGGTGAGTCGGGCAAGAGGATTTTGCGGGGTTAGCGGAATGTTCTTGTGGAGGGAATTGGGGGTAAGTTGGGGGTAAGGGTGTGGGTTTTCTGGGGATCACGTTTGCAGATTTGCCCAGCGCCCGGACCTCGGGGAGGCGTCGGGTGGCGCAGGGCAGTGCCGCAGGCGGACGGGTGTCCTGGATTGGATCGGTGAAAGAAGCGCCCTCCCCGTGGGGGAGGTCCGGGCGCTGCCGCAACAATCATCGCATGAGCTTCTTGTTCGTATTGAAAACTCATCAATAACTTCTTCAGCAACACCTGTGGATGTTCCTTCTGTTGACACAGCCTCGCAATTTGAGGTTGAGTGCTGGAAAAGTTCCAACCTAAATGAAGTACTGTTGCAGGCTCAACTGGATAAAATGATCAGATGAAAGATAATAAAGCTGCCTACGAGGCTGTGAGAGGCAAACAAAAATCCTTCACCCAGGAAGTAGATACGGTTCTTCGTAGAATAATCAAGGCGTCCAAAATTGATGTCGTTAATATTGAATCAAGAACTAAGTCTGTCGATGGTTTTTGCGAAAAAGCGGGTCGGGACGACAAAGACTATGCGGACCCACTTAGAGAAATAACTGACCTTTCAGGCTGCCGTGTAATTTGCTATTATACTAGTGACATTGAGAAAATCTCGAATCTGATTGAGGAAAATTTTGATGTCGATCAAGCAAACTCGATCGACAGGCTGGGCTCTGATAGTCCGCAAGAATTTGGGTATCAATCAAAGCACATTATTGTTTCCTTCAATGCAGATCGGTTGCGGCTGCCTGATTTTCAAGAATTCAGGAAAATGAAAGCTGAAATACAAGTCCGGACGTCGCTTCAACACTCTTGGGCAAGTATTGAACATAAGCTACAGTATAAGAATGCAGATCACATTGCACCTCCACTTCGACGCAAGTTGTTCCGCATTGCAGCTTTATTGGAACTGGCGGATGAGGAGTTCAATTACCTCGAAAAAAACATTAAAGGCGTAAGAAAGGACATTGAGGAACGTATTGAGGGTGGAGATCTAACCCAGACAATTAACGCGGATTCGGTTGACATTTATACGATTTCTTCTGGCGTCATCCACGAAGTAAGGGATTGGTTCAAAGAGGGGGGGTTCACTGTTGCACCAGCGCCTCCAAGCGCAAGGAAACCAATCTCCAAGCTGATTGACACACTCATTGTTTGTGACATCGGAAGCGTGGCTGAACTAGATGAGCATTTGCAAAGAGTCAGGCCACGTGAGCTTTGGCGAGAAGCAATTAAAGGTATCCACGATGAATGGAGAAGCATATCTCCGCATCCCAAACCAGTTGTAGACACCTTCACGATAGTAAGAATGATGGTTCTGCTGGTTGCTAACGAAAAACTCTTTAGCAAAGCTCTAAGAGAGGTTCCGTTTGGACCAACGCTCCAAAGTTCCCTATCAAAGGCGAGAAAGCTCAGCCGTCCATCTTTAATGCAGAAATAAACGCTTCCTGCGGGATATCCACTTTCCCAAACTGCCGCATCTTCTTTTTCCCCGCCTTCTGCTTGTCCAGCAGCTTGCGTTTCCGGGTGGCGTCGCCGCCGTAGCATTTGGCGGTCACGTCTTTGCGGAGGGCAGACAATGTCTCGCGCGCGATGACTTTGCCGCCGATGGCCGCTTGGATCGGGATTTTGAACATGTGGCGGGGGATCAGGTCTTTGAGCTTTTCGACCATCGCGCGGCCGCGCATTTCGGCGCGGTCGCGGTGGACCATCATCGACAGCGCATCGACGGGTTCGTCGTTCACCAGCACCGACATCTTCACAAGGTTATCAGTTTGGTAACCGGTCATTTGGTAGTCAAAGGACGCATAGCCCTTGGTTACCGATTTCAGGCGGTCGTAGAAGTCAAAGACAACCTCGTTCAGCGGCAGGTCATAGACCGTCATCGCGCGGCTACCGGCGTAGGTCAGGTCTAGTTGCACGCCGCGGCGTTCCTGACACAGCTTGAGCACGTCGCCGAGGTAGTCGTCAGGAACAAGGATCGTGGCCTTGATCCGCGGCTCCTCCAAGTGGTCCACATGGGTCAGGTCGGGCATGTCGGCGGGGTTGTGCAGCTCGATCATCTCACCGTCGCGCATGTAGACGTGATAGACCACAGAGGGCGCGGTGGTGATCAGTTCGATGTCATATTCGCGCTCAATCCGGTCGCGGATCACCTCAAGGTGCAAAAGCCCAAGGAACCCGCAGCGAAACCCAAAGCCAAGCGCGGCCGATGTCTCCATCTCGTGGCTAAAGCTCGCGTCGTTCAGCGCGAGTTTCTCAATCGCGTCGCGCAGGTCTTCGAATTGGCTGCTGTCCACCGGGAAGAGGCCACAGAAAACCACGGGCTGGCTGGGCTTGAAGCCGTCCAGCGGCTCGACCGCGCCCTTTTTCTCGGACGTGATGGTGTCGCCGACGCGGGTGTCGCGCACCTGCTTGATCGAGGCGGTGATAAAGCCGATCTCACCGGGGCCCAGCGTCTCAACGTTCTGCATCTGCGGCCGGAAGACGCCAATGCGGTCGATCTGGTGGATCGTGCCGTTAGACATGAAGGTCACGCGGTCCTTGAGCTTCATCTTGCCGTCGATCACCCGGACAAGGACGACGACGCCAAGGTAGCTGTCGTACCAGCTGTCAACCAGCATCGCCTTGAGCGGGGCATCCGCGTCGCCCTGCGGGGCGGGCAGTTTTTGCACGATGGCCTCAAGCGTATCAGCGATGCCGACGCCGGTTTTGGCGCTGACCTGAATGGCCTCTGAGGCGTCGATGCCGATGACGTCTTCGATCTGTTCCGCGACGCGCTCGCATTCAGAGGCAGGCAGGTCGATCTTGTTGAGGACAGGCACGATTTCATGATCGGCATCAATGGCTTGGTAGACATTGGCGAGCGTCTGCGCCTCCACCCCTTGGGTGCTGTCGACGACCAAAAGCGAGCCCTCGACGGCGCGCATGGAGCGGGAGACCTCATAGGCGAAATCGACGTGGCCGGGGGTGTCGATCAGGTTGAGGACATAGGTGCGGCCATCTTTCGCGAGGTAGTCGATGCGCACCGTGTTGGCCTTGATGGTGATGCCGCGCTCGCGCTCAATATCCATGCTGTCGAGCAGCTGCGCTTTCATGTCCCGGTCGGCCACGGTGTTGGTCGATTGGATCAGACGATCCGCCAACGTGGACTTGCCGTGGTCAATGTGGGCCACGATGGAAAAGTTGCGGATATGAGAGAGGTCGGTCATGGCGCTCAATCTAGGTCAAAGGGTTGAGCGTCAATGGCGCGGGATCGGGGATTTTGCAAGGGGCTGTGACCTTGGCAAATGGTCACGTCAGGAAGGCCATTATCGCTTTCATGATCTCTTGCCAGCTCTCACTTTGCCAGATCGGCATGTGATTGCGGCCTTCGACGATGCGGAGTTTTGCATTTGGGATGCCTGCGGCAAGCACGCAGGACTGTTCATAAGGGTGCACGCTGTCTTCGCGGGCATGTAGGATAAGTGTGGGCGCCTGCACCTGTTCCAAAAGATCGGTCACGTCGAATTGGTCGATCGCTGTACGTAGTGCCACGGCGTTTTCAGGCGTAGCCGAGGCCAATTGGAGTTCAGTGATATGGGCGATCTGCTCCTGCGAGGCATCAGGCATGTAAAGCGTGGTGAAGGCCGATGCAAAGGCGGATCCGCTTTTGCCCCACCCCGTCTTGATCACTGTGCGGATCGCCTCGGCGTTTTCGCTTTCGGCCGATGTGCCGCGCATACTACGCCCTTGTGCGTATCCTCCATACAAAACGATCTTGCTGACACGTTCGGGATAACGCGCCGCAAAGGCGACGGTAACAGGGACGCCCTGAGACGCTGCAAAGATTGGAAATTTATCGAGCCCTGCAGCATCGGCAACGGCGCGCAAATCATCCACCAACGCGTCCAGCTCAAGCGATGGTGGGTTTGGATCAGAGAGGCCAGTGGCACGTTGATCATATCTGACAAAACGGAAGTGTTGTCCAAAGTGTTCAAGCAGCGGCTGCCAAACCGGGCTACGCCAATCATGTTCCAGATGGGTCAGAAAATGCCCGGCCCGAAGCAAAGGTGGCCCCTGCCCTGTCGCCGCAAAGGCGATCCGGGTTTGATCACCTGACATGGCCATTCGCACGGTCTGCGCGGCGGCGCCATCCTGCACAGGCATGGTCCCAAGTTCGGTCTGCGCCGTGGTGACGGGTGCAATAAATTCAAACCCCAACCGCGGCACCGTCCGCAACATGGACTGCGTTTGGCCCGTGTCACCAATTGCGCGTCGCACGGCGTTGATGCGGGAAGACAATGCCGCCTCTGACACAATGCGCCCATGCCAGACTTCGGATAGGATACGGTCCTTGGTGATCAATTCATTCGGATGAGATGCAAACAGGGCGAGCAGCTCAAAGACTTGCGGTTCGAGCCGTACAGCAAGATCCCCTTTGGAAAAGGCATGGCGTTTAAGGTCAAGCACGCAGTCGTTGAACATCAATTTCATACCTAATGCTGCCGTCCAAACCCCACAAAGAACAAGGAAAATCTGTTTCGGCGCGAAATCTCAAGAGTTTCTCAAGACATTCTCAAGGGGTCCCACAAGCGGGCGCCATTCATGCCGTGCAATCTGGTGTCATCGCTTTTCTGACGCAAAAGGACCTGGAAGATGCACACTGGAACAGAGCCAATTCGCCGTCGCCCCGACGGATCAATTGATACCAATCACTACATTGCGCGGGGGCGTGTCTGCCGTGCAGCACAGGCCAAAAAGCTATGGACGACAGGTGTGAAGCCAGCGCACGCGCCGACCATTTGGCGACGGTTCCTGCAGATGGTTTTGGATCGTCCCGGACGCAATGCATTCTGAGACCCGCCGGTTCGCCAAATCTGCACAGATATTTGGGAACCTGCGAGTGGCCCCTGACAAGACAGCTTACCTCCGGTCGCACACCGAAGTTTGCTTGTTTTGTCGGGGGTCTTTTGTGAGCACACCGGTCCGGAAACCCTGACTTGCCCAAGCGTCACCTTGGGCCGACACTCCCCCCATTACCGACCAAGATATTTTGCATAATCGGAGGGACGACCATGAAGACGTCTACCATCTTGATGTTTGGGGCTTTTGGGGGCTGTTGCCCAACACTGGCCCGGCTTGCGAGTTTCTATTCGACCAACCCTGCGGGCGGTTTGCCGCAGGCGGGCGTGTTTATCGGAATCGCGTTGTTTGCCATTCTTGGGGCGTTCATCGCCGTGGGGTTTGGCGCAAAAGAGCTGAAGGCAGCCATTGTCGCAGGCATCGCGGCCCCCGGACTGGTCACCAATATTGTCAATGGCGCAGGTGCCGGGGCTGCCGCAAATGCGCCGCCCGCCTATATCGCGCCATCCATGTTCATCAGTGCCGCCCATGCTGATGACGCCCCCGTGGTTGAGGTTTTGCCAAGCTTTCGGGGCGCGCAGCTTTTGACGCTGACCACAAACTGGGAAGGGCCGCAGCCCAAGGGTGCAAAGGTCGACTACCGGTTTGTGGATGCCTCGGGCGTGTTTCTGGCCGGTGGCGGCGCGCTGGTCCCCGGCGAGGGCCCTGTGGTGGTGCCGGTCCCCGACGGCGCGGCAGCGCTGGCCGTGGGGCCAGAGCAAAGCGCCCTGCCCGCCCAGATCGACCGCGCAGAGGTGACGATCACCAGCGCCACCTCGCTAGGGGGTGATCTGTTGTGGGCGCTTGGGGCGGATCGCGCATATCACATCGAAAGCGTCACGGTGACTTACGGTCCGTAGCCATTCGTGAATTGCATCGCCGCGACGGGTTCGGCATTATCGCACCAAATCAAGCGGCCCAGCACACCGGCGTGAACCGGGCGGGCCATGACAAGGCGGGCAGATGCGGATTATTGGTGCGATTTTGGTTTTGGCGGTCCTTGGGTCCTGCGGCAGTCGGGTGACCGGCGAGATTGGCAAGGCCTGCGTGGCCTCGGATCGGTCGGCGGCGAACCCTCGGCTGTGCAGCTGTATTCAGCAAGCGGCGAACCGGCATCTGAACCAGCGTGATCAGGAACTGGCGGCGACGTTCTTTGGGGACGAAGAGCTGGCCAATGACATCAAGATCAACGACAGCCGCAGCGCTGATGCTTTCTGGGCGCGGTATCGCGACTTTACGCGGACGGCAGAGCGGTCGTGTCGCTAACCAGCTGCGCGGCGGCGGCCTCGATCAGGTCAAGCGCACCGTCGAAATCACGGGTGTAATAGGGATCAGGCACATCGCGGTCGGCCATCAGGCGGACCGGTGTTGTGTTGCCCTTGGGGCGCTGCGCTTCGATGTCGGCGCGGTTTTGGGCGTCCATCGCGAGGATCAGATCAAAATGGTCGAAATCGGCGGGGGTGAATTGCCGCGCGCGGAGGTCTGACAGGTCCATGCCACGCGCCGATGCGGCCTGCTGCATGGCTCCGTATGGCGGATCACCCACATGCCAGCCGCCTGTGCCTGCGCTGTCAACGGTCCAATCGGGGGCCAGCTTGCGCAGCGCCCCCTCTGCCGCAGGAGAGCGGCAGATATTGCCCAGACAAACGCAGAGGATTTTCACCGCAGCACGCCGCGGCGGGTCATGGCACGCGCGTAGATATAGAGGATGATCAGCACCACATAGATCGCGAGGGTAAAGAGCATCGCCCCCGTGCCCGCATCCCGCATTGGGCTGCTGTCGAGCACGAAGAACGTGTAGACCGACGCGATGGCCAGCCCCAGAAACGACATGCCAAACGCCGATGATGCGATCCGGCTGCGCAAGAGCAGCATGATCGACCCCAAGAGCGAGAACCAGACGCCGATGGCCCAGGCCGCCGTATACCAAGCGGGCAAATTGTTGAAGAAATCCGCCAGCGCCGCGTCCAGCGGTGGGGTGTATGGCCCCAAGCTAAGCTTTGCCATGACATAGTCAGCCGCGCCGCCCGCGTTCCACAGCAGCGAAACGATGCCAACGATCCAAAGATGAATGGGGGTCTTCATACGGGTTACTCCTCACCTGTTTTGTCACAGGCTAACCCAAAGTCGCGATTTTCAGAAGGCCAGATTGCCCCGCATCATATTGTAGTGCGCGCGCGGCGACGGGATGAAGAAAAGGATCCACCCCATGGTCAGATAGGCGTAGATCGCTGCCGGGATCCACAGGATCGAAAACATGAGCCCAATAGCCCCCGTGGCCCTGTGGGCGGTGGTGGCAGGCAATAGGCGCAGCAACCCAAGGTGCAGCAGCTTGCCGCCATCAAGGGGTTGCACCGGCAGAATGTTGAAGAAAAACAGCATGATGTTGACCCAGCCAAAGAGGTAGAGCCAAGACAGGATCTCGTATGAAATGAACGCCATCGGCCCGTCAAAGCCGACCAGAACGGGCAACACAAGCACCGCGAGATAAGTCAGCACACCTGATAGCGCCCAAAGGGCGAGGTTCACCAACGGCCCCATCAGCACGATCAGTTCTTGCTGTTTGCGGTCCGGGCTGCGGGCATGTTCACAAAATCCGCCGCCGCCGTGCAGCACCACGCGGCGCACCGGCACGCCTTGCACGATGCAGCCCCATGCGTGGCCAAGCTCGTGCAGATAGATCGACAAAATCAGGATGAGCGCAAAGATCATCCCGTCAAAAAGCCCACCGCTCAACGACATATAGAGCAGAAAACCACCCAAAAAGAGGATCGACTGGTCAATCTCGACCCGCACGCCCCATGGGCCGCGAAACTGCGTCAGGATATTGCCGTTCTGGAACATGGCGGGCCTCTTGCCTTGAATTCACGGCACGCTAGCCCGACGATAGGGCAGGACTTGGGCGGCTGTGGGGCGAAAATGAAAATTGTAGTGCTGACGGGGGCTGGGGTCTCGGCGGAAAGCGGGCTGGGGACGTTTCGGGACACAAACGGGCTGTGGACGCAGTATGATTTGGAAGATGTGGCAACACCGCAAGGCTTTGCCCGCGATCCGGCACTTGTGCATGACTTCTACAATGCGCGACGTCGCAATTGTATCAGCGCAGCACCCAATGCGGCCCATGAGGCGCTGGTAGGGTTGGAAAAATCCAAGCAACACGACCTGATCCTTGTCACTCAAAACGTCGATGACCTGCACGAACGGGCCGGATCGACCGGGGTCATTCATATGCACGGCGCGCTGATGGGTGCACTTTGCGCCTCATGCGACGCGCGGTGGGACGCCCCAGCGGAAATGGCCGCTGATGCCCCCTGCCCGACCTGTGCGGCCCCTGCCACCCGACCCGATATCGTCTGGTTTGGGGAAATCCCCTATCACATGGACGATATCATGACCCATCTAGAGGCCTGCGACCTGTTCGTCGCCATCGGCACCAGCGGTACGGTCTATCCCGCCGCTGGCTTTGTTGATCTGGCCGGACAAGCCGGTGCCGACACGCTTGAGATCAATCCAGAGCCTACTGGCGGCGGGTTCGATCAAGTGATCGCGGGGCCAGCCAGCACCGCCGTGCCCGCTTGGGTGGATAGTCTGATCTAGGGGGCATTTCCTGCGCGGGGCTGGACAGCGCCCGACCCCAAGGCCACAAAGCGCCATGGCACAGGAAACTGACATCGCGAAAATGGCGGCGCAGGTGGTGGCGGGCAACCGCCGCGCCTTGGCGCGCGCCATAACGCTTGTGGAAAGCCAACGCGCCGATCACCGCGCCGATGCGCTGGCCCTTCTCGAAGCGGTCGGTCAGTCAAAGCAAGCCTTGCGGATTGGCCTTTCGGGCACGCCCGGCGTCGGCAAATCAACCTTTATCGAAGCCTTTGGCATGTTCCTGACCGGCCTTGGCAAACGGGTCGCTGTTTTGGCGGTTGATCCCTCCTCTGCCCGGTCCGGCGGGTCGATTTTGGGCGACAAAACCCGGATGGACCTGCTTGCGCGCGAACCGCTGGCGTTCATCCGCCCCTCCCCCAGTCGGACAGAGCTGGGCGGCGTGGCACGACGCACGCGCGAGGCGGTGGCGCTTTGCGAGGCTGCGGGGTTTGACGTGGTCCTGATCGAAACCGTGGGCGTCGGCCAATCCGAAACGGTTGTCGCGCAGATGTCGGACCTGTTTGTCCTGCTTTTGGCCCCGGCGGGCGGGGATGAGCTGCAAGGGGTCAAGCGCGGCATCATGGAAATCGCCGACCTGATCCTAGTGAACAAGGCAGATGGTACGCTGAAACCGCAGGCCATACGCACCTGTGCCGACTACGCGGGCGCGTTGCGCCTGCTGCGCAAACGGCCCCAAGACCCCGATGACTTCCCCAAGGCGCTGACCATATCGGCGTTGGAAAGTGACGGGATATCAGCCGCTTGGGATGAAGTGCAGGCCCTGACCCATTGGCGCAAGGACAATGGCATCTGGGATCAAACCCGTGCAGCGCAACGTGGAAAATGGTTTCAGGATGAGGTCCGCCACCTGCTTTTGGCGCGTCTTCACAGCGACCCTGATCTGCGCGCCCAGATGGACACATCCGAGGCCGCCGTATCCGCAGGCGACACCACACCAGAGGCGGCAGCCGCAAGGATCGTGGCGTCACTGCGCGAAAGCAGCTAAAGCACGCCAAGGGCCTTGACCCGCCAAAGGAATCCGCCTATCCCGCGCAAACCGAATTCTGGCCCCTTTTGCGAGGGGTCTTTCACTTATGAAGGTCGCCGCCCCGATCACGCGAGGCACGCTGGCCGTAACCGAAAGGTAAGATCATGTCGCGCCGTTGCGAACTATCTGGAAAAGGCCCCATGTCTGGCAACAATGTCAGCCACGCCAAAAACCGTACCCGCCGCCGGTTCCTGCCCAACTTGCAGGACGTTTCCTTGCGCTCTGACGTGCTGGGCCGGACATTCAAATTCCGCATCTCTTCTGCTGCGCTGCGCACCGTGGATCACCGTGGTGGTCTGGACGCGTTCATGGCGAAGGCAAAAGATGCAGAGCTTTCGGCCGCTGCGCTGAAAGTGAAGAAAGAGATCACCAAGGCAACTGCCTGATCCTTTCGTGTCGTCGTATTGTGAAAGGCCCGGTTGCACATGCAGCCGGGCCTTTTGCTTTGGCCCGATGCCCGGCTATCGTGGGCGGACGCAACCAAGGGGTGCGCGATGACGCTGCCAATTGACGCCGTTTTGCCCGATGTCGTGGCCGCCCTGCGCGACGCGGGGCGCGTCGTGCTGCAGGCCCCGCCCGGAGCAGGTAAAACCAGCCGGGTGCCTTTGGCGATGCTGGAGGTCGTGCCCGCCAAGATCATCATGCTCGAGCCCCGCCGCCTTGCGGCCCGTGCCGCCGCTGAACGGCTGGCAGAGCAATTGGGTGAGGCCCCGGGCGGGCAGGTCGGCTACCGGATGCGCGGCGACAGCAAGGCAGGCAGCCGGATCGAGGTGGTGACCGAAGGCATCCTGACCCGGATGTTGCAATCTGATCCTGAGCTACCCGGCATCGGTGCGGTTATCTTTGACGAATTTCATGAACGCTCGCTCAACGCTGATCTGGGGCTGGCGCTCACGTGGGAGGTGCGGCAGGCGCTGCGGCCTGATCTAATGCTGGTGGTGATGTCCGCGACACTTGATGCGGGGCCAGTGGCCGCGATGCTGGATGATGCGCCGATGGTAACGTCAGAGGGTCGGGCCTTTGCGGTTGAGCCCCGGTTTCTGGACCGCGCTATCCCCAAGGGAGTGCGGTTGGCGCAGGCCACCGCCGACCTGATCGCAGAGGTAGTGCCGCAGACGGAGGGCGGGGTGTTGGTCTTTTTGCCCGGAGAGGGCGAAATCCGCGCGACCGAAGCCGCGCTCAAGGGGCGCTTGCCCAGCGATTGCGCAGTGCGCCCGCTTTATGGGGCGTTGCCGTTCAAGGCGCAACGGGCGGCGATTGCCCCGGTGACGGAAGGCCGCAAGATCGTGCTGTCGACGGCCATCGCAGAGACATCGCTGACGATTGAGGACATCCGCGTGGTGGTGGACGCAGGCCGGGCACGGCGCGCGCGCTATGATCCCGGATCAGGCATGTCGCGGCTGGTGACCGAACGAGTCAGCCGAGCCGAAGCAACGCAACGCGCCGGTCGCGCAGGCCGCGTGGCGGAAGGCGTCGCCTACAAGCTTTGGACCAAGGGGGAGGATGGCGCCCTGCCCGGCTTTGCCCCCGCCGAGATCGAAGCCGCCGATCTGGCCCCGCTGGCACTGGAACTGGCGATCTGGGGTAGCGATGATCTTGCGTTTCTGACGCCGCCGCCTGCGGGCGCATTGGAAACCGCGCGCGCCTTGTTGCGTGACCTGGGGGCTTTGGATGTGGCAGGCCGGATCACCGCACATGGCCAGGCGCTGGCCGCTTTGCCGCTGCATCCTAGGCTGGGGCATATGCTGGTCACGGCGGGTGCCGGGGCCGCGCCTTTTGCGGCACTATTGTCGTCGCGTGATCCCCTGCGCGGTGCGCCGGTTGATCTGACGCTGCGGATGCGCGCATTGAATGGGCGCTATGACGGACCGGGTGAAGTGCTGCAGGGGGCCTTGCAACAGATCAAGGGCGAGGTATCGCGCCTTTCGAAGGGTTTGAAACCCAAACCGGATGTGAGCCTGCCGATGATGGCAGCACTCGCCTATCCTGATCGGATCGGGCTGCGGCGCAAAGGGGACGCGCCGCGCTATCTGTTGTCAGGTGGCAAGGGGGCTGTACTGGATGCAGGCGACCCGTTGGCGGGGCAACGGCTGATCGTGGCCACCGATCTGGACGGCGATGCGCGCGAGGCGCGGGTGCGGCAGGCGGTGGCGATTTCAGAGGCCGAAGTGCGGGCGCTTTACCCGCCCGTCTGGAAGGACGTCTGCCTCTGGTCCAAGCGCGATGCCAAGGTCCTCACCCGCCGCCAGGAAATGCTGGGTGCTTTGGTGCTGGATGATCGCAATTGGACGGACGCGCCAGAGGATGCTGTCGCCCATGCCATGCTGGATGGCGTGCGGCAGTTGGGGCTGCGGATCACTGGCAAGGCCGCGCTGTTCCGTGCACGGGTGGCGCTAGTGGACGGTCTGCCAGACTTGGATGACGATAGCCTGATGGATGGGTTGGAGGACTGGCTTCTTCCGCATTTGGGCGGCGTCAAAACGGCGGAGGATTGGAAGCGATTTGATCTGCTGCCCGCCTTGCGCGCCATGTTGGATTGGGACCAGATGCAGCGGCTGGATCGCGCGGCCCCGGCTCATTTTGAAACGCCATTGGGGCGGAAAATCCCCATTGATTACAGCGGTGAAGCGCCTGAGATCACCCTGCGGCTGCAAGAGATGTTTGGCCAGACGACGCACCCGATGGTGGGGCGTGTGCCCTTGCGTGTCACTCTGTTGTCACCGGGGCAAAAGCCGGTGCAGACCACACAGGATATCCCGGGGTTTTGGGCCACGTCCTATGCGGACGTGCGCCGCGATATGCGCGGACGCTATCCGCGCCATCCCTGGCCCGAAGACCCGACACAAGCCGACCCGACGCTGCGCGCCAAGCCACGCGGCACCTAACGAGTTGACCCCAGCGCTTCCCTTCAGGGGGCCAAAATTTTGACAAAAATTTTGCGCCTAGCGGCCAAGACAGTAGCGCATGATCGCCTTTTGCGCGTGCAGGCGGTTCTCGGCCTCGTCAAATATGACGGAATGCGGGCCGTCCATCACCGTTGACGTCGCCTCATCATCGCGATGCGCGGGCAGGCAGTGCATGAAAAGCGCGTCGTCCTTGGCTTTGGCCATCAGCGCATCATTCACCTGATAGCCGCGCAATTGGTTGTGACGGCGCTCGCGCGCGGACTGCGGGTCATGCATCGAGACCCATGTGTCTGTCACCACAAGATCAGCGCCCTGCACGGCCTCATCGGGGTTGCGCACCGTGGTGTAAAGACCGTTGAGCGCGGGTTCAGGATCAAGCGGTTCGGGGCCGGTAAACACAAGATCAAAGTCAAATTGCTTGGCCGCATGGGCGAAGCTGGCAAAGACGTTGTTGCCGTCGCCGGACCAGACGACCTTTTTGCCTTTGATTGGGCCGTTATGTTCCTCAAACGTCATGATGTCCGCCATGATCTGGCAGGGATGCGTGCGGTTGGTCAGCCCGTTGATCACCGGCACCGAGGCATATTCTGCCATCTCAAGCAGCGTCGCCTCTTCAAAGGTGCGGATCATGATGAGGTCAACATAACGCGACAGCACACGGGCGGTGTCAGCGATGGTCTCGCCATGGCCCAGTTGCATATCCGCACCAGAAAGCACCATGGTCTGGCCGCCCATCTGGCGCACGCCGACATCAAAGCTAACGCGGGTTCGAGTGGAGGGTTTTTCAAAGATCAGCGCCACCATGTGACCAGCCAGCGGCTGGTCTGTGTCCATCGTGCCTTTGGGCAGGCCTGCGCGGGCATCCTTGATCTGCCGCGCGCTGTCGATGATGCCCCGCAGGTCAGCGGGGTCTGTTGTGTGAATGTCGAGGAAATGGGTCATGGGTCGTCCTTGTGGCGGGGGTCGGACCGGGGGTTTCACACCCCCGGACCCCCGTGAGATATTTTTATTCCAAAGAAAGCGATTTCGCCGCCGCGTCGAGCTTATCGGTGGCGGTGGCGATGTCTGCATCGGTGATATTGAGCGCGGGCAAAAGCCGGATCACGTTGTCGGCGGCAGGCACGGTCAGGATGTCCTGCGTGTAGCCTGCAGCGACCACATCCGTATTCGTGGCCTTGCATTTCAGACCCAGCATCAGGCCAGAGCCCCGCACCGCCTCAAAGACGTCCGGGTTGTCGGCCACGAGACCTTCGAGTTTTTGACGCAGGAGCCCGGCCTTGCGGTTCACCTCGGCCAGAAAATCGTCTGTCGCCACGATGTCGAGCACGGCATTGCCCACGGCACAGCCCAAAGGGTTGCCGCCATAGGTCGAGCCATGGGTGCCCGCGGTCATGCCTGAAGCCGCGTTTTCGGTCGCGAGGACAGCGCCCAAGGGGAAGCCGCCGCCGATGCCTTTGGCGACCATCATGATATCGGGCGAAATGCCGGCCCATTCGTGCGCAAAGAGCTTGCCGGTCCGGCCAACGCCGCATTGCACTTCATCAAGGATCAGCAGCGCGCCGGTGGCGTCGCACAGATCGCGCAGACCTTTGAGGCATTGATCCGGGACGGGACGGATGCCGCCTTCCCCCTGAACGGGTTCGATCAGGATGGCGGCGGTTTTGTCCGTGACGGCAGCCTTGAGCGCGTCATGATCGCCGAATTCCAGATGGGTGAACCCGGGCAAGAGCGGGCCAAAGCCCTTGGTCATCTTTTCCGAGCCCGCCGCCGCGATCCCGGCAGAGGACCGACCGTGGAAGGAGCCGGAGAAGGTAATGATCTCTGCGCGATCCTCGCCCTTTTCGTACCAGTATTTGCGGGCCATTTTGACGGCCAATTCGCACGCCTCCGTGCCAGAGTTGGTAAAGAACACTGTGTCGGCGAAGGTCGCATCGACCAGCTTGTCGGCCAGCGCCTGCTGGCTGGGGATGTTGTAAAGGTTGCTGAGGTGCCAGACTTGGCCCGCCTGATCGGTCAGCGCCTTGGTCAGTGCCGGATGCGCATGGCCCAGACAATTGACCGCGATGCCCGCCCCCAGATCCAAAAAGCGTCGGCCATCCGCCTCTTCCAGCCAAGAGCCTGCGCCGGACACGAATGTCAGCGGTGCACGGTTATAGGTGGGCAGGACAGAGGGGATCATGGGGTCAGCCTTTGCGAGATAAGAAGCCCGATTGATGCCGTGATGGCGCGGGCAGGTCAACGATTTAGAAGGGTGAAGATGGACGTGGCAGATCGGCAGACGGGCTTAGCGTCGGCGTCGGGCGATCATGTTGGCACGGTTCATCATGTGGGTTGCCTAGCGCATGGTGCCGCGCGAGGGAAGCCCAAATGCGAATTGCATTGCACGCGGCCATGGATTGCGACACGACGGACCTATGACCACGACCCGCCATAACCCGCCTGCCGCGATTGCGCTGATGCTGACGGCGACCGCGTTTATTGCGGGCACGATGATGATGGCCAAGCTGCTGGGGTCCGACATTTTGGGCCCTGCCCTGCATCCTTTGCAGATCAGCCACGGGCGGTTTGTTTTTGCGCTGACGGCGATTGCTGGGGTCACGGCGGCAATGCGGCCCCGTTTCACCAAGCCGCACCTTGGGGTGCATGTGGGGCGGTCGCTGTTTGGCTGGTTGGGTGTGACCTGCATGTTTGCAGCGGTGGCCTTCATCCCGCTGAGCGATGCGACGGCGATTTCGTTTCTGAACCCAGTCTTTGGCATGTTGCTGGCGATCCCGTTGTTGGGGGAGCGTGTTGGCAAGTGGCGGTGGCTGGCGGCCGCGATGGCGCTGACCGGCGCGCTGATCTTGCTGCGGCCCGGACCGGGCACGTTCCAGGCCCCGGCCCTGCTTGCGCTTGCCGCAGCGGCGCTGTTGGGAATGGAGCTGATTTTTATCAAAAAGCTCGCCGACCGGGAACCGCCTTTGCAAATCTTGCTCATCAATAATGCCATTGGCTGCGCCATCGCCTCCGTCGCGGTGATCGCCGTTTTCACCAGCCCGACCACTGGCCAATGGCTGGCGCTGATGGCTTTGGGGGGCTTGATGGCCAGCGCGCAGGCCTGTTTTGTGAACGCCATGGCACGGGCCGACGCGAGCTTTGTCACGCCGTTCAGCTATGTGACCCTGATCTTTGCCAGCCTCTACGATTTGCTTCTGTTTAACGTGGTGCCGGATGCGATCAGTTGGGCGGGTGCGGGTATCATTCTGGCGGGGGCTGCGCTTTTGGCTGCACGTGAAAGGGCCGCAAAGGCTTCTTAAACTTGCACCAGCCGCGCCCAAATCACGCCGAAATTAACCGTTACGTCACCATGTATGTTAAGTGTTTACGAATATCGCCAATCGGGACGCAGCCAGCTGGTTTGGCTGTCTGCGGCTGTCGTCGTGTTTTTGCTGGCCTTTGGGCTGGTCAATGATGCGCCCAATGTCATCATGGTCGTTTGCGTGTTGGCAGCGGTCATTCTGGGCTGGATGCTGATCCTGTCACCTGCCCGTGGCATCCGTGTGGACACGACACATTTGGTCCTCAACGCATGGCGGAGACCGCGCGAGATCGCGCTGGATGACATCGACTTTCTGCGCGCGGTGCATTGGACTGCCGATTCCCACGTGACGGTCGTCTACAAGGACGGGACCGAGGAAAGCACCCATCCCCGCGATATGCCTGATCTGAACACACTTGCGCGGGTCATGGCCCAGCGCGGCGTGAAGCTGAAAGACCCCGGCTTTAGGGCTTAAGCCGAAAGCCGCGCGCGAGCCATCGCCAGACGACAAAGAGCACCAGTGCTGTCGCCGCACCGACGACGCCAAGTCCGATCCACGGGCTGCTGTCGCTCACCCCGATCATGCCGTGGCGGACCCCGTCGATGATGTAGAAGAACGGGTTGGCGTGCGACATGGTTTGCATCGGGCCGGGCAGCGCCTCGATCGAGTAAAACGTGCCGGACAGGAACGCGAGCGGCGTGATCAGGAAGTTCTGGATCGCTGAGAGCTGGTCAAACTTATTGGCAAAAATGCCGCCGATCATCCCCAAACCACCCATGAACATGGACCCCAGCGTCACAAAGACCACAAACCACAGCGGATGGGTCAGGCCCACATCCAGAAACAGCCAGGACCCCAAGGCGATCACAATCGCCACGATCCAGCCGCGCGCCAATGCGCCAAAGATATAGCCCACCAAAAGCTCTGCCGCAGACAGCGGCGGCATCAATGTGTCAACGATATTGCCGCCCACTTTGGCAGAGGCGAGCGACGACGAGGTATTGGAAAAGGCGTTCTGGATCACGGTCATGGTCAGGATACCGGGGGCCAAAAACACCATGAACGGCACGCCCATCACATTGCCGCGCCCCGGTCCGATGGCGATGGTGAAGATCATCAACAACAGGCCCGCATTGATCAGCGGGGCCATGACGGTTTGCGACCAGACGTTCATGAAACGCCGCACCTCGCGCGCTGCCAGCGTCTGTGTCCCGACCCAGTTGACCGCGCCAAACCGGCGCACACCCATGTTGATCTGTTCTGCCATTGCCTCAGCCCGTTTGTTTTGCCCGTGCGGCCTTGTAACCGCTGTCCCCATGCTTAGAATAGGGGATCGTGTGAATAGACAAGGCCCGATGCGCAGCATCCCGCCTCAAGAACCATAAGGAACATATATGTCCTGGACTGACGAGCGCGTCGAGACGCTCAAAAAGATGTGGGGCGAGGGCCAATCGGCCAGCCAGATCGCCAAGGAATTGGGCGGGGTCACCCGCAATGCCGTGATCGGCAAGGTGCACCGCCTGGGCCTGTCCAACCGGGCCGGATCAGGTGCCTCTGCGCCTGCCAAACCCGCTGCGGCCAAGGAAAAGGCACCGTCAAAGCCCGCGACGCCCAAAGCGCCGCCCAAGGCCAAGGCCGCCCCCGCCAAAGAAGCCAAAAAGGAAGAAGAGCCAGAGCAGGAGCTGGACGAGAACGGTATCCCGATCTCTGCCGCCCGCCGCGCGATCATTCCTGCAGGCCAGCCGCTGCCACCGCAGCCGTCTGCGAATGAAATCTCGCCAGAGGCTTTGGCCAAGGTCAATGAGGTCGAAAAGACCGCCAAGCGCATCAGCCTGATGGAACTGACCGAAAAGACCTGCAAATGGCCCGTGGGCGACCCGGCAACGGACGATTTCTGGTTTTGCGGCCTGCCCGTGCAGCAAGGCAAACCATATTGCGAGGCCCATGTCGGCGTGGCGTTCCAGCCGATGTCATCCCGCCGCGACCGCCGCCGCTAAACTGACGCAACGTCGAAACAAAGGCCGCCCCAAATGGGCGGCCTTTTGCATTGAATCCTGCCATGCGCTGCCCCATCTGAGCCACTTCAAGCAACGCAACCGCGCAGGAACCCCCACATGCCCAACACAGCCCTGATCACCGGTGCCTCTTCTGGCATTGGCGCTGAATTCGCACGATACCACGCGGCCAAAGGCGGTGACCTGATCATCACCGCCCGCCGGAAAGACGCGCTTGAGGCGCTCAAGGCAGAGCTTGAAGAGGCCTATCAGATCACCGTCCATGTCATCGCAAATGACCTAGGTGCCGCCGGCGGCCCCAAAAAGCTATATGAAGCGGCCAAAGCCACGGGCGCGCAAATCGACATCCTGATCAACAACGCAGGCTTTGGCGGGCACGGCAAATTCATCGAGCGGGATCTGGAGCGGGATCTTGCGATGATCGACCTGAACGTGAAGGCCCTCGTCAGCCTCTGCCATATGGTGGGCCGCGACATGGCGCTGCGCAAAAAAGGCAAGATCCTCAACGTATCATCTTCTGCGAGCTACATGCCGGGGCCGCTTCAGGCGACCTATTTCGCCACCAAGGCCTATGTGTCGTCCTTTAGTCAGGCCCTTGATGCCGAGCTGCGCGACAGCGGCGTGACAGTGACAGCGCTTGAGCCCGGTATCGTTGACACCGATTTCGTCGCGACCGCAAACCTGGACGGCACCCCGCTTACCAAGACCCGCACCACCGCCGCAGTTGTCGCAAAATACGGATATGATGCGATGCGCCGTGGCGCACTGCGGGCGGTCAATGAAACGGGGCTGCGGTTTCTCGTGGATTGGATCATCCCCCTCGCACCACGGCGCCTCGTCCTGAAAGGGGTGCAAAGGGCGCAATCAAAGGGCTGACACAACGACAAAGGCCGCCCCGGATCGGGACGGCCTTTGGTTATTCCTGAGGCATCGCTTAGCTTTTGCGACGGCGCGCGGCAAAGCCCATCGCACCAAGACCCGCCAACATCAGTGGCAGCGACGCAGGCACCGGCACTTCGTTGATTTCGTCATCGACGACGAACTGCAGGTTGTCGATGGCACCCGATGCGGATTTGAAATCAAACACCAGCATGTCGATCCCAAAGTAACCCAGGTTCGTGAAGCTGCGATATTGGTTGTTATAAGCCAGCGAGAACGGGCCGGTGGTCCAGATCGGTGCCTGTGTTCCCGTGACAAAAGCGTTCACAACGAAATCTGATACATCGTCAAAAACGTCAAAGCCGTCAAAGGTCACCAGATCGTCAAAGCGGATCACGATCTGACCGCCCCGACCGTTGTCATCTGGGTTGGTGTCATCCGCCCCGTCGGCATCGTCGGGCTCGCCAATGATCAGGACGTTCTTTGGATCCAATGCGGTCGCAGCGCCACCTGGCGCAGGGTTTCCCTGTGGACCCGGCGTTGGACCGGTCAGAATATCGTAGAACGGTGCACCCAGGTCAGGGTCACCATCCGCGCTCGTGCCGGGGTTTCCGGTATCAAAAACGATCGCTTCATTCGTGCCGCCAATGACTTGCAGCGTCCCGGTCACGCCGTCCACGTCGATGGTGGAAACGACAGACCCGCGCGTCAGATTGTCAAAATCGACGTTCAAAATCGCCGCATGGGCAGACGTCGCAGTAAACGCAGCAGCAATGGCCGCAAAAGAGATGATTTTCATAACACATACCTAGTAGATCAAACTTCAGCCGTCCTTTTGCCCTGTTTTGAACAAAATTTCGAGGGGAAAAGTGGCGAAAAATCGCCAAACCATCAGTTTTTTCACAGTTTTTCGGGGTTTGGCGGCACGTCATGACGTCGCTGGTTGGTCGAATCAGCCCCCTTTCCCCAACCGCGCCCGCGGGGTAGAGAACGGGCCATGACCCAAAATCCCCCATCGCTCCGCCCTGATTTGGCCCCTGCGGCCCGCATCACCGACGCGCCACGCCCCGGCCAGCCGACCATCGGCATGGTCAGTCTGGGCTGCCCCAAGGCGCTGGTTGATAGCGAACGTATCCTCACCCGGCTCCGCGCCGAAGGCTATGCGATCAGCCCTGATTATGCGGGCGCTGAGGCAGTGATCGTGAACACCTGCGGGTTCCTCGACAGCGCCAAGGCCGAAAGCCTTGATGCCATTGGCGAGGCGCTGGTTGAGAACGGCAAAGTCATTGTGACCGGCTGTCTGGGGGCAGAGCCGGATTATATCCGCGAACACCACCCGCAGATCCTCGCCGTGACAGGACCGCACCAATACGAGCAGGTGCTGGACGCGGTGCACGGGGTCGTCCCGCCCTCGCCCGATCCCTTTGTTGATCTGCTGCCCGCACGCGGGATCAGCCTGACGCCAAGGCATTATTCCTATTTGAAAATTTCAGAGGGCTGCAATCACAAGTGCAAGTTCTGCATCATCCCCGATATGCGCGGAAAACTCAGCTCGCGCCCTGCCCACGCGGTGCTGCGCGAGGCCGAAAAGCTGGTGGATGCAGGCGTGAAGGAACTGCTGGTGATCTCTCAGGATACCAGCGCTTACGGCCTTGATCGCAAGTATGACGTGAACCCGTGGAAGGACGGCGAGGTCCGCAGCCACATCACCGATCTGGCGCGCGAGCTGGGCACATTGGGCGCTTGGGTGCGGCTGCACTACGTCTACCCCTACCCCCATGTGCGCGATCTGATCCCGCTGATGGCGGACCCGGCGTCGGGCGTGCTGCCATACTTGGACATCCCGTTCCAACACGCCCATCCAGACGTGCTGCGCCGGATGGCGCGCCCCGCCGCCGCCGCGCGGACACTGGATGAAATCGCCGCTTGGCGCGAGATTTGCCCCGACCTGACCCTGCGCTCGACCTTTATCGTGGGCTACCCCGGTGAGACGGAGGCCGAGTTCCAGCACCTGCTGGATTGGCTGGACGAAGCGCAATTGGACCGCGTCGGCTGCTTTCAATACGAAAACGTCGCGGGCGCACGGTCTGCCGCCTTACCTGATCATGTGCCCGATGAGGTCAAACAAGACCGCTGGGACCGCTTCATGGCCAAATCGCAGGCCATCTCAGAGGCGAAACTGGCCGCCAAAGTCGGCTCCGTGGTCGAAGTCATCGTGGACGACATCGACGAAGACGGCATCGCGACGTGTCGGACCTGGGCCGACGCGCCCGAGATCGACGGGAACCTGTTTATTGATGAGGGTGCCAAGGGCGTATCGGTTGGCGATGTGGTGAAGGTGGAAGTTGAGGAAGCAGGGGAATATGATTTGTGGGGGTCAATCGCCGGTTAGAAAAGGTCCAGTGGACCTTTTCAGGCGATTGACGGGCGGAGCCCCCGGGGCTGTTGTTCAAGTCATCTAGAAACCCATTCAAACAGCATGACGACACTTGACACTCAGAATTAAATTGATAGGCTCCGGCGAGCGCGGCTGCGGGGGCAGCAAGACGCGCTCAAAATCTGCTACTCAGCATTGTTTTTCGAAGGCATACAGTGATAAAAAGGGTGAGGCTTTTGCGAGCCCCACCCTTTCGAATAGTCTGCGCACCACTGCCGCAGATGTACTGAGTCAGACGGTATCGCTTTCTATCTAGCAATAACGAGCTAACCCTCTTTTCTCAGTAATTCAACAGCGGCCTTCTCCGCTGAGCAGTGCATACTGTCGAAAAGGATCATTACATGATCAAGAACAAGTCTCCCAAATTAACCGAAGAATCTGCAGCCCACATAAAGTGGCTTTGGCAGAACACCCCACTTAATCAGGCCCAAATTGCCGCAAAACTCGGTGCAATAAATCAGGGTCGCGTTTCCGAAGTGTTAGCGGGCTATCGCTTTAAGCACGTCCAACCACAATCGATGGAGGGTGGAGCATGACCAGAATAACCGGCAAGAATGATGGTCCGGGCGGGCGCAACGAGCATTATGATGTCGGTCGCCGCAAAAACGTTCCGCGCCGCAACGTAGTGGCGGAAATCAAGCGTGGCGAACATCAAGGCGCCCACGTCGTAAAGATACGCGGTCGCGAATATGCACGCGACAATCCAGATGGTTCTAAGGCCGACAACGTAAACCGAAACAAATAGTTCTAAGGCGGAGCTTGGCTCCGCCTTAGTGAGCTTTCCCGCCCGGCATCGCCGGGCAGCGCCCGGACCTCCCCCGCGGGGAGGGCGCTTCTTCCAACATCCCAAATAACACAAACACACCGGCATCTCAGTTCGGTGCGAAAAACGGCACCCCTCCCCGACGTCCGGGCGCGGCCCTTGTGTTGCGCACTATACCAGCGCCCGGGTCGGGGCTCCGCCCGTTCAGGCCTCAAACGATCCACTGGATCGTTTGCAAGACGGCCTTCACCCGCCCCCTCGGGGAGGGCGCCGCCCTTAAGTCACCCATGGGCGATCCACCTGGGCGGCGGGGTGAACCCCGCCCAACGGGTTTTGGAGACCGTTGCGATCCGCAATAAGCGCCTCGCGCGCCGCAAGGCTTCACGCAGCGTCAAACCACACCCGCACCGCGTCTTGCACACGTCTGAACCGATCACCGCCCAGCTTCGTGCCGCCAAACCATCGCGTGACGACGACGATCTCGCCCAGACGCCCCTCTCGCTCCAGCATCCGCAGGATCACCATGCCGGCACCCGCCTCGCCGTCGTCGCCTTTCAAGGGCGTGCCGTCGGGCAGGATGACGGCCCAGGTGTTATGCGTGGCTTTGGCAAATTTCTTGCGACGGCAGAGCGTTTTGACAAAGGCCTTCGCCTCGGCCTCTGACCCGACCGGACCGCCAGAGACCGCGTATTTCGACCCGCGATCCGACAGGGCGTTTTCAATCACTTTCATCAGCGCGACGCCGCAACCCTCACCAGATCAAACCGCAGATCACGCAGATCCACGCGACACCCACAGCAACCGCCGTCACCGCCACCGCGGCAGAGCCGCAATCCTTCGCCTGCCCTGCCAGCTCTCGGTGATCGGTGCCGATGTCGTCCACCACACGCTCAATCGCGGTGTTCACGCATTCGGCAGCCAGCACCATGATACCGCCCATCAGTAACATGCCGCGTTCCCCGGCCGAGAGCGGCAGGACAAAGGCCAGCACCCCAAAGGCGGCGTTGGCCACCAGCCATTGTGCCAGCGATCCTTCGGTGCGCAGCACATGGACAAAGCCATCCCAGGACCAAATCGCCCGCTGCCGGACCCTTAAAATTTGCCCCATTAACGCACGCAACATCCATCACTCCTTCATGGTTTGGGCAAAGGATGACCGCACGGCGGCGGCTTGTCACATGCATTTTACCTTCCGCGGGGTAACGATTGCCTTGAAGACACAGCCGCTTAACCTTTTCTTATGCGAAAGGCTCTTGTCATGTATCCCGCCTATGACCGTGGTGAACGGATTGCGGATGGCGCCATGCACACCTTGGGTGTGACAGGCGCGCTTGCGGGGGCTGTGGCCATGCTGGTCTGGGGCGTTTTGCATCTGGATGCGGGCCAATTGACCGCGCTGGCCATCTATACCGCCGCCCTGATCGCCACCTTCTGCGCCTCTGCCTTTTATCACATGACCCCGTGGGAACATCTGCGCCCCACGTTGCGGCGGATCGATCATGCGGCGATTTACCTTAAGATTGCAGGCACTTACACGCCGCTAGTTGTCCTGATCGGATCAGGTTTTGCCTATGCCCTGCTGGCGCTCGTCTGGGTGCTGGCGGTCTTTGGCATGGTGCAAAAGCTGTTCTATTGGACGACGCCAGGCAAATACGGGCCGCTACTGTATCTGGCCTTGGGCTGGATGGGCGTGGCTGTGATCTGGACGGCGCTGCCAGTTCTTCCCACCTCTGCCACCGGCCTGATCGCAGCAGGTGGGCTGCTTTATACGCTGGGCGTCGTGTTCTTTAGCTGGGACAGCCTGCGCTATTCGCTGGCGATCTGGCACGGGTTTGTCGTGACCGCCTCTGCCTGCCTGTTTGCCGCCATCGCGCTGAGCCTTGCCGCGACCTGAGACCGCCGCACGGGCCATCGCCGCAAATAGTTTCCCCAAGGTATGGGAAACCTGACCCCGCAAAACGCCAAAGTCTGGATTGCCTGACCTGACGACCACCCACGGCCCAAGGCAATGTCATCCCACACACAGACCGGATTGGGAGACGGGCAATGATCACGACATGGGGCAGCATCTCGCCAGAGGTTTTCGACGCCATCGGCATCGCGGGTTTCGCACTTTATGTGCTGAACTACGGGCTTTTGACGCTGCAACGCGACTGGTCAGCGCGGGTGAGCTATTTCGCGATCAATTGGATGGCAGCGAGCTTTGTTCTGATCGGGCTGACGTCCTCGTTCAACCTTGCCTCCGCGATGATCCAGATTTTCTGGATCGTGATCTCAACCGTGGGCATCGTCATCCGGATGCGCCGCCGCCGTCAGCCACGCTTTGAAAGCATGCGCAACCGCGGCTTTACCCCCACCTAAGCGCCGCCCGCCGCCTCTTGCACCACGCGAAAGCGGTCTGCGTTTTGCGGATGGGTGCCCAGGAATTGGTTGCCGGGATCGGGGATGCGGAAAAAGAACTCCGCCCCGCGCAGCGCATCATATCCCGCCATTTGCGCAATCCGCGCGCCAAGCGCGTCGGCCTCAAGCTCAAAATCCTTGGAATAGGTGCGCGCGCCGACGGCTGCCCCAAATTCCTGCGCATCCGCAATGGCTTGCGGGTCATTGCTGAGACTGGCGAGGTTGCCAAAGATCGTCGCCCCGATGATCGCGGCTTGCTGCTGCCGTTCCAGATGGCCCGCGATATGGTGGGCGGCTTCGTGGCTGAGGACAAAGGCAAGCTCATCGACGTTCCGCGCCTCTGCAATCAGGGGCAGCGTAAAGATCACCACCGGGCGGCCCGTCTCATCGACCTTTTGAAACGCATTCATCGGCGCGCGCGGATCGGCGTCATAGACGATCAGGAAGTCACAGTTGAGTTGTGGCGCTTGCTCACGGCAAACCTCTTCGGCGACCGGTTCAATGGTCTCAATCACGCTGATGAAATTGCGCACAGCCTCCCGGGATGGGACGCGGGCTGGCACAACTTGCTGGGCCGCGTCGATCTGCTCTTGCGGGATCGGGGTTTTGTCAATCGGGCCCTTGTCGGACACCGGTCGCGCCACGGCGCAGGCCGAGATCAGGACAAAGGCGAAAAGCGGCATCAAGCGCATGTGGATATCCGAAACTTTGAGAGCCATAACCTAATCGCACCAGCGGCGCGGTCCAGTGCAATTGGCTGACAAATGCGCGAGGGGCTTGTACCCGCCGAGGCGATCCGTAGGCTGGTCATATGTTTACGATTGAACACGACTTTGACGCCACCGTCGTCACCCTTGTGGATGAGGGCGACGCACCGCTGAAAGAAGACATCGTGATCAACGCGTTTGAGGATTGCGTCACTGTTGAGCAATGGGATCCGCGCCTGAATGAGGTCCGTACGCTGACATTTTCACTGTCGCAATTGCGCGACCTGCAAGCCGCGCTGGATTTGCCCGAAGGGATCTATCAGCTGCGTCCGGCCAGCGAGGCGTGACGCAAGGCACGGCCCGCACCCCCTGACTTGTTTGATCCCGCGTCAGCAACTACCTGTCCCCTATCATTTTTTGGAACACCACGATGCCCATAGCCAACCTTGCCGCGCTCGACTTTCTGCAAACGCGCCGGTCGCGCCCTGCCAAGACGCTGACCACCCCGGTCCCTGACCGCGCAACCGTCGAAACCCTGCTGACCGCCGCCGCACGCACGCCGGATCATGGCAAGCTGGAACCTTGGCGCTTTATCGTGCTGGAAGAGCCTGCCATGGCACGGCTTGCCGCCGCGATCCCCGCACGTGGGGCCGCACTGGGCATTGAGCCCGACAAGATCGACAAGGCTGTCGCGCAATTCGGCAACGCTGACCTGGCCGTGGCCGTTGTGGAAAGCCCCAAACCTTCGGACAAGATCCCCGCGATTGAGCAGACATATTCAGCAGGTGCCGTCTGTCTGGCGCTTTTGAATGCCGCCCTTGCCAGTGGCTGGGGCGCCAATTGGTTGTCCGGCTGGGCAAGCCATGACCGCACCTTCATCCGTGGCAACCTTGGGCTAGAAGACCATGAAACCATTGCCGGTTTCATTCATCTCGGGACTGAAACCAGCGCTCCGCCAGAGCGTCCGCGCCCCGACCTCAGCACCATCACAACATGGGTCGCCACGTGAATATCATTCAGGACTTCGTCAAAGCGGTTGGCCAATTGCCTGACCCGCGCTTTCGTCGGGTTCTCTTGCTTGGCTTGGGCCTGACCGTCGCACTCTTGATTGGGGCCTATGCGTTGATCCTTGGGCTGATCAATATCTTTACCGGCGACACCACGGTCTTGCCCGGCGGTTATGAGGTCACTTGGGTCGGCGATCTGCTGTCGCTCGGCTCACTGGTGCTGATGTTGGTGCTGTCGGTCTTTCTGATGATCCCGGTGGCCAGCGCGATGACCTCGCTTTTCCTTGATGACGTGGCCGCAGCTGTCGAAGAGGAACATTACCCCCACCTGCCCGCCATTGGCCGTGTGCCGTTTTGGGATGGGTTACGGGATTCGGTGAACTTCCTGGGCGTGATCGTCGGCGCGAACCTGCTCGCGCTGCTGCTCTACCTCCCGCTTCTCTTCATCCCCTTCGCGCCGATTTTGCTGTTTTATGCGCTCAACGGCTACTTACTGGGCCGAGAATACTTCACGGTGGCCGCCATGCGCCGCGAAGGCCGCGTCGGCGCGAAAGAGATGCGCAAGGCCAACCGGGGAGAGGTCTTTCTCGCCGGATGCCTGATGGCCGTGCCGCTAACGGTGCCGATCCTGAACCTTTTTGTGCCGATCATCGGGGCCGCGACGTTCACCCACCTCTATCACCGGTTGGCGCGTTAGGGTTACCCCTGATCAAGCGGCGCCATCCGGTCGAACCAATCGATATCCCGCACCCCAATCGCGCCTGACCAGATGATCCCGGCCAGAATCGCCCAGATGCCAAAGGCCCAAAGCGTTGTGATCTTGGCCTTGCGCTTGATCTGCGGATTGGCAGGGGCGGATTTATGGGTGCCGGGCACGACCTCGCCCACGTCACCTTGAGAAACCATGCGCAGCGGCAGCACGACGAAAAACACCATGGCCCAGACCACGGCAAACAGGACAAGACCAGAGACGGGGCCCATCAGACCTGCTCCAATTCGATCAGGCAGCCGTTGAAGTCTTTGGGATGTAGAAAGATCACCGGCTTGCCATGTGCGCCGATCTTGGGCGCGCCCAGCACCCGCGCGCCTTCGGCCACCAGACGGGCGCTGGCGGCGTCGATATCCTCGACTTCATAGCAAACGTGGTGGATGCCGCCCGATGGGTTCTTGTCCAAGAAGCCTTGGATAGGTGACCCTTCACCTAGCGGATAGAGCAGCTCAATCTTGGTGTTGGGCAGGGTGATAAAGACGACCGTGACGCCATGATCTGGCTCATCCTGCGGCGCACCTACATCAGCCCCTAGCGCGGTGCGATATTGCGCGCTCGCGGCCTCAAGATCCGGGACAGCGATGGCAACGTGATTGAGACGACCGATCATGGGACACTCCTGCATTTCCTGCGCCGCTTATGCCCAGTGCCGCAAAAATCGGCAAGGCAGCGAGGCAATCTGCCGCGCGTTAAGAGACGATTCACCTTGAGGTGGTTTCCTACGTCCAACCCGAAGAAGGAGGCGACGATGGAAGGCCTAGACGACTTCAAAGCAATGCGATCTGCAACAGCCCAGCGACCCCTCTTGGGGCTGACGGTGCTGCTGGTCGAAGACAGCCGATTTGCCTGTGAGGCGGTGCGCATGTTGTGCCTGCGTTCTGGCGCGCGGATCAGACGCGCAGATTCGCTGCAATCGGCGCGAAAACACCTGAACGTCTATCGCCCCTCTGTGGTGATCATCGACGTGGGCTTGCCTGATGGTTCTGGTCTGCCGCTGATCTCTGATCTGTCGCGCGCCTCGCCCCGGATCGACGTGATCCTTGGCACCAGCGGCGATCTGGATGCCGAAGGTGAAGTTGTCGCCGCAGGTGCGGACGGCTTTCTGACAAAACCCATCGCCAACCTCGCCGCATTTCAGGCCAGTATTCTGGCGCATCTGCCCGCCGACCGGCAGCCCCCCGGCCCGCGCCTGATCTCGGACGAGGTTGTAGAACCGGACCGCGTAGCCTTCCACGACGACCTCAGCCATGTGGCCGAAGTGTTGCGCAGCAAGGCCACGGATGGCTCCATCGACTATGTGACCCAATTCCTCAGCGGTGTGGCGCGCAGTGCTGATGACCGCGACCTGCGGGATGCGGTGCGCAAGCTCAAGACTTTGCGCAAATCCGGCGCGCCTTTGAAACAAGGATTGTCGCAGCTGAACGATCTGGTGCAAAGCCGTCTTGCGGCAGGTGGCCCGATCTAAGCGGTTGGATCAACCGCCGCCAGATGCGGCAAGGTCAGCGCCGACAGCGATTGCCGCTGTTGGCCCGCGTCATCAAAATTGTCGGGCGACAGCCAGGCCGCATGGGCGGGGCCGATCTTGTCCCAATCCCCATCTGTCATCGCAAGCCATGCGGTGTCGCGGTTGCGCCCTTTGACCACCAAATGCTGGCGGAACACGCCCTCATAACTGAACCCCAACCGCTGCGCGGCCCGCCGCGATGGCGCATTCAGCGCGTTGCACTTCCATTCCACACGGCGGTAGCCATTGGCAAAAGCCCAGCGCAACATCAGCGAAAACGCCTCTGTCGCGATGGGGGTGCCTTGCAAGCTGGGTGAGAAATTGACGTTGCCAATCTCGATATTTCCCGATGCCCGCACCACCGTATAGAACGTCAGATACCCCAGCGGATCGCTGCTGCCAGCGGCACGGACCGCATAGGCCGGGCTGTCCTGCTTGGCCGCAACGCCTTGGATGATCTGCGCAAATCGGGCGAAATCTTTGGGGGCCGGTTCATAAAGATAGTCCCAGACCCAATCGCCCCCTTCAAACACCTGCCAGAGGCCTGCGGCATCCTCTGCCTCCAACGGGCGCAGATCAGCATGGGCCCCAGACAGCTGCAATCCAGCGGGATCAGCAGCAGGAGTCCAATCGGGCACAATCGGGCCGAGGGGGCGGTCTGTCATCGGGGCAATCCTTTGGTTTTGCGGCACATTGCACCGCCCCAACGGTCAGAGCAACAGGCCCGGGTCGTCCCCCAGATCGAGATCCGGAAAGACCACGCTTTCGATGTCGCTGGCCGCAGTGCCAAACATGCCCCGGATCACCCAACCGACCAGCGCACGCACATCAGATGTGGGCAAGACATCGCGCCGCTCAAAGAGCGCGGCCTCATCCAGTCCGGGCCAAGCACCGCCGACCATGCCGCCGCGCATCGCGCCACCGGCATAAAGCATCGCACCACCCGTGCCGTGATCGGTCCCTTGCGTGCCATTTTCAAACGCGGTGCGCCCAAATTCTGTCAGGCACAGCACCGCCGTCTTGTCCCACACAGGCCCCAACTGCGCGCGCAGCGTCAGGATCGTATCAGACAGCCGCCGCAACGACCGGGTGAGGGAATATTTCTGGTTTTGGTGGGTGTCCCAGCCACCCAGCGAAAAGCTCGCAATGCGAGTCTCGCCGCGCAGGCGAGCCGCGGCAAACTCTGCCAGATTGACATGCACACCGCTTGATTGGACCGCTTCCATCATCGACATCGTAGCGGGATCATCCTCTGCGACGAGGTCTTGTTCCTTCACAAGCGCCGCAATTTCAATGGCTTGCGACGCGGCATCCCGGAACAGCGGATCGTCGTGATAGACAAGCTCCAGCAAGCGTTGCGCCTGCCCGGACAGTCGCAGGTCAGCATCTGGCGACCAGCGCGACACCGAGGCTGGTCCCGACAAAATCGCCATCTGTTCGCGCCCGATGGCATAGGCGGTTTCGGCCTGCGCGCCCGGCAGCGTCGTCAAAAGCCGGTTCAACCAACCAGACGGGTCACCGCCCGTGCGCAAAATCCCCGCCTCAAGAATGTCCTGCCCATCAAAATGGCTCCGCTTGCCACGGTAGGGCGTGGATGTCGCCTGCACCGCACCGACCTCACCCGCCTGCCAGAGCGGCAGCAGCGCTTCGAGCCCCGGATGCAGCCCCCAAAATCCGTCCAGATCAATGTGATCGCCTGTATGCAGGCCGGGCCGCAGTGCCGCAAACGCCGGATCGCCCAGCGGGCGCAACGCATCGATCCCGTCCATGCCGCCGCGCAAGATGATGACCACCAGCCGGTTGTCGCCCGGCGCATCAGCAAAGGCCACAGGCGTCAAAAGCGGACTGGCCGCCGCCGAACAGCCCAGCGCTGCCGTTTGCAAAAGGAATGATCGCCGGTCCATGACCTACCTCCGCTGGAAGGCGGCAGAGGCTAAAACGACCCCCACGCCCTCTGCCCTGTTTTCCGCCGCGGCGGCCGCAAATCGCACGTCTTCGCCCGCCAATGACCCCAGCGCGTGATCCACAAATTCACGCGGATCAGGCAGGTCGGTCACGATGCGGCGCGGCAATTGCATCGCCCATGAAATGCGCCCGGCCATGCCTTGCGGGATGATCCAGCTTTCCGCGTCCTCGGGCCAGCCATCGGGGCCAATCGGCGTCTCCCACGGCTGCCCCATCAGCGACAGGGGCCGGGTGAGCATTTGCTGATAGAGCTTTTGGTCAATGGCCATCACCGCGTTGCCGGTGACGCCCAAGGCGCGCAATCCGGCGGTGATAAATTGCTGCGGCGTGCGCACCTTGTCGCGTTGCGGTGTCCAAGCGGCAGGGTGGCGCAACATCGCCGCGGTCATCCCCATCAGATCGCCATCTGCGCCAAAGCCTTCGGCCATGGCCGCGACAAGATCATCATCGGGGTCATCGCTGACGAAATGCACCGCCATTTTCCAAGCCAAATGCTCTGCCGTGCCGGGCAAAATGGCCAAGATGTCCATCGCCTCCAGCACATTGTCCAATGTCGCATCGGCCCCAAATGGCAGGCCAACCACGGTCTCACCCCCCGGTTCAGCGCGGTTCGGATCGTAAAAGAACCCGCGCCTGTCGGTATAGCTCAGACCGGTCAAAAGCTCTGCCAATTCGCGCACGTCGGCTTGGGAGTATTGGCCATCCACACCCAGCAGGTGCAGTTCCAGCAATTCTCGTGCGAGGTTTTCGTTCAGCCCCAGGTTACGCTGCTGCCCCACCGGAGAGTCCGGGCCCGTCGATCTGGTTTGTTGCAAGTAAATCAACATCATCGGGTGCGTCACCACCCCGCGCAACATCGCGGCAAACGACCCCGTGACATGTGGTCGGATCGCGTCTTCGACAAAGGATGTGACAAGATGCGCGGTCTGAAATGGACGCCGCACTACGGTGAAATGATCGGCCCAAAACGCCACAAGACGCTCGCGCAGCCCAAGCGGCGCATCAAGCGCCCGCCCAATCGTGGCTAGATGATGCTGCCGCCGCACAACCCGCACCTGATCCCGCACAACTTCGCGGGCCTGCATAGCTTGCGCTTCATCCGGGGTCTCAAGCGCTGCCTTTGCAGCCCTGTCCATCCAGGTCACCGTGGCATGGCTTGGCTTGGCATCATTGAAACCGGCGATCGCGATGGCCTCGCGTATTTCATCGGGGCCGGACAGGTCGGTCAGAATCGATTCGACCCCCACAGGGCGTGTAAATCGTGGGCTGAGACCGGTGCCAAAACGCACCGCAGCAAGCGTAGGATCAAATGTCATTTCGCCACCTTTCCCCATATGTAACGCAGACGCACGGGGAATTTGGCGCAGAATTTCCACACTTTCGCTAAAAACCGCTGACCAACGCAGAATTGATGTGATTGTTGAGGACCGCAGGGTGCTTTCCGTGCAATATATCGTCCGACCGCCCGCTGCTGGGCGACCGACCGTTAAGGAGAGACCCGATGTTTAATCGTCGCCATTTTTTGGCTAGCGCTGCCGCGTTCACCGCAACCCCTGTTGTGGCTGATGGCCACTGGGCCCTGGCTACCCTGCCCGATACGCTCGCGCCGCGTGTTGTCGTGCTGAACAACGCCCTGCCCGCGGGTCAGATCCACGTGGTGCCAGACGATTATTCGCTCTATTGGACCCTGCCCGGCGGTCGCGCGATCCGCTATTTTGTCGGCGTGGGCAAGGACGACCTTTACGAGCCCGGCATCTACACCATCAAGGCCAAGAAAGAATGGCCAAGCTGGCGTCCGACCGACGACATGATGGAACGCACCCCCGCCTACCGCGAATGGGAAGACGGCATGGAAGGCGGCCCCACGAACCCGCTAGGTGCACGCGCTTTGTATCTGTTCCAAGGCAACCGCGACACCTTCCTGCGCCTGCACGGCACCCATCTGCCCAACACCATCGGCAAGGATGTGTCCAACGGCTGCGCTCGCCTGATCAACCGCCAGATCGTTGATCTTTATGACCGGGTGCCCATGCAAACCGTTGTTTACATGTATGAAAAAGACATCCTGCCCCCCGTGGTGGCAGAGGGTGGCGACAGCGCCTAAACCCAGCTGAACCCTTTTTGATACTGGTGAAGGCCGTCAAAATCGGCCTTTCCTACATCTACGCCCGCCTGCCGCAAAATGGCGTAGCCCATCGACAGATGAAACCACATATTAGGAAGCGCGAAATCCAGCAGATAGTCCTGCGTTGACTGATCAAGCTGCGCGTCGCCCGCCTCATGCTGAACGCGACGCGTCGCAACACCCGCGAAATCCTCTGCCGTCAGCGCCGCAATATCGGCACGCGCGCCATCAAACTGCGCCGTCAGCGCCGCCCGATCAGCCCCCGGAACAGCCAATGACCAATCGCGCCCAATCGGTGTCAGCGTGCTGCGCAGGGCAAAGATCGTCACGGTCCGGATTTGTCCTGCAAAATCAAACATATGCGGAACAAGCTGTAGGGTGAGATGTGTATCATCCGCACGCCCTAAAAGATGCGCGGCCCGGTCAATACCGTTGCGCGCAGAGCGTGTCGCAATCTCAAACAAGGCCAGATCATCCATTGAACAAGTTTGCCGACGTCCCAGTGGCGATGCAACCCACGCCCGACGGAACCCAAATTCCTACCGAAAGGACACCAGATAAACACCCGCAATCACAAACACTGCGCCCAACGCCTTGCCCCATGTGATCGCGGTGACTGGCATGCCAAAAAGCCCGAAGTAGCCAAAGATCATCCCTGTCAGCACCTGTCCCGACACCAGCAGCACAAAGAAGGCACCGATGCCGATCCGTGGGATCAGGTAGCTTGACCCGATGATCATCCCCGCGCTCATCACGCCAGCAGTCAAAAGCCACAGCGGCAAAGTTCCGATCTTTTGAAATTGCGCCGCCCGCGCCCCCGTTGCGAATGCGATCACCACCGATGAGATCAGCGCAATCGCAAAGAACGGCACATTCGCCATCGGACCTGACCCCAGCAATTGGGCTGTGCGTGTGATCATCGGCAAATAGATCGAAATGATCGCGCCCATCAAGAGCGCCAAAAATACAAGATGAATGGCCATAACCGTCCCCAAAAGTTTCCCTAGGGGCAGGCTATCACGACTTTTCCGAATTTCGTAAGCGGCCAGCCGATTTGGCAGGCCGCCTGTGCCTTAGCTTTCCTGTGGCAAGACGCGCAGGTGCAATTCGCGCAACTGCTCGTTCTGCGGCACGCTTGGCGCGTCCATCATCAGGTCTTCGGCACGCTGGTTCATCGGGAACATGATGACCTCGCGGATGTTCGCCTCGTCCGCCAGCAGCATCACGATCCGGTCGATACCCGCTGCACAACCGCCGTGGGGTGGCGCGCCGTATTGGAAGGCATTGACCATGCCGCCAAAGCGTTTCTCGACCTCATCCGCGCCGTAGCCCGCGATTTCAAAGGCTTTGAACATGATCTCGGGCCGGTGGTTCCGGATCGCACCGGACACCAACTCATAGCCGTTGCAAGCAAGGTCATACTGATAGCCCAGCACGTCCTCTGGATCGCCCTCAAGTGCGGCCATCCCGCCCTGCGGCATAGAGAAGGGGTTGTGCTCAAAGTCGATCTTACCGGTCTCGGCGTCACGCTCGTAAATCGGGAAATCAACGATCCATGCAAAGGCAAAGCGGTTCTGATCAGTCAGCCCCAGCTCTTCGCCGATGACGTTCCGGGCCTTGCCCGCGACGCCTTCAAACGCCTTGGGCTTGCCGCCAAGGAAGAACGCCGCATCGCCTTTGCCAAGGCCCAATTGTTGGCGAATGGCTTCTGTCCGCTCTGGACCGATGTTCTTGGCCAGCGGGCCAGCCGCTTCCATGCCGCCTTCAACCTCGCCGGATTTCAGCTTGGCTTGGGCTTCTTTGACGGTGATGCCCAGTTCTTGCGCCACAGAATCCGCTGTCTTGTCCCGCCAGAAGATATAGCCCATGCCGGGCAACCCTTCCTTCTGGGCAAAGGCATTCATCCGGTCACAGAATTTCCGCGACCCACCGTTCGGTGCCGGGATCGCACGCACCTCAGTGCCTTCGTTTTCCAACAGTTTGGCGAAAATCGCAAAGCCGGAGCCTGCGAAATGCTCGCTCACCACCTGCATCTTGATCGGGTTGCGCAGGTCGGGCTTATCGGACCCATACCAAAGCGCGGCGTCGCGATAGGAAATCTGCTCCCACGTCTGGTCCACTTTGCGACCGCCACCGAATTCCTCAAAAATCCCCGTGATCACCGGCTGGATCGTGTCAAACACGTCCTGTTGCTCGACAAAGGACATCTCCAAATCCAATTGGTAAAAGTCGGTGGGCGACCGATCTGCACGCGGGTCTTCATCGCGGAAACAGGGCGCGATCTGGAAATACTTGTCATACCCCGACACCATAATCAGCTGCTTGAACTGCTGCGGGGCCTGCGGCAACGCATAGAACTTGCCGGGGTGCAGACGCGACGGCACAAGGAAATCGCGCGCGCCTTCGGGCGACGATGCGGTGATGATCGGCGTCTGGTATTCGCGGAAACCGCTGTCCCACATCCGACGCCGCATGGAGGCGACAACATCCGACCGCAGCGCCATGTTACGCTGCATCGCTTCACGGCGCAGATCAAGATAGCGATACTTCAGGCGCGTTTCCTCGGGATATTCCTGATCACCAAAGACCATCAGCGGCAGCTCTTTCGCCGCGCCCAGCACCTCGATGTCGCGCACGAACACTTCAATTTCGCCGGTGGGCAGCTTGCTGTTCACCAGTTCGGGGTCGCGGGCCTTCACCTCGCCATCGATGCGGATACACCATTCGCTGCGCACCTTTTCGACCTCCGCAAAGGCGGCGGAATCGGGGTCGCACAGCACCTGCGTGATGCCATAATGGTCGCGCAGATCGATGAACAAAATGCCACCGTGGTCGCGCACCCGGTGCACCCAACCAGACAGCCGCACATTATCACCGACGTTGGCCGCGGTCAGGTCAACACAGGTATGAGAGCGATAAGCGTGCATGGGTCAGGTCCTTTGGGTCCATAAATGTCGGCCCGATACACCCCTTTGCAGGGCATAAGTCAAGTATCGCGACCTGCCCGCTTCTTTTGGTCAAAAATACCTTGGTTGCGAGTGGCGATTTTTCGGCGAAAAATCGGTTGCGCCCGGCACTGCCATCCCTATAACGCAGGACAATTTGCATATCGGGGGTCTGCCATGCCAAAACGTGATGATATCAAGTCGATCATGATTATCGGTGCGGGCCCTATTGTGATCGGGCAGGCCTGCGAATTCGACTACTCCGGCGCTCAGGCCTGTAAGGCGCTGCGCGAGGAAGGCTACCGGGTCATCCTCGTCAACTCCAACCCCGCGACGATCATGACCGACCCCGGTCTGGCCGATGCCACCTATATTGAACCGATCACCCCCGAAGTTGTCGCCAAGATCATCGCCAAGGAACGCCCCGATGCCCTGCTGCCCACGATGGGCGGCCAAACCGGACTGAACACATCGCTCGCGTTAGAGGAAATGGGCGTCCTCGACAAATACAACGTCGAGATGATCGGCGCGAAACGCGACGCCATTGAGATGGCCGAAGATCGCAAGCTCTTCCGCGAAGCCATGGACCGCCTCGGCATTGAAAACCCCAAAGCCACGATCATCACAGCGCCCAAAGGTGACGATGGCAAGTTCGACATCAAGGCAGGCCTGCAACTGGCCATTGACGCTATCGAATACGTCGGCCTGCCCGCGATCATCCGCCCCGCCTTTACCCTTGGCGGCACCGGTGGCGGCGTGGCTTACAACCGCGACCAATACGAACACTTCTGCCGGACGGGCATGGAAGCCTCACCGGTCGGTCAGATCCTCGTCGATGAATCCCTGCTCGGCTGGAAAGAGTTCGAGATGGAGGTCGTGCGCGACAAGGCCGACAACGCCATCATCGTCTGTGCCATCGAAAACGTGGACCCCATGGGCGTTCACACCGGCGACAGTATCACCGTGGCCCCAGCTCTCACGCTGACGGACAAAGAATACCAGATCATGCGCACCCACTCCATCAACGTGCTGCGCGAGATTGGCGTGGAAACCGGCGGTTCCAACGTGCAATGGGCCGTGAACCCCGCTGACGGCCGCATGGTCGTGATTGAGATGAACCCCCGCGTGTCGCGCTCCTCTGCACTGGCGTCCAAGGCAACCGGTTTCCCGATTGCCAAGATCGCCGCCAAACTCGCCGTGGGCTACACCTTGGATGAGCTCGACAACGACATCACCGGTGTCACGCCCGCGTCGTTCGAACCTTCCATCGACTACGTCGTCACCAAAATCCCGCGCTTCGCGTTCGAGAAATTCGCAGGCTCCGAACCCTATCTGACCACCGCCATGAAGTCCGTGGGCGAGGCGATGGCCATTGGCCGCACCTTCCACGAATCCATGCAAAAGGCGCTCGCCTCCATGGAAACCGGCCTGACCGGCTTTGACGACATCGTCATCCCCGGCGCGCCCGAAGTCTCTGCCATCACCAAGGCGCTCGCCGCGCAAACCCCCGACCGCATCCGCGTCATCGCCCAGGCCATGCGCCACGGGCTGTCGGATGACGACATCCACGCCGTCACCAAATTCGACCCGTGGTTCCTCGCCCGCATCCGCGAGATTATTGAGGCCGAAGAGGTGCTCAAATCCAAGGGCCTCCCCACCGACGAAGAAGGCCTGCGCGCCGTCAAAATGCTCGGCTTCACCGACGCTCGTCTTGCCACGCTCACCGGCCGGACCGAAGACAACGTGCGCCGCGCCCGCCTGAACCTGAACGTCAAAGCGCAGTTCAAACGCATCGACACCTGTGCCGCCGAATTCGAGGCGCAGACCCCCTACATGTACTCCACCTACGAGACGCCCGTGATGGGCGACCCCGAATGCGAGGCGCGCCCAACCGACCGCAAAAAGGTCGTGATCCTTGGCGGTGGCCCCAACCGCATCGGGCAAGGGATTGAGTTCGACTATTGCTGCTGTCACGCCTGTTTCGCCCTGACCGATCAGGGCTACGAGACGATCATGATCAACTGCAACCCAGAGACGGTCTCGACCGACTACGACACCTCTGATCGCTTGTATTTTGAGCCGCTGACCTTTGAACACGTCATGGAAATCCTGCGCGTGGAACAAGACAACGGCACCCTGCACGGCGTCATCGTGCAGTTCGGTGGCCAAACCCCGCTGAAGCTCGCCAATGCACTGGAAGAGGCCGGTATCCCGATCCTCGGCACCTCCCCCGACGCCATCGATCTGGCCGAAGACCGCGAGCGCTTTCAGGACCTTGTGAACCGTCTCGGCCTGAAACAACCGGTCAACGGAATCGCGTCCACTGACGCGCAAGCGCTTGAAATTGCTTCCGATATCGGCTTCCCACTGGTGATCCGCCCGTCCTTTGTACTGGGTGGCCGCGCGATGGAAATCGTGCGCGATATGGACCAGTTGGAACGCTATATCTCAGAGGCCGTGAAGGTATCGGGCAAAAGCCCCGTGTTGCTCGACAGCTACCTCTCCGGCGCTGTGGAAGTCGACGTCGACTGCCTGTCAGACGGCACCAACACCCATGTCGCGGGCATCATGCAGCACATCGAAGAAGCGGGCGTGCACTCTGGCGACAGCGCCTGTTCGCTACCGCCGCATTCCTTGTCGGACGCGATGATCGCTGAAATCCGCCGCCAAACGCATGAGTTGGCCATCGCGCTGAACGTCGTTGGCCTGATGAACGTGCAATTTGCCGTCAAAGACGAAACGGTCTACCTGATTGAGGTGAACCCCCGCGCATCCCGCACCGTGCCCTTCGTGGCCAAAGCGACGGATTCAGCTATCGCCTCCATCGCCGCACGCCTGATGGCCGGTGAGCCACTGACGAATTTCCCCGCCCGCGCGCCCTACCCCGCCGACGCCGACCCGATGGACGTACTACCCTTGGGCGACGCTTTCACTTTGGCCGACCCCAAAACCCCGTGGTTCTCGGTGAAAGAGGCCGTGCTGCCCTTCGCCCGTTTCCCCGGCGTGGACACGATCCTTGGCCCGGAAATGCGCTCCACCGGCGAGGTCATGGGCTGGGACCGCAACTTTGCCCGCGCCTTCCTCAAGGCGCAAATGGGGGCCGGGACTGACCTGCCAACCTCGGGCCTCGTGTTCCTCTCGATCCGCGATGCCGACAAGACCCCCGACATGCGCGACGCCGCGCAAACCCTTGTCGACATGGGCTATTCCCTGATCGCCACCCGCGGCACAGCAGCGTTTTTGTCGGACGCAGGCATGCAGGTTGAGGTCATCAACAAAGGCTACGAAGGCGGTCTGACCATCCTCGACCGCCTCAAAGACGGCCACGTCGCATTGGTTTTCAACACCACCGAAGGCGCCGCTGCCGTCGAAGACTCCCGCTCCATGCGCGCCGTCACCCTCAACGACAAGATCCCCTACTTCACAACCGCCGCCGCCGCCCAAGCCGCCGTGCTGGCAATGAAAGAACGCGAAATGGGCGACGTGGATGTGCGGGCGTTGCAGGGGTAACGCCAAGATCAAAAGCCGGTTCGGGGCCAGTCACTCATCCCCCAACCCCTCAACGACCTCGCGCAGCACGTCCATCTCGCGGAAATCTGGGCGGTCTTCCGGCCCCGCCACCAGCCCGGCCAAGCGGTCGTGCATGAAGGCCCGGAGCACCCGGTTCATGCGCGGCTGATAGCCCTTTCCCATGCTTCGGAAGAACCGCACCACGTCGGCGTCCAGCTGCAACGTCACCCGCACTTGCTTTTCATCCCGCCGGTCTTCTTCGCGCCAGATGTCGTGCCAGGCGGGCGGGATTTGCGGCAGGTCAAAATCCGCCTCCAACCGCGCGTGGACCTCTTCGGAATAGCTCAGATGTTGGCGTTGGGTTTTGGTGTCGGCCATGGCGCGCTCCTGCGTTAGTGATCTGCGACACTTTGCCAAAGCGGGGTTAATAGCGGTTAAGACTTGCGTGCGCATGGTTTCTTGGCAGGATGTGCATAGGTTCTGCATGTTTTCTGCATCATTGATTTTGACCGTTCGCACCCCTGATTAAGGACACGCCATGAAACACTTTGCCCCCCTGATTTTGCTCGCCGCCTGCGCCCCTGAAATGCCGGTGGAACCTCTGCCGCTTTTTGGTGATGGCTACCGGGCCGAGGGCGATCAGTGCCGCCGTGTCGGCGAAAATGCGGTGACGAATGAGTTCCTTGACGATGCCGCCGATCTGGTCGCCTGCCCGGAAGATATGGAAAACCTTGGCATATTTGCCATCGACACCGGCGGGGTCGAAGTGGCACGGTTGCAGGGTTACGTCCTTTATTCGGTGCCCACACGATGAACGATTATCGCATCCCTCTGATCGCGGCATTCATGGCCGTTGTGGCCCTGGTCGCAGTGGTCTTTGGTAACCCGTTTCCGACCACGCAGGCCCCCGAAGTGACCGAACCCGAACGGCACGGCGGAGCGGCATCCGAAGGATCAGAACCGCCCATCGCAGAGATGGCGCCACCTGAAGAAACCGCAGCACCAGAGGAAGTCGCGTCACCCGAACCCGTTGTTATCATTGGAGAAGAAGAGGTCGTCGGCGCCGCGCCGCTTGAAGAGCGCGCTGTGGAAGAGGTGATGCCAGAGGCCATCGTTATCGAAGAAGCGATGGAAATGCCCGCCCCCTTTGAAGAGGACGAGACCCACCGCGACGTGCCGATCTACTTTGCCACCAACCGTGGCCTGAACGACGATCCCGACCTTGACGACCCGGCCAGCACATTCACCGACGACTATGACGTCCTGCGCTACGGCACGGGCATCATCTCAATCCCCCGCGTACACGAGATGGGGCAGCTGGAAAGTCAGGGGTGGTTTGCCTCGCTCATGTTTGATCCCGATGAGGAAAAACATGTTGTGCTGCAAGACCTTACCCCGTGGGAGGATGAGGTCGTGATGCAGATGCTCGCCGGTGATCTGGCAACGTCTGAAAACTCCATCCTGATGTATGTGCATGGTTTCAATACCTCGCTGGACAAGGCCGCGCGCCGGGCGGGGCAGTTGACCTATGACCTTGCGTGGGACGGACCATCGTTCCTGTTCAGCTGGCCCAGTCGGGGCCGCGCGATCAACTACCTGTCCGACAGCACCATGGCGCAACGCTCTGTCCCTGACCTGAAAGAGGTGCTGCGGGATCTTGCCGCGCAGGACCCCGACCGCATCATCATCATCGCCCACTCCATGGGCACGCGCATCATCTCAGAGGCGATGGCGGAACTGGTGGCCGAAAATGACCCCGCGGTGGACGAGATCACGACCATCGTGCTGGCCGCCCCGGACATCGATGAAGTCGTGTTTCGCACCCGGTTGTTCCCACGTTTCCAGCAGGCGACATCTACCCATTTCACGCTTTACGCCTCGGCCGAGGATTCCGCGCTGAAGGCGTCAAAAGAGGCCAATGGCTTTCGCCGCATCGGTGATACAACGGACGGCGTGCCGCGCTTGCCCGGGATTGATGTGATCGACGCGACAGGCGTTGTATCGGACTTTTTCGGGCACACCTATTTTGGCGACAACACCTCGATCCTGTCCGACATTTTCGAGATGGTGCACACCGGCAGCCCGGTGGATCGTCGCGCCATGTTGGCCCCCGTGCCGCCTGAACCGCCGACGCCAGAAGCGATCACCCATTGGCGGATCAACTTGGCGAACTAAGCGTCACGCTCGACTTGGACCTGCCATCTGGTAGGGTCAACGGACCACGCAAGGAGGGCATCATGCATCGCGTCGCAATCACCGGGACCGGGGTTTTCACACCCGAAAACGTCATCACAAATGACGAGCTGGTTGCGGCCTTCAACGCCTATGCCGACCGATGGAACGCGGAAAACGCAGTGGCGATTGCGGCAGGTGAACTGACGGAGAAAACCCATTCCTCCTCTGATTTCATCTTGGCCGCTTCTGGGATTGAACGTCGCTATGTGCTTGATAAGGCGGGCGTCCTTGACCCTGACCGCATGTATCCCAAGCTGACGCCGCGCAATGATGAGGACCCCTCTGTCATGGCAGAGATTGCTGTGGATGCTGCACGAAAGGCGCTTGGTGAAGTTGATCCCGGCACTGTCGATCTAGTGATCTGCGCGGCCTCAAACATGGAACGCGCCTACCCTGCGGTTGCCGTTGAGGTACAGCAGCTCTTGGGCGCGGGCGGCTTTGCCTTTGACATGAATGTCGCCTGTTCATCTGCCACTTTTGGCATCCAAACGGCGGCGGATATGATCCGCACCGGCAGCGTCAAGACGGCGCTGGTGGTAAACCCCGAGATTTGCAGCGCCCATCTGGAATGGCGCGACCGCGATTGCCATTTCATCTTTGGCGACGTGGCCACGGCAACGCTGCTGCAACGGGATGAGGGGCTGACGGGGCCGCATTTCAAGGTGAAATCCACCCGTTGTGCGACGCAGTTTTCCAACAATATCCGCAACAACAACGGCTACCTGCGCCGCGCCCATGACCAGATGGAGGACCGCCGTGACATGCAGTTCATGCAGAACGGGCGCAAGGTGTTCAAAGAAGTCCTGCCGCTGGTCAGCCGCCACATCGCCGGTCACATGGACGAAGAAGGGATCACGCCTGATGACCTCAAACGCCTCTGGCTGCATCAGGCGAACAAGACGATGAACGACTACATTGGTAAAAAAGTGCTCGGTCGCGACCCGGAACCGGGGGAGCAGCCCAACATTTTGCAAGACTATGCCAATACGTCCTCGGCGGGATCAATCATTGCGTTCAGCAAACATTCGGCGGATATGGCCCCAGGTGATGTGGGTCTGATCTGTTCGTTTGGTGCAGGTTATTCCGTTGGCTCGGTGATCGTCGAACGCGCGTAGGGTAGGCAATCTGCCCACCACGCCGCAGAGGTGGGCAGATTGCCCACCCTACAGTTTGCTCACCCGTTCGTGCACCTTCGCCGCATTCTCGACTCGTTCGGAATAGCGATCGGTCAGCGCACCGACGCGGGCGCGCGTCATGTAAGTAAATCGCACCAGCTCTTCCATCACATCGACGATCCGGTCGTAGTGCGAGCCTGCGATCATCCGGCCCTTTTCAAACCGGTTCCACGCCGCCGGGACAGAGGATTGGTTCGGGATCGTGATCATCCGCATCCAGCGCCCAAGAATGCGCATCTGGTTGACGGTGTTAAACGACTGCGACCCACCGCAGACCTGCATCAGCGCGAGGGTCTTGCCTTGTGTTGGTCGGATCCCTCCAATTGCGGATAAGGGGATCCAGTCGATCTGCGCCTTCATGACCGAGGTCATGGCACCATGCCGTTCCGGGCTGGACCAGACCATGCCTTCGGACCAAAGCGCCAGTTCTCGCAGTTCGGCGACCTTGGGATGCGTCTCATCGACACCGTCATCAGGCAGGGGCAAACCATGCGGATCAAACATCCGCGCCTCGCATCCTAATGCGCGCAAAATGCGCGCCGCTTCCTCTGCCGCGAGCCTTGAATAACTCACATCTCGTAAGGACCCGTAAAGCAGGAGAATCCGCGGCCGGTGGCCGGGATCATCAGGCGGCGCGAATGACGTCGCGTCAATATCGTGTAACTGCCCGTCTACGAGGTTGGGCATGTCGCTGATATCAACCAATCACGTCGCCTTCCAAATGCAGCTTCATCCGCAAGAGCACCTTTTGCAGGCCCGTCGTTTCGTGCAGCAGGCGTTTGGCCTCATTGATCGAAATCGTGCCGTCCTGAATGCTCTCGTGATACTCCGCCATGAGGGCCGCAAACCGCTGGCTGAGTGCGACAACTTCATTGTTCACACCGCCTTCTGATGCCTCGCCGGCATCGCCCAAAGACATTGTAATCCCACGCAAATCTGCCAGGGCAGAGGTCACATGAGGATAACTTGCCGCGGCCTCAAGCTGGGCCACGGTATCGATCGGCATAAACCGGTCGGCGTGTTCAATTTTGTCTGAGTAATATCGGCCCAAGGTGGCCTTTGATTTCCCGGTCAGTTCACACGCCGCAGCGATGCCCACATCTTTGACAAGGGCCTCTGTGTGACGTTTCAGATATGTGTCTGGCGTCGCCATATTGTTATTCCCCATTTTCCCCCACCACCCCGTGGGGAAACTCTCTCCGCCTTTCCCATTAAATCGGTTGAGGGGAATTGTCATGTTCAAAACACACGAAGCGACGCGACCGTTGCCCAGTCTCCCCGCTTGCGGGGGTGTTCAATGTTAAAGTGTCGTGCACGTTAGGCCAGACTTGGTTGCCCCAATCGACTGGGAACTGGCCGCCACTCACGTCAACGGGCACGCTTGCAAAGGCGTGCCCACGACGTTTATCAGACCCCCCATGGCGAAGCTCTATTTCAACTACTCCACGATGAACGCCGGCAAATCGACCGTGCTGCTTCAGGCGAGCCACAATTACATCGAACGTGGGATGCAGACCTATCTGATCACCGCGCGGTTCGACAATCGCGCAGGTGAAGGCCGCATCGCCAGTCGGATCGGCATTGGCCAGGACGCCGATACTTTTGCCGCGGGCGAGGATTTGTTCGCCAAAATCAAAGCGCGCATTGATGACGGCCCCTGCGCTTGCGTCTTTATTGATGAGGCGCAGTTTCTGGACCGTGATCAGGTCTGGCAATTGGCCCGTGCGGTTGATGATCTGGGCGTGCCGATCATGTGCTTTGGGCTGCGCGTGGATTTTCAGGGCAACCTTTTTCCCGGCTCTGCTGCCTTGCTGGCGCTGGCCGACGAAATGCGCGAGGTCCGCACGATCTGCCACTGCGGCAAGAAGGCGACGATGGTGATCCGGCAAGACGAGGACGGCAATGTGCTGCGCGACGGCGATCAGGTGCAGGTCGGCGGCAATGAAAGCTACGTCAGCCTCTGTCGGCGTCACTGGCGTGAGGCGGTTGGCGATTGACCCCGACGCAAGCTGAGTTGGACAGGTTCAGTGTCCGCGATCCGCAACTGATTGCTGAAACCGGGATCGCGAAGGTCTGGCGCGTGACGCAAAACGGCGGCACTCCTGCCGCGCTCAAGCTTTACCAAGGCGGAGACGAAAAGGACGAAGCGCCCGGGCTAACGCTGCTGGCCGCGCTGAATGGCACCGCAGCAGCGCGTATCTTGGGCCGCGCGCCGGGTGCGGTGTTGATGGAATATCTGTCGGGCCAAAGTCTGGGCGACATGGCCCGCGCTGGGGACGACTTGGAGGCCGCAGCGCATTTGGCGGCGGTCGCAAAAAGCATCGCCACAGCCACGGTTCCTGCGACTGGGCTGACCAACCTTAGTGATCGCTGTGACACCTTGTTCGCCACCCAGGCCGCCGACCCTGCCCTCGGTCAGGCCCAAACCCTGGCAAGACAGCTTTTGGCGACCGCCCCTGTGCCCAGCGCCCTGCATGGTGATCTGCACCACGACAACATCTTGCGCGGCGACCGGGGCTGGTGTGTGATCGACCCCAAGGGCATCTGGGGCGACCCGGCTTACGAATACGCCAACGCCTTTCGTAACCCTGTTGGCCTTGACCCGGCCATCCGCGACGCGGAGCGGCTGCGCGCTATGTTGGATTGCTTTGCCCGGGTCAGCGGTCTGCCCAAAGACCGGCTCATGGGCTGGGCTGCTGTGCACGTTTGCATGTCGATCCTGTGGGACCGGGATCGCAGCTTTGACAACCACCCGGACAACGACTTGCCCGCGCTCTACCTCGCCTTGGCGGAAGCGACCTAAACTTGCTGCGGCAGCCGTCGCCCTTCATCCCAGGCGATAATGTTGTCGAGCGCCATTTGCCCCATCGCTTCGCGCACTTCCAAGGCCGCTGTCCCCAGATGCGGCAAGAGCACTGCGTTTTCGCATGCCTTCAGGGCGTCCGACATCTCCGGTTCCCGCGCATAAACGTCCAGCCCTGCACGAATGCGGCCCGTCTGTAGCTCTGCGATCAGCGCATCCTCATCCAGCACATCGCCCCGCGCCACATTGACCAAGACCGCGCCATCCTGCATCTGCGCCAAGGCGTCGGCGTCGATCAAATGGGTGTTCCCGCCTGGCACGGTGATGACGATGATGTCGGACTGGCTCATCAAACTGTGCAAATCGGGGACCTGCCGCGCGGGCACATCCACCGCTTTTTCAGAGCGGTTGAAATAGATCACCGGCATATCAAACCCGTAGTGCCCCCGCCGCGCCACGGCCTGCCCGATCCGCCCCATCCCGATGATGCCAAGCCGCTTGCCCGTCACATGCGCCCCCAGCATCTGCGTCGGTTTCCAGCCATCCCATTCGCCGCTGCGCACCAACCGTTCACCCTCGCCCGCGCGACGGCAGGTCATCAGGATCAGCGTCATGGCGATATCCGCGGTGGCATCTGTCACCACATCCGGCGTGTTGGACACCATCACCCCGGCAGCCCGCGCGGCCTCCATATCGATGTGGTTGAAGCCAACGCCAAAGTTGCCAATCATCTGGCACCGCCGGTCGTCCTGCGCAAAGGATGCCGCATCAAACTGGTCCCCGATGGAACACAGGATCGCATCGTAGTCGCGCATCGCCGCCGCTGCCTCTGCCGCTGTCAGCGGCACATCCACATCACGCGTCGTCACCGCATAACGCGCAGCCGCCGCCTGCACCGTGGCCTGCGGAAATGTCCGCGTCAGCAAAACCCGTTTCAATGAAGCCGTCCCCCTGTTGGCACCGCTTGGTCAGGACCAACCAGCACGACCTCGCCGTCTGCATCGGGCATGCCCAACACCAGCACCTCTGACATGAATTTGCCGATCTGGCGTGGCGGGAAGTTCACCACCGCCAGCACCTGCTTTCCTACCAACCTCTCTGGACTGTAATGGGCCGTCACCTGCGCGCTGGTCTTTTTCTCACCCAGCTCATCGCCGAAATCGATCCACATCTTGATCGCGGGCTTGCGTGCCTCTGGATAGGGTTCGGCCCGCACCACGCGGCCCACCCGCACATCAACTTTCAGAAAATCATCAAAGGATATCTCAGCCACGACCCAACTCCCGCGACCGATCTGCCGCTGCTGTGACGGCCCGGTTCAGCAAGTCCGGAAAGCCGCGCGCTTCATCCATCAGAACCTCAAGCGCCGCCTGCGTGGTGCCATTGGGTGAGGTCACATTAACCCGCAATTGAGCCGGGTCCTCTGCCGCATCCTCGGCCAATTGCCCTGCCCCGCCGACCGTCGCCTTGGCTAGCTGCATCGCCATATCCGCAGGCAGGCCCTGTGCCACACCCGCAGCCGCCAGCGTCTCAATCAAGTGAAACACATAAGCCGGGCCAGAGCCTGACACCGCCGTCACCGCATCCATCTGGTCTTCGCTTTTCAACCGCACGGTCTGGCCCACCGCCTGCAACAGCGCCTCCGCCAAACCCACCTGTGCGTCGGTCGCTTTGGCATTCCCGATCAAGGCGGTGATCCCACGCCCTATCGCCGCTGGCGTGTTCGGCATCGCCCGTACAATGGGCGTCTGTTCGCCCAAGGCTGCCTCAAATGCCGCAATCGGTGTGCCTGCCGCCACAGAGACAAAGAGCGTGCTGCCGTTGCCCAGGGCTGCCATCGCAGGCAGCGCCGCGCCCATCATCTGCGGCTTTACCGCCACCAATGCGATCGCGGGGTCTACTGGCAGGTCCACGTTCAGATGCACCCCCTGCGCCTGCAACCAGTCCGAAGGCGCGGGGTCCAAAACCCAGACGGAGGCAGGTGGCAAACCACCCTTCAGCCAGCCCGCCAACATCGCCGATCCCATCTTGCCGCAGCCCAGCAAAACCAGCCCGCGTGCGGCCACTTCAGACATATCCATTGGCACCCCTTTGATCTTTGTGACGGTTTTAGGTCTTCAAGCGGTCAACAACAACCGCGCCCTGCTTTCTTTGGTCCCTAAATATCCCGGGGGAGTCGGCCCCGCCGACGGGGGCAGCGCCCCCTGACGCGCTTGCCAACCCGGCCAAACGTCAAAGGGGCAGCCCGCGTCAGCGGGCTGCCCCCTCTCGCGACGCGCATCGCGCGGCGCAATCCAAATTCAAGCGCGCCCGTAAGCCTCGCACATGGCAACCTCAAGCGCTTCCGCCGGGGTCCGTTCGGCCCATGTGACCAGCTGGATCGCCGGGTAATAGCGCTCACAGCTCAGCACGGCGGCATTGATCATCGTATCAATCTGCCCTGGCCCGGCCGTCTGTTCGCCCGCCAACACAAGCCCGTAGCGGTAGACCATCATCTGCTGATCGCCCCACCAGGTGAACGCCCCGGCCCAGCACTGGTCATTGATCGCGTTCAGCGCCTCATAAAGCGCCGGAATCCGCGCCGCCGGCGGCTCCATCTCAAAGGTGCAGATCAGGCGCAGCGTCTCATCATAGGCGGACCACGCAAGTGTGATCGAATAATTCCGCCACTGCCCCTCAACCGCCATGGCGATCTGGTCGTCGTGTATGCGGTCGAATTGCCAGTCGTGATGTTCAGCGACGTGTTCCACCAGATCAATCGGGTGAACGTCATCCGCGTCCAGATAATGCTCTGAAAGTGCCATGCCTGCAGCCCCTTGGTCGTTGGCCTATGGGGAATTGGCAGCCCCAAAGGCTATGCCTCTGCTCAATGGACAGTATTTGTTTTGTTCCGTCCTACGACATATGGTGCGGCAGCCAGACCCTCTGTGTAAAGCACTTTCTTGGGGATAACTGGTATAGCCCGCTAGATATGGGGGGCTCCGGGCCTTTGCGCCAATGAATTCACGCAAGCCCCCTTGCGCCCAGCGCATTCCCCGCCATGTTGAACGCCAAGCCGCAGCAGGAGCGATCTGATGAACCTTTCCCTACTCAAGACCCTTTGCGAAACCCCCGGTGTGCCCGGCAACGAACACCGGGTTCGGGAGCTGATCACAGCAGAGGTTGCAGGCCTGTTTGACCATGTTGAAACCGATGCGATGGGGTCGCTGCTGTGCCGTCGGGATGCCGCCAAAAAGGGCGCGCCCAAGATTATGTTGCTCTGCCACATGGACGAAATCGGCTTTCTCGTCAGCCATATCGACAAAAACGGCTATCTTTACCTGCAACCCGTCGGCGGGTTTGACCCGCGCAACCTCTTTTCCCGCAGGGTGCGGGTCTGCACGGATGACGGCGACTTTTTAGGCGTGATGAACCCCGGAGGCAAACCGATCCACATTTCCAGCCCCGAAGACCGCAAGAAAATCCCGCAGGTGGGTGAGTTCTTTGTAGACCTAGGGATGGGTGAGGCCGCGCATGACCACATCAAGGTCGGCGACTTTGTGGTGATGGAAGAACCCTTTATCGAAATCGGCGACAAGGTCGTGAGCAAGGCGCTTGATAACCGCATCGCCTGCTGGTTGGGGATCGAGGCGATCCGCGCCTTGGGCGACAAGGGGCGCGGTGCCGAAGTGCACGTCGTCTTCACAACGCAAGAAGAGGTCGGCCTGCGCGGTGCGCGCACTTCAGCCTACAAAATTCAACCCGACATTGGCATTGGCATCGACACCACGCTGGCCTGCGACACGCCCGGCATTCCGGACAAGGACGCGACAACCACACAGGGCAAAGGTTTTGGCCTGCATGTGCGTGACAGCAGCTTTATCGCGGATCGTGATCTGGTACGGGACATCGCTGCCTTGGCGGAAAAGCATGACATCCCCTATCAGCGCACAATGCTGGCCGCCGGTGGGCAGGATGGTGCTGCGGCACAACAGGCCGCCGCCGGTGCGCGCGCTGTCGGCATCGTTGTCGGCACCCGCTATATCCACACGGTGACCGAGATGATCCATAAGGACGATTTGCAGGCGGCCCGCGATATCCTCGTGGCCTACCTATCTGATTTCTAAGGGCGTTTAGCTCTTCGCCTCAAGGGCTGCGATCCGCGCCTCAAGGGCCGCGTTTTCTTCGCGGGCCTTCTGGGCCATCGCACGCACCGCGTCGAATTCTTCACGGGTGACAAAATCGCGGTCCGCCAACCAGCGGTCCATCATCGATTTCATCGCGGTGTTCGCCTCATCCTTGGCACCCTGCGCCACACCCATGGCGTTGGTCATCAATTGGCTGAGATCGTCAAAAAGCTTGTTATTGGGCTGCATGGCACCCTCCGGTTTTGCTGTGACCTTCATATGGGGCGTGTCGGGTCAAAGCGCAACTGTGACCGGTTGACTTCGCCCCCGCACGGCCACAGGAATGGCCCCATGTTTGGAGCGCTTCCTTTTCCGCAAATCGACCCGGTGATCTTTCAGATCGGTCCCTTTGCCCTGCGCTGGTATGCGCTGGCCTATATCGTGGGCATTGCCCTGGGCTGGATGCTGATTGCCGCGGCCCTGCGTCGCGCGCATCTGTGGCTGAATGACACGCCCCCGATGGCGACGGCCAAGCTCGAAGACCTGCTGACCTATATCGTGATCGGTGTGATCGGTGGCGGCCGGCTTGGCTATGTCCTGTTTTATCGCCCCCGCTACTACCTTGAAAACCTGATCGAAATTCCGATGATCTGGACCGGCGGCCTGTCATTTCATGGCGGATTCCTTGGCGTCGTCATCGCCGTCTGGCTGTTTTCCCGCCGCCATGCGGTGCCCCTGCCCGCGCTGTCGGATATCATCGCCCTCGCCGCGACCCCTGCCGTGTTGCTGGTCCGTCTTGCCAATTTCATCAATGCAGAGCTGTGGGGCCGCCCGACTGACCTGCCATGGGCCATCGTCTTCCCCGGTGAGGCTGCGCAGGACTGCCCCGATGTGATCGGTGCCTGTGCCCGCCACCCCAGCCAGCTCTATGAGGCGGGGCTGGAAGGGCTTTTGCTCGGCGCGATCCTGCTCCTCCTCGCGTTCCGCTTTGGCGCGCTGAAGCGCGGCTGGCTGATGACCGGCGTCTTCTTCGCAGGCTACGGCATCTCGCGGTTTGCCGTGGAATTCGTGCGGCAACCGGATGAATTTTTCCAAAGCCCCGACAACCCGCTGGGCTGGCGGTGGGACTTTGGCGACTGGGGGCTGACGATGGGGCAAATCCTGTCGACCCCGATGATCTTGATCGGGTTGGCACTGATCGTGCTGGCCCTGCGCAAACGATGACCGCGCTTGGCGAACGGTTGAAGCGGCAAATCGCGGCCTCAGGCCCGATGACCCTCGCCGATTTTATGGCCGCCTGCCTGTTTGACCCAACCGACGGATACTATACCACAAAAACGCCTTTTGGTGCCGCTGGGGACTTCATCACAGCGCCCGAGATCAGCCAAATGTTTGGTGAGATGATTGGCCTGGCACTTGCGCAGGCCTGGCTGGATCAAGGCGCACCGAACCCTGTGACACTGGCAGAGGCTGGGCCCGGAAACGGCACGCTGATGGCGGATATCCTGCGCGCGACAGGTGGCGTGCCGGGCTTTCACGATGCAATCCAGATCCATCTGGTTGAGGCCTCCCCTCGTCTGCGGGAGGTGCAAAAAGACACGATCGCTCAGGCGCAATTTGTTGATACTGTCGATGACTTGCCCGACGCGCCGCTGCTTTTGGTGGCCAATGAGTTCTTTGACGCCCTGCCCGTGCGCCAGTTCACCCGCGACGGTGCGGGTTGGGCCGAAACGATGGTCGGCATGGCAGAGGATGGCCTGACCCTGGGCCGCGCCGTACCTGTCCCACAGAATTTCCTGATGGACCGTTTGGACGATACAAAGCCCGGCGATGTCGTCGAATATTGCCCCGCCCTGCACGGCACGATCGGCGCAATTGCCGCGCGCATCGCGGCACATGGCGGCGCGGCGCTCATCATCGACTACGGCGATTGGGTCAGCCTTGGCGACACCGTTCAAGCCATGCGCCAGCACGGGGCGACCGGCATCTTGGAAACGCCGGGCCAAGCTGACCTGACCGCCCATGTGGACTTTGCCGCGATTGCCAAAGCCGCTGCCCCCGTCGTTCATAGCCGTTTGACCCCGCAAGGCGTGTTACTGGAACGGCTTGGAATAACGGCCCGTGCGCAGGCCCTTGCCAAAGGTTTAAGCGGTGCCGACCTCGACCAGCATATTGCCGCCCATCGCCGCTTGACCCACCCCGCCGAAATGGGGGACCTTTTTAAGGTAATGGGGCTGTGGCCAGACGGGGCTGCGCCGATTCCGGGGCTGAACGCATGACACTTGATGTGATTACCGACGACAGCCTGCAGGGCGTGACCCATGGCTTTTTCACCCGTGTCGGCGGTGCATCTTCAGGCGTTTTCGCAGGGCTGAACTGTGGCTTTGGCAGCGCCGATCAGCAAGACATCGTGGCCATCAACCGCAACCGCGTGGCCGCATCAATGTCGGTGGACCCAGAATGCTTGGTTGGTGTGCACCAATACCATTCGGCAGAGGTTGTCGTCGTAGATGACGCCACCGCGGACAAACCCAAGGCCGATGCCATGGTGACAAACGTGCCGGGGTTGGCCCTGTCGATCCTGACCGCCGATTGCCAGCCCGTCCTGTTTGCCGACCCCGATGCCCGCGTCATCGGGGCCGCGCATGCCGGGTGGAAAGGCGCACTGGGTGGCGTGCTGGAGAACACGATTGATGCCATGGAAGGCCTTGGTGCCGCGCGCGACAATATCAGCGTCGTCATCGGCCCCAGTATCAGCCAGCGCAATTATGAGGTCGGGCCAGAGTTTCTTGATGAATTTCTCGGCACGGACCCCGATGCGGCCCGGTTTTTTGCAAATGGCCAAGGGGACCGGCTGCAGTTTGACCTGCCGGGGTTTGGGTTGTGGCGTTTGCGGCAAGCGGGTGTGGAACGGGCCTGCTGGACCCGGCACTGCACCTATGAGGACCCCAGCCGCTTTTATAGCTACCGCCGGTCTGTCCACGCGAAAGAGGCTGACTATGGCCGGTTGATTGCCGCCATCCGTCTGTGATTTTGGCGGCTTTGGGGCAAACGCCCGCCTTTTGATTGCCACAGATTGCGAAACAATCCCGTGTTTTGACACGGATTGAGGGCCGGTCGCGCCACAAAACACCTAAAACGAAGGGCCCTTGCCCGATAATCTGCTTTGCCCACTTTCCCTGGCGTCACTGGCAAAAATTTTCCGAAAATTCTTTCAGACTGCCCAACTCCCGCCCAAAGCGCGGGACAAACTGTTCTCGAAATAGCAACAAAGCTGCAAGGCGCAGCACACGCGTGAGGAGCGTTACAATGGGTCAGAAAACACGTTGGATGACTGAGACAACCAAAGCCGCCAAGGCCTGCACAACCAAGATGCCTTGGGAACGGGGTCTGCGCCGTCAGGCGATGATCGCGCAGCGTTTGGAAGACAGTGATCGAAAGGCCAAGGTATCGCTTCCCCCAATGCCCGAAGGCATTTTCGTCGCGGCATCCGCCTAAGCGGTCAGCTGGGTCACGCCGGGTTGCGGCCCACCGCTGCGCGCAAGATCAAGCAGATCTGCGCCGGACAGAGGCCGCCCCAACAGATAACCCTGCGCCGTAATCGGCGTCAGGCTTTGCAAGAAGGCAAGCTCTTGCGGGTGCTCGATCCCCTCCGCCGTCACGTCCAGTTTCAGCGCATGGGCCAGATCGACCAACCCCTTGGTCATCGCACCGTTCACCGGGTCGCGGTGCAGGTTGCGGACAAACCGGCGATCGATTTTCAGACGGTCAAAGGGATAGGCATTCAGCAACGTCATGCTCGACAGGCCTGTGCCGAAATCGTCGAGCGCGATCCGCAAGCCTGCATCAACCAATTCCTGCATCAAAATGCGGGCGCGGGGTTCGTCTGACAGCAGCGCGCGTTCCGTCAGTTCAACTTCAAACATGTGGCACCGGCGATTGTGCCGTTCCAGCACGGTCATGATCCGATTGACCAGATACGGGTCCGAAAATTGCGCGGGCGTCACATTAAAGCTAAGCACCATGTCCTCGGGCCAATCGCGCGCGGCATGGCAGGCCTTATCGAGGAGTTGGTCCGACAGTTTGTCGATCAGCCCCAGCTTATCTGCGAGCGCAATAAAGCGATCCGGCGGCACTTCACCCAGTTTGGGGTGTTGCCAGCGGGCCAAAGCCTCTGCCCCGACAAGATGGTTGCCCGAGACGTCAAATGAGGGCTGGTAAACACAATAGAGCCCGTTGCCCACGACGGCTTCTACCAGATCGGCCTGCAGCAGCGCCTCATCCCGTAACGAAAGCTCTAGTGCGGCATCAAACACCCGATATTGCGACCGCCCGGCGGCCTTGGCTGCGCGAAGCGCCTGTTCAGCGTCACCGATTAAGTCATTGACCGACATGCCTTTTGCCCAATGGGCAATGCCACAGCTGGCGGAAACGGCGATGCTGACGTTGCCAACCAAAATCGCCTCAGCCACCGCTGCGATGATGTGGTCGGAGAGCGCTGCCAATTCAGCCCCTGTGTCCTGGACCGGCATCAGAAAGGCGAATTCGTCGCCGCCAACACGGGTCAACACAGCACCACTTGGGGTCAATTCTTGCAGGCGCTTGGCCACAGCGATCAGGACTTGATCACCCACATCGGCCCCGCGCAAATCGTTGATGGGTTTGAAGTGATCAAGGTCAATCAACACCAGCGCCAGAGGCTTGTCGGGGTCCGCGGTGGCCTGATGATTGTCTAAAGCCTCTTGCAGGGTATGGCGGTTCCCAAGGCCTGTCAGACTATCGTGTCGCGCCATATAGTGTGTGCGCTTGCCCGCCTTGGCCACATCGCGCTGCATGGCGCGCAATTGGGCGGTTCGGTGGATCGCGAAAATCGGAAAGGCGATGGACAGCACCACAAGCAAGCTGAGCACGGCACTTGAAACCGTAGAGCTAACCCCTTGGGAAAAATCCACAAATCGCCCGGCCAGATTATACCACACCCCAAGCCCAAAGGCGGCGACAGCCCCGCCCAACAAAAGGGCGTTAAAGGCAGCGAAGACATAGGCAAGGCGTTTGCGGTGGGTCATGCCCCCGTGACTACCGCCTGATGCTTAATGAAAAGTGACGACATCCGATTCGTGCGAGGCACCCGGCACGTCAGAGGTCAAATGTGGCGCGATAGATCACGGGTTGAGAACAATCCGCGACGCAAAATGGCGATTGATCGCGAAATCGGGCCGTTTGGCGAAACATTTTGACAGATCCCGCCGCTATTCGCCACATTCTACCCAACAGCAACGCTCCTCAGATGTTGTCGGTGGGGGCCGGCATTTGTGACGAACCGCAAGGTAAGCACATGAAGACGACCCCTCCTCTCGCCGCAGGCCTCGCGGCACGTAATCAGTCCCCGGTATCCTCAGGCCGGTTTGCTCGTCAAGATGGGCGCCCTCGGCGCTCCAAGCCTCTTATGCGCAAGTATGAGGTCGCCCATCTGACACCTTCCCAAGAAATCATCGACGTCACCCGGCTTGCCCCGGCGCTGCCCGCGTTCGAAGACGCCTTTGCCGCCATTGGGCGCGGTGCCATTGTGCAGACCAGCTTTGGCCCCTGCGCGGTTGAAGATTTATTGCCGGGTGACAAGGTCTTAACCGAAAGTCATGGCACACAGACGTTGTTGTGGCGCGGGTCGATGACCATCGTGCCGGGGGCCCAGAATGCACGGCCCGAAATGGGCACAATGACACGTATTACAGCCGACGCGCTTGGCCTTGGACGCCCGGCGCCGGACGTGGTGCTCGGGCCATCGGCGCGAATGGTGCATCGTGCGCCGGGTGTGCGGACGCTGACGGGGTCCGAGGCCGCCTTTGTTCCGGTGCGGGATTTCATCGACCAAAGCCAGATCATCGAGCTGAAGCCAATTGCGCCAGTGCATTGTTATCAATTGGGTTTTGCCCAGCATTGCCGCCTGAACGTCAACGGGATCGAGATCGAAAGCCTGCACCCCGGTGCGGCCCATACGATTGGCCTGAAGGGCGATATGCTGACGCTGTTTTTGTCGCTCTTCCCGCATATCGAAACGCTGCAGGACTTTGGGCAGATGTTGCACCCACGGGTCGCGCTGCGTGAGCTGGATCTGTTTGATATCGCTTAAGCCTGCGCGCGGTCCGCGTGACGACCAAAACGGCTATGCAGAAACCATCAAGAATCCATGCACAGCCGATGCACAGACCATGCGCATCAAAGTCTGAACCCGCGTTAACCGCGCGCGGTGCCCAAAGTTAAGGCAGCGACCCGACGTCAGACGCCGCGCGACGGAAACCGCCCCGCCAGACGTTCAAAGACCTGAACCCCAAAGGACAGGTCCCATGCAAAATTTTACCCGCAACACGTTGATGGCTGTGGTCTTGGGCTGCGCCCCGATGGCCGCTTTTGCCCACCCTGATGAGACCAGCATCGCCGACGCCGCCCTGGCCGGGCCAGCCGAAATCGTCGATTGCACGTTGGAGGATGGGACCGCCAGCCAATGCGCCTCTTACACCGTGAAATACCTGCCGGATAACCTTGAGATCGGGCCGTTTTGCCCGACCACAGTGGAGGACGCAGGCGGCATTTGGGATTGGGACGGCGAGAACGCAGGGCTTTACCGTGTGGACGGTGATTTTCTGACGATGCTGGCAGAGCTTGGATATACGTTCTTTGACGCGGATGGGGTGGTGAACGTCTTTGACATTCGGATTGAGGGGCCAGAGGCCGCACATGAATGTATCGCCGGGTCGGTTGATGAAAGCGTTGAGATGACGGTGCTACTGCCGCTCAATCCGGTGATGGCAGACAGCCCGACACCGCTTGGGACGGTCGCGAAAGTTGGTCTCGCGCTGGATGGCGTGCCGATCTTTGCGGATGCGCCATCGGTGCTGGACACCGGGCATATGCCTGCGCTGGATACCTGCGGCGGCCATGTCGATCCGGGGGGCTGGTATCACTGGCACGCCACCGCGACGGACGTAAAAACGGTCTTTGACACGGCGGGCGTGGATGCGGATTGCGCTAATGTGGCGCAGGATGCCGCGGCCAAGTTTGCCTATGCATTTGACGGCTTTGCGATCTATGGATCACGCAATGCGGATGGCTCCTTGCCCGAGGGGTTGGATGCTTGCGGCGGCCACATCGGACCGGTGCCGGATCAAGATGGCGAGGTCTATCACTACCACGCCAGCGAGACGTTCCCGAACCTGCCAAGCTGCCTTGTTGGTGTTGTCGCACAGGACAATTTCACCACCACGGCAAACGCGGGGATCGGATCGGCCCAAGCGGGTGGCCCCGGTGGTGGGCGCGGTCCGGATTTCACAGCAATTGCCGAGACCCTAGGCATTGATGCGGCGGATCTGGAAACGGTGATGCGTGAAGAAGGTGGACGCGATGCGGACCTGAATGTGGTCGCGGATCGGCTTGGGATCAGTGTTGAGGATCTGACGGCAGCGCTGCCGCCTGCGCGCTAAGCTTCGCGGGCGAGCCGTTCTTCGAGCACGTCAAATGGCACGCCCGGTTCGTCCTTGGCCCCCCGGATCACCAGCGAGGTTTTCACGCTGGCCACATTGGGGGCCGATGTCAGTTCCTCGGTCAGGAAGCGCTGAAAGCTGCGGAGGTCGGGGGCCACACATTTGAGGATAAAATCAACCTCGCCATTGAGCATGTGGCATTCGCGCACAAGCGGCCAACCCTGACAGCGGTCTTCAAAGGCAGAGAGATCAGCCTCGGCCTGCGATTGCAGTCCTACCATGGCAAACACTTGCACCTCGAACCCCAGTTCACGGGGATCGACATCAGCGTGGTAGCCCCGGATATATCCCTGCTCTTCGAGGGTCCGGACACGGCGCAAACACGGCGGCGCAGAGATGCCAACACGCTTGGCCAATTCGACGTTCGTCATGCGCCCATCGGCCTGTAATTCGGCAAGAATGGTGCGGTCAATCTCATCAAGCTTGGTGCCCGGCATTTACGAAGTCCCCCTGCGAATTTGCGATTCATACGCCCGAACCAGCAGGTGCGCAATAATATTTCAAAACTGCGCAACAAAATTCCCGGTACTGACCGAGAAACTTGTCATTTTCGCCTTATTTTGGTGGCTTTTGCCACATTCTTGACATAAGGTTAATCAAGGTCCAGTTTTTGGGACCCGTTGTCTTTTGGGGAAGATGACGATCATTTTTTTTAAGGTACAGAAACCTAAGTGGTTGTCGGTTCTCCAAGTTTTTTTGGAGTAGAGTAAATGAAGATTAGAAACCTTGTGGCCGCCGTTGGTATCGCGGCCATGTCAGCAACATCAGCGATGGCTGCCGTCATCGATCTGGGCTTTTCGCTTGATGAGTCCGGTTCTGTATCCACTGCGGAATTTAACCTGACACGCGATGCTTTGGCTGACGCCTTGGCAAATATCCCAACAACTGGCGGAAACACCTACCGTCTTGCTGTAACTCAGTTCGGTTCCGGTTCAGAAGTTATCATTCCTGTGACAACCGTGACGGCCGGCAATCTCCCGGGCCTTCAAGCCATGCTTAGGGCTACAACAACTTCACGAGAAAGCCGCACAGAGACGAATTTGGCGATCAGCGATCTGACAAATATGTTCATCAATGCTGGTGGCCTGGGCGATACAACCATTCTGAATATCACGACAGATGGCGACCCAAACATTAGCGGAGTCGTCAACGATCAATTGGCGACAGAAAATGCTGCCGCTGCGGCTCGGGCCCTTGGTGTAGACGGTATCAGTTTTGAAGCTGTGGGTGGTGTATCCTTAACAACGCTCGGGAACATGGCGCGCATTGCCGGAATCGGTACATCTGGCGTCGCAGCTGACGGTGTAGTTGTCACAGATTTGACGATGATTCCGAACGCCAAAGATACCGGTTTCGTTATTCGCGTGGATGACTTTACCGACTATCAGGCTGCAATCGATGCGAAAATCCAGAAAGTCATCATCGACATTCAGGATGTGCCATTGCCTGCGGGTCTGCCGCTGTTGCTGGTTGGCATGGGGGCCTTTGGCCTGATGCGTCGCAAGCAGCAAGCTGCTTAAGACACGTCACCCTCACGCGCGACAAACGAAAGCCCCGCACCATAAGGTGCGGGGCTTTTGCGTGGCGGGGTTAGTTTCCGGCGACTTCTTCCAAAGAAATGAAGATGTTGTCTTCGGCTACCCAGACGCCTGATGATCCTGCGATGTTGTCCTGCGTCAATCCATCATGGTTTTCAGGTGCAGCCTCTGGCATCCGCGCCTCATCTTCCCACATCCAGACGCCGCATGGCAAAGCTGTGCCGCAGATGGCCTTGCCCACTTCGGCGAAGTCTTCGGTTTCAAGCCCTGCGGGGCAAAGCACCACCGAGATGATCGTAGTTGCGGATTGTTCGGTGCAGTCGTGCGGCGGCAACCCTGCGCCTTCGCGGCTGCCGAGTTCGATGGGGTCTGCGACCAGTGGCGTTGCGGCAAGGCCGAGGGCCAAAACGGCCGGGAGAATGCGTTGCATATGGGGTCCTTCAAAATCATGACATCAATACCACGCGGACCCTTTGCGCCCGCGCCTGTTGCGACTATATCGGGGAAACCGCAAAACGCCAAAGGCTCAGAGGATCAGCGCCCATGTCCAGCACGCAGCATACCAAAGTTTTGATCGTAGGCTCTGGCCCTGCCGGGTACACGGCGGGCGTTTATGCCAGTCGCGCGATGCTGGAGCCGATGCTGATCCAGGGGATTGAGCCGGGTGGGCAGTTGACCACCACCACAGAGGTCGAAAACTGGCCGGGCGACACAGAGGTGCAAGGCCCCGACCTGATGGTGCGGATGGAGGCACATGCGCGGGCGATGGGCTGCAATATCGTGCATGACATTGTGACCAATCTGGATCTGTCCAAGCGTCCCTTTACCGCCACCTGCGATAGCGGCGCGGTGATCACGGCGGATGCGGTCATTCTGGCAACCGGTGCGCGGGCCAAGTGGCTTGGGTTGCCATCAGAAGAGGCGTTCAAGGGTTTTGGCGTCAGCGCCTGTGCGACCTGCGACGGGTTCTTCTATCGCGGGCAAGAGATCGTCGTGATCGGCGGCGGCAATACGGCTGTGGAAGAGGCGCTGTTTCTGACGAACTTTGCGAGCAAGGTCACGTTGGTGCATCGCCGGGATGAGCTGCGGTCGGAAAAGATCCTTGAGCATCGCCTGATGAAGAACCCCAAGATTGAGCCGCTGTGGTTCCACGAGCTGGTCGAGGTCTACGGAGAGGACAATCCCAAAGGCGTTGAGGGCATCAAGGTCAAGCATACCAAGACCGGTGAGATTACCGATATCCCCTGCAAGGGCGTCTTTGTCGCCATCGGGCACGCCCCGGCGAGCGAATTGGTGAAAGACCAGCTAGAGACGCATTCCGGCGGCTATGTCGTCGTTGAACCCGGCAGCACCCGCACCGCCATTCCCGGCGTGTTTGCGGCAGGCGATTTGACGGATCACATCTATCGCCAAGCGGTCACGAGCGCAGGCATGGGCTGCATGGCGGCACTGGACGCGGAAAAGTTCCTGGCTGAGATGGAAGACGAAGACGAGGCTGTCGCCGCCGAATGATCGGGTTCAAGGGCGAGGTTTGGCGCATCGTCTTTGCGGCGGATGCGGCGCGCGCGGCGGCGCCTGTGCCCTCGCCCGAGGGTCGGTTTCATCACAGCGGGCAACCGGCGATCTATACCTCACTCACCCAAGAAGGCTGCGGCGTCGCGATCCGGCGCTATCTGCGCGGCGACGATGCCCCGCGCGTGATTGTGCCGCTGCACATCAAGGCCACAAGGCTTGTCGATCTGACCGAGGCGGGTGCTGCCCCGTCGGTTGTCTGGCAAGACGTCCGCGCGGCGGGCCAGCCCGCCCCCACATGGACACTGTCGGATGCCGCGCGCGCGCAGGATGCGCAGGGCATGTTTTACCGTTCACGCAGCCGCCCCGATTTGACCCATTTGGTGCTGTTCGATCTGGATGTCGTCACCAAGGTCGGGACAGCTAGACCATGGCAATGATTGACAGAATTTGCTGCGGGCTGCATCGTTGCGTTGATTATTGAAGGCCAAGATTTTGACCGCAACAGCCACCCCCGAATTCCCCAAACATCTGCCTGTTCTTGATGGTTTTCGGGCGCTCAGCATTCTGGCTGTGCTTGCGTCACATATGTTACCTCTGGGCCCATCAAGTTGGCACCTGAACTTGACGTTCGGCTATATGGGCATGAGCATTTTCTTTGCGCTCTCAGGCTTTCTGATCAGTCGCTTTCTATGGGAAAAGCAGGACATTCCCACGTTCTTTGTGCGCCGCGTGGCGCGTATTGCACCTTTGGTGCTGTTGGTCACCTTCATCTATTGCATCCTGCTGGAAGGGCGCTTTGACGCATTTGTGATCATCAATCTTTATCTGCAAAACTACCTAGTGGATGCTTTGCTGCCATCGGTCAGCCCGCTGTGGTCACTGGCCGTAGAAATGCACTTTTACATCGCCATCGGACTGGCAATCTGGGTCTTTGGTAGGCGCGGGTTCTGGCTGTTGCCGTTGGGTTTTTTGTGCGTGATGGCGCTGCGGATTGAAGGCGGCGTTTTCGGCAATATCAACACCCATTTGCGGGTGGATGAAATCCTGACAGGCGGCCTGTTGGCGCTGGCGTGGTTGAACCGGGACCGCCCGGGAATTGCCCGCGCCTTTGCGATATTGCCCGCGCTGTTCTACCCGCTTTTGGTGCTTTGGGCGCTGTCGTGCTGGCCTGACGTGCTGTTGTTGGGATATGGGCGGAGCGCCTTGTCAGCGCTGCTGATTGGGTCGGTCCTGATGATGAAGGGTGGTTGGCAGACCCGGTTTCTGGGGACCGTCACGATGCGCTATGTGGCCACCATTTCATTTGCGCTTTATGTCTGGCACTCGCCATTCCGGACCTTTTGGTTTGATACGGGCACCGATATTGAGCGTTACCTGATGAAGCGCCCATTGGCCTTTGCCTGCATCTGGGCGCTGGCGCATCTGTCGACATTCTATTTCGAAAAACCCATCCTCAAGGCCGCCCGGAACATCAAGTTTGGCGGTCGCACCGCATCGCGCCAGACAGATCAATAACCCCTCACGCGTGACGCCCCGGCCCGACCATCGGCAAAGATGCCACGAAAACGCATCATTAATGATGTTTGTTCTTTTCTGAACATACTTCACGTGCAATACGTTCACGCGTGAACGAAGATTGAGTCGGACCCCGTGACCCAGCAGACCAAGACACCGATGACGGATGAACAAGAGGCGCTGTTTCGCCTTTTGCGTCAGCTTGATCTTGCGCCAGACGCTCCCCAGCGTCAAACGGCGCAGGCGGTGGGCGTGTCTTTGGGACGGCTGAATGCACAGCTGAAATCGGCTGTGGCGGCGGGCCATATCAAGATCAGCGACCGCAATAGCGACGATCGGCGCAAGCGCTTTGCTTACGGCCTCACCCCCAAGGGGGCGGCGGAAAAGGCGCGGTTGACCGACCTTTTTCTTGCCCGGAAATTTCAAGAATACGACGCACTGCACGCAGAGTTGAAAGGCTCTGGCAGTGGGTATGTCCCTACAAACCAAAGGACCCAACTGATGCAAAATAACCTTGCCCCCATCCCAGAGCTTTATGTGAGCTTTGACAGCGCCCAGAAGATGAAAATGGACGCGGCGGACCTGACGAGCCATGACCTGACGCCGCGCCAGATTTGCGATCTTGAGCTGCTGATGAACGGTGGGTTCAACCCGCTCAAAGGGTTCCTTGGCGAAGAGGATTACAACGGCGTTGTGGAAAACATGCGTCTGGCTGACGGTCAGCTTTGGCCAATGCCGATCACACTTGACGTCTCTGAAAGCTTTGCCGACGGCGTTGAGCTGGGTCAGGACATCGCGCTGCGCGACCAAGAGGGCGTGATCCTTGCGACCATGACCGTCACCGACAAGTACAAGCCCAACAAAGCCCGCGAGGCCGAGATGGTCTTTGGTGCCGACGACAGCGCCCACCCGGCTGTGAATTACCTGCATAATCAAGCCGGTAGCGTCTATCTGGGCGGCCCTGTGACCGGCATCCAGCAGCCTGTGCATTATGATTTCCGCGCCCGTCGTGACACACCAAACGAGCTGCGCGCCTATTTCCGCAAGCTGGGCTGGCGTCGTGTGGTGGCCTTCCAGACCCGCAACCCGCTGCACCGCGCCCACCAGGAACTGACGTTCCGCGCCGCCAAAGAAGCGCAGGCTAACCTGTTGATCCACCCGATTGTCGGCCTGACAAAGCCGGGCGACATTGACCACTTTACCCGCGTGCGCTGCTATGAGGCGGTGCTGGACCAATATCCGGCATCCACCACCGCGATGTCGCTGTTGAACCTCGCTATGCGCATGGCGGGCCCGCGCGAGGCTGTGTGGCACGGTCTGATCCGTAAAAACCACGGCTGCACCCACTTTATCGTCGGTCGCGACCACGCGGGCCCCGGCAAGAACAGCCAGGGCGAGGATTTCTATGGCCCCTATGATGCGCAGGACCTGTTCCGCAAGCATCAAGAGGAGATGGGCATCGAAATGGTCGACTTTAAGCACATGGTTTATGTGCAGGACCGCGCCCAGTACGAGCCCGCCGATGAGATCGCGGATAAGGATGACGTGACGATCCTGAATATATCTGGCACCGAATTGCGTCGTCGTTTGGCAGAAGGTCTGGAAATTCCTGAGTGGTTCAGCTTTCCCACCGTTGTGGAAGAGCTGCGCAAGACCCGCCCACCACGGGCGAGCCAAGGGTTTACCGTGTTCTTCACTGGCTTCTCTGGCTCTGGCAAATCCACCATCGCCAATGCGCTGATGGTCAAGCTGATGGAAATGGGTGGCCGTCCGGTGACCTTGCTGGATGGTGATATCGTGCGTAAGAACCTGTCGTCCGAACTTGGGTTCAGCAAAGAGCACCGCGATCTCAACATCCGCCGGATCGGCTATGTGGCCTCTGAGATCACCAAGAACGGCGGGATCGCGATCTGTGCGCCCATCGCGCCTTATGCCACCACGCGCCGCGCTGTGCGGGAGGATATTGAGGCCTTTGGTGCCTTTATCGAGGTTCACGTAGCGACGTCGATTGAGGAATGTGAGCGCCGGGACCGCAAGGGGCTTTATAAGCTGGCGCGCGAAGGCAAGATCAAGGAATTCACAGGCATTTCAGACCCTTATGATGTGCCTGAGAACCCTGAGCTGTCGCTTGATACCGAAAATGTCGAAGTTGACAACTGTGCGCATCAGGTGATCCTGAAGCTGGAATCCATGGGCCTGATCAAGGCCTAAGCGGACGTCACAAGTTGATGAAGGGGCGGGTCTTTTGGCCCGCCCTTTTGCGTTTCAGCTACGCCCTGCGGCCCCTTCGGGCACAGGCGCGGTCAACCCTTCCAGCACGCGCAGGGGGCGCTTGACCGCCTCGCCCAGACCGGGGCGTTTGGGCTGCGGGATTTGCTTGCTCACCTCAACCATCAGCACGCCACCGGCATAGAAAACCGGCATCTTTTGCCCGACGTTTTCCAAGAGGTTCGCTGATTTTCGCCAGACTTTCCGGTGGCTTGGCGGTTGGAACAGCGCCGAGACATGCCGCCCCGGCAACAGCCCGTGGCTGCGCAGCTGCGCCTCAAGCTGGCCCAGCGAATAGGGGCGGCCATAACCAAACGGCGTGCGGTCGGACCGCGACCAGAGGCCCGCGCGATTGGGCACCACAAAGACCGCCTTGCCCCCCGGCCCCAGCACGCGCCAGACCTCGTCCAGTAGCGCGGGCGGAGTCTCTGACGTCTCAAGCCCGTGGAGCAGGACAAGTTTGTCCACCTGCCCCGCTTGCAGCGGCCAAAGCGTTTCTTCGCAGAGCACCGAGATATTGGGTCGCCCAGCAGGCCAGGGCATCACGCCCTGTGGTCCCGGCATCAAGCCGATGACACGGCGGGCGTCGTGCAGGAATGGACGCAGCAAGGGCACGGCAAAGCCATAGCCCGCGACGGTTTGACCCTTGGCCTCTGGCCAATAGCGCACAAGTTCGTCCCGGATCACTTTTTGCGCCGCCCGGCCAAGCGCGGAGCGGTAATAAAAATTCCTCAGATCAAGCACATCAAGGTGCATTGCGGTTCCCATTGGGTTCAGTCAGTCTGGGGTTAACATAACCGCGAAACAGCAGGATGCCATGCCCCTCGAGCTTGTGACGATACCGTGTCTCGACGACAACTATGCCTTCCTGATCCATAACCCGCAGACCGGTGACACCGCGTTGATCGATGCCCCCGAGGCGGCCCCTATTCAGGCGGTGCTGGACGCGCGGGGGTGGCAGTTGACCGACATTCTGCTGACCCATCACCACTGGGACCATGTGGACGGCCTGCCCGCCCTGCGCGGGTCCGCGCGGGTGATTGGAGCCAGTGCAGATGCGCACCGTTTGCCTGATCTTGATTTGGCGGTGGCCGAGGGTGATGAGATTTCGGCATGCGGCGAAAATGTGCGGATAATTGACGTCAGCGGCCACACCCTCGGGCATATCGCGTTTTATTTGCCGCATGCAGGCTTTGCCTTTACCGCCGATAGCCTGATGAACATGGGCTGCGGTCGGTTGTTTGAAGGCACGCCCGCGCAGATGTGGGATACGATGCAAAAACTGCGCAAGCTGCCACCCGAAACGCTTGTCTGTTCAGGCCATGAATATGCCGCCAGCAATGTGGCCTTTGCACTGACCCTTGAACCTGACAATACGCAGGTTATCTTAAGGGCAGAGGCGATTAAGGCCGCTCGGAACAACGGGGTGTTTACGGTGCCTTCGACCCTCTCAGAAGAGCTGTCAACAAACCCCTATCTGCGCGCTGATGACCCCGCCCTTGCTGCTGCCTTGGGCATGACAGGGGCCGATCCCGTCGCAGTTTTCACCGAAATCCGCGCCCGCAAGGACCGGTTTTGACTATTCCACTGGCAACCGCGAAAAAGTTGCCTTTGCTACACGCTTTCACAACTTCTGACCCGTATTGTGATCGTACGACCGAAAAAAAGCCTTGAAGGTTTGGAAAATAAGCCAAAGTCTAAAGGTATAAGGCCACGGTCAGTGCCACGCTGACCCCCGATGAAAGGAGCACAAACGTGCCATCATTTTCAACGACCCTCGAGCAGTCGATTCACGGCGCCCTTGCACTGGCCAATGCCCGCCGTCACGAACTTGCAACGCTGGAACATTTGCTTTTGGCGCTGATAGATGAACCCGATGCAGCCCGCGTGATGCAGGCCTGTTCGGTTGATCTGGATGAATTGCGCAAGGATCTGGAAGATTTCATTTCCGACGATCTGTCGACCCTGGTCACAGATGTCGAAGGGTCCGAAGCTGTGCCGACAGCCGCGTTCCAGCGCGTAATCCAGCGCGCCGCGATCCACGTGCAGTCATCGGGCCGCACGGAAGTAACAGGCGCCAATGTGCTGGTCGCGATCTTTGCCGAACGCGAAAGCAATGCCGCTTACTTCCTGCAAGAACAGGATATGACGCGCTATGATGCGGTGAACTTTATCGCCCATGGCGTCGCAAAAGACCCCGCCTTTGGCGAGGCGCGTCCTGTGACCGGCACCCCGACCGAGGATGACACCACAATTGAAGACAGTGGCGAGGCCAAGGAAAGTGCGCTGGCCAAATATTGCGTTGATTTGAACGCCAAAAGCCAAAAGGGCGATGTGGACCCGCTGATCGGGCGCGCCCATGAGGTCGAACGCTGCATTCAGGTGCTATGCCGTCGCCGCAAGAACAACCCGCTTTTGGTGGGTGATCCCGGCGTGGGCAAAACCGCCATTGCCGAAGGACTGGCCTATAAGATTGTGAACGGTGAAACGCCGGAAGTGCTGTCGCAGACCACGATCTATTCGCTCGATATGGGTGCGTTGCTGGCTGGCACACGCTATCGCGGTGATTTTGAAGAACGCCTGAAGGCCGTGATGACCGAGATGGAAGATCACGACGACGCAGTGCTCTTCATCGACGAAATCCACACGGTGATTGGTGCTGGCGCCACGTCTGGCGGCGCGATGGATGCGTCCAACCTGCTGAAACCTGCGCTGCAGGGCGGCAAGCTGCGGTGCATGGGGTCGACCACCTATAAGGAATTCCGCCAGCACTTTGAAAAGGACCGCGCGCTCAGCCGCCGGTTCCAGAAGATTGACGTGAACGAGCCTTCGGTGCCGGATGCAATCAAGATTTTGCAGGGTCTCAAGCCCTATTTCGAAGAGCATCACAGCATCAAATACACTGCTGATGCGGTCAAGACGGCTGTGGAACTGTCGGCCCGATATATCAACGACCGCAAGCTGCCCGATAAGGCCATCGACGTGATCGACGAGGCAGGCGCGGCCCAGCACCTTGTGACCGAAAGCAAACGGCGCAAGACCATCGGCACCAAAGAGATTGAGGCGGTTGTGGCCAAGATTGCCCGCATCCCCCCCAAGAACGTCAGCAAGGACGATGCTGAGGTGCTCAAGGACCTCGAAAAGTCGCTCAAGCGGGTGGTTTTTGGTCAGGACGATGCCATCGTGGCGCTGTCCTCGGCGATCAAACTGGCGCGGGCTGGCCTGCGCGAGCCTGAAAAGCCGATTGGCAACTATCTGTTTGCTGGGCCTACAGGCGTCGGAAAGACCGAAGTTGCCAAGCAATTGGCCGACACGCTGGGCGTTGAGCTGATGCGCTTTGACATGTCCGAATACATGGAAAAGCACGCGGTTTCACGTCTGATTGGCGCGCCTCCGGGCTATGTCGGGTTTGATCAGGGTGGGATGCTCACCGACGGTGTGGATCAGAACCCACATTGCGTGCTGCTGCTGGATGAGATGGAAAAGGCGCACCCGGATGTTTACAACATCTTGCTGCAGGTGATGGATCACGGGAAGCTGACCGACCACAACGGCCGGACCACGGATTTCCGCAATGTAATCATCATCATGACCTCGAACGCCGGTGCGGCAGAGATGTCCAAGAACGCCATGGGCTTTGGCCGCGAAACCCGCGAGGGCGAAGATACCGCCGCGATTGAGCGCACATTCTCGCCCGAGTTCCGCAACCGTCTGGATGCGGTGATCTCATTCGGGGCGCTGCCCAAGGATGTGATCCTGCGGGTGGTCGAAAAGTTCGTGTTGCAGCTTGAGGCGCAGTTGATTGACCGCAATGTGCATATTGAACTGACGCCAAAGGCCGCCGAATGGCTTGCCGATAAGGGCTATGACAGCAAAATGGGCGCACGTCCCCTGGGCCGTGTGATCCAGGAGCACATCAAAAAGCCGCTTGCCGAAGAGCTGCTGTTCGGCAAGCTGATGAAGGGCGGGCTGGTCAAGGTCGGCGTGAAAGCGGGCAAGTTGGACCTCAAGTTCGAAGAGCCCGCGCAGGCCCGCATTGGCAAGGGCGACAAGCCGCCGCTGCTGACTGCGGACTAAGCCACGCACCAAATGAACAAAGGCCCCCTGAAAATGGGGGCCTTTTGCGTTTCGGGACGGCGGGCGGGGCGCATTTCCTGCTGGCAGGAAACAGCGGCGACCAGCCGTCTAACGCTCGGTCAGTTTCAGCTCAATCCGGCGGTTCTGGGCGCGAGCCTCATCCGTGTCCGCCGTATTGATCGGCTGGTATTCCCCGAACCCATTTGCAGCCAGACGATTTGGCGGGATGCCTTCGGCATTCTGCATATAGCGCACGACCGACAGCGCACGTGCCTGGCTGAGTTCCCAGTTGTCGCGGTATTCACCAAACCCGGACAGCGGGATGTTGTCGGTGTGCCCATCCACGCGGATCACCCAATCAATGCCCGCCGGGATGTCGTCGGCAATCGTGCGCAGGATGCCCGCCACTTTGGCGATCTCGCCCCGGCCTTGGAACGACAGCTCTGCCTCACCGGGGCGGAACAGCACCTCGGACGAAAACACAAAGCGGTCGCCGACGATTTGCACGCCGTCTTGCCCTTCCAGGATCGTGCGCAATTCACCAAAGAAATCAGACCGGAAGCGGGCAAGGTTCTGTGCCTCAGCCTCAAGCCGCGCGCGTTCTTCTTCGAGGCGTGCGCGCTCTGCCTCTTCCAGCGCACGGCGGCGGCGCTCTTCGGCGGCGACGCGGGCAAGTGCGGTGTTCAGCTGCGATCCCAATTGTTCGATCTGGACGTTGGCCGCCACGTCAGCCTCTTCCGCGATGTCCAACAACGATTGCAATGTGCCGACCTGATTGCGCAATTCGGCGACCTGCGCATTCAATAGGGCAACCTGCCGCTGGCTTTCCGCAGAGAGCGCCTGTTCCTCTGACAGCGCCTGATTGGCCGTGGCCAAAAGGTCGGCGCGTTCGGCCGCGGTCTCTTCCAGATCCTGCGATTGCGCCAAGGCGGCCGCTAGCCGGGCTTGCAGATCAGCGCGGTCCTGTTCCGTCTCTGACCGCCCTTCCGACAGGGATGCAACTTCGGCCTGCAAGGCTTCTTGCGCCAAAAGTGCCTCGGCCAACCGGGATTCCAGCGTGGCGTTGGCGTCAGCATTTGTGGCCGCTTCTGCGGCGGCGGCCTCTTGCGCCAGGATCGCGGCGGCGAGTTGCGCCTGAATTTCAGCCTCTGTTGCGGCACTGCCATCGAGGGCGGCTTGCAACGCCTCTTGCGCAGCGGCCAGATCATCCGCCGTCGCGGCATTGGCGGTCACGGCAGCTGCAAGGCGCACGGTCAGGTCTTCGGTCTGGGCATTTGCGGCCTCAAGTGCCGCGCGCGCTTCGGCCAGATCTGCGGCGGTGGTTTCGGCGAGGCCCAAGGCGGCGAGCAGCCGCGCGTCCAGATCAGAGCCTTCGACAAGGGCCTGCGCCAGTTCATTTTCCGCGTTCTGCTGCGCCAAAAGCGCGGCGGCGAGGTTCATGTCCAACTGGTCGCGTGCCGCTTGCGTCGCGGCAAGCAATGTCAGCGTCTCTTCGGCCTCACGGCGTTTCTCTTCCAGCGCCAGCGTCATCGCCGTCAGTTCGGTATCCGCATTCGCCAGCCGTTCGCGCAGGGCGGCGGCGGCGGCGGCATCGGCAAGGCGGGCCGCTTCAAGGTCAGAAATTTGGGCCGCATCATTTTCGGCCGCCGCCTGAAGCGCCGCAATCTGGGCAGCTGAGGCTTCGCCCGTGGTTTCCAGATCGGCAATCATCGCCTCGAGCGCTTCGCGACGGGCGGCGGCAAGGCGCGCGGCCTCTGCGCCTGCGTCAATCTCATCACGGGCGGTGGCAAGGGCGAGGTTCAGCGCCTCTTGTTCGGACAGTAGCGTCGCCTCACGGTTTTCGAGGTCAGCGATCTGCGCCTGCGCCTCGGTCCGGTCAGCCAAAAGGCCTGCGACCTGTGCCTCAAAACCCGTGATCTGGTTTTCCGCTGCCGTCAAAGCCGCCATTGTCTCGTCCCGTTCGCGGGTCAGGGTGGCGATCAGGGCCGCTTGTTGGTTGGCGGTCGCAGTCGCGTCGGCCAGATTGTCGGAGAGGTCGGCATTCAGGTCTTGTTCCAACCCCAAGGCAGAGGCCAGTGCTGACACCTCGGCAGCCAATTCGTCCAGCTGACTGGCCTGACCAGTGATGGTTTCGCGCAGCACGAACTGGATCACCATAAAGATGGTCAGCACGAACATCAGCACCAGCAAAAGTCCGGTCATGGCGTCGACAAACCCCGGCCAGATGGCCTGATTCATCCGGTGGCCGCGACGGGAGAGCGCCATTTAGCCGTCCCCCGGACCGGGCCGCCCCCGGCCTTTGAGCGCGCGGGTCAGGGCCGCAAGGTCGGCACGCAGATCGGCCAAAGTCTCTTGCCGGCCCGCTGACATTTCTTCCAACACGCGCAAAAGCTGCACGTCGATGGACCGCAGCCGCATCCGGCTTTCAGCGTCGAGCCCGTCAACACCGCCATCTTCCAGTTTTTCGATCAGCCGTTCCTGCCCCTCGGCCACGCGGGCGAGCGTGTTATTGTCCGCGCCGCCCTGCCCGATTTGCGCGATGGCTTGGGTCAGGTTTTCAAGCCGCGCGTCCATCTCGGACTGGCGCGCATCGGCCTGATTGAACATGGTTTGCATCGTCTCAAGCTGGCCTGCCATGTGGTCAGCGAACGCAGAAAGCAGCCCTGTGTCCTCGGACCCGCTGCCCTCTTCCCCGCTGGCGAAACCAAGGCGGGTGATGGAAGATAACCACTCTTCCAATTCGCGGTAGAAGCGGTTTTGGCCGTGGCTGGCAAACAGTTCCAGCAGGCCCACAACCAGCGATCCGGCCAGACCCAAGAGCGAGGAGGAAAACGCCGTGCCCATGCCGCCCAACTGGCTCTCAAGGCCCGCTTGCAAGCGACTAAAGACATCTGCGCCGCTTTCACCGTCGCCGGGATTGAGACTGCGGATGGTTTCAACCAGCGCTGGGACGGTGGTCGCGAGGCCATAGAATGTGCCCAAAAGGCCAAGGAAAATCAGTGTGTTGCCGATGTAGCGTGTGATCTCACGGTCTTCGTCGATCCGCTGCGCCACTGAATCCTGAATGGACCGGCTGGAGGTCGAAGATATCTGCATCCGCGCCCCGCGCGAGCGCATCAGGGTGGCGAGCGGGGCCAGCAGGCCGGGCGCCTTGGTCAGGTTGTGGCCGACGCGGTTGGTGGCAAACCCTTCGATCCATTCGACGGAGCGCATCAACTGGTAGACTTGGCCAAATGTCGACAGGATGCCCAAGACAAAGACCGCCAAAATGCCGCCATTCAGGTAGGGATTTGCCAAAAAGATCGCGCGGATTTGGTCGAGGCCCAGATACAGGCCAGCCCCCACCAGCGCCAAGACGATCAACATCGAGATGATCTGGCGCACGGGCTGTGAAAACTGCGGCTCGACTTCGGGTTCCCTGTGGTCCGTCAAAGGCTTCGGGGTCCTCTTTGATGTTGTTGCGCAAAGCTTAACGTGGCTGTTGCGCAAACGGAAACAATTAATCTGCTAATGCGCGCACCCGCTGCACCAGCCAATCCATGTCAGCGTCTTTGATGCCCATTTGGGTGAGATGTTCAGCAGTATTGTAAAGATATTCGGTGTTTGGCCCACGTCCGCCGACAGATCGCGCGATCAATTGCGCCTGTTTTTCAAGGTCGAACTGGCAATATTGGACGTGGTCGCGATTGATGACATAGGCCAGCGAAGGCACAATGGTGCCATCCTCGAGCGTCACATCAAGGGTGCGTTCCAGATAGGCGGATGAAATCAGCTCTCGCTCGCGGAGCATGGCAAGCACTGGGACCTCTTCGGCCTGTTCGACACGAAAGGCGACGCCGGTGCAGGTCGCACCGGGCGTTTCATCCAACGCGAGCACTAGGCCGGGGTCGTCTTCGGTGCCGCGATGGTGGATCGAGAGCATGCAAAAGCTGCGGTGGTAGTCGCGCAGCACGGCCCGGCGGGTTTCTGCCGGTGTAAAGCCGGGATTCCACAAAAGTGAGCCGTAGCCGAATACCCACATCGCCATGTTGCTGGTCCTTTCAAGATGGGCCTTATAAACACTGGGCAAGGGCAAAGGGAAAGGACCAATCATGCGGCGGTTGTTGATCATCGTGGTGGTGCTAGCGACGATCTATGGCGGCTATTGGTTCATCGGGGCGCGGACAGTCGAGGGCGGCGCGCAGGACGCCTTGGCCGAGATGGCGACCCAAGGCTGGGACGTGACGTTCAGCGATCTGGATACGCGCGGTTTCCCATCGCGGTTTGACACGACAGTCACGGATTTGTCGCTGACTACGCCGGACCGGTCGGTGACCTATGAGGCGCCGTTCTTGCAGGCCTTTGCGCTGAGTTATCAACCCAACAAGGTGATTGCCGCCTTCCCGCCACGCCAGACTCTGCGCATCTTTGGGCAGCCCTTTACCATTGCCAGCGACGGGTTGCGCGCAAGTGCGGCGGTCGAAGCGAATGCGGGGTTGAGCTTTGACGCAGCCACCGTCGAAGCAGAGATGCTGGCGCTGTCGTCCGATGTGGCGGGCGTGCGCACCGGCCCGGTTTTGGCCGCGATGCGGGGGGCCGCGATGCCCAACGCCTATGACGGGTATCTGAGCGTGGCGCGGATCACCCTGCCCGATGATCTATGGCAGCAGATGTTTCCGCATGGGGCCTTGCCGCTGAGCATTGATGAGCTGCGGTTCAATTCCACCGCGACGCTGGACCGGGCGTTAAACCGCGCGACCTTTACGGATGGGCCGCCGCCCGTGATGACCGCGCTAAAACTGACGGAATTGGCTCTGATCTGGGGCGATTTGTCGATCTCTGCCACCGGTGCCATCGACATCGATCAGGCCGGGGTGCCGAGCGGCAAGATCACCGTGACGGCCACCGCGTGGGAGGATTTGTTGACCGGGCTCGAGAATGTCGGCGTGGTGGAACACGGCATCGCGGACACCTATCGCAATATGGGACGGATGTTGTCGGAAGGGTCTGACACGCTGACAGTGCCGCTGACGTTCCAAAACGGGTTCATGTCGCTCGGGGCGGTGCCGCTGGGCCTTGCGCCGCGCTTTCGCTAGCTGCGGCCAAAAAGCCCCGCCATCGCGCGCCCGACGAGCGCCGTGACCGACGGCCGTTTGGTCGCGGTAAAGGGGAGCGGGCGACACACCTCAATCGCGGCGACGCCGACACGGGCGGTGAGTGCGCCGTTGACGACGCCTTCCCCAAAGCGGCGCGAGACCTTGGACAGCACGCCGCCGCCTGCCACCGATCCGATCAAATCATCGCCGACGGCCACGGCTCCGGTCGCCACCAGATGGGTGAGGACAGAGCGGGTCAGCCGCCACGATCCCAGCGTGCCGCTGCGCCCGCCGTAGATTTCGGCGATGCGGCGGATCATCCGCAGGTTTGCAGTCAGGGCGGTGAAGACATCAGCGAGGGCCAGCGGGACAATCGCAGTGACGGTGGCGACTTGGCGGGCGGCGGCCTCAACCTCTTTCAGGGCATGGGCGTCGAGGGGTTCGAGCACGGTGGTTTCGGTTAGCCCCAAAAGTGCGTCGGCATCAAGCATATCGCCGCGTTGCGCGGCCAGCCTGTCGCGCCCCCATTTGGTGTCATCGCGCCCGGCATAAAGGCGCGTGATCTGGTCGGTCACCTGACGCGCCTGCCCCAAATCAGCGTCCGCGAGGGCGGTCGCCGCGGCGGTTTGCACCTTATCGATGCGGCGCAGGCGCGAGAAGGCCGCCAATTCCCGGATCGCCACGGCGAGCAGGACCAGACACAACAGCACCACGAGGACTGTCACGATCAGGCCCAAAAGCGGGTTTCGCGCGATCAGCGCATTCACGTAATCCCATGCCGCCAGCGTCACCACAAAGCCCGTCAGCGTAAGCGCCAGCGTCCAGAACCAGCGCCCCAGTACCGACACCCGCCGCGTGGCGATGGCCGCAACCGATTGCATCGCCGCACCCTGCGGCGCATCGTCGACGACGGCGGGGGCCGTGGCAGGGGTGACGTCCGACGTCTCGCCCTCAAGATCGATCAGGATGGGGCCACGGGTCATGTGGATGCGCTCCAACTTTGGGGGGTTCGCCTCATCATAACTTATCCCCGATCAGGATCTCTGCGGCCTTGTCCAGCCGGATATGCGGTGGGCCGTCGCCGGGGTTGAGCGTCAGCGCCGCTGGGGCAAAGCGCATGACCTGATAGTCCTGGTCCAGCCACTTGGGCGCGCCTGCGCGGGCGGGGCCGAGCAGGTGCTGCGGGTCGGTGGGCAAAGCGCCGGGGTAGAACGCGGCCTGTTTGTCATTTTCCAGCAAGCGCCCCCGCACGACATCCAAGGGGCCATCGCGGTGATCAACGGTTTCCTCGACCGTGGTGCGCAGGGCGGCGATGGACATGGCGGCGGTGCTGGCCCCGGCAAAGTCAGCGCGGTCCTTAGCGTCGCGCAGCAAAGCTTGCGTGATCGCGGTCAGTTGCGGGTGTTGAGTGTGGTGCAGGTGGTCGGCCTTCGTTGCGGCAAAGAGGATCTTTTCCACCCGGCGGCCCGCAAAAATGCGGGTGAGAAAGGCGTTCCGACCGGGGCGGAATGCGCCCAGGATATCCGCCATGGCTTGGCGCAGATCATCCACCGCAGGGGGCCCTGCGTGGATCGCGCCCAGCACGTCGACCAAAACGACTTGCCGGTCGATCCGCGCGAAATGGTCACGAAAGAAGGGGCGGACCACGTTGCGCTTGTAGCTTTCGAACCTGCGTTCAAACTCGCGGCCCAGCGATTTGCGGGCAAAATTCCCGCCGGGCAGCGGCGCAAAAGTCAAAACCGGCGATCCGGCGAGATCACCGGGCAGCAGGAACCGGCCCGGGGAGCAATCGGAAAACCCTTTGGCGCGGGAGGCTTGCAGATGCGCTGTGAACCCTTGGGCGAGCGCTTGGGCAGCGGGTTCGTCCAGCGCGGCGTTCGCATCCGCGCCTGCGACCTGCGCCAGATAATCATCCCCACCGGGGCGGCCCTTGGCGCGTTCCAGCGCCGCTGCAGACCACGCCGCATAATCGAGATCCAGGAGCGCCAGATCCAAAAGCCATTCGCCGGGGTAATCGACGATATCCAGATGCACGGTACGCGGCCCAGACAACCCGGACAGCAAGCCGGATGGTTGCACCTTGAGCGACAGCCGCAGTTCCGAGATATGGCGCGTGCCATCGGGCCAGCTTGGCTTTTGCGCTGTAAGCTGCGCCAGATGGGATTCGTAGGCGAAACGCGGCAGTGTATCGTCAGGTTGCGGCTGCAAATAGGCGGTCTGGATCGCGCCGGTGGCCGCCGCGCGCAACCCCGGCATCCGTCCACGGTTCATCAGATTGGCGACCAAAGCGGTGATAAACACGGTCTTGCCCGCACGGCTAAGCCCGGTGACGCCGAGCCGGATCACCGGGTCGGAAAAGGGTGCGGCGACCGTATCGGCCACGGTTTCCACCGACCGCGCGATCCCGTCTGCGATTGCCCCAATGACCAAAACTTCACCCTTCGTGACTTTGCTTCTGCCCTAGATAAGGCTGGGCGCACGACTTGGGTAGGGATTGATTTTGGCGCATCCTCCCCCTAAAGCCGCGTTATGCCTCGTTTTGCCCTCAAAATCGAATACCACGGCGCGCCGTTTGCCGGGTGGCAGCGGCAAAAGGATCAACCGTCGGTGCAGGGCGCGATTGAGGCGGCTTTGGCCAAGCTGGAACCCGGCCCCCATACGATTGCCGCGGCTGGACGGACGGATGCAGGCGTGCATGCGACGGGACAGGTGGCGCATTGCGATTTGACGCAGGATTGGGACCCGTTTCGACTGTCAGAGGCGTTGAATTATCACCTGAAGCCCGCGCCGGTGGCCATCGTCGATTGCGCCCCTGTGGCGGAGGACTGGCACGCCCGATTTTCGGCGGTGGAACGGTGGTACCTGTTCAAACTTGCGGTGCGGCGTGCGCCTTTGACGCTAGAAAAAGGGTTGATGTGGCAGGTCCGGCATCCGCTGGATGGTGCGGCAATGCAGGCGGGCGCGGATCAGCTTTTGGGGCGGCACGACTTTACGACGTTCCGATCCTCGATCTGTCAGGCCGATAGCCCGCTGCGGACGCTGGATGAATTGCGAGTTGAAGAACATCCCGCAAGTGACGGACAAATCTTTCATTTTCACGTTCGGGCACGGTCGTTCCTGCACAATCAGGTGCGCAGCTTTGTGGGCACTTTGGAACGGGTTGGCGCAGGCGCGTGGTCGCCGGACGATGTGGGCGTTGCTTTGGCGGCCAAGGATCGCGCGGCCTGTGGTCCGGTGTGTCCGCCAGAGGGGCTCTATCTTGCCGGTGTTGGGTATCCCGACGACCCGTTTTAGTCGTTGTCTGTAAGGCCCGCGCCAGCGCCCGCAAGGCGTGAGCTTTCGGTTTCCGGGACATAGGTTTTTTCCGCATGGGATTCCAAGACTTGCCAAAGGGCGTGTGGCACCATGACGGTTCTGACCGGGATGTCTGGGGTTTGGACCTTTGCGGATCGCGTCAGGTGTCTGTGGTCGTTTTTTACATGCAAATCATAATCTTGTGCGGCGTTCTGTAAGTACGCATTGAGCAGCTCGGGCGGGGTGACATTCGCAAGAACCACCTCCGGTTCGCCCGCGCGCAAGGCGTCGATCGCCATGGGCGCGCACATGATGAGCGGTCCGGTGAGGGTCAGTGGCGCTTCGGATGTGGTGACTTCAAAAGAGCCATCCAAAGCATTGAGAAGGCTGGGTAAAGCGTCCGGGTTACACATGGCAAGGATACCAACGGCCCGCGCAAAATCCTCTGCGTGGCCAAGGGGCACGCCCGCGCCGCGCGCGGCTTTGAGGGCCATGCCCTCGACCTCATTCCGGGACCGCATCACGCTGCGAAGGTGGGCAGCCACCAGTCGTCAGCCTCGGTCAATTCATCCCAAAGCGGGGCACCTTGCGCCAGCGTGATCCGGGTCCAACGGTCGGATTTCGGGTCAAATTTCGCGGCCCCAAAGAACGCCAGTTTGCAACGGAGCATATCGATAGGCAGACACCCCTCGCCAATCAGGTTATCCCGGATTTCGGCGTAGGGATGCAGGGCCAGCGTTTGCACACGGCGGACCGCACAGCGGTGTTGCGGATGGCGACGCAGGAAGGCCGCGACAGTGCCGTCCTGCCCCAGATCACGAGCCAAGGCCTGAACCTGGCGTGCGATATCCAGCGGGCTTTCGCGGTCACCGCCGGGTTCGCTGTGACGGTCGCCAAGGCGGGGTTCCAGCTTGGCCTCTGACACATACCAAAAGCGGGCGCAGTCGTTGGGGGCCGCGTAGTCGATTTCGCAGGCCCAGTCCCAGTCGCGGGTGATGAGCGCGGAGAGGTCGGCGCAGGCCATCGCGGGGTCGATTTGCGGGGTAAAGGGCGTGGCCATGCAGTCGGTCAGCCCGTCGATAAGATCGCCAAAGGGCTCCAGACAGAGGGCGACGATCAGTTCCTGGCAGTCGATGGAATAGCGCTCAGAGGCGCGGATGATCGCATCGATGGGGCTGGCACCCAACATCAGCTCTGGCGTCAAAGTCTTTGCAAAGGCGGGAAATTCCCGGCGCAGGGTCGCGATGCGATCTGCTGCGATTTCGTCCGGCACGTTCCATTCGGCAAGGTGCTGCGCGGCGCGGGTAACGAGGGTGTAGAAGCGCGCGATCTGGTCCGGCGACAGCGCTGGCACGGCGCGGACACGAGCAAGCGCGGTTTCGCGGACCTGCATCCAAGCGTCGAGCAGCAGCGGGTGCGACACCAGAAACGGGGCCATCCCAAGCCCGGTAGAATTGCCGATGCCAAGGTGGCGTTTGAGGTCGCGATCAAGCGGGGCGCCACCCACATGTTCGACCAGATCATGGGTGAAGCCACGGATCAGCCAGACCGTCAGCATCTCTGCCGCGAAGGGGCCAGACAGGCCGGGGCGGTCGGCGATACAGGCGCGGTCAGCGATACCGAATTTACCGTTGCCGTAGACGGCGGTGGTGCGCATCAGATACCCGGTTTGCGCGACCAGATCGCGGTCGGGTTGGTTGCCTGCGCGCAGGGCATCGACCACATGCGCCCAAAGGCGGACGGATTTGTTGGCGCGGCTGAGGACCAGATCACGGGCGGTATAGCGCGATGCCTCTTGCTTGGGCGCCGCGGCCACGATGCGGGCAATTTCGTCGGCGGACGGCACGCCGTCATAAAGCACATAGGCCGTGTCCCAAGCCGTGGCGATCACGCGGTCAGTGCGCTGATCAGGCGGCAGATCGGTGGAGACGGCGACCAGCGAATAGGTGAAGCCGCCAAGGTCGAGGCTGTAGACCGCATGGCCGAAGCCATCGGCGCAAACCTCCCACACCGGGCGGGTGACCTGAACGTTTTCAGACGACAATCGGCGCATCAAACTGCGCAGAAACGACAACCGAGTGGGGAAGGATGCGCCCATGCGGCGCAGGCGCATCACTTCGCTTGGTGGGCGCAGGGGAACTTGCGGTGGGGCCTTGAAATCATCCAGCATCGGCAGGCCCAAAGTTGGAGTTATAAAACCGCAGCCAGTTATCCCCCATGATCCCATCAACCTCTGACGTGCTCATGCCGACAGCTAGCAACCCATTGCGGATATTGCCAAAATCGCGGTTGTCGACGAACCACTCCGGCATCGGTGGAAAGCCTGCGTTGTCGGCAGAGCCTTCGCCATAGTCGATGTCCTTGCTCCACCGGCCCACGCGCATCCATTCAACGACGCTGTCAGGCTGGTCCTGACACAGGTCAGTGCCGATCCCGAGGTTTTCAGCCCCGTATCGTGACGCGGCCTCTGCGATCATCTGGCAGAAACTGTTTACGGTGCAGGCCCCGCCACCCGCTAGATGGTGCGGGTAAACCGAAAAGCCCAACATACCGCCACGGGCGGTCAGAGCGCGCAGCACCTCGTCCGATTTGTTGCGCCGGGCCGGGTGCCACCAGTCAGGATTGGCATGGGTGATGGCGATGGGGCGACTGGAAAAATCAATCGCCTCAAGCGTTGAGCGATCCGCTGAATGGGACATATCAACAACAAGACCCACGCGGTTCATCTCGGCCACGGCTTGTTTGCCAAAGCGTGTCAGGCCGGTGTCGTCGTCTTCGTAACAGCCCGTCGCGAGCAGGGATTGGTTGTTATAGGTCAACTGCATGAACCGCGCACCAAGCTGGTGGCAGATTTCAATCAGGCCGACGTCATCCTCAATCGGGCTGGGATTTTGAAAGCCAAAGAAGATCGCGGTGCGCCCCGTTTCGCGAGCCAGCCGCACATCGGTACCGGTCAGCCCGCGCATGATCAGATCGGGGAAGCGTTCGAAAAAGCGGTTCCACTTTTCCAGCTCCAACACCATTTCGCGAAACGTCTCGTGATAGGCGATGGTGACATGCACCGCGTCCACACCCCCTGCCCGCATCTGGCGAAAGATCTTTTCAGACCAATTGGCGTATTGCAGGTTGTCGATCAAATATCCCATGGGGCGAGCGTAACGCATTTTGCGCCCGCGCCAATGTCTGAAAACGACCGCAGAAGCGCGGGAAAAGAACTGAGCGTTTCCCCGCGATGTGAACAGTTCAGCCATTTTCCTTTGCGTCTGTTCAAGCTATGTTTTGGCAAAACGGGGCGGTGGGGTGCAGTCAGTGAAAAATCGGTATGGTTTGGCCTTGTCTTTGGCGTTATGCGGTCCGGCCGCGGCGCAAGAGATTACCCTTATTGCACCCGATACCGGGCCGCAGATCACGGCCCTTTTGGAAGGCGCATCGCTGGTGATGGCGATTGACCCAGAAGCCGACCCTGCCCCGCAAGATTACGTGGCCGCTGCGCGGGCCGATTACCGGGCCCTGCTGACCGCGCTTTACAGTGCGGGCTATTTCAGTGGCACCGTGTCGATCAGCGTCAATGGGCGCGAGGCGTCTGGGATTTCACCGCTCGCGGCCCCCGCACAGATCAACACTGTCACAATTAACATCGACAAAGGCCCCAAGTTCACTTTTGGCCAAGCGCGGGTCGCCCCCCTGCCCGCAGGCACCGACCTGCCTGACGGTTTTGCCGCCGGGGAAGAGGCGGGCGCAGACCTGATCCGGCAAGCTGCCGTCACTGGCGTAACTGCATGGCGCGACGCGGGCCATGCCAAGGCAGAGGTCGCCGATCAACAGATCGTGGCGCGCCACAGCGCACAGGAACTGGATGCATCCGTCACACTGGCCCCCGGCCCCAAACTGACCTTTGGCACCGTGACCGTCAGCGGCAATGAGGACGTGCGCGGCATGGCCATCTTGCGCATCGCCGGGTTGCCGCAGGGCGCGGTCTATTCTCCTGATGAGATCGAAAAGGCCGCACGCCGTCTGCGCGAAACCGGGGCCTTTGACAGCATCAACCTGCGCGAAGCTGACGGCATTGGCCCCGGCGATACGCTGCCGGTTGAAATTCAGGTGGTGGAAACCCTGCCGCGCCGCTTTGGCTTTGGGATTGAGCTATCTTCGGTCGAGGGTCTGAAAGTGTCGTCCTATTGGCTGCACCGGAACTTCTGGGGCGGGGCAGAGCGTTTGCGGGTTGAGGGTGAGATCGCAGGCATCGGCGGCGGCACCGGTGGCGTGGATTACACCATTGCCACCAGCCTCACGATCCCCGCGATCTATGGCCCGGACACCGATCTGACGGTCAGCGGGAGCCTGAGCCGCGAGGATGAGCCGGATTATCTGTTGGATAAGGCAGAGATTGAGGTGGCCGCGACCCGCAAGTTGACGGATGCGCTGACCGCCTCTGTTGGTCTGGGTCTGCTGACCGCGAGAGAGGAAACCGCCGCAGGTGTGCGGGAATACACCCTGCTGACGCTGCCCCTGACTGCCACATACGACAAGCGCGACGATGCGACCAATGCGCAGAACGGGTACTTCATCGATGTTGAGGCGACGCCGTTTATCTCGCTTGATGGTGGGGCCAATGGCGGGCGCATCTATGCGGATGCGCGGGTTTATCGGACCTTTGGCGAAGGTGACAAATTTGGCGTCGCGGCCCGTGGGCAAGTGGGGTCGGTTGTGGGGTCCACGATTGACCAGACCCCGGCGGACTTCCTGTTTTATTCCGGTGGCAGCGGGACGGTGCGCGGCCAAAGCTATAAGTCACTTGGCGTCGATACGATCACAGCCGGAGAGACGACAACAACCGGCGGTCTGTCGTTCCTCGGTGCCCAGCTCGAGGCGCGTTATGCCGTGACCGACAGCATCGGTGTGGTCGGGTTTTATGACCTTGGCCATGTAGGTGAGACGAATGTGCCGGGCGATGACGGCGATTGGCATGCGGGCGTGGGGCTTGGCGTGCGCTACAACACCGGGATCGGGCCGATCCGGCTGGACATTGGCACGCCCGCGAATGGCGATGACGCCTTTGGCTCCGTCGAGGTTTATATCGGGATTGGGCAAGCGTTTTGAGAAATCTTATCACAGCCACCTGCCTTGCCACCCTGCCCTTCGCTGCCATGGCCCAAGAGGCCTCGGATGAGGACAAGGGCTATCTGACCACCCTGATCGAGGAAAACCTGTCGGGCGATGAGCGGGTCGTGAATATTCAGGGTTTCCAAGGCGCGCTCAGCTCTGAGGCGACGATCACGCAGCTCACCGTGGCCGATAGCGAAGGCGTCTGGCTGACCCTTGATAACGTCACCCTGATCTGGAGCCGGGCCGCCCTGCTGCGCGGTGCCATCGACGTGGATGAGTTGAGCGCCGAGCGGATCGTGGTGGCCCGCGCGCCCCTGCCCTCTGGCATTGAGGCACCGGCGGCAGAGGCCACGCCCTTTGCGCTGCCCGAACTGCCGGTGAGCATTCAGCTTGATCAATTGGCGATAGACCGGATTGAGCTGGGCGAGAGCTTTCTGGGCGAGCCGCTGGCGTTTCAGATCGCGGGTGCTGCCGGTTTGGCGGGTGGTGAGGGCAATGCCAATATCACAGCGGAACGGCTGGACGGGCAGACCGGACGCTTTGCGATTGCGGGCGATTATGCCAATGCCAGCCGCGAGCTGACGCTTGATCTGGACCTGACCGAAGGCCCTGCGGGCATCGTCGCGCAGTTGATCGATCTGCCAGGCCAGCCTGATCTGGGGCTGAAGCTGCAGGGTGCAGGCCCGCTGGATGACTTTGCCGCCACGCTGGAACTGGCGACCGAGGGGCAGCCGCGCGTGCAGGGGGATTTCACCCTGACAGCCACCGACGATGGCACCAGCCAGTTTGGGCTGGATATCGGCGGGAATATCGCGCCGCTTTTAGCCCCGGATTATCAGGAATTCTTTGGCCCTGATGTCACGTTGATTGCGCAAGGCACACAAAGTGAGGCGGGCGGTTTTGATCTGTCCACGCTGGATTTGCGCGCCGACAAGCTGCGCCTGACAGGCAGTGCCGCGATCAGCCCCGGCGGCTGGCCCGAGCAGCTTTCGCTTGATGGGGCCATTGCCAGCGCAGACGGCGAAATCGTGCTCTTGCCGCTGACCGGGCCAAAGACATTTGTGGACCGCGTGAACCTGAACATCGGCTATGACCGCGCCGTGTCAGACGATTGGACCGCCGCCTTCGACATCGTCGGCTTTGACCGCCCCGGCCTTTATCTGGCGCAGGTCGGCTTGAACGGCGGCGGCAAGATCATCGCAGGCACGGGCGCTGCGGTAGGCGAAGTCACCGCCGATCTGGCTTATGAGGCGACGGGCGTGGAACTGGACGACGCAGGCGCGTCAGAGGCGTTTGGCGATGCTGTCACGGGCAACCTGACGCTGGCCTACCTGGAAGGGGAGCCGACGCAGATCAGCCGCCTGACCCTGACCGGGCCGGGCATCGAATTGCTGGCCGACGCCACCATCGCCACGCCAGAGGATAACTTGCGCACGACCGCCAATGTGATCCTGTCGGCGGATGCGCTGGCCCGCTTTGCCACGCTCGCAGGCCAGCCGGGCTTGGCGGGTGCGGCGGACCTGACGATCATTCCAACCATCAGCCCGCTTGACGGCCAATACGACGTGTTGATGACCGGCACGACGACGGATTTGGCGATTGGCATCGCCCAGCTTGATCCGCTGCTGGCAGGCGACGGCACGCTGTCGCTGCAAGCCGTGCGCGACACCACAGGCACCCGTTTGGAAGGCCTGCGCATCGCCTCGGATGAGGCGCTGGTGACCGCAAGTGCGGCGCTGACAAGTGAGGAAAGCGCGGCAGAATTTGCCATATCGATCAATGATGTGGCTCTAGTGCAAGAGGGGTTGGATGGCCCCGCGTCCGTCTCTGGCACCGCGACGCGCGACAATGCCGGGGTGATCCAGTTTGACGTGACAGGCAGCGGGCCTGCCGCCGAATTGGCGGCCTTTGGCTCCGTCAATCCGGCTGAAACAGGCCAGACCGTGAATGCCGCTTTGACCGCCGCCGTGAGCGATCTGAGCCGCTATCGCGCAGTCACAGGCCAAGACATCGGCGGCGCGGCAGAGATCACGGCCAGCGGTGTCTTGCTCGCCGACGGGCTGCGCTTTGACACCGACATCGCGGCGGCCACGCAGAATTTGCAGACCGGGGTCGCGCAGCTTGATCCGCTGTTGGACGGGGCAGGCAGATTGTCGGCGAGCGTCGCCCGCACCGGCGCGGACCTCTTTCGGTTGACCGATCTGGTGGTCACGACCCCCGCGCTTGACCTGCGCGCAGATGCAAACGGCGGCGTGGAAGGCCCGGCAGAGGCGATGCTGGACCTGACGATCAACGACGCGGGTCGCTTGGCCCAAGGGCTGACCGGGCCACTTGATCTGGACCTGACCGCCACGCGCGATGATGCAGGTGTGATCGCGGCGGATGTGGTGGCCCTGGGCACTGGCACGGATGTGCGGGTCGATGGCACGGCGACGCCGGCAGGCGATCTGTATCAATTGGCGGGCACGCTTGACGCGGATGTGGCGGACCTGTCGCCCTTTGCCCAGTTGGCAGGCCGCGCGATTGATGGCCGGGTGTCGGCGGATATCAGCGGCACGGCGCTGTCCGACCTGAGCAGCTTGGACGCCGATCTGACGATTGGCACGCAGGATTTGGCGATTGGGGACGCGAAAATCGACCCCATCCTGGCGGGCAACGGTGTGGTGCAAGGCACGGCGAGCCGCGCGGCGGGTGGTGACGCCACGGCCGATCTGCGCGCTGTTTTGGGCGACACCTCTGCCACGCTCGACGCAGTGGCGACACCGGTGGGTGAGGCGTTTGACGTCACCGGCACACTGGATGCACGCGTGGGATCACTGACGCGCTATGCGACGATTGCGGGCCTGCCGCTGTCGGGCGGGGTCTCGGCAAACCTGACGGGACGCGTGATCACGGACCTGAGCGGGATCGACGCGCAGATCGCCATCGACACCAGCAGCCCCGCCATTGGCAACGCGACCGTGGACCAGCTTTTGCGCGGGGCCGGGTCCCTGCGGGCAGAGGTGCAGCGCACCGACGGCGGCTATGCGGTGCGGAACTTCAGCGCGCAAACCCCCGCGCTCAGCGCCAGTGGGACGGTCGATGCCCGCGACGACGGCACCGGCAGTGCCACGTTTGACGCGCGTCTCAACGACATTGGCCCCCTGACTGGCGGCAGCCTGAGCGGGCCTGCGACTGCGACGGGCAGCGCCAACCGCCTTGGCGCAGGTTGGGGCGTTGACGTGGACGCCACCGGCCCCGGCGGCATCGGCGCTGTGGTTAGTGGAGAGGTCGCAGACAGCGGCACCCTGAACCTGAATGTGAACGGCAGTGCGCCGCTTGGCCTTGCCAATAGCTTTATCGAGCCGCGCCGCATTGATGGTGACGTGACCTTTGACATCGCGGTGGATGGCCCCCCTGCCCTGTCCTCTGTCACGGGCCGGATCAGCACGGCTGGCACGCGTGCGACAGCACCGACATTAGGTCTGGCGCTGGATAACATTGCGGGCGGCGTGACGCTGAACGGAGCCAATGCGCTGGTCGATCTGGGCGGCAGCGTTAGCAGCGGTGGCCGGATCGCGATCAATGGGCCGGTGGGTCTAAGCGCGCCGTTCAACGGTGATCTGGCGATTGATCTGCTGGGTGTCGTGCTTGAGGACCCGAACCTCTATCGCACCACGATTGACGGCACGGTCGGCCTGAACGGTGCCTTGACCGGCGGCGCGCGCATCGCGGGCACGCTGAACATCGGGCAGACGGATGTGCAGGTGCCGTCCTCGGGGATCGGCGCGTTGGGGGACTTGCCGGACGTCACCCATATCGGCGCGAATGGTGCCGTGCGCACCACGTTGGAACGCGCCGGTGCCACAACGACAGGCAATACGCAGGCGGCGGAGACGACAAGCGGTCCGGGCTTTCCGCTGGATATCACCGTGAACGCGCCAAACCGCATTTTCATCCGTGGGCGAGGTCTTGATGCCGAGTTGGGTGGCACCTTGCAGATTGGCGGCACCAGCAACGCAGTGGTGCCGATTGGACAGTTTGAACTGGTGCGCGGGCGGCTGAATATCCTGCAACAACGCTTTGATCTGACCGAAGGCTCGGCGACGCTGCAGGGGGATTTCATCCCCTACCTGCGCCTTGTCGCGGCGACCGAGACACGCACCGGCACGCAGGTGCAGATTGTCGTCGAAGGGCCCGCAAACGCCCCCGATGTGACGTTTCAATCTACGCCAGAGCTGCCGCAGGATGAGGTGCTGTCGCAACTGATCTTTGGCCGCAACATCAGCGAGATCAGCCCCCTCCAGGCCGTGCAACTGGCCGCAGCCGTGGGCACGCTGGCGGGCAAGGGTGGCGGTGGGATCATTGATAACTTCCGCGCCAATATCGGGCTGGATGATTTTGACGTGACAACTGATGCCGACGGCAATGCCGCCGTGCGGGCTGGTAAGTATCTGACCGAAAACGTCTATACCGATGTGACGATCAATTCCGAAGGCGATACGGAGATCAACTTGAATCTCGACATCACGTCAGAGATCACCGCCAAGGGCACAGTGGATGCGGATGGTGAGACCAGCATCGGGGTGTTCTTTGAACGCGACTATTGATCCCCGCGCGGTTATGGCCGCGCATAACAATGCGGATTGGTATGCGATGATGGCGGACCTGCACGGGCTGCGATATCGCCGCGATGATCTGTGCTTTGAGATGCTGGATCAACCGCCGCCGTTTCATAGCTGGATGACGACGCTTGATCCGACCAACCCCGACGCCGTGATGGCCCGCGTGGCCGCCCATCCGACGCAAAAGGGGTTTGGGATCAAGGACGGGTTTGATGCCCTGCCCCTAGACGATCCGCGTATGAAACCGGGTTTTTCCGCCTCTTGGATATGGGCGGCAACAGCCCAGCCTGCCGACACAAGCGGCTGGGAAGAGATCACGACACCAGCGGCTTTGGACGCGTGGGAGGCAGCGTGGCACGCGCCGAACCCGCCCAAATGGCAGCAGTTTCCGCCTGCGATCCTGGACCGTGCGGATGTGACCATCTGGGGCCGCAAGGCCGGTGATGGATATGACGCAGGCGGGATCGCCAACCGCTCCTCCGATTGCATTGGCCTGTCCAATGTCTTTGGCGAAGGTGCCTTTGCCCCCGTCGCGGCCCTCGCGGGCGAGATCGGCGGGCCGTTGGTAGGCTATGAGCGCGGCGATGATCTGGTGGCGGCGCAAGAGGCGGGTTTTGAGATCACCGGGCCGTTACACGTCTGGTTTAGCACCGTTCACTGACTGTTCAGCACAAACCGCTGGCCGTTCCAGAACGTCGCCACAAGGCTGATGGCCCAGGGTAGATAGAACAGGATCGACGCAATGGTCAGCGCCCAGAATTGGATGTCGGGGCCTTCGACTGGGGCAGGCCCCACGCCAAAGCGCGCCAAGATCAAGTTCAAGCCGATCATCACCAACACGATCACGACCGAGAGTGCCAGACAGACCCCTAACGCCCGAAAGAACGCGCGGCCCGATGTACCGTCGGTCAAGAACGTCCAGAACCTGACAAATAGGTGCAACAGGCGACGCATCCCTAGGCCGTAACCGCCAGCACATCCTGTGCGGCATGGAAGGGGCAGGCCACGAAATGGCCTTGGCCAAGGTCTTTGAACACGGGCAGATCGCCCGCGCAGGACGCCTGCGCCTTAGGGCACCGGGTGCGGAACACGCAGCCTGATGGTGGCGCGAGGGGTGACGGCAATTCACCTTCAAGGATCGGACGCTCGCGGGCCTTTTCCAGTGCGGGATCAGGGATCGGCACGGATGAGATCAGCGCTTGGGAATAGGGATGTTCGGGCCGCGTCGTGAGCGTCACAGCATCGGCCATTTCCATCTGGCGACCCAGATACATCACGATGATCTGGTCACTGATGTGTTTCACAACGCTCAGGTCATGGGCGATAAAGATCATCGACAGCCCCATGTCGCGCTGCAATTCCATCAACAGGTTCACCACCTGCGCCTGCACCGAGACATCCAGCGCCGAGACCGGTTCATCACAGATCAAGAGCTTGGGCTTCATGATCAGCGCCCGGGCGATGCCGATGCGTTGGCACTGGCCGCCGGAGAATTCATGCGGGTAGCGATTGATCAGATTGGGCAGCAGACCGACGCGTTCCATCAGTTCCTGCACGCGTTTCTTGCGCTCGGTTCGGCTGGTGCCGGGCTCATGGGTCACCAGCGGTTCGGCGATAATCTCCCCCACGGTCATGCGCGGGTTCAGCGCGGCCAACGGGTCTTGAAAGATCATCTGCACATCACGGCGATGCACGCGCCGTTGGGCAGGCGACATGGCCGCGAGGTCATGCCCTTCAAAGTCGATCACACCCCCGGCGGATGGCACAGTGCCCACAATCGCGCGGGCCAAAGTGGACTTGCCAGAGCCGGATTCCCCCACAACGCCAAGGCATTGCCCGGCTTGCAGATCAAAGCTCATCTGGCTGACGGCGTGCAGCTTGTTGGGCGGGGTCCAGGGCCATGACCCTGGGCGACGGACGTCAAAGGTGACGGACAGATCGCGGACAGACAGGATGGTGGACATTATGCGACCTCCTCAACCGGCAAGAGACAGGCGCGGCGACGATCCGCGCCAAATCCCTGCAATTCCGGGCGCAGGCTGGCGCAGGTATTCTGGACCTGTGCGCAGCGGGGTGAGAACGGACAGCCCTGCGGCAGGCGCGACATATCGGGGGGTTCACCCGCGATGGTCAGCAGTTCCGCATCGGCGCGATCAAGGCGCGGCACCGCTTTCAGCAGGCCGCGCGTATAGGGATGGCTGGGGTTGTCAAAGACCGTCTGCGTTGGCCCGTCTTCCATGATCTGCCCACCATAAAGCACCAGCGTCCGATCACAGAAACCTGCCACGACGCCAAGGTCATGGGTGATCAGGATGATGGCGGTGCCGAACTCATCCCGGATTTCGCCCAAAAGCTGCATGATCTGCGCCTGCACGGTCACATCCAGCGCCGTCGTCGGCTCATCCGCGATCAGCAGGCGCGGCTGACACAAGAGCGACATAGCGATCATGATCCGTTGCCGCATCCCGCCGGAAAATTCGTGTGGGAAGCTGCGGATACGGTTGCGGGCATCGGGGATTTTCACCGCGTCCAGCATCTTGACGCTGTCGGCGATGGCGTCGGACTTGGACATGCCCTTGTGCAGCATCAACACCTCGGCCATCTGTTCCGAGATGCGGATATAGGGGTTGAGCGATGTCATCGGGTCCTGAAAGATCATCGCGATCTCTTTGCTGCGGATCTTGTTGATCTCGGGCAGCGACATTTTCAGCAGGTCCTTGCCGTCAAAACGCGCCTCGCCGGTGGCGCGCCCGTTCTTGGCCAAAAGCCCCATGGCGGCAAAGGCGGTCTGGCTTTTGCCTGATCCGCTTTCGCCCACAACCGCCAGTGTCTCGCCCGCGTCGATGCCAAAGCTGACGCCGTTGACCGCGTTCACATCGCCATCGGCGGTGGTGAAGGTCACGCGCATGTTGTCGATTTCCAGCAGGCTCATATCAGCGGTCCTTTGGATCGAGCGCATCCCGCAGGCCGTCGCCCACAAAGAAGAATGCAAAGATGGTGACGACGAAGAAGGCCAGCGGAAAGGCCAGTTGCCACGGCGTGCCGTTGCCGACGTTTTTGTTGCCCTCGGAAATCAATGCCCCAAGCGAGGTGTTGGGTTCCTGCACGCCAAGGCCCAGGAAACTGATGAAGCTTTCAAAGATGATCATCGACGGTACCAGCAACGTGGCGTAGACGATCACAATACCCAGCAGATTCGGCACGATGTGGCGCAGGATGATTTTCAGCGGGTGAACGCCGGTGGCAAAGGCGACTTCGACGAATTCCTTGTTCTTGATCGACAGGGTCTGGCCGCGCGCGATGCGGGCCATGTCGAGCCATGAAATCAGGCCGATGCCCAGAAACAGCATAAAGAGCGAGCGGCCAAAGATCACCAGCATCAGGATCAGCACGAACATGAAGGGGATCGACATCAGCACGTCCACCGTGCGCATCATGATCCCGTCGATCCGGCCCCCGAAATAGCCCGCCGTGGCCCCATAAAGCGTGCCAACGATCACTGCGACCATGGCGCCGACGATGCCAACCATCAGCGAAATCCGCGTCCCCTGCACCACCCGCGCAAAGAGGTCGCGGCCAGAGGCATCGGTGCCAAAGTAGTGACCGGTTTCAAAGGACGGCACCCCTTGGGTGGCATTGGCCCCCATAAGGGAAAAGTCCACGAAATCCCGTTCCCACTGGGCGACGAGTTCGCCCAGAAACCCAAAGGCTGCGATGCAGATCAGAACGATCAGCGAGACCACGGCGGCGCGGTTGCGAAAGAACCGTTCGCGAGCATCGCCCCAAAGAGAGCGACCTTGCACCTCGGCCATATGGGCCGCGTCCTCAAGACTTTCGACGGTGGCTTTGTTGGGAAACATGCGCAGCCCTCCCTTAATACCGGATCTTGGGGTCAATCCACGCGTAAAGGATATCGACCACGAGGTTGAACAGGATGGTGAGCGAGCCCACGAGGATGGTGATCCCCATGATCACCGAATAATCGCGGCTGAAGGCAGAGTTCACAAAGAACTGCCCGATCCCGCCGGTGGAGAAGATCAGATCAACCACCACAGAGCCGGTGATCATGCCGACAAACGCAGGCCCCAGATAGGATATCACCGGCAGCATCGTCGGCTTCAGCGCGTGCTTCCAGATCACGCGGGTGGGCGACAGCCCCTTGGCCCGCGCGGTGCGGATGAAGTTGGTGTTGAGCACCTCCAGCATCGAAGACCGGGTGATCCGGGCGATGGACGCCATATAGGACGTGGAGAGGGCGATGACCGGCATCACCAGATATTGCCACTGCCCGCCGTTCCAGCCCCCGCCGGGCAAGACCCCCAGCCAAAGCGTAAAGACGATGATCAGGATTGGACCCAGCACAAAGTTTGGCAGCACCTGCGCACCGACCGAGATGCCGACGGCCAGATAGTCGAGCCATGTGTTCTGGCGGATCGCGGCAGCAGCGCCAAGCGAGACACCGACCACAACGGCCACGATAAAGGACCAAAACCCATAGGTCAGCGTGACAGGGAAGCCCTGGGAGATGATGTCATTGACCGACCGGTCCTTGAATTTGAACGAGGGGCCAAAGTCGAATTGCGTCGTCACGCTCCACACATAGGTGGTGATGCGTTTCCAGAATGGCTGATCCAGCCCGTATTTCGCCTCGAGGTTGGCGAGCACCTGGGGCGGCAGCGGGCGATCAGAGTTGAAGGGCCCGCCGGGGGCCGCATACATCAGGATGAACGACAGGATCACGAGGATCAAAAGCGTTGGAATGGCCACGGCAAGGCGGCGGATAATATAGGCGGTCATATGTCAGGGGTCCGCATCTGGGAAAACGCCAATAGCAACCGCGCCCCCGGTCGATGAACGGGGGGCGCGGCCAATGGTCAGGCTTGTTTACTCAGCCGACTTGTAGAAGTCTTTTGAGTACCAGTTTTGCTGGAAGTTGTTGACGGGCCAACCTTCGAGGTTGTCGTTCAACATGTTCACAGATGCGTAGTGGTAGATCGGAATGATCGGCGTATCGATCGCGATGATCTCTTCCACGCGGTCATAGTTGGCCTGCGGATTGTCGGCCGTCTTGGCCTCTGCAAGCAACTCATCCACTTCTGTGTTTGTATATTTGGCGTCGTTGTAACCAGAATTGGAATCCATCAAATCCAAGAACGTGGACGCTTCGTTGTAGTCAGCACACCAACCGGCGCGGGCGATCTGATAGTCCTGATTGCCGCGGGTTTGGAGAAAGGTCTGCCATTCCTGATTGTCCAACGTGGCTTCGACACCCAGTGTCTGCTTCCACATCTGGCTGATCGCGATAGCAACGGACTTGTGGCCTTCGGAGGTGTTGTAGATCAGGTCAACCGCAAGCGGGTTGTCGGCGTCATAGCCTGCCGCTGACATCAGCTCTGCCGCCATTGCGTTCCGATCAGCCTGCGTCATGGAGGCCATTGGAATGTCAGGCGTCTCAAAGCCAGCCGTCGCCCAGTGGGTGAAGGTGTAGGCAGGCTTTTGACCACCGGCCAGCACGTTTTCCACGATCACGTCACGGTCCACCGCAAGGCTGAGCGCTTTGCGGACGTTCGGGTCCATCAACGCAGGGTTGCCGGTGTCGGTCAGGTTGATGGTGTAGTAGTAGGAACAGGCCGTTGGCACGGACAGCGCCTCATCTGGGTATTCCTCGCTCAGGCGCGGGAATTGGCCGGTTGGCACGGCTGTGCGGTCAAGCTCACCCGCCAGATAACGGGTCAGGGCCACGTTCTCATCCGGGATCACCAACCGTGTGACGGTATCGATATAGGTGTTTTCGTTGTCCCAATACATTTCGTTCCGCTCGCGCACCATGCGCTCCTGCGGCACGAATTCGGTCAGCTTATAGGCGCCGTTCGACACCATGTTGCCAGCCTGTGTCCACTCGGACCCATGGGCGTCCACGGTGGCCTTGTGCACGGGGAAGGTCGTGAAATGCGTGGTCATCTGCGCGAAATACGGCAGCGGCTGGGTCAGCCGGACCTCAAGCGTCATATCATCAATGGCGGTGACACCCAGTTCGGATGGCTCCACGTCGCCGGCGATGACTTCTGATGCGTTCTCAAGGCTCATCAGCTCGATGAACCAGCTATAGGGGGATGCGAGTTCGGGCGACGCCGCACGCTTCCACGCATATTCAAAGTCGCCCGCCACAACTGGGTCACCGTTGGACCACTTGGCGTTGTCGCGCAGCGTGAAAGTGTAGACGAGGTTGTCGTCGCTGACCTCATAACCGGTGGCAACACCGGGGATCAGATTACCGTCGGCGTCCTGGTTCATCAGACCTTCAAAGAGGTCACGCAGGATATCGCCACCAGCGCTGTCTTCGGCAACGCCGGGATCAATCGACGGGCTTTCGTCGAGATCGCGATAGGTAAATGTCTGCTCAGAGGCGAGCACGTCGCCGGTTTCGGGATGGGTGGCGTGGCCGTCTGCCCATGCGGCACCGCTGGACGCAATCAACATTGCGGCGGTGGATGCCATTAGCTTTGTTTTGAATGTCATAGAATTCTCCCAAATATGCGCGCCGTTTTTCCAGCGCGACGTTTTGATCAACTCATGCGCGCAGAACGCGCTGATGACGGGTATCCTTTGAGAGGTTTGTTCAAATGGCAAGGCCTGTGTGTGATTGACCCCGCGGCAAACAGTATCACACAAGATCATCTGGTCCGTTGCGCAAGATATAGACAAATTTTGGGTTCTCACGCACATATTCATTTCAACGCGAATGTGGGCCGCTGTCGGACCTTGCCACCACGCGACCCATTATAAGTGATTCGCGACATGTCAGACGATCTGAGCCTTGAAAACCGCCCCGGTCTGCCCGATCCGCTGCGTGTGCTGTTGGCCGCCTATCCACGCGACGGCTGGACCAGCGACCCCGGATTTGACGGATTGATCCGGTTTTGGCTGGACCGCCACCTGATGTTTCGGCGGATATTAGCCGAAATGACCACGACGTCAGAGGCGCTGATCGATCGCCAGATGGATCCGCAACGGTTCGGTGCGGTCATATCACGCTATGGCGGCATGTTTGTGAACGGGCTGCACGAGCATCACACGATTGAGGATACCCACTACTTTCCGGTGCTGGTGCAAAAGGACGACCGCATCGCCAAGGGCTTTGACATTCTGGACGCCGATCACCACGCGATTGACCGACATCTCGCGGATTTTGTCGATCTGGCGAACGGCGCACTGAAAAAGCTGGATGACCGCGACCCTTTGCAGACGGCAACCGGTGCCCTGCATGAACATTTGGGTTTGCTACACCGTCTTTTGGACCGCCATCTGACGGATGAGGAAGAGCTGATCGTCCCCGTCATCCTGCGCTACGGGGTCGAGATTTAGTTGACCTCGTAAGGGTTGCGGCGGGCCACGGCAAAGTCCTGCGCCATCACAGCCTCTACAATGGATTGCGCGCGCGACATGATCCGCGCCCGTTCGGCTGCGGCTTGTTGTGCAGCCATGTCAGCCTCTGGCGGGTAGACCTGTGGTTCCTTGTCGGATGCGATGGCCATGACAACGGACCGGGCATCGGCCCGCACCGGCAGGCTAAGAACGTCGCGGCCGGGGCGTGGTGGCGGGCTGGTATCCGTGCGCGCTGTCGCCTCTGGCGCGGGCACCGCGGCACTGCGCGCGATCTCTACCGTGCCGGGGGCGCTGGCCTGCGCGACCGCATCGGCCCCTTGCGAATTGCTGGTATTCTGCGGGTTTTGGCGTTGGGCCTGCTGATCCTCTGCCGCCGCGTGCTGTGTCTTTGGTGTGACCGGAGTCACCGCATTGATTTGATAAATCACGCGCCCTTCCCTTTGTGCAAAAGGCCCCCACCTTTTCAGGAAAGAGCCTATCACACAGTGCCCCAAATCCATGGGACAATCCGAGCAGGTGGTTAATAGGTTAACCCTTGTTCATCCTGTTTGCGATAAGGTCATCCACCACCTCTGGCTCGGCCAGGGTCGAGGTATCGCCCAGCGCGCCAAAGTCATCCTCGGCGATCTTGCGCAGGATGCGGCGCATGATCTTGCCAGAGCGTGTCTTGGGCAGACCGGGCGCCCATTGGATCAGGTCAGGCTTGGCAATCGGCCCAATCTCGGACCGGACCCAAGTTTCCAGCTCTTTGCGCAGCTCATCCGACGGCTCTTGCCCGCCCATCAGCGTCACATAGGCGTAGATGCCCTGCCCCTTTACGGGATGCGGATAGCCGACAACGGCGGCCTCTGACACGGTGGCGTGAGCGACCAGCGCGCTTTCAACCTCTGCGGTGCCCATCCGGTGGCCGCTGACGTTGATCACATCATCGACGCGACCCGTGATCCAGTAATAGCCATCGCTGTCACGGCGGCAGCCATCACCGGTGAAGTAGTAGTTCTTGTAGTCCGCGAAATAGGTCTTCTCAAACCGCTCATGATCGCCCCAGACGGTGCGCATCTGCGCAGGCCAGCTGTCTTTGATACACAGCACACCTTCGGCGGCGGTGTCGGTGATTTCTTCGCCCGATGTGGGTTCAAGGATCACAGGCTGAATGCCAAAGAACGGCGTTGTGGCCGAGCCGGGCTTCGTCGCCGTGGCACCTGGCAGCGGCGTCAGCAGGTGGCCACCGGTTTCGGTCTGCCACCATGTGTCGACGATGGGCACATTCCCTTTGCCGACCACGTCGTTGTACCAATTCCAGGCCTCTGGGTTGATCGGCTCACCCACGGTGCCCAGTACCTTGAGGTCGGACAGATCGTATTTCTCGACCCATTCCGGGCCCTTACCCATCAAGGCACGGATGGCCGTAGGTGCGGTATAGAATTGGTTCACCTTGTGCTTTTCGCACACAGCCCAGAACCGCCCCGCATCGGGGTAGGTCGGCACGCCCTCGAACATCACCGTGGTCGCACCGTTAGCCAGAGGCCCATAGACAATATAGCTGTGCCCCGTGACCCAGCCCACATCCGCCGTGCACCAGAAGATATCGCCATCGTGATAATCAAATGTGTATTGGTGCGTCATGCTGGCATAGACCAGATAGCCGCCGCTGGCATGGACTACGCCCTTGGGCATCCCGGTGGAACCTGAGGTGTAAAGTATGAACAGCGGGTCTTCGGCGTTCATCTCTTCGGGCGGGCAATCGGCGTCGGCTTTTTCCATCGCCTCATGCAGCCAGACGTCGCCCTCGGGCCGCCACGCGACCTGCTGTCCGGTGCGCTGCACGCAAAGGCACTGGCAGTCGTGCATCACGTTGATCAGCGCCTGATTGACGCTGTCCTTAAGGTTCGTCACCCGCCCGCCGCGCGGTGCACCGTCTGCGGTGATCACAACCTTGGCCTGCGACCCGCTGATCCGTGCAGCAAGCGCATCGGCAGAAAACCCTGCAAAAACAATAGAGTGGATCGCGCCGATCCGAGCAGAGGCGAGCATGGCATAAGCCGCCTCCGGGATCATCGGCAGGTAGATCACCACCCGGTCGCCTTTGCCCACACCCATGTCTTTGAGGACATTGGCGAACTTGCTGACCTGCGCGTGCAGCTCTTTGTAAGTAATGTGCTGGGCTTCTTCATCGGGGCTGTCGGGTTCCCAGATGATCGCGGTTTGATCGCCACGGGTCGCCAGATGCCGGTCGATGCAATTGGCCGCGACGTTCATGGTGCCGTCTTCATACCACTTGATGTCCACCTTGCCGGGGGCAAAGCTGGTGTTCTTGACCTTGGTATAGGGCTTGATCCAGTCGATCCGCTTGCCATGCTCGCCCCAGAACGCCTCTGGGTCGGCAATCGATGCGGCATACATTGCGTCATAGGTGGCCTTGTCGGCATGTGCGCCTGCGGCCATCGCAGCGCTTGGCGGATAAAGCGTATCGGTCATGGTGGATCCCCCCAAACTTGATCTGTGTTGCACAAAATGTGCGACGCGCGGGCCGTGACCTGCGCATCCTCCTCAGGCTGCACTATGCGGGTTTGTGGCGGATTGCCAAGTTTCGGGAGGCCTCGGGCATGCAAGGGAGTCAATTTTATGACACTTGCCTTACCCATCTGAAAATTCGTTGACGGCCCCTTGCGCGCCTCGCCCGACGTGACGACGTTGTTACGATGGACGCAATCCTGATCCTTGGTGCCGCCGTTTGGGAAAACGGCCCCTCGCCCACGCTGCTGCGGCGCACCCGTCACGCCGCCAAGGCTTGGCACGCGGGCGCGGCCCCATATGTGATCCCGTGCGGCGGAATGGGGCAACATCCGCCATCAGAGGCCGCGATGATGGCGCAGATATTGCAGGACGCAGGCGTGCCGCCAGAGGCAATAATGCCAGAGGCCACATCAACCACCACGCTTGAGAATATCCGCAACGCGCTGCCAATCCTTGCGGATCTGAATGCGCAATCGGTCCTGATCGTGACCGACCGCTATCATGCCCGACGCGCGGCCATGGTGGCGCGCCACTTTCGCTTGACGGCTAAGGTCGATTGCCCGGCACCTGAACGCCCTCAGATCAAAGCCCATCTGCGTGAATGGGCCGCCCTGCCCTTTTATGCCGCCAAGCTGCGCAAAACCCCGCGCGACGGTTAAATTAACCCCGCGTTAATCAAAATAAACCACGCTGGCGGCCATGAAGGCTGCCCTTTTGACCTGTTTGATGTTGTGTCACGCCACCTCCGCCCAAGCGGGCGCATGGGCGCGCGAAAAGGGTGAGCTTTTCATTGCGGCGGGCGGCAATTTTTTGCTGTCCGAAGGCGCGCAACTGCCCGTGCATTATGACCCGACACTTTATGCCGAATGGGGCATGACCGACCGCATCACTTTGGGCATCGACATTCATACCGCCGACCGGGGCGAGATTGGCACCGCCTTTGCCTTTGCCAATGTCCCCATCGGCGATCTGACCGCGCAGAACCGCTGGGCCATCAATCTGGCCTACGGCGTGCGCGCACGCAATCGTGAGCCGACAGAGACGCTGTTGCGGGGCGGCTTTTCGTGGGGGCGTGGGCTGGAAAACGGCTGGCTGGCCGTCGATGCCAGCACCACGTTCGGCACCATCGACACCACATGGCGGCCCAAGATGGACGCCACATGGGGCCGCAACTGGAATGACACCTGGACCACGACGTTCCAGCTGCAAACCGGGCAAGGCTGGACCAATGACTTTTACGCCAAGGTCAGCCCGACAGTCATTTGGACGTGGAAGCCGAATATGAAGGTCGCATTGGGTGCCGTTCAGGGCCTCACAGGTGATCGCGGCGCGGCCCTGAAACTTGAGACTTGGCTGACGTTCTAGGCGATTAAACCGGGTTATCCATCCGCACCGTATAACGCAGCTTGCCCTTCACGGACGTGTTCCAGACAAACCGCACCTGCCGCTGATCATTGCCGTAATTGTTGTCGGCCCAGGGCTGCTCAAAGATCTGATTGCCGCTGCCATTGGTGATCGCGCCTGATGGCACCGCCGCATCAATGAAACGCGCACGGCCCTTGAACGGCAGCATCGGTTCGGTATCCGCCACCCAGTTTTTGGACGTCGTATTTTGCGTATGTTCAAGATGCGCCGGGTTGAACACAGGCTGATTGATCCCGTGAAATGAATTGCCCGAAAAGGTGATCGTCCGCATCCGGTCGAAATTCAGATCCGAATAGGTCGTGTCGATCTTATCGACCCGGTTGATATTACCGTTAAAGACGCGGAACGCATTCCCGATGACCGCAAGGCCATGGATGAAATGGTCAGGCCCAAAGGGTTTGACGACCAGAAACGAAAAGCCAGAGGCGACATTGGTGGCAATAAAGATATTGCCCGTCATCGTCAGCCCACCGAATGAGAATTGATTGGCAAACTCCGGCTCAGATTCGTGTTCGTTGGTCCATTCCAGAAAGTTGTTGTCGATGTAATTGCTGGTCACCAACGTGGCGCAATTGGGCGAGGTCAGGATCAACCCGCCGCGCCGCACACCGTCAGTTTCGTTGTCACCGTGGAAATAATGGTTTCCGCTGATGATATTGCCGGTCCCCGCCAGCACGCAAAAGTGCTTGAACTTGGACACGCGGTTGTCGCGCAGCTTCACGTCGTTGGCATTGGCGTTCAGCCCGATGGACGTCCGGCTTTGCACTGGGATCGGCTCTTCACTGGAAATCAGCTGGCAGCGGTCGATCAGCATCCCCTGACACCCCCGCCCCGGTGACGTCAGCCCACGATCCTTGGGGTTGTTGATAAAGCAATCACGCACATGGAACGTCAGCCCATCGGGCGCCAACATGATGCCGCTGCAAATGTCGGAGCACTGGAATTCAATGTCGTCCAGAATGAACTGACTGAGGCTGTCATAGCCTGAAAAATCCAACAGATAGGCAAAACGCTTGAAAGTGAAATTCTGCGTGCCCGCTGCATCGAACAGCGGCTGGCTGATGGTGACCGTGCCTGCGCCGACGTTGACGGAGGTCACATAAACCTCGCGCCCCACACCCGACCCAACCAAGAGCGCGCCAACCTCAACATTGGCGACATTCACCACATTGGTCAGCCGCTTTTCGTTGGTGCTGGGGTTGTAAGTGGCCTGACTGGTCACCGTGCGTTCGTCCCAGGCGTTTCCCGCCACCGGTTCAAACTGGCCATTGCGGATCACCCGGCGCGTGGCAAAGGAGGTGCGATCAGGGTCGCAGGCCTGCATATCCAGCGGCTCTGTCAGCGACACACGCCGCCCACACAGATCAAGCGATTCATGATCGGTAAAGTTGATCAGCGCCTGATAGGCCTTTTTGAACGCCTCTTCCTCATCCCCGAAAGCATCGACATAGGCCTGATAATTGTAGTCCTTTTGCAGGACAAACCGCTTGCCTCTGGTCTGAGATATCGTACCCTCAAACCGGATGCGGTTCTCGATGGTGACGTTCTTGGTCAGCCGAAAGACGCCAGCAGGCACAAGGATTTCGCGCCCATCGGCGGCGGCATCTGCGGCCTCAAACGCGTCGGAATCGTCCGTTGTGCCATCACCCAGCGCCCCGTAGTCGCGCACATCGACCATCGCCATCATGTCGCGCTGGAATGCACTGGTGATATCCACGATCTGGATGTCATCGACACGCACCAAACCACCGCTGTTGCCGGTCAGATCGATGCCAAAATGGCCGTAAGCCGCGGTGGGCCAGATCAAATCAACCCCATTGCGGTCACCGGTGCCGACAATCGCGCTGATCTCAACAACCTCGCCATAGGTGCTAAGCGCAGTCGCTGGCCCGACGGAGGTCGCTACGGTGGCAGCCCCGCCCCCTGCCGCGCCCGCCCATCCGGCGATCCGCACATTCGGCAACGGCCCGGCGATGGCTTTGACCCGTGCAGTGATCTGCAAATAGCACCCCGGCAGGATCGGCGTTTCCGCCATATAGCGGACCTTTTGGGTGTTGTCGGTCTTTTGCACTTCAAGGCAGCCGCCAAAATCCTGATCGGCGCTGACGAAAACACCCGTGCCACTGCCCGCGTAGGTGTCGGACCCCGGCGTCCCATTGCCGCTTGACCAGACGCTCAGACCTGCCGCAAAGGGCAGCGGCATCAGCACAATCCCGTCCGTAATCGCCTTGTTCATGAATAAACCCTCACCCGGGCGCAGGTCGCCATCGGGCAGGCCCGATGCATTCCACGCAATGTCAGAAAAGACCGCGCCACCCATGGGGCCGGTCACCGGGGGATAGGAATAATCAGGCGCGGTAAAGAACCGCTAAGGCCACCGTGACGGTGGCTGTGGTCAGGTCAGGCCGAAAGCTCTGGCGCGGGCACAACGCTGACACCATTGATCTTCCACCCCGCATCCGTTTGCAGCATGGCGTAGGACAGGACCCAACCCGCCCCTTCGGCGTCGCGGATAAACACCTTTTGCAGCAGCAATTGTCCGGACCCTTCCAACTCCATAAAGGCCGCATCGCGGTTGTCCCAGACCATCGGATAGCCCTGTTCAACCATCTGGCCAAAGCGCACCGGATTGCCAAACATCCCTTGGATCATCGGGCTGGCATGCTCCCACGCAGCTGCCACATCGCGGTCGGTAAAGGCCTGTAATTGCTGGCCAATCACATCCTCAATCGCGTCATTCCCCTGGGCTGCCGCACCAAAGGCCCAGACCCACATCGTCAAGACTATCGCAAAAATCCGCATCAGGTTCCTCCCATATCTGATGTAGATACGAGCCGAACCGCGATCAGGTTTCATTTCTTTTTGGTCGTGGGCTTGGGTTTCAGCGTTTGGGCAAAGGCGACAGAGCGGGCAAACCACCCCGCAAGCACCTCCTCTTGTCCTAACAATTCATCCCCAACCGCGACGTAGCCGTTCATGACGCTGTTGTAGCGGATCACCGGCGACGCATCCCAATCACGCCCATAGGCGGCGATGTCATCCTTGGACAGGCGCAGGCACATCTCGGCATCGGGGCCAACGAAACTGAACATATTGCCGTTCATCGCCGTATAGGCCGATGCTTTGCCCTTGCGCGCAAGGTCCGGGTGACCAGCGATCAGGCGGTCGTAAATGGCAATCACGTCTGGGCGTGCAAGTGGCATGGGAAAAAGCCTATCACAGTTCCCCTTTCTCATCATGCCCTTTTGTGGTGCTCTCGGCGGACGCAAATACGCAGGAGAATACGATGTCCATTTTGAAACGCGGAATGAAGGGCGCACCGGTCAAACGGTTGCAGGAAAAGCTGGGCATCGATGCCGACGGCGATTTTGGCCCCGGCACGGAACGCGCGCTCAAGGCCTACCAGAAAGAGAACGGCTTGGCTGTCGATGGTATCGCCGGCCCTGACACCTTTACGGTGATTGGCCTGCCAGAGCTTATCTTGCTGCGCGTCGGCTCTCGCGGTGAAGCAGTCAAACTGTTGCAGTCTGACCTTGGCATCGACGCCGACGGGAAATTCGGACCCGGTACCAAGAAGGCCGTGCAAGCCTTTCAGACCGCCAAAGGCCTGCCCGCCGATGGCATCGCTGGCCCCAACACCTTGTCGCAAATGCTGATGTTTGCAGGAATGATGACACCGCAGACGGTAAAACTGGCTGAGGTCCAACCCGAAGAAGAACACTTCGAAAGCGAGCCCCTGCCAGAAGTCAAAGGTGTTGAGCCGGTCAAAGGCGAAACCATCGAAGTCGCTGAAACCTCAGAAGAAAAATCAGTCTGGGGCAAAGTCAAAGGCTGGTTCGGCTGACCCACCGGGCAGCCAAATCCTCACAGAGGATTTGTGGCCAGACTTTCCGCGAAAGTCTGGTCGCGCTCAGCTCTCTGCCAAGCGCCCTTCGATCAGCGCGATGGTCTCGTCCACACCGTAAAGCGCGATAAACCCGCCAAAACGCGGACCCTGCGACGCGCCCAAGAGCACCTCGTAGAGTGCGGTGAACCAACCGCGCAACGGGTCAAAATCATGCGCCTTGCCCACGGCAAAGACCTCTGATTGCAGGGCTTCGGCGTCCAGACCGCCATCCCAGGCCTTGAGCCGCGCGACCAAGTCCTCCATCGCGGCACGTTCCTTGGCATCGGGCGCGCGGTAAACCTTGGTGGGCTTCACAAAGTCATTGTAGTAGCGCACTGCAAACCCAGCCGCTTGATCCATCTGCGGGTTCTTGTCCGCCGAAGCCTCTGGCGCATATCGCTGAATGAACCCCCAAAGGGTATCCTTGTCCTCTGCCCCGGACACCGACGCCAGGTTCAGCAACATCGCAAACGGCACCACCATATCGCTGGCAGGCACATTGTGGCCGTGAATGTGGAACACCGGGTTATTCATCCGCGCCGCTGCATCCTGATCGGCATAGGCCCGCAATTGCTGGTGATATTCGTCCACTGCTTTGGGGATCACGTCAAAATGCATCCGCTTAGCGGTCTTGGGCTTGAGATACATGAAATAGCTCAGGCTCTCGGTGCTGGCATAGGTCAGCCACTCATCGATTGATATCCCATTGCCCGAGGACTTTGAAATCTTCTGGCCATTCTCGTCCAGAAACAGCTCATAGCTGAAATGCTCCGGCTTCTTACCGCCCAAAATCTCGCAAATCCGGTCATAGATCGCGGTATTGGTGGCGTGTTCTTTGCCGTACATCTCAAAATCAACGTCCAGCGCCGCCCAGCGCGCGCCGAAATCGGGCTTCCACTGCAGTTTGACGTTGCCGCCTGTCACGGGCAGCGTCCATTCCTTGCCGTCTTCGTCATCGAAGGTGACGGTGTGGTTCACCCCATCCACGTTCTTCATCGGCACATAAAGCACCCGGCCCGTCTCTGGATGGATCGGCAGGAAAATCGAATAGGTCGCGGCACGTTCTTCGCGCAGCGACTTCAGCATCACTTTCATCACATCGTCGTAGCGCTCTGCCGCACGTTTCAGTACCGCATCAAACTGACCAGAGCGATAAAACTCACGGGCCGAATAAAACTCATACTGGAACCCAAAGGTGTCCAGAAACCGCCGCAACATGGCGTTGTTATGGTGACCAAAGCTCTCGAACTCGCCAAAAGGATCGGGCACGCTGGTCAACGGCTTGTGCATATGATCGGCCAGCATGTCCTGCTTGGGCACATTGCCCGGCACCTTGCGCATGCCGTCCAGATCGTCCGAGAAACAGATCAACTTGGTGGGGATGTCGGAAATCACCTCAAACGCGCGGCGGATCATCGTTGTGCGCAGCACCTCACCAAAGGTGCCGATATGCGGCAGGCCCGACGGCCCATAGCCGGTTTCAAACAGCACATGATCCTTGCCAGAGGCTTCCACCCGTTTGAGCAGGCGGCGTGCTTCTTCAAAGGGCCACGCCTTGGAATTCATCGCTGCATCACGCAAACTGCTCATCGGAAAATCTCGCTTCATCTGTGATCCCCATGATCACATCCGCGCACTCCCTATTGCGGCAGCCCGCCCTCGTCAATAAATGGGATGTATTGGCGACAAAAGGACAGCCCCATGACCAGTGAACACCCCATGTCAGCGCAGGATGCCCTTGCCGCCCTGATGATCGCCGTCTCAGCGTCTGACGCGGACATCCGTACGGCAGAGCTGATCAAGATCAACAACATGATCAACAACCTGCCGGTTTTTGCTGATTACGACACCGATCACCTGTCGCGTTTGACCCAGATGGTCTTTGACCTCTTTGAACAGGAAGACGGGCTCGAGGCGCTTTTTGGCCTGCTGCGCGAGTGCTTGCCCGAGAAACTGAACGAAACAGCCTATGCGATGGCCTGCGACGTGGCCGCCGCCGATGGTGCCATTCGCGACAACGAAGCGCGGATGCTCGAAGAAATTCGATATGAGCTGAATATCGACCGCCTGCACGCCGCCGCCATCGAACGCGGCTCGCGCGCCCGGCACATGACGCTCTAGGCCGCTAGTCCGCCGCCACTTCCGCCGTTTCAAGCGCCTGCACATCACCCATACGCATCCAGCGTTGTAGGATCACTTGCTGCAACCGCTTGGCTTTGGTGTTGAACGTGATCGACCCGTTGGGCCGCTCATCACCCGCTGCTTTGCCCCGCTCGCGGGCTTCCAGATCAGCGGCAAAGAACGCGAACGTCAGTGTCCGCCCCCCCGCCGTCGTCAGATAGCCCGCCAGGGTCGAGACAAAGTTCAGCGTCCCCGTCTTGGCGCGTACCTCACCCGGTGGCGAAGACAGCGGCCGCCCTTCGGCATCGCGCATCACAATGTCCTTGAGGATCGGCGCAAGTGTGCTTTGCACCCCATCCGCGTTCAGCAAGCTCACCATATCACCCGCACTGATCCGGGACGCATCGCCCAGGCCCGAATGGTCGACGAATTCCGGCAAAATGCCCGCGCGGTCCTTGGTCCACCGCGTCATACCCAGTGCAGAGGTGCGCAATCCGCGCTGCGCGCCACTGATCTTTGTGCTGGCCGTCATGCCCGCAGCCTCGGCCGTCAGATTGGTGGAAAACCGCAGCATATCGCGCATCACACGGGTCAGTTCCGGGCTTTGATGGCTGGCGATCACCTGTGCCGCAGGCAAATCCGTGACACGCTCCGCCGCAGGCAAGACAACGCCATGCTCCTTCATGAACGTCCGAAACACATCGCCCGCATAAAGCGCGGGATACCGCACCGGCAGCCACCGCGACCCCGAACCACCCAGCGCACCGCGCGCCACGCTCCATTCATCCACGCCGCCGCCGTCGCGATAGGCGTAAACGGGCGTGGTCCGATCCGCCAACCGCATCTTGGCCATATTCACCACAGGCCGAAGCGTTTCACTGCGCGCATCCATCGCAACGGTGTAGGTGCTGCCCTCGCGCTTCCACTCAAAATGGACCCGGTTAAAGTTCAGGTTCAGTCCTGAGACCGCCGGATTATATCCCAGATGATCTAACTGGGCTTCGTCAATCTCCTCAACCCCCCGCAGCGCTGCCCCCCAGACCAGGAACCGCCCTGTCACCTCTATGATGCCCGTCGCCTTCAAGGTCTCTGACAAGGCGTATAGGTCATCGGTCAACAGGTTTGGATCGCCGCCACCTGCCAGAATCAGATCACCGTCCAACCGGCCATCAATCACAGGCGACGTCGCATAAACATCTGTCTTGAAACGATAATCCCCGCCCAAGGCCTCGATCGCGTAGAGCGCAGTTACAGCCTTGGTCACACTCGCAGGCGGGCGCGGATTGGCGCCATCAATGGCCTCCAGCACTTCGCCCGTCGTGGCATCCGCGATCACAAATCCAACCTGCCCGGCAAGCCCGGACGCCGCGATCATCTCGCCTATATCCGCGCGCGCACGCGGCCGCACTCGGGGCAAATCGCTCTGCCGTGCCTGCGGACGCACAGAGGTCAGCGGCGCATTTGCCAGTGCCGTGGTGCCATATAGGCCAAGCCCCGCGATCACCGCGCGCCGTGTCAAATGGTGTGTCATAGGACGACCCTAGCCATGGGATTGTCAGACATTCAACCGACCTTTCATCACAGTCACGAAACCCAGCCGCCGCCTTGGCGGATGGCCGTCGATGACGCGCTGTCCATCGGCAAATTGACGAAACACCAAGCAGGCGTCGCAGCCCGTGGCAAGAGATGCGCCGCACGCGATGGAATCTTGGCGGACCGGTAAACCCGTGCGGCCTTGGAAAGTCGCGCCGCAACCCTGTCACCGGGCCGCGCGAGCACGCCAATCGGCACCTGCTCCATGATTCCCCGCCAATTTTGCCAGTGATGAAACTGAACCAAATTATCTGCCCCCATAAGCCATACAAACTGCACATGAGGATAGCATTTCTGCAACGCGGCAAGCGTCTGTGCGGTGTAGCGTGTGCCCAATTCCGCTTCGATCCCCGTAACCGTGACAGCAGGGTGCCGCATCAGGTTTTTTGCAACTTCAATCCTCGTCGCCAGTGGCGCAGGTCCCTGCGATTTCAACGGATTACCGGGGGTCACCAGCCACCACACCTGATCCAATCCGAACCGTGTTAGGGCCGCTTTTGTGATGTGTACATGCCCGCTGTGCGGGGGGTCAAACGACCCTCCAAGCAGCCCTATGGTTTGGCCGTGACCAGCTATTGGAAACCCCTGTTTCATTGGGCGTCTAAAGCAGGCCCAAAGGCAGTCTGTAAAGTGCAAAGTGGTGCAAAATCGGGCGGATTAACGCTGTGGAAAGGGATTGGTGGTTACAGGTGGTGGCTCATAACATCGGACCCGCCATGCTCGTATTGTATTCGATTATTGCCGTTCTGTTGATCGGTTGTGCGACACTTTTTTTCATGCAGCGTGCCGCGCTCACCCGTGCGCGCCTGAGTGAGGCCAACCTGTCAGCTCTGAAAAAATCGGCCGCCGCCGAACGCAAGGATGCGGCCTTCTATCGGATTGCCTGTTCGGATACGGACGATGGCTTGGTCATTCAGGGGCTGAATGGCCGCATTCTGTGGGTGAACCCCGCCTATTGCGACATCATGGGCTACCCGGCGGAAGAGGTTTTGGGCCGCAATCCAATGGAATTTGCCATGCGTCCCGAAGACAAGCCCAGCGATGATTTTATCAAGAATTTTCAATACAAACGCGACGACCCAAATTGGGGCCGCCTTTCGCTTTACAGGTCGGTGCGCAAAGATGGTGAAGAGTTCTGGAACCAGATCAGGGTGTCTTATCATCAAGACGTGGATGGCGGCGAATATGTGATCCTCGTTTGCCGCGATGTCACTGAAGAGGTCGACCGCGAATCCCAATTGCGCGAAAAATCCGACGCCCTCGCCCATGTTGCTGCCCATGACGATCTGACGGGTGCCGCAAACCGGGCCAATATGATGCAGTTCACCCAAGCCGCACTGGAGAACGCAAAACAAAACGGGTCGATGATCGGCCTGCTTCAGATCGACCTCGACAAGTTCAAGGACGTCAATGACACCTATGGTCATTCCGCGGGCGATGCCGTTTTGCGTCACATCACCGACCACATTTCCCGGACGTTGCGCAAAACCGATTTGTTGGCACGCATGGGCGGGGACGAATTTGTCGCCGTTTGCACCCAATTCAGCAGCGTGGAAGAGCTCAAACGATTGGGGGTGGCACTTGTCGATAGCGTGAAAGAACCCTTGATCTTTGAGGGGCACAAGATTGTGCCTTCGATCAGCATAGGTGCTGCCATTTCTGAACGCGGTGGCACAGATGTGGATGATCTGCTCAAGCGGGCGGACTATGCGCTATATAAGGTGAAACGCGCGGGTCGCGGTCATGTGGCCGTTTACGACAAGGCCCTGCACAAATCCGTCCAACGCAAGTCGCGCCGCTCGGATGAGTTGCAGCGCGCCATCCTGAACGATCAAATCACATTCCAGTTCCAACCAACCATTGAGATTGCGACAGGCCGTATCTGCTCACTCGAGGCATTGGCGCGCTGGACGGACGCCGATGGCGTGACCCACGATGCCGAGGACTTCCTCGATATGGCACGCGATCTTGGCAATCTCGCCCACATCGACACCGCCGCCATGAAAGCGGCTGTCGCGCTTCAAGCCCAGGTAAATGAGGCGGGGATCAAGAAATTGATCACCGGATTCAACGCCTCAGAGGACTTCTTTGCCCATACCGACTACCTGTCCTCACTTCAGTCATCGACACGCAAACATCGCGTCGATGCAACAGACCTGCGGATTGAGCTGCCCCAATCTCTGGTCTTTGGCGCCCAGGCAGGTGACACGAAAAAGTCTGAGGTGATCTCTGACCTGCACGCTGCAGGTTTTGGGACGATCCTTGATAGTTTTGATGCTGGCTTTGCAGGGCTTCTCCAGATGGGCGCGCTCAATATGTCAGGCTTTAAGACGGCCCCGCAATTTTCGCAGGCCCTTGCCGAAAGCACGACGACCCAAAAGGCAATGCGCATGATTAATGAGCTTGCCGCCGATATGTCACTGGTCGGCATCGTCTTGGGTATCGAAAGCCAAGATGCTTATGATGCGCTCACGGCGGCTGGCGCGCTTTATGCGCAAGGGAACTGGATCGCAGCACCTATCCCGGCTGAAGACGTCATTGATTGGCTCAAGACCCATCAATCCACCGACGGGTCAGCGAACATTCTGCATCGGCAATTGCCCCCGGACCAACGCATCGCTATCTAGACGCAAATATCCTTTGCAAGGTGAGCGTCGCACATGGCCAGCTATCAATTCGTCTACTTTATGGATGGCGTCTCAAAGACCTATCCCGGTGGCAAGAAAGTCTTTGAAAATATCCGCCTGAACTTCCTCCCCGGTGTCAAAATCGGCGTTGTCGGCGTCAACGGCACGGGTAAGTCGACGCTCATGCGGATCATGGCCGGCCAAGACAAGGACTTCGCCGGAGAAGCCTGGGCCGCCGAGGGCGCGCGTGTCGGCTATCTTCCGCAAGAGCCTGAACTGGATTCGAACCTCTCCGTTCGTGAAAACGTTATGCTTGGCGTTGCCGAAAAGAAGGCCGTGTTGGATCGCTACAACGAACTTGCCATGAACTATTCGGAAGAAACCGCCGAAGAGATGGCAAAGCTGCAAGACGAGATCGACGCGCAAAACCTCTGGGATCTCGACGCCCAGATCGACGTCAGCATGGAAGCGCTGCGCTGTCCGCCCGATGACGCCTCTGTTGAGACACTCTCGGGCGGTGAAAAACGCCGGGTCGCCCTGTGCAAACTCCTGCTTGAAGCGCCTGACATGTTGCTGTTGGACGAACCGACCAACCACCTTGACGCCGAAACCATCGCTTGGCTGCAACAACATTTGATTGATTACAAAGGCACAATCCTGATCGTCACCCACGACCGCTACTTTCTGGACGCCATCACTGGCTGGATCCTCGAACTCGACCGCGGGTCGGGTATCCCGCACGAAGGCAACTATTCCAGCTGGCTGGAAGCCAAGGCAAAGCGCCTTGAAAAAGAAGCCAAGGAAGACAAATCCAAACAGCGCACCCTCGAACGCGAATTGGAATGGATGCGCCAAGGCGCAAAAGCCCGGCAAGCCAAATCCAAAGCTCGGATTCAGGCCTACAACGAACTCGCCAGCCAGTCCGAGCGTGACAAAGTCGGCCGCGCGCAGATCATCATTCCCAACGGTCCGCGTCTTGGTGCCAAGGTGATCGAGGTTGCCAACATCAAGAAAGCCATGGGCGACAAGCTCTTGATCGAGGATTTGTCTTTTGACCTGCCCCCTGGCGGCATCGTCGGCGTCATCGGCCCCAACGGCGCAGGTAAATCAACCTTGTTCAGCATGCTCACCGGTCAAAACGAACCCGATGCCGGGACAGTGGAATACGGTGACACCGTGAAACTCGCTTACGTCGACCAATCCCGGGATGCGCTCAACCCAGACGCCACCGTCTGGGAAGAGGTCACAGGCGGCGCTGAAATCATCGAACTTGGCGACGCCTCCATGAACAGCCGCGCCTATTGCTCCGCCTTCAACTTTAAGGGCGGCGATCAGCAGAAAAAAGTCGGGCTTTTGTCGGGTGGTGAGCGCAACCGCGTGCATATGGCCAAGCTCTTGAAATCAGGCGGCAATGTCTTGCTGCTTGACGAACCGACCAACGATCTGGACGTCGAAACGCTCCGCGCCCTCGAAGACGCTCTCTCCAGCTTTGCGGGCTGTGCTGTTGTCATCAGCCACGACCGCTTCTTCCTTGACCGGATTTGCACGCATATCCTCGCGTTTGAGGGGGATGCCCATGTCGAATGGTTCCAAGGCAATTTTGAAGACTACGAAGAAGACAAAAAACGCCGCCTCGGTGCCGACGCGATGGAACCCAAGCGCATGAAACACAAAAAGTTCGTGCGATGATCCAAGGCGTTCTTGCCGGCATCATATTTGCGCTCTTGATCTGGTGGTTTGGCCTGCCCTTGTCGGCGGGCGCTCATCCGTTTTGGGCGGAAAAGGTAATCTGGATCGGTGCGCCGATTGGAATGGTGGCCTTTTTTGTGACCAAAGTCCTCGCCCCTATGCGCCAAGCCATTGTCGCCGCGATCATTCTGACCTTGGCAGGTGTGGCAGCATTCCAAGGTAAGGCCATTTTTGCCGCATCGTACGGCGAAAATGGGCTTGCCGGTCAGGCCTGGTTCATCGGCTGGATCACAACCTGCGCAGCGCTGACGCTCCTGATCGCTGCAATCGCGCGATGGTTTAGCACGCGTTAACCATTCTTCAACTTTTGGCGCGGATTTACGAAATCCTCACCCTTCCCTGCCAACATCGCCTCATGACATCAGGGGTTCGCCTGCAGAATGCTGGCCAACACCGCATGACACGGATGACAGATGGGATTGATTCTTTTTGGCAGTGCTTTTGGCCTTTTCAGCGCTTTGGTCTGCGCGATCTTCGGCAACATCACCCTGGGTGAGGCTGCGCTGATTTACTGGATCGCGGGCACTACGGCCCCTGTTTTGCACGCCACGATCAGCGCGACCGCACCGGCGGTCTCTCGCTAACGACCTCTTTTTTCCTTGCTTTCTGGCACTTGGACCCCCATGTGGACCATGCAGACGTTATCCATCTCGACTCTACGTTTTCCTAAACAGGCGACGGCGCTCGATTATGCACTGACGACGCCAAGCCGCCGCAATCGTGCGGGCGGTCCCAAAAAAGGAAATACACGATGGCTAATGGCACCGTGAAATGGTTCAACTCTACCAAAGGCTTCGGCTTTATCGCTCCTGAAGGCGGCTCCAAGGACGTATTCGTCCACATCTCCGCTGTTGAGCGTTCCGGCCTGACCGGCCTGGCCGACAACCAGAAAGTCACTTTCGACATCGAAGCAGGCCGTGACGGCCGCGAGTCGGCTGTGAACCTTGCTCTCGCCTAAGCAGATTCGGGGTGCGCGGCCAACGCGCACCCCAACCCCACCGGGCATCAACCCGCTGAAAACCCCCAAAAATTGCGATTTCCTTGCTTTTGGCGCGTATCGGGCCATACTTGCGACGCTACGTTAACTTAATCGACCACTGCACCTGAGAACGGCCCAGTCCTTCGATCCAGCACTGACGAGCCGTCCCGCTGCACTTCCGCGAGCGGAAAATCAGGAGGAACTGGCATGGCCTCAGGCACTGTCAAATGGTTCAACACCACCAAAGGTTACGGGTTTATTGCCCCAGACGGTGGTACCAAGGACGTCTTCGTCCACATTTCAGCCGTCGAACGGTCCGGGCTCACCGGGTTGAAGGACGATCAGAAAGTCAATTTCGACATCGAAGCCGGACGTGATGGCCGCGAAAGCGCCGTCAATCTGACGCTCGCTGACTAGATCACACGCAAAAGGGCGCCCCGACGGGCGCCCTTTTCACATTAGTCCGCAAGAACGAATGTGACTTTCAACACGACGCGGTAGCTGGTGATTTTACCGTCGTCCACGGTGACCTTCTGGTCCGCGACCTAGGCGCCTTTGATCCCTTTGAGGGTTTTAGACGCCCGTTTGATCCCATTCTCGACGGCATCATCAAATGACTTAGACGACTCGCTGATAATTTCAGTGACTTTTGCGACAGACATGGCTGTTCCCTTCTTCTTGTGTCCCGGCCAAAGCCTACCCTAAGGGCCCGTCCAATCCACGTCTTTCGCCGCGTCAACCACAAGCCCGCCATCCCGAAATGGCACCATCAGGGCGCGCGCCGCCGCCTCATCCGTGCCTAACCACGTTGAAATTGCGTCCTTTTCCAGGATCACGCCCATGCGGTGATGAATGTCGCGAACATCCGCCGATGGTGCGCATGTCACCGTCGCCACCTGCGCGACCTCGGTCCCACCGGGCGCACGCCAGACGTCAAAGATCGCCGCGAACCAGATCAACGCGCCATCCGCACGGGCAATACGCCACGCAGTTTTGCGTCGTTTCTCGCCGGTCCATTCGTACCATCCGTCCACCGGCACCGCCGCGCGGCGGACCCCGGCATAGGCCGATTTGTCAAAAACCGTCTCAGACCGGGCATTGATGATCGTCTCCATCACCGGTCGGCCACGGGCATTGACCCGGCCAACAGGGATCATCCCCCAGCGCATCCGCTGGGCACCCTCTGCCGACAGCACCTGCAATTCCTGCCCCGGCGCCATGTTGAACCGCGGCGGATCGTCCAGCCCCAGTCCCGGATCGGACGTCAGGAAAAGCCGCCCGGGCATTTAGTCGATGCCCTCAACAAAAGCCAAAACCTCTGGCCCAAGTGCCGCGACGATCACCGCTACACCCTCTGCCGTAGGATGCAAACCATCGCCTTGCAGATACCCCAATAGCCCCTCTTGGCCCGCATCATCAATCAGCGCGGCAAAGAACGACGGCACCAATGGCGCGTCGTAAGTTGCGGCTAATTCTGGATAGATCGCATCAAATTCCGCTTTGTAATCAGCACCATAATTGGCACCCACGTCCAGCCCGACGATCATCGTATCCACGTCTTTTGCAGCCGCCGCCGCCATGATCCCGTCCAGATTGTCGCGCGCCAGCCCCGGCGGCAGCCCCCGCAAATAGTCGTTCGCGCCCAAGGCCACGATCAACCCATCCACGTCCTCCGTCAGCGTCCAATCGACCCGCGCCAACCCGCCTGCCGTGGTGTCCCCGGACAGCCCCGCGTTGATCACGGTCACATCCGCGCCCGCCGCGTCGAGCCATGCCTGCAACTGCGGCACAAAGCCCTCTGCCGTCTCTAGCCCGTAGCCCGCGACCAGACTGTCACCCAATGCGGCGATGGTGACGGTCTCGGCCTGTGCCGCACTTGCTGCAATTGTCATGAAACTGATGTTGAGAACTGCGCATTTCGCCCCATATGCCAAAGGTGCACACCGATCAAAGGCCCACCTCATGACTGACCCCGTTCTTTCGCTTTCTGATGCCGCCCTTTCCCTGATGGGCAATGCGGGCCGCGTCGACATCCTGCACGACATTTCGCTGGATGTGCCAAAGGGCGAAACGCTGGGGTTGATCGGGCCAAGTGGGTCGGGCAAATCGTCTCTCCTGATGCTGATGGGCGGGCTGGAAACCGCAACCTCGGGGTCAGTGACGGCCTTGGGCCAAGACCTGACGACCATGAACGAAGACCAGCTTGCCCGCTTTCGCAGGGATAATATGGGGGTGGTGTTTCAGTCTTTCCACCTCATTCCCACCATGACCGCTTTGGAAAATGTGGCAACCCCGCTTGAATTGGCAGGCCACCGCGATGCCTTTGATCGGGCCGCGGCAGAGCTTGACGCCGTCGGCCTGTCCGACCGCGCCGATCACTACCCCAGCCAGATGTCGGGCGGTGAACAGCAACGCGTGGCCCTTGCCCGCGCATCTGCCCCGCGCCCCAAAATCCTGCTGGCGGATGAGCCCACCGGCAACCTCGATGAAACCAACGGCCAGGCCATCATGCAGCTCTTGTTTGATCTGCGCGACCGCCATGGCGCGACGCTCATCATGGTGACCCATAGCCGCGAACTCGCCAGCCGCTGCAACCGCGTGGTCCGCCTGCGCGATGGCCGCATCGACACTGCAAAGGCCGCCGCATGAGCCTGCGCCTCGCCACGACATTCGCACGCCGCGAATTGCGCGGGGGCCTGCGCGGCTTTCGCGTGTTCCTCGCCTGTCTCGCCCTTGGGGTCGCCGCCATCGCCGCCGTTGGCACCGTGCGCGCTGGCATCACCGCAGGTCTTACCGAAAAAGGGGCCGAACTTTTGGGCGGCGACGCCGAGGCGCGCTTCACCTACCGCTTTGCCACGCCGCGAGAACGCGCATTCTTTGAAGACATCTCTGACGATCTGGCCGAAGTCGTTGATTTTCGATCGATGGCCGTCGTGGGCAGCGGCGACACGGCGGAACGTGGCCTCACGCAGGTCATGGCCGTCGACAGCAATTACCCCCTGATCGGGCAGGTCACGCTTGACCCCGACATACCGCTGCACAACGCCTTCGCCGACAACGGCGGCGTGATGGAACGGGTGCTGGCCGACCGCCTTGGCCTGACCCCCGGCGACACGTTCAGCCTTGGCTCAACCGAATTCACGCTCCGCGCCATCCTGCTGCGCTACCCTGACAATGCCTCTGGCGGGTTCGGCCTTGGGCCCCGCACCATCGTGCGCACGGCGGACCTTGAAAACTCCGGTCTGATTGTCGAAGGCACGTTGTTTGAAACTCAATACCGCCTTGATTTGCCCGATGAAACTGACCTCGATGCGACAGAGACTTTGGCAAAATCCACCCTGCCCGACGCAGGCTTACGCTGGCGCGACAGCCGCCGGGGCGCTGGCGGGACAGAGCGGTTTATCGACCGCATCGGGTCCTTCCTGATCCTTGTCGGCCTATCCGGTTTGGCCGTGGGCGGCGTCGGTGTCAGCGCCGCAGTGCGGGCATATCTGGCAGGCAAGACGGGCACCATCGCCACGCTCAAGACGCTGGGCGCCACCCGCCGCACGATCTTTCTGACCTATTTCATCCAAATTGGCGCGCTGACGCTTTTGGGGATCACCATCGGCCTGATCCTTGGCGGCGGCATCCCCATGTTGCTGGCCCCGATGATCGAGGCGTCCCTGCCCGTGCCCGCCAACTTTGCCTTTAACCCCGCGCCGCTTGCAGAGGCTGCGATCTATGGCCTGCTGGCCGCGCTGATCTTTACCCTCTGGCCCCTCGCCCGCACCGACGACATCCGCGCCGCCACCCTGTTTCGCGACGCCATGGCCAGCGGCAACACCCTGCCGCGCTGGCCCTATATCGCCATGACGCTCTTGTTGGTTGCGACCCTTCTGGGCCTCGCCGCATGGTTTTCCGGCACGCTTTGGCTGACCCTGTGGACTGCAGGCGGGATCATCGGCGCGCTCACAATCCTGATCCTCGCCGCCCTCGCCGTGCGCTGGATCGCCCGCCGCAGCCGCAAGACCGCACGCGGTCGCCCTGCCCTGCGCCTTGCCCTTGGGGCCATCGGTGCCCGCGGGGGTGAGGCGACGAGCGTTGTCCTCTCGCTTGGCCTTGGCCTGTCGGTTCTTGCTGCCGTCGGCCAAATCGATGGCAATCTGCGCAACGCCTTCAACGACGAATTGCCGGACGTCGCCCCCAGCTACTTCTTCGTGGATATACAGCCCGACCAGATCGACGGCTTCCGCGAAAGGCTCGACAATGATCCCGCCGTCAGTCGCGTGGATGCGGCCCCCATGCTGCGCGGCATCATCACCGCCATCAACGGCATCCCGGCAGAAGAATTCGCCGAGAGCCACTGGGTCGTGCGCGGCGACCGCGGTGTGACCTACGACAACACCTTGCCCGACAACACCCGCGTCACCGAAGGTGAATGGTGGCCCGAAGACTACACCGGCCCGCCCCTCATCAGCTTTTCCGCCGAAGAGGCCGCAGAGATAGGCCTGCAAATCGGCGATGAAATGACCGTCAACATCCTGGGTCGCAATATCACCGGCACCGTTGCGTCCTTCAGAGAAGTGACATGGGAAGACGCCGGCATAGGCTTTGTCCTGTCCATGAACGAGGCCGCACTCGCTGGTGCCCCCCATAGCTGGATCAGCACTGTCTACGCCGAAGAAGAGGCCGAGGCGCAGATCCTCCGCGATCTTGCAACCGCCTATCCCAACATCACAGCCATCCGCATCCGCGACGCCATCGCGCAGGTGGCAACGCTGGTTGAGGGCATCTCTGCCGCCACCCGCTACGGCGCGCTCGCCACGCTTGTCACCGGTTTTCTGGTGCTGATCGGGGCCGCCGCCGCCGGTGAACGCGCCCGCACGTTCGAGGCGGCCGTGCTCAAAACCATCGGTGCCACCCGTGGCCGTATCGTCAGCAGCTTTGCGATGCGCGCCGCCCTCTTGGGCCTCGCCGCGGGTGTCGTCGCCCTCGCCGCTGGCATTTTGGGCGGTTGGGCGGTACAAACGTTTATTATGGAAAATGATTACACGGTGATCTGGGGCAATGCGCTGGGGATCGTCGGGGGCGGCATTATCGTCTCACTCCTTGCAGGTCTTGCCTTTGCAGCCCGCCCATTGGCGGCGAAACCCGCACAAGTTTTGCGGGCCCGCGAATGATGGACCCCGCCTTCTTTGGCTACGGCAGCCTGGTAAACACCGCCACCCACGACTACGTCAGCCCGCGCCCCGCAACGCTCAAAGGCTGGCGACGCGTCTGGAAATCAACCACCATTCGTGACACGGCGTTTCTGTCTGTCGAACGCAGCGACCGGCATGAAATCGACGGTCTCATCGCCCATGTCGCCGCCGACAAATGGGCGGACCTCGACGCGCGCGAGGCGGCGTATACTCGGGTCGATGTGACCCGCGCCCTTGGCGCGGACCATCCCACAGCGATCTACCGGGTAAACGCCAACCTCGCCGCGGATACCGCCAGCAACACGCCCATTCTGCTCAGCTATCTTGATGTCGTGGTGCAAGGCTACTTGCGCGAATTTGGCCCGCAAGGCGTCGCACGCTTCTTTGCCAGCACCCATGGTTGGGACGCCCCGATCCTCAACGACCGCGACAACCCGCGCTATCCGCGCAGGCAAATCCTCACGGATCAGGAAACCGCCCTTGTGGATGCCTGCCTAGCGACGCGTATGGAAATGCCGGAATAGCGTCAGCTGCCGCTCAAACGGTCCACGCTCGTCGTCCTTGCCCATCGCAATCACCCGGTTGGCCATCAGCCCGGCGATCACGCCAAAGACCACGCCGCCTAGTGCCTGTCCGATCAACACGCCCGGCGCACCGAGCCACCATGCAAACAGCATTACAAACGGGATCGTGCCCAGCGTGTGGCGACCCCAGTTCACCCATGTCGAATAAAACGGATGCCCCAGATTGTTGCAGGCCGCGTTGCTGACAAAGATCATCCCATTGAAAAACCACAGGAGCGACAGCGGCCCGGCGAACAGAAACACAAGCTCCATCGCGACGCCATCCAGTTGGAACAGCCACGCCAATGGCCCGCGCAGCAAGAACAGGATAGCCGAGACGACGACCACCACCGCACCCGTGAACAGTAGCCCATCGCGGTAAGCCTCGCGCACACGGTCCTGCTTTCCCGCCCCCGCGTTCTGCCCGATGATCGGCCCCACGGCCCCCGACAGCGCAAAGATCACGCCAAAGGCCACCGGCGTCAGACGCCCGATAATCGCCATGCCCGCCACCGCCTCTTCGCCGAATTCCGACATCGCGCGGGTCACATAGGCTTGCCCCACCGGCGTGGCGAGTTGCGTCAGAACCGCAGGTCCCGCGATGGCCATGATCGGTTTCATATCATGCCAAACGCTGCCCACCGTCGGCGCACCGAACCCGCCATAATGCTTGTGAATGGCCCAAAGCGCGGACCCTGCAATGGTAAACCGCGCGGCGATACTGGCCAGTGCCGCGCCTGTCAGCTCAAGGTCCAGCCCAAAGATCAGAATCGGATCGAGCACCGCATTGACGATACCGCCATAAATCAGCACCCACATCGACCGCCGCGCGTCCCCGTGGGCGCGTAGAATCGCGCCGCCCACAATCCCGATCAACAGCACCGGAAGGCTCGGCAAAATAATCCGCATAAAGCTGACCGCGAGGACCTGCGTATCCCCCTGCGCACCCAGTAATGCCACCAACTCCGGCGTAAACGCCCAAACGACCGCCGCAAAAACGGCACCGCCCAAGGACCCGATAATCAAGGCATTTGTCGCCCTTTGCCGCGCAAGGTCCGTGTCGCCTGCCCCCAAAGCCCGCGCCACCAATGCCCCGCAGGCAATCGCGATGCCGATCCCGAATGAGCCCGTGAAAAACAGGATCGCACCCGCATAGCCGATGGCCGCCGCAAGCTCTGCCTTGCCCAGCATTCCGATGAAAATCATGTCGATGAAATCGACCAGAAACACCGCCATCAGCCCCACCGTGCTGCTCAGCGCCATGACGGTCACATGCCGCATCGTGCTGCCGGTCAGGAACTTTGCCTCTTCCGCCATCGGGGGTCCTTTCGCAACGGTTGCCCCTCAGACCTAATCGGAATGCGGCGCCCGCACCAGTGCCGCGCGGGTCTGGCGTAGAGTGGCGACAAATTTCCGGGACTGCGCGATGCGGGCCTCAACTTCTGCGATCTTGGCATCCAGAAAGGCGAATCCATCAAAATCCTCGCCGCCATCCGCCTCAAGCTGGCTCAACAGAATGGTCAAATCGGCCAGCGTCATGCCCGCCGACTGCGCCTCTGCGATCCAGTCCAGCGTGATCAGCGTCTCGTCGCTGTAGTCGCGATAGCTGTTGCTGGCCCCCGGTTCCGGGGTCGAGGCGATCAACCCCTGCCGTTCGTAAAACCGCAGCGTATCGCGGGACAGACCCGACCGCTTGGATAATTCACCGATGCGCATGCTGCCCTCAAAACCGTGGACTCGACTCCATGGTTTTTAGCACCTAAGATCACCCCTGACCAGACGGAGAATCAAATGGCCAATCGATGCGAAAGCTGCGGCATGCCGCTGAAAAACGACCCCAAAGGCGGGGGGAGCGAGGCGGACGGCTCCCGCTCAAGCACTTATTGTTCGATCTGCTACGCGGATGGGGCCTTTGTCCATCAGGGCGTGGATGCGGCCACGTTTCAGGCGAATTGCCTGACCGCATTGCACGACAAAGGCATGCCAAAAGTCATGGCATGGGCCTTTACCCGTGGCATTCCGAAATTGCCCCGCTGGGCTGAAAACCGCGGCTAAACCGTTGGTTTGACTTGCAACAATGGCATGACGTCGGCCATCTCCGGCCCGCGTTGCCGCCCGGTGACCGCCTGACGCAAAGGCATAAACAGCCCCTTGCCTTTGCGGCCTGTCGCATCTTTCACCGCGCTGGTCCACTCACCCCAGGTCGCTTGCGTATAGGGTGGCTCACCCAACATCTCAAAGGCCTGCGCCACAAACTCACGGTCTTCATCGGCCACCAACGGCGTCGCCCCATCGCGGAACTGCGCCCACCAGCCAGCCACATCCGCCAGAGTCTCAATGTTCTCGCGCACAGCCGCCCAGAATGGCGGGCGCAATCCCTCTGGCACGCCTGCGTCGTCCAGGGTCTCGGCCACATCAGCGGCCTCCAATGTCCCCAGATACCTTGCGGTCAATGGCTTCAGGTCTTCCACATCGAACTTTGTCGGCGCGGACCCAAACTTGGACAAATCGAACCCGGCGACGACTTCTGCGATATTCGCGCGCAGCTCAACAGGGTCGCTCGACCCCAGCCGCGCCATGTGACTCATGATCGCCTGCGGTGCGATCCCCTGATCGCGCAGGTCTTTCAGCGCCAGCGTGCCAAGACGCTTGGAAAGCCCTTCGCCCTGTGGCCCGGTCAGCAAGGAATGATGCGCAAAGCGCGGCACCTCCCCGCCCAGCGCCTGAATGATCTGGATCTGTGTCGCCGTGTTGGTCACATGGTCCGACCCACGCACAACGTCCGTCATCCCCATCTCAACGTCGTCCACGACGCTCGCCAAAGTATACAAAATCTGACCATCGCCCCGGAACAGCACCGGATCGGAAACCGAAGCCGCATCGATGGAAATGTCGCCCAATATCCCGTCGGTCCAATTGATCCGCTCTTGATCCAGCTTGAACCGCCAATGGCCCGAACGCCCCTCAGCGCGGTACGCCTCTTTCTGCGCCTCGGTCAGCTCCAGCGCAGCCCGGTCATAAACTGGCGGCTTGCCCATATTGAGCTGCTTCTTGCGTTTCAGGTCCAGTTCAACCGGCGTCTCAAAACACTCATAAAGCCGCCCCATCGCGACCAGCTTGTCCTTGGCCGCCATGTAGCGATCCAGCCGTGCCGACTGCCGCTCAACCCGGTCCCAATCAAAGCCCAGCCAGCCCAGCACATCGGTGATGCCGTTCACGTATTCTTCCTTGGACCGCTCCGCATCAGTGTCGTCAATTCGCAGCACAAAGGTGCCGCCCGCCTGCCGCGCAATCGCATAGTTGAACAGGGCTGCCCGCAGGTTGCCGATATGTAGCCAGCCGGTGGGCGATGGGGCGAAACGAGTCGTGGTCATGGGGTCACTCCGAAAGTTGACCCCATGTGTCACGCAGGTCAGCGAATGTCTAGCTTGGGTGGACCGGCCAGCGCGTGCCTAGATCGTCCAGACCGGCGCGTATAATCTCTTCGATCACGTCCAAATCATTGTTCTTGAGCGGCCCCAGATACAGACAAGCCTTACCGATCTTGTGTTTGCCCACACGAGCCAGCATCTCGCCCAATTCCTGATACCCCGGCATGATATACAGCACCATATTTGCCTTGCGCGGGCTGAACCCCGTCGCCAAGGACGTGCCCGTGCGCCCGCTTTCATAGGTATAGTCGTAAGACCCATAGCCGATGATCGTGGGTCCCCACATCCGCGGTGTCCAGCCGGTCACGCGCCGGAACAATTCGTCCAGCACGATGGCGTCTTCCCGCCGCGTGTTGTGTTCGACTTGTGCGATAAATTCTTCGACCGCAACTTCGGTCTCTTTGGTCTTGTTCTCAGCCATCAGAATCCCCCGTTTTTGGGATCATAGCACAAGGCATCGGGCGGGTGGGGCGCTTTTAAGACCGCAAATTCGGGCTTAAACAGGTCCACCCGACCGATCACGCCAGCGGTTCACAATCGGATAACGGCGATCCAGCCAAAACGCCCGCTTGCTCAGACGAGGCCCGGGTGCTGACTGGAACCGCTTGTATTCACTGATGAAAATCAGATGCTCCACCCGGCTCACGGTCTCACGATCATATCCCGCCGCGACGCAATCAGCCACCGACGCCTCATCATCCACCAGCATCTCAAGGATGCCATCCAGCACATCATAGGGCGGCAGGCTATCCTCGTCCTTCTGGTCAGGCCGCAACTCGGCTGAGGGCGGCTTGTCGATAATCGCCACCGGGATCACCTCGCCCGCAGGCGCCTTCATCCACGGTCGGTGGTTTTCATTGCGCCAACGACAGGCCGCAAAAACCCGCGTCTTATACATGTCCTTGATCGGGTTATAGCCGCCCGCCATATCGCCATAAATCGTGGCATAACCCACCGCGACCTCTGACTTATTGCCCGTGGTCAGCAGCATCTCACCGAACTTGTTGGACTGCGCCATCAGCAACAGCCCCCTGATCCGGCTCTGGATGTTTTCCTCGGTCAGATCCTCATCCATGCCTGCGAACAAATCCGCCAGCGTGTCCGTGACCGCATCCCGCGTCGCCTTGATCGGCACGATGTCATAGTGGCAGCCCAGCGCATCCGCGCAGGCCGCCGCATCATCCAGCGACCCTTGGCTGGTGTATTCAGACGGTAGCATCACACAGCGCACGTTCTCTGGCCCCAAGGCATCCGCCGCAATCGTCGCCACAATGGCAGAATCAATCCCCCCCGACAGGCCCAGCAGCACCTTCTTGAACCCTGTCTTTGCCATGTAGTCACGCAGACTGCCGACCATCACATGGTAGTCGCGCTCAATCTCTTCGGGCAGATCGGCTTTGACGCCCTCCACAGCCTCCCAACCGTGATCGCCGCGTGTAAAATCAACGTGAACAACGGTCTCTTCCATGAACGGCAACATCACCGCCAGCTTGCCACCGGGGTTCAGCACAAAGGACCGCCCGTCGAACATCTGATCGTCCTGCCCGCCCACCATGTTCAGGTAAACCACCGGCACGTCGTTCTCGACCACCCGGCTCACCATTTCATTCATGCGGATCGGAAACTTGCCCCGGAAATAGGGGGACCCATTGGGCACCACCAAAATCTCAGCGCCGCTTTCGACCATCGCCTCGCAGACATCCGGATACCACGCATCCTCGCAAATCGGCGATCCAATGCGCGGACCACTGGTCGAAAACGGCCCCTTGATCTCACCACGATTAAACAGCCGCACTTCGTCGAAGACATTGAAATTCGGCAGAAAATGCTTGTCGAACCGCGTCCTCACCGCGCCGTTTTCCAAGATGAAATAGCAATTGTGCAGCCGCTCCCCATCCAAATAGGGCGCACCAATTGCCAACATCGGCCCATCGGCGCAATCCGCAGCCAAGGCCTGCACATGGGTCCAGACATCCGCCAAGAACGCCCGCCGCCGCACAAGGTCTTGTGTCTGATACCCGGTCACAAACATCTCGGGCAGCGCCACCATATCGGCACCCGCCGCCTTCCCTTCAGCCCAGGCCTCCCGCGCCTTGGCGCAGTTCGCGGCAAGGTCACCCACCGTCGGGTTCAGCTGCGCCATCGTCAGGCGAAAACGGTCACTCATGGCTCAATCCTTTGCGTCGTGCCCATGATCTATCAGATCGACCGGCAAGGGAAAGCCAATTGCCCCCATCGCCCCGTTGTCACGCCCTGCGAACCCCACTAGGCTGACGCCCGAGCGGAACGGGAGACACGCAAAATGCGGCTTGCACTGGCACTGGCCCTGACACTGGCGACACCCGCCATCGGGCAGACCATCGAAACCAAGCAATATGACGACGGCGGCGTCTATGAGGGCGCGTTCCTGAACGGCAAGCAACACGGACAGGGCACCTACCGCCTGCCCAATGGCTACGAATACACCGGCGAATGGGTCGCGGGCGAGATCAAGGGCATGGGCACCGCCACTTTCCCCAATGGCTCCGTTTACGAAGGTTCCTTTGACGCGGGCAAACCCGACGGCATCGGCAAAATCACCTTCGCCGACGGCGGCACCTATGAGGGCGACTGGTCCGCAGGCCAGATCACCGGACGCGGCATCGCTAACTACGCCAATGGCGTCACCTATGAGGGCGAGTTCCGCAACGCCATGCACCACGGCACCGGCACCATGCGCAGCCCCGGCGGCTACAGCTACCAAGGCCCCTGGATCAACGGCGTCAAAGAAGGCTCCGGCAAAATCACCTATCCCGACGGCTCTGTCTACGAGGGCGAGCTTGTCGCAGGCGAACGCAGCGGCACCGGCACGCTGACCATGAAAGACGGGCTGATCTACACCGGCAATTGGGTCGCGGGCCAGATTGAGGGGCGCGGCCGCCTCGAACAGCCTAACGGCGATATCTACGACGGCGATCTCGTCGCGGGCCGCCGCGAAGGCACAGGAGCTGTTACCTACGCCAACGGCGACACATATCAGGGCGGCTTCAAGGACGACAAACGCCACGGCCAGGGCACCTTTATGGGCACCGACGGTTACCGCTACGTCGGTTCCTGGGCCAACGGCCAAATCGATGGCCGGGGGGAGGTCACCTACCCCGACGGCTCTGTCTACGTGGGCCAGTTCACCGCCGACCTTGCCGATGGTGAGGGCAAGATCACCTACACTGACGGCTCATCCTACGAAGGCATGTGGGAGGCCGGCGTCATCAACGGCAAAGGCGTCGCCACCTATGCCAATGGTCTGGTGTACGAGGGCGAATTCCTCAACGCCAAGAACCACGGCATGGGCACCATGACCTATGCCGACGGCTACACCTATGTGGGCGCCTGGGCTGACGGCCAGCGTCATGGCGAAGGCGTCGCCACCTACGCCGATGGCACTGTCTACAACGGCGAATTTGCTGCGGGTCAACGCCACGGCACCGGCACGATCACCCTACCCGACGGCTTTGTCTACGCAGGCCAATGGTCCGAAGGTGAAATGTCAGGCGTCGGCGTGGCCACCTATGCCAATGGCGATGTCTACGAAGGGTCCTTTGTGCGCGGTCGTCGCCAGGGCCCCGGCACGATGCGCTACGCCAGTGGCGAAGTGGAAGAGGGCGAATGGGCCGACGGCGCGATCCTGTCCAGCAACCTGCCCGCCACCACAGAAGACAGCACGGCGAACCCGTAGGGTGGGCAATCTGCCCACCACCACATGACCCCCGGCCTGCCCACAGGGCTGTCACCCGATGACCTCCCGCCCCACCCGCGCGGCGCATGGGTGCAGGACTTTCACGCCCCCTCCCCGGATGGCAGGCACGTCCTGATCCTCTATGGGTTTGACGAATACCGCATGGGCCACTTTCATGGCCACGCGCTTTGGGCCGCAACCAAAACCCCATGGGCCGCGAAAGGCGCAATCACCCGCCTACCCCTTGCCAACTTCGCCCATTGGATCAGCGACACCCGCGTCGCCTTGAAACTCAACGCCTTTCACGGTGCACCGATCCGCCCGATGATCGTGGTCGACCTTGATGGCTCCTTCGCCGTCCTGCCCAACAGCAGCGGCGACACCCCTGATATGGACCTCTTGCAGCGCCCTATTACGACCCCCTTCGTGCCCTTCTCGGAACAGGCCCTTGCCGTCGCAACCGACCTTATTCACCTGTCGTGATTAACCTTTGTGAACTTAACATTCGTTAAGCCGCGTTCAGACTTTGATGCATATGGGTTGTGCACAGTCTGTGCATCGGTCGTGCATAGGTTCTGCATCCTCAAATAACACCGCCCGCATCCATCTTAACAAGCAGCGCTTCCGCCTCGCGCAGCACGGTGTCCTTGCGGTCCTCCGCCATCCGGTCCCAGGTACGATACATATTCCCCATCCGCGCATTCTTGCTGAAGCGGTCGCGATGTCGGACTAAGAAATCCCAGTATAACAGATTGAAAGGACAGGCCTTTTCCCCGGTCTTCTCGGTCACAGCATAATGGCACGACTTGCAATAATCGCTCATCTTGTTGATGTAATTTCCGCTCGACACATAGGGCTTGCTGGCGATGATCCCGCCATCAGCAAACTGGCTCATCCCAATGGTGTTGGGTGCCTCAACCCACTCATAGGCATCCGCATAAACTGCCAAATACCACGCATGCACCTCTTGCGGCGAAATGCCTGATAACAAAGCGAAATTACCCGTCACCATCAACCGTTGGATGTGGTGCGCATAGGCCTCATCCCGCGTCTGTCCCACCGCCTTTTCCATGCAAAGCATCTTGGTCTCACCGCCCCAATAGACGGCAGGCAAGGCCCGTTTGTGATCCAGCGCATTGCGATCCGTATAGCCCGGCCCTTCCAGAAAATAGATGCCCCGCACATATTCGCGCCAGCCGATGATTTGTCGGATGAAACCCTCTGCCGCATTGATCGGCACATCTCCGTCTTTCCATGCCTTTTCAACGGCTTGGCAAACCTCCAACGGATCCAACAGCCCCGCATTCAGATAAAGCCCCACAAGCCCGTGATACATAAACGGCTCATCCCGCAGCATCGCATCTTGATAGTCACCAAAGTGCGGGGCGGCATATTTGATCCAATGCGCCAGATGCTGGCGGGCTTGGCCGGTATCCATGGCAAACCAGAAGTCATCCAAGCTGCCGAAATTACGCGGGAAATGCGTGCCAACAAGGTCCAGAACCTCTTGCACGGTCTCATCAGGTGTAAACCGCATCGGCCCGGCATAATGCACCGCATCAGGGGCCGCTTTGCGGTTGTCATGGTCAAAATTCCACTGCCCGCCCGCTGGCTCATCCCCCTCCATCATCAGGCCCGTCTTGCGGCGCATCTCGCGGTAGAAATATTCCATCCGCAGCGCCTTGCGCCCCTCAGCCCAGCCCTCAAATTCCCCGTGGGAGGCGATGAACCGGTCATCTTGCAGAATATTTACCTTCACCGGGCATGATTGCAGCGCCTCAATCACCCGCCACTCGCCCGGCTCTGTCGCCAGTATCTCATCTGCCGAAAATTCTTCAACATAGCGCAGCAGCTCTCCACATATTGTGTCGGACCGCTCTGGATCATCAAATTTAGTATAGGAAACCCGCCAGCCGTTAACCTTCAAAGCCGCCGCAAACTTGCGCATCGCCGCAAAGATGAACGCGATTTTCTTGGGGTGATGCGGCACATAAGACGCCTCATCCGCGACCTCTGCCATGACCACGATATCTTCGGATTTGTCCGCCGCTTTCAATGCCGCAATATCCTTCGACAATTGATCGCCCAGCACCAAGATCAGCTTCACCAAACGATCTCCTCACCGGCATAATCATAAAACCCGCCCGACTGCGCAGGTGTGATTTTCTCCAAGACATTCAACAAATTATCTGCCGCCTCATCTGCCGAAACTGTCTTATGTCGGGCCGCATATTTGGCGGTAAATTCCGTGGCCACGGTGCCCGGATGCAATGCCACAACAGCCGCCGCGCGGTGACTGCGTCCCATCTCGATCGCAGCGCCACGAATGATCTGGTTCAACGCCGATTTACTGGCCCGGTAGCTATGCCAGCCGCCAATCTGGTTGTCCCCAATCGACCCAACCCGTGCTGACAGCACCGCGCAACGCCCTGTTTTCGCTAATAATTTCGGCACCTGACGCAGCAGTAAAGCGACCCCAAAGGTGTTCACCGCAAAAACTTCCCGCATCTCTTCAACGGTGATCGCGGCGAGTGATTTCTCTGGCGTCCCCAAGACCCCGACCGCGATGAAAATCACGTCAAACGGCCCTTCGACCGCGCCCAAGACGCGCTCAACTGCTTCAGGGTCCGTAACGTCCAGCCCATCGCTGCGAGATAATCCAGTCACAGCAAAACCCTTTGCCACCAGCGCCTTACACACCGCTGACCCGATCCCGCCGGTGGCACCTATGACCAATGCTTGCTTCATCCTTGGCGACCTAGACCGCGATAAAGGGTTTTCAAACGATTTTGCGTCAGTATAGTGCGCATCATGATGAAGCGCGCACATATCACCATTTCCGGGTCCATTGACCTGCGCGCTCTGCTGCTCCTAAGCCGCCTCTGAGCGTGCCATCCGGCGCGACCGCTCAGAGGGGATGCCGCGCCAGGACACATCATCAGGATAGCAGACATGACCAATCACGTATTAATCTTTGACACCACCTTGCGCGATGGTGAGCAATCGCCGGGCGCCACCATGACCCATGCCGAAAAGCTCGAAATCGCGGCGCTGTTGGACGAAATGGGCGTCGATATCATCGAAGCCGGCTTCCCCATCGCGTCAGAAGGTGACTTTAACGCGGTCTCAGAGATCGCCAAAAACACGGTCAATTCCACGATCTGCGGGCTGAGCCGCGCGAACTTCAAGGACATTGATCGTTGCTGGGAAGCCGTCAAACACGCCCGCTCCCCTCGTATCCACACCTTTATCGGCACCTCGCCGCTGCACCGGGCGATCCCGAACCTCACACAAGACGAAATGGCCGAACGCATCCACGACTGCGTGACCCATGCCCGCAATCTGTGTGACAACGTGCAATGGTCGTCGATGGATGCGACCCGCACGGAAGAAGACTACCTCTGCCGCACAGTGGAAATCGCGATCAAGGCCGGTGCCACCACGATCAACATCCCCGACACGGTGGGCTACACCGCGCCGCGCGAATCTGCGGATCTGATCAAGATGCTGATCGAAAAGGTCCCCGGTGCGGATGAGGTGATCTTTGCCACCCACTGCCACAACGACCTTGGCATGGCGACTGCGAATTCTTTGGCCGCTGTTGAAGGTGGCGCGCGCCAGATCGAATGCACGATCAACGGCCTTGGCGAACGCGCGGGTAACACCGCCTTGGAAGAAGTCGTGATGGCCATGAAGGTGCGCAACGACATTATGCCTTACAACACCAAAATCGACACCACTAAGATCATGAACATCTCGCGCCGTGTCGCGACGGTGTCCGGCTTTGCGGTGCAGTTCAACAAGGCCATCGTCGGCAAGAACGCCTTTGCCCACGAAAGCGGGATCCACCAGGACGGCATGCTCAAGAACGCCGAGACGTTCGAGATCATGCGCCCCTCTGACGTGGGCTTGGCCGAGACTTCGCTGGTCATGGGCAAACACTCTGGCCGGGCGGCTTTGCGGTCAAAATTGGAAGAGCTGGGGTTCACCCTTGGCGACAACGAATTAATGGACGTCTTCGTGCGGTTCAAAGAATTGGCCGACCGCAAGAAGGAAGTGTTCGAGGATGACTTGATCGCTTTGATGCGCACAAATGACGCCGAAGACGACCACCTGCGCCTGAAGTCTTTGCAAGTTGTCTGCGGCACCGAAGGCCCGCAAACGGCTGAGATGACGATGTCCGTCGGGGGAGAGAACGTCTCGGTCAAAACCACGGGCGATGGACCTGTTGATGCGGCCTTTAGTGCGGTCAAACAGATCTACCCTCACGGTGCGCGTCTGCAGCTTTATCAGGTGCACGCCGTGACCGAAGGCACGGATGCACAAGCCACCGTCAGCGTCCGGATGGAGGAAGAGGGCCGCATCGCAACGGGCCAATCCGCCGACACCGATACGGTCGTGGCGAGCGCCAAGGCCTATATCAACGCGCTGAACCGGCTGATCGTCCGGCGCGCGCAGACAGATGTCGGTTACGACGAAAAAGCCGTTTCCTATAAGGATGCTGGCGAATAGTCGCAGGTTTCGGGCGGTTTGACACAGGTCAGGCCGCCCGCTTGTTCGATCAGGGCAAGAACGGCCCGTGTATCAACGCTAAGTCCCACAAAAATGTTCGATTTGTGCAAGCGGCAAAATTGCGCTGAAACCTTGCAAACAAGGGCTTTCAACCCCTCTCGCCTATCCGTATAACCCGCCCTACCGCGACACCGGGGGGAGTCGCGCGCAAATCGGGTTTACGGGTACGGGAAGGCCAGCAAATGGCAATTTTTGGCAGTTTGTTTTCGTCAGACATGGCGATCGACCTTGGGACAGCGAACACGCTGGTCTACGTCAAAGGCAAGGGCATCATTTTGTCCGAACCTTCCGTGGTCGCCTACCACGTTAAGGACGGCGTGAAAAAGGTGCTGGCCGTGGGCGAAGACGCCAAACTGATGCTGGGTCGCACGCCCGGCAGCATTGAGGCGATCCGCCCGATGCGTGACGGTGTGATCGCCGACTTTGATACTGCGGAAGAGATGATCAAGCACTTCATCCGCAAGGTGGCCAAACGCTCCACATTCTCAAAACCCAAGATCATCGTCTGTGTGCCCCACGGCGCGACACCCGTTGAAAAACGCGCGATCCGTCAGTCGGTGCTGTCCGCCGGTGCCCGCCGCGCGGGCCTGATCGCGGAACCGATTGCAGCGGCCATTGGTGCGGGTATGCCGATCACCGACCCCACCGGCAACATGGTCGTAGATATCGGTGGCGGCACTACAGAGGTCGCTGTGCTGTCGCTTGGCGACATCGTCTACGCGCGGTCCGTCAGGGTCGGTGGTGACCGCATGGATGAGGCGATTATCAACTACCTGCGCCGTCAGCATAACCTGCTGATCGGTGAAAGCACCGCAGAGCGGATCAAAACCTCCATCGGCACCGCACGGATGCCTGACGATGGACGCGGCAGCAGCCTGCACATCCGTGGCCGCGATCTGCTGAACGGCGTCCCGAAAGAGACCGAGATTTCACAGGCTCAAGTCGCCGAAGCGCTGGCCGAACCTGTGCAAGCCATCTGCGAAGCGGTCATGACCGCGCTGGAAGCGACCCCCCCTGATCTGGCCGCCGACATCGTGGACCGCGGCGTCATGCTGACCGGTGGTGGTGCGCTGCTTGGTCAGCTTGATCTGGCACTGCGCGAACAGACCGGGCTGGCGATTTCCGTGGCTGACGAAAGCCTCAACTGTGTGGCCTTGGGCACCGGCAAGGCGCTGGAGTATGAAAAACAGCTCCGCCACGTTATTGATTACGACAGTTAGACGTTACTGAAAGGGCGGCAAACCCTTGGCAAGGAACCGAGAAAGCGAAGATTTCGTCGGCCCGATCCGCAGATTGCTGATCGGGCTCTGCGTGTTTTTGCTGTTAGGCACGTTTCTTGTCTGGCGTATTGATAGCCCCCGCGTTGAACGGTTTCGCCTTGCCGTGATCGACCGTGTCGTGCCCTCATTTGACTGGGCCATGGCCCCGGTGACCGGCATCGCCAATCTGTTCAGCGACTTCCGCAGCTATCAGGCGCTGGCCGCGCAAAACGGTGACCTGCGGCGTGAGCTGCAACAGATGAAGGGCTGGAAGGAAGCCGCGCTTCAACTGGAACAGGAAAACGCGCGGCTGCTGGACCTGAATAACGTGCGGCTTGACCCGAAGCTCACCTATGTGACCGGCGTTGTGATCACCGACAGCGGGTCGCCGTTCCGGCAATCCGTGCTGCTGAACGTCGGGGCGCGTGATGGCATTGTGGATGGCTGGCCCACCATGGATGGCATTGGGCTGGTCGGGCGGATCAGCGGTGTGGGGCAGGAAACCAGCCGCGTAATCTTACTCACCGATACCTCCAGCCGCATCCCTGTAACGATCCAACCTTCGGGGCAAAAGGCGATCCTGGCAGGCGACAACACTTTGAATCCGCCGATTGAATTTCTTGAAGACGCCGATCAGGTGCGCCCCGGTGACCGCGTTGAAACCTCTGGCGATGGCGGCGTGTTCCCGGCGGATCTGCTGGTGGGGCAAGTAGCGCTGGGGTCGGATCGGCGGCTGCGCGTCCGGCTGTCAGCCGACTACGGGCGGCTGGAATTCCTGCGCGTACTGCGCGCCCGCCCACACGAAGACATCACTGATCCCGGCAGCCTGCTGACCCCTGCCCCTGCGCTGGAACCCCCTGTTTCAGAGCCCGAAGAAATCGCGGCGGAGGGGACCGATGGCTGAAACCCCGACCACCACGCTCTGGCTGGGCCGCGCCATATTCCTCGGCCTGTCCCTGCTGATCATCTTTATGCAGCTGGTCCCGCTGAACCTTGAACCCGGCGGTTGGACGGCCCCTGATCTGTTGCTGGCGCTCACCGTCGCATGGATCGCCCGCCGCCCCGATTACGCACCTTTCTATGTGATCGCCGCACTTTATCTGCTCACCGATCTGCTGTTCCAGCGCCCCCCCGGCCTTTGGGCGGCATTGGTGCTGATCATGACCGAGGTCCTGCGCGGCCGTGCAAAACGCATCCGTGACATGCCGATCCTGCTGGAATGGGGCAGCGTCGCCGTGGGGATTGTCGCGATCACCGTGGCCAACCGCGTCGTGCTCGCGATTGTGATGATGCCGCAGGCCCCCTTGGGCTTGACCCTGATCCAAATGCTGACGACGATTGCGGTGTACCCGCTGGTCGTGCTCGTGGCGCATTTCATCTTTGGCGTCTCACGCACTGCACCGGGGGCTGTGGACAGCTTGGGGCACCGACTATGAAGAAACCGCAACGCGATGGAGGGGAAAGCGCGCGCCGATTGTCGCGGCGGGCGCTCTTGCTTGGCTCTGTCCAGCTGGGCGTTGTTGGTGTGCTGGGCTGGCGGATGCAATCGATGCAGGTGGAACAGGCCGATCAGTTTCGTCTGCTGGCCGAGGAAAACCGCATCAACATCCGGCTGATCCCGCCCGCACGCGGCTTGATCTTTGACCGCAATGGCAGGCCACTGGCGGATAACGAACAAAACTACCGCGTCGTGATGGTCCGCGAAGACGCGGGCGACGTCGAAGACACGCTGAAACGCCTGACGCAACTGGTTGATATCCCGCAAGAAACGCTCGACCGCGCGCTTGAGGAGATGTATCGCCGCTCGCCTTTTGTGCCGGTGACGATCACCGACCGCCTGACATGGGATGACGTCGCCAAGATCAACATCAACGCCCCCGCCCTGCCCGGCATCACCGCCGAGGTCGGTCTGTCGCGTCACTACGGGCTGGGTGAGGATATCGCCCATGTCGTGGGCTATGTTGGTCCTGTCAGCGATTATGACCTCAGCCGGATCGATGATCAGGACCCGCTTTTGCAGATCCCGAAATTCCAAATCGGCAAAACCGGGGTCGAGAACAAGCTGGAACATATGCTGCGCGGTTCGGCGGGCACAAAACGGATTGAGGTCAATGCCTTGGGCCGTGTGATGCGCGAGTTGGACCGGCAAGAAGGCACACCGGGCAAGGACGTGCAACTAACCCTTGATGCGCGCCTTCAGGCCTATGCGCAGGCCCGCATGGACGGCGAGAGTGCAGGTGCCGTTGTGATCGATCTTGAGGATGGCGACCTGCGCGCCATCGCCTCTGCGCCTGCGTTCAACCCCAACCTTTTCGTGCGCGGCATCTCGGTCAAGGACTGGACGGACCTGAACGAGAACAAATACCGCCCACTGGCCGCGAAAGCCGCTCAAGGCACCTATCCGCCCGGTTCGACCTTTAAGATGGTGACCGCCCTTGCGGCGCTCGAGGCGGGGGTGATCAGCCCCGAAGAAACCGTTTATTGCCCCGGTCACACCGATGTGGCCGACATCCGTTTCCACTGCTGGAAGCGCGCGGGCCACGGCAACATCAACTTCCACGAGAGCCTCAAGCAATCCTGCGACTGCTATTATTACGAGATTTGTCAAAGGGTTGGCATCGACAAAATGGCAGAGATGGCCCGCAAACTGGGTCTGGGCATCCGGCATGATCTGCCGATCTCTGCGGTGGCACGCGGGCTGGCCCCCGACAAGGCGTGGAAGGCCGACGTGCGCGGTGAAGACTGGCGCATCGGTGATACGGTCAACGCCTCGATTGGGCAGGGTTATGTCCTCGCCTCGCCCTTGCAGCTTGCTGTCATGACCGCGCGGATTGCGACCGGGCGCAGCGTGACACCCCGCTTGGTGAAATCCGTGGATGGCGTGGAAGAACCGTCGGGGCGCGGCGAAAGCCTTGGGCTGAACGAGAACATCCTTCGGCGCATGCGGCAATCGATGAACGACGTCAGCAATCACCGGCGCGGCACGGCCTATCGGTCGCGGATCATCGCTGATGGTATGCGGATGGCGGGTAAAACCGGCACCTCGCAGGTGCGCCGGATCACGGCAGAGGAACGCGCGCGCGGCGTCACCCGCAACGCTGATCTGCCGTGGGAACGCCGCGATCACGCGCTTTTTGTCAGCTTTGCACCTGTTGAAAACCCCCGCTTTGCTGTGGCCGTGATTGTCGAACACGGCGGCGGTGGCTCTACCGCTGCGGCCCCCATTGCCCGCGACATCATGCTGCAGGCGCTTTATGACGGCGATCCCCCACTTGAGGCTTACCCAAGCGCCGACCGCGCCCGCATTGCCGATCAACAAGAACGCATCCGCGCCCGTCTTGCCGCGACCGATCAAACGCAGGACCGCGCATGAGCTATCTTGAGCATAATGCCAAATATGTCCCCACCGGCTTTCGCAAGCTGGTCTACCTGAATTGGCCGGTGATCCTGCTGCTGAGCGCTGTCGCGAGCTTTGGCTTCTTGATGCTTTATTCCGTCGCCGGTGGCTCTGTGACCCCGTGGATGGAACCGCAGGTCAAACGCTTTGGCCTTGGCATGACCCTGATGCTGATCGTCGCCATGGTGCCGATCTGGTTTTGGCGCAATGTTGCGGGGCTGGCCTTTGTTGTGTCGCTGATGCTGCTGCTTGCGGTCGAGTTCTTTGGCTCTGTCGGCATGGGCGCCCAGCGCTGGATCGACCTTGGATTTATGCGTTTGCAACCGTCAGAGCTGACCAAGATTACGCTCGTGATGTTTCTGGCCGCCTATTATGACTGGCTGCCATCGGGCAAAACATCGCGTCCGTTCTGGGTGCTGCTGCCGGTGCTGTTCATCCTGATCCCCACCTACATGGTGCTGCGCCAGCCCGACCTTGGGACGGCGATCCTGCTGCTCTTGGGTGGGTCCACCGTGATGTTCCTCGCAGGCGTTCACTGGGCCTATTTCGCCACCGTGATCGCCGCTGGGGTCGGCGGGATTGTCGCCGTGTTCGAAAGCCGCGGCACCACCTGGCAACTGCTCAAAGACTACCAATTCCGCCGGATCGACACCTTTATCGACCCCTCAAACGACCCACTTGGGGCGGGCTACCACATCACGCAGGCCAAGATCGCGCTGGGGTCCGGCGGGCTGACGGGACGCGGCTTTATGCAGGGCACGCAAAGCCGGCTGAACTTTCTACCCGAAAAGCACACCGACTTTATCTTTACCACGCTGGCAGAGGAGTTCGGCTTTGTCGGTGCTGCCGCGCTTCTGACGCTTTATCTGCTGATCATCCTCTTTTGCGTGGTCACCGCCATCACGAACCGTGACCGGTTCTCTTCCCTGCTGACGCTTGGCATTGCGATGACCTTCTTTTTGTTCTTCGCCGTGAACATGGCGATGGTCACCGGCCTTGCCCCCGTTGTCGGCGTGCCGCTGCCGTTGGTCAGCTATGGGGGCTCTGCCATGCTGGTGCTGCTGGTCGCATTTGGGCTTGTGCAATCGGCCCATGTCCATAAACCACGCTAATGATCAACGTTCTCTTTTCCGCACCTGACGATGATTGGGCCAACTATCAAACCGCGCTTGAGGCGGCGTTCGCGGCATCGGGTCTGAACGTCGCCCTCAGCCGTGATCACGCGCCCGAAGACACCGATTACATCATCTTTACCCCAACCGGCCCGGTCACGGACTTCACCCCCTTCACGCGGTGCAAACTGGTCATGGGGCTTTGGGCCGGGGTCGAGAGCATCGTGGACAACGCGACGCTGACCCAACCGCTGGCACGCATGGTGGACGACAGCCTGACCCAAGGCATGGTCGAATGGGTGGTGGGCCACACGATGCGCCATCATTTGAACCTTGATCGCCATATCCTGGCACCAGACGCCGAATGGGACCCCGTGTTCCCGCCCCTGTCCAAGGACCGCCCCGTAACCATTCTGGGCCTTGGTGCACTTGGTGCCGCCTGCGGTCAGGCGCTCGCAAAGCTTGGGTTTCCGGTAACTGGCTGGTCCCGCACACCCAAGACCATCGACGGGATCACCTGCCTGTCTGGGCCAGAGGTCTTGCTGGGCGCGCTTAGCACCGCGCAGATTGTCGTGCTGCTGCTGCCGCTGACGGATGAAACCGAAAACGTGCTGAATGCGCAAAGCCTCGCCGCCCTGCCCGAAGGTGCGGTGATCCTGAACCCCGGACGCGGCGCGCTGATCGATGATGATGCCCTGCTGGCCGCCCTTGATACCGGACAAATCGGCCACGCCACGCTGGATGTCTTCCGGACGGAACCGCTGCCTGTCGACAACCCCTATTGGCACGACCCAAAGGTCACCGTGACGCCGCATATCGCATCTGTCACGCGCCCCGCGTCGGCGGCAGAAGTGATTGCCGACAACATCAGCCGGGGTGAGACGGACGAGCCGTTCCTGCACCTCGTGGACCGTCAGGCGGGCTACTAACGCAGCTTCGGCGGCTTTGCCGGATCGCTCCCCGGTGCCGCAGGGGCCAAGCGTTCTGCGGGCATCGGCAGGTCAAACCGCAGGCCCACCCGGCCCAAACGCGTCGCCATCTCATCGCTGCCAGCCACAAACATCACGTCCATCACGCCCGCTTCGATCCCAGAGAAGCGCAGTGCCTCACCCGCCGCATTGGCGAGCGCTTGTTCCGCCCCCGGCTTGGCGTCCACAAAAGCCAGCACATGGCCGGTGCCGCCGTCCTCATAGGTCGCTGCGGCCAGAAACGCATGGCTCGCCATGCCTGCCGCGATCGCAAGCTTGCGGTCCAGCCCGGTCACCACCTCTTCCGGCAGGCCGCGTGGCACGTCGATGGCGGTCAATCGCGCCTCTTCCTCTTCCGGTGCATGGCCCAAGGTGTCCACCAACCAATCCACCGCCTCGGCTGAGATCAGCATCGCCGAAGGGGCCACCTGCACATTCAGCGCCAGCCCAATTCCCTGCCCCGCCAGCATCCCCGCAAGCGCCCGTCCCGGCAGTCCGGCATAGGGCACGACACGGCCAGTGAAATCCGACAACCGCTCCTCCCGGTCAAAAACCAGCGCATAGGATTTACCTTCAATCTCAAAGAGTTCCGGTTCGATCTGGTCACCCTCAGGATCACCCGCCAGCAGCATAAACAGCTCGGTATCCGCCAACCGCTCGTGAAACCGCAACCGCGCGGCGTCATCATCAGGGGCGGCCTGCATGGCGGCATGGGCCTGATCCAGATCGGTCATTGTCATTTCATCACCTCTTTCACCCGCGCGCGCAGCGCAGGCAGCAAGTCCTGTGCAAACCAAGGGTTGCGTTTGATCCACCCGGTATTGCGCCACGACGGATGAGGCAAGGGAAAGACGCGTGGCGCGTGGTCGCGCCAGCCCTGCACGCGGGCCGTGACCGCCATCCGATTGCCGAAATGCCAGTTCTGCGCGTAGCCGCCGATCAGGAGGGTCAAACCCGGCGTCCCGATCTGCGCCATCGCGCGGTCCCGCCAAGTCTCAGCACAGACCTTCGGCGGCGGGAGGTCAGCGCCCTTGGCGTCATACCCCGGAAAGCAAAACGCCATCGGCAAAATAGCGATGCGGCTGCGGTCATAGAACGCGTCACTGTCTAGCCCCAGCCAGTCGCGCAGTCTATCGCCGGATGGATCATGGAATGGTATGCCCGCCTCGTGCACCCGCGCGCCGGGCGCTTGTCCGGCGATCAAAATCCGCGCGGCGCCCTCGAACCAAACCACAGGACGCGGGTCATGTGCCGTCGCTGTGCTGGCGAAACGCTCTGCGCAAAGCCTGCAGGCTGCAATCTCTGTCCCCAATGTCATGTCCCGACCCTATGCAGGCTTTGGCCAAATCAAAAGCGGACACAGTCCCGCTCAGATCGCCGCATGGTTAAGAATTGCCTATTTTTGGCCGCAGTCTTTCGGCATACTGGCAAAAAAGGCGTCCCTCGTGAGGGGGCATTAACCAATTGCCGTGATAACAAGACGGCACAAGCAGAGCGGATGAACAGGCCCGATGTTGGAATTCCTCAACGTCAGCAAGTCCTTTTGGACCGGCACACAGCGCAAGGTGATCCTTGATCGCGTGTCGTTTCGCGTGGAATTGGGCAATTCGCTTGGCATTCTGGCCCCCAATGGCACGGGCAAAACCACGCTGATCAATATGATGGCGGGGCTGGAAAAACCCGATGAGGGGCAGATTTATCGCGGCTGTCGCATTTCCTTTCCGCTGGGCTTTATGGGCGGGGTCGTCAACCGCCACACAGGGCGCGAAAATGCCCGCTACATCGCCCAGCTCTATGGCCTTGATGCGGATTATGTTGAGGCGTTCAGCCGCTGGATGAGCGGGATCGCCGAATATTACGACATGCCCATCGGCACCTATAGTCAGGGCATGCGCGCGCGCTTCACTTTTTCGCTGATGCTGGCGCTCGACTTTGACATCTACCTGATTGATGAGGGCATGCCGTCCACCACGGACGTCGAATTCAACCGCAAAGCAGGCGAAGTTCTGCGCGAAAGACTAGAAACCACAACGGTGATCATTGTGTCCCATCAGGCCGAGACGCTAGAACGCTTTGCGCGTTCTGCGGCGGTGCTCAAGGATGGGCGATTGACAATGTTTGACACCTTGGAAGAGGCAAAGCAGCTTTATGACTACCAAACCCAAGGCTAAGAAGTTCCGCATCAGGCGCGGTGAAACCGCCGGTAGCGGCGTGGCGACACCCCCGCCTGCCGACAAGGCCGCACCGACGCCCGCTGCGCAAAAGGCGCAGTCGATTGATGAAATCCGGCAAGAGGGCCTGACGGGCCGGCAACTGCGCATGGCACGCCGCGTGGCGCAAAAGAACGGCATCGCCGCCACATCAGATTTTGACGCTGTGCGCCAGTTGCGGATGTCAGGAATCGACCCGTTCCAACAATCGACCATCCTCGAACTCGTGGCCCCCAAGGGCGGCACAGACGCCCCCGGTGCGGCCAAGGGCGACGCCACCCCCAAAGACCGCGTGCAACTGCCGCAGACCGTCCCGCAAAAGGGCGACAACCTGCCCTCGACCGAACGTGTGGCGGCACCGGATAACCGCGCGGCCGAAATTTTGGCGATTCAGCGCGATATCGCCAAACGCCGCCGCCGCAAGCTGGCTCTCTTGGGTATGCGCCTGTCGATTTTCGTGTTCCTACCGACTTTTCTGGTGGGCTGGTACTACATGGTCATCGCGACGCCGATGTATGCCACAAACTCAGAATTCGTGATCCAGCAGGCGGAATCCGGGCAAGCCGCAGGCGGTTTGGGCGGGCTGTTCCAAGGGACCTCAATGGCCACCCAGCAAGACAGCATCGCGGTGCAATCTTATCTGGAATCTCGCGCCGCCATGGTCCGGCTGGACGAAGAACACGGGTTCAAAGCACACTTTAGCGATGACGCGATTGACCCGATCCAGCGGCTCGACCCTGCCTCAACCAATGAGGCGGCGTTCAAGGTCTATTCCGACCACGTCAACATCAGCTACGACCCGACCGAGGGTATTGTGCGGATGGAGGTGATCGCCGCTGATCCCGCCACCAGCCAGACGTTCTCCAACGCGCTGATCGGCTATGCGGAAGAACAGGTCGACCAACTGACCCAACGCCCCCGCGATGCCGCCATGGCAGGCGCGCGTGAGAACTATCAAAATGCCGAAGACCGGCGCACCGCTGCCTTGGAAGAGCTGTTGCGCATCCAGCAGGAATTCGCGGTGATCGATGTCACAGGCGAAACCGGGGCGCTCACCGCACAGATTTCAGCGCTGGAACAACAGCGCCAGCAGTTGCAACTGTCACTGTCCGAGCGGCTCAACGTGGCCAGCCCCAATCAGGCTCAGGTCGACGCGCTGCGCGGCCAGATCGACAATATTGGCACGCTGATTGATGAGCTGCGCAACCAGATGACTGCAACGGACGACGGCACGTCGTTGGCCGTGCGGAATACCGAACTGCGGCTGGCCGAGGAAAACTACCAATTCCAAACCCTGCAGGTGCAGGCTGCCCTTACGCAGATGGAGGCCGCACAAATCGAAGCCAACCGGCAGGTCCGCTACCTCTCGCTTGGCGTCGAACCCGTCGCCCCGGATGAGCCGACCTACCCGCGCGCCTTTGAAAACACGATCCTCGCGTTTCTGGTCTTTGCGGGCGCTTATTTGATGCTCTCCATCACATCTTCCATCCTTCGCGAACAGGTCACCTCATGATCGACGTCTCAATCGGTGACCTGACGGTCAGCAACGACCGCCCGCTGATGGTGATCGCAGGCCCCTGCCAGCTGGAAAGCACTGACCACGCGCTGATGATCGCTTCTGAAATGGCGCAGGTCTGCGCCGATGCGGGCGCGCAATTCGTGTTCAAGGGCAGCTATGACAAGGCCAACCGCACATCGCTCACAGGCAAGCGCGGCCTTGGCATGGATGAGGGCCTGAAGGTCATGCAGACCGTGAAAGACCAGATTGGCTGCCCCACGCTCACCGATATCCACGCCCCCGACCACTGCGCTACCGTCGCGCAGGTCGTCGACGTCATGCAGATCCCCGCGTTTCTGTGTCGCCAAACCGATCTGCTGCTCGCCGCTGGCGAGACCGGTGCGGCGATCAACGTCAAAAAGGGGCAATGGCTCGCCCCATGGGACATGGCCAACGTGGTGACGAAGATCGAAAGCACCGGCAATAAACGGATCATGCTGACAGAGCGTGGCGTTTCGTTTGGCTATAACACCTGGGTCACAGATATGCGCAGCCTGCCGACAATGGCGCGCACTGGCTACCCGGTCGTGATGGACGCCACCCATTCGGTGCAGCAGCCCGGTGGCCTTGGCGGCAGCTCTGGCGGCCAGCGTGAATTTGCCCCCGTCATGGCTCGTGCGGCAGTGTCGCTGGGGATCGCCTCGGTCTTTATCGAAACCCACGAAGACCCCGACAACGCGCCGTCCGACGGGCCCAATATGATCCCACTGCCACAGATGCGCGCGTTGATCCAAAGCCTGATGGATTTCGACAAACTGGCCAAGGCAAACCCCCTGCGGGTCTGACAGGGCTTTCCCTGCAGGCCGCATCATCCTAGGCTCTGCCAAAATCCGGCACGAGTTTTCTGATGCGTCTCTTTGTCCTTTTGTCCCTTTTGATCACACTCGCCCTGCCCGCGCAGGCGCAAGAGGCCAGCGGCACCATCGCCGCACAAAGCAGCGACCAGCTTGACGCCGATATCGCGGTGCGGCTGCGCGAAATCCTTGATGCCTTGGGCAACTATGATGACGTCACCGTTGTCGTTGACGAAGGCGTCGTCACCCTGCGCGGCACCGCAACGTCATTGGCCGAGGCAGAGGCGCTGGACCCCCTCGTGAACCGGATCGAAGGCGTCGTGGCCGTGCGCAACACTGTCGTTGAAACCACGGATGTGGCCGCCCGCCTCAACCCAGCGATGGACCGTTTCCGCGCCCGTTTCGACCAGACAGTCACGGTCCTGCCGCTCTTTCTGATCGCGGCCTTTGCCTTTGCCATCGTTGTCATGATCGGCTTCGCCATCGCGCGACAAAAGGGCCCATTCAAACGGCTGGCCCCGAACGATTTCATCGCCGACATCTACCGCCAGCTGATCCGTCTGGCGTTTCTCGTCCTTGGCCTCGTGGTGGCCCTTGATATCATGAACGCCACCGCCCTTCTGACCCCGATCCTGGGGGCTGCCGGTATCGTTGGTCTGGCTATTGGTTTCGCGGTCAAAGACACGGTCGAGAACTTCATCGCCTCGATCATGCTGTCGATCCGCCAACCGTTTCGCCCCAACGACGCGATTGAGATCAATGGCGACGAAGGCAAAGTGATCCGCCTGACAAGCCGTGCAACGATCCTTTTGTCCTACGATGGCAATCACATCCGCATCCCCAACAGCACCGTTTTTAAAAGCCGGATCGTCAACTTTACCCGCAACGCCGAACGGCGTTTCAAATTCGACATCGGCGTCGCCTCTGACGCCGATCTGACACAGGTGCGCGATCTGGCAGAGGCGACAATCCGCAAGCTGCCATTTGTCTTGGAAGAACCCGCGCCGCTTGTTTGGATCGATCGCATAGGTGACGGCGCGGTGTTCTTGGTGGTCACCGGCTGGATCAACCAAACCGATACCTCGCTTGTCCGCGCCAAGGGCGAGGCCCTGCGCCAGGTCAAAAACGCCATTGAGGTTTCGGGCGTCGAAGTCCCCGACACCACCTACCGCATCCAGATGCTGGGACAGGGTGAAATCCCCGCGACTGGCGCGCGCTCAACCCCGCCCGAGGCCCCTGTACGGCACGCCGAAATCAATGATGTCGCCGCCTCAAATGACGACGCCTTGGAAAAGATTATCGATGCAGAACGCGCTGAAACCCAGCGCGATGACCTTCTCGATCAAGACGGCCAATCCGAATAGAAATTTTTCCCATTTATGGGGCTTGAACCGGTCAAACCTCTGGCGTATCTAGCCCCACGCTGTTGGGGTGTAGCCAAGCGGTAAGGCATCGGTTTTTGGTACCGTGTATCGTAGGTTCGAATCCTACCACCCCAGCCAGCGTTCTCTTGAACATCACGGTAAGGCGCTAGAACGCCGCTCAGAGGCCAAAGTGCCCGGTTAAGTGCCCGCGGGGGCTGCGGGTGTGTCGGGTGCCTCTAGAGGGCGCTCTGAGGGCCTATGCCACGCTCTATAGCAGGCGGTAGTCGGTCCCATTTGACCAGTGATCGTAGTCGTCCCTCTTGTTGTCCGCTCGCGACCCTTCCACGAGGTGATCTGGGTTCATGCAGAGCCGGTTATGGCAGCGGTGCCGGACCACCTGATCCTCGCTCAGAATCGCGCCATTCTGGAGGCAAAAAAGCCGCATTTTTAGCGCAAATGCCGAAAACCACCTAACCTGATGTTTTTGCTGCATTAATCGCGCTTTCAGCTTCCAGGGTACTCTAATGGAGAACGTGGCACTAAAACTGACGCTCCAGATCCAGCCTTTGCACCCCTAAAATTCAGCCCGCATTCTCTCGCAATTTGGATCGATTATTCGGCGCGATCAGTGATGGATAAATCACTAAAATGAAAGTACAGAATCAAGCAGAATATGCTGCCCAACTAACTACTATTTGCCAACTCTCGAGCTCATGGTTCGTAAGGCAAGATAATAAATTCTACAGCGTGGACCGGCCGACGGTGAAACTCTCGAAATCCGACGTCGAGTCGATCATCCTGTACCGGTTAGCGGAAGAGTTCCCAAACATCGAACTTTCCAACGAACTTGTTAGAGGAATGTTCAGGCGTATCATCGCCGAACGGCACACTAACCGGGCAGAAAGTATCCCGGTATGGAATGGCAAAACGAGCTGCCATCCCGGCAACCCGAACAGGATGGTCTGGGAGCGGGGTTCCGTAAGCTTGAACTCCTGGTCACGACCGGCCTATCGCGAACTAAGGATCAATGCCGTAGAATATGGCCCGTTGCTGGCGCTAGCGGATGCTATGTTTGCCTCCAAACGAGAGATCGAACTGCTACTCGACTGGATCGCTTGGAACTTGCAGAACGAACACGATAAGCCTTTTTGGGCCCCGTTTCTTTACTCGTCTTCCAAAGGGACTGGTAAGAGCACTTTATGCCGGATCATCGCCGACTTATTCGGGCGGGAAAATACTGCCACCCAAAACAATGTGGATCAACTCACAGGGCGTTTTAACTCGACTGTTCTGTTGAGCAAGTTGGTGGTGTGCGAGGAAACTCATCTTCGACCAGGTTCCTCCCAAGGCAACACGCTAAAGGCCAATATCACCGAGGAATACATGTTGGTGGAACGAAAAGGAATTGAAGCCGAAAGGCTCCGTCAGTGCTGTTGTTTCGTGTTCACATCCAACCACTTCCCAACTTGGATGGAAACCGGTGAGCGGCGCTATCAGGTCTTCGATGTTGACCACGATGGCTGTGCAGGCGGCAAAAACGCTAAGGAATTTGGGCGGCTGGCTGCAACTTGCCGTGCTTACTACGAAAATGAAGAAAACCTCGGCAAGCTCTATAATGCTCTCATGTGTCGCAAACCTTCAGCCCACTTCGACGCTAAATCGCTCGATCTGACCCACTTCCGGACACCCACGATGGAGCGCTTAGCAGACCTCGCCGATCACACCATCGTCGATCAACTGGCAGAAGTGCTAAACGAGAAGGGGGCCGTGGTAGTAGCGCAGGCGCAGGTCGTCGAAATAATCCGTAACACTCTGGGCGGATCGACCAACCAGACGAAATACCTGATGGACGATCTCGGTTGGAGAAAACGAAATCTAAAATGGGGAGGTATCGATCACGCGCGGGCGATCTGGCATCGACCTGAAGTGCATCTGGATGCAGGAAAAATCTTCGGTTCTGGGTACGATGGCGTGCCAATCGCGGACTACCTCGAAAAAAATTCTGGTTTCCCTGCGCAGGAGCTCGTCGATGACGTTTAAGTACCAAGATGAGTGTGAAATATGGCTGAGCGATACGCTAGAAAATCACAAGGAGGTGGCCCTTGCGAGGGTCGCCGACCTGCTAAGTCTTACCACCACCGATGAAAATGGGTGCATGATTTCCGATACGACGCTGCCACGTAAGATACGATTTAATGGACGCCAAGTCGCTGCCTATCGCTTCGTGTATTGCCTCCAGAATGGCGCGATTCTGAGCGAGGATCAGGTGGTCCGGCACCGCTGCCATAACCGGCTCTGCATGAACCCAGATCACCTCGTGGAAGGGTCGCGAGCGGACAACAAGAGGGACGACTACGATCACTGGTCAAATGGGACCGACTACCGCCTGCTATAGAGCGTGGCATAGGCCCTCAGAGCGCCCTCTAGAGGCACCCGACACACCCGCAGCCCCCGCGGGCACTTAACCGGGCACTTTGGCCTCTGAGCGGCGTTCTAGCGCCTTACCGTGATGTTCAAGAGAACGCTGGCTGGGGTGGTAGGAGACCTTGCCAGCCGATGACGTGCATCGAAAACCTCTAGCAGTGGGTCAAGTTAGGGCAGTTCTTGGGGCGGTTTGCCCGGAGGCGGTGTTCGGTTTCCGGTACCCTTGGGCCGAGATGTGGGGGCGGAATACGGGCTTAGGCTGTGGGATCGTTGCCCGTTGTTTCCGGTTTCGCGTTGCTTGCGGGAGTGCGGAGAGTAAGGGGCTCGAATTCAGAAGAGGAGACAGAGGATAGTAGTTTCTGATTGCCGGGAATCTGACTTCTTTCAACGGCCCCCTCGAATACTTGGGGCATTTCCAAGGAAAAAACTGAGGAATTCCATGCATCTAAATTAGAAGCAAATGGAGTTTTCTCATGTTTTTTAACCTACTTGTTTGGCTCTTCAGTAAGCCAAAGGGGCGAACGCCCAAACCTGGACCCATCCAGGAAACCGGATACATCTTTGTCCTTATGGTCTTCCTCGCAATCCTAGGTGGCTGCCATGGATGAACAACTAAAGGACGGGTCTGTGGTGCTCTTGCACCCTCTAGACGATATTCCCGAACACCACTTTGAAGTCTGGGAAGTCTACGACGACTGTATCACGGGCTACTCGCTCGATGGCCCTCTGGAAGGGGTCTATGGCGAGCCAGAATTTGCCCTGATCAAGTCCGTCATTCGCTACTGATCACCCCCAATTCCAAAGCAACACGCAACTGAGGTTGAACCTCGGAAGGATAAAACATGTCCACTAAAATTAAGTATGCCTACCTGAGCGGCCAAATCTGGATCTATCGTCGCAACTATCCAGAAGATGTACGGTTGGTGCTGGGATCTTCTGCACTAAAGCAAACCCTCAAAACCGCGGATACCAAATTGGCGCAGAAGCGGGTCGGTGAAGTCAATGCACGCTACGAAGCAATCGTCTCAACAGTTCGCTCTGGAGGTGCCCTCAGTGGGCCAGAGTACGGCACTGAGGCTTTCGAATGGGTGCGAGGCGGCAACGCCTCCATTTCCCACCTACGTGGCGCTCTCGAGCAGCTAAGGCGGCCCTCATTCGAAGTTCTTGCTCCAGTTCCGAAGCCAACTCTGGAAAGCCTCTCCAAGACTTACCTAGGGCAGCGTTCGGACCAGCTTCGTCCAAGTGGTTTTAAGAGTATTCGATATTCCATTGGGTTGTTCGTTAGCCGTTATGGTTCGCTTCGAGTGAATGAGTTGGGTCGAGCAGAAGGCAAGGAGTTCTTGGGTCACTTGCCGCAGCTTTCGAGCATGATTGGCAAAGATGAAATTTCTGCAGGTAAGCCATTGGATTGGTTGCTGGAATTCTCCAAGCTTAAACCGAAGATAACAGCAAGAACCCAGAAGCGCATTTGGTCGCAAGTGAACCACTTCCTGAAGTGGATCGTTTACGAAGGACATCTTGAGCGAAATCCATTTCAAACCATTCTCTTTGATCGCAAGGTTCAGCAAGCACCCTATGCTGTGCCTACCGATCCTGAGGTTACGACTCTTCTGCAAGCACGACCAAGGGACATCACCTATTTACTGGAATTCTGCCTTCTTACCGGAATGCGTTCTGGTGAAGCTGTCGGCCTCTTGAGGAGCGATATCGTCTCAAGAGGCAACCTGGGAATGTTCGTGAAGGTCAGGCCCAATACAGTCAGAGCGCTTAAGACCGCCGCAAGCGAACGTGAGGTGCCGTTGCATTCTCGACTGGTAGACGTTCTTGGAAGGTTGCCCGATGAAGGACGGCTCTTCCCCGATCTGAATGTAAATCTTGTTACGAAGCGCTTTGCTGAAGTACGAAAAAAGACAGGGCTTCAACGTCCTGGGCTCGTGTTCCATTCAACACGCAAGTGGTTCATTACACAGTGCGAACGGACTGGTGTTCCTGAGCACTTCACCGCCAGCCTCGTTGGGCACCAATCAGCAAGATCTGAAAACCAGCTCACCTATAGTATTTACTCTGCCGGTATCTCAGATGAGCAAAAGCGTGCAATCGTGGATCAAATCAGATTGCCAGTTTGATGCGGTGCCCAAACATCGACCAGTTTGAAGAGAGAGCCGCACTGTGTGAATTCGAAGGCCAAGTCACGAGGGAAAAGGCAGAAGACATTGCGGCTCAAGAGCAAGGCTTCCAAGATGCAACACAGTATTGGAGATGGATTCAGCAATATGCTGCGAACCGATCTGTACCTCGATAGAAACCTCCCGGTAGCTTCGGCTGCCGGGGGGGATCAAATCCGATTTTTTTTCACTGAGCAGCGAGAGCAGGCCCCACGATACCAGCGATCGCTAGTGTTCTGGCGTCAAATAGATCACGCCATCATAAACTTCGTAACGGGCTGTCGGATCGATGAGGAGCTCTTTTGGTTGGCGAGATCGTCGGCTGGTGAAGCTAGCCATTCCATGGAGCACTAGCCCGCAAACTGCTGCCGACCCATAGTATACGGCCACCAACTGACCCGCATTCAGGCCATAAATCAAGTACATCGCAAGCGTCGTTACTGTCGCGACTAGACCGTAAAAGATAGCTAACATCAGGACTCTCCCGAGTGGATATCAATAGTCTGCCGGTCACTGGTTAATGAAAAATGAATCCCTCCGGCTGTTGACAGCAAACAGAGGAAACCAAACTTTCAGCACTTCAATGCAGGCATAAACGAACTCGAACCGAGGTCTAACGAGAGTCTGACCGCTGGTTCGCCAAGTGACCTTATCGCTAGTGACCTGTCACGGGATTCTTCCTCCACTTGGAACTAGAGTACTACCCAATGAAGCGAACGAGAGATAATTAAGCACAGATCATCGGCATTCTGACCGAGCATCAGGCGGGCTCGAAGAGTGCCGCAAGCACGTTCGCGCCTCGGGAATCGGTGCCGTCGACAACGATCCGCAACTATCGTGGGCTAGGCTTATGGCGGATCTTGCCCGGATACGGCTGTTGTGATTAGCGATAGATCCAAAGATACGACAAAAGGAAAGACGTGCCAGTCACAATCACGGTGACGATTGATTGTGCAACAAAGATTGGAAGCCCCAAGGTCTCAACTAGGGTAAACATCATAGCGGCATTGATCACAATGCAGGTGAAATGCATCACGATGTAGCGCGCCCAAGTGTGTTGCTGGCTTGTTTCGCTTCGGAATGTAAAGTTCCTTTGCAATAAATAATTAAATGTCATGCTGATGATATAGCATGTGGTAGTCAGAACAATAATGCCGTCGATCCAGTTCTTTAGGAAATACAGCGCTATAAAATAGACGCCAATAGAACCGATTCCGACGATGCCAAATCTAAGCACGGTTCTAAAAAAAGCGTACCAACCCTCTGATGGTCGCAATTTGGATAGTGCCATTCGACGCTCGCTCTACTCGTCTGAAGTGAGCATGCGGAAACTATCGTAGTCCCGTATATAGTCGTCACCATCATATCCATGTGACGCAAAAACCAACAGTACGGCGTCCCGAGAGTACTGGTACTGCGTGCCCCAAATCAATGGTGGCATGTAGAGGCCGACGTCGGGGCTGTCTAGTGTAACCTCTAACCGTGACTTACCATCATCAATGAGTGCTTTGCATGACCCGCTTAGACAAATCAGAAACTGGTGGCAATTGTAGTGCGCATGCTCGCCGCGCAGCTTTTCGGACGGAACATCAAAAACCGCAAAGTACCGTTTGGGCGGAAACGGAAAACTGTCCTCGAATTCGCCGACCGTCAGGTTCCCTCGCATGTCGATGACCATCGGCATTTCGTAAAGCGCGGCGCCGCCAACATTTAGCGGAACGATCTCTGCCTCTCGCCTACTGTTCAATGGACCACTGCGTACAAGGGTCTTGTTCTCGCTGGCGACTTCGGTTGTATACCCAATGATCTTCGCAGGATTGCCGCTGGCAACTGCGTTGGCAGGTACAGATGACAGAACCACAGCGCCAGGAAGGATATTTGCACCCCAACCGATTTCGAGGTCAACTCCAATCACCGCGCCAGCGCCAATATGCGCGTCTTTCCTTACCAAAGTCTTCGGCCCATCAGACGGTGCAAAAACGACGGAGTGGTCAATTGTCACGCCGTCTTCGATCACCAAATGTGGATTTTGTGACAAATAGTCGTTCGCGGCGGGGGGGGGAGGGCTCAATGTTTTTAGGAACCCGTCCTTGCAGGATTCGAAGTCCGCAGCGTCATATTCAAAGTAGAAATTTGTTTCATCCTCGCCAGTTTTGTGCGCTCCGAAGCGGTGATGAAACGCTAAAGTGCGTTTGTTTTCGCGCATTACTTCAAATGTGGCACGCCGCAAACCCAGCTTTTCGAAGGCAAACAGGTATATGAGAAATGCGCTTTCAAGTGCTGCCTTAGGAGGTTTGTTCCTATCTAGAATCCAACTGCCCCACGTAAAGTTGTCCTTTGTTATGTCATATATTCGAACCAATCCGCAGCGTTGTCCGGATTTGGTTTCGATAATGAAATAGAATTGGGAGCCAGCTTTTTCGCGATGCTTATAGTCCTCAATCCAGGTGCGCTGCGCTTCGACGCCACCACCAACGGCGGAGAGGTGGGTGTTGAAGGCAGGATCGGTTCTGAGCGCGTGGATATATTCCGCATCGTCGGGAGTAACTAGACGCATATCTAGAGCACATGGCCCGACGATGGTTGCCAGATCATTTTCGCCTGTGCTCATGTGGGTACCTCGGTTTTTTGCAGATCCGCGTGAGTATCAGCTTGTTTCGAATAGTTCTCTGATGACATGATGATGTACGAAGGGCGACCCTTGGTATTCTCAAAAACGCGCCAAGTATAGACCCCCAAAACTCCTACAGACAGCATCTGAAGTGCGCCAAAAAACAAAATGGCGATGATCGTTGCCGCATAGCCGGGCACTTCGATCTGTCCCATAAGGGAACTAATGACTACGACGACAGCGAAACAAGCGCTCATCACGGTGCCAATAAGACCAACCGTCAGTAGAATAGAAATGGGCAGATCGGAAAAACTGAAAACGCTATCTTGCATATACTTCCACTTTTTCAAGAGCGTCCAAGAGCTTTTGCCGATTTCGCGCCCGCGCCGTTCATATGGAATTGCTTTGCGTTTGAAGCCAACCCAGAAAAGCAGGCCCACCAACGAACTGTTGCGTTCCTCTAGAGCCAGAATTTGGTTACACACGGCACGTGAACAGCCGAAAATATCGACACCACCCCTTGGTATGTCAGGGGTTACATTCCGGCGGTAAAACCACCAGAAAACAATGGAGAAAAGCCGAGAAAGCAACGGATCTTTTCGTTTGATCCGTTCACCGAAAACAACATCAAACTCGCCTTCAGACAAAATTTTCTGCATCTCGACAATGAGCTCTGGCGGTTCTTGCAGGTCGGCCGCCATCACTGCAAACGTGTCACCTTTTGCAACTTCAAGACCTGCGCGTATCGCCGAAAATGCCCCAAAGTTTCTGGAAAGAGCGATGAGCTGTGAATCGAAAGATGCATTGGGCAAGGCCTCACGCAGTCGCAAAAAAGACTCGTCAGGGCTGCCGTCAACGACAAAGACAGCTTCAAAGGGGGCTTCGATTTGCGTCTCTAACTTTGCAACAGCTTTGATTAGAGAGGGAATATTTTCTTCGTTTTTGAAGATAGGTATGACAAGCGAAAGCATTAGCTCACCATGAATTTGCGGTAGCAATCACGTGCTCGACTTCTTGGTCGCTCAAGAACGGGCTAATTGGCAACGAGACTTCACTTTCCGCGAATAATTTGGCGTTATCGAGTGCGTCCGCCAGATTTGGTTCGCCCAAATTGGTGACCGCTTTTTGGTCTGGGATCAGAATTGGATAGTGTAGACCGGACTGCACATCGTTTTCGGACAGATGGGTTAAGAACTCAGCACGTTCCTGGGGGGGCACCAACACCGGAAAGAGATGCCAAACCGATCCATCCAAATCGGGGCTACCAGGCAAAGTAATGCGAACATTGTTAATTTTGTCCATATATTGCTTGGCGATGTTGCGTCGCCGGTTGGTCCATGCAGCCAAACGCGGAAGGAGCGCGGCTTTCAGAATTGCGGCATGCACTTCGTCAAGGCGGCTGTTCATCCCAATTTCTTCATGAACGTACCTCTTGGTTTGACCGTAGTTTCGCAAAGACCGACTTATTTCGGCAATTTGAACGTCGTCGGTCACTATTGCCCCACCGTCACCAAGCGTACCAAGGTTCTTTGTCGGGTAAAAACTAAAGCATGCGGTTAGGCCGTGCTGCCCGACGCATGTGCCCATTCGCGACGCACCAATGGCCTGCGCAGCGTCTTCGATAAGCACCGCGCCATGCGTGTCGGCCAGTTCCTTCAACGCAAGTGTGTCTGCCAGATGACCGAAAAGATGTACTGGAACGATGGCTTTGATGCCCGGATAGACATTAAGCGCATGCGCCACTGCGTCTGGGGCGAGTAGCCCATAACTATCGACATCAGCATAGATAGGTTCGGCGCCAGTCCTCAGGATCGCCAGTCCGGTGGCAAAAGCGGAAAGTGGCGTTGTGAGAACTTGATCGCCGTGCCGAATACCCGCAGCCCTCAATGAGATTTCCAAGGCATCCATGCCATTCGCACAACCGACGGCGGAAGATGCGTTGCAGTAAGCCGCTAGGTCGTCTTCGAAACCTGAAACGCAGCGACCAAGTACGTACCACCCTGACTTACCAACTTGATCAAACGCATCAAGAATTTCAGGGCCACATTCAGCCCACATGCGGTCAAATGGATTGGCTGCAACACTGATAGCCATCAAAACCTCCTAAAACGAACCAAGCCGTTACAAGCCGGATATGCCGAGCGGGCCCGTTGGCCGTAGTGGCAGATGACTGACTTTAGAGTCAACATAAAGACTAGTCTGCGTGAGAAACAGCCACATTGTTGCATGGCAATGTGACATTGTTGACAGATCCTTCGTTTAGTGTGAGCCCCGCTTTGACAGGTCTAAGGCCGCAGGCTAAACAAATCCGAGTTTTGTCAGGTTCAAATCACTTCATTCAAGGAAATTTTGTTGTCGCGAGTTACTACGATTGAAACGTCCTACAGATTGGTAGTGATTAGCTTCGTTGTCATTACTCTGCTTGCGTTTACGCTTGGTCCGATTGTTTATGACACTATCCATCTGCGCGATACGCTTTTTCTAACCGAAATTGGGTGGAGGGCCTTCAACGGTTTTGAACCTATTCATGATTTCAATCACCTCTATGGAGGGGTGACGGCGGAATATATTGCAATGGCGATCCACCTAACGGGACCCGCCATCAAATCACTAGATTATGCGACTGTTCTCATGCTTGGGACAATTGTTGCCATTCTAGGCATCGTGTCATTTCGGCGGGTTTCGGGCACTGTTCTTGTTACGCTTTTTTTGCTTTGCGCTAGCGTTATGTTGGCGCGGGCCCCGCTCGAAAAGGTGTTCGTATTTATGAATCCGATTTCGGCTCACTCTTTTATTTACAATCGTTTTGGCACTTGCCTGATGATTTGCGTCGCGGTTTTTGCGCTTTTGCCAGCGCAAGACCGGAGAGGCGGGCTAATCGCGGCGTTCTTTTGTGGCGTTGCATGTTATGTACTGGTGCTGACGAAGCCAACACTATTTCTGCCTAGTCTCGCGGTCATTTTATGCCTACTGATCCAGAGCCGTTTCAATGACCTGCTGATCTGGATTCTGGGTCTCATTGCAACCGCTCTTGTTCTGGATTTCGGTTTCGATCGGGTTCTTGGATCGTTCAACTACAGCTTCACGATGCAAGGGGAGGACTCATCCAACCTTGTGGGGTTATTCAAAAAGGCAATCCGGCTGGGACTCGTTGTTCAGTTTCAATTAGGCATGATGATCGCGCTAGCCGTGCATTTGTTTTGGGTTGGAGGTTGGGCGCATCGCCGCTTCGTGCTTTCGGGCATCGTCGTAATGACAACCTACTTTGGCACAGCCGTTACGTTTGGGACTTTGGCGCATGTCGGTCAGCAGACACTTCCCTTTGTGTGCCTGTTTGGGCTAGCTGCAACGGCGCTCATAGCAAGGGCCACGGAAGTTGAACGCAAGAAGCTTCCATCATACGGATTGTCCTTCAGTTTGGCGATCACTCTGTTGTTTGCACTTCCGCATTTGGCGAATACGGTATTGACGGCCGGTCTCGGGCTAGCTCATCGCGATAAGGTCGAAATCGCTGAGGGTCCAATGAGCAATCTCCTGGGGCACTCGGGGGAATTTCCGCCGACTCCTTCGACTTCGGAAAGGGAACGCATCGCAAGGCGCGCGGCAAACGTCAAAGCCCATATTGATGCGGGTGGGATCGAAACCGCCGGCATGGCCTATGCGATGCTCGCCGATGGTTTAGAGCTTTTGAATCCGCTCGGTGACCTTTCTGACCGTGGTGTTGTTTCGGGGTCAGGCGTCGTTTTTTCGTTTGCTGTTGGGTCTCGCCCGGTGTTAGGTTACCCGGTCTGGGTTCGCGCGTTTTCGCCAGAGTTAGCCGCAGAAGGCCCAATGTCAACCGACATCGATATCATACTTGTTTCGCGCCTGACTGAATTCGAGATAGGTGAGATATTGCTTCGCCGTATGGGGCGCGATTTCAGGCTGTGTCGTCAGTCCGGAATCTGGAACCTCTTCGTACGAGAAGGTGCGCCGCGCAAAGGGTGCAACCTGTGAGTTCGATGTTGGGGCGCAAAAAAAATGCTATCGACCCATGGTGTCGGTGCGATCTGAGATGTGAGAATTTGGCCTGCGATTGACTGGAGATGCTCCTCGGATTTACGACAGAGGTGGTTTGGGGGTATGGCCAAGGGAGCCCGCGTTACGACTGTATCGAGCACTTCCAAATTCGTACCAACCGCGCTTGGTCTTTCGCAAGAAGTTTAGACGGGTATGCTAGATCTGCTTAGATAAAAAATAATCGCGAAAAAAGACTATGTTGGTTTACGAAATCAACGGCGCTCGGCGTTGCGCTAACTCAACGCAGATGGGCGCCGAAGTCAGACAACTGATTGCGTCAAGACATCCAATCTTGTCCGAAGGATCGATCCGATACCGGTCCAAAATTCGTGTGATCTTGGCAAAGTTCGGTAATTCATTGCGAAGAATCTATAGATCTTCAAGGCGAAGGCTGCGGTCATTTGGAATTTCGATCGAACCCTCGATCCGGGGTGCCTGTTCTGTGAACCCCAGTCAACTTGACTACGGAAAAATCCTTGGTGTCTGCCAAAAAGTGGCGGACATTAAGGGGCAGCTTTAGGCGTACTCAAGAAACAACAAACGGTAGCACTACGAGCAAGCGTTGCGCGCAGAATCCCGCCGGTGCGCGAAGCACGAAAACATGAATTTCGAATGGCTCAAGGAGCCGCGCTTTCAGTAAAAGCAGGCTGTTGATGCACCTACCTCTTTGCCGGATGAGGGTGCGGCACTCTCTGCCACTTCGGAGTCGGCGACATCTGGCGGACCACACTCCACCAATGGAAAAATCGAAGTCTGTAGCATGTTGAGGATGGCTTGCAGAGATGAATCTCTCAAGCCGAAAAAGTTCGGAACCATGTTCCTATCGGAGTGATGGGCAAAGTGTTTGATCTCGGGCCTAAGCAACTGGAGATGCGAGCTACGCAAAATGACGACGACATTCTCAGATCAAGGACGCCATTATCCTCGGGATTCACTGCGTTTCGCAAACTCATAGCCCACGACCTGACAACAAGAGCGTAGCTTCCACTTCCTAACCACTTAAGGCGGGCATTCGCCCGTAAATTCGACATTAGCTGTAACGTCACAGTAAGACATTAGTCCTCGATCAACCAATTCGACCTTTGATACCCAGAACAGACTGACCCAAATCGCAACAATCGCCGAACCCAAGATTGCGCCATATAGGAAGTAGTGTTGCATGCAATCCTCAAGACATTTTGCCCGGTTTCTATATTATTTTGGCCGACCATGGGCAAGTAAACATATCAACGATGCACGATAATACTCAAGTTCGAAACCGACTGATCTCCGGACCCTTATGTGGTTACTAGCCCGGAAGATAGTATTGGAGAGGACTACCCTTTTCAAACATCAGCGCTTGTTGGCCCAAATAGTGCGACCTGTTAGGAGAAAGGGTGGCGAAAAAAGCAATTCAAAGCACTTTTCGCGGGGTCGCTTATGTCGAGTTTGCCCTTGCTTTAAAAACTCAACCGACAAGCCGACTGTGTTACTGCGAAAGTTACGGATGTATTTGAGAGAACAGCCTTCGGGAACACCATCAACAAGCCCTTAGAACCTGGGCGGCCAGCTTCTCATTCTACGAACAGTAGTGTCATGATGTGGTTTCGATGTTGATACGAATTCATGCCCCGCACATTGGATCACACCTGCCCCATGGCGAGCGGCAAATATCACTTCTTTCATTGTGGTTGTGAAGTATCCAATTATTCATCTTTCGGTCCTCGCCGATGGTCTGAAAGAGGTTGGACACCTCCGCCTAAACGAATTTTGAGAACCAAAGGATCCCTTGGATTTGCGCTTACGAATCTTCCAAAGCTTCATGATGGTTGTTCGCGTTAGGGAACCTACTTGAGAGTCCGCATCTTTTTAACTGCTGCCGCTAGTCTTCAATCGCAGCGAACGTCCGCCTTCCGCCCGTCGAGCTAGTGCCTCCGATCCCACAGCCTAAGCCCGTATTCCGCCCCCACATCTCGGCCCAAGGGTACCGGAAACCGAACACCGCCTCCGGGCAAACCGCCCCAAGAACTGCCCTAACTTGACCCACTGCTAGAGGTTTTCGATGCACGTCATCGGCTGGCAAGGTCTCCTACCACCCCAGCCAGCGTTTTCCTTCTTTTGTGTCGTCCGGTGGGTGTCGGGACTTGGCTGGCGAGACTTGCAATTTTTGTCAGGGAAGATGGCAACTTTTGCGGGGCAAATGTCACATCACGTTTTGTGCGCCAAATGACGCGGATCGACTTTCTGCGCCGGGTCATCGTCGCCGTAAGAGTTGCGATGACCGCCATATTTTTTGTTGTGTGATCCGTCACGCGCAAGCCTGAAAAATGTCGAGCTACCTAAACGAGACATGCCGCCTGTCGGTGTTCCAGACGTCATTCCTACCGCGCCACAGATCGCCAAAGTTCTGCGTATTTGCACAGTTTTTGCACGTCGTGGTCGGACACGGCAGCGACAGGTTTTGCCAAGTTTGCCCTTCGTTCGAAGAGCAAGGCCGCGCCGATGCTCGTGCCTGTTGCGGCTTTGCTAGTCAGGACTTTTCGTTCAGTTGATGCTGCCAGCATCGCGGTGAATTCGATATTGCGAGCGAATGGCCCTTCGACAATCACCGGCCCCTGAGCGCCCGTAAGCCGAAGGCAGGTGTCCGTCATGAGAGCAAGGTAGAATGACAGTGCTGCAGACCTTGCGCCACTGCCAAGCTCCGGCTCAGCCGGGGTCCAACGCATCTTCTGTCCGGCAAACGGGCCTGATTGCGGCTCGACGGCGGGCAACAGCATCATGCCAGCGTCCAGAACCCGCGCGACGTCATTCACCGTCGGAGTCGTCTTGTGGCCTTGCTGAATGACCTCGTATTCGCGCCCACCCATAAATCGCGCGCTGGGAACGGGGTCGCCTCGGGCATCGACGTTCATCAAGGTATCGCGCTGCGCATCAAGGGCGACTTCTGTCCCGCCCACAGACATGGTGACGACCCATGTGCCGGTTGAGACCACCGAGAACGCGCCGTCCTGTGTCAGCAGATGGGGATACAGGGACGCATTGGAATCGTGGATGCCAACACTGACCTTTGTATCGGCTGGAAGACCAGTGCGGCGGGCAATCTGGGGCAGGATTGTTCCAAGAATGTCCGTCGGTTTATGCAAGGGCGCGATTTTGTCGGCGATGCCAAGCTGGGCCGGCAGACCCGAGAAGCGCCCGTCCCGAGGCAGCCACATATCCGTATGGCACCCGATTGAGGTCACGTCCGTCGCGGCAATACCGGTCAGGCGATGACCCCAATATTGTGGATAGGTCACGATTTGCGCGGTGCGCGCGCGCAAGGTCGGATCCTGGGCGAACTGCCAGTGCAGTTGCGCGCCGACGTTCAGGCCACCCGCAAGGATCGGTGATCCGGTCCCCGCAAAGTCAGGCTTGATCGCCTCGTAGTCCGCGACTGTCTCAGCTGAATATGTATGCTCGTAGTCGAGGATGGGCGCAGCAAGCTGCCCGTCGCGCGTCAACAAGGCGACGCAAGCCCCATGCGTGGTGACAGAAATCGCATCGATACCGTGCTCTTTGTGAAACTGGCTGAGGGCGCTCAGAAGGAACTCCCAATGGCCGTCGACATCAAAGTGCGGCCATGCCGCGTCCGTTTGCACGATATTCGGGCGGGTGAGAACGGCCACTTCCGTCAGGCTGGGCAGATCGACCAGCGCCAGTTTGGCGTTGGTCTTGCCAATGTCGATAACTGCAATGTGGCGGGGATCGCTCATTGCATTTGAAACACGCGGGTCAACGGCACCGCCACAGGCGCCTTATCCGGCCCTGTTTCCATGATGTCGGCCATATAGGCCCACCATTTCTGCATGACCGGATGATTGGGCAGATCGTCCATCCTGTGATCGGCGGGCCGCATCAGCACGCCGATCAGAATGTTGGTTTCGGGGTCGAGGTGAATGGAATAATCGCTGACGCCTGCCTCGTGCAGAAGAGCGACCAGTTCGGGCCAGATCGCATCATGGCGGCGCGTGTACTCAGCCTCCATCCCATCGTTCAGCCGCATACGAAAGACATAGCGTTCGACCATCATGCCCTCCTTGCGGCGTACATCGCCCAAAGGCGCGGCAGGGCGATGACCCCGATCAACAACAGACCGATAAAGATCGACATGACGATACCCGGCACGTTCAGCAGGCCAAGCCCAAAGGTGACAAGCCCCATGACAAAAGCCGCGATCACGACACCTGGGATCGACCCGGATCCGCCGAGGATATTGACACCGCCAAGCACGACCATTGTCACCACCTCAAGCTCCATCCCGGTTGCGATGCTGGGGCGGGTCGAACCAAGGCGCGATGTCAGGCAAACCGCCGCGACCCCCGACATCAGTCCCGTGAGCAGGAACAGGATAAACTTTACCCTTTGTACGCGGATGCCACTGAACAAAGCGCCGGTTGGGTTGTTGCCAATGGCATAGACGGCACGACCAAAATTGGTTTTGTGGAGTAGCACGCCGTAGATCACGGCGATGATCACGAAGAGCAGCATCTCGACCGTGAAGACCCAGTAGATATAGCCCTGACCAAACCACGAAAAGCTGGCCGGATAGCCACGGAAGGCGTCGTCGCCTAGAATTATGAAGCTGATACCGCGGAACAGGCTCATCGTACCGATGGTGACAACGATAGATGGCAGGCCAAGGACCGTGACGAAGACCGCGTTGAACGCACCACAGAGCAAGCCGACCGTAAGACCGATGACGACCAGTTCCGGTGTGCCTGCGCCGTATTGCAGTGCAAGGCCCATCGCCGTGCTCGCAAGGGCAATGATCGAGGCCACCGAAAGGTCAATCTCGCCAGAGATAATAAGCAGCGCCATGGCGAATGCGATCATCGCCTTCTCGGTGAAATTGAAGGTGGCGTCGCTCAGATTCCAAGCGCTGAGGAAATAGGGTGAGGCAAAGCTGTTGATGATGAAGATCGCGATGGCCACGGCGAGGAGCAGCGCTTCCCAACTCCGAAATGTACGATAGGCGCGGGTGTTAAGGCGATCCGGCACATGGCGGGCTTGGACGCTGGTGTCGGTCATGACGTGCCTCCCGTCGGGGTTTCAGCGGATTTGAGGATGATCCGGCCTTTAGTGCGTCCTGCCCGGGCGTTGAAAGCGACAGCGATCAGGATCGCACTGCCGGAAATTGCCAACTGCCAAAACGGCGAGATGTTCACCACGGGCAAAGCGTTTTTCACCACCCCGAGAAAGATCGCCCCTAGCACCGCGCCGCCAACCGAGCCTACGCCACCGGCGATGGAGATGCCGCCGATGACGCAGGCGGCGACCACCTCAAGCTCAAACCCGCCAGCGATATCGACGTAGGCAACCGCAAAGCGTGACACCCACAGATAGCCGGTCAGCCCCGCCAGCGCGCCAGAGATCACGAAGGCCACGAACTGCGTTTTTCCAACATTGATGCCGGTGTAAACAGCGGCGTGGGGATTGCCGCCCACCGCAAAGATCGACCGCCCCAGGGGCGTGCGCGACATCATGATCGCAAAACCAATGACGCAGGCGACGGCGATCCACGACAGAACCGGCAGGCCAAGGAATTCGGCACGCGGGAAACCGGTAAAGGCAGGTGACATCTCATGTGAATTCACCCATTTGCCATCCGAGATCAGAAAGATGATGCCCCGGAAAATGGTCATTGTTCCAAGGGTGACCACAATCGGCGGGATCTCAAGCTTCCAGACCAGAATGCCATTAATCGCACCCATGACAGCCCCCATCGCGATGGCAATTACAAGGATCACGGGGATCGGCAGGCCCGGCATTGCGACATTGATCATCGCCACCGCCATGCCGGTCAGCGCCAAATTGGCCGCCACTGACAGATCAATACAGCGTGTGAGGATGACCACCATCTGACCCAGGGCAAGGATGATCAAAGGCGCTGTGTCGTTGAAGACATTGGCCAAATTCGAGGGGGCGACAAAGCCCGCAAACCGCGAGGCGATCAGGATCATGAGCACCAGTATGGCGGCAGCAAGAATGGCTTCGCGTACAGGGATAAAGCGGGTCATGCAGGGACACTCTCGGGCGTTGCGGTGATACCTGCGGCATGCCGGACAAGCGTTTCAGGTGTCAGATCGGCGCCGGCCAGCTCGGCGGCGATGCGCCCGTCCCGCATGACGATCACGCGATCTGACATGCCGATGACCTCTGGGATTTCTGAACTGACCATGATGACGGACAGGCCCTGCGCGGCCAGCTCAGCCATGAATTCGTGCACGGCGGCCTTGGACCCGATGTCGATGCCTTTGGTCGGCTCATCGAGGATGATAACCTGCGGCTGGGTGGCAAGCCATTTGGCGATGACTACCTTTTGCTGATTGCCGCCTGACAAGTTACCGACATCCTGATCCAGCGACGCTGCGCGCAGGTCGAGGCGTTCGGCATATTCCCGTGCGAGCTTGAATTCTTCCGCGAGCCTCAGAAACCCACGTTGGGAAGTGCGTCCAATCGACGGCAACGTGATGTTCTGGAAAATGGGTAGTCCGATGATCGCCCCTTGCTTGCCACGATCTTCGGGCACATAGACGATGCCATTTTTCACGGCATCGGCTGGCGAGCGGATGATGCGAATTTTGCCGTTGATCTTCGTGACGCCCTTGCTCGGCTTGGTGATACCGAAGAGCGCTTGCATGAATTCGGAACGCCCTGCCCCGACAAGTCCATAAAAGCCCAGAATCTCGCCTCGTTTGAGGGTGAAACCAATGTCAGCGAATTCGGTGGGATGCGCGTAGCCGACGACCTGCAGAACGTCCTCGCCCACTGACGAATCCCGATCTGGAAAGATATGATCAACGGCACGGCCAACCATCATTTTGACCAGTGCGTCCTCATCAATGTCCGCGATCAACCCGTCTCCGACGAACGCACCGTCCCGAAAAACGGTGTAACGATCTGCAATCCGGAAAATCTCATCGAACTTGTGGCTGATGAACAAGATCGCCTTCCCCTGAGATTTCAAGGTTTCGACCAATTCGTACAGCTCTTCGATCTCTTTGTGAGACAAGGCAGCAGTGGGTTCGTCCATGATCACCACGCGGGCATCGACGGACAAGGCGCGCGCGATCGCAACAAGGTGTTTGTTCGCAATGCCAAGCTCGCGCAATTGAGTATAAGAGCTGAACGGCGCGCCGATTTCTTTAAGCAGAACTGTGGCGTTGCGGTGCATTTCAGCTTTGTCGATCAAGCCAAATCGCGTGCGCGGCGCGTGACCGATGAAAATGTTTTCCGCGACCGAAAGCTCGTCGAACAGGACAGTTTCCTGATGGATCGCAGTGATTCCTGCGTCGGCGGCATCGTTGGGATTGGAGAACGTCACCGGATCACCGTCGATGCGGATCGTTCCGCCATCGGGAAAGTAGATACCGGTCAGGATTTTAACGGTAGTGGATTTACCCGCCCCGTTTTCGCCGACAAGGGCCGTGACCTGACCCGGATAAAGGTCAAGCTTCACCTCGTCCAACGCCTTCACTCCGGGGAAGGTCTTGGTGATCATGTCCATGGAAACAACCGGGGACGTGAGCGGCGAATTGGGCGCAGTTTGCGTCGTCATTCGGAACCTCGTTTGGAGTGGGGTGCGGCTGTGTCTGGCCCGGCGCGCTGCGGCGCACCGGACCAGTCAGGGAGAATGGCTTAGAAGATCGACTTGAACTGGTCGATGTTGCTGGCGTCATAGACAAACGGATCGGCCATCGCGCCTTCGTTGTTGTCATCCAGCGTCAGGCTACCCATGCGACCCATCGGGATTTCCGCTCCGGGGGCGGCTTCGACACCGTTCTGGCTCAACTCATAGGCCAGCATTGTCGCGGAATAGCCCAGATCGATTGGGTTCCAGATCGCAAAGGACTGCGACGCACCCGATTCAATCGCACCGGCCATCTCGGACGGCAGACCAAGGCCCGTCACGTTCACTTCGCCGACTTTGCCTGCATCAACAACAGCTTGCGCTGCGGCCACAATCCCAACAGATGTCGGTGCGATGATCGCGTCCAGATCAGGGTAGGATTGCATCAGGCCAGTGGCCTCACGGTAGGATTTGTCCGCCAGATCGTCGCCATAAACGGTCGCAACAACTTCGATCCCAGGGTAGTTACCCATGACTTTCGTCATTTCTTCGATCCAGATGTTCTGGTTCGTCGAGGTTGTTGTGGCGGACAGCAAAGCCACTTCGCCGCCATCTGGCAAATGGTCGGCGGCCAGTTTGATGATCATGTTGCCTATCAAGGAATTCGACGATGGGTTGAGGTGCAACTGACGCCCCTCAGGTGCCACGCCCGAATCCCAGCTGATCACCGTGATGCCACGCTGCATGGCGCGCTGCAATGCAGGAACCAAGGCGTCGGTATCATTGGCAGAAATCGCAATGGCATCAACCTGTTGCGCGATCAGTGCGTTGATCACCTCGATCTGACCTTCGGCTGTGGTGTCGGTGGGACCGGTATAGATGATCTCAACATCGCCCAGCTCTGCTGCGGCTTCTTCAGCGCCTTCTGCAGCGGCTTCAAAGAACCCAATGCCCAGTGCTTTGACGACAACAGCGATGCGCACGTCTTCCGCAAAGGCAGGTGTGCCCAGCACTGCGCCGGCCAATGCAACGGATGTTGCTAGTTTCTTAAGTACACTCATGGTTTCCTCCCTGGAGTGGTTTCGTTCAGGCTGGCAGCGTCGCCACCCCCTCTTTTTGCGCGGCACCAGAGGGCACCACGATCAGCGTCACATCCGCCGCATCCAGCATGGCCGCTGTGCGGTCCTCCAACCGGTCGTCGGTGATGATCGTGTCGATCCGGTCAAGCGGGCAAAGCACCAGACTTGAGCGGTTTTCGAATTTCGAGCTGTCGACGAGGACGATCAACTCGTCCGCCTGACCGATCAGCTTTTGCTCAGCCTGAACCAGCAGCGGGTCTTGTTCCATGAGGCCAAGAGGACCAATGCCCGCCGCACCCATGAACATACGCTTGGCATAGAAATTGCGCGTCACGTCGTTATCAAAAGGCGACAGGATGATGTTCTGTTCGCGGTAGATAATGCCGCCAGACAACATAACGGTATTGCTGGTGTTCTTAAGCAAATGTTCGGCAATCGGGAACGAGTTGGTGAACACCTGCATCCGACGCGACGCCAATGGATGCACCATTTGAAATGTCGTCGTACCGCCATTGATGATGATCGGCTCTCCGTCCTCACATAGATCGACCGCCGCGGCGGCAATCGCCTGTTTCTCGGCGATATTCATCGTTTCGTTGACCGAGAATGGGCGCCCGGACAGACCGACAAATGGCGTTGCGGCCAGCGCTTCAGCCCCGCCGCGCACCCGACGTAGACGCTTTTGATCATCCAGTGTGTTGATGTCACGCCGCACCGTCGCCTCAGATGCGCCGGTCAGCGCGCAAAGGTCGGCAACCGTGACCAATGACCGGTCCTGGACGGCGGATAGGATAACGCGATGTCTGTCTTTCTCGTGCATGGGATGCCCTTTCGATTGGATTAGGTTGGAGCGAGTCGCCGCTCACTGTCAATCATTTTTTATCAATATCAATCATTCTGCGATGCAGCATGATTGCTTATGACTGAAACTGATTGACTTGCTCACGGTAGCCCGTCACCTTGATTTAGAAATTGCAGACTAAACTCGCCGCCCACGGAGACACAGATGACCTCTTCCAAGAACACGCAACGCCTTGAAAACAAATGGGATGCCGCCGTTTCCGAGAAGATGAGCGAGCCTGAGAAGTTGCTGTATCGCTCAAACCTTTTGGGGTCGGACAAGAGAATCACTAACTACGGGGGCGGCAATACATCTGCAAAGGTGATGGAAGTTGATCCGTTGAGCGGCGACACAGTTGAAGTCCTGTGGGTTAAAGGTTCCGGCGGAGATGTGGGTTCGATTAAGATGGACGGGTTTTCGACACTCTATATGGACAAGCTGAATGCGTTGCGAGGCAAGTATCGCGGGGTCGAGTTCGAAGACGAAATGGTTGCCTACCTCCCCCACTGCACCTTTAACCTGAACCCGCGCGCGGCCTCGATCGATACGCCTTTGCACGCCTATGTGCCCGCCAAGCACGTCGATCACATGCACCCAGACGCGATCATCGCGATTGCGGCGGCCAAAGACAGTAAGGCGCTGACGCAAGAGATTTTTGGCGACAGCATTGGCTGGCTGCCATGGAAAAAGCCGGGGTACGAGCTGGGCCTTTGGCTGTCTGAATTCTGCGAAAAGAACCCTGACGCGACGGGTGTTATATTGGAAAGTCACGGGCTGTTCACATGGGCCGATGACGCACAAGACTGCTACGATCTGACCGTCGAGATCATTCAGAAGGCGATGGATTGGTTCGCCGCGAAAACGGACGGAAAACCCGCCTTTGGCGGCGCCGTCCACCATAGCTTAAGCGCAGAAGCACGCCGCGCCACCGCCGCCCGCCTGATGCCCGCCATTCGCGGCATGGTCTCGGGCCAACAGCACATGGTCGGCCATTTCACTGACAGCGACGCCGTGCTTGAGTTCGTGAACGCGAAGGATATGAAACGTTTGGCCGCACTTGGGACATCCTGCCCCGACCATTTCTTGCGCACAAAAATCTGCCCGTTGGTTGTCGATTTCGATCCTGCCAAGCCAGACATAGACGCAACTCTCGCTGGGTTAGGTGATGCAGTGGCAGCGTACCGTAAAGGTTACAAAGCCTACTACGACCGATGCAAACGCGAGGACAGCCCGGCCATCCGTGACCCAAATGCAGTCGTCTATCTGATCCCCGGCGTCGGCATGATCACATTCGCCAAAGACAAAGCCACCGCACGTATTTCCGGAGAATTCTACGTCAACGCGATCAATGTGATGCGCGGGGCCGATGCGGTGTCCGAATATCAAGGCCTGCCAGAACAAGAGGCCTTCGATATCGAATACTGGCTATTGGAAGAAGCCAAGTTGCAGCGCATGCCTGCGCCCAAGTCAATGGCGGGCCGTGTGGCACTTGTCACTGGCGGTGCCGGTGGCATTGGGGCAGCAACCGCAGAACGTTACCTGCAAGAAGGCGCTTGCGTGATGCTGGCCGATATCGACGACACGGCCCTGGAAGAAACATCTGCCAAGCTCAGCGCCCGCTACTCCACGGACGTCGTACGCACAGTCAACATGAACGTGACCAGTGAAGATGCGGTGGCTGCCGCTTACAGCGATATCGCCGCGGAATTTGGCGGCGTTGACATTCTGGTGTCCAACGCAGGGATCGCAAGCTCAGCACCTATCGAGGATACGACACTCGATCTGTGGAACAAGAACATGGCGATCCTGTCGACGGGGTATTTCCTTGTCAGCCGTGACGCGTTCAAACTGTTCAAGGTGCAGGACATGGGCGGCGCGGTCGTCTTTGTGGCGTCCAAGAACGGACTGGCCGCCTCGCCCAATGCTTCCGCCTATTGCACAGCGAAAGCATCCGAGATTCACCTCGCACGGTGTTTGGCGCTTGAGGGCGCGCCGATGGGCGTGCGGGTCAATGTGGTGAACCCTGATGCCGTTCTCAAAGGCAGTAAGATCTGGCAGGGCGATTGGCTTGATCAACGGGCTGGCACCTATGGCACCGACAAGGATGGGCTTGAGGCGATGTATCGCGACCGCTCCTTACTCAAGCGATCCGTTTTGCCCGAAGACATCGCTGAAGCGGCCTATTTCCTCGCATCTGATCAGTCCGCGAAATCCACCGGAAACATCATCAACGTGGACGCAGGCAACGTTCAAGCGTTCACACGTTAAGGGGCGGACACATGATCCAGTCAGACAGTATCTCAAGGTTTAACGACTTGGCGCAGGCCAAGCTGAAGGCCGACTACGACGCACTTGGTGAACACCTTGACCGACGCGGCATCGACATTGCCGCCATCAAATCCAAGGTCGCCAAATACGGCGTGGCGGTGCCCAGCTGGGGCGTTGGCACCGGCGGCACGCGGTTTGCGCGCTTCCCCGGAACAGGCGAGCCACGGGACATCTTTGACAAAATGGACGACTGCGGCGTGATCCACCAGCTGACCCGCGCCACCCCGTCCGTGTCGCTACACATTCCGTGGGACGCGCAGCCCGCCGCTGACCTGAACAGTAAGGCAGAGGAGGTCGGGCTTTGGTTCGACGCGATGAATTCCAACACCTTCCAAGACCAACCCGATCAGGCGCACAGCTACAAATTCGGGTCGCTCGCACATACGGACGCAGTGACACGTCAACAGGCGGTGGATCACAACATCGCCTGTATCGAACTGGGGGTACAAATCGGGTCAAAGGCGCTGACGATCTGGGTTGGGGACGGTTCGAACTTCCCGGGCCAAACCAACTTCACAAAGCAGTTCGAACGCTATCTGGATGCGACCAAACAAGTCTACGGCGCGTTGCCAGACGACTGGACGCTGCTGACCGAACACAAGATGTATGAGCCTGCGTTTTATTCCACAGTCGTGCAGGATTGGGGGACCAACCTGTTGATCGCGCAGCAATTGGGCAACAAGGCCAAATGCCTTGTGGACCTTGGTCACCACGCGCCCAATGTGAACATCGAAATGATCGTCGCACGGCTGACGCAGTTCGGTAAACTGGGCGGGTTCCACTTTAACGACAGCAAGTATGGTGACGACGATTTGGACACCGGCAGCATTGATCCCTACCGGCTGTTCCTTGTCTTCAACGAATTGGTCGAGGCCGAGGCGAACCCCGACTTCAACCCGATGCATATGCTCGACCAAAGCCACAATGTCACCGATCCGATCGAAAGCCTCATAGTGTCGGCGACCGAGGTGCAGCGCGCCTATGCACAGGCTTTGCTAGTGGATCGAACGGCTCTGGCCGAGTTCCAAGACGCAAACGACGCGCTGATGGCAACGACCACCCTCAAACATGGGTTCCGTACCGATGTCGAACCGATCCTGGCCATGGCGCGCTTTGAAAACGGCGGCGCAATCGACCCAATCGCGACCTACCGCGCATCTGGCTATCGCGCATTGGTGAGTGAACAACGGCCCGCCGTCAGTGGCGCAGGTGGCGGCATCGTTTAGGGCGCACGCCCCTGACATAACGGACACCAATCGCGTGCCCGCGCCGGGTTCCGGCATGTTGTGAGATTTGCATTCCCCAGCTCATGCAGTGGCAGCGAATGTCCACAATGACGGACCACCCAGACCCGTGGCTACCTCAGCCAAGTCGGGCGGCTGCCAATTTGTGCGATCAGAAAGTCGATCAAGACGCGCACCTTGGCCGAAACGACGTTGCTTTTGGGGTAAATCAGCCAAAGGCTCGGCTGATCTGCGACCGCAAGATCGGGAAGAACGCGGATCAATCGACCGCTCGTAATCTCTTCATGCACCAGCCAGAGTGAGTTTATCGATATCCCCGCCCCGTCGAGCGTCGCCTTCTTCTGCGTCATGCCGTCATTCACAACAAGGCGTTGGGCCGCACGATTAGGCGCAAACTCTGATGCAAGGCCGTCGGATGAAACCAATCCCGTCGGCTCCATGTCTCGAAATCCGATAAGCCGGTGCCCCTGCAAGTCGGTCGGGCTTTGCGGTATCCCATGACGTTGCAGATATTCGGGAGATGCACAAAGGATGCGGCTGTCGTCGGCTAGCTTCCGGGCGGTCAAACTGCTGTCCTCCAGCACCGAATTACGCAGGGCAAGATCGTAGCTGCCTTCGATCAGATTGAACTGCGCATCCGATAAATGAAGATCAAGCGTGAGGTCGGGATAGGTATCCATGAACTTTGGCAAGAGGGGTGCAATATAGATCTGCGCAAAGGTGCTCGGGGCCGCAAACCGAAGGCGTCCCGCGATCTTCGTTTGTCCCTTGCCCAGCGCCGCCAAGGCCGCGTCTTCCTGCGCGATGATCTCACGCGCATAAGGCAGAAAATCCTGACCTTCCGATGACAGCGACACTTTGCGCGTGGAGCGATGCAAAAGCTCGGCCCCCAGAAGGTGTTCGAGCTTGGCAATGCGCGTGCTGGCGACAGCCGGGGCCATGCCAAGGGCGCGCCCCGCCGCGCTGATGTTGAGGCATTCGCAGGCAAGTACGAAAAGGCGCAGAGAAGCTGTATCCATTATATTCGTTTTCGGAATAGTGAAATCATATTTGGCTAGTTTTTATATTTTTTCCGAGGTGTATGTCAAAGGTTCGAACAAGCAAAGGATCGGGCCATGACACGCACAGCCACTGTGAACTACCACGTCCGCAAACCCGAACGGCAGGCATTCAGACTGGATGCAGGCGGGATCGTTGGCAACTTGATCTCGCCCGAGCTTGCGCCGACTAACGTGACTGTCTTTGACGAGCGTGCCGTCGGGGTCGCCACGACGTTTGCCGACGCCTCGGTCGCCTTTACGACATGTCCGACAGAGGTCACGTCATTTGCGGACGCAGGGGATTGGCAGCCGACCTACGATCGCGAACTCACGGCATTGCTGCGCGATGAAATCGACGCGCAAGAGGTCATCATCTTTGACCACACCGTCCGCATTGATGATCCCTACGCAGATCGGAAACCCGCGCGGAATGTTCACAGCGATTATAGCGTTGATGGCGCCAAACAACGCCTGATCGATATATTGGGGGCGGACCGCGCTGCGGAATGGAGCGAAGGCAATTATGCGTTCGTCAACGTCTGGCGTCCGGTTGATGCACCGATCAATTCGGCACCTCTTGGCTTTGTCCTTCCTGAAAGCGTCGCAGAAGAAGACTGGATTCTGCTTGATCTGATCTACCCGGATCGGCTTGGGCAAATTCTGGGATTGGCTGCGAACCCCGACCATGAATGGATCTACATGTCCAAGATGACACCGGACGATGTGGCTTACTTCAACATCTTCGACAATCAGGGGCGTCCATCCATCGCGCATAGCGCGTTGGACATGATCGAAGACCCAACCATCCAGACCATTCGCAAAAGCATCGAGAGCCGGACTCTCGTGCGTTACTGACATTCGTTCCATTCGAAAGGGATCACATGCCTAAGACTATTCTCATCACCGGCGCGACAGACGGTATCGGGCTTTTGACGGCCAAGACCCTTGCTGCCAAAGGGCACAACGTTCTGTTGCATGGTCGCAGTTCGGCAAAACTGGCCGCGGCGGCAAAAGAGGTCGGCGGCACGCCGGAGACCTATTCCGCCGATTTGACCCGCATGGCGGACGTCCATGCGATGGCCGCTGAGGTGCGCAAGTCGCACACACGGCTTGATGTCTTGATCAACAATGCCGGCGTCCTGAAACTTGGCAATCCGACGACAAAGGACGGATATGATGCCCGGTTCATGGTGAACACTTTTGCACCATACGTTCTGACCCGTGCGCTTTTGCCCATCATCCCGAAAGACGGGCGCATTGTGAATCTGTCCTCTGCGGCGCAGGCCCCCGTTGATCTGGATGCGCTGCATGGGCGCAAGCAATACGATGACATGGAGGCATACGCGCAAAGCAAGCTCGCCATCACAATCTGGACCCGCGCATTGGCCAAAGAGCTTGCCGATGGGCCGGTTGTCGTTGCGGTCAACCCGGGCTCATTGCTCGCCTCGAAAATGGTGAAAGAGGGTTTTGGCATCGCAGGCAATGACCTTGGCATCGGCGCGGCCATCCTGCGAGATGCGGCCTTGAATCCAAGCTTTACCGCGGCGTCCGGTCAGTATTTCGACAATGACAGCGGCGCCTTTGCCAACCCGCACGCGGCCGCGATGGATGAAACGCACAGCACAGCCGTCATGGACGGCATCCACGCGGCGATCACCCACCTTGGGTGAAACCCGTTCCCACGACTGATGAAAGATACGATGATGCAAAATACAGCTCTGACACACGCCCGCACAATTGAACGCCCCTCCAGAGAGGCGCAACTGCAGCGCCACCCCTCTGTCCATGCGTTTTGGAACCATAACCGAGACGCGTTCAAAGCCGCTTGGGCCGAATGGGAAGCCACCCAGGACGGACAGTCCATCACGTTGGATGAAACGCTTTATGATCCAAAGCTGCGGGCCGCCGTGGCGCAGGCTTGGGATAATCCCCAGCAGGAAGGTGCTGTGCGTGACCTATGGCAAGAGGTCTTCCCCGGCGTCTACAAAGCGCAGTTCTTTGATCCAGACCAATTGGCCGTTCTGCGTGACTACATGGACAAGGCCGCAAGTGCAGACATCCCCCTGCGTCCGCCTTACGGGATATCGCTGAACCGTGGCGGCGCGATGCTGGACCGCCGGTCTGAGGGGTATCTGGCGGCCCCCAACTTTCAGACCTTCTATCAAGGGCTGATGAACCGCTACATGCGCCCGATTTCGCGGATGCTGTTCCCCGATGTCACCGGGTATGACACCCAGACCTTTGGCTTTTCAATCCAGTGGCAGGCAGACGCCGACACATCGTTACGTGCACATACGGACGCGTCTTCCGTGACGCTCAATATCAACCTGAATCTTCCCGGCGAAGACTTTGAAGGCTCCGGCGTGCGGTTCTTTGATCCGATCAGCAGAAAGGTCGAAGAACTGACCTTTGCGCCCGGTGTTGCCCTGATCCATCACGGCCGCGTCCCGCACGAGTCGATGCCAATCACAGAGGGCGAAAGATCGAACTTTGTGCTGTGGCTTTATGGTGAAGGCGGGGCGATTCCAAATCCTGGTGCATCACCCAAACACATCTCGCCAAGCGAAAGGTGGACAATTCCTGATGTCGCAAGTGACGGTTTCGCACCGTTCTGATGGCAATGGGCGAGGTTGAGGACATTGTCCAAACCAACCTCGCCAGCAGCCTACTTACCGACCGGAGCCGTTGAATCGCGCACAGCAAGTTGCGTGTGCAGTTCTATGGATGCGATTGGCTCTCCCGATTGCAAATGGTCGCAAACGGCCTTGGCCGTCGCCTTACCCATGTCCTCGATCGGCAATTTGAGAGATGTGAGCGGAGGTGTCAGGAATTCTGATGGGTCCATGTTGTCAAAGCCCATCAGCGATACGTCGTGCGGGACCTGAATGCCGTCCGCTTGCAGTTTGAAGAGCGCGCCCATCGCCAAGACATCAGACAAACACAAAATGGCGGTCATCGAGCGGTCCCACTGCAGAAGCGCTTCGCCACCGCCACGGTAATCCAGGCTGGTCTGGATGAAATGCAGATCGATATCGTTGCCCGCATCATGAAGGCCCTTGAGGCGTGACTGCGTTCTGTCGTTGCTGCTGACCGGCCCATGAATGACCGCAATATTGCGATGACCAAGCCCGGTCAAATGGGCCAGTGCGAGCTTGGCCGCCACTTCATTGTCATAGCCGATGGTTGGCAGTGACGCCCCTGGTTCGTAATAGGATGTCGCGACAAGTGACACCGCCGCACGCTCAGCCAGCTCTAGCAATTCGCCGTTGTGCGAAAGGCCGGATACAATCAATCCTTCGACGCCCATCGACAAAAGCTTTTTCGCCTTTTCGAGCTCAAGTGTGTTGTCCCCTTCGGTTACCGCAACAACCAGATTGTAGGATTGAGCAGAAAGCTCCGTCTCGAGCGCATGCAGAAACTTGGAGAAAATGGCATGGTCCAATGTCGGAACCAAAGCACCGACCGTGTGGGTCCGCCCCGAGACCATCGCCTTGGCCAGTGGATTAGGCACGTATCCCGTTTCGGCAATTGCTGCGTGAATACGTTCACGTGTCGTCTGCGAAACCGTTTCTGGCCGGTTGAGCGCGCGTGAAACGGTCGCATCGGACACGCCAGCAACACGTCCAACATCAATGATTGTAGCGCGCCCTTTGCGCCGAAATGTTGATCGTTGTGCCATCAGCTTTTCATGCCATTTCAAATGAAAGAATAAAAGGTTCTTGACTCATGTAGACGTCTACATTCTATATTTCCGCTAATGTAGACGTCTACATTTTCGCGGAAGGCGATAGGGATGAATGTACTGACTTCCTTTCGGAACGGTGTATCAGGCCAGCAAGGACGCCATTTTGGCGGCATGCAGGCCCCGCATTCCGCGTTGAGTTGGCGGGTTGACCCACGGCAGGCCGTTCAGATTGAAGTCCACGTCGGTGACATCCTTAGCATTCACGGTGCCGACCAAATCCGCGCCTTTCAGATCGTGGGGATGACGTCCGATGGCATGTCACTTTTGCCGGGCTTGAACATCGCACCCAATGCCACACCCAAATTGAGCGATTTCGCGAGTGCCGCCTTTGTCGGCTGGTGCGGCGCGCATGACGGTGTGGTCGAGACAATGGAGGCCGCTGAAATCTCGGACGCCGACGCGCTGCTTGTCTTGCGGGCCACCCAAGCTGGCACGCTTTGGGTCATCAATCCGTCAGCAACCGATGATCATGTGGTCGGTCAATCATCTGGCGCGTTTATGGTGCAGGTGAAGCGGGCCGCGCCAGCGAACATTCTGCTGCCGCCGCCTCTTGGCCGTATCCGCGATGAATTCACCATTTCCCGCGCAACAGCCCAAGCCTACCGTGTAAACAAAGGTGAGTTTGTGCAGGTCATCGATGTGGATGGCCAGCAATGTTCGGACTTCATGGCCTTTCGCACCCGCGGACTTGATGAGGGTCAGGAACAGCGGATCGACAGCACGGTGACGCGTTCGATGGTCGGCGGGGCCTATCCGGGGCCCGGCCTTTTTGACAAATTCTACGATTCCGACATGCGCCCACTTATCAATGTGGTGCAGGACACGGTCGGGCGGCACGATACATTCGCATTGGCCTGCACCGCGCGCGGCTATGAGGAACGCGGCTTTCCGGGGCACATAAATTGCTCTGACAATATCTCGGATCAGATGGACGCTTACGGCGTGGCCCGCAGATCCGCATGGCCTGCGATCAACTTCTTTTTCAACTCCTGGATTGATCGGGCCGACAACCGGATCCAGGTGGAAGAATCATGGTCCCGCCCGGGTGATTACGTCGCCATGCGCGCGATGGATGACCTTGTCTGCGTCAGCACGGCCTGCCCCGATGACGTCGATCCGATCAATGGCTGGAACCCCACAGATATCCACGTCCGCATCTACGAACCTGAATCCCCGATCCAGCGCGCTGTTGCGCATCGGCCAAAGGAAAACGCGCCAATGTCACTGAGCGAACAATCTGCATTTCATGGGCGTACCAGCGAATTGACCGAGCAATTTGTCGCCGCCCGCGATCTGTGGGTGCCCGCCGCCTATCCAAGCATCGGCACCACCGGCGAATACTGGGCCTGCCGCGAGGCCGTGACGCTGCAGGACATGAGCCCGCTGCGCAAATACGATATCGTTGGCCCCGATGCGGAGCGTCTTTTGCAGCACGCAATGACGCGCAACATCGCCAAGCTGGCACAATGGCGCGGGACCTATACGCTTCTGTGCGACGCACACGGCGCTGTCATTGACGACGGGACCCTGTTCCGCTTGGGGCCAAATACGTTCCGCTGGTGCTGTGGGTCCGAAGAATCCGCCCGACATTTGGTCGATTTGGCCAAGGATTTGGACGTGCGCATCCACGATATGCAAAGCGCGCTGCCCAATCTCGCCCTGCAGGGGCCAAGATCGCGCGACCTATTGCGCAAGATCGTGTTCACGCAACCGCATGTGCCATCGCTTGATGACGTCAAGTGGTTCGGTGTGACCGTTGCCCGCCTGAATGACCGCGAGGGCATTCCGTTTATGCTGTCTCGCTCAGGCTACACCGGCGAGTTGGGCTATGAATTGTTCTGCGACAAAGCGGATGCCGCACCCCTTTGGGATGCGATCATGGCGGCGGGTGAGGAGTTTGGCATTGCGCCCATGGGCACCCACGCGCTTGAGGTTATTCGCATCGAAGCCGGGCTTGCCGCGGCAAACGCTGAATTCACATCCGACGTCGACGCCTTTGAGGCCGGACTCGGCTTTGCCGTTGACCTGAAGAAAGAGGATTTTGTCGGCAAAGACGCGCTTTTGCGAAACCAGCAAGCCCCGCGCCGCGTCCTGAAAGGGATGCTTTTGAATTGTGACGATGTTCCGGCCCATGGCGCGCACGTCTATCTGAATGAACGTCCTGTCGGCGTTGTCACATCCGCCACTCGGTCCCCCACGCTGGAACGCGCCATCGCCATGGTGCGGATTTCGATCGAGGTTTCGACACCCGGAACCGAACTCGAAATCGGCCAGATGGATGGCCACATGAAACGTCTTTCGGGATCTGTCTGCGAGATCCCATTCATCGATCCGCGCCGTGAAAGAGCGCGGGCCTAAATCAACCAACAAGGGAGATAGAAATGAAACGATTTACAACAACTTTGGTGTCCGGTGTCCTCGCGCTATCGGCGGGCATGGCCAGCGCACAGGAAAAGGTCATGATCGGCGAGCCAAGCTGGCCCGGTGCCAAGATTATGGCCAATCTGATCGGTCAGGTGATCGAAGGCCGTTTGGGCGGTGAGGTCGGATATGCACCGGGTGCCAATGCGGTGATCTTTGAGGCCATGGACGGCGGGCGCGGCGACATCGATGTGCACCCTGACGTTTGGCTGCCAAACCAGTCCTCGTTCACCGACAAATTCGTCGATGGCGCGGGCACCGTCGCGCTTTCCGAAGGCTCTTATGAAGGCCGCGCAGGTTTCTGCGTCCCCAACTATATGGTCGAAAACCACAACATCAGCTCGGTCTTCGACCTTGCAACACCCGAAGCGCAAGCCCTGTTCGATACAGATGGCAATGGCATGGGCGAAATCTGGGTTGGTGCCTCTGGCTGGGCGTCCACAAACATCCACCGGGTGAAGGCACGTGACTACGGGATTGAGACTTTCCTTGAGCCCACAACCGAAGACGAAGCGGTCTTCTATGCCCGCCTGAAAGACGCGTTTGCCGCCGAAGAAGGCGTGGTTTTCTACTGCTATAAGCCACACTACGTCCACGCGCTTTACCCGGTGACCATCCTGGAAGAGCCGGAATATGACGCCGCCGCTTACACGATCAAAACACCCGACGAAGATGCCAACTGGTATGAAAATTCGTCGATCATGACCGGGGATCAGGTCAAATCCGTTCACGTCGCGCATTCCAAATCGCTCGAGGAACGCAATTCCGCCGCCGCCTCTTTCCTCGCGGCGATCGACATGAGCTCTGACGAATTGTCAAAGCTGACCTACGAAGTCGTGGTTCAGGGCAATGCCATCGAAGACGTGGTCTCGGGTTGGATCGCCGACAATGGCGACACGGTTGATGGCTGGCTTGGTCTGAACTGATCCCGGCGCATCCGTCACGCGAAAACAACGTTTCTGCCCGGCGTTAGCCGGGCAGACCAAGAGATGTGAAACCCAAAAACCGATAGGAACAGCATGTCTGACAACGCATTTATCGACGCCCAGGGCGTGTGGAAGGTCTTTGGGGACCGCGCATCAGAGGCGATGGACGCCATCCACCGCGAGGGGCTGAGCAAGACCCAGGTTCTGGAACAATATGGCTGCGTTGTCGGTGTCGCTGACGCCAGTTTCCAGATCGCAAAGGGGGAGCTCTTTTGCGTCATGGGCCTGTCCGGGTCGGGCAAATCAACCCTCGTGCGGCATGTGAACAGGCTACTTGAACCGACGACAGGCAAAATCCTGATCGGCGGTGAAGATGTGACGCAGCTGAATGCCGAAAAGCTGCGCGATCTGCGCAATCGGCGTGTGTCCATGGTGTTCCAGAACTTCGGCCTGATGCCACACCGGACCGTGCGCGATAACGTCGCCATGCCGCTGGAAATCCGCGGCACCGGCAAAGGCCGCCGCTGGGAAGAGGCCGACCGCGTACTGGACCTTGTCGATTTGACCGGCTGGGAAGACAAATACGCCCATGAGCTGTCGGGCGGCATGCAGCAGCGCGTCGGTCTGGCGCGCGCGATTGCCTCTGATCCTGAAATCCTTTTGATGGATGAACCGTTCTCGGCGCTTGATCCGCTGATCCGCAAACAATTGCAGGACCAGTTCATGGATCTGAGCAAGACGCTCAACAAGACAACCATGTTCATCACCCATGATCTGGACGAGGCGATCCGCATCGGCCACCGCATTGCGATCATGAAAGACGGTCGCATCGTGCAAATCGGCACACCCGAAGACATCATTCTGAATCCCATCGACGAATACGTGTCCGACTTCGTTGCGGGCATCTCCAAGCTCAACATGATCTTCGCCCACTCCGTGATGAAGCCCGTGGATGAATTCAAATCCGACCATGGCGAAGTGCCCAAAGACGCCCAAGAAGCGCACCCCGGTATGGATCTCAATGATCTGATGGGACTTTGTGTCGACGGACACGGGATCGTGGCCGTGACCGACAACGGCAAGACCGTGGGTGTCATCAATCGCGCCGGTCTGATCCGCGCTATCCAAGACAGTCAAGCCTAGGGGGCCCGCATGACAACTCACGTCCCGGAAACAAGCAGCCGCATGAAATCCCTCATTGATCAGTTCGTGCAGACCAATCAACCCTACTACCAGCGTGTCTTTGCCGACATGATGGAGGCACCAGGTTACCGCCGGACCGTCAACATTGCGGCGGGGTTGCTGGGTCCCGTCTGGTTCGGGGCACGTGGTCTCTGGTCATGGTTCCTTGGCGTGTTGCTTTTGGAAACGATGGCTTACATCCAGATCGGGCGTGGCCTCTTTGGTGATCTGGGCCGTGATCTGCGCGTCCGTGCAGACAGCATCGCTGAAACGCTCGCGACCCGTCGGCAGCAGATCGATGCGGCCGAGCAAAGCGGCTCAAGCTCTCTTGAAGCCCTTAAGCGTGCGGCGGAATCGCTGGAAACCGCCTATCAGGATGCGCTCTCAGCAAGCGAGGCCGCCGCGGCAGGTGGCTGGACCTACATCGTCGTTGGCGTTTGTATGCTCTTGGTCATCAAAGCAGCGGTTTCAGTGCTGGCGAACTGGACATTGGAAGGACAGTTCGCGCGCTGGCGCTCTGATCCGACGGTGGCATCAGGCTGGTCCAACTCCCGGATGCTGATTGCGGCTGTCATCTCTCTCATCGTTGTCTGCCTTTCCACCATCAAATTCGCGAGGCCCGACGCGGTCGCGATCCTGAACGCGTTCCCGACAAACAAGGAATGGCGTCTCAATGTTGGCGATGGCGTACAAGCGGTGTTTGATTGGACCAAAACCAGCGGTCGCGGGTTCTTTGACACCCTGACCATTGGGATGCGTGGCCTGCTGGACGCCATCGAGGTTGTCTTGGTTCAGACACCTTGGCCCGTCGTGGCCCTTGTCATCATCATGCTGTCCTACCTGTCCGCAGGCCCCCGCGTCGCGATCTTTACCGGGGCCGCGCTGGCCTATCTTGGTCTGCTGGATTTCTGGGAAAAGTCGATGACCACCGTGGCACTTTTGGGGGCTGCGGCGATGATTTCGATCACCTTGGGCATCCCGCTGGGCATCTATTGCGCACGCAAACCCAAGGTCTTTGGCGTCGTGCGACCCATCCTTGATTTCATGCAATCCATGCCGTCCTTCGTCTACTTGATCCCGGTTGTGGCCTTCATCGGGTCCGGCAAGCCCGCTGGCGTTGTCGCCACGATGATCTTCGGCAGCCCGCCCGTCATCCGCTTTACCGTTCTCGGCCTGCAACAAGTGCCCGAAACCGTGCGTGAGGCCGCCTTGGCCTTTGGCGCAACGCCCCGGTATCTGTTGTGGCGCGTCGATTTGCCTCTGGCCGCCAAGACCATCATGGCAGGCGTCAATCAGACCATCCTGCTGTCCCTTGCGATGGTTGTTGTCGCCTCGTTGATCGGCGCAAAAGGGTTGGGCGAAGACGTCCTCGAAGCCCTGCAATTCGCGGCGGCTGGACAAGGCATCTTGGCCGGGCTGGCGATCTTGTTCTGCGCGTTGATTTTGGATCGTATCGTCGCCGGGAAATGAGGGGTCGACTTTCTAATCTCCTAGATCGTCAGGGGCGCTGATGGACATGTCGAGGGACGCGCTGATCAGCGTGTTCCTAGGCAAAACAGGCGGCGGGGTTCGCCTCATACAGCCAACGTCGTCCGCATAATCGGCGGAGCGGTTGGTCAGCACGGCGATGACGGCAATACGGTACATTGGGTAGACGAATTGAGCTGGCTCATTGATCGTCCTGTCGGAATGCGCGTCTTGCGTGACCAGTCGGCGGCACTATTGCATCGCAAAGCGTTGCAGCGTCGCGTCAACCGCACTGCAGGTATCCAGCCCCAAAGATCGGGACATAAAGGGGCCAGCCCGATTGCTTTGCGCGCCAGAGGTCAGGCACATCGTCTCATCACCGGCAGGGCGGATTTCAGGCGCGCAGGTTCGCAAAATCCCGCGGGTCGCAAGTTTCGCTCGTTCGAGATTTATCTTGCAATTAAATTAATGAGCGCTAATTAATAATTATGACAACCGATCAAAAACCAAGACGCGGGCGACCGCCACGCTCACGACAACCTGCAACGCAGGACCGTATCCTTGACGCTGCTCTAGAGGTGTTTTCCGAACGCGGCTTTGAAGGGGCGACAGTCCGTCAGATCGCGGCAAAGGTCGGCGTCACTGATCCCGCGCTCTATTCTCACTTCAAGGGCAAGAAAGAGATTTTCGAAGCCCTCATGAAAGAAGCAGGGCCTGACCTTCTGGCGACCATTGCGGGGGGTGAAAGACTGGGACAGCTTCCCGCACGAACCGCGATCCCTGAAATGTTTGGCGCAATAGTCGACGCATGGGCAAAGCCGCGCGCCAGAGCCTTCACATCACTCATCTTACGCATGGGACCAGACGGCATCAGCAACGCGCTCAAAGACGTCTCAACACGATTGCAAACTGTCTTCAGTGCTTGGCAGGCACGCGGTGAGTTGCTCGCCGAAGTTCCCGTTGATGTCGCCATCTGGCAGGTCATCGGCCCCCTCTCGACGCTTCGATTGACCTATATGCACGGCGATGCATCCGATGCCGATATCGCGAAGGCGAAAACCCTCGCGAAGGACCATCTTGAATTGATCGCCACCCTGCTGACCCAACAAGGAGGCGCGGAACAATGAACACACAAGACCCATCTCTGCAGATTGTTGGCCCCAAAGATCAGTTCCCCGAAGTGACCCTGATTGCGCCTGTCCAATCCGGATACCTCATGCTTGCGCTTGAAGTGGATCAACGCCCGCCCATTGGATTTTTTATTCAAAGCAGACGCAAGACAAAGCTTCTCGCCGATCTCAAAGCACTGGCCGCGACTTTGCGAAAGACCGACGAAGTCTTGGATGCATCAGTGTTTAAGGCCGCCATCATCCCGCCCGGACGGGGCGCCTTTTTGAAAAAACGCCCCCACATCGATATCGCGCGCTTCGATGTTGTGATGCTGATCGAATTCACGAGCCTTGCAGAAGTTGAGCGTTTCAGAGCAACGCAAAAATGGCAGGACGCCGTAGAAAAAGCCACTGGGGCCGCACGAATGTCGATCGAATTCACGGCAACCAACACCCGTCATATTGGGCCCGTCGATCACTCTCGTGATGGTATCTTCCTGTTCAATTACTTCTTTGCAGACAGTTTGGACATCAATCTGAAGGTCTGGAACTACACCGCCGGTTGGTTTCAAGATCAGACCGGCCTCGATAACTCCACAGTTCTCTTGCCACAGGATGCGTCCGAACTGCCCTATACGATCATCAATCATTGTCGGTGGGATCGGTTGCGCGACATCCTCCCTTCACTCCTGTTCAACAAGACATTTAAGCCGTTTGTCTTGGACAATTTTGAACAGAACAACACAGCTGCGATCCCGATCTTGTATCGACGCGCATGACGCAGCGGCGTCGCCAATGTCGCAACGACGGTCCTTGCCGAACGATCTTGCCACCTTGGCCGCCGGTTTCGATCTGGTCACTGCATGGTCGCCGCGCGATAGGCCTTGGGCGTCATCCCTGTTTCCCGTTTGAACGCCTTGTAGAATGTCGAACGCGAGTTGAATCCGACATCCAATGACACCGATAATGTAGATGCCGCACCCTCAAGCAAAAGCGGTTTTGCCGCTTCAATCCGGTGATGAGCAACATAGTCAAAGAACGTTGCCCCAATCTGTTCGTTAAGTGTCTGCGAAATCTGATTGGGCATGGCACCCACATGACGTGACAGTTTTTGCAATGAAAGGTTCGGATCAAGGTACAACGCATGTTGATCCATTGCCGCCTTGATCCGCGATGCAAGCTGTTCCGCACGCTCCGCAGTTAACGCAGATCGCGCATACTTCGCTTCAGGTGCTTCGTCTGACCCAACAGGCTCTTCGTCTTCCTTTTGAGGCGGTACTATCGACGCAAAGGCCGTGACAAAAAGCAAGAAGCTCGCAATCAGGGCATACACGAGCTCTTCAACAACGATCCGCTCAAACCCTGTGTTGTCAGCCACGAATGAGAATGCCGCCACGACCCACAGAAGAACAAGTGACGCCATAAACCAGTCGAGCCACCGCAATTCCCGATCATCGAGGTTTGAATAAAGCGTCCGAAGTTTTGACCGATACCTGCGCAAACTTTTCAGCGTGGCCACAAGGTAGATGCAAGAAGACGCGACCCAACAGAAGATCAGCATAAAGGTCGCCAACACCAGCGTTGATGTGACAATCCCTGAGGGAAGCTCCCCCGCAACAAACATCGCAGTTTTGGCCTCAGCGGGCTGCAACCAGTAACCGATCATCACCACGCTGCCCGCGATCGGCAAGATGATGTCGCGCCGCCGTATCGTCGCTGGTCTGACTTCGGCCGTCTTTGCGGCGACGTAAAAGAAGACCGCGGGCGGCAGGATCAAAAGCAGCACCAAAATGACCGGCAGGTAGAAACCGTAAATCGACGGGGCGAACGCCAATACAAGCGGCGTTGAAACGATGCCACCGAATACGCCAAAGACAACCGTCAGATAAAAGCGCGAAGGCCGGTCTTGCGGGCCCCGTAGCGCCGACATCGCGCCCGCCAGCGCGAGCCCAAGGCAGACGGCAGAAAGTGCGATGGATCCATCAGCATGCATACCGATTCATAGGCTCAATGCTCAATCAGCTTCAATGCGCAAAAAGTGTCCGCGCCGTCCCGCGCGGACGACAGGATGAATTCGGTAGGCCAAACAGGGGTCGCATTCCACGGCCAACGAACGTTTGGCCAAAACAGCAACTGTTCCAATCAGAACACAAACACCTCTGGTGAAAGGAGACTAGGATGACACTTCAAAAAATTGGCGGGCTCGCTGCCCTCGCATGTGCTGCAACATATCTATTCGGCTTTGTATTTCTCTTCACGGTCTTGGCCCCTTTGGGGTTTGGAACCGGTAACACAGATGCATCTGCCGTGGTGGCCTTCATCGACGCGCAGCCGGGGCTATTGATCGTGTGGAACACGGTCATCTATATCGTGAACGCCTTCGCCTTGGCGGTCCTCGTGGTGGCGTTGAATGAACGCCTTAAGTCCACAACACCCGATTTGGCGGCTATCACCCGCGCGCTTGGGTTGATCTGGGCAACCTTGGTTCTTGGTGCCGGCATGTTGGCGAACGTCACGGTCGAACACGCGGCCAAAGTGTTCCCGATTAACCCTGCACGAGCGGCGGAAGACTGGGCGCTCCTCCAAGTCGTTGAGTTGGGCCTTGGTGGCGGCAACGAAATCGCTGGTGGGGTGTGGATCTTGCTGGTGAGTATTGCTGGCATCATGGGCCGCAGCTTGGGCAAGGTCACGATAGGTTTGGGCCTGCTGACCGGCGCGGGTGGCCTTGCGACGCTGTTGCCCGCCATTGGGGACTTGGCCGGTGCTGTCTTTGGACTGGGGGCCATCGCTTGGTTCATTTCTGTTGGGCTGTCTCTGACTATTGCCCCGCGGACCTTTGGGGCACCAAGGATTGCACGGCAAACTTAAAACCATGCACTGCGGCCCAATGAACGGGCCGCAGTGTCCACCGATGATGGCCTCTGGCACATACAAATTCTGTGACGTTGATCTATCCCGCAGGTCGGACCCGCTGTCGCGCCGCAACAACCCCAAGCAAGATCGTAATCATCACGGACACTGTCGTGAGACCTGATTTGGCGACCGTCGCAATACTGCTTGCATGGACAAGCCAGTCAGAGAGATCAGGCCAATTCAGAATCATCGCCGCAATGCCGATGTTCTCACAATAGTCGCAAAGCGCCGCGCCAACCGCCATCAAGATGCCAAGCCTGACCAGCCGATGGGCGGGCATGCTGTGTCCAAACCAACGCATCAAGGATACGAGGAAAAGCGCAAGGAGCGCCGGATAGGCGGTATCGAGCGGGATTTGACGGGTCAGGTAATAGCGGCGGCCCTTGACGCCCAATCCCTCCAAAAGCGCCACGGCATCCTCTGGGCTGTAACCGAGCGGACGCATATCAAACGGCACCTGACCGGAAACCGCCTCAAGATGGCTCAGCGTCACTGTGATCATCAGGATATAGATCAACGCCCCAAGCCCGCCAAAGCAAACCGTCGCCAGCCCCAAATGCCCTGTCCAATGTCTATCAATCATTTTTCAAACTCCTTCATCTGTGCCAGACATGCACAGAGTGAGAGCTCTCCTGCATTATCATTTGATAAGGCCTGTCGACATGGATTTAAGGACGTTTCTGATGCAATCGCCTGACTTGTCTCAGGGCGTCGTCATCGATGAATTCGCGTCTGAATGGGTCACATCGCACGTGGACGCGAAGGCACATATCATCCGGCAAGAAGACCCCCATGCAGATGAAATCATCGTCCTGAATGGTCACATCGTAAGCACTATCTGCGATCCTGACGGCAAAGAGGTCTGCGTGGGTTTCTTCGCAGGCCCCAGTGTTGTGACGCCAAATATTGCGCGCACACGCGCGGGTCGGTCGCTGGTTTCCATCACAGCGACCAGTGACGCGCGGATTGCCCACATGAGCAGCGATGCGCTGACAGATTTCATGATTTCATCTGAACCCATTCGCAACTGGGCCAACGGTGTCTTGCGAGAGACATTGAGCCAAAAAGCGGACCGAGAGTGGTGTCTTGCGGCCCTTGGTGGAGCGGAGCGGCTAACCTGGTTTCGCGAGACCTATCCGGGTTTTGAAGACATCTTTAACCACGCTTTCATTGCGTCGTTCTTGGGGATCACGCCTGTGACACTCAGCCGGTTGCGGCACGCCTGAACGTTCCTAACGCTTTAGCTCTTCAATCAGAAAATCATAGACCCGCCTGATCCGCCGGCTTGTCGTCAACTCACGATGCGCGACCAGCCAGATCGGGAAAGACAACGGCTCCAGATCAGGCAAGACCCGCACAACATCAGGTTCTGCGTCCCCGAAATAAGCATCCAGAATACCGATGGCAGCGCCCTGCCTTACCAACTCCCACATGACCAGATAGCTTTCAGTCAGCAGCGGGAAATTCGCCTCTGTCAGACCGAGCCCAAGGCTGTTGAGACCCTTCAGCATCATCCCATTGCGATCCATGTTCACAAAGTCGGCGTGGCGCAAATCGTAGGGCGTCGTCGGGTGGCCCAGTTTTTCAATATAGCTGGGGGCCGCATACAAAATCGCATCCGCCATGCCGATCTTCTTGGCGATCAGGTCAGGTTCTGTCGGGCGGAAATGGCGGATCGCAATATCCGCCTCCCGGCGCAGCAAATCACTCGCATGGTTTGAAACGACAACCTCAACGTGAATGCCCGGTTCCTCAACGCGCAGCTTGGCGACAATCGGTGCCAACAGGACGGTGGCATAAATCTCGCTCGCGGATATGCTGATCGTCCCCTCCAGCGCCTGGCTTTGGCCAAGGGCCGTCAGCGACACGCGGCCAGCGGCTTCGCCCATGCCACGCACATGGTCCAACAATTCCAAGCCACTCGGGGTGAGCGTCAAGCCGCGGCCCACGCGTTCAAACAGGACCACGCCAAGCTCTTGTTCCAACCCATCAACCTGACGCCCGAGCGTCGGCTGCGCCATGCCCAAGGCACGAGCCGCCGCAGACAAAGACCCCTCCTCTGCCGTCACCAAAAAGGCGCGGGCCTTGTTCCAGTCAAATTTCACGGCACGCCAATCCATGCGGATATGCATATCAAAAATGGAAATTTGGTCAATTCGCATGGTCGAATATGAGGCGTAAACCCATTCGCAACACCAACCGGAAACAAGAAAGGAAAGACGATGAACACAACACCACCAACACATTGGGATCCTGCTGCCGCGCGTACAGCGGGCGCGCTCTACCTCGCAATCGCTGTCTGCGGTGGTTTCAGCATTGGCCTTGTCCCAATGCAGATCGTGTCTGACGATGCCGCATCTTCAAGCGCCAATCTTTTGGCCAATCTAGGGCTGTTCAAGCTTGGCGTTCTCGCCGACAGCCTCGTGATCCTGTTCGAACTGGCGATCACCGCCATCCTTTATCACCTGTTCCGGCAGGTGGGCCCCAAGATGGCGATGGTCGCCTTGATCTCGCGCGCGGGCATGATCACCGTGATGGGGATCAACATGCTGCTCTGGGTCATGCCCTACGTCTTGCTGACCGGACAAAACAGCTGGGACACGGGCCAACAGCACGACCTTGTTCAAATGTTCTTTGATGCGCATGCGATGGGCGTGTTCGTCTGGCAATTGTTCTTTGGGGTTCATCTGTTGGCGCTTGGCTGGCTGACCCTCAAGTCGGATGTCGTCCCGCAAGTTTTGGGTTGGGGTCTGTTCATCGGCGCATTTGGCTACCTGCTGCAAGGGATCGTCGAACTGACATTCACCGATGTTGCGATGCTCGACTACGCCTACATCGCGCTCCTGGTCATCGTGACACTGTCTGAGGTCAGCTTTGGCCTTTGGCTGCTGATCCGCGGCGGCCGCACATCCCCCCAATTCACACCTGCAACCGCGTAAAGGAGACTTTCAATGCTTGCTTATGCCTACAAAAATTACGGAACGCCCGACGTGATTGAACAAGTCACTCTCCCCCAGCCAACACCAAAGCCGAATGAGGTCTTGATCCGCATCTTTGCCACAACCGTCAGCGCGGGTGACTGGCGGGCCCGCAGCCTCACCATGCCAAAGGGCCTCGGGTTTGTGGGGCGGCTAGTGTTTGGCCTGCGCGGCCCACGCAAGCCCGTGCTTGGGACCGAGTTGTCCGGTGTTGTCGAAGCGATCGGCGACAGCGTCACAAACTACCAACCCGGCGACTCCGTGATCGGATTTCCAGGGGCCGCATTTGGCGCACATGCGGAATTCATCACAATGCCAGCAGACGGCAAACTGACATTAAAGCCGGAGAGTCTTAACTTCCCCGAAGCCGCAGCAATCCCATTCGGCGGCACTACGGCCTATGACTTCCTCGTCAACAAGGCAAAGCTGCAAGCAGGTGAGACCGTGTTGATCAACGGCGCTTCTGGTGCGGTCGGAACCGCCTGCGTGCAAATTGCCAAACACCTTGGTGCGCATGTGACCGCCGTTTGCAGCGGCAAGAATGCGCAGATGGTGCGGGACCTCGGGGCAGACTGCGTGATCGACTATCGGACCCAAGATGTCATCGTTCCACATGTTCAATACGACATGGTCATCGATACAGTCGGAACACTCCCTTGGTCTCGGGGCCAACATGCCCTCCGGCGTGGCGGAAAGACGGTTCTGATCGCTGGCGAAACCTCAGACATGTTCTTTGGATCGCTCAAGGCCGCAATGAAGGGCAAGAAAATGGTGGGTGGCGTGGCATCCGAAAGCCGCGAGGTTCTTGAAGCGGTTGTAGCGCTTGCCGCTAGTGGTGCCCTCCGACCGGTCATCGACAGAAGCTACGCGTTTGCTGACATGAAGGCGGCGCATAGCCATGTCGATACCGGACACAAGCGCGGGAACGTTGTGGTTTTGGTGGCGGACCGAAAGGTCTTTTCGGAAGCGGCCTGACAGCCGCACATCCACCGCATCTGGACGGCTCCGGCAGACACCGGAGCCGTCAACCCGAGCGACGTCAAAAAAGCCTGCCGCAGATGCAAGGCGATGCCATGTCAGCGAGGATCAGAAATCCAAGGTCCGAAAACGTTCCGCACGCCCGACCCTGATACCCCTTTCCGCACAAGCCAAGTGGATTGCGCACCAGCAACTGACACAAAACCCCGCGCGATCAGAAACTCGCGACGATATTGGCGAAGAGGCCCCCGTCATCCGTGGTCAAATCTGCCAGATCATCCGAAAACGATCCAAAGTTGTAGCCAACGCCGACCTGCACGCCCTGTCCAACATGCTTGTAAACCGCACCGACGAAGCCCGTTTCGCCAAATCCGGCATCGATTGCTTCAAAATGGCGCGCTTCAAGCAGGATGTCCCAGTCATGCACGGCGTGGTATCGGGCATTGGCAACGGCGAGCCAGGCATCATTGCTGACCATACTATTGCGGTCAGGGCCGCTGCGCGTGGCGCGATACCCAAATTTGCCGCCCAGCGTCCATTGCTCATTCACATCATAGCTGACGTCTGTGCTGGCGATCAGGCTGTCCTGCACATCACCCGCCGCGGCAACGCCATCGATGGTCTGCCCATAATCATCCGTCAGATAGCGCAGTTGCGCCAGCACGTTCAGCCGTTCGTCCAAAACCGGCCGATGGGCGTAACCCAGCGTCGCTTCGACGTAGCGACCATCAAGGTCTGCGTTCTGAGAATTGTTGGTGTGGACGGCCCGCATCGCAAAAGACACGCGAGAGGCATCATCAAGCTTATGGGCCACATCGGCTGCAAAAACATAGGTTTCAGAATCTGTGCGATCTGACCCGGCTTCCGCAATGTCGATCCGCACCTCGCCCAACAATCTGGCGGTGGTCATTTCATCCGCATAGCGCATTCCCAACGAAAGTCCCTGACGCTCAAAATCGCCGTTCACGTCGTCGCGGATTTGGCCGAAATTGAAGGCGGCAGTGTAGCTGAGGTAGTCATTGGCGCGGTACTCCATACCATAGGCGCTCGTCAGGCTGCGTTCGGACCCAAAGACGTCATAGACGTTTTCACCGAACACATTGATCTGATCGGACAATGCACGACGGCCACCCAACACGAATTTTCCGCCGTTGTCGGCCTGTGAAATGCCTGCGTTCAAGGCGCGACCCGGATCAAGTTCGTATCCGAAATAGGTGCTGTCACCGGTGCCGCGACGTTGTTCCGCGCGCAAATAACCGCCAACCCCGCCGGTGCCGTCAGACAGGGTCGCATCAAGGGTCCAACCTGTTGCGGTTTCGTGGGTTGTGCCCAGACCAACACGGTTGAATTCATCCAGCCCGTCGGTCGCGACGGCTTGCTGACCAAACAAATAAACTTCGGTCTTGTCAGACACGCGATAGGTCAAACGTCCACCAACATCGACGCGGGTTCCGTCAGTCGTGTCGGTCAATTCTTCAAGGTATTCAACGCCAACAGCCAGTCGAAGCTTGTCATTGAAGGTCACATCCGCTTCGCCGCCGATCTCGGTCCGGTTATGGCCCACGGCGTTTTCGTAGTGATCAGCCGTCAGGCCATAGGACAGACCGTCACGGGGCGAGGTCGACAGGTAGACACCATAAAGCGTCTCGTCCCCGGTCGCGTCAGTGACCTGATAGTCCAGCGTCGAAAACCCTTCCGTGCGGGTTTCATAGTATCCGCCGATTGTGCCCTCACCCGACAGGCCAAGGTCATTGAAATCGGCCTGTGCAGCGACGCGTGTTGCCTCGCCCGTGCCAGCAACAGCGGCCACCGTATCAACGCTCAGACCGGCATCCAGTGATGTCGTTGTCGCAAAACCCGGTCCTTCGCTGCGAGCGTAATCAAGCTTAACAAAGCTGTTTTCGCCAAAGGTATAGCGCAGATCAATGGCTTCGGAGCGTTGCGTCGCCGTGCCCGTGTCGTCGCCCATCGCGGTGACACCGATCCGCAGGTTGTCCCCCAACCAACCTTCGGCGCGCGCACCATAAGACAGGCCATCGACGGTGACGCCAGAGGGCGTGTATTCGTATTGCGCAGTCAAGTTGATCGAGACGTCCCCGCCGGGGCTGCCTTGGATCAGACCATCTGTGGCATTGCCGTCCAATGGCCGGGTCAGGATGATGATGCCCTGGAAATAATCGATCTCGTAATCGCGGCCTTCAACAAGCGTCAACCGATCCAGCACCCGGCCGGTATCGGCATCACGCCATTCAACATTGACGGTCGCCGTGCCAGCGGCCAGATCTTCACCGCTCAGAAAATAGACCGACCCACCAGTGCCCTGAAACGAATCTCGGCCAACCAGTTGATCTGGTTGCGCGGCATAAACATCCAAGGACGCGCGTGCATCACCTGCGGCTGTCACCTTCTCTGTCTCAAGATGGGCCTGCGCCCCATAAAGCGTGCGTTCATTGCGCAAGAATGACGATCCGGCCAACCGCGCCTGATAATCCCCCCACACGGCAAAGCTGTTGTCTTGCTCAACACGCAGATAAACGCGGCCAGACGTGGGCGTATTATCAACGATGGTGCTGTCGTCGCCAAAAGTGGGATAGGCATCTTTCAGCGCCAACCGATCGGCGAGGCTATGCGGATCACGCTCGCCAACGCGGCGGAACAGCGTATCCAAATCGCCATGCCCTGTATCGGCGGATGCCGTGACCTTCATCCCGGATGCAGTCTTGCCATCAACATAAAAGCTCAGCCGACCAGAGGTTTCTCCGCCACCGTCGCTGCCAATGCCGCTATAGGTCAACTCGCCCGATGCGACATAAAGCCATTCTGAGCCGGGCACATGAAGTTGTCGGGTCAATTGGGTGCGTTGCCCGCCACCTCTGACAGCGACGTCCACGGCATAATCGCCCGGCGGCAAAATCCGCTCAATCGCGACGCGTCCCTGTCCGTCGGCCTGAATGGCCTCGCCCAGCGCATACAAGGTCGCACCGCCACCTGCGTTGCGCGCCGAAACGGTCACAGCACCGCCCGCAACGCGGATGCTGCGTTGCGCGGTCGCGTCAACACCGTCCTCGTGAACCGTGAGATTGCGTGTGTCAGCCTGATAAAGCGGCAATGGAACCGTCTCATCATACCGACCAGATTGGTCATAGACGCGGTGGACCGCCACGACGCTGGCACCCTCAGGCACCGTAAAGCTTGTCGCACCGTTTGGCGCAATTGGAACCGTCGCCAATAGACGCGCACCACCGATGGCACCTTGGTCGTAGATGCGGATTTCACCGCGTTCGATAAAGGCGGGATAATTCGTCTCAGACCGCATTTCGACAACCGCGCCGGGGCCATAAGCTGCCCCGCGCGCCAGTTCCACGTTCAGCCGCGGTGTAGCGGTCAGCCCGTCATATTGCACTTGCACATCCGCCGCCGCGAGCGCGATGTCCGTGCGGCGCACCCTGTCTTCCAAGGTGGGGTCGGCATTCACCGGCACCCCATCAATCGAAAAGACAAAGCCAGAGCTATTGAGCGCCGGGACAGCCTCGCGCTCTGTATTGGGTTCAATGCCTTGCGTGGACGATTGCTGCGCAGATACGGTTGCAGGCAGCGCCAACAATGCGATGGCTGTCGCGCTCAGCAGTGTAGCGCGCGCGGTGTTCAGTTCAAAAATCATACTCGTTCTCCTCGCCCTGCTTATTGCAGGCGCGTCACTGTGCGTTCGATGACAAGTCGGTAAGGGCCGATCTGACGCCACTTGTCGCGAATGCGTTGTTCAAGCGTGTTCAGCCGGGCATGTGCGACATCGTTTCCTTCACCATTGGTGAAATACGAAATGCGCAAGATGCTGACCTCGGATGTCATCTGCGCCAGCAGCCCATCCAACCCGCGATCAAGTTCCGGCATTGGCGCGTGATCCGCAGCAAACGCAGCCGCCGTGATATCGATGTCGATCACACGGCTGATGGATGCCCCGAAATTCATTTCGGTCATGATGCCGCTTGTCACACGCATCGTGCGTGGATTTTCGGTCGTCATCCGGTAGCCCGTTGGCAGCGAATTTGTGTCCAGCTTTAACGTAAAGTTCTCGCCGATCGCACCGGGCAGCGCGGCGCAGGGCACGCTGTAGCGGCCAAATTCATCGGTTGTGATGATGGTGCCGTCAGTCGTCATCAGACGGACGCCAGGGATGCCCGGCTCGCCCCTTGGCCGCGCGGGCACTGTCAGCTTGCCGCCCAACTTGCCGCCCGCGTAAATGTCCTGATTGGTGATCTGGGCACGTTCATCCGGAAGCGGGTCCTGATAGCCATCCCGGTCCACGTCATCAAAGACCTTGCCGATGATGTCAGAGCAGTCAAAGATCGCCTCGGCCTGTCGCCGCACCGTTGCCGTTGCGGTTTCGGTCAGCGGTTCACCCGTCAGCCCGTCCAACAAATCAGCGGCGTTCGTCAGATCACCCAACCCCGCGCTCGACAAGACCCGCGCCTGAAGCGCAATCGTCAGGCTACCGTTTGCGGGAATGGTCAGACCGGTGACGGTAATCACCTGACCAGAGATCTGCGGCGTGACAGCCTCACCATCGACCGTGACTGAGTCCGGTGTATAGGCAAGCCCGGCAGGAAGCGTATCAACGATGGTGACGGGGCCAAAGGCTGACCCTTGCGGCGTCGTGGCCAAAATCTCGTAGCTGACAGTCTGGCCAATAATCACGGTACTATCACTGGCCGTCTTGACCAGTGAAAACCCGCGATCATCGACGTCGGCCAACACCGCCATATCCTGATCTTCGAAGATTGGCGTCGTGTTGAAATCGAGATCTTCGATTGTGCCGATATCGTCGCCGGTATCAGGATCGGTAAAGACAATCACATAACCGTCGCCAATGGGAAAACCGTTGATCGTATAGGTGCCATCATCCGCCGTGATCGCAGTGCCCAGAACATTGCCGCCGGCATCATAAAGGGTCACGATATACCCGCCCAACGTGTCGTCTACGTCAGCGTCAAAAACATCATCGCGGTCATTATCAAGAAACACGGTTCCCGAGATACTTGGCCAGCTCAGGCCGGTTTCCACGACCGACGGCGTGACCTCCAAAAGCGTGCCAATCGTTGGCGTCCCGGTCGCCGTCGCCTCGTTTCCGATTGCTGATCCCGGATCATCAGAGGCCGCAATGATATCAATGTCCGCTTGCGACAATATATATGTCGCCTCAAACTTTGCGCTTTCCCCACCGTCCAATGTGTCCACAAGGTTATCGCCATTGGTATCGGTGCTGATGAACCCGGCTTCTGTGACAATCGCAAAGCCCGACAAGGTGCCGGTGACTGCGGTGCCATCAATTGTGACGCCCGCCTCGACGGGAGTGACGTCTTCAATCGCAATCGTACCGGTGTTCGAGACGACAAATGTGTAGGTGATCGCATCGCCTGCAACGGTATAGCCCGCAGGAACCGACGCCGTTTTTTCGATTTCAAGCTGAGAATCGTCGTCAATGATCGTGTATGTGGCCGTCCCGTCCGGGCCGCCAGTACACTGAATGTCGCCCGATTGCAGTGTGGTGCTGGTATTGCCGGTCGCAACGCTTTCCACGCTTACAAAGCTGATATCAATGATTTCGTCGGACTCGATCTCTGTGTCGTCGATGATTTCAATGGGCAAGGTGAACTGCGACGCAACGCTGATGCCATCGTAGGTCCCGGCCGGGATCGTGACCGTGACAGCGCCGCCCGAAGTGATGATATAGTCTTCGCCAAGGGTGGCCGTGGATGTCGCATCGATCTGAAAGGTGATCAGCGTGTCTTCATCCACAATGCCGGAGATCAACAGATACGGAATGCCATCGCCAACCCCTTCAACACCAGAGCCCGGTGTGCCGGTAAATTCCGCCAGCGCGATGGGTTGAATTGTGATGTCATCCAAGAAGTTGCCGAATGACCCTGCATTCAAGGATTCAAATCCGACCCGGTAATTGCCTGTCGCCCCGGTAAATACGCCGCTATCGGACGTCTGAACCCAAACACCATCAGCATCTGTCGCAGGCTCGGGCAAGGTGGAGGTAGACAGGACCTGAACGGTCGTGTTCGTGGCATCTTTGACCGTATATTCAATCGATTGCGGATCGGTGCCGCCTGCACGTGCGCGGTGCCAGAACGACCATTCCAGAATCTCGTTTTCGACCAAACAAACGTCCTGATAAAGAAAGACCGGAACGCTGGGATTGAGCTCGACAAAGTAGTCACCTGCATGTGGCTCAACGACCGAAAAGGCGTCACTCCAATACTCAATAAAATTGTCTGACCCGTCTGACGTCGCAACAGAATTCCACCCGACAATATCATCTGGATCTGTCCGCGTGCTTTGAACACGTGGCGTATAACCCGCCTCAAAATCCTCAAAACCCTGGTTGATGATCGACCGCTGCTGCGCTGTTGCGGCGGACCCGCACATCAACAGAAGCAGGACAAGTATTGGTGCAAGGTATCGTAGTTTCTTTGTGTTGAGGGAAGCGGCAACACAGGCTGGCTCTGGTAACATTTTTCTATCTCACGACGTAACTGACAAACATTTTGGCTGAGCGGCGGCGGACGTGGACAAGCCGCAGCCAGCTTGGCTATCCGGCATTTCGAGGTGGTCGAATCGAAGCGCCAATCGCTTGCACAAAAGCGATTGGGGGCTGTCGGAGATAGGGGGAATTAATCAAGGTTAACAGCAGATTACCGTTTCGGCGGAATGGCGCCCAAACCCGGAGAGAGCGCCTCAATTCATAGCGAATTGATTAGTTTTGGGTCGCTTCAAACATGCCGAACCAGACTTCGAAGGTATCCGCACAAACAACACGCCGTCAGGGAACACAGCAAAGCCATTCGACTAAACAGAAACGCGCCCGCGCCCAACGGAAGAAACCTCTGTCCCCTCACCAAAGCCACTTTCCCCAAAAAGCAGCGAAGCAATATCGACATTCGCCACCCCCGCCCATTAGGGTTCGCCAAGATACAGACATTGCAATTGGGGGGATCGAATGTCGGGACAACGGCTCAAAGGAAAACGGGTGCTCGTGACGGCTGCGGCCCAAGGGATTGGCCGCGCCAGCGCCTTGGCGATGGTTGCCGAAGGCGCGCAGGTTTTTGCCACGGACGTCAACGCTGAGGCGCTAGCCGGCATCGACGGGGCCGAGACCTTTGTGCTGGATGTGCGCGACGATGCCAGTGTGACCGCCGGGGTCGAACGCGCCGCACCTGACGTGCTCTTCAACTGCGCGGGCTTTGTGCACCACGGCTCAGTCCTCGATGTCACCGACGCCGAATGGGACTTTGCCTTTGACCTCAACGTCCGCAGCATGCTGCGCACCGTCCGCGCGACGCTGCCCGGCATGATCGCGCGCGGTGGCGGGTCGATCATCAACATGTCGTCCGCGGCCTCCAGCGTCATCGGCGCACCAAACCGCTTTGCCTATGGCACCACCAAGGCTGCCGTGATCGGCATGACCAAATCCATCGCGGTGGACTTCATCGACAAGGGCATCCGCTGCAACTGCATCTGCCCCGGCACCGTCGAATCCCCAAGCTGGCATGATCGCGTGGAAAAGCTCGGCGAAACCTTGGGCAGCAAGGACAAAGCGCTGGAACAATTCGTCTCGCGCCAACCCATGGGCCGCGTCGCATCCGCCGATGAAATCGCCGCCCTCGTGGTCTATCTGGCCAGCGACGAAAGCGGCTTTACCACCGGCCACCCCCATGTGATCGACGGCGGCTGGTCCGGCCAGTAACTGCCATCCCAACCCAATAATATGACACGAAAACAAAGGAATACCCGATGAAACTTGTCCGCTACGGAGAGATGGGAAAAGAGAAACCCGGCCTGATGGATGGCGACACATTGCGCGACCTGTCAGCCCATGTGGACGACATCGCAGGCGGCACGCTGGACGACGCAACACTCGACCGTTTGCGCGCCATTGACCCGGCCACCCTGCCTGCGGTCGACGGCGCGCCGCGCATCGGCGCCTGCGTCGGCAACATCGGCAAATTCCTCTGCATCGGTCTGAACTATTCTGACCATGCCGCCGAAACTGGTGCTGCAATCCCCGAACATCCGATCCTCTTCTTCAAAGCCAATTCCGCCATCGTCGGCCCCAATGACGACGTGGTCATGCCCCGCGGCTCCACCCATACCGATTGGGAGGTTGAGCTGGGCGTTGTCATCGGCAAGACCGCCAAATACGTCAGCCAGGTCGACGCGCTGAACTATGTGGCGGGCTATTGTGTTGTGAATGACGTCAGCGAACGCCACTTCCAGACCCAGCTCACCGGCCAATGGACCAAGGGCAAATCCTGCGACACATTCGGCCCCACCGGCCCGTGGCTGGTGACCCGGGACGAGGTGCCAAACCCGCAAGATCTGGCCATGTCGCTCGATGTGAACGGCAAGCGGATGCAGACCGGCAATACCAACACGATGATCTTCACCGTGGCCGAAATCATCGAACATCTCAGCGGGTTGATGACCCTGCACCCCGGCGATGTGATCAGCACCGGCACCCCGCCCGGCGTTGGCATGGGGATGAAGCCAGAGCCTGTGTATCTCAACGTCGGTGACGTGATGGAGGTTCACATCGCAGGCCTTGGCACACAGCGCCAGACGGTCGGCCAAGACGCCTAAACCTATGGGGCGCGACCGACCACGGTCGCGCCTATGTCGGCCCCTGATCCAGCCGCGTGATATGGGGGGCCACACCTTGCGGGAACAATGTCCGCACCAGCGGATCATGCCCCGGCACAATCAGTTTGGGATCGCTCGCCAACTGGTGAAGCGTCTCAAACCCGTCCAGCATATTTTGCAGATCCACGACGATGGGAAACGGCTTGCGCGCCTGAAAATTCTCATAGTAATGCGCCGCGTCCGACGCCAGCACCAGCCAGCCCGCCGCCGTGCGCACCCGCACCGCCTGCAAGCCACGCGAATGACCTCCGATGCAATGCACCGTGACCCCATCCGCAATCTCACTGTCGCCATCGTGGAACGTCAGCTTCCCGTGATAAAGCCTTGTCACCGCTTCACAAACATGGCCTGCCGTGAAAGGCATCCGCAGCGTGTCATGGCACATGCAGGGGCCCGTGGCATAGGCCATCTCGGCCGATTGCAGATGCAAATGCGCATTGGGAAACAGGTGCAAACCGCCCGCATGATCGTAATGCAGATGCGTGACAATCAGCGTGTCGATCTTGTCGGGCGTGATCCCCAAAGGGGCCAGCGCCTCCCCCGGCTCCATCCGAATGGGCCGCCCTCGTGCGCCTGCTTCCGGACCGTCATACCCGCTGTCCACAAGTATCGTGTGATCCCCTGACCGCAGCACCCACATGAAATAGTCCATGGCATGGGGCGCGTCGTGATTGTCATCAAAGATAAAGCTATCGGCCCGCGTCCGCGCATTCCGATCCGCGTATTTAACGGCGTGAACCTCCCAGATCATGACTGGACCTGCGCATAGGTCTTGATCTCCTTTTCGGCGATCATTGGGGCCACGGCGGCGTCAAACGTCTTGAAATGGGCAGAGGCCAAATGCGCCTGAAACGCCCCGGAATCCGCGTAAACTTCATACAGAAACACCTCCTCAGGCCGCTCCGGATCGGTGGCGATATCAAACTGATGGCACCCCGGTTCTATCGCCAGCGATGTCGCTGCGTTCTGAACCATCAACGGCATGAACTCCGCCAAATTTTCGGGTTTGATCTGGAATGTCACAACGACTGCAAAGCTCATTCAGGCCTCCGATTCAGCCGCAATTTCCACGTCTCATGGCACCAATTTAGCTGAGGATCAGCGCCACGCCTGTCTTGCTCAGGATGCTAGCACGCAGGTCTCATACGAGGGCAAAACTTTTTGTCAGCTAGGAATAGCATACATCCCCGAACTAATGTATACGTTAATAGATACATTAAAAAATGGCAAAACGAATTGGGTTGATATGAAACAAAGCTTTGAGATTGCGGTGTTTGACGGCGACGGCATCGGCCCCGAAATCATGGGCCCCACTTGTGACATCTTGCAGCATTTGGCCTCTGCGTCGAATGCTTATGAGTTGCGCTTCACACCAGCCCCAGCCGGTGCCGCGCACTACGCCGAAACTGGTGAATCCCTGCCCGCCACCTCGATGGAGATCGCGCGAAACGCTGATGCGATCCTTTTGTCTGCCATGGGCCTGCCCACTGTCCGCTATCCCGACGGCACCGAAATTTCGCCGCAGATTGAGCTGCGCAAAGCACTCACCCTTTTTGCCGGTGTCCGCCCCGTCACCATTCAACCCGGCCAGCCCACGCCCTTGAACATGCCCCCCGGCAAGTCCGTTGATTTTGTCCTGATCCGCGAAAGCACCGAAGGGCTGTTCTACACCCAAGGCCGTGGTGAGGTCACCAAGGACGAAGCGCGCGAAACGCTCCGCATCACCCGCGACATCTCCGAAAAGCTGTTCCAATTTGCCTTCAACCTTGCCCATGATCGCAAGGCTCATGGCCGTGGCCCGGGTCGTGTCACTTGCGTTGATAAGGCCAACGTCTTCCGCGCCTTCGCCTTCTTCCGCGAGATTTTCGATGTCGAAGCCGCCAAGCACCCCGACCTGATCGCCGATCACGCCTATGTTGACGCCACCGCCCTCTGGATGGTGACGAAACCGTGGGATTTTGACGTGCTGGTGACTGAGAACATGTTCGGTGACATCCTCTCAGACCTCGGTGCCGGGCTGATGGGCGGGCTGGGCCTCGCGCCTTCTGCCGATATCGGGCTGGACAACGCGGTCTTTCAACCCTGCCACGGCTCTGCCCCCGACATCGCAGGGCAAGGCGTCGCGAACCCGCTGGCGATGATCCTCTCAGCGGCAATGATGCTGGAATGGCTGGGTCTGCGCCACGACAACCCCGCCATGACCCGCGACGGTATGCGCCTGCGCAAGGGCGTGGGCGACGTTGTTGCATCGGGCCAAATGCTCACCCGCGACCTTGGCGGCACCGCTGGCACCGCACAGGCCGCCCAAGCCGTGATCGACGCGCTATGACCCTGCGTGTCGCCTGCATCGGGGCCGGATATTTCAGCCAGTTCCACTACGACGCCTGGGCCCGCATCCCCCGTGCCACCCTTGTCGGGTCCTGCGACACCGACATCGCAAAAGCGCAAGCCACCGGCCTGCCCGCCTATGATGATCTGGCTGTGATGTTGGAGAAAGCCAAACCCGATCTCTTGGACATCATCCTGCCCCCCACGGCCCACGCCGCCACAATCCGCACCGCACTTGCCGCAGGCCTCAAACTGATCATCTGCCAAAAGCCCTTTTGCCGCGACCTCAACGAAGCCAAAGCAATCACGGCAGAGGCCAAGGCCGCCTCTGCCCGCCTCATCGTGCACGAAAACTTCCGCTTCCAACCCTGGTATCGCGCCATCAAAAAGGCCCTCGACAACGACCTCCTTGGCGAGGTTATGCAAGCCACCTTCCGCCTGCGTCCCGGCGACGGCCAAGGCCCCCGCGCCTACCTCGACCGCCAACCCTATTTCCAAGGGATGGAGCGTTTCCTGATCCACGAAACCGGCGTCCACTGGGTCGACACCTTCCGCTATCTGCTGGGCGATCCCACCGCCGTCTACGCCGACCTGCGCCAACTCAATCCGGCCATCGCGGGTGAGGATGCGGGCCACGTAATCTTCACCCACCCCGGCGGCGTCCGCGCGCTTTTCGATGGCAACCGCCACCTTGACCACGCCGCCGACAACCACCGCCGCACCATGGGTGAGGCGCTGATCGAGGGCACCAAAGGCACCCTGACCCTGCACGGCGATGGCGCGGTCCACCACCGCATCCATGGCAGCCAAACGGGCACCGTGCTCCTGCCGCCCGACACCACAAGCACCTTCGGCGGCGACTGCGTCTACGCGCTCCAACGCCATGTGGTCGACGCCCATTTCGACGGGTCCCCCTTGGAAAACGAGGCGCAAGACTACCTCTCCGTCATCGCCATCGAAGAGGCGATTTACAACTCAGCGGCCACCGGCAAACGCATCACCCTGGACGCACCATGACCACTCCCAAAGCCATCCCGCACACCCAACGCGCCTTGGAAGAGCTGCGCGCGCTGATCTTTTCCGGCGCACTCCCCCCCGGTTCCGACCACCTCGAAACCGAACTCGCCGCCCGCCTTGATATGTCCCGCACGCCCGTGCGCGAAGCCGCATTAATCCTGTCATCCCAAGGACTTCTGGAACTGCGCCCGCGCAAAGGCGTCCGCATCCTGCCGATCTCCGCCACCGATATGCGCGAAATCTACGACGTCCTGACAGAGCTTGAGAGCCTCGCCGCCGAGCGCGCCGCCGAGGCCCAGCATCCCCACTCTGCCTTGGCCACACTGACCACCGCGACCGAAGACATGGAAAATGCGCTCACCGCAGATGATCGACTGGCATGGGCCAAGGCAGACGATGATTTTCACCGCGAACTTGTGCATCTGGGCGGCAACGCCCGCGTTGCCCATATCGTCGCCATGATGTCCGATCAGGTGCGCCGCGCCCGCGCCGTGACGCTGTTCATCCGCCCAACGCCAAGCCAATCAAACGCCGACCACCGTGGCGTGCTCAACGCCATCCGTGACGGTGATGCACAGGCCGCGCGCCGCATCCACCGCGCGCACCGGCAACAAGCCCGCGACATGATCGTCGGGCTTTTGGAGCAGCATCACCTGCACATGGTTTAGGGCCGCGTCGCATCCAACGCTTCAATCAGCGTCGCCGTATTGACCTGCGCAATCACCGGCGCACTACCCGGTTGCGGCTGGTAGCCAAACAACACCTGCTCGGCATCGTTCAACGCCTGCAATGACACCGCATCCAACTGCAACGCTGCCTCGCAAATCTGGCCCGCGCACCGCTGCCAGACCATGGCCTGCTGCGGCGCATCCTCATCTGCTGCCTCGCGGAACGACACGCCCCCCGGCAGGTAGACGCCCATGGGCACCTGCGCCACCAAAAGCGCCCCGCCCTCAGCCAAGGCATAGCCCAAAAGCTGGATAACAAGCGTGCCGGTGTCGCTGCGCGATTGCGTCTGCACCACCCGGCAAGACGTCCGCTGCGTGCTGACCGCATCACAGGTCACTACCCAATCGCCGAACGCCGCATTATTGGCGACCTCACCCTCTTGGGCGCTCGCGCCTGAGGCTAATGTCATCGCCAATCCGGCCAGTAATTTGCGCATGTCGTGCCCTTTTGTTGCTGGCCTGACCATAGGGCCAAGGCACCCATGGGCGCAATGTCGTCCGAATAGAAAGCTAGGCTTCCAATGGCTGCAAATGCTCTTCCAGAAACGGGCGCAGATGTTCGTGCTGTGTCGGCAAACGCAGCGCCTCGCCCAAAGTCGCGCGATCCTCATCCTGGTCAAAACCTGGCTCATTCGTCGCCACCTCAAACAGCACACCACCGGGCGTGCGAAAGTAAATCGCCCAGAAATAATCGCGGTCGATCACCGGCGTCACCTGATACCCCGTGTCCAAAAGCGCCTTGCGCACCTCAAGCTGGGCCGCGCGATTTTCCACAGCAAAAGCAATGTGATGCACCGATCCAGCGCCTTGTTCAGCCTGCTGCGCGTCTGGCATCGCCACCAGATCAATCGTATTGGCCCCGGTGCCCTCTGCCACGGCAAACCGGGTCACATCGCCTTGGGTATCAACCTTGTCATAGCCCATAAATCCCAGCAATTCGGCCATCGCACCATTGTCCTGCAACCGCATGGTCGCGGCGTGAAAACCATGGATCGCGTGATCAGCGCTCACACCGTTTCCGGTCCAACCGGGACGCGGGTCATCGCGCACTTCGGCCAGCGCAAAACCTTCGCCATCCGCTGTCTCAAACTGCAGCCGCTTTTCGCCAAAATGCTCGGTCTGCATCATATTGGCCGCGTCAAACTTCGCTAGTCGGTCCGCCCAAAACCCAAGCGTGCCTTCGGGCACCGAAAACACCGTTTCCCCAACCTCGCCCGTGCCTTTGCGGCCGCGCTTGGCGTTCTGGAATGGGAAATAGGTCATCACCGAACCGGGCGACCCAACTTCATCGCCGTAATAGAGGTGATAGACCTCGGGCGCGTCGAAATTCACCGTCTTCTTGACCCGGCGCAGCCCCAGCGCTTGGGTGAAAAACGCATTGTTTTCAGCGGCATCCGACGCGATTGACGTCATATGGTGCAGGCCCTTGATCTGATGAAGCATATCGCTCTCCTTTTGGTCCGTTGCATCCCATATAGCCGTTGGAGACTATTGCGATAATCCCATCAATCCGCGACTATCTATTGCAGAAAGTGAATTAATGAACGGCCAGCTCGAACAGATCAGAACCTTTCTTGCGGTCGCAGATGCCGGCGGCTTTGCCCGTGCCGCCGGGACCATTGGCACCTCTGCCTCTTCCGTGACGCGGGCGATTTCCGATCTTGAAACGACCTTGGGCGTGCAGCTTTTCAAACGCACCACGCGCAAGGTGGCCCTCACGCAGGCGGGATCGAATTACTATCAACAGATGCTGCCTGTCGTGGCTGAAATTGCCCGCATCGATGACAGCGCCCGCGCCTTCCAGACAGAGCTGCAAGGCAGCCTGCGGATCTCTGCCCCGCTGTCCTTCGGCACGCATTTTCTGGCCCAGCCCATCGCCGATTTTCGCGCCGCCCATCCGGGGATCGATCTGTCTGTGAACCTGACCGACCGGTTTATCGACATCATGCAGGCCGATCACGATATGGCCCTGCGGATTTCTGGCCCGCCGTCCGATCACTCAACAATTTGGCGCAAAATCAAACAGGTAGGCCGCGCGCTTGTCGCCTCACCCGGCTACCTCGCGCAGCATGGCACACCCGAGCATCCCGCCGATCTGCCCGCACATGCCTGCCTCAGCTACACCCATCTGGCCGAGGGGGAGGTGTGGCAACTCACCGACCCAACCACAGGCGACACACATCCCGTGCGCCAGTCGTTTCGGTTTGCGTGCAACAACGGCGACCTTCTGGCGCAGATGGCAATTGCCGATCAGGGGATCGCCCTCTTGCCCGACTTTCTGGCGGCTGATGCATTGGCATCGGGCGACCTTCAACGCGTCCTGCCCACATGGTATCCGCCTGACATCTGGCTGACCGCGTTTTACCCCCCCTACCAAAAGCTCCCGGCGGCAATCGACCGCTTCACCACCTGTATCGAAACGGCGGTTTCTCGCCTCAACCTGTGACACGGCGCCGCACAACCCAGCCGTGTCGAAATAATTTAGCCTATCCTGACGTCAACTTTGTGTTCATCACGCGCCACATCCGCCGAAAAGCGATTGAAGCTAAACCATTTTAGTCAGGTAGCGCGAGAAACTGTCATCTTTACGTGACATACTGAACGTGGAGAGACCGAAAGTTTAGGAATCGATACCTGCAACCACTGCGGGTTTCATTCCGGCTTGGGGTGGGAAGGGAATACCAGGATGAAGTCGTTGACCAGCGCGTTCATGCTCCGTCTGGAGCGTCACGCTGAACTCACTACCACAGAACGTGAGATATTTGAGAGGCTCGAAAAAGACTCTGTTTCCCGAAAAAAGCGATCTCCTGTCCTGGACCCAAGTCGGGCCGACGCGCGCATCGCGATCATGAAATCCGGCTGGGCCGTCTCGCGCGCGACATCAGTTTCCGGCCAATCCACCATCACCCAAATCTTCATGCCCGGTGACATCGTCGGCCTCGCCGATCTTGGCTTTTCCCTGCCACCCCACGACGTGCAGATGCAAACCGACGGCGCGGTCTGCCTGATCGACCGCCGCACATTGTCACAACTGGGCCACGACCACCCGCGGCTCTGGTCGCTCTTGCTGTCGATGGCCAGCCTGGAAGAGGTCGCCCTGCGCGATCGGCTCCACACCATCACGCGCCTCTCAGCAGAGGATCGGCTGATCCACTTTATTCTGTCGATGAAAAGCCGCGCGGCACAGCTGACCGACCAACCCTCGGACCGCTTCCCGCTGCACATGTCCCAAAAGGACATAGGCGACGCTCTTGGGCTCACCGATATCTACGTCAACCGCCTGATGCGCAAACTCTCAAGCACCGGGCAAATTGACGTGGCCCGGCCCTATATCCGCATCATCGACCGCGATGGCTGGACCAAACGCGTGGGCTACAAGGACCGCTACGCCAATCTCGATACCAGCTGGATCGCCTCCGCCGCGTCCTAGGCGTAACCGTCGGGATTGCCCGACTGCCAGTCCCACGTGCTGCGCGCCATATCGTCCAGCGTATGCGTGGCTTTCCAACCCATCTCGGCCGCCGCCCGCGCGGGATCAGCCTGCATTGCCGCAATATCACCATCGCGCCGCGGCGCCACCTGACAGGGGATCGCCTTGCCACTGGCCGCCTCAAAGGCTGCCACCATCTCCCGCACCGAATAGGGCTGGCCGGTGCCAATATTAAAGGGCCGCGCGCCCTTCGCCTCAACCGCATAATCAAGCGCCGCCACATGCGCACGCGCCAGATCAACCACATGGATATAGTCGCGCTGCCCGGTGCCATCGGGCGTGTCATAATCATCGCCAAAGATCGACAAATGGTCCCGTTTCCCCACGGCCACCTGCGCAATAAATGGCATCAGGTTGTTGGGTACCCCATCCGGATGCTCACCAATCGTCCCACTCTGATGTGCCCCCACTGGGTTGAAATACCGCAATAAAACCGCCGTCTTGCCGCCGGCCTCCGCCCAATCGCTGAGGATATGTTCGGCAATCATCTTGGTGCGGCCATAAACACTTGTGGGGTTGAGCGGATGCGCCTCATCATAGGGCAGATACTGCGGCTCACCATAAACCGTGGCGCTGCTGGAAAAGATGATCCGACGGCACCCCACCCGGTCCATCGCCCGCGCCAGCCGGATCGTGCCGTTCACGTTCACATCGTAATAAGCCAGCGGCTTTTCCATGCTCTCGCCGACGGCCTTGAGCCCCGCAAAATGGATCACTGCCTCGGGGCGAAAGTCATCCATGACCTGCTCTAACGCTGCATCATCGCGCACATCGCCCGTGACACAATCCACCGACCCATTGGTTAGCTTGCGCACCCGGTCCAGCACTGCGGGCGAGGCATTGGAAAAGTCATCCAGCACCAGCGCTTCATGCCCCTGCCCCAACATCTCCACCAACGTGTGGGACCCGATATACCCGGCCCCGCCTGTCACCAAAACCCGCATGTGCTCTCCTCTTTGAACTGGTTCTAAGGCCTTGCCCCCAACCATTCAATCCGGGTGTGATCTGCTTGCCGCGTCCCTGCACCAAATGCTGCGACCGCGAAATGCGCGTTGTGAGTGTAGGTGAACTTGATAGAAAGCGCCGACTCAAGCGAAAGGCTTCTCGATGCGTGAATGGTGGCGTGATGCGGTGATCTATCAGATCTATCCGCGCTCTTTTCAGGATACGACCGGCGACGGTGTCGGCGACCTGCCCGGGATCACCCGCCGCCTGCCGCATGTGGCCAGCCTTGGCGTGGATTGCATCTGGCTCTCGCCGATCTTCATGTCCCCGCAAAAGGACATGGGCTATGACGTCAGCAATTACATCGACATCGACCCGCTCTTTGGCACGCTCGCCGATTTTGACGACCTGATTGCCACCGCCCACGGGCTGGGCCTCAAGGTCATCACCGATCAAGTCCTCTCCCACACCTCGGACCAACACCCATGGTTCAAGGAAAGCCGCGTTGACCGCAGCAACTCCCGCGCCGATTGGTATGTCTGGGCCAACCCCCTGCCTGACGGCAGCCCGCCCACAAATTGGCACAGCCATTTTGGCGGACCGGCGTGGGAGTTTGATCCCGGTCGCGGCCAATATTACCTGCACAACTTTCTGGCCAGCCAGCCCGACTTGAACTTTCACAACCCCGACGTGGTTGATGCAATCCTTGAGACTTGCAAGTTCTGGCTCGACCGTGGCCTTGATGGCTTCCGCCTGGATACGGTGAATTACTATTTCCATGACAAGGAACTACGCTCCAACCCAGCCGCGCAGGCCAATCCGCAAGTGATGGCGACCGATCTTTACGGGATGCAGCACCATATCTACGACAAGACCCGGCCGGAAAACCTCGGTTTTCTGGAACGATTGCGTAAACTGACCGACCAATACGACGACATCATGATGGTCGGCGAGGTTGGCGAAATGGGCGACCGCAGTATTGAGATCATGGGCGAATACACCGCCGGATCATCGCGTCTGCATATGGCCTATAGCTTTGCGATGTTGGGCCCCGACTGGGAACCCGCGCACTTCCGCCGCTGCATCGAAGGGTTCCAGAAAGGCGCGCCAGACGGCCACCCCAAATGGTCCTTTTCCAACCACGACGTGCCCCGCCACGCGACCCGCTGGGCCGACCGTTCAGTCAGTGCCGACGCTGTCGCGCGGCAATCCATCGCCATGCTCTGCGCTTTTGAGGGCACCATCGGCATCTACAACGGCGAAGAGCTTGGCCAGACCGAGACAGAGCTCACCTACGACGAACTCACCGACCCGCCCGCGCTGCGCTACTGGCCCGCGGTCAAGGGCCGTGACGGCTGCCGCACTCCGATGGTCTGGGAACAGGACGCTGACAACGCGGGCTTCTCGACCGGCAAACCCTGGTTGCCCGTCAAAGCCCCCCAAGCCGCCAATGCGGTCGATGTGGCAGAGACGACAAACGACAGCGTGCTGCACCACTACCGCGCAGTCATCGATTTCCGCAAAACCAACCCGGCACTCACACTGGGCAAGACAAAGTTCATCAACACAGCCGATCCGGTGCTGGCCTTCACCCGCACCGCAAAGGATCAAACGCTGACCTGCGTCTTCAACCTTTCCGACAAGCCCCAAACGCTCACCGTCGGGGCCACGGAGTTCGCAGGTCCGCATGACGCCGCGCTGACCGGTGACACGCTGACCCTGCCCGGCAATGGCTACGCCTATCTGACCGGTGCGCCGAAACTCGCGTAGCAACGACAGGGCTTTTTGGTTCAAAAATATCCCGGGGTCCGGGGCAGCGCCCCGCAGTCCGGGACGGCGGGCGGGGCGCCTTGGCCGCGCAAGCGGACAACAGCGGCGCGCGTCGGCTCGGAAATCATGAACGCCCCTTAACACTTTGATGCGTATAGGTTCTGCATCATCCGTGCATCGGTTGTGTATGGGTTCTGCATCCCTGTTTTCGACCGTGCGGTGGTCCCCACCCCGATTACTTAGCGCCAACGCTAAGTATTAAGCCAAAACAGGCATTTCCAAACCCAATCCCACTACCACGAAATCACAAAAACTCCACCTTTTCCGTGGCCTAGGGCTATTTCTGCACCTTGGGTCTGCAAGATACGCCGCACAATCGCCAACCCCATCCCCGTGCCACCCGCGTCTCGTCGCGTAGTGAAAAACGGATCAAACACCCGGTCCCGGTTCCCATCCGACACGCCAGGCCCGTTATCCTGCACAATCATCCGGTTTTCTTCAACATTCACAACAACTTGGCTCGCCCCATGGGCCTTCGCGTTGTTCAAAAGATGGTCCATCACCAGCGCAAATGCCGCTTCCCCAATCGGCACCTTTGCCTCCGCCACGGTCACCTCAACCGCAAGTCCCGACACATCAGAAAATCCTCCGGAAACAAGGGTTTGCCCCTTCGGCATCGGCTCCGCCGCCTTCGCCAAAGCCCGTTGCGCCGCCAGCAATTCCTCCATCCGCGCCGCCGCATCGCCGATCCGCGCAATCAGCTTTGTGCGTTCCGCAACAGGCAATTCCCCCTGCAACAACTCCACAGCACCCCTGACTGCGGTCAGTGGCGACTTCATTTCATGGGTCACATGATCCGCATAAGACCGCACCACAGCCTCTCTCCCGCGCAGGGCAGTGGTCATGTCGATCACAGCACCGCCCAGCTCAGAAAACTCAGGCGTACCAAAGTGTTGCGGGGCATCCACCTGCCCTTCGGCCTGCGCATAAGCGGTCAGCGCCCGCACTGGACGCAGCACCAAACGCCACAACAAATAGCCCAGCGTCACCGTTGCAATCAGCGCGATCCACCCGATGAGCCAGCTTGTTTCAGCCCAACCAAGAACCCCGCCCGCAAGGCGAAAATACCCGATCCCCAACAGCGGCAGGGCAAAAACAGCGGCCAACGTCCCGCCCAAAACAAGCGAGAGCGGCGGCCGCCACTTCGGCGTTACCCGCGACATGGACCCATCCGCACACCAACCCCATGCACCGTCTCAATCGCGTCAGGCACACCGGCCTCTGCCAGTTTGGTGCGCAGGTTCCGCAGGTGACTGTCCATCGTCCGGTCACTGACGTGAATGTTGGTTCCATAAACAGTATCAACAAGTTGCGGGCGGGACATCACGTTGTCGGGCCGCTTCATCAGCTGCGCCAAAAGCTCCATCTCGCGGGCGGTCAGGGCGACTTGAGCATCACCAACGTGGCACAAATGTTGGTCCACATCGACCCGGATCACGCCCCGTTGCAACCCGGCGGTCGCAGGTGCAGAGGTACCGCCCCGCTTGAGGATGGCCTTGACCCGCGCCACAACCTCGCGTGGGCTAAAGGGTTTGGGCACATAATCATCGGCCCCCATTTCCAACCCGACAATGCGATCAATCTCATCCCCTTGAGCGGTCAGGAACAGGATCGGCACGTCAGAGCTTTTGCGCAGCTCGCGGCACACCTCCAACCCGTCCATCTCTGGCATCCCGATATCAAGCAAGATCATATCCGCCCCACTTGCCGCCTTGAGCGCGGCAATTCCGTCACCCACTTCCGCCGTTTCAAATCCGGCCTGTTCCAGCGCGATCCGCAACACATCGCGGATCGCCGCATCATCATCTGCAATCAGAATATGCCCGTTCATTGGCTCAACCCTTCAATTTCATTCAATTTATGACGCAACCGCGCATTCCGATAGCCCCATTCGCGCCAGTCATGCGGCGCAAAGACATGCAAGCCACGGCTGTGGCAAACAGCCTTCCCCGTTTGCAGCTCAAACGCGCGGAGCGCTGGCACGGCCCCTTCGCTGAGCTGGCACAGATAATAGGTGTCGGCGTCATTGCCGTGATGGCTCAGGTTATGGCGGGCGATATAACCGTCGACATTCACCAGCGCGGTCACAAAGAGCGCGAGAACCGCCAGCGCGGCAGATTGCCCGATCAGCCACGACACGGCCCACCCGCGCCAAACCTGCCAGATCATCAGCGCCAATCCCATGGCGACAAGTGACATCCAGACAAAGGCCGCAAACCGCAACCGCGTCAGCCCATAGACATCGACGTAAAGATCGAGCCGCAGGATCGAGGAAAACACCAACACCACGTTCTGCGCCACCCAGGCCAGCAAAAGCCATTTCAGTATCGGACGCCCCTTGAGCCAGGGTTGCGCCAACAGCGCGAAGCCGCCGGCAAGCAGCGCCGTCGCCAACAGTGAATAGGCCCCGCGATGGGCATATTCCGCATAACCGATCCCATCCGGCAGGCTGACCCCGCCACTGAGGTAGGCCAGATCAAGCACGGTCTGGACGGCAAAAATCACATTGAATGTCACCAGCGATCGCAAGACCGACCCTTCGGTCAGGACGTGATGATCCCTTGTCGCGTGGGGAATAGCGGGCCGCAACAGACGCCCCGCCAAGGCGGAAAGCCGCAGCATCGGCCAGACAAAGACGGCAATCAGCACCCAAAGAATGATGCGTGCCAGATCAGGCAGCACTGGGCCTTGCGCCGGGATCAACCCAACCAACCAGCCATCAATCACCGGATTTGCCATCGCGAAAAGTGCCACAAACACAATGCCCAGCACCGCAGGCACGGCCCAGTCGCGCAGACCGCTCAGGCCTTTTGCCGCTGATTGCCCAAGGTCGTGCGGCATCTGCATACCGGCGGCTATGTCTTGGACGGTTTGGACGTTCCCCCAAAACGGCATCCGCGACGTCGCCCGCACCACGCGGCCCAAATCGTCCCAGCCGCCGCAGACCTGAATAGCGCAAAAGGCAGCCAATCCTCCTAACGCAAAGGCAAACGACAAGGCTTGCATGTCTTCGATTGCCGGGATCAACGAGATCCCCAGAACAACCCAAGCCTGCCAGTTGAACCGCCCCCAGAGGGTTTGCGCCGCAACCGCAATGCACAGGAACAAGACCACAAAGCTCAGTCCCGGATGGACGTCCCACAAGAAATAGTCAGCCAGAATGATCAGCCCCAATAGACCGATAATCCGTCCTGACGGTGATTGGGTGAATGCAATACTCTGGGCCATGGGCCATCCCTCTTGTCGTTGTTTTGACAAAGGAATAGCGGTGCGGCCCCTTAGATCACGCGGTCGTGTTCGTTAGATTTTGCGCAGATTATTCTGCCGCCGCCCGGATCGCACGGATGTTGTCACCATAGGGCGCGGGGTTGTCCACGGACCCACCCCGGAACACGGCAGAGCCTGCGACGAGCACATCAGCACCCGCCGCCCGCACCAGCGGCGCGGTGGTCGGGTCAACGCCGCCATCGATTTCGATATGCACAGGCCGGTCGCCAATCATCTCACGCAGGCTGCGGACCTTGGCGGTCATGTCGATGAACTTTTGCCCGCCAAATCCGGGGTTCACGGTCATCACGCAAATCAAGTCCACGTCGTCGATCAGATCAGCCACAGCACTTGCTGGCGTGCCGGGGTTCAGCGCGACGCCCGCCTTGCATCCAAGGCTGCGGATGTTTTGCAGGGTGCGGTGGATATGGGGGCCCGCCTCAACATGGGCGGTGATGATATCCGCACCTGCATCGGCAAAGCCCTGAAGGTAGGCATCAACTGGTGCGATCATCAAATGCACGTCCATGACCGTCTTGATATGGGGCCGGATCGCCGCACAGGTCTGCGCGCCAAAAGTGATCGCGGGCACAAAATGGCCGTCCATCACGTCCACATGGATCCAATCCGCGCCCTGCGCCTCGACCGCCGCGCATTCGGCGCCAAAATTGGCAAAGTCTGAGGCCAAGATAGATGGCGCAATTTTAAGCGAACGGTCGAAAGTCATGGCAAATCCCCTTGTTGGCACCGGCAATAATCCGATTTGCCGCCTGCGTCACCCCGCTATGCGCAATTGGCGCGGGTATCCCCGATTGGCGTGTGTTAATTTGACGGTATGACACCCCGCACCCTGCATCACCGCGATATTCTGCACGCTAAGACCGTGGCCCATGTGACCCGGGCGACGCTCACCACGCAGCGGCCACGTCCGCTGCATACCCATGACTTCTTTGAGGTGTTCTGGGTCCAAAACGGCACCGTGCGGCACCATTTGCCCGGCGGGCCAGAGACCTTACAGGAAGGCGACGTGATTTGCCTGTCACCCGGTCAGGCCCATGGGCTGCAAGGCAAGGGTGAGGCGGCGATGGTCACGCTGATCTGCCTGCATCCGGATGTGGTCGCGGCTTTGGTGGCGCAGTTCCCGGACTTGAAAGATGTGGCGTTCCGCGCTGATGGGCCAACTCGGTTCCACCGCGATGTGCGGGCGCTGGCGGCGCTGAACCAAGCCGCAATTGCCTTGGAACACAGCCCGCGCGATGCGCTGTCGACGACGGCGTTTCTGTTGCCGCTGCTGTCGGGCCTCGTGGCTGATGGTGGCGCGATTCCCGCCGATGCCCCGCGCTGGTTGGCGGAAGCCTGCCGTGCGGCGCGTGACCCTGCCGTCTTTCGCGAAGGCTCTGCCGGGTTGGTGGCGCTGACCGGCAAGGCCCACCCCCACGTCAGCCGCACCATGCGCGCGCATCTGGGCCAGACGCCATCGGACTACGTCAACGCGATCCGTATGAACCACGCCGCCCGCGCGCTGGTGACCGACACCGAACCGCTGGCCGAGATCGCCGAAAGCTGCGGAATTTCCAACCTGTCACACTTCCACAAACTGTTCCGGGCACGGTTCAAGATGACCCCGCTGAAATACCGACAGCAGTTTCAACGCGACGTCATTCAGCCGTAGGGTGGGCAATCTGCCCACCATTGCCGAAATTTATTTGACCAAACGGTCAAACCTTGCCATGTGATCCGCACCGTGCCACGCTTGGCCGACACCGGGGGGATACGCCTTGACCACTGCCACAACGCAAACGCTGGAAACATCGCAACTGCCGCAGCTGCATGAGCCGCGCAATGACGGCATGCCGCTGGACCTTGATTGGGTCGCCTCAGCGCAGGCCAATACCTCGGCGATTGAGCGTCGTGCAGCGACCTTGGGCGGGCGGCGCAGCATCAAAAAGGACTATCAAGCGGCATGGCTGTGCAAGGCGATCAGCCTGATGGACCTGACCACATTGTCCGGCGATGACACCGTAAACCGCGTGCGGCGGCTTTGTGCCAAGGCGCGGCAACCTATCCGCGCGGACCTCGCCACGCAGCTTGGAATGACCGGCCTGACCACCGGCGCAGTTTGCGTCTATCACGAAATGGTCCCGACAGCGGTTGCCGCCTTGGAGGGCACCAACATCCCTGTCGCCGCCGTCTCCACCGGCTTTCCCGCCGGGCTCTCCCCCTTTCATCTCCGCATTGCCGAGATCGGCGAGAGCGTCGCCGCCGGTGCGCAGGAAATCGATATCGTGATCAGCCGCCGCCACGTGCTGACCGGCAATTGGCAGGCGCTTTATGATGAAATGCGCGAAATGCGCGACACCTGTGGTGAGGCCCACGTCAAAGCCATCCTCGCCACCGGAGAGCTCGGCACCCTGCGCAACGTCGCCAAGGCGAGCCTCGTCTGCATGATGGCGGGCGCTGATTTCATCAAAACCTCAACCGGCAAGGAAAGCGTCAACGCCACCCTGCCCGTCAGCCTGACCATGATCCGTGCCATTCGCGACTATCAGGACCGCACCGGCATCAAGGTCGGCTACAAACCCGCCGGTGGCATCTCCAAGGCCAAAGACGCGCTTTTGTACCTTGCCCTGATCAAGGACGAACTCGGCGACCGCTGGCTGCAACCTGACCTCTTCCGCTTTGGCGCATCGTCCTTATTGGGCGACATTGAACGGCAACTCGAACACCACGTCACCGGCGCTTATTCCGCGCAGTGGCGGCACGCGATTGGATAAGCCATGACCATCAAAGAAATCTTCGACACCATGGACTACGGCCCCGCCCCCGAAAGCGCATCCGAGGCGCTTCAATGGCTTGCCGACCGTGGGGGCTGTGCCGGCCACTACATCGGCGGCAAATGGGGCCCGATCCGTGATGATTTCCCGACCAACAATCCGGCCACCGGCGAAAAGCTCGCAGGCGTGACCAAGGGCACCGCGGAAGAGGTGGCAACAGCCGTCAAGGCCGCCCGCAAGGCGCAGCCTGGCTGGGCCAAAGACGCCCATACCCGCGCCCGCATCCTTTATGCCATTGCCCGTGGCATGCAAAAGAACAGTCGCCTGCTCGCGGTGATGGAAAGCCTTGATAACGGCAAACCGATCCGCGAAAGCCGCGACATCGACGTGCCCTTAGCGATCCGGCATTTCTACTATCACGCGGGCATGGCGCAGCTGATGGAGGCTGAACTGCCCGACCGCCAGCCCCTTGGCGTCTGCGGCCAGATCATCCCGTGGAACTTTCCGCTACTGATGCTGGCATGGAAAATCGCGCCCGCTTTGGCGATGGGCAACACTGTTGTGCTGAAACCTGCCGAGTTCACACCGCTCACCGCGATGGTCTTTTGCGAAATCGCAGAGGCCGCAGGTGTCCCCCCCGGCGTCATCAACATCGTCACCGGCGACGGCGACACGGGGGCCGCGATTGTCGCGGCGGACGTGGACAAGATCGCCTTCACCGGCTCCACTTCTGTCGGGCGGATCATCCGCGAACAGACCGCGGGATCAGGCAAAGCACTGAGCCTCGAACTGGGTGGCAAATCGCCCTACATCGTCTTTGAAGACGCCGATGTGGACAGCGCCGTCGAAGGTCTGGTCGATGCGATCTGGTTCAATCAGGGCCAGGTCTGCTGCGCGGGCTCGCGCCTTTTGGTGCAGGAAGGCATCGCAGAGCGGTTCTACGCCAAGCTGCGCGCCCGCATGGACGGCTTGCGCATCGGTGACCCCTTGGACAAAGCCATCGACATCGGCGCCATCGTCGACCCAAGCCAGCGCGACATGATCGCCGCCATGGTCAGCGGCAACACCGAAGGCGAAACATACCAGACCACGGCACCCGACGGCTGCTTTTACCCACCGACACTGATCACGGGCCTGTCCCCCGCCTCGCATCTGATGCAAGAGGAAATCTTCGGCCCGGTCCTCGCGGCCACGACCTTCCGCACCCCATCCGAGGCGGTCGAGATCGCCAACAATACCCGCTACGGGCTGGCCGCCTCTGTCTGGTCCGAGAACATTAACCTCGCGCTCGACATCGCGCCGCAACTGGCCGCTGGCATCGTCTGGGTCAACGGCACAAATATGATGGACGCTGCCGCAGGTTTTGGCGGCGTGCGCGAAAGCGGCTTTGGCCGCGAAGGCGGCTGGGAAGGTCTGGCAGGCTATACCAAGCCCAAGATCAAACGCGAAAAACTGACGTCTATCGCCCCGTTTACGGGCGCAGGGGGCCCATCTGACCCGCTCGACCGCACTGCAAAACTCTACATCGGCGGTAAGCAGGCACGACCAGACGGCGGCTATTCGCGCCCGGTCTTTGGCCCAAAAGGTGCGCTTTTGGGTGAGGCGTCACTTGCCAACCGCAAGGACCTGCGCAACGCGGTCGAGGCGATGAACGCCGCCAAAAGCTGGGGCAAGACCACGGGCCACCTGAGGGCGCAAATACTGTACTATATCGCCGAAAACCTCTCTGCCCGCAGCGACGAACTGGCCAAACGGATCAAGGATCTCACTGGCAAAGCGGGCAAGGACGAGGTGCAACACTGCATCAATACGCTCTTCACCTTTGCTGCCTGGGCCGACAAATACGACGGCCAAGCCCACAGCGTGCCGATCCGTGGCGTGGCACTGGCAATGAAGGAACCGGTGGGCAAGATCGCAGCCTTCTGCGCCGACGACTGGCCGCTTTTGGGGGCGATCAGCCCCATGGCCGCGGCCATGGCAATGGGCAACCGGATCACCCTGATCGCAAACCAACCATTCCCGCTCGCTGCCACCGATCTCTACCAAATTCTCGAAACCTCAGACGTGCCGGGCGGCGTGGTCAACATCCTGACCGGTGACCACAGCGAGCTTGCGCCGCATGCCGCCAAACACATGGACATCGACGCGGTCTGGTCCTTCTCTGGCACCAATCTTGCGGCGACGCTGGAAAAAGGGGCTGCTGGCAACCTCAAACGCACATGGATCAATCCAGCGGGACCCTCTGCCAAAGACATGCTTGTAGCGGCAACAGAGGTCAAAAACATCTGGATCCCTTACGGCGCCTGACCCTTCTTTCTTTGGAATGGAAATATCTTCGGGGGTGTTTGAGGGGGCAGACAGCCCCCTCATGATCGTGACGCCGGATGGCGGCACCAAAGATCGCGTGCGCGCATTGCGCGCCCAATCAGGTCACTTACGGTTTTCTTTCTTGCGCCACGTATTCAGCCAATTGCGCACACCTGAACGCTTTTCGGCCACGCCCGCCTGCACTTCATCCATCCGGTCGCCTGCACTGTCCAAGGCCGGGTCCAGCGCGCGCTCGCGGAACTGGAACCACATCTTGCGCAGCATCACGATGACCACGATCAGGAACCCGAAAAAGAAGATGTTGAACCACGGGATCACCTGCACATCAGGCCCCTCAACCGGGCGCACGGCGATGGCGTTGGGATAGATCGACGCCCAGCGAATACGCCAGCCATAATGCGTGATCACAGCCCAGCCATCAGTGCGCGCCGCACTCGCCGCCTCGGCCTGAAGATCAGAACTGTCGAACTTGAAATAGGGCGGCCAGATCCAGCCCGTATCCTCATTGCGGTAGACCATCACACCGGTGGCATCACGCGACATGAAACCCAGGAACATGGTCTTTTTCTTCTCGGTGTTGATCAGCCGCAAATCACGGGTCGCAAGCTCATTCGCGCCGCTGTCGGCCTGTGCATAGAACAACCGGTTAAAACTGGAAAAGTCGGTCCGGATCACTTCCGTCGATGTCACCCGCACCACATCGTGCTGCGGCAGGACGTAGTGCAGCAAGAGGCCCAAAAACAGGATCGGTATGAACCGCAGTGTAATTCCCAAAGCACGCATATCGGACCTCAATTCGCATTTGTAATGTAGACGATCGCCGTCACAACGACCGCCGGGACAACATAGATCAGCAAGAGCAACTTGGGCCGCAGCCCGGCGTTATAGGCGGCGATCCCCTTTGCGACGTATTCGCTACGGGTGACGCCCTCTACAGGTTCCGCATCATATTGCTTTTCCAGTTTCTCGCGCCGCACGGACCGCGAATAGACGGATACACTCAGATAAATCACGCTCAGCGCGATAAACCCAAAGACCACAAGCCTGACAAACCCCATCACCTACCTCCGTTTCACCGCGCCCCACGGGCCGACCCTGTCAATCATATCAGGCACCGGTGGCGGCACCGCCAGCTGCGGCTCTTCCATTGGGGCCTCGTGCCCGAAAAGCGCCGCCCGTGTGCCTGCCTTATCCACCTGATACTCGTTTGCCAGAAATTCCGCCACATAAGCCTTCTTCGCATCGGGCCATGTGGCATAAGCCCGGTAAAACGCTTCCTTATGACAAATAAAGAGCTGCCGAATGTCCAAAGGGGCCAGTTCCGACAGTAGCATATTCACCAAATCCGCATCTGCATGGTTACGTGCGCGCAGCGAATAGAAATAGGCCGGATGCTCTGACGTAATGCGCGGCCATGGGCCGTCTTCCTCGGCCCAGCGTGCCAAAGCGGCCAGCCCCTGCCATTCCAACGGCAAGAGCTTTGCATAGCGCCGCCCCATGTTGCGTAGCGTCCGGCGCGTGGCCCCCGTGAGGTCCTCGCCCATGGTCGCGGCCACCTCGGCTACCACAAAATCCATTTTCTGATGCAGGATCGCGGCCACGTCGATGCCGCGGGCATCCGTAATCGGCTCAACCAGATCATTGAGATCAAGGAACTTCGCAATGGCCGCACGATCACCAAAATCCATCAGATACTGGATCGGCAACTTACCCAGCGCGGCCTTGTCCTCCCGCGCGATGGCTGCGGGATGTTCAACGCCACGAAACACGTAAAGCCCGCCAAAATGCGAGGTCCAAAAGTTGTCCTGATCAAAGGCCATCTCTTTGAGCTTCACAGGATTGCGCGTCACGTCGCCGGTTTCCTTGGACAGGCCGATCATCTTGCCAATCAGCACATCGTCAAACCAGGCGTCGTCCTCTTGCTTGAACTGATCGATCATCTGTCCCAGGCGCTTGGCCGTGGCGACCGTGCCGCTTGTGGTATCCGCCTCGATCCGCACGCGCCGGATGTCGAAAAGGCGCACAGGATCTTCCGCGTCATAAACGGTGTTCACCAGCTCGCCTGCAACGGCATCGCGCGCGGTCAGGGCAAAAAGCTGCGGCTCATTCTCGGTGATGAACTGCCGCAAAACCCCACGGGAATTTGAGAATTTGGCGTTCAACAGCGGTGCTGTCTTTTGATCCGTGGTCAGCAGAATAAACTGACGGTTCACGCCTGCATGGTTGAGATACAGATCATCACCAAGCTCATCGCCAATTTCGGGACTATAGCCCGAGATATCGATGTGAAAGGCATCAAGCGTCGTCGCCTTCCCGGTCAGGCTTTTCAATGCACGATTATAGCGGTCAATCAACACAGGGCTATCCACCCGAATGAGGTTGCCGAACATCAGGCCTTTTTCGATCAAACGGTGCATGCGGCCTCCGTAGGGTGGGCAATCTGCCCACCTGCCTTTTGGGGAATCCTCACCATGTCTCGCGCGTCCAATGGCGCGGCAAACCGGCGACGGACAGCACCATGATCGGTGCCCAGATCAGCGCCGCACTCAACCCCAAGCGCCCAAAGAAAACGATGTTGTCCGTGACGCTGTAACCCGAAAGCTCCCCCAAGGGGGCGCCACGCCAGACGTAGAGGCAAAAGAAGAACCCGGACGACAGTGCATATAGGAAAATGGTCGACAAGAATGCGTTGAACAGGAGCGGCTTGACCCCCTCGTCTAGCGCCATAGCCAACAGCTTTGGCACCAGCCACGCCAGAAACCCCAGCACCATCGCCGGGAATAGCAGACTGTCGGAAAAGGCGCTCAACCTTTGCCCTCCAGGTAACGCTTTTTGGCCTCTTCCTGACGGCCAAAGTCGCGCACCATCGCGTCAATCGCGACCTCGTCGGATTTATCGGCATAACGGAATTCGCTGTCCGCGTAGCGGTTGATTTCCTGAATGACCATCTCGGTCGTGATCGGCACCCGCAGGTCGGCGATCATCGCTTTCTTGGAATCATAGTCTTTGCGCAAGAACAGCTCTGGATCTTCCATCCATTCGTCAGGCAATTCAAAGTCCATCGCCCGCACCTTAACCGCATCGGTGATGTTCTTGATCGCACGGCCGGTAAAGCGTTCGTCCGCCTCTTGGATACCTTTGAGATAGGTGCCCATCTTGGCAATCGTATCCAGATCACCGATTTGGTCATGCACCCGGTCAAAGACCTTCATCAACCCCGGCTCATGCGGGCGGCTGTGGCTTTCAAAGCTGGCCGCGACCGCCTTCTTGATCTCTTGCGCGCTAAAGACTTCATGGTTGCCAACAGGAATGTCGTGGTTTTTGCCCATCAGCAGGTAAAGGATATCGATATAGTCGTCCCGCGTCTGTGGCCCGTCCACAAGGAACCGCGCACCGGCCCGCTGGCGCAGGGCGTCATCGACGTTTTCGGGGTAGTTTGAGAACATGCCAAAGGTGCAATTGCCGCGCACGACCGTATTGGCACCTGCGAAGCTTTCCATCAGTACGGCGGTGATTTCCAACTGCCCCGCACTGGACTGCCTGTCGCCACGCTTGCCTGCCAATTGGTCGATGTCGTCAATCGTGCCAAAACCGATCACACCAGGGTCCAACACGTTGTTGATAAAGGCTTTTGCGTTCTGGCCCGATTTGCCCTGATAGCTGTCGATATTGTCGGTGCTCAGGTTCTGATAGCGGAATGGATAACCCGCGACCTGACAATAATCGTTGATCAAACCCGCCATCATCTGGATCAGCGTGGTCTTCCCCGTGCCCGGTTTGCCGTCGCCCATAAAGGTAAAGATGAACCCGCCCAGTTCGGCAAAGGGGTTCAGCTTGCGGTCAAAATCATAGGCCATCACCATCTTGGCCAGCTTCATCGCCTGATACTTGGCGATATGGTTGCCCACGACCTCATTGGGCTTCTTGAAGCTCATGGTCAGCGTGCTGCCCTTCTTGGCGCGCGCCGGGGTGAAACCGTCGATGACAAAATCATCGGCCTCGACCCGCCAGGCAGCGGCCTCAAACGGTTCCAGCCGTGCGGCGGTGCTGGCCCGGCCCGCGATCTTGTCCATCAGCGCCTCGGCAAAGCCCAGCACCGTTGCCACCATCTTGGGCTCATCCGCGCCAAGGTTCGCGATGTCCTGGTCCAGCTCCCAGAGGACACCATGCAGGGCAAGTTGTGCGTTTTCGGTCAGGATCTCCTCGACATCGCCAACCTCAATCGTCTCTTCGCTGGCATGATCCGCCAAAAGGAAGGCCGTGGCATTGGCGAAGGTGTAAAGCGCAATCAGCGCCTCGGCTGTCAGCAGTTCGGAAAATGCAGTCTTGCGCGCATCGGGCAAAGCGCCTTCCAGATTAGCGCGTTTGAGGTCTTTGAGTTCGGTGCGTTCGGCGTATTGCTCTGCCACCGCCAGTGCCAAGGCAATCGCCCGCCGCAACCCCTGCTGAATATGGGCCTGCAAGGGGGTCACCAGCCCTTCGTCGCCAACGGCTTCGATCCGCGCGGTCAGCTGCACGCCTTCCTTGCGCTGCACGCGCCGGGTCGACAGGCCGGGCGTCGTGGACCTGAACGCGCGGCGCGTTGGCACGCCCTCAGACTTGCCGGGCACGCCACCCGCTGTCGCCTTGGCCACCCGCGGGCTGTGATCGAACCCATCCAAAAGGTCGAGCGCCGCCGCATAATGCGCCCGCACGTCTTCTTCCCGAAGTTCCATCTGATCACTTGTTTCGCTCATATCCCGTCCAACTTCTTTCGTTCAAATAACGTCACCGATAGCTCAGGACCCGCCCGCGATCCCCAACCACAAATTTACGCACGTCGCGAAACCCGGGAGGGTCGCGTTCCGCTAGCGCCTGATAGGGCCGCTCTGGCATGATCAGCGACCGTTCCATCCGCGTCGCCCCCGTCTCACCGCCTTGCCCGGCAAAGGGATCAAGCGCGAAAATCTGCCGCTCCACCGTGCCGAACCAGCCTGATTTCACATGTTCGACCCGTTCGGCGACCAGCTCTTCTTCCGTCCAGACCAACGCCCAATCCTCGCCCACCGGGGCGCGGGCCTGTTCCAGCACTTCGCGCAGCGGGCCGGACTGCCGCGTGAAAGCGTTGGAATACATCGGCCCAATATGGAAGCGGCGCAGCCGCGTCGGGTGCAGGTCGTCGAAATCCTCATCAAACCCCTTGGCAATCGTCAGCAGCTTCAGATGCGCAAGGCTTTGCGCCATCAGGTGCTGCTGCGCTTCGGGCCAGCGGCGTTCATCCTTTGGCAGACCCGTCCGCCCGGTGTCGTAAACGTCCATCAGGTAGATCGTCGGCAGGTTCACCTGACTGTCATAGACGGCCCAATGCACCTGAAAATGCCGCCTGTCACCGTCATTGCCCAGCCAAACCGCCTGCGGGTCATTGCGCGCCCAAAAGAGCTGCCCCTTGAGCAGTTCCTCGTAGTATAGCCGATGGCTGAGCGCGAATTGCAGCTTGGTCGGGATCGCCTGTTCGCCGACAATCACCCGCACCATCTGGTCTTTGAGCGTGTCCACGTCTGGCATGGTCCCCAGATGCCGTTCCGCCTGAAGCGCGTCGTTTGCCATCTCAAGCAGCTCTTGGTACACCGGAAAACCGCTGTCGACGCGGTCAAACGTGAGCTGCCCCGCATGATCCCAGCGCCCGCTGAAATGGTATTTATGCGCCAGCGCCCGGAACGTGTAATTCAGCCCCGCCAGATAGCGCGTCATCGCTTCGATATCCGCGCGAGACAGACGGCTTTCCGCCTCCATCGTCGCGGCCACCTTGGTCAGATGGTTGGTGATCTTTTCAAACTTGCCAAAATACCGCCGCGTGACGCGGGTATCCTCCAGCTTGAAGTGATCGAGGGAGAGGTCAGTTTTGGTCATTGCCGAAAATTGCCTTTTCGATCAACACCCAAATACCATGATGAGAACCGTCCTAGCGGCTGTTCATACTGCTTCTGCCAACGCGCCAATGCATAGTCGTTTTCGAACCAATTAATATCGCGTGAAATTGCGCGCGAAAGAATGCGAAATATTCCAAATGGTCCGAGGCAAACTAATCCGGCAAGAGCTAAGGGCATTGGTCCTTGAGCAAACAAAACGCAGGTTAGAAGCCCGATGCCAGCCCAAGCCCATGACAGTTGGTTAATAGTCAATTTGGTACCTCGCATCAGTTCCTTCCGTCGAACTGCAAATGCGCAGACCTCAAGCGCCATCCCCATACTGATTGCTATCGTGCTTCTCGACGATCTTCTGGAACCGGCGGATAAAGCGTTCGTCCGCTTTCGCCTTCTGCTCCAGCACTTCGCGGGCAAAGACCATATGGTCTTCGTGGGCTTCCATCATGTCGGCCATCCGGGCGTTCGTGGCAGAGCCAATTGCCGCCATCGCGGTCTGCGCCTCTTGGTCGGTTTGCACGCCGATCTCGTTGATCTTATGCGCCACGTCTTGCTGCTGCGCGGTCTTCAATGACTTCGACAGGGCATCATAGAGCACCACACGCTGCTTGGTGTCTGTCTGCAGTTTGTTGATCAGCACCATCTGCGTCGCCGCCTGGTTCTGCAGGCTGTCGATCCAGGTTTTGCCTTTCTCGATATAGCGCTCAAGCGTCTGGCTCTTGGCCAGCTTGACCTGCTCTTCCTGCACCAGCTCGTTGTAGCGGGTGTTCAGCGAGGCGAGTTCGGTTTCCAGGGCGGTGCGCGCAGCGGCGTCTTGCTCTACGGAAATCTTGTTCTCAAGCTCAATGATCTTGGGGTCCATGCCCAGCACATCTGCACGTACGGCTTCAAGTTCGGCCACGGTCGTTTCACGCTCTGTCAGGGTGCCCTGCAGGTTCATTTCCACGGATGTCTTTTGCTCGTTCAGCGTGGCAAGCTGGCTTTCCAGTAGCTTGGTGATCACGTCGGATTTGCTGATCAGGTCCTGCAACTTGTCATCGACACTAGCCGTGCGCATCCGCTCTTCCCGCATGGAATCGGATTTACCAGAGGAGAACCAACCCACGATACTTTCCATCGTGGTCTTGGACCGCATCTCGTCAAAATCCTTGGAAAAGGCTGCCGTAACGTCATCCAGACCCATGATGAGTTCCGCGATATTGGCGTTCATCAATTCGGTATGGGCGTGCACATCCTCAAGGCTGGCATTTTCGATATCGACAGCGATATCAGCGCCTTGCGCCATCTTTTGCCGCGCGGCTTCGATCCGGCTGGTCAGCTCTGAAATCTTGCTTTGCGCTTCGGCAACCTGCGTCTGACTTTCCTGAATCTGCGCGTCAAAATCTGCCATGTAGAAATCCCCTGTTGGTCTCGATGTTAATCCCTATTTAGGAATTGTTACACCATTTTACAAACTTACGTCATCCGGTTTTCACCAAATAACGTGTCGATTTATTGACCAATTCAGGGGGCTTACGTGGCCCTTAAGTATCGCTGAGTGCGGCGTCCTCAAACGGCAGTGTGCTGGGGTCCACGGCGTCGAAATCCGGGGGCCGATCATTCGCCAATGCCTCTGCACCGTAGATCTCATCGGGGTCGATGATTTTCGGCGGCAATTCGATCCCGCGTTCGTAGTTTTCCGGGTCCACGCGGAGCGATTCTTCGGGCGAGCGGACATGGACACGGGTGCCGTTTGGCACACGCTCGTAAAGGTCGATAATGTCTTGATTGAACATGCGGATACAGCCAGCAGAGCCGGAATTCCCGATTGATTCCAGATCGTTAGTGCCGTGGATACGGTAGAAGGTATCACGCCCGTTGCGATAAAGGTAAAGCGCACGACTGCCCAGCGGGCTCCGCAATCCGCCAGGAACGCCGCGTGCAAAGGGCCCGTAAACATCGGGTTCGCGGCGCAGCATGTTCTGCGTCGGCGTCCAGCCGGGCCACTTCCGCTTCAACTGGATCACACCGTTGCCGCGAAAGCTGCGGCCTGCGCGGCCAACACCAACGGGGTAGCGGATCGCGCGGCCATCAGCCTCGATAAAGTAGAGGAATTTGGCATAGGGATCGACGTCCAGCGTGCCCGGCCCCTGCTCACCTTGGTAAATCCCGAACATCCGGCGGTTCACGCCTTGGGTGTATTGCTCTGGAATACCGGGCAGGTTGTACCCCGCGTCAAAAATCGGCTCATATCCCGGCGCAAAACTGTTCACATCTGGCAGGACGGAGTTTGAGGATGGGACCCGTGGGCCACAGGCGGCAACGCTCGACAACAGCATGGCACCAAATGCGCGACGGGTCAGAAAAGGGGCAGACAGCATGGCAAGGACCTAAGTTAGAATCAATTTGGTCATATCAGGCTGTCACAAAAGTGCAATTCGGACGGCCCTGCCCCTCACGCGAATGAGAGGGGGAATTTTGTCCCGTGCGGTCGCAGTTTCGATGGTTTCGCACGCACATCTACGGTTCTTTTGTCTGCCAATCCCTTTCGCTTTTGCCCGGTCCGGGGCAGTCTGCCGCCATGACGCAAAACCCTAACCCGACCCGACGCCGTGTTCTGCAAGCCTTGGGCGTTGTGGCGATTGGCGGCTGGGTCTGGGGCGCACCGCGACTGGCCCGGCTTGGGCGTGACCCCCTGACGTTTCGCGACATTCCCGGCGCTGCCCCCTTTCGCACGCTCGAACGAGAAGGGGCAGTTTCGGCGGGTGCAGCGATTTTTGCGGGGCTCGATACCCCGCCGCCACCTTTCACAGGGTCGCTGTGTGATGCGCTTTTTGGGCCAGATGCGCCGCTGTCCATTGCCTATTTCTCTGACGTCAATTGCCCCAACTGCCCAAGGATGGAGGATGCGACCCGCCGCGCTATTGATGGCCAAACGATCCCTCTGATCCGCCACGAACTGCCGCTCTTGGGGCCGCAATCAACCTTGGCCGCGCAAGCCATTCTGGCGGCACAGCTTCAAAACGGCTCTGGCATGGCAGAGCGCCTGACCGCCCTGCCCGGCCCAATCACGCCCCCGCGTCTCGCGCAGATTGCGGCGGACATTGGGATAGACGCGCAACAATTACTGACCGACATGAGCGGAACGGCGGTCGCAGATCACCTTGCCCGCAATCACGGGATTGCCCGCCGCCTTGGCATCTACGGCACACCCGGCACGGTGATCGGGCGCACCGTGATCCTTGGTGCCTTGCCAGCCGACCAGATCGCGCAGATCATCGCGCAAGAACAACAGGTGGGGACCACATGCAGTTAAGCGGTAAGACGGCGCTGATCACCGGCGGCGGCTCTGGCTTTGGGGCGGGCATCGCGCGGGCCTTCGCGGCCGAGGGCGCGCGGGTCATGGTGGCAGACATCAACCCCGACGCGGCAAAGGACATCGCGGCAGAGGTCGGCGGCATCGCGGCCACGGTCGATGTGGCGGACAACACCTCAGTCGCCGGGCTGGCCTATGCGGCATCGGATCAATTGGGCGATCTTGATATCTTGGTCAATAACGCGGGCGTCACCCATCTGCCCGCCGCGATGGAGGATATCTCAGAGGCGGATTTTGACCGCGTGCAGGCCGTCAATACCAAGTCGGTCTACCTGATGGCCCGCCACTTTGTGCCCGCGATGAAGGCCCGGCAAACAGGCGCGGTCCTGAACATCGCTTCGACCGCAGGCGTGTCTCCGCGCCCAAACCTGAGCTGGTATAACGCCTCCAAAGGCTGGATGATCACGGCGACCAAGGCGATGGCGGTTGAACTTGCCCCGTTTGGCATCCGCGTCAATGCGCTGAACCCAGTCGCCGGTGAGACACCGCTTTTGCCCAGCTTTATGGGCGGCGACACGCCGGAACTGCGGGCTAAATTCCTCGCCACGATCCCCTTGGGCCGTTTTTCGACGCCGCAAGACATGGGGGCGGCCGCCACATTCCTGTGCTCTGATGCAGCCAGCATGATCACGGGCGTGGCCCTCGAAATCGACGGCGGGCGCTGCGTATGAACAGGGTGAACATCCTGCGCCGGGTGATGCGCCTTGCACCGCGGTTGATCCCGTCAGAGCCGCTGCGCCGCAAGTCCCCAACACCGGCGCGGCCGACACCGCCCGGGAAGCTGCGTCTGCATCTGTTGAGTACCGATTTTGGCAGCGCTGAAGAAGCTCACCGCTTTTGTTATATCGCGCCCGGCCCCGATCTGCCGGTCGATTTGACCCGCGAACTGGCCGGAGCTTTCATCGATACCGATGAGGTTGAGATGATCCATGGCGATATCGCCGCCCGCCTTGCCGAATTTCTGACCGAGGCTGAAGCAGACGACATCGTGCTGCGCATGTTGGGCGATAACACCTTGATTTTGGTCACCGAAAACGCCTTTGGCGGCCTGCCGTATGAGTTGGAAGACACCAACCGCCTGACCTATCTCGGCACGCAAATCGTGGAGGTGTGATGCGCAACCTGATCACAGATGTGCCCGGACTGCGCGTCGGCAACGCCCATGATGAGACCGTGAAGACCGGCTGCACCGTGCTCACAGCGGACACGCCATTCACTTGTGGCGTGCACATCATGGGCGGAGCACCGGGCACCCGCGAAACCGACCTTTTGGCCCCGGACAAGCTGGTGGAACAGGTAGATGCACTTGTGCTGTCTGGCGGCAGCGGCTTTGGCCTCGACGCGGGCTCTGGCGTGGCAGATGCGCTGCGGGCGGCGGGACGTGGGTTTGCGGTGGGTGACGTGAATGTCCCCATCGTGCCCGGCGCAATCCTGTTTGACCTCACCAATGGCGGCGACAAGAACTGGTCCACCAATCCCTACCGTGACCTTGGCGCACAGGCCTTTGCCAGCGCCGCACAGACCTTCGATCTTGGCACGGCGGGTGCAGGCTATGGCGCAAAGACCGCGACACTCAAAGGCGGGCTTGGGTCTGCGTCGGCGATCTTGCCCGGTGGGGTCATCGTCGGCGCGCTTGTGGCTGTGAACGCCGTGGGGTCCGCCACGGTCGGCGATGGTCCCCACTTTTGGGCGGCCCCATTCGAGGAAGACGGCGAGTTTGGCAACCTCGGCCCCTCGCCCACCTACCCCAAAGGCCGCCCCACCACCAAGGGCAGCCCGCGCAACACCACAATCGGCATTGTCGCGACCAACGCCAAACTGACCCAAGCGCAATGCACCCGGCTGGCGACAGCCTCCCACGACGGCATCGCGCGGGCCGTGGTTCCTGCCCATACGCCCATCGACGGCGATCTGATCTTTGCCGCCGCCACCGGCACGACGCCGTGCGATGATCTGCTTTACCTTGGCCATGCCGCCGCGATCTGCATGTCACGCGCCATCGCGCGAGGTGTCTACCTTGCAAGATCAACGCCGCAGGACGATCCGCCGTGTTATGTCCGGACCCATGGGGCTTAGCCGGAAAGCAGCACCCTTAAACCGTTTGCCATTAGTGTCCCCGCTCGCATATCAGACAGCCAAGCCATTTTGGCATCTGACAGCAAGAGGTTCACCATGCTCGACCAAGCCACTGATCTGAAATCGCAACTCTCTCGTCCCGACCTTGTGTGCGACAAGGCCTTTGTCGGGGGCGCTTGGGTGGATGCGGCCTCTGGCAAGACATTTGACGTCACAAACCCCGCCCGCGGCGATGTGATCGCAAAGGTCCCTGATCTGTCGCGCGCCGAGATTGCCACGGCCATCGCGGCGGCCGAAGAGGCCCGGCACGCCTGGGCCGCACGCACCGCCAAAGACCGCGCAAACGTCTTGCGCAAATGGTACGACCTGATGATCGCCAACACCGAAGACCTCGCAATCATCATGACCGCCGAACAGGGTAAACCGCTGGTCGAAGCCCGTGGCGAGGTTGCCTATGGCGCGTCATTCTTGGAATGGTTCGGTGAAGAGGCAAAGCGCATCTATGGCGAAATTGTCCCCGGCCACCAGCCCGACAAGCGCATCAATGTGATCAAGCAGCCCATCGGTGTGGCCGCTGCGATCACACCATGGAATTTCCCCAACGCCATGATCACCCGCAAGGTCGCCCCGGCCCTTGCCGCGGGCTGCGGATTTGTCGTGCGCCCCGCCTCGCTGACCCCACTGTCGGCGCTGGCTATGGGCAAATTGGCCGAAGAGGCGGGCGTGCCAGCTGGTGTGATGTCGGTCGTGACCTCCACCGCATCGTCCGAGGTTGGCAAGGAATTTTGCGAAAACCCGATTGTGCGCAAACTGACTTTCACCGGGTCCACCGAAGTGGGCCGCATCCTGCTGCGTCAAGCAGCGGATCAGGTGATGAAGTGTTCCATGGAACTGGGCGGCAACGCGCCCTTTATCGTCTTTGACGACGCCGATCTGGACGAGGCCGTCATCGGGGCCATCGCTTGCAAATTCCGCAACAACGGCCAAACCTGCGTTTGCGCAAACCGCATCTATGTGCAGGCCGGTGTCTACGACGCCTTCGCCGAAAAGCTCAAAACCGCGGTTGAGGCGTTGAAGATCGGTGACGGCCTTGTCGCCGGCACTGACCTCGGCCCACTGATTGAACCTGCGGCACTCGACAAGGTGCGCGAACACCTTGACGACGCGCTGTCGAAAGGCGCGACCGTGTTGACAGGTGGCAACGCGCTGGAGGGGCAGTTCTTTGAGCCCACCATCGTGACGGGCGCCACCAAAGACATGCTGGTCAGCACTGATGAGACCTTTGGCCCCTTCGCGCCGCTCTTCAAATTCGAAGACGAAGACGACGTTATTGCGCAAGCCAATGACACGATCTTTGGCCTCGCATCCTACTTCTACGCCAAGGACATCAGCCGCGTGCACAAGGTCGCAGAGGCCTTGGAGTACGGGATCGTAGGCGTGAACACGGGCATCATCTCGACCGAGGTGGCCCCCTTTGGCGGCGTCAAGCAATCGGGCCTTGGCCGCGAAGGCAGCCGCCACGGGATCGAAGACTACATGGAAATGAAATACATCTGCATGTCTGTCTAAACGGCATCAAAAACGAAGACCCCGGCACTTTTTCAAGTGCCGGGGCTTCACAAATTACTTGCTATCAAAACCGTTACCAGTATGCAGGCCACTCACGACCTATTGATACCGTAGCGGCCAAGGCCCCTTGTTTTCAAAGCCGTATTCGCGAAATATGACCTTTGTTCGCGAATTCTAAGGGATAGCAATTTCACGATGCGCCAAATTTTCGGTGAAGTTCGTTGGGAAGCCAAGGCCGCAGTCTTTCTCGGCCTCGTCGCGATTTTTTCAATCGTCGGTCCCTTTGGATCATATGAAACTATGACAATGGCAGAGCGGTTCACCTATTGGACCGTGATCATGATTGGCATTGGTTTCTTTATGCATATCTTCATGACGATGGCCTTGCGCTCGCCTCACCTTGCGAATTGGCCCGGTGCGGCCAAAATCGCAATTGGATCGCTTGTCGCCGCCATACCTGGTGCGGCCATCGTCGAATTCGCCAATGAAGTTTTCCGCCCAACGGGCATCCATCTGACCACAATCCTGCGCACATGGATTCAGGTCAGTGTGATCGGCGTGATCGTTGGCATTGTGGAATACCTTGATTGGCGCCCACAGAACACGAAACCCAGCCCGGTCCGCACACCGATCCACAAACGGCTGTCGGCAGAGCTGGGGCAAGACATCATTTCTATGTCGATGCAGGACCACTACGTTGAGATTACGACAACGCAGGGCAAGGACCTGATCCTCATGCGGTTTTCCGATGCCCTGCACGAGGTTGCAGACCTGCCGGGGTTTCAGCTGCATCGCTCACATTGGGCCGCCACGGCCCATGCGGCGGGTGTGGTCCGCAAGGGCGGGAAATCAAAGCTGCAACTGTCAGATGGGCGAGAGCTCCCGATCAGTGCGACCTATCTGGAAAACGTGCAGAAAAGCATCTCCGCGCAAAACTGATGCACGCATCGCAATGGCGGCTTTGGATAAAGCAATCGTGAACCACACCACCCTTCGGTTTTGTTAGGACCAGACATGGCACAGAAAAAATCCGGCAAAGCCCGACAAAAGGCCCGCAAGGGCAAGGCAACCACCGTTACGGCAAAACCGCTCACCCGGCGCGAAAGCATGGGCCGTCTTGGCGTGTTTGCGGCCATCGGCCTGCTTGTCGCTGGTGGCGTGTGGTGGAGCGTGTCATCGGTGCGCGCCGATCAATTCGAGCAGGACCTCAGCCGCTTGGGCCAAGGCACCCCGGCCATCGTGCAGGTGCATGATCCCAACTGCGCCCCCTGCCTAGTGCTGGAACGCGAAACCCGCGCCGCGTTGAAGGGGTTCGATGACGCAGAGCTGACCTACCTTGTGGCCTCGCTCAACACGACGACCGGGCAGGCCTTTGCAGCGCGCCATGGTGCGGGATACGCCACACTCCTGTTCTTTGACGCTGATGCGCAGCTTACGCGACGGCTGCGAGCCCCTGCAGATCGCGCCGATCTGACCGTCGCATTTCGCAGTCACATCGGGGCCAACTAATTTTTTTCACAACCGCGCCAAGGATTGACGGATCACCTGCGTCAAACCACCGTGATGCGTATGACAACCAGTGACGAAGACCTTGCCTTGGCAGCAGCAGGCGGCGACCGCGCCGCCTTTGCCGCATTGCTTGATCGTCACTACGACCGCCTGTTCGCTTTCTGCTTTCGCCTCACCGGTGCCCGCGCCGAGGCAGAGGATTTGACCCAAGACATCTGCGCTGCCCTACCCGCGAAACTGGCGAGCTACCAACGCCGTGCCAAGGTGACGACATGGCTCTATAAGGTGGCGGTTAACGCCGCCCACGACCGCCGCCGCAGGCGCGCGACCTATGCCAAGGCAACGACGGGCTGGGGCGATTGGGAAGTGAACCGCACCGCTGCCAACGCCGACCGGTCCCGCGCGGTGGACTGGCTGACGATGGCGATGAATGAACTGCCCGAAGACCTGCGCGACACGCTTGCGCTGGTGCTTGATGATATGACCCATGCGCAGGCTGCCGAAGTGCTGGATGTCTCCGAAGGCACGATCAGCTGGCGCATCTCAGAGGCCAAGAAACGTCTGCGGGCGATCAAAGAAATGGAGGATGCCGGATGACCGACGACCTTGACGACCTGCGTGCCCTCATGAACGACGCCACCCCGCGCCCGGACGCCCAGCGCCGCACTGAAAATCTGATGTTGGCGGCAGAAAATTTCGACGCCCACCAAGGATCGCGCATCGCCCCGCGTCCCACTTCTAGAAATATCTTTTCAGGAGTGAAAAACATGTTGAACGCAATGACCACCAAAGGCGGATTGACCGCCACCACCGCCCTTGTCGCCGTCGGCTTCCTTTTCGTAACCCCGCAGGGGCAAGACCTCTGGCAGGGCGCACCTGCGAGCTTGACTGAAGAACGCGTACCGATCGTCGACAAAGCAATCGAAGAAGCACCCGGCAACTTCGCAGAAGACCTTTTGCGCACGGATCGCGAAGTCGCTTCCGAAGTTGTGGCGGACGAAGCCGATGCAAGTTTGGCCCCAGAGCTGATGGAAGCCCCCGTTGTCGTCGTTGACAGCGTTGCCGCTGCACCCGTGCAGCCCCTCACCCAAAGTAGTGATGTCGCGGGACTGTCCGTGTCTGAATCCGTGACACCGCAAGCCCAAACTCGCACCCGCGCGCAAGGTGGCACCACCCTGACATTTGTTGACCCTGCCGATGCCATCCGCCCAACGGAATCCAACACCGAAGCCTTCCCCGAAGCCGCGCCCAACCCGCTGAAAATCACAGCCGAAACCCCCGTCTCCACCTTCTCCATCGACGTGGATACGGCCAGCTATTCTGTCGTGCGCTCGTCGCTGATGCGTGGCCAGCTGCCGCCAAAGGATGCGGTGCGCGTGGAAGAACTCATCAACTACTTCCCCTATGACTACCCCGCCCCCGACGCGGGCGAGGCACCGTTCCGCCCCTCCGTCAGCACCATGACAACGCCGTGGAACCCGGACACCCAGCTTGTCCATATCGCCCTGCAAGGCCAGATGCCCGCGGTTGAGACGCGCCCACCGCTGAACCTTGTGTTCCTGATCGATACCTCCGGTTCGATGAATGATCCCGTGAAGCTGCCGCTCTTGCGCCAGTCCTTCATGCTGATGCTCGATCAGCTCCGGCCCGAGGATCAGGTGGCCATCGTCAGCTATGCGGGCGCGGCGGGTGAGGTCCTCGCCCCGACCCCGGCCAGCGACCGCACTGCGATCACCAATGCGCTGAATGCGCTTGGCGCGGGCGGCTCGACCAATGGCGTTGGCGGTCTGGAACAGGCCTATCAAGTGGCGGACGCGATGGCCGAAGATGGTGAGGTGAGCCGCGTGATCCTCGCCACCGATGGCGACTTCAACGTTGGGATCAGCGACCCAGATGCCCTCAAGGACTTCATCGCCGACAAGCGTGTTACCGGCACCTACCTATCCGTGTTGGGCTTTGGGCGCGGCAATCTGGATGATGCCACAATGCAGGCGCTGGCCCAGAACGGCAACGGCACGGCGGCCTATATCGACACCCTGTCAGAGGCGCAGAAGGTGCTGGTCGATCAACTGACCGGATCGCTTTTCACCATCGCCGCAGACGTCAAAATTCAGGTCGAATGGAACCCCGCCCAGATCGCCGAATACCGCCTGATCGGCTACGAAACCCGCAGCCTCCGGCGCGAAGACTTCAACAACGACAAAGTCGATGCAGGCGAGTTGGGCGCAGGCCATAGCGTCACTGCCATCTATGAGGTCACGCCCACGGGTTCGCCCGCCCAACTGTCCGACCCATTGCGCTATGCGGCAGAGGAAACTTCCTCATCCAGCGACGAATGGGGGTTCCTGAAACTGCGCTACAAGGCACCGGGTGAGGACACGAGCCAATTGCTTACTACACCGATCACGGCGGCCGATGCCGGGTCAGAGGCACATTTCGCCGCTGCCATCGCAGGCTTTGGGCAATTGCTGCGCGGTGACACCTACCTTGGGGATTGGTCCTATGATGATGCCATCGCACTGGCCAATGGCGCGCGCGGCACCGACCTCTTTGGCTACCGTACAGAGGCGGTCCAGCTGATGCGGCTCGCCAACAGTCTTTCCCAATAAGCAACAGACCTACCAGAAGCGCTCAACGTTTCTGGTAGGCTTCCGTCTCATAGAAATCCCGCATGGTCTGACCCTTGACCGGTCGAAACGGCCCAGCGTCCTCCAAACCCATGATCCGGTCCACGCGAAACATCCGAAACCCATCCCGCAGCTCGCACCAGCAGATCGCGGTCCAGACCTTGCCCCAGAACCAGACACCCAAGGGCCGCACATGGCGCTTGGTCTCATTCCCCGCCTCATCCGCGTAAGCCATCTCAAGGCGGCGCAGGTTCTCTGACGCCATCTCAATCTGATCAAGATAGTCGCGCCACGCGCCGCCCTGCCAGGGCATACCGACCGCATGCACATTGACTTGGCCCGACCGCAAGCGGACCTCTTCCGGCAACACCGTATCAATCTTGATCAGCGCCTCTTCGGCAGCGGCGGCCATCTTGGTGCCGCCCCAGGTCTGTAAAATGCGCGCGCCCGCAACCAAGGCGACGATCTCTTCCTGGGTGAACATCAGCGGCGGCAGGTCATAGCCATCGCGCATCAGGTAGCCAACACCCGCTTCGCCCTCAATCGGGACGCCGCTGCCGATCAAATGCGCAATATCGCGGTAGATCGTGCGCGGCGTCACCTCAAGCTGTTCGGCAAGCTTTGCCGCCGTGGTGAGCCGACCGCCACGCAGAAATTGCAGGATCTGAAAAAGGCGGTCGGCACGGCGCATCAGGCAGCCTCAAACAGGCCGATGGAATTGCCATCAAGGTCCTTGGCATAGACAAAGCGTCCTGCCGGGATCGCGATGGCCGGGCTGACAACCTGCCCACCCGCCTTGGTGCAGCGGTCCATCCCGCTTTCCAAATCACCGGGGAGCGCGAGGTGAATCGTATTCCCACCATCCGCAGCCGGTACGCCGGGATAAAGATGCGCGCCTGCGCTGTTCATCAAGCCGCCCAAAACGGCCATCGGATTAGGGCCGGAATTGTCGATCTCCATCTCATAACCAAAGACTTCGTTGTAGAAGGCAACCGCCTTGTCCATGTCTGTCACCGGGATTTCGCCCCAAGCCATAATTGTCCGATCCGTCATGTCATATCTCCTTGTGGTTTGCTTGACATGACCCTTCTGACATACCCCTCCTGACAGCGTTCTGTCAGTAGCTTTCAGCAGGCCTCAAAAAGTTTCTGACATACGAAAAAGCCCGCATCAAATGATGCGGGCCTTGTTCTTGGTGACGATGTTGGGAAACTTAGCCGCTGAACTTGCTCAGCAGCATCGACCCGTTGGTGCCGCCAAAGCCAAAGCTATTGGTCATCACCGTATCAAGGCCCGCATTCTCAACCAGCTCAGTGGCGATCTCAGCCGGGTTCAACGCGGGATCCAGCGTTTCCACGTTGATTGACGGTGTGATGAAATCCTGATCCAGCATCAACAGGCAATAGACAGCCTCTTGCGCGCCTGTGGCCCCCTGCGAATGGCCCGTCATCGACTTGGTAGAGCTGACGGGCGGGGTCGATCCCTCGCCAAAGACGCGGCGCACGGCCTCAATCTCTCCGACATCACCAACCGGCGTTGAGGTGCCGTGGGCGTTGATATAGCTGACCTTGCGGCCCTCTGGCAGGGTCTTGAGCGCGCCACGCATCGCGCGTTCGCCGCCCTCGCCTGATGGGGCGACCATGTCAGCACCATCCGATGTGGCCGCAAACCCTGTGACTTCGGCGTAAATCTTGGCCCCACGCGCCTGCGCGCTCTCGAGGCTTTCCAGCACGACCATCGCGCCACCGCCTGCGATCACGAAACCATCCCGGTCCGCATCAAAAGCACGGCTCGCGCGTTCGGGCGTGTCGTTATACTTGCTGCTCATCGCGCCCATGGCGTCAAAAAGGCAGGACAGGGTCCAGTCCAACTCCTCACCGCCGCCCGCAAACATGATGTCTTGTGTGCCCAGCGCGATCTGCTGAGCGGCCATGCCAATGCAATGCAACGACGTGGAACAGGCCGACGTGATGGAAAAGTTCATGCCCTTGATCTGATAGGACGTGGCAAGGTTCGCGCTAACCGTCGACGACATTGTCTTGGGCACCGCAAACGGCCCGACACGCTTGGTGGCCCCGCTTTTCAGCACCGTCTGATGTGCGGCCAGCATCGCCGAGGTTGATGGCCCACCAGAGCCTGCAATCACACCCGTCATCGGGTTGCTGACCTGATCGTCGCCAAGCCCCGCATCGGCAATCGCCTGCCCCATCGCTATATGGGCATAAGCCGCACCCGGCCCCATGAACCGCAAGGTGCGCTTGTCCACATGTTCGGTAATGTCGATCTTCAGCGTCCCGGCGATCTGACTGCGAAAGCCGTGCTCGGCCATCTCGGGCGATGCCTCGATCCCCGATTTGCCCGCCTTAAGCGCAGCTGTAACTTCCTCAGCATTATTCCCGATGGGTGAGACGATGCCCAACCCAGTAACCACGACACGACGCATGAATAGCCCTTCCCTTAGTCCATACCTGTGTAGGCGACGGCAGATAGGGCGCGCAAGACGGAAAGAACCGGCAGGCCCGCGCTAGTGGAGCGTGACCAGCTGCATCTTATGTTCGGCCGCAAGGTGACTTGCGATCAATGGATTCGCCACGATGGCCACCTGTTCACCCGCGCCATTGTGCACGGAAAAGACGGTCTCGATTTCGCCTGCTTGCTGACGCACTTCATCGGGCAAATCCGCGGTCGCGACCGGTTTGAGATAGACGATTTTCTGGCTCAGCCCTTCAAGGTCGATCTTGGTGTGCATGACTTACCCTTTCTTGATTTGAATGGTCTGGATAACGCGGTCCGGCTCGCTGCGGTTCAGGTCGATATGCAGCAATCCATTTTCCATCGCCGCCTCACCGACATCGACGCCTTCCGCCAGCACAAAGCTGCGCTGGAACTGACGCGCCGCAATGCCACGGTGCAGGAACACACGGCCCTCGGCATCGTCACTCTGCTTGCCACGCACCACCAGCGATGAATCCTCAACCGTGATGGCGAGGTCATCCTCGGCAAAGCCCGCAACAGCGAGTGTGATGCGATAAGACCGTTCAGAGGTCTGTTCGATGTTATACGGGGGATAGCCTTCGTTGCCGGTTTTTGCGGTGCGTTCCACAAGGCGTTCCAGCTGTTCAAAGCCCAAAAGGAACGGATGGGTTCCCAAAGCCAGTTTTGTCATGCGACACGTCCTTTGATCCAAGCGACATCTCAAATTCGGTCCCGTTACGGCAACCTTAAGAGAAATATGGGAAGTCAGGCCCATTCGCGCAACCCCAGACTATGCGGATCGCATGAAACACCCTATTCTAGGCGCAACTTGTAATTGACGGATCCGTCCATGAACTCTTCGCCCCGGATGAACGAAACCGATGTCTTGCGCGTCAAGCTCGAGGTTTTGCGCCGCGAACACCGCGATCTTGATGACGCGATCATGGCCCTGCAGGAACGCGGCACCAGCGATATGCTGACGCTCAAACGGCTCAAAAAGCAAAAGCTGACACTCAAGGACAAGATCGCCTCTATCGAAGACCGCCTGACCCCCGACATCATCGCATGACCGATCACGTCATTCTGTTTGATGCGGAGTGGCTTGCGACTGCCGATTGTATGAGCCGCATGTGGTTTGGCGCGGATGATCCCGACCCCATCGTGGTGCAAATCGGCGCCGTGCGTTTGGCGCTGACCGGCGACTACGACATCGACGACACCATCGACATCCTGCTGCAACCGCGTGACCGTCATGGCAACCATGTTACACTTGACCATTGGTTTGAGGAATTCACCGGCTTGTCCGATGCCCGGTTGGCAACCGACGGTGTGCCTCCGGCCGAAGGTTTGCAGCACTTTGCCGATTTCGCCGGTGACGCGCCAATCTATGCCTGGGGCAAGGACGAGTTGATGGTCATGGGCAACAGCGCCTATCTCGCAGGGCTTCCCGCCCCCATTCCCGCCACGCAGTTTGGTCACGCCGGTCACCTGCTTATCAAGGCGGGCTATCCCGTGGATACAATCAACACCATCAGGTCGCACAACATCGGCAACTTCTTCGATTTGCCCAAACGCGGCGGTCAGGCCCACGACGGCCTTGATGACGCGATTGAGGTCGCCCGCGCCATCCAGCACTTGCTGCGTTGCGGAAAACTCACGCCTAGCGATTTTCCTCTGGCTTAGCCAATTGCGCCCGGTTCGCGGCTGGCTATAGTGCCGCTTCCTTTCAGAGGGGATCATCATGACCCAACCCACCGTCGGTATCATCATGGGCAGCCAATCCGACTGGCCCACCATGAAAGAAGCCGCAGATATGCTCGACGCGCTCGGCGTACCTTATGAGGCCAAGATCGTCTCGGCCCACCGCACCCCGGATCGCTTGTGGGACTACGGCAAAACGGCAGTCGACCGTGGCTTGCAGGTGATTATCGCAGGCGCTGGCGGTGCTGCGCATCTGCCCGGCATGATGGCTTCAAAGACCCGCGTGCCCGTGATTGGTGTGCCGGTGCAGACCAAGGCACTCTCTGGCGTCGATAGCCTCTATTCCATCCTGCAAATGCCGCGCGGCTTTCCTGTCGCTACAATGGCAATTGGGGCCGCAGGTGCCGCAAATGCGGGCCTCATGGCGGCAGGTATTCTGGCTCTGCAAGACGCAGACCTCGCCGCGCGGTTGGATACATGGCGCAGTGATCTCTCGGCCTCAATCCCGGACGCACCTCAATGACCACTTTGCGCACCGGCGACACCATCGGCATCCTTGGTGGCGGACAATTGGGCCGGATGCTTTCGGTTGCCGCGAGCCGCCTTGGCTTCAAGACCTGCATCTTTGAACCGGGCGGCGACTGCCCCGCCAGCCACGTCGCCAATTACCATTTCAAGGCCGATTACGACGATGAAAACGCCCTGCGCGCCTTTGCCGAGGCCGTGGACGTCATCACCTATGAGTTTGAGAACATTCCCACATCCGCCCTGGACCTGCTGGAAACACTGCGCCCGATCCATCCGGGTCGCGCCGCCCTTGCCACCTCGCAAGACCGCCTGGTGGAAAAAACCTTCCTGCAAGACCTCGGCCTGACCACTGCCCCCTTTGCAGATGTCACCGACGCCGCCAGCATGGATGCCGCAATTGCCAGCATCGGCACGCCCGCCATCCTGAAAACCCGCCGTATGGGATATGACGGCAAAGGGCAGGTTCGCGTGATGCAACCCGGTGACGCCGCAACCGCCCTCGCCGCCATGGCAGGCGCCCCCGCGATCCTTGAAGGCTTCATCGACTTCACACATGAGGTCTCCGTCATCGGCGCCCGCACCGCAGATGGGGCCATCGCCTGTTTTGATCCGGGCGAAAACGTCCACAAGGACGGCATCCTCGACACCACAACCGTGCCCGCACGCCTGACGCCCTCTCAACGCACCGACGCGGTGTTGATTGCGGCAAAAATCCTGAACGCATTGGACTATGTCGGCGTGATGGGGCTCGAGCTGTTCGTGACCCCAAACGCACTGATCGTGAACGAGATCGCACCGCGCGTGCATAACTCCGGCCATTGGACCCAAAACGGCTGTGCCGTAGACCAGTTCGAACAGCACATCCGCGCCGTTGCAGGCTGGCCGCTCGGCGATGGATCACGGCACAGCAACGTCACCATGGAAAACCTCATTGGCGCAGACGTGGACAAACTGCCGGAAATCGCCAAGACCGATGCCGCCATCCACCTTTACGGCAAGGCCGACGCCAAACCGGGCCGCAAAATGGGCCACGTCAATCGCGTCACGGGCCCCGCCTAACCGCTTTTTGGTTGATAAATATCCCCGCCGGAGGCTCCCACGACCGCAGCCCATTCATCGGCCGAACATGTAAGCCAGACCGGGACGGCGGGCGGGGCGCCTTGGCCGCGGCACGCGGACAACAGCGGCGCTCGTCGGCTATTCCAGCCCGAACAGAACCCCGGTCATCGACAAACCGCGATCAAAGCGCCCGGTCTTCAGGAACGCCGCGACCTGCGCCATGACCAGCGGGTTATTCATCATGAACGTATGCGTCACCGGCAATTCCATAAAGTCGGTCATGCCTTCCAGCTTGGTGCTCTCGACCGACACCTTGCCATCATCCGCGCCGTCAATCAGCGACGAATAGACCGGGTTCAGGCTCCGGTTTCCAGCAATGATTCCAACCTCATAGCGGGGCATGTCCAGCTGATTGGGCAAGCTGGAACTTTCCGTCCCAAGCTGCAGCCCCGCCGGGCCATTGACCCACTGGAACGGTTCCCAATCGCCAAAGATATCCACCAGCTCTGACCCGTTGTTGGGCGGCCCCAACATCACCACGCGCCCCATCCGATCCGGGCGATTGTTGGTCAACCAAGCCCGGGCCAATATGCCACCCATGGAATGGGTCACAAAATGCACCCGCTTATCGCCACAAGCAGCCACATCCTGCGCGAGGTTCTCATCCACCAACTGCTGGATCGTAAATTCGGTCGACGGATAGCCCTGATTGACGACGGTGAACCCCTCAGCCTCAAGGTAAAGCTGCATCGGCGTGAACGAAATCTCTGTCCGGGCCAACCCGTGCAGCATGACCACACAATCATCCGATTGTTCCAAGGCATCCGCTCCCGGTGTGCAAGCCGCCAGCCCAAGGGCCAATATCGTTACTAAACGCTTCATCCTCTCCAGATAACACTGATTTCGTAAAAAGGAGTAGTCATGACCACCTGACCTTGCGTCGCGAACCCTCCGCCCCCATGGTCGGCCTATGACCCGCCCTATCCGACTTGCTGTCCGCGCGCTCATCCTTGCCGATGACAAGCTCCTTCTGGTCAACGCCTATCGCGGCAGTGGCGAGTTGTGGTGCGCCCCCGGCGGCGGCGCTGATCCGCACAGCAGCCTGCACGACAACCTGATCCGCGAAGTGATGGAGGAAACCGGCCTGACCGTCGCGGTCGGGGATATGGCCCTGGTCAATGAATTTCACGACCCGGACGGCACATTCCACCAGGTCGATATTTACTTTCGCTGTGATATCGTGGCGGGCCAAACCAGCGCCAGCCACGTCGATCCAGAGGGGGTCGTCACCCAACATATCTGGGTCACGCGCGACGAACTGGCAAAGCTGCGCGTAAAGCCCGACAGCCTTGCCGCCGTCGCTTGGCAAGACGCCGATGCGCCCGGCTACGACCCGCTTGAACCTATCGTGAAGTTGACGACCTGACGAGCAGCGACAGGGCAATCCCACCCAAGACCAAAGCACCGGACGTGGCGAATTTCAGTGTCAGCGGCTCCCCCAACAGCACAATCCCCGCGGCCACCGCGATCACAGGCACCGACAGTTGGATGATCGCCGCCAATGTCGTCGGCAAAGCAGGTAAGACGCGATACCAGAGCGCATAACCCAAGCCTGACGTGACAGCACCCGCTGCAACCGCCGTCAAAATGCCGCCCACCGAGAGCCCAGGCCCGGCCAAGAAAAGCCCCGGCAGCACCAGCGGCACACAAATCAGGAAATTGGCCGCTGTTCCCGACAGCGCATCGCGCTCTCCCTGCCCCAAGAGCGTGTAACCGGCCCAAGCGGCCCCGGCCACGCCCATGCTCAGCGCGCCAGCCAAGGGCACCTGCACCGCACCTGCAGGCCACAACAAAAGCACAAGCCCCGCCATCGCCACGGCGGCGCCAATCCAGCGCATGACCGGCACGGCTTGCCCGCGCCACAAGGCAAAGACAAACATCACCAATTGCACGACCGCAAACAGGATCAAGGCGCCCAGCCCCGCACCCAGTGTCAGGTAAGCCCATGAAAACCCAAGCATATAGATGGCCAGCGTTAACGCCCCGCCCCAGCGTGCGGCCCCCGTCAGCACCAGCGTGCCCCGGCGCATTTGCACCAGCACGACCAGCGTTACCGCCCCCGCGATCACGCGGATCACGGCAAAGCTCATCGGGTCCATGCCCATCTGCCCCACGCCCAACCGGTTCAGGATTGAGTTGCCGGCAAAGGCGCACATGGTCAGGGTCACGAGCAAAATCAGCTGCATGACCCTTGCCTGCGGGAAATCGCGCAGGCTTGCAATCGACAATTAGTCGACCAACGGCAGTGTGATCCCGGCGGCATATGCCACGGCAATTGCGCTGTCTTCGCTCATGTCCCGCTCTGATGCGCGGGGCGCGATGATATCTAGGGCTGCGTCAAATGATGTGTCGTTGTATTTTGCGAATGTCATTGGTTCGTCCTCCTGCAATCAGGATGACAAATCACAACCCACGAAAGCGGATGTCGTATCTGATGCGATATCAGGCCGAAAGCGAGGGAAAATAATCCTCGCAAGTCCCCTCGCGATAGACATCCGCCGTACAGCAATGCAACCCACCGCCAAAGGCATAGGCGTCGCGCAGCTCTACCGGCACAACCTCCATCCCCAACTTGTCCATCTGTTCCATCTGGTAAACCTCTGAGGCCTCGACGCAGACCGTTTTGGGGTCCAGTACCAGCACATTCATCGACAACCACGTCGACGAATAGCACAGCGGCGGCGGCGCATTATGCGCGGGCTGTGCCGCATCGACGATCTGCCAGTCGTTCTTTTCGAACATGGCGCGCTGTTCTTGCGGCAGGCGACGCTGCGGATTGTTCAAAATCAAACCGGGGCGCAGCGGGGTGAAAGTTGCGTCGATATGAATGGGATAAGGATCGCCCGGAAAGTTCACCGCATGAACCCGGTGATCGGGGTAGTGGCGGCGCAGCCATTCGATGCCCTTTTCGTTGGTGGTGAACCCATGCTGAACCACCAGATCACGGCCAAACCGCAGCACGTCAGCGGCATCAAACAGCGACTCTTCCTCGGTGGTGACAAAGAACTTCTCAGCCGCCCATTTCAGGCGCTTTTCCACACCGATCTTATCGGACAGGTAATCTGGGTGATAATCCGCATCCGTCAAACGCGGCTTTGGCGCGGCCTCGTGCCGGAAATTGGGGTCTTCGTCCCAGTATTGCTGCATCAGCGGGCGGTAGTTGAGGTATTCAAACCAGCGGCAGCGATAGGACATCGTCGCCTCAAGGATTTCCGACCCGACCGTCAGCAGCACATCGCGCGGCGGCATGCAGCCAAACTGACTGTCAGTGTGGAAATCCGGTGTGGTGGCAGGCAGTGCATGATCAATCGGCGTGGGTCTGTCGACGCGCACCCCACGCTTTTCCAGCATCGCGGCGAAATTGTCCAACAGCTCATTCGCGCGATCAATCGTCTCTTGCGGACGCCGTCCCCATTGGCCGCGCATATCGCTATCTTCGGGCACTTTGGCGTCAAGTGCGGGTTCTTCGGGGGGGATATGACAATCGTCCGCGCGTCCAACAATGACGTGCTTGAGCGGGTCCCACTCATTCCATGAATTGACGATTGTCTTGGCCATTTCGCGCGCTCCCTGATGCGTAACGCACGATTGGTAAAAGCGGATGGCCGATAGGGCAAGATGCGACATGCGCTGTTGCCCAAAATCGGGGACCAGAGGCCCGGTCCCCGTTGATTTTGTTTGGCTTACTTGGTTGCCAAAAGCTGGCGTGCATAGTCAGGGATATCAGCATATGTGATGCCGATTTGGTCCAGCTGCGACGGTGTCATCTGGCTCAGCACAGATTCCATACGTGCAACCTGCATTGCGTGCATTGTGCGTGAAAAGAAGGCTTTGACCGACGCAAAACCTGCGCTGCGATCCATTTCTTCAAGTGTGTGTGTCGACAGATATGCCATGTCCATTTTCCTTCGTCTGATCGGCGATGGGAGGATCGCCCTGAATTCTGACACCAATGTAGGAACTCATGCTGCACTTGCACAACGGACAACCCAGCAATGCTGCCATGCAGCAATCGCATGGTTGCCCGGGCGTAAACTCTTCATCTGCAACAAAAAAGGGCAGTCCGCATGGAACTGCCCCCTTTCATTTGCTTTGGTTGGCGGGGTTAAGAACGTGTTAACCACGCTCTCGCCCGATGCCGGGTCGCCCGAAGGCGACGCGCGGTTTACATCATGCCGCCCATGCCGCCCATGTCGGGCATGCCGCCGCCGGGGGCTGCGCCCTCTTTGGCAGGCTTGTCGGCAACCATGGCTTCGGTGGTGATCAGCAGGCCAGCAACAGAGGCTGCATCCTGCAGAGCGGTCCGAACAACCTTGGCAGGGTCAATGACGCCAAACTTGAACATGTCGCCATATTCTTCGGTCTGTGCGTTAAAGCCGAATGCCTTGTCGTCGCTTTCGCGGATTTTGCCCGCAACAACCGAACCGTCAACGCCGGAGTTTTCAGCGATCTGACGCAGTGGGGCCTCAATGGCCTTGCGCACGATCGAGATACCAACGTTCTGGTCGCTGTTTGCGCCTTCCAGACCGTCAAGTGCCTTGCCGCCCTGGATCAGAGCAACACCACCACCAACAACAACACCTTCTTGCACGGCCGCACGGGTCGCGTTCAGGGCATCATCAACGCGGTCTTTGCGCTCTTTGACTTCCACTTCGGACATGCCGCCAACGCGGATGACAGCAACACCGCCAGCCAGCTTGGCCACACGTTCCTGCAGCTTTTCACGGTCGTAGTCAGATGTGGTTTCTTCGATCTGGCCACGGATCTGGTTGACCCGTGCTTCGATCTCGGCCTTGTCGCCTGCGCCATCAACGATGGTTGTTTCGTCTTTGGTGATCGCAACACGCTTGGCAGAACCCAGCATGTCGATGGTCACGGACTCAAGCTTCATGCCCAGATCTTCAGAGATCACCTGACCACCGGTCAGGATCGCGATGTCCTGCAGCATGGCTTTGCGACGGTCACCGAAACCAGGTGCCTTCACCGCGGCAATCTTCAGGCCACCGCGCAGCTTGTTGACCACGAGGGTCGCCAGCGCTTCGCCTTCGACGTCTTCTGCGATGATCAGCAGGGGCTTGCCGGACTGGATAACAGACTCGAGCAGTGGCACCATTGGCTGCAAAGAAGACAGCTTTTTCTCGTGCAGCAGGATGATCGCGTCTTCCAGCTCAGTGGTCATCTTCTCTGTGTTAGTCACAAAGTATGGCGACAGGTAACCGCGGTCGAACTGCATGCCTTCGACAACATCAGTTTCTGTTTCCAGACCCTTGTTCTCTTCGACAGTGATCACGCCTTCGTTGCCGACTTTCTGCATCGCGTCAGCGATCTGACGACCGATTTCAGCTTCGCCGTTGGCGGAAATAGTGCCGACCTGTGCAACTTCATCGCTGTCGGACACGGGACGTGACGCGCCTTTGATGGCTTCCACAACGGTTGTGGTCGCAAGGTCGATGCCGCGCTTAAGGTCCATTGGGTTCATGCCAGCAGCAACCGACTTCATGCCTTCGCGCACGATGGCTTGGGCCAGAACAGTCGCTGTTGTTGTGCCGTCACCGGCTTCGTCGTTGGTGCGGGAAGCAACTTCCTTGACCATCTGCGCGCCCATGTTCTCGAACTTGTCTTCCAGCTCGATCTCTTTGGCAACAGACACACCATCCTTGGTGATGCGTGGTGCACCAAAGGACTTGTCGAGGACCACGTTGCGGCCTTTGGGGCCGAGGGTCACCTTGACCGCGTTGGCCAGCGTGTTCACGCCGGTCAGCATACGGTTGCGGGCGTCGGTATCGAATTTGACGTCTTTAGCAGCCATTGATTAGCTCCTTGAGTTTAGAATTTCGTTTGGAAGGGACAGGCCGGGCTTACATGATGCCCAAAATGTCGCTTTCCTTCATGATCAACAGGTCTTCGCCGTCGATCTTCACTTCGGTGCCGGACCATTTGCCAAACAGGACCTTGTCGCCTGCTTTGACGTCCATTGGGATCAGCTCGCCGCTGTCCTTACGAGCGCCCGCGCCGCAAGAGACGATTTCGCCCTCGGCTGGCTTTTCCTTGGCGCTGTCAGGAATGATCAGACCGCCCTTTGTTGTCTCGTCGCTCTCGATGCGGCGAACCAGTACACGGTCGTGAAGTGGTGTGAATGCCATCTTTGAACTTCCCTTGGTTCAGTTTCAACTCCCGTTAGCACTCAACAGGTTTGAGTGCTAACGGCGTGTAGTTAGGGATCACAATCGGGCGAGTCAACACAATCGGACCCGGTTGATCGTGGAAAATTCAAAAAATGGTCTGTGACGCCGTCGCTACTGCGCAGCGGCATCCGCAATGGATTGGAAAATCAAATCAAGCTCTTGCGCGGCCACAGCCAGATCATCCCCAGCCTCAGCCATGTAGGGGGCGAACACAGTCGACGGCATTTTATAAGACAGTGTCGCAGTCCCATCGGCGTTTTCTGTGACATACATGCGGATCGGCGCTTCGATCATGGCCGCGGTGGACAGGTCCAGAATGCGCACCGCGTAGACATTGTTAAACAGCCCAATCACGCGGTTGCCCGGAATGATGATCCCGCGGTTTTTCGCGGCCCCCGTCGGTCCCGCCTGCGTCACAACTCCCATGCCGTTCTCGCCTGCCGCCGCACGCACCGCATCGGTCAGCGCCGCATAGGACTTCTCCGTCTGGATCACGACCCAGCCGTCGCGCGGGGCCATCTCAGCCGACAACGGCATGGCGAAAAGGCAAAAGATAAAGGCAAGAAGGCGCATCAGGGTTCCATTCAGTTTGGGTTTAGGGCCGCGTTTCAGGGGTTAAAGCCCCTGATCCATCAGCGCACGAATATCGTCTTCACGCGTTCCCGCCACGATCCGGCCAAGCTCTTCCCCGCCGCGCAGAACCAGCAATGTCGACCGACGCGGAATACCGCGCGATGTGGTGACTTCGTGCCGGGCATAGGTGTCCCAATCCACTTTGATAAAGGTCATCGCTTCGTCATAGGCAGGCTCTTCGGCACGCAACGCGGTGATGACTCGTTCCTGACGGGCGCAGGTGGAACACCAGACCGCGCCATAATCCACGAATAGGGTCTTGCCCGCCGCCAACTCCGATTGGATCAGGCCCGGTGTGTAGTCCACGAACCCTTCGGCCAGCGCCATGCCGGGCAACATGGCGGCAGTCGCGGCAAGCGCGATAAATGTGCGACGTTTCATCAGTGATCTCCTTGATTAGATGGCAACAGATAAGTCCTGCAGCCAGATCGGCATGACCGACAGCAGCCACCCCTCCAGCACATAGTGAAATTTGAAATAGAGCATTAGCCCGACCGCGATGAAGGTCGCGCCAATGATGGGTTTTGACCGTTCAGCCAATCCGCGCAACGACTGCGCCCGGGCGCGAATGGTCTCGCGCGCGCCGAACCCCAGCACGATGATCAAGGTCGAAACTCCGGCGGCAAACGCCGTCATGATCAACGTCACATAGCCAAGGCTTTCCCCCTGCGACGCCAGCGCAATTGCGCCGCCCAGCGTGGGCCCAATGCAGGGCGACCAAACGGCCCCAAGCAGCAGGCCACCGATGAACTGCCCCCGCAAAGACCCTGCATCAAGGTTATTCATCTGGGCATCGGCCCCGGCTGCGACACCCGCTGTCGCGGTCTCAAATCTGCGGGCAAAGGACGGCACAATCAGGATCACCCCAAAGACCATCATCAAGACGGCGCCGATTTGTGCCAGCACGTCCTGCGTCAATCCAACGCCCGCCCCAAAAGCGGTGACCAGAACGCCGAAAACCACGAACGACAGGCTCATACCTGCGGCCAAGGCCAGCGGCCCCGCCTTGCTGGCGTTCAGCGCGCTCACCAGCACGATCGGCAAAACCGGCAGGACGCAGGGATTGATCAGTGTCAACAGGCCTGCGCCATAGGCAAGAAGAAATTCCATATCGGTTCAACCGGATCGTCTGCTATTTACACCATCGCCTTATCAATTGCCTCGATATGTGATGGCATCACATATCGCCGCAAATAAAGTCCTGTCTCACGATGATGTGACGATCAGTGGGTCATGTGGCACACTCGCCAAACAGCGGGCTAGGTTGCGCACACCGGCATATCTACAAAGGACCCAGATGAGCGTACTCACTGACTACATCGCCAAGGGGACACCCCTCTCGGTCCCCGATGGGACGCTGCTGTTTGCCCCCGGCGACGAAAGCCGCGCGTTTCTGATCGTGACCCAAGGCGTCGTGCGGGTCGAGCAAACCAACAAGGCCGGGCGCACCGTCGTCCTTTACCGCGTCGGCGCGGGCGATAGCTGCGTGCTGACCACGACCTGTTTGCTGTCTGACCGCCCCTATTCCGGCTATGGTTACGCCGAAGGCGCGGTGACTGCGACCTCGATCCTGCCCGCCACGTTTCGCAGCCTTTTGCAGACCGACCCAACCTTTCAGCAGCTGGTGTTTCAAGGCTTTGCCGCCCGTGTGGGCGAGCTGACGGATGTGATCAACGACCTGCTGGAACACCGCACAGACCTGCGGCTTGCGCGCTGGCTTGCCGCACGGCCCCAGGGTCATGTGGCCATGACACAGGCTGAGATCGCGCAGGAACTTGGTACTGCCCGCGAAGTCGTTTCAAGAGCGCTCAAAGCCTTTGAGGATCGCGGTTGGATCAAGATTGGGCGCGGTCAGATTACGATCCTGAAGCCAGACGCCCTCGCCGCCCACGGTGAGGGCGGCGCTTTGTGACACAAGCACTGACGCGGCCCAACGGATCAGATAGCCCATCCTTATCTTAACAGAATGGAGAAGACTGATGACCCGCAATCTCGCAAACTGGGACCGTATCGCCCGCCTGGTCTTGGGCGCACTCCTGATCATTCTGGCGCTCACTGGCACTATCGGCGTTTGGGGTTACCTTGGTGTGATCTTTGTCGGCACCGCATTCCTCAGCTTTTGCCCGATCTACCGCATTTTCGGGATAAAGACCTGTCAGGACTGCTAAGCCCAACCCGCTGACGTTGGCATTTCACGCCACGACCCGGTAGATAGCCCTATGACCTCACCCTCCCCAAACCGATCTGTTTCGCGCAGATGGGCCCTTGCCACTGGCGCAGGCCTGCTTGTGGGTGGCGGCGTCTTTGCTTCTAAATGGTTCAACATCACCGCCGATGCCGCCGTCGGTGGTGCGCTAACGGTCAGCGCCGCGCAGGAACAGGCCGCAGCGGGCAGCATCTATCTGATCGACATTCGCCGCCCCGATGAATGGTCGCGCACAGGCGTAGCCGCTGCCGCCATTCCACTCGACATGCGCCGGAACGACTTTGGAGCCGTGCTGCAGACGATCTTTGACAGCAATGGCCAACGCCCCGTCGCGCTGATCTGCGCGCGCGGGGTACGATCTGACCGGATGAACAAACGGCTCAAGGCAGCCGGGTTTGACAACATCCTTGATGTGCCAGAGGGGATGCTCGGCTCTGGCGCGGGGCCTGGCTACATCGCGCAGGGCCTGCCCCTGCGCGCACCGACAGAGTGGGAGCTGGCCGGACAAGTCATTTAGCGCGCCACCCGCCCATAACCCGGACAGATAACGCACCCGCAACTCTTGTCACACCAGCGCGAGGTGGGATGTCAGACACAAATGCCGGTGCTATCCCAAAGATCAAACCAACGGCGCGACAAAGGGATGTGCACATGAACAAACTACTCCTCCGGACAACTTTTCTGACATTCGCAGCCCTCGGCACCGCGATCATGCCAAGCACCAGCTTTGCGGGTGAGCAATATATCGACGACACAGGCTTTGCGGTCTCAGGCTACGACGTCGTGGCCTATTTCGACCTGCCCCAATCAGAGGTCGGCACCCCACAAGCAGAGGCTGTTCCCGGCCGCGCTGACATCACGGCGGACTACAACGGCGCAACATTCGCGTTTTCGACAGCCGAAAACCGCGACCGTTTCCTTGCCGATCCCGAAAGCTTTGCCCCGCAATATGACGGCCACTGCGCATATGGTGTTGCACAGGGCGGCAAAGTGCCCGGCAACCCCAACCTCTGGCGCATCGTTGATGGAGAGCTTTTCTTGAACATCACCAAGAACGTCGTGGGCTTCTGGGAAGAAGACATCCCCGGCAACATCACCTTGGCTGACGGCAACTGGATCGGGTTGGAACCAACGGATGCATCCGACCGCGCAATCCCGCAGTTCTCATCACCTGCACCAATCCAATAAAGTGGAACACGGCCCCAACCAGATGGTTTGGGCCGCTTCGTTTCAGCACCCTGGGACAAGGCCGACCATGAAAAATCTGACCGCCGTCGCAGCATGTGCTGCTTTCACCGGGGCCGCTGGCTTTGCCACCACCGCTGCCGCGTGTTCCGCACAAACCCTCTGCGAGGTGGCCACGGGCGAATACGTCATCACCCTGCCCGACAACGGCCCGGAACAGCCGCCCGCCGTCATGTTCATCCACGGCTTTGGCGGCAGCGGGCCGGGGGTCTTTCGCAACACCGGCATGGTCCGCGCCTTTACGGATCGCGGCTATGCCGTCATCGCCCCCAGCGGCCTGATCCCTGAGGGGCGCAATGGCGGATCATGGGCCTTCCACCCAGACCGACGCGGTGGCCGGGATGAGGTCGCGTTTTTGACGTCCGTGCGCGATGACGCGATCGCCCGCCACGACATAGACCCCGACCGGATCATCCTGTCAGGCTTTTCGATTGGCGGCTCAATGACCGCCTATCTGGCCTGCGCTGCACCGGATACTTTTGCCGCCTATGCACCCCTTGGCGGCAATTTCTGGCGACCCCACCCCACCGAATGCGCAGGCCCCGTGCATATGCTGCACACCCACGGCTGGACCGACGGCACTGTCCCCCTCGAAGGGCGCGTGTTACGCGGCGCGGATAGCCGCGATGTTGGGGCTGTCATTCAGGGGGATGTCTTTCACGCGCTGTCGGTCTGGCGCGAAACCAACGCCTGTTATCAGTTGAAACCCGACCGCTACGCCACCGAAGGCGCGTTCATGATCCGAACATGGACAGACTGCGCACCGGATGCCTCGCTTGAGTTTGCGCTCTTCCCTGGCGGTCACATCATCCCACAAGGATGGGCGAACCTGACGCTTGATTGGTTTGAGGCGCTCTGAAGCCTATTCCGCCGCAATCGCTGTGACTTCGGGGAAGGTTTGCGGCGTCAACACGAGCCTCCGCATCCGCGCGCGCGCGTCCCGGGCCTGTCGCACGATCCGTGGCTCTCGCAGGTCTTGCGGGCTATCGATGCGCAGCACGCGCAGCGCCTTATCCGCAATGCGCATCCCGCTGAGTTTCGACAAAGGCACCGCAAGCGTCAGGCTGATCGCAATCGGGAGCAGCCAAGGCGACACCGCGCCAAGCGCAAGCCCGACCATCATGGTGATCCCGGTCACTGTCTCAACAATGTGGAACCGGAACACTTGCGCCCAGCTACAGCCCACGACCCCACGATCCTGCGGCGCCCATCCCCGTGACAGGCCAAAAACAGCACAGATCACAGCGATGGTTTGCTGCACCATCATCACCGGTGCATAAAGGATCGAGAACAGGATTTCGATCAGCGCCGTGCCAACCAGAACGGGCCATCCGCGATAGTCCGCACGGGTGCGCCGCCAAAAACACATCGCAAAGGTGCCGATGACTTTGGGCACTAAAAGCATGGAATAGATGAACCCCAAGACCAGCAAACCGTCCAGCGGCTCTGTCGCTGACCACGCCGGTTGCAGCGGGTTGTCGCTGTTGAAATAGGAAATGGCCTCGGACGGCATGGTCCGGATCGCAGACCAAATCAGAATGACGGTGAACCACGCAGGCGACAGCAGAAACGCCACTGCCCCTTGCAGCAAATGAAACCGAGAGATCGGATGGAACCCCCGTGCCGTCAGGATCCGCAGATGTTGCAGATTGCCCTGACACCAGCGTCGGTCGCGCAGGGCGTAGTCGATCAGGGTCTGCGGGCTTTCCTCATACGACCCGCCCGCGCGTGGCAAGAACCGCACCGCCCAGCCCGCGCGCCGCAGCATCCCCGCCTCAACAAAGTCATGGCTCAGAATCAGGTCGCGCCGCCCCCGCAGCCCGCGCATATAGGGCAGTCGCGCACTGGCCGCAAAAGCCCGCGTGCGGATGATTGCATTATGACCCCAATAATTGCCCTCACTTTGCGCCCAGGCCGCCAGCCCCTCGGCCAAAAGCCAGCCGTAAACCGCGTTTGAAAACTGCTGCATCCGTCCGAACAGCGTCTCTGCCCCGATCAAATGCGGAAAGGTCTGGATCAACCCCGCCTGCGGATGCGCCGACAATTCATGCGCCAATTGCCGGATCGCGGCCCCGCTCATCAGGCTGTCAGCATCGAGCACCAGCATCGCCTCATAGGCGCCGCCCCAGTTCTCAATCCAATCGGTCAGATTGCCGGTCTTCTTGTCGGTGTTCTGCGCACGGCGGCGATAATAGACGTCCAAGCCGACAGGCGCTTGGGCCTTGAGCGCATCAAAGGCCCGCAGCTCTTGCGCTGCAATCTCAGGGTCTGTGCTGTCGCTAAGAACAAAGAGGGTGAAGCGATCCTTGCGGGTGCCCTGCGACAATTGATCCAGCATGGCAGCGGCATTGCCAAAGACGTCCCAAGGCACCTCGTTATAGATCGGCATCAGGATCGCGATGTCTTGTGCGGGCCCCCTGCCGCGCGAATGGCGTGTAAAACAGGGATAGAACACGCGTTTTGCGACCCCCAGCAACACCGTGCTGACCGACAAGGACACCCAGACAAACGTCAGCGCGACCAAGGCGATCACCATGACCTCTAACACTGTAAAGCCATCCTGCGACAGCGAACTGCTGATCGCAAAGGTCAATGCGACCGTCATCAAAAGCGCCGGCACAAAGGCCGCAGCGCGCCACAACACGTCACTCCGCGTCATCGCGGGCGGGCTTGCCTGCGGTGCGGGCCGGGTTGCAAAATCCTGCGCAGCCATCGCAAGCGGGGACCGCTTTGGCATCCTATGGCAGGGGGTTTGCGTCATGCAGTCCACCGGTAAAGCCAGGTCTCGCTTAGCGGCGCGCCGTTCAGGCGGAGTTGCGCACGAAACTCGATCAGGCCCGCCTCACCGGGGATAAACCGGAACGCAAGCCGTGCACCCCCCGTCTCGGGATTGCGCTGCAAAATGCCGCCATCGACTTCACCAGCGCTGGCCCATATCTGCCGCTCGACGGTCTCCAAATTTTCGGGCAAGGCGTCGCCATCTTCAAAATCAATCGCCACGATGATCCCAGTTTCAAAAGCATCGCCAATCCGCGTGTTGAGGACCCGCAGACCTGCGCCAAAGGCACTGTCGTCACCCCATGTCAGCCGGTAGGTCATGCGGTGTTCCTGCCCCGCGGCCAGCCCACCATCGGGCCGCCAATAGGCAACGATATTGTCGTAGATCTCGTCATCCGTAGGGATTTCGATCAGCGTCACAGCCCCCGGCCCCCAACCTTCGCCCGGTGCGACCCAAAGGCCGGGGCGACGGTGGTAAAGCGCAAAAAGGTCGGCAAAATCGCTGAACTTGCGCGCCCGTTGCATCAGGCCAAAGCCCTTAGGGTCTTCGTCCCGAAATGCCGAAACCTGCAGGTTTGTGGGGTTCGCAAGCGGCCGCCAAATCGTCTCATCCGCGCCGTTGTGGATCAGTAACCCATCGCTGTCATGCACCGCTGGACGGAAGTCCGAGAACCGATCCCGGTTGGTTTCGTCAAACTGGAACATCGAGGTCAGCGGCCCAATCCCAATATGGGCCATGTCGACACGTGCAAAGAGTGTCGCCTCAACATCCATGGTCAAAGGCTGGCCATGCGTGATCGTGAACTTGTAGGCACCCGAACAACTGGGGCTGTCCATCAAGGCACAAAGCACGAATGTCGGGCTTTGCGGTTCAGGCTGCTCAATCCAGAAGGCGCGGAATTCGGGAAACTCCTCTCCGCTGGGTTCCGCCGTATCAATCGCGAGACCACGCGCCGAGAGACCGTAGATATCGCCGGTGCCAATGGCGCGGAAATAGGACGCGCCCTGAAAGACCGCAAATTCGGTATGGATTCCGGGCGTTTCAAGCTCGGCTCGCAGCCGCAGACCGGAATAGCCAAGCGTATCGTCAATCGGCAGATCGGGGAACTTATCCGTCTTGTCAAAGACCCCCATGTCAAACTTCAGGGGCCGGGCACTGTCGCCGTCTACCACCGCAATATCCACCGGATGCGGGTAATAGAGACCGGGGGGAAAGACATCGACCTTCAGCGATGTATCCGCCTTGTCGTGCCATAGCGCGTTGCGGGCATCGAACCAGATCGACACGTAATCTTCGTATTCGATATCGGTCCAAGCCTCAGGGATCCGCGTCGGCTCAGCATAGGGTTTCGCTGCCAGCGCGCGGGCCTTCTCGATCACGACGCTTGGGTCAAACGGGGTCGCATCACCCAGCTGCAAACCGGGTTCTGCGGCTTCAGTTGCACCTTCGGTTTGGCTGATGGCGGGGCTCGCCGCGATGGCCATCAAGCCTGTCAGAACGTCTCGTCTTAGCATGTCATTAGGCTTTCTTTTTCCAAGGCTGCGTCTTGAACCATCCCACGCCGTAGGCCAGCGCAATGATCACGGCAAAGCCCAAGGCATTAACCCAAGCCATCGTCACATATGACCGGCCCACCTGATCAAACAAAACGCCCAGCATCCGCGCGAGAAACATCGATGTGATAAAGACGGCGAGCGATTGCTGACCGACCTTCATGATCGCCGCCAACATGTAGGACCACGCCACCGACAGCTTACGCCCGCTACCCGACGGCATGATGTTGGCGCCTTGCGGCCCCACCAGCACCCAAGCGACATAGGCGGTCGCAAGAAAATGCACGTAACGCAGCACGCCAAAGTCGGTCTTGTGGATCAGGAAATTCAGGTCACTGCGCACCTGCGCCAGCACCTCAACCTCGCGGTAAATCCGGAAATAGGCGAAGGGCAGGAAGATCACGACAATCGCAACCGCCCCCCAGAACAAGCGCTTGTTGACCGGGGGCGCCGGAATCCAGCCGGACATCAGCGCAAAGCCAGTAAAGAACACCAATTGCCAGCCCAGCGGGTTAAAGAACCAATCCCGCGCGGACCACGGCTCTGCCGGGAAATTCCAGCCCAGCACATTGGCGCAAAGCCACATGGTGAGCGAGGCCGCAGCCGCCAACCCCACATGCACATTCGCAAGACCCACCATCAGCGGGATCATCAGCAGAATACCGATATACATGGGCAGAATGTCGAAATAATTCGGCACATAAGTCAGGGTCAAAAGCCCAAGCAGGTTCTCTTGCGTGCGGTTAAAGAACGGATAGAGGTTCAACTGCCCCACATAGTCGCGACCCTCAGGAAAGATCAGGTTCATCAGCACCATGCTCGCCGCAATCGCGATGAACAACGCGATATGCGCCCAATAGACCTGCCATGTGCGAAATGCGATGCGGGCCGTGCCCATCCAAAAGCCCTGTTTACGGAACACACTGCCAAAGGCGATGGCAGAGGCCATGCCGGAGCAGAATACAAAGGTCTCTGTCGCGTCTGAAAACCCAAAGCGCGCCGGGATCCAAAGTGTCAGCCAATTGCCGGGCACATGGGCGATCAGGATGATGAACATCGCGATACCGCGAAAGAAATCCAACCGCGGGTCGCGCACGCGCACCTGCGGTGCCGCCGTGGCACCAACGTTTGTGTGGGGCATTGCAGATGCAGGATCGGCAAGTGTCATTTGTCAGGCCTTCTTGGTATTCTATTCGGCGGCAATATCAGCCTGAAGCGCACGCGCATCGCTAATCATTTGCAAACGTGTTTCGGCAAAGCTGTCCACGGCACCCTTCCGCTTGGCGATACGCTGTTGCAGCAAATTCGTCGTGGCGTTCAGGGCCCCGGCCCGCAGGCCCGCCTCAATCGTGACCCGCTCAAACACGTCACGTTGCGCATGGCTGCCGCCCATGGTCTGGAACTTTGGATGAGCGGCAAAAAGCGCGTCAAAGGCCGCGTCATAGCGGCCATCGGAAAACGCGCCCAATCCCTTGGCCACGGCCACACCGGGATCGCGCATCGTCTTCGCCACTTCCGTATCCGCACCAGCGTCATTGGCCACACGCGCCGTCAGCCGGGCCGCTGCATCGGCGCGATTGTCGCCAACCAGCGCCATCATGTAGTGTAAATCGGCGAAGGTCAGGCAGCCATCCTCAGTCCGGCTTTCGGCCAAATCGGCCAACTCTGTCCAGCGGTGGCCCACGTCGATCCCTTCAAGCTCCAGCCGCACCAAAAGCGAACTGGCATTCGAGAAATCACGGTAGTCGTCCGTCTTTTCGTCGCGGATTTTGGTGTCGTAAAGCGCCAGAACTTGATCGACCTCACCCTGATCAAGATGCAAAAGCGCCTTGTGCCACCAGACGTGAAACCGAAAGTTGTTGCAGTGACCCCATGCGTCAAGGTTGTTGTCAATCAGCGCAATGCCCTGCGTCGGCCGGTGGGTCATGTCATAAACATGCGTGACCGCATGCAGCCCCCAAGCGTCGTCGCTGGCATAGGCCAAACCTTCCAGTCCGGTCCGCTCTGCCGCGTCATAGCTGCCGGTTTCTTCCATCGCAAAGGCCAGACAGCCCAAAGCGTAACCACGCAACGGATGGTCCTTCCCATGGGCACCGATCACCGCCTCGACGGACCGGCGCATGCCGATGTGATCGCCCAGAATGAACCGAATGCCATGCGACAGCTTCATACTGATCGTATCCGCCGGATTGATCCGTAACGCCGCTTCCATATGCGCAATCGCACGGCTGGGCTGACCAGCAATCCAGTCTTTCAGCGCTTCACACCAAAGCCACTCGCGCCGCGTGTCACCACCTGCCTGCAAAGCGACCTGCGCCGTTTGGCTGGCGTCTTGCGCCACGCTGTAAAGCTCGCGCCGTCCCAGCATCAGGGCGGACAGACCTTTCAGCGCATGTGCCATGGCAAAGCCGGGTGCGAGCTCAAGAAGTTTGCCCAAATGGACCGGGGCCGTTTGGCCATGCGACAGCACACCCAGGATCACGCCGTTCCATTCCGCAAGTGCCGCCTCGTCCGTCAGGCTGACCTCACTGGTCGCGATATCAATCAGCATTCTTGGACCCCTCGCGGTGCATTGCTTTTTCTCTCACAAGGCATTCATAATGCACCGCAAAATCCAACTCACCTCACATGGGCGGCAGCACGCGGGAACGTGATCGCTATTCACGAAAGCGTGTAAGCGGATTCCTGCGCCTAGGTTTTCTGGCAACCCGCCAGAATGCCTGAAAGATTCGCGCCGTCGGCATCAAAACGCGGTGGCGGGCGCCGCATTTCGACCGGTGTCTTGGAAAATTTCAGCGGATTGCCCAAAAGCTGGACATCTCCAGCCTCCGTTTCGGGGTGCGCAACCGTCACGACCGCACCGCGGGCTTCCGCCTGTTCGCTGCCCAAAGCCTGACCAACGGTGTGAATTGGACCAACGGGAACACCCACAGACTGTAATACTTCGATCACCTCTGCACTGGATTTCGCCGCCAGTGTTTCAGTCACCACCGCTGTGATCACCGCGCGATTGGCAATGCGCGCCGGATTCGTTGCAAATCTTGGATCATCCGCCAGATCGGGGCGCTGCATTGCTACGCAAAACGCTTGGAACTGCGTGTCATTTCCAACCGCCAAAATGACATGCCCATCATTGGTGGCAAAGACATCATAGGGCACGATGTTGGGGTGCGCATTGCCGCGCCGCACAGGCTCTTGCCCTGAAGTCAGAAAGTTCACGCCCTCATTCACAAGCCAGGACATCTGACTATCGACCAACGCCAGATCGATGTGTTGCCCCTCGCCCGTCGCGTCGCGGTGGCGCAGCGCGGCCAAAATGCCAATCGTCGCATACATGCCGCACATCAGGTCCGACACGCCAACGCCAACCTTCATCGGCGCGCCATCCGGATCACCGGTCAGCGACATGATGCCGCCAAACCCCTGCGCCATCAGATCATAGCCCGCCTTGTCGCGATTTGGCCCGGTTTGGCCGAAGCCCGAGATTGAACAATAGACAAGCTCCGGACGCGCGGCGCAAAGCGTGCCATGATCCAGCCCATATTTCACCAGACCACCGGGTTTGTAATTCTCAATCACAACATCCGCCCGCGCCGCGATGGATTGCACCAGTGCCTGACCTTCGTCGGTGCCAAGGTCTGCGGCCACTGAGTATTTGTTGCGGTTTGCGGCCATGAAATAGGCGCTCAGGTCACTATCGCCATCCGGTGTCGCGGCATAGGGCGGCCCCCAACTGCGCGTATCGTCACCGCCCGTCTTGGGGTTTTCGATCTTGATCACCGTCGCACCAAGGTCACCCATCATCTGTGTGGCCGACGGCCCCGCAAGGATCCGCGACAGGTCGAGTACCAGCAATCCATCAAGCGCGCCTGCCACCTTAGAACGCCCCATCATAGGATTTGCGATCAATCTCGGCGGCAATCACGGTAAAGGTTTCAGCCCCCTGTGCGGCCTCCAGCGCGGCTTCAAGCTCTGCCTTAGAACGAACCCGATGCCCCTGCCCGCCAAAGGCCATTGCGAGCGCAACAAAGTCACAATGCGCGAAATCCACCCCGGTATTTTGCATCTGCCGCTGCCGCTGCTTGAGCTCGATCAGCGCGAGCGAGGCATCGACAAACACCACGAAAATCGTCTGCAGGCCAAGCTCCGCCGCCGTTGCCAATTCGCCCAAGACCATCAACATCCCGGCATCGCCCGAGAATGACACGACCGTCCTTTCCGGCTCCACGATTTGGGCACCGATTGCGAGGGGCACCGCACATCCCATGGTGCAGAATCCCGATGATTGGGTCAGGGCACGGGGGAAGTTGCACTGCCACATTTGCGACAGCAATATCCGGTGCGCCCCGCTGTCAGCAGTGGCCAAAGTGTCAGCGGGCAAGACCGCCTGACAGGTGGCAATGACCTGCGCCGGGCCCCACTCCGTTGGTGTCGGAAACGCCGTGGCCAAATCGGCCTTCACCGCCGCGACTTCGCCACCCGGCCAAACATCGGACAGGGGCGCGTCCGGCAGCAAAGCCGCGACAGAAGCCGCGCAATCCCCGATGATATTCAACGTCGATTGATGCATGTAATGGTGATTGGGTGCCGCTGTAATATCGATCACCATCTGTGTGGCGGGGTCCCACGGGTTCTGCCAACCGGGGCGCATCTCAATCGGGTCATAGCCAATCGCAAGGATTACATCCGCCTGCGCGATGAAGGGCATCAACACCTTATCCGCCTTGGGCGACAGACCAGCGCCACCCAACGATAAGGCATGGTTTTCAGGCAATATTCCCTTGGCTTTGTAAGTCGTAATGACAGGCGCACCCAGCGTCTCAGCCGCCTGCAACACTGCGGTATCGGCACCCTCAACAACCGCATCAAGGCCGACCACGATCAGGGGCCGCTTTGCCCCGGCCAAGGCCGCGCGGGCACGCTCCAAATCAGACCCCGCAGGTGCAACAGCCGCCGCTGCATGGCGCAAAACGCCGGTGCCGCTGGCCGGCGCATCGGCGACAGAGATCGGCACATCAATATGCACAGGTCCGGGCCGGCCTTCGGTCGCGATGGCGAGCGCTTTGTCGATGATCACATGGCTGGCGGCCGCGTTCAGTGTGAACGTCTCTTTGGTAATCGGGCGAAAAACCTGTGGCTGATCCAGCACCTGATGGGTGTAAACCTGCGCCTCATCGGGATCGACACAACCTGTCAAAACGATCATCGGCACCCGATCTTGATGAGCGTTTTCAATCACGTTGATCCCATTCAGCGCACCAGGTCCAACCGTCGCCACCATGATCCCGGGCGCGCCTGTGCGATGATACGTTCCTTCCGCCATAAAGCCTGCGGCATTTTCATGCTTGCACAAAACAAACGTGATCCCTGCCTTTTCCAGCGCATCGAGGATCGTCAAAACCTCACCGCCCGGCATCCCAAAGGCCCACCGGCACCCGGCCTCGTAAAGACGTTTGGCGACAACATCTGCTGCACGCATGGCAAAGCTCCGCAATTTTATCTTCGTTGTCAGCGACCTCTTGCATGTCGGGCCCAAAGGCAATGCAAGAACACGTCAACTTTATTACGAACCTGCGTGCGGCTGCACTGAAACTCACCCGCTGCTAAAGCAAACCCCTTGACTTATCGCTCTCAATTCACCAACTTGAACTATGTTCATGAATAGGGTTCAAAAATGTTCAGACCAATCTATTACGCGCTTTGCGCCACCACCGCCGTCATTCTGTCCGCCTGTGCCACTCCAAGCGCCCAACATTCTGAAGCTGCAAGCCACCACAGCGCCGCCGCTTCCGTCACCGGTGTCTCGACAGTGGCCGCCGCGCCTCTGATCTCGGGCGGTGCCGCACTCAGCGTGTCAGGTGCTGCCCTTGCGACGAGCGGAAGCACTGCTGTCGATGCAGGCGTTGACCTTGCCACGTTTGACCCCGTCCAGGCGGACGGGCCACCGACGCTGAATTAGGAGCACACCATGACCATCAAAGCCTTCATCTCCGCAGCCCTGCTTGCCTTCGCCCCCCTGCCCCTTGCGGCGGGCAGCAGCAGTGCTTCCAACCCGGTCCTACCAGTGGCAGAGGTGTCCACCTTTGCCGATCAGGTGCAAAAGGACCTTGCCGCGCGCGGCGTCCGGGTCGCAATCGTCGGCCGCATGGGACGCGACCCCGATAGCTTGCCTGAAGGCGTGACCTACACCCATCTTGGATTTTGGGTCTTTTCACGGATCACCATGTCCGATGGCCGCACAGGCGAAGGCTACCGCGTCTATAACCTCTACCAACGCGCAGGCGACCGCACCGTCAGCGATCTGATACAGGACAGCCCGGCGGATTTCTTCGCTGGCGCCAAACGTCTGGACGCAGGTATCATCATTCCCGACCCGCGCCTGCAGACAAAGCTCTTGCAGGTGATCGGCAGCCCCACCTATGCCGCCCTGCACAATCCGCGCTATTCCGTCTTGGCCAACCCCGCCACAGACCAGTTCCAAAACTGCACAGAGCATACGTTGAACGTCGTGATGGCCGCCGTCTACGACACGGCGGACCCAGCGCAGATCAAGGCCAACATCGCCGCACATTTCCAACCGCAAGTGATTGCCGTTGATGGGTTGCAACGGGCCCTGGCCCCCGCCCTCAGCCAGGCACTCAGTACCGCAGATCACGGACCTGTTGTTGGCACGGCAACCTTTGGGTCACTGGCCCGGTTCATGCAGACCCATGATCTGTCAGCCCAAACTTACCGGATCACGCCGCAAGGGGCGTTCCGTTTCTGACTTATTGGCGGGGATGTCACAGAAATCCGCTTTGGGCCAAAAAACGCTTGGCCCAAACGCAACCTCCGGGTTACCAAAGCCCACGCAAATCGCGAATCGTATAAGGAGACTGCAATGCAAGAAATAAGGCACCAAGCACACCGCTGGTAGCGCCCTTGCATTGCTTGTGCGCGCTATTGCAGCCGCACACCACCCTTTTTCCGACCGACGATTTCAGGACATAGTCCCATGCACCCCCCGTTTATCTTTACCGATCACAGGATCGGTCCCGACACCTTTACGCCCAAGCCGCACGTCAAACGGACGCGGCCAACGCGGCTTGAACTTTCCCCCGCAACCGGCTGGCCGCCTGTGCCACTTGTGGTGCCAAGCGAAGAGCGGACCGCCCCAAGTGGCCAGCCCTTTAGCCCTGGCTTCAAGCTCTATGTTGTGCCGCCACCACGGGCCACGTGGCGCGATATCGTTGGGCGGTTCCTCATCCGGATCGGCCAACGTATGATCCTGCAAAACCGCCCGGGCTAACCCGCCCGGGCGGCCAATAAACGGAGGCCTCATGCGCCGCTTTCTGACCGCCCTTTGCCTCATGTTCTTGCCCCTGCAGGCCGCCGCGCTTTGTGAAGGTGCCGACTATCTGGACACCCTGACAGCAGATGAACGGGCCAGCATTGATGCAATCATCGCCGACACCCCTTTTGCAAAGGGTCTCGTCTGGCAAGCCACGCGCGGCGACACAACGCTTCATGTGATCGGCACAATGCACATCTACGATCCGCGCCTTGGCCCGATCGTTTTGCGCACCGCCCCCCTTGTCAAAGCCGCCGATCTGCTGCTGGTCGAAGCAGGCCCAGAGGCCGAAGCACAGATGAGCGCCGCCCTGCAAAGCGATCCGGGGCTGATCTTTATCACCGACGGCCCGACCCTGCCCGAACAGCTGCCCGAGGATGCTTGGCAAGCGCTGGCAGATGCCGCCACCGCCCGGCAAATCCCGGCATTCATGGCCGCCAAAATGCAACCCTGGTATCTGGCCCTCACGCTCGCGATCCCGACCTGCACCATCGCCGATCTGGCATCCGGTGCGCGCGGTTTGGATCATCTTTTGATGGATATCGCCGCCCAATCAAACGTCCCGATTGAAGCGGTTGAACCGTGGGACACGCTTTTTCGCCTAATGCAGGACGGCACCCCTGAAGAACAGCTTGAGCTACTGCAAATGGGTCTGGTCGATCCGCAGACCCAGACCGCGCTTTTTGTATCGATGCTCAATAGCTACTTTACCGAAAACGTGGTGGCGATTTGGGAAGCCTCGCGCATATCCTCCAAAGACGTGCCTGGTCTGGATCCCGCTCGGGCAAAAGAACTCTTTGCCGAGACCGAACAGGTCATCCTGATCGACCGCAACCACGCGTGGATCCCCCGCATAGACGCCGCAGCGCAGGCCCAAGACAACATCGTGCTCGCCGTCGGCGCGGCGCATTTGCCGGGCGTTGATGGCGTCCTGAACTTGCTGCAATCCGACGGCTGGACCCTGACGCCCGTGCCTGCGCCCTAGACGTCACCCCAATCGGCAAGGCCCTTTTCCCCGGCCTTGGTCAGACCGTAGATCCCTTTGCTGACCCGTTGAAACCAGCCGTAGTGATCATCCGCCATGATCCGCGTAGCCTGCGGCACCTCGGTCCAATCCTTGACGACCGACCCCTTTGACGGCCCATGCACCGCCAGAAACCGCGCACATTTCAGCGCGTCTTGCCGATACCCCGTGACCAACCCATGCCGTGTGGCCCCGCCCGCGTTCGGGTCGCCCTCAAGCCGCTCAAACGCCTTTACCAATCGCGCCTTTTTCTTCTTGGACTTGCGCGGCGCATAGGGTCCGGGCTCTGCCAGAACCTCAACCAACCCATCCCGCGCCCGCACGGTCAGCACCCCAAGCCCCACCCGGCGCGCCAGCTTCACATTTGCTTTCAGCGCCTTGGCCTTGCCGCCCGCAGGCACCGCCAAATAAACCAGATCGGTGGTCTGCAACCGCTCAATCCCCTGATGAAACAGCGCCAGCGAAAACCCCAGCTTCAGCTCTACGACCAAAATGTCGTCACCGCGGCGCGCCACCACATCTGCCGCCCCCACCTCACCCTTCACGGTCCAGCCTGCCCGGGTCAGATAGGCCTTGATCGGCGGATAAAGCGCGGTTTCTTTCACCAAAATCCCTGCAATTGCAAAAAGTTGCCACAAAAGGCGTTTACGACGATAGTCGTCGTTAACCTTTTGAGAATGTGACAACCATGCGCCACCTTGCCAAGCCCTTGATCTGCGCCACGCTTTTTGCGGCGCTGACGGCCTGCGGCTCTGGCAGCAGCATCGGGACGCCGCCGCTGGCCTCGACCGGATTTGCGGCCCAATCAAGCGAAATTGCCTCGCAAGTCACCTTCAACCTCCTACAAGCCAGCACCTTTTTGCTGCAGGACCAAGAAGGGGAGCTGACCGAACAAAACGTCAAGCTGCGGATTAACGCCCAGGGCAAACCGGTAATCGAGCTAGACGGCGACAAATTCGTGCTGAATGCGCAAGGCGGCGGCGTCTATTCCGCCCTGCAAAATGACACCGAAGTGCTTTGGCTACGCATCGCGCAAACCGACCCCAATGTGGTCGAGATGATCTATCTGTCGTTTGAAACCGAGGACAGCTTTAACGCCAGCTACCTCCCCTTCGGCTTCGACACCGCCCCGGGCGCCGTTGCGGCCCAGATAGGCTCTGCGATCTTCAAGGGCGATGCCTCTGTCTCGCTCCGACAAGTGACGAACGGCCAATTGGCTTCTGGGTTCTCTGGCGGCATCGCGCGCATCACTGCCGATTTTGACAGCAACCAGGTCGCTGGCACTCTGCGCTTGAATGACACACAAAACCGGCTCCTGACACTTCCCAAAGTCACGCTGGGGCTCGAAACTTCCGCCATTAACGGCAATGGCTTTACCGGCGATATGTCTGTGACAAACGGCTCACTCGGGGCCAACCGCACCCTCGATGATGGCACCTATGATGGCCGGTTCTATGGGGCAGAGGCATCGGCCGTGGCGGGCACGCTGACCGGCACCATTGTCACCGATGACCCCGACAGCCCGATCTTGCTGCAAGGCGCGTTCATCGCTGGCAATTGACCCCGCCCGGCGCAACGCAGGACAGGGCCATCTGATTAACGACCGCCGAGACGGCCGGGAAAGCGCGGTGGGCGCTGGGTGATCCTTCGGGACTGTAACGCACGCTGACCTTCACGCGCCGGGCGCGCTTGGGTCAAACCACGGCGCTGCGCGTCTTGTGTCACGGGTGTCTTGTCTGCCTTCCGGCGTTTTGGTGTCTTACGGGGCATCTGAAACCTCCATTCAATCTGAAAATGGGCCTGACGCAAATGCGCCAAGCGGGGTTCGCCCTGTGCAGGGCGTCAGCGATGCTGGTCCATAGTGAAATCTCCTCTGGCGTGGATGGGGTCGCCCCTTGGGGCGGCTTATGAAAACGGGTCAGATCAGGCCGTCTTGTCCACTGTCAGAGTCCTCCTTGCGACTGATCACGATATTACCACAAGCCACCCGCTCTGGTCAAACCAGCCAACCAAACTGCAGGGGGTGACAGGGCACCGCCACCACCCTATAACGCCCGCGATTTGACGCCGCTGATGAAAGGCACACCCCCGATGACAACGCTTATTTTTGGCCACAAGGCCCCCGACACCGACAGCACCGGATCGCCGCTGATCTGGGAATGGTTCCTCAACCACCAGGGCATCGCCGCCAAGGCCGCGCTCTTGGGCACACCCAACACCGAAGCCGCCTTTGTCGCACAGCGCTGGGGCTTTGACCTGCCCGCCGTGGTCGACGATGTGGCCGATGACCAGTCTTGCGTGATTGTCGACACCAACAACCCCGCCGAACTGCCCGCCAATATCAATGGCGCGGACGTCACGGCGATCATCGACCACCACAAGCTGGTCGGTGGGCTGGAAACCAAGGGCCCGATTGATATCACGATCCGCCCGCTCGCCTGTACCGCCACGATCATGCACCAACTGATGGGCGACCACGCGGACCACATGCCCGAAGGTATCAAAGGCCTGATGCTGTCGTGCATCCTGTCCGACACGCTGGCCTTCCGCTCCCCCACCACCACCGACACTGACAAAGCGCTCGCCGAAACGCTCGCCGCTGATCTGGGTCTCGACCTTGACGCCTATGCGTCCGAAATGTTCGAAGCCAAATCCGATGTCAGCGCCTTTTCCGACGCCGAACTGCTCCGCATGGACAGCAAGGAATACGCCGTCGGCGACACCAAATTCCGCGTCTCCGTGCTGGAAACCACAGCGCCCAAAATCATCCTCGACCGCAAGGCCTCGATCATGGACAGCATGACCGCCGTGGCAACAGAGGACGGCGTTGATCAGGTCCTTCTCTTTGTTGTGGATATCCTCAACGAAGAGGCCACAATGATGATCCCCAACGATCTGACCAAGGCTGTGGCAGAGGCCTCCTTTGGCGCGACCGTGTCAGGCGACACTGTTGTCCTGCCCGGCGTGATGAGCCGCAAAAAGCAGATCATCCCGAACCTCAAGGTCTAAGCCGGTTCCAATCCGCCGTAACACCACTAAGGTGCGCAGCAGCTGCGCACCTTTTCTTTTGCCCAAAGGCCACCGGATATGACCACGATCATCACCAATTTCGCCGAAATCTCTGACCAATACGACGCGGCCTTCGTCGACCTTTGGGGCTGTATGCACAACGGGCTGGCCGCTCTGCCCGACGCCGTGAAAGCCATGCAAGGTTTCCGCGACCGTGGCGGCAAGGTCGTGCTGGTCACCAATTCACCCCGCCCATGGGATTCCGTCGCGAAACAGATCGCAGGCATGGGCGTGCCGGACGACGCATGGGACGCCATCGCCACCTCAGGCGACAGCGCGCGATCTGCGATGTTCCAAGGGGCCGTGGGCGAGAAAATCTGGTTCATGGGCGAAAGCCCCCGCGACGACGACTTTTTCAAACCGCTCAAGATCATCGACAATCCGGTCACCATCACCAAGGTGCCGCTGGATCAGGCGCAGGGCATCGTGTGCTGCGGCCCCTTCGACCCGATGGCTGACCCCGAAACCAACCGCGCCGATTTCCTGCGCGCCCGCGAAATGGGCCTGCCGCTGCTTTGCGCCAACTCCGATATCGTCGTGGACCGGGGCGAGGTGCGCGAATGGTGCGCCGGTGCGCTGGCCGCCCTTTATACCGATATGGGCGGGCAAAGCCTCTACTTCGGCAAACCCCATCCCCCGATCTACGACCTCGCCCGCCGCCGCTTGGCCGCCCTCGATGGCAGCATCCATGACCCCCGGATCATCTGCATCGGCGATGGGATCGGCACTGACATCTTGGGCGCCCAACAAGAAGACCTCGATTCGCTCTTTATCTCTGGCGGCTTGGCTGCTGCAGAAACTCAAACCACCGATCAGCCGGACCCAGCGGCACTGACCGCCTATTTGACCGCCCAAATGACCGCGACAACCTACACAATCGGACAGCTTCGCTAGGTTTTCCTGACATTTTCGGGGATTTGGGCCGCAGTTCACCTGCGGCCCTTTTTGCTTGACTTTCTGCACTCGCAAAGTAATTAAGTTTCAATACGTCTGCCGTATCAGACTTAAAATTACGCGACGGAGGAACCTCATGTTGGACAATCAACCACGCGGCACGATTGTGATCGAAGACATTGCCATTGGCATGACGCGGTCCCTGACCAAGGTTGTCACCGACCGTGACATCGAACTTTTTGCCGAGGTTTCGACCGATCAAAACCCTGTCCATATGGATGACGACTACGCCCGCGACACGATCTTTGGCGGCCGCATTGCCCATGGAATGCTGACGGCGGGCCTCGTCTCTGCCGTCATCGGTGAACAGCTGCCCGGTCACGGCACCGTCTATCTGGGCCAATCGCTGAAATTCTACGCCCCCGTCCGCCCCGGCGATCTTGTCACGGCAGAGGTTGAGGTGACCGCCATCGACTATGCCAAACGCCGCGTGACAATGGACACCCGCTGTCTTGTTGAGGGCAAAAAGGTCCTAGGCGGTGAGGCGACAGTCCTCGCGCCATCCGCCAAATTCGACTAGGGGCGTAGGCGCAGGCATGGCCCGCTTGCACCCCGCCGCACCCCACGCTACGCAAGCGCCATGCGCATCATTCGTGACACCCTCTATGTTGATCCCGCCGACCGTGGCGCAGCTGCGGCCATCGGCAACTTTGACGGTGTGCATTTGGGCCACCAGGCGGTGATCGAGATTGCCCGCGATGTCGCGCGCACCACCCACGCCCCCTTGGGCCTAATGACCTTTGAACCCCACCCGCGCAGCTATTTCGCCCCTGACGCCGCCCCGTTTCGGCTGATGAATGCCACCGCCAAGGCCAATCGCCTTGAAAAACTTGGTGTCGAAAAGCTCTATGAGGTGCCGTTCAACGCAGCCCTCGCTGCTCTCACACCTGACGCTTTCGCACGCGAGGTAATCGCCGAGCGCCTTGGCCTCGCCCATGTGATCGTCGGCGCGGATTTCTGCTTTGGCAAAGACCGCGCTGGCAACACGGCCACCCTGCAACAACTCGGGGCCGACCTTGGCTTTGGCGTTACCATCGTCGAGATGATCGACATTGGCGACAGCCCCGTCAGCTCCACCGCGATCCGCACCGCCCTGTCCGAGGGTCGCCCCCGCGACGCCGCCAAGATGCTGGGCCATTGGCACCGGATCGAAGGTGAGGTGATCCGCGGCGATCAACGTGGCCGCGACCTCGGCTTTCCCACCGCCAATATGGCCATGTCTGACCTGCACCTTCCCAACTTTGGTGTCTACGCCGTCAAGGTGGACGTGCTGACAGGCCCGCACGAAGGCACCTACGACGGCGCGGCCTCTATCGGCACGCGCCCAACCTTTGGCGAAAACACCGCCAATTGCGAAACCTTCCTCTTTGATTTCAAGGGCGATCTTTACGGCACCCCGCTGTCTGTCGCGCTTGTCGATTACCTGCGGCCCGAGCTGAAGTTCACCACCATTGAGGCGCTCATCGCCCAAATGGACAAAGACTGCGCTCTGGCCCGGGACCTGCTCGCCGATGTCTGATGGCGTCCCCCGCGACGGCCTGCGCCCGCGCTTTTGGGAAACCACCCCCATGGACAAGCTCTCGCAACCCGAATGGGAAGCGCTCTGCGATGGCTGCGGGAAATGCTGCCTCAACAAGCTCGAAGACGAAGATGGCACGGTGGAACTCACCCGCATCGCCTGCCGCCTTCTCGACGACAGTTCTTGTCTGTGCAGCCAATACCCGATCCGCCACCAATTCGTGCCCGAATGCATCGTGCTGACCCCGAAGACGCTGAAAGACAACATGTATTGGCTGCCCCAAACCTGCGCATATCGTTTGATTGCAAAGGGCAGGCCACTTTATGACTGGCACCCTTTGGTGTCAGGTGATCCCGACAGCGTGCACCGCGCCGGTGTCTCGGTCAAAGGCATGACCGTGCCGGAACACGAGGTCGATGAAGACGACTGGGACGACTATATTTTTGAGGAGCCGACATAGATGTTCTTTGCCTCTGACAACGCGGGCCCGACCCATCCCAACGTGCTGACAGCGCTCAGCGCCGCCAACGAAGGCTACGCCATGGGCTACGGTGCGGACCCAATCATGGACGAGGTGCGCGCCACCCTGCGCACGACGTTTGAATCCCCCGACGCCATGGTCCACCTCGCCGCCACCGGCACGGCCGCCAACGTGCTGATCCTTGGCACGATGGCCAACCCCTGGGACACGATCTTTTGCACCCCTGAAAGCCATATCAACTGCGATGAATGCAACGCGCCAGAGTTCTATTCCGGCGCCAAGCTAACCCTCGTAGACGCAACAGAGGCCAAAATGACCCCCGACGCCCTGCGCGCCGCGATCATGGGTGAAGGCAACCGCGGCGTCCACGGCCCACAGCGCGGGCCAGTGTCGATCACCCAAGTGACTGAGCGCGGCACGCTCTACACGCTCGACGAAATCCGCGCCCTGACAGATGTCGCGAAGGAATTCGGCCTTCAAACCCATCTGGACGGCGCACGTTTTGCCAATGCCCTTGTCACCCTGGGCTGCACGCCCGCTGAAATGACATGGAAAGCAGGCATCGACGCGGTCAGCTTTGGCGGCACCAAAAACGGGCTTATGGGGGCCGAGGCCTGCATCTTTTTCGATCCCGCAAAACAATGGGAGTTTGAGCTGCGCCGCAAACGCGGTGCGCATCTTTTCTCTAAACACCGCTTTCTGTCCGCCCAGATGCAAGCCTATCTGAAAGACGACCTCTGGCTCGATCTGGCCAGCCGCGCCAATGCCAGCAGCGAACGACTGCGGGCAGGCCTTGCGGGCCACAATGCGGTGCGTATCCTTTATGACCCCAGCGCCAACATGACGTTCTTTGAGGCCCCGCGCCGCCTGCACCAGCACCTGCTAGGCGCTGGGGCTGTCTATTATGTCGAAGACGGCGACGTCGATCACGGCCCCGCCGATGGCATCCTCACCGGCCGCCTCGTCACCGATTGGTCGATGACTGAGGCCGGTGTGGACGCCTTTCTGGCGCTGCTGCGCGGCTAGATCTTACCGGCCAGATGCGCCTCAAGATCGGCGATCCGATCTTCGCCCCAGAACCGCTCATCACTGTCGGTGATAAAGAACGGCGCGCCAAACGCCCCCTTGTTGATCGCCTCTTCAAGGTTGGCCGCGTAAGTGTCCGCACCCTTCATCATGCCCGACGTGGCAAGCCCGCCGTCGAACCCGGCGGCTTCAAGACAGGCCACGATCACATCGTCCTGCGCAATGTCCTTTTCCTCGGCCCAGCACGCCCGCGTCAGACTGGCGACCAAAGCCCCCAAATCACCGCCGCCTGCCTCTTGTGCCGCAATGATCGCATAGGATGACGGCGCGGGATTCGTTGGCCAGAACGCAGGCTTCAGGTTCAGCGGCATGCCTGCCAACGCCGACCGGCGGCGCATCTCTTGCAGGCGGTATTCCTGCCGATTTGGATGCCGATCCTTTGGTGGCACGCCACCCGTGCGGGAAAACAGACCCATGATGTCCAGCGGCTTATAGGTGATCGTCGCGCCGTTTGCCGCCGCAACCTCTGCCGGGCGGGTGCCGGTCAGATAGGTAAAGGGGCTGATCGTTGCAAAGTAGTAATCGATGTGGGCCATTTGGCACTCCTGTTGGTCTGTATTCTTTGCGCGAACGTAACGCTGTGTTAGGGCGTGTCAACGACAGCGCGAATCCGCCCATACCTTCTGCCAAAGGACTCTTCCATGCCCTCCGTTCAAGAACCTAAGCTGATTTCCGGCAACGCTAACCGACCGCTGGCCGAAGCCGTGGCAAGCCGCATGTCCGTGCACCGTGGCATGGATGTCAACTTGGTCGATGCCCGCGTGGAACGGTTCAACGATGGCGAAATTTTCGTCGAGGTCTTCGAGAACGTGCGCGGCGAGGACATGTATATCATCCAGCCCACGTCGAACCCCGCCAACGACAACCTGATGGAACTGCTGATCATCTGTGACGCCCTGCGCCGGTCCTCAGCGGATCGCATCACCGCCGTGATCCCCTACTTCGGTTACGCCCGTCAGGACCGCCGTTCAAAGGCCCGCACACCGATCACCGCGAAACTTGTGGCCAACATGCTGGTGGAGGCCGGGGTGGAACGCATCCTGACACTCGATCTGCACGCCACTCAGATCCAAGGCTTCTTTGATATCCCTGTGGACAACCTCTATGCCTCGCCTGTCTTCGCGCTCGACGTCATGCACCACTTCAAGGGCCAGATGGATGACGTGATGGTCGTCTCGCCCGATGTGGGCGGCGTGGCCCGCGCCCGCGATCTGGCACAGCGCATCGGCGCACCGCTCTCGATCGTCGACAAACGCCGCGGCAAACCCGGCGAAGTGGCCGAAATGACCGTGATCGGCGACGTCAAAGACCGCACCTGCCTGATCGTGGACGATATCGTCGATACCGCAGGCACCCTGTGCAAAGCCGCCGAAGTCCTGATGGAAAATGGCGCGAAAGAGGTCCACTCCTACATCACCCACGGCGTGCTGTCGGGCCCTGCCGTTGACCGGATCAGCAAATCGGTGATGAAGAATCTCGTGACCACCGACACGATTGAACCGACCAAGGCCGTCAAAGACTGTAAAAACATCCGCATCGTCGGCACAGCCCCGGTCTTTGCCCAAGCCATCCTGAACACATGGAACGGCACCAGCGTGTCATCTCTGTTCAATCATAAAACGCTGAAGCCGATCTACGAAGGCACGTATCGCGACTAAGTCGTCGCAACGTTGGTGCGTTATGCTCAAACCAGTTTTCAGGTTCAGTTTGTTGTCCGGGCCTGGCAGTGATTGGGCATTTAACGTGAAAGCTGGTATGAAACTAACGCGGGGACGGCAACGCGTCTGAGCAATCGCGGTTGGAATGGGCGCAAGAATGACATTGAACGCAATCGTAAACCTTTCTGTGCCAATCGTTCTGGTCGTCTTCATCATATGGGCGGTCCACACGATCCGCCGCAAGGAAAACGCACGAAAGCGTTTAGGTCATCAGCCGCATTCACCGAACGCGGGGTATGACCGCATTGCGGCGACGAAAGCAAAGTTAAAAGGACAAGATTACGGTGGTTCTGGCGGAGCCGGGTCGTAGCGGCCTGACGTTAGATATCCCAAGCCTCATCGTCGCTGATTGCGCCAATCGCCTGCCAAGCCGCCCGGACCCGCGCCACGCGCGTATCACCCCAAGTGCGGAACACGATCTCAAAGCCCTTTTCGGTGACCTTCTCGGCCTGCACATCCGCGCGGACGTTGGTGTCATGACCAAAGTCCCACATGCTTAGCGCCACGCTGACGGCGGGGGGCGTGTCAAAACGCTCTGAGAACGCGACCTTTTGACGGTGCAGACGCGGGCCCTCGCCCGTCCACATCTCACCCTCGTCCTCAAAATCCGAAAACAACACCATGTCGCCCTGATCGACGCCAATGATGTGACTGGCAAATTTACGCATGTCGTCCCAATCGTCTTCCCAACAAGGCAAATGTGCCAGAGCATCCCCCTTATGACGAGCCGTCAAAACAACAAAGGCCCCGCAGTGCGGAGCCTTTGTCACAGCTGTTAACGAAAGGTTAACGCCGAATTAGTTGTTCGCGGTCAAACCGATGTGTCCACCAACAGCCACCATGTCAGAGATCAGCTTGGCCGCGTCATCAACGGGGCCCGGCTCATTCTTGAACACTTCCTTGGCATTGTCATGCGCGGCTTTCGCCTCTGCAATCATGCTGTCGTAGACCTCTTGCGTGACCTCATCGCGCGGCAGCGCGCTTTCAGCCAGCACAGAGACAGAGTCTGCTGTGATCTCGGCAAAGCCACCGACCACAACATATTCATCCGTGCCACCGCTGTGGATCACACGCAGCACACCGGGGCGCAGCGTGGTAATCGTAGGCGCGTGGTTGGCCATCGCCGTCATGTCGCCGTCAGCGCCGGGGATTTGCACCTCGGTCGCCTCAACAGACGCCAAACGGCGCTCGGGTGAGACCAGATCGAATTGTAGGTTTGCCATCATTTGGCTCCTTTAAGTTCGATTAAGCGGCGTCCGCAGCCATCTTTTCGGCTTTGGCTTTCACCTCGTCGATGCCACCCACCATGTAGAAGGCACCTTCGGGCAGGTGATCATATTCACCAGCAACCACAGCCTTGAACGACGCGATGGTTTCATCCAGCGGCACCTGCACACCGTCAGAACCGGTGAACACCTTGGCCACGTCAAATGGCTGGCTCAGGAAACGCTCAATCTTACGGGCACGGGCAACGGTCAGTTTGTCGTCTTCTGACAGTTCGTCCATGCCGAGAATGGCGATGATATCCTGCAAGGACTTATAGCGCTGCAAGATCTGCTGCACGTCAGATGCCACGGTATAGTGCTCTTCACCCACAATGGCAGGGTCCAGCAGACGCGATGTGGAATCGAGCGGGTCAACCGCAGGGTAGATACCCTTTTCCGAAATCGCACGGTTCAGAACCGTTGTCGCATCCAAGTGCGCAAACGACGTCGCAGGCGCAGGGTCGGTCAAGTCATCCGCAGGCACGTAGATCGCCTGAACGGAGGTAATCGAACCGTTCTTGGTAGATGTAATGCGTTCCTGCATCTGGCCCATGTCGGTCGCCAGTGTTGGCTGATAGCCCACAGCGGATGGGATACGACCCAACAGCGCAGACACTTCGGAACCGGCTTGCGTAAAGCGGAAGATGTTGTCGACAAAGAACAGAACGTCAGTACCGGACTGATCGCGGAACTGCTCGGCCATGGTCAGACCAGACAGGGCCACACGCATACGCGCGCCCGGAGGCTCGTTCATCTGACCGTAAACCAAGGCCACCTTGGACTTGGTCAGGTCTTCGGCGTCGATAACACCGGATTCGATGAATTCGTAGTAAAGGTCGTTGCCTTCACGTGTCCGCTCACCCACGCCCGCAAAGACAGAGTAACCAGAGTGCACTTTGGCGATGTTGTTGATCAGTTCCTGAATAAGAACTGTCTTGCCCACGCCGGCACCGCCGAACAGACCAATTTTACCACCCTTCGCATAAGGCGCGAGCAGGTCGATCACCTTAATACCGGTGACCAACACCTCGGATGCGGTGGACTGCTGCTCGAACGCAGGTGCTTCTGCGTGGATCGAACGTGTTTCCTTGGCACCGATGGGGCCTTTTTCGTCAACAGGCTCGCCCACAACGTTCATGATGCGGCCCAGTGTGGCATCGCCCACGGGCACCTGAATGGTCACACCAAGGTCAGTCACTTCCTGACCCCGAACAAGACCCTCGGTCGAGTCCATGGCGATGGCACGCACGGTGTTCTCGCCAAGGTGCTGCGCGACCTCAAGGGTCAGCAGCTTGCCGTTGTTATCAGTCGTCAATGCGTTCAGAATCTCGGGCAGGTTGTCCCCGAACTGCACGTCAACGACGGCGCCAATCACCTGCGTGATTTTGCCTTTTGCATTTGCCATATCGTTTCTCCGGTTGTCTTTTAGAGCGCCTCAGCGCCCGAGATAATTTCAATCAGCTCGTTGGTGATGACGGCCTGACGCGAGCGGTTGAACTCGATGGTCAGTTTGTCGATCATTTCGCCTGCGTTGCGGGTGGCGTTGTCCATGGCGGACATCCGGGCACCTTGCTCAGAGGCTGCGTTTTCCAACAAAGCGGTAAACACTTGCGTCGCGACACCACGGGGCAGCAGATCGGCCAGAATGGCCTCTTCACTGGGCTCGTAGTCATAAAGCGTGCTTTCGCCTTCGGTTTCTTCGAAGGTCGCAGGAATGACCTGCCGCGCGGTCGGGTGCTGGGTCACAACGTTTTCAAAGCGCGCAAAAAACAGCGTGGCGACGTCAAACTCGCCCGTGTCAAAGCGGCCCAGCACGTCCTTGGCGATGCCTTGCGCGTCGGCGTAACCCACCCGCTTGACTTCTGTCAGGTCAACGTGACCGACAAAGTGATCGCCAAACTCACGCTTGATCGCGTCACGGCCTTTCTTGCCAACCGTCAGGATCTTGACGGTCTTGCCAGCGGCCAGCAGCTCATTGGCTTTCTGACGTGCCAGCTTGGCGATGTTGCCATTGAAACCACCGCACAGCCCGCGCTCTGCCGTCATTACCACCAAAAGATGGGTCTGGTCAGAACCGGTGCCGCTCAGTAGCTTTGGCGCAGATGGCGAACCCGCAGCAGAAGCCGCCAAACCACCCATCACAGCGTTGAAACGCTCTGCATAGGGGCGCGCTGCCTCAGCCGCATCCTGTGCCCGCCGCAGTTTCGCGGCGGCCACCATCTGCATGGCCTTGGTGATCTTACGCGTCGATTTGACCGACGCGATCCGATTTTTGAGGTCCTTAAGATTAGGCACTGTAACGTCTCCTTATCTTGCGGATTTAAGCGAAATCTTTGGCGAAAGCGTCGATTGCTGCTTTGATTTTTTCCTCAGCGTCGCCTTTGATCTTGGGATCGTCCTTGGTGATCATGTCCAAGACCGCCTTGTCTGTCGTCCGCAGGTGCTTCAGCAGACCGGCCTCAAACCGGCCCACGTCCTTGACGTCAACGTTATCAAGATATCCGTTCACACCCGCATAGATCACACAAACGATCTCTGCGTTGGTCAGCGGCGAATACTGTGGCTGCTTCATCAGCTCGGTCAAACGCGCACCGCGGTTCAACAGCTTCTGCGTTGCCGCATCCAGATCGGAACCAAACTGCGCAAAGGCCGCCATTTCACGATACTGCGCCAGTTCCAGCTTCACCGGACCCGCAACGGATTTCATCGCGTTGGTCTGGGCAGAGGACCCAACCCGCGACACCGACAGACCAGTGTTCACAGCAGGGCGGATACCTTGGAAGAACAGTTCGGTTTCAAGGAAGATCTGACCGTCAGTGATCGAAATCACGTTGGTCGGAATAAACGCAGACACGTCACCACCTTGGGTTTCAATGATCGGCAGCGCGGTCAGCGAGCCTGCACCATTGTCTTCGTTCAGCTTGGCCGAACGCTCCAACAGGCGGGAGTGGAGGTAGAAAACGTCACCGGGATAAGCTTCACGGCCTGGTGGGCGACGCAGCAGCAGCGACATCTGACGATAAGACACAGCCTGCTTGGACAGATCATCATAGATGATCAGCGCGTGGCGGCCATTGTCGCGGAAGTGCTCCGCCATCGCAGTTGCGGCATAAGGCGCAAGGAACTGCATCGGTGCAGGATCGGATGCGGTCGCAGCCACAACGATCGAATATTCAATCGCGCCAGACTCTTCGAGACGCTTCACCAGCTGGGCCACAGTCGACCGCTTCTGACCAACAGCGACGTAGACGCAGTAAAGCTTGTCATACTCGCTTTTGGCAGCGTCGTTATAGGACTTCTGGTTCAGAATGGTGTCGAGCGCCACAGCGGTCTTACCTGTCTGACGGTCACCAATGATCAGCTCGCGCTGGCCACGGCCAATTGGGATCATCGCGTCGACAGATTTCAGGCCAGTCGCCATTGGCTCGTGAACCGACTTACGTGGGATGATGCCCGGTGCCTTGCTGTCTGCAACAGCACGGTTCTTTGTCTTGATCGGGCCCTTGCCGTCCAGCGGGTTACCCAGACCATCAACAACGCGGCCCAGCAGTTCGTCACCGACGGGCACGTCCACGATGGACTTGGTGCGCTTGACGGTGTCGCCTTCTTTAATGTCCCGGTCAGAACCGAAGATAACAACACCCACGTTGTCAGCTTCAAGGTTCAGGGCCATCCCGCGGATGCCACCGGGGAATTCCACCATCTCACCGGCCTGCACATTGTCGAGGCCATAGATGCGCGCAATACCGTCACCGACGCTCAGCACGCGGCCAACTTCAGCAACTTCAGCCTCTTGGCCAAAGTTCTTGATCTGGTCCTTTAGGATCGCAGAAATTTCAGACGCTTGGATCGCCATTTATCCGACCTCTTTCATAGTGTTCTGGAGTGCGTTGAGCTTGGATTTGATCGACGTATCGATCATCTTCGAGCCCACTTTAACGATAAGACCGCCGATGAGGCTTTCATCAACGGTCGCTTGGATGGTCACGGCCTTACCGACCTGTGCCTTGAGGGTTTTTGCCAGCTTGTCCGACTGCGCCTTGGTCAGCGCGGTTGCGGATGTCACCTCGGCTGTCACTTCGCCACGCTCTTCTGCGATCATCTCGCGCAGGGTGCGCACCAGCGCCGGCAACACAAACAGCCGACGCTTCTGCGCCAAAAGCTGGGTCGTGTTTGCCATCGTGGCAGACAGTTTCATTTTCTTTGCAATTCCGGCCATTGCCGCCGCCTGCTCGTCCCGGCTGTAAAGCGGAGAATCGATCAGCGTCTTGAAGTCGTCGCTGTCGTTCAGCGCAGATTCGAGGCTCGCAATGTCGGTTTCAAGAGCTTTGAGACCCTTGCCTTCGCGGACAAGGTCAAAGACGGCAGATGCATAGCGTGCTGCAATGCCTGTGGAAATCGAAGCTGGTTCGGACACGTCCACCCTTCCGATGTCTTGGGCCTGTCAGATTTGCGACCAGTGGTAGCCGCCACCCTTCAGGCAATCAAAATGCCCCTTCACCGGAATGACGGGGCGTCGAAATTTGGGCCGATGTAGCAGAGGGTATTGAGGGTCGCAAGCGCCTCACGCAAGGAATCGTGATCGAATTGGCAACACATTGTGTCGCAGGTCGCACCGATCATGCCGCGATGCAGCAAAGAGAACCCGCTTTACCTGATCCAACCCAAGCCAGCCGCCGTGGTCGCTTTGGGCCGGTATTCCCCCGACACCCAGCCGCCATATCCATCCGCATCCATCGCCGCAAATAGGGCGGCGTAATCGACGCCCGCGCCCGCAGGCTCAGACCGATCCGGGACCTGCGCCACCTGCACATGCGCAACCAGTGGGGACAAATCACGCCAAACCGCCGCGACATCGCCGTGAATGCGCGCCACATGATAGGCGTCGAACTGCAATCCGATGTTTTTGGCACCCACTTCAGCCAAAACATCCCGCGCTTGATAATAGTCGTTCAAGAACCACCCCGGCCGGTCATCGGGGTTCAACGCCTCAATCGTCAGCTTCTGCTTGCCAGCAGTCTTGGCCGCCCAGCGCAGGTTCTCCACGAACGTCGCATGCGCCTCCGGCCCTTCGGCCTCCCCGGCCCGCACATGGACAAACTCCGCTTTCAGCGCTTGGGCATATCGCAGGGTCCGCTTGAAGTCCTGCTGGAACCGCGATCCGGGCACTGCGGCATATCCCGGCGCACCACCGGTATAATTGGGCGGCGGGCAATTGATCAGCGCCATGCGCAACCCCTGCCACACCAATTGGTCCCGCATATCCTGCACCGGCGCGTCATAAGGGTCCAAGACCTCAACCGCATCAAACCCCGCCTCTTTGGCCGCCGCAAAACGGTCCATCAGCGGGACTTCGGCGAAAAGCCACGTCAGGTTCGCACAAAATTTAGGCATCAAGCTCTGCCGCGGGAATAATGGGAAAGAATGCACCGCCCGAACGCACACCAAACCAATCCACGCCGCCCTGCGTAGCGACCTCACCAATATCGACCAGACGATAGAACGATTTGCGATCAATTAGCGCCTCAAGGTTCCGCCGCACCAGCACATAGGGCGACGGCTCGCCTGTCTCAGCATCGCGCACCACGCGAATGGGGTTCTCCGGCCCCGCCGCCACCTTGTCCCCGACATTGGTCTCAAACACCAAATCATCGCCACGCTGGTTGAAATCAAGCGCCACAAAGGGCGCATCATCCACGGTGATTCCCACCTTCTCCACCGGTGTAACGAGGAAATAGTCGTCCCCATCCCGGCGGATAATCGTCGAAAACAGCCGCACAAGCGGAGCCCGGCCGATCGGCGTGCCCATATAGAACCACGTCCCATCCCGTGCGATCCGCATATCAAGGTCGCCACAAAACGGTGGATTCCACTTCTCTACTGGCGGCAAACCCTTGCCCTGCGCCTCCATCGCGCTCGCCGCGAGGCTTTCGGCCGTTGGGGTCACAATCTTTTGTCCGCTCATTGTTTTTGCCATTGGGGTCATTCGGGATATCTGCTGTTATAACGCCATATCGCTGAACGGAGCCATTGTCATGTCAGAGACCGCAGATCTTGTCGCAGAAATCGAAAGCCTCGGCACAAAGCTGTCAGCCGCGCGCACATCCATCGCCAACCGCTTTATCGGCCAGGACCGCGTGGTGGACCTGACCCTGACCGCGCTGATCTGCGGCGGACATGCCGTGCTGATCGGCCTGCCCGGCCTTGGCAAGACCCGCCTTGTCGATACGCTGTCTACCGTGATGGGCCTGCGCGGCAATCGCATCCAGTTCACCCCTGATCTGATGCCTGCTGATATTTTGGGCTCCGAGGTGCTGGAAACCGCCGCCGACGGCGCGCGCAGCTTCCGCTTTATCGAAGGCCCGGTGTTCTGCCAGCTTCTGATGGCGGATGAGATCAACCGCGCTTCTCCCCGGACCCAATCGGCCCTGCTGCAAGCCATGCAGGAAAAAGAGGTGACAATCGCAGGCGAACACCGCCCCCTCGGCGCGCCCTTCCACGTCCTCGCCACCCAAAACCCCATCGAACAAGAAGGCACCTACCCGCTGCCAGAGGCGCAGCTTGACCGTTTCCTTGTGCAGATCGACGTGCCTTACCCCGACCGCGACACCGAACGTGACATCCTGATCGCCACCACCGGCGCGACAGAGGCCGAAGCCTCGGAAGTTTTCACCGCGCAAGAACTCCTCGACGCCCAAGCGCTGCTGCGCCGTATGCCCGTTGGCGAAAACATCGTGGAAATGATCCTCGATCTGGTGCGCGCCTGCCGCCCCGGCCCCGATGCCTCTGACGCCGTCAACGCATCCGTCAGCTGGGGCCCCGGCCCCCGCGCCGCGCAAGCGCTCATGCTCACCGTCCGCGCCCAAGCGCTACTCGAAGGCCGCCTTGCGCCCTCCGCCGAAGACGTCCGCGCCATGGCAGGCCCCGTGCTGGAACACCGTATGGCGCTCTCCTTTGCCGCCCGCGCCCGTGGCGAGGACCTGATGACCCTCATTAACACCACTGCCGCCGACATCACCAAGGTCGCCGACGCCGCATGACCCAACCCCTCGCCCTTCGCGCCCAGGCCGAAACGCTCGCCAGCCCCCTGCCCGCCCTGCTGGCGGAAGCAGAGCATTTGGCCAGCACGGTTCTCTTGGGCGATCACGGGCGGCGACGTGCTGGGCTTGGCGATACCTTCTGGCAATACCGCCCCGCGCAGGATCATGATGAGGTCCGCCACATCGACTGGCGCCGCTCGGCCCGATCTGACGCAACCTTTGTGCAGGACAAGGAATGGCAAATCGCGCAATCGGTCATCCTCTGGGTCGATCAGGCCGCATCGATGCGCTTTGCCTCCACCGACGATCTACCCAGTAAATCCACCCGCGCCCGCACCTTGGCCCTTGCCGCCGCGATCCTCTTGAACCGTGGCGGCGAACGCGTGGGTCTCACCGGCCTGCGCTTGCCCCCCCGCCGGGGCACCGCACAACTGGAAAAGCTGGCGGCCATCCTGTCGGAAGACGCAGACACCGACTACGGCACCCCCGACGCCCAAGGCATGCTCCCCCATTCCCGCGCGCTCTTCGTCTCGGATTTCCTTGGCGACCTCGCCCCGTTTGAGGCCGCATTGACCAAAGCCGCTGACCGGGGCGTGCGCGGGGCCATGCTGCAAATCCTCGACCCGCAGGAAGAGGCATTTCCCTTCGACGGTCGCACAATCTTTGAATCCATGACCGGCGCCCTGTCGCACGAAACCCTCAAAGCAGGCGACCTGCGCAGCCGCTACCTTGACCGCCTTGCGGCCCGCAAGGATCGCCTTACCGAATTGGCCCGGATGACCGGCTGGCAATTCACCACCCACCACACCGACACTTCGGCCACCACCGCCCTCCTCTGGCTCTATCAAGCATTGGAGCGTCGCACATGATCGCCTCAGGCTTCGGGCGGGCGGGGCGCTTTTGCGCGCCAGCGCATATAGGACCGTCCCGCACGGCAGGTGACGCATAATGTGGTCCATCGGCCCCATCGGCTTTGCCGCCCCCTGGCTGCTTCTGGGCCTTATCGCCCTGCCAATCCTGTGGATTCTGCTGCGCGCCGTGCCGCCAGCACCGATCAAGCGCCGCTTCCCCGGCGTGGCCCTCCTCTTGGGCCTCACCGACGACGACAGCCAATCCGACCGCACCCCATGGTGGCTCCTGGTCCTGCGCCTTCTTGCCGTGGCCGCCCTGATCATCGGCTTCGCGGGCCCCGTCCTGAACCCACAGGCCGAACGCACCGGCACTGGCCCGCTCTTGATCGTGGCCGACGGCACGTGGGCCGATGCCCGCGACTGGCAGGCCCGCAACGACCGTATCGCCGCGCTCTTGGGCGAAGCTTCGCGCCAAGGCCGCACCGCTGCCGTGGTCACCCTCACCGACCTGCCCGCTGACCTGACGTTCCAATCCGCCGACGTCGCAGCCCAGCGCCTGCCGAACCTCACCCCGCAGCCGTGGGAGCCAGACCCAGAAGCGCTCAACCCGTTCTCCGACATCCTACCCGAGACCTTCGACACCTTCTGGCTCTCAGACGGGATCGCCCGCAACAGCCGCGAAACACTGCTGGCCACCTTCGAGGACGCTGGCCAAGTCACCGTCTTCCAATCGCCCCGCCAGACCATTGGCCTCCGCCCCGCCCGGTTCGAGGATGGCGAGGTGAAGCTTTCCGCCACCCGCACCCCTATCGGCAACGATCTGATCGCCACTGTGACAGCCGTGGGCCTCGACCCCGCAGGCATCGAACGCCCCCTGGCGACCGTCGATCTTGCCTTTACCGCGGGCGAGCCCACTGCCGAAAACGCCCTCAACCTGCCACCCGAACTGCGCAACCGCATCACCCGGTTTGAGCTGACCGGCACCCGCTCTGCCGCCGCCGTCTCCCTTGTGGATGACGCGCTCCGCCGCCGTGAAGTCGCGCTGATCTCAGGCGCGGGCGACGCCGAAGGCCTCGAACTTCTCTCCCCGCTTTATTACCTGCGCGAGGCCCTCGCCCCCACCGCCGACCTCATCGACGGCACAATGGAAGACATTCTGCTCGCCAACCCCGACGTGATCGTTCTGGCTGACGTCGCCACGCTGGCTGGGTCAGAGGCTGAAAACGTCCTGCAATGGATCGAACAGGGCGGCATGCTGCTGCGCTTTGCCGGTCCTCGCCTCGCCGCCTCTGACGTGGGCCGCGCGGCTGAGGATCCGCTGCTGCCTGTGCGCCTGCGTACCGGTGGCCGCGCTGTCGGTGGGGCCATGTCATGGGGCGAACCCAAAACGCTCGCCCCCTTCACCGAAGGCTCCCCCTTCTTTGGCCTGCCCGTCCCCACGGACGTCACCGTCAACGCACAAGTCATGGCGCAGCCTGACCCAACTCTTGCGGACCGCGTGATCGCGCAACTGGCTGACGGCACACCGCTGGTGACCCGCAAAACCGTCGGCGAAGGCCAGATCGTCCTCGTCCACGTCACCGCCAATGCCGAATGGTCCACGCTGCCGCTCTCTGGCCTCTTTGTGCAGATGCTCGAACGCCTCGCCGTCTCCACCCGCCCCGCATCGCCCAGCGCCGATGACCTCGAAGGAACCACATGGCTGCCGCAGTCGGTGCTTGACGCCTATGGCAGGCTCTCGGACGGCTCCACCCTGCCCGGTGTCGCAGGCGAAATGATTGCCACCGCGACCCCCGGCCCGGACCTGCGCCCCGGCATCTACGCCGCTGACAATCAACGCCTCGCGATCAACGTGATCGGCGCGCAAACCACGCTCGACACCGCCCAATGGCCGCCGCGCATCCCGGTCGAAGGCCTCGCCGTCGTGGCCGAAACCCCGCTCAAGGGCTGGTTGCTGACCGCCGCCCTGTGCCTGCTGCTGATCGACATCATCGCCTCGCTTGCCGTAGGTGGCCGCCTGCGTGGCCCGCGCGCCGACGTCGCTGTGGCCCTCTTCCTCGCGCTGGCCCTGACCGCGCAACCGGCTGATGCCCAAGACGATTTCGCCATCCAGGCCACAGCAGAGGTGGTGCTCGGCCATATCCTCACCGGCAATGCAGAGGTTGACGATACCGCCGCCGCCGGGCTGCTGGGCCTGTCCAACACGCTCTACCGCCGCACATCGATTGAGCCGGGCCTGCCCATCGGCGTAAATGTCGAAACCGACGAACTCGCCTTCTTCCCGTTCCTCTACTGGCCCATCACCGCCGATCAACCCCTGCCCAGTCGCGAGGCCTACGCCAAGCTGAACCGCTACCTGCGCTCAGGCGGCATGATCCTCTTTGACACCCGCGACGCCGACACCGCGCGCTTTGGATCGTCTTCGCCTGAAGGCAGCAAACTGCAGGCCATCGCCCGCAGCCTCGACATTCCGTCCATCGAACCGATCCCGCAGGACCACGTCCTCACCCGCACATTTTACCTGCTGCAAGACTTCCCCGGTCGCTACGCCTCCCGCGATGTCTGGGTTGAGGCCGCACCACCCGACGCCGAACTGGCCGAGGGTATGCCCTTCCGCAACCTCAATGACGGCGTGACCCCCGTGGTCATCGGCGGCAATGATTGGGCCAAGGCCTGGGCCGTCGACCAATTTGGCGACCGCATGTTCCCCGTGGGTCGCGGCATGGCTGGTGAACGCCAGCGCGAGATTGCCTACCGCTTTGGCGTCAACCTCATCATGCACGTGCTGACCGGCAATTATAAATCCGACCAAGTCCATGTCCCCGACCTGCTGGAAAGGCTCGGCCAATGACCGGCACCGTGGTTCTTGACCCGCTGATCCCGTTGATCGGCCTCTACATCCTGGCCGGTCTCGCCGCTATTGGCGCGGGCCTTGCGGTCTATCGCCGCCTATCGGGCTGGTGGCTGCGCGCGCTTGCAGGCATCGCGCTATTGGCCGCATTGGCCAACCCCTCCCTACAACAGGAATCGCGCGAACCACTGTCGGACATCGTGATCCTTGTCGTCGATGAAACCGCCAGCCAAAAGGTCGGCAACCGCCCAGATCAAAACACCGCTGCCATCGCCAATGTCGAAGCGGAAATCGCCCGCCTCGATAACACCGAACTGCGCATCGTCACCCTTGGCGACGGCGAAGGCGACGCGGGCACCGAACTCATGACCGCCCTCTCAACCGCCCTTGCCGAAGAACCACAGGGCCGTGTCGCGGGCATCATTCTGCTCACCGATGGCCGCTTGCACGACATCGAACGCGCCCCCGGCCTACCCGCGCCGATCCACACACTGCTGACCGGTGAACCCGACGACTGGGACCGCCGCCTTGTCGTCACCAACGCGCCTGCCTTTGCGATCCTCGGCGAACAGATCACTCTGTCTTTGGAAATCAACGATCAAGGTGCCGCGCCAGAGGCCCGCTTTGCCCCCCTCACCATCGCCATCGACGGCGGGGAGCCGATGCAGTTTGAGGTCCCCGTGGGCGAGAAAATCGACCTGCCGCTGGAACTGCCCCATGGCGGCATGAACGTGATCCAGTTTGAAACCCCCGCCGTGGACGGCGAACTCACCGACCGCAACAACGCCGCCGTGGTGCAAATCAACGGCGTCCGCGACCGGTTGCGCGTGCTGCTGGTCTCGGGAGAGCCGCACGCGGGCGAACGCACATGGCGCAACCTGCTCAAGGCCGACAGCTCTGTCGATCTTGTGCACTTCACCATCCTGCGCCCGCCTGAAAAACAGGACGGCGTGCCGGTCAATGAACTCTCGCTCATCGCCTTTCCGACGCGCGAATTGTTCCTGGAAAAGATCAACGACTTCGATCTGATCATCTTTGACCGCTATCGCCGCAGGGGCATTCTGCCAAACCCCTACCTTGAAAACATCGTCAATTACGTGGCCGATGGCGGCGCCGTTCTGGTGTCCTCTGGCCCCGAATACGGCGGTGCAGAATCCATCTTCCGCTCCCCCTTGGGCGCGATCCTGCCCGGTGAACCCAGCGCCCGCGTCTTTGAAGAAGGCTACACCCCTCTGGTCACCGACCTGGGCGACCGCCACCCCGTAACCGAAGGGCTTGCCGCCTTTGCCCCCAACCCTGATCCCGACAGCGACCTGCCCGGCTGGGGCCGCTGGTTCCGCCTCGTGGACGTGCTTGTGCCCGACACCGCCAATGTGTTGATGTCCGGCCTTGATGACAGGCCGTTACTGGCGCTGGAACGCATCGGCGAAGGCCGCGTGGCGCTGCTCGCCTCTGATCAAAGCTGGCTCTGGGATCGCGGCTTTGAAGGCGGCGGCCCACAACTTGAGCTACTCCGCCGCCTCGCCCATTGGATGATGAAAGAACCCCAGCTGGAAGAAGAAGCGCTCACCGCCGACGCCGCTGGCCAGACCCTGCGCATTATCCGCCGCTCCCTGTCCGAAGACGTGGGCGATGTGACCGTCACCCACCCTGACGGCACCCAGACCGTGCTGCAACTGGAAGAGGTCTCTCCGGGCCGCTACGAGACCCTCTGGAACGCGCCCGAGATTGGCCTTTACCGCCTCAACGAAGGCGAGCGTGAGGCCGTCATGGCCCTCGGCCCCGCAGCCCCGCGCGAACTGGAACAGACCATCGCCAGTGGTGCCGCACTCCAGCCGCTTGTGGACAGCACCCGTGGCGGTATCCGCAATGTCTCTGACGGGGATATCGACATCCGCACGGTCCGCCCCGGCCGCCCCGCTGCCGGGCGCGGCTGGATCGGCGTGACACCGCGCGGCGCATACCAGACGGCGGATATCTCAATCACGCCGCTTCTGCCCGCCTGGGCCTTCTTGCTGCTGGCTTCACTTCTGGTCGTCGGCGCTTGGCTGCGCGAGGGTCGCCGTTAGCGGATCACATGCACCGCACAATGGGCGTGCCGCACCACACGCGACGCCGTTGACCCCAGAAAGTAATCCTCAAGCCCCGGCTTATGGGACGCGATGATGATACAATCGCAATCATGCGATTTGGCATAATCAATGATCGCGCGCCCCGCATGTCCAACCACCATCTCAGCCTTCGCGCCTGACAGCTCCTTTGAAAGCCCTGCGAGCTTTTGCAAACTATCCGCCTGATTGCGCGCAATCACCTCTTTAGGCACTTCGGTCGCCACGATCGCCGGGATCGGCTCCACAACATGGATGACGCTGAATTTCGCGCCCTCATCGGCCAAGGCACGCGCCGCCGCAAACGACGCCGCCGTGTCATGCCCATCATCCAAAAGCACCGGAACTAGGATATTGTGATACATCTCAAAGCCTCCTTCTTGATGCACCAATCATCGCAGAAATCCCCACAAGGGGCTTTGCGCCAGATCAAGCAGCCTCTGGAAACACCGCGCGGATCATACTCTTGGGCCTGAAATTTAGGGCATCTTTCGCAAGCCCGCTCATCCGGCAGTTGCCGGGCCTATATCTACGATCAGAACGAAGTCGAAATGTTCTATTGCGGCAACAACGGCACTGGCAGCAATCGGACAGACGATGCGGTCTTCGTAGGCCTCAAGACGGGTTGAGCATCACCGGAAATGTCTGATCGTCCCAGCCATCCACATTGGTTCGCGTGCGCACGTAAACCTCTGTCATGCCATCAGGGATCACGACGCCAGAAGTTGACCGGGTAAAGGGTTGCTCATTCACATGCGGATGCGCCAGCGGACGCTCCCCCAGAATATTGCCCTCGGCATCCTCAACCCGCCAGCCATCGGCATAGTCATCCCAACCGGTATCGCCATGCAACAGGCTCACGTCAAAGCGCCAGCTGTCGCCGGATTTCGTCGCCACGACGTTCGTGACCTCTGCCGGATCAGCCATCAGCGGCCCGGCACAAAGCAGGAAAGGGATCAAATATCTCATGGTGCACCTTTTAGCAGAATGGTTCGCGGCAGGCTCGCAAATTCCCGTGACCAGACGACCCAACCGACAATGCCGGTCCCAACCACCAGCGCAATCGGTCCCACCAACCACAACAGCGCGCCCAGCGCGAAATACATCGCCCGCAGCCCACGGTTAAAGTTGATCGCCGCCCGCACATTCAGCTCTCCCGCCTGCATCGCCTGCGGCAAGGCATCGGGATCGTTGGGGTCATTGGGCACAGCGGCCATCAGCACCGCGCAATAGCCAAACACCCGATTGGCCCAGACGAATTTCAAAAAGGCATTCACCAGAAAAAACACCACAAACCCCAGCTTGAGCTGCCAGATCACCGCAGGCGTCGCCACCTGTGTCACTTCCGTCGCGATACCGGTCAGTGGATCGGTATTGCCCATCAGCGCCAGCACACCACCAATCGCCAGAATGTTGGTGGATGCAAAAAACGATGTCCCCTGACGCAGGCTCGCCAAAATCTGGCTGTCGAAAATCCGCACATCGCGTTTGGCCATCTCGCGCATCCACGCCCGTCGCCGCTCTGCCATCAAAATCGTGACAGACGGGTGTTTTTTGTGCGGATGGTCGATGACCCAGCCGAGCGCCAGCCAGACCGCCAAAAGCAGCCCCGCAGCAGCAAAATCAAGCGGTGAAAGGGCCGAAAGGCGCAGGGTCATATCCATGGTGCGACACTACTGCGCAGACTCCTGACTTGCCATACGGGAAAATTGGTCATATTACTTTACCAATCATCTCTGGAAGGACTCGCGCCATGCAAATGCCTGAACCCAGCGCCCGGATCATCGGCCTGAAATCTCAGCTGATCGAGCGCCTGCTGGCCGTCCTGCCTGCGGATGCCGTGATATCGGACGAGGCCGAAACCCGCGTCTATGAATGCGACGGGCTGGCCGCTTACAAATGCCCCCCGCTTCTAGCGGTCCTGCCAAGCACCACCCAAGAAGTCGCTGACGTGCTCAAGATCTGCCATGACATGGGCGTGCCCGTGGTCCCGCGCGGCTCTGGCACCTCGCTCGCGGGCGGGGCCATGCCCACCGCCGACAGCGTGATCCTTGGGGTGGCGCGGCTGAATGACGTGCTCGAAACCGACTACGACAACCGCATCATCCGCGTGCAATCCGGGCGCACGAACCTGTCGGTCACAGGGGCCGTGGAACAAAACGGATTCTTCTATGCGCCCGACCCCTCAAGCCAACTCGCCTGCGCCATCGCGGGCAATATCGCTATGAACTCCGGCGGGGCACATTGCCTGAAATACGGCGTGACCACCAATAACCTCATGGGCGTGACCATGGTGATGATGGACGGCACTGTAGTTGAAATCGGCGGCGCGCATCTGGACGCCGGGGGCCTCGACCTCTTGGGCGTGATCTGCGGCTCTGAGGGACAGCTCGGCGTCGTGACCGAGGCGACCCTGCGCATCCTGCACAAACCCGAAGGCGCGCGCCCCATCCTCATGGGCTTTGACAGCGCTGAAGTGGCCGGGCAATGCGTGTCCGACATCATCAAGGCGGGCGTCCTGCCTGTCGCCATCGAATATATGGACAAGCTCTGCATCGAGGTCTGCGAGGCTCATGCCCAAGCAGGCTACCCCCTGTGCGAGGCACTGCTGATCGTCGAAGTGGAAGGCGCGCCTGCCGAGATTGACGAACAACTCAGCCTGATCAAGGACATCGCCCAACGCCTGAACCCGGTGGAACTGCGCGAGGCCCAGAACGCCGATGAGGCGGGCCGCATCTGGCTGGGCCGCAAATCCGCCTTTGGTGCCATGGGGCAGGTCAACGACTACATGTGCCTTGATGGCACCGTGCCCGTCAGCAAACTGCCCGAGGTGCTGCGCCGTATCGGTGAATTGTCGCGCGAACACGGGCTCGACGTCGGTAACGTCTTTCACGCAGGCGACGGCAATATGCACCCGCTGATCCTCTACAATGCCAATACCCCCGGCGATCTTGAAAGATGCGAAGCGCTGGGTGCCGCCATCCTCAAGCTTTGTGTCGAGGTCGGCGGCTGCCTGACCGGCGAACATGGCGTGGGCATTGAAAAGCGTGACCTGATGCGCGCGCAATATACCGATGCCGATCTTGAGGCGCAGATGGCCGTGAAGGACGTCTTTGACCCCAAATGGCTTCTGAACCCCGCAAAAGTGTTTCCGCTTGATGCCACTGCTGCACGTCGTGACGCCGCTTAGAGGGGGCTTTGCCCCCGCGCGGTTAAACCCGCGCGCCCCAGGATATTTCCAGATCAAAGAAAGCCCATGACAATTTCAAGTGATACACAACTGGCCGACGCAATCCGCGATGCCAAAGGCCCCTTGCGGGTGCAAGGCGGCGGCACGCGGCCCATTGGCACCTCTGGCCCGGGCGAGGTGCTGTCGACCAGCGGCCTGTCCGGCATTACGCTCTATGATCCCGGCGCGCTGACGATTGTCGTCAAGGCGGGCACCCCCGTGGACGAGGTCACCGCGACCTTGGCCGAACAAGGCCAGCGCCTTGCGTTCGAACCCATGGATCATCGCGCGCTTTTGGGAACCGCTGGCACGCCCACGATCGGCGGCGTGGTGGCTGGTAACATTTCCGGACCGCGTCGCATAGCTGTGGGCGCCTGCCGGGACTTCCTGCTGGGGGTTACCTTTGTCGATGGCACGGGCACCCTCATCAAGAACGGTGGCCGTGTGATGAAGAACGTCACCGGCTACGATCTGGTCAAGCTGATGTGCGGGTCCTACGGCACGCTAGGTGTGCTGACCGAAGTTGCCCTGAAAGTGCTGCCCATCGCCGCATCTGAAACCACGCTCACGATCAAAGGCCTCGATACCGCCACTGCGGTCAAAGCCATGTCAGCGGCACTCGGCTCCCCTTTTGACGTCACAGGCGTGGCCCATGAGGGCACCGACACATTGTTCCGGATTGAAGGTTTCGCCGATTCCGTGGCGTACCGCACGGCGGAATTGACCAAACGCCTCGCCCCCTTTGGCGCAGCCGAACCCGTAACAGACAGCGCGATCCGCTGGGCTGCGATCTGCGATGTCACGACATTGGCGAGTGCGCCGGGCGACATCTGGCGCATCTCTGTTAAACCCACTGACGCCCCCGGCGTGTTAGACCGTCTGGGTCAACCGCCGCACCTGCTCGACTGGGGCGGCGGGCTGATCTGGGCCTGCGTGCCACCCGGCACCGACGTCCGCACAGCGCTAGGGGCAGGCTATGCCACCTGCCTGCGCGGCACCGGCCACGGCCCCGCCTTCCCCCCCGAACCGGCCCCCCTTGCCGCCATCACCCAAGGCCTGCGCGACCGTTTTGATCCGCGCGGCATCCTGAACCCCGGATTGATGACCTGATGCAGACCCATTTTACGCCCGATCAGCTGAAAAACCCCGGCACTGCCCGCGCAAACGAGATCCTGCGCGCCTGTGTCCATTGTGGGTTCTGCACGGCCACCTGCCCTACTTACCAAGTGCTGGGCGATGAGCTCGACAGCCCCCGTGGCCGCATCTACCTGATGAAAGACATGCTCGAGAATGAACGGACACCTGACGCCAAAACCGTCAAACATATCGACCGCTGCCTGTCCTGTCTGGCCTGCATGACCACCTGCCCCTCCGGCGTGCACTACATGCATCTCGTTGATCACGCCCGCGCCTATATCGAGGAACACTACAAGCGCCCGCTGTCAGACCGTGCCCTGCGCTGGGTGCTGGCGCGCATCCTCCCCTACCCGATGCGGTTTCGCATCGCACTTCTGGGTGCCAAGATCGGGCGGCCCTTTGCACGCCTCATGCCTGACGCGCGCCTGCGGGCGATGCTGGAAATGGCCCCCAAACACATCCCCCCTGTCAGCCGCAACGACGACCCGCAAACCTTTGCCGTGCCTGACGCCAAGATGCGCGTCGTCCTGATGACCGGCTGCGCCCAACGTGCCCTCAACACCGATATCAACGACGCCACGATCCGCCTGCTAACCCGATTGGGGGCAGAGGTTGTGATCCCCGAGGGCCAAGGCTGCTGCGGCGCACTGACCCACCACATGGGCAAGGAAACCGAAAGCCATGCGACCGCCGCCAAGAACGTCCGCGCATGGGCCCGCGAAATCGACGCAGGCCTCGATGCTATCGTTATCAACACCTCCGGCTGCGGCACCACGGTCAAGGACTACGGCCACATGTTCCGCAATGACCCCAATCTGGCAAAGGACGCCGCCCGCGTATCCGCCATCGCCAAGGATGTCTCTGAGGTTTTGCAAGACCTGACAGCAGCAGCCCCGATCGCCCCCGCTCAAGACTTTCAAGCGATCAAAGTTGCCTACCATGCGGCTTGTTCGCTTCAGCACGGGCAAAAAATCAAATCCGCCCCGAAAGAGCTTTTGCGCACTGCAGGTTTCACCGTTCTGGAACCCGCCGACAGCCATCTTTGCTGCGGTTCAGCAGGCACCTACAACCTAATGCAGCCCGAGATTTCCAAACAGCTCAAGGCCCGCAAGGTCCAAACGCTGGAGGCGTTAACGCCTGACATCATCTCTGCCGGGAACATCGGCTGCATGATGCAGATCGGCAGCGGAACGGATGTGCCGATTGTCCACACGGTGGAGCTTCTCGACTGGGCCACCGGCGGGCCAAAGCCCCCCGCGCTTGACGCCGACGCAAATGCCACACCTGCGGTGCCAATCCTGCGATAATGCCTTAATATTGCCTAAACAGCCCTCTACCTTGCGCCCAACGCGGTAGGAGAGTTCATGCGGTATCTTGTTGTCATTGCAGCGCTTTTTGCAGGCCTCATCGGGCCCGCCCAAGCACAGGATGCAGACGAAACAGCGCTTGTGACGCTGGAAACGGGCGAGGCTTCGCGCGGCTGGGAAGGCGTCGGGCGGCTTGATATCGAAGGCACCGGCTTTTGCACCGCCGCCCTGATCGAAGAACGCCTGATCCTCACCGCCGCCCATTGTGTTTACGGCACCGACGGGCGCGTGCTGCCCGCATCGGCGTTCCAATTCAACGCAGGCCTGCGCGGTGGCCGGGCAGAGGCGTCGCGCGGCATCAGCCGCCTTGTGGCCCATCCCGACTACATATTCACCGGCAAGACCGGCCGCGCAGGCGGTGTCGCGATGGATATCGCCGTCCTCGAACTCGATCGTTCAATCCGCCTCACACGGGTGCAACCCTTTGACGTGGCCGCCGACCCCACACGCGGCGATCAGATCGGCGTGGTCTCCTACGGGCGGGGACGCGCCAACGCCGCCAGCCTGCAAGAGGTTTGCAGCGTCATGGGCCGCCAATCCGGCGTGCTGATTATGACCTGCGATATCGAGCCCGGCTCCAGCGGGGCCCCTGTCTTCACAATCGAAAACGGCAAACCGCGCATCGTCTCGGTCGTGTCCTCCATGTCCAGTCTGGGCGAACAAGAGGTGTCGCTTGGCACCTCGCTGAACGAACCCCTACAGGAGCTCCTGCGCCATTTTGCCAGCATCGGCCCCGCCAAACCTGGCGGCTCTCAGCGGCTTGTGCAGGTGGGCGAACGCAACAATACCGGTGCGAAATTCGTCCGACCCTAAGGGTCTTGAAACCGCAAATCTGATCCCCAAATGATAGCTATCGGAACGCCAAATCTGGGTTCCGACCCAAACCGGCCTGTCCCCAATGGGAAGGCTAAACAACTGTTATCGCTTGATAAAGGATGACCTGATATGCGTAGTTTTGACCTCACACCACTGTACCGTGCCACTGTTGGCTTTGACCAGATTGCTGATCTGATGGACCGGGCCCTTGCCTCTGACGTCGGCAACTCCAGCTACCCCCCTTACAACATCGAAAAGACCGGCGAAGATGGCTGGCGCATTTCGATTGCCGTTGCTGGTTTCAGCGACGAAGACCTGTCCATCGAAGTCAAGGATCGCGCCCTGATCGTCACTGCCCGCAAAGCGGAAGACACAGAAGAGCGGACCTATCTGCACCGTGGCATCGCCAACCGCGCCTTCGAACGCCGCTTCACCCTTGCCGATCACGTGCAGGTCACCGGGGCGGCCCATGAAAACGGCATGCTCCACATCGATCTGGTGCGCGAAGTGCCCGAAGCGCTGAAACCGCGCCGCATCGCGATTGCAAAATCTACACCAAAACAGGCCGATGTGATTGAGGCTGATAAGGTCAACTAGACCCCTCACACCTTCAAAATTGCGATTGGGCGGGGCTTTCCCCGCCCTTTTTCATGCACGGCGCGGCACAAAAGCGCGATAGATCACGAGCAGATTTGCCATGATGATGAATGCGCTCAACGCGATCTTGGACACGCTCTCCATTGTGCCTTCGATCAGCACCGCATGGGCCACGGTCCCCCCGACAATGATCGCCGCCAAGCCCGCATGCAGCCGCCGCCACGTCTTTGGCCGAAATTTCCGACGCAGCAGCGCCACCAGCGCACTGGCGAACACCGCCCACATCGCAATCGCCCCCCAGACCCCAAAGGGCGTGGGCGATGCAAACAACAACACGTCGATGACATCAGGCGGGCTGGTGATCCAAAGCCCCGCGATATGCGCCAGAACCGCCAGTAACAGCAGCACACCCGTGATCCGGTGAACCCGTCGCCCCGTGATCCCTTGAAACCCCGGCAGATGCCCGGCGATCAGAACCGGCTGCACCAAAAGCAGCGTCATCCCGATGATCCCGGCAAAGCCTGCCGCGATATAAATCGGTTGCCGCCATGCCAACAGCGGACTGGTCGCCGCCAAGGCAAGCGGGACTATCAAAAAACACAGAAAAACAAACCAGATCTGAAGGTTATACCCTCTGCCGTCCGCCTTGGTCACAGCGTGGCAAGCACGAAATCGGCGTTCAGTGAGGTATCGCTTGAGCTTGCCAACAAGGGCCGCAGGAACACCGTTTCAAACCCATCGGCCTCGGACGCCAAATGCCCATGAGCCTGCCCAAACGCGGGCACGATTTGCGGCATATCCATGCGGAACACACCCTGCGCATCAGTTAATGTGGCCCCGTGGCTATGCGCATCGCGCTCATGCCCTTCGGTCGTATGCGCCCAAATCTGTATGCGCACGCCCTGCAGCGGTGCACCATCACCCGCACGACGCACCGTGCCCGTCATCATGAAACCACCGCCGCCAATCCGCTCCACAATCGGCGCGCCGGGGCGATAATTATTGGCCCCGCCGCGCATTGACGGGGTCGGGGCAAGTGACTGCGCCTGCGCAGGCGACAAAAGACCGGTGGCAAAGCTGGCGCTCGCGGCAGCGGTCGCGATAAAGCGGCGGCGGGAGGTTCTGAATTTTGTCATCTGCAATGCTCCTTTTGAAGTTGAACGCAAGGAAGCGCGGAATTCGTCGGTGTTTGCGTAAATCTAGTCCGATTTCCGCCAATTCCGATAGGTCACATGGCAGCACCACGGTCACAGATCAGTGAGCTTGCGCCCAATTCGCCCCCTGCCCGGCGTCCACAGCCAGCTTCACATCCAGCTTCACGGCAGGGTCCGACGCATTCTCCATCACATCCCGTGCGGTGCCAATCAGATCGTCGACAGCGCCCTCTTCCACCTCAAACAGCAGTTCATCATGCACCTGCAACAGCATCTTGGCCGGCATCCCCGCAATCGCATCCGGCATCCGGATCATCGCCCGGCGGATCACGTCCGCGGCTGTACCTTGGATCGGCGCATTGATCGCCGCCCGCTTGGCGAACCCCGCATGCGGCCCCTTGGCGTTGATCTCTGGCGTGTTGATCCGCCGCCCAAACAGCGTCTGCACGTAGCCATGCTCTTTGGCAAAGGCCACCGTGTCTTCCATATAGGTCCGAATGCCCGGAAAGCGCTCAAAATAGCGGTCAATGAACCCCTGCGCCTCGGCCCGCGGAATGCGCAGATTGCGCGCCAGACCAAAGCCGGAAATGCCGTAGATCACACCAAAGTTGATCGCCTTGGCCTGACGACGCACATCCGCAGTCATCTCTTCTAACGGCACGTTAAACATCTCGGATGCCGTCAGCGCGTGGATATCGACCCCATCACGGAACGCCTGCTTCAGCTCTTCAATGCCCGCCACATGGGCCAAAATCCGCAACTCGATCTGAGAGTAATCAAGCGATACCAATACCTTACCGTCTTCGGCGATAAACGCCTCACGGATGCGCCGCCCTTCCTCGGACCGGACCGGGATGTTCTGCAGGTTCGGATCGGTTGACGCCAACCGCCCCGTGTTCGCCCCGGCGATTGAGTAAGACGTATGAACGCGCCCCGTCTCGCCGTTGATATGTTCCTGCAATGCATCGGTATAGGTCGACTTCAGCTTCGACAGCTGTCGCCAATCCAGAATAAGCCCCGGAATCTCATGCTCCGTCGCAAGGTCCTCAAGGATATCAGCGCCCGTCGAATAGGCCCCTGTCTTTCCCTTCTTGCCGCCCGGCAAAGCCAGCTCATCAAACAGGATTTCGCCCAACTGCTTGGGCGAGCCGACGTTGAATTTGCGCCCCGCCTTTTCCTGAATCTCATCCTCCAGCCCCGCCATTTTCTGGCTAAAGGCATTGGACATCCGCGACAGCGTATCGCGATCCACCTTGATCCCCGCCATCTCCATCTCGGCCAGCACCGGAATCATGGGGCGTTCAAGCGTTTCATACACCGTCGTGACCTTGCGGGTATGCAGTTTCGGCTTCAACAACTGCCACAGCCGCAGCGTGATATCCGCATCCTCAGCCGCATATTTCACCGCATCATCAACACCAACCCGGTCAAAGGTGATCGCTGATTTTCCGCTTCCCAACAGGGGCTTAATCGGGATCGGTGTATGCCCCAGATAGCGCTCTGACAGCAGGTCCATCCCGTGGTTATGCTCGCCCGCATGCATCGCGTAGGACAGCAACATGGTGTCATCGACGGGCGCCACATTGATCCCCAAACGCGCGAAAATCTTGGCGTCATACTTCATGTTCTGCCCGATTTTCAGAACACTTTCGTCCTCCAACACCGGTTTCAGCATTGCCAAGCAATCATCAAAAGGCATCTGCCCCTCAGCCAGTTCATCCGAGCCAAACAGATCATCCGCCCCGCCCGCCTTATGCGTCAGCGGTATGTAGCAGGCCTCACCCGGCTCCACCGAGAGCGAAATCCCGACCAGTTCGGCCCGCATTTCATTCAGCGCGGTGGTTTCCGTATCAACGGCCACATAGCCCCGCTCCCTGATCCGGTCGATCCAGACCTGCAAGGTGGCTGCATCACGCACACATTCATAAGCCTCTGGATCAAATGGCTTTTCTTCGGGCTGTGCCGCTTCCCCTTCCGGCGCGAGCTTTTCTTCGATCACCGGCGCCTCTAGCCCCAGCTTATCCGCAATCCGCTTGGTGACCGTGCGAAACTCCATCTGCGCCAAAAAGCCCAGCAGCACATCAGGCTCCGGGTCCTTGATCTCAAGACTGTCCAAATCGAACGGCAAATCCATCTCGCAATCCAGCTGAACCAGCCGCTTGGACAGCTCAATCTGGGCCCTGTTTTCAACCAGCGACTCGCGGCGTTTGGGCTGCTTGATCTCGCCCGCGCGGTCCAGCAGTGTCTCCAAATCCCCATATTCTTTGATCAAAAGCGCGGCCGTCTTGATCCCGATCCCCGGCGCACCGGGCACGTTGTCCACAGAATCCCCCGCCAGCGCCTGCACATCCACAACCCGTTCCGGGCCGACCCCGAATTTCTCGACCACACCGTCGCTATCAATCCGCTTGTTCTTCATCGGGTCGAGCATCTCAACCCCGCCCCCCACAAGCTGCATCAGGTCCTTGTCCGACGACAGGATCGTCACCCGCCCGCCAGCATCGCGCGCCTGATGGGACAGGGTCGCGATGATATCATCCGCCTCGAACCCTTCGATCTCTTCACAAGCGATGTTGAATGCCCGCGTCGCATCACGTGTCAACGGAATCTGCGGGCGCAGATCCTCAGGCATCGCATCACGGTTCGCCTTGTATTGATCATACATATCGTTGCGAAACGTATGGCTCCCTTTGTCAAAGATGACCGCCACATGGGTCGCCGCATCTGCGCCGGAATTCCCCTCGATATACCGCTGAAGCATGTTCACAAAACCGCTCACGGCACCCACTGGCAGACCATCCGACTTGCGTGTCAGCGGTGGCAGGGCGTGATAAGCGCGAAAGATAAACGCAGAGCCGTCAATCAGATGCAGGTGGCATCCCTTACCGAACGTCGTCATCTTTATTCCCCCTATGGCAGCCCCATGGTTCTGCCATGAACAGTCAGAGGGGGCTAGTCAGATCAGACTTTGCCTTCAAATTCCTGATGCACGAATTTGGCGTCGCAATAGGGGCATTCGACCCAGCCGTGATCTTTCGGCAATTGCAGCCAGACGCGCGGGTGGCCCAAGCCGCCTTCGCCCCCGTCGCAGGCAATGCGCCAGTCGTGGACGATCTTGGTTTCCGGTGCGGGACGTGTCATGGGTCAGGCCTGTCTGTTGTCGCGGGACAAACCCGCCATATCTCAGCCCTGACAGTAATACGACCAAGCCCCGGTGGAAAGACGCCAATGACCGATCTCGCCCTTGAAATTTCCGGCCTGACCAAGACCTACGCCGCCACAGGTCGCGCACCCGCGAAAGAGGCGCTGAAAGGCATCAATCTCAACATCCCGCGCGGGTCGATCTTTGGGCTGCTTGGCCCCAATGGCGCGGGCAAATCGACCTTGATCAATATTCTTGCGGGCCTCGTGAACAAGTCCGCAGGCCGCGTCAAAATCTGGGGCTTTGACCAAGACGTGAACCCCCGGCAAAGCCGCGCCGCCATCGGCATCATGCCGCAGGAACCCAACCTTGATCCCTTCTTCACCCCGCGCGGATCACTGGACGTGCAAGCGGGGCTATATGGTGTGCCAAAGGCCCAGCGCCGCACCGACGAAATTCTTGACCTCATTGGCCTGTCCGACAAGGCAGAGGCCTACGCCCGCTCGCTCTCTGGCGGTATGCGGCGCAGGCTCCTGTTGGGCAAGGCGCTGGTCCATGACCCCAATATCCTCGTGCTCGATGAACCCACAGCAGGCGTCGATATTGAGTTGCGCAATATGCTCTGGGACAACGTCCGCGACCTGAACCACGCAGGCAAAACGATCATCCTGACCACGCATTACCTCGAAGAGGCTGAAGCGATGTGCGACGACATCGCCATCATCAACCACGGCGAAAAGATCGTGCAGGATACGACCGCAAACCTTCTAGGGACGCTGGACCAAAAGACCTTGGTCATCACCCCCGAGGCCGCGCCGCCCGCGCTTGATCTGCCCACCGGCGTCTCCATGCAACAGCGCGACAGCGGGCAAATCGCCTTTTCCTACAAATCCAGCACGATCCAAGCGGGTGACATCCTCGCCCACCTTGGCACCTACGGCATCAAGGTTCGGGACGTGACAACAGAACAACCCGACCTTGAGGACGTGTTCCTGTCGCTGACATCTGGCAGATAGGTTGCCGGGTGGGTGGGGCGTTTTTGCCGCTTGCGGCAAAGAGCGTCACGCGCCCGGCAACATCCGGCCCAACTGTGCGCCGCCAATGATATGCAAATGAAAATGCGGCACATCCTGCACGCCATGGGTCCGCGTATTGGCAATTGCACGGAAACCGGCCTCAACACCGCTGATCTTGCAAACCTCCGCCACAGCCGCGAAAAATCCGGCCTGCTCCTCCACAGAGGCGTCCGCCGCAAAATGGTCCAGCGACACATATGGCCCTTTGGGGATCACCAGCACATGCACCGGCGCCTGCGGGTTGATATCGTTGAACGCCAGCGCGTGATCGCTCTCAAACACAGTCTGATTGGGGATCTCGCCGCGTAGGATTTTGGCAAAGATATTCTGGTCGTCATAGTCGAACATGGGGGCTCCTTAGTCGACAAAAAGATGCGGGGTTTCGGCAATCGCCTTTGCGGTATCTTCGTTCAACGTCAGGAACTTGGCAATCTCGCTTGCGTTGCGTTCCACATCCCAAGACTGGCGAATACGTAGGTGATGGGGGAAATTCGCGTCCCTGATCCGGTCGCTTTCAAAGATCACATCATAACGGATCGTCGGCAGGATTTGCGCAATCGCGTCGTCTTCTGTCTGCTCTCCAGCCAGCCCCACCCGCCGGGCATGACCGGCAAGGTATTCATCTGTCATCGCACACTCAATTTCCAATATCCGCGTGGTGGCGCGGTCGGACATAAAGTCCTGCATCAAATCGAAATTTGCCGTGTCGAGGCAGATGATCATGCGGTCGGTCTCAAAGTGGTCAAACAGCATCCGCATCAGCGCCCGCCGGTGCCGCGTGCGCTTGGCCAGTGTCGACTGAATGCCCCCCAGATCCGGCATTTCGGTATCTTCTTCGTTGAACAGGTAATCAATCGCCGGAATGTTCGTGTGATGCTTGATCCCGCCCAACAGCCGCTTGGCCACATGCCACTTTTTGCAAGCCACAATCAGCAGCTCTCTGTCGTGACCGAGCGATGTTTCCGTCTCCCAAAACCGCGTGGCAAACCGTCGCCCGACGCGCCCGCGCCCGGTGAGGAACTTGTAAAGGTTGCGCCCTTCATTCGAGATTTTGAAATCCCGCCTGTCAGAGGCATAAAGCGCGCCCAACCGCGACTTCAGCTCGGTCGCCTCAGGGCTGATCTTGCGGGCAAACAAAGCATCCTGCGAGAGCAACAAATCATAGTGGTCGTTGTAAAACGTCACCGGCATGCCGTAGTCGGTAAACATCAAGAACGTCAGCGTCCGCGCCTTGATCTCATCGCCGGGCACAAGGTGCCGCACGAGGGTCTGAAAGAACGTCTCATCGGGAATCCACGTGGTGCGGAAAAACCGCATCACATCGCGGCGGGTCTTGGTGAAATCAAGGATCGCCTCAATCGTGCGCCGCCGCAGACACCACCATTGGCTGCCGATCATCACCTGAATGTCGCTGGGAATGTCCCGGGTCAGCCCCAGCGCCCGTTGCAACCTGAAGCTCGCGTAAAACAGCGCCTTTTGCGTGCGCTCGTTAAAGATATGGCGGTAAATCAACCGCTCTTCCTGCCACCCGGTTTTGATCCATTTGCTCTCGTGGAAGTCAAAACTCTCCACGTAATCCACGTCATCGGCATCCAGAAATTCATGGGCAAATTCAGCGGATTTGACCGCCATGCAATCGCCTGAGACCATATAGAAATGCGTGGCCCGCGGGAACGCGGCCTCAGCCGCTTCAACCGCATAAAGCGTGGCTTGCACCAGCGACCACTCGCCCCAACCGCATTTGATCCGCTTGGTTGCAAAAGTGACATTCGGGTTGTCGGCCAAGGCTCCTTGGATGCGGGCAAACGCTGCCTTGGGCGCGCGCGCATCAAAATGGATCGCGATATAATCGCCAGCCGCCGTTAATTGCTCAGCCTGCTGCACAATGGCGTCCGGGTCTTTGTGGCACAGCAAAATGAAGGCAATTTTTGCCATATGGGAAACGGTCCTGCCCAGGTTCGACTATTGTTTACACGTCATAGCGTGAACAACCATTGAATATACAGGCTTTCTTTGCTTTTCAGGGTCAACTAATAGAGTGACGTAGAGGTTAGGGTAAGTTTCCCCTAACGAAGAGGGTTTTGGTTCATGGGTTTTCCCGGCACGTGGATGACAGAAAGTGAAAGCGTCGTGTATCGGGTTGTCCCGAAATGCGCCTGCTCGACCATCGGCCAAATCATGTATTATTCCGACCACGGTGCCTTTTTTGAGGGCGACATCCACGACGCCAAGGACGGGATGCACAAATGGGCCATGGACGACAGCCAGCCGCTCATCACCGCCAATGTCAAAGCGCATAATTCCTATGCCTTCACCTGCGTGCGCAATCCCTACACCCGGATCCTGTCATCATTCTTTGACAAGATCTGCGGCATCCAGCGCAACGGCCGCCGTTACCGCGGCAATCTGGTGCCGCTGCTAATCCAGAAATACGGGATCGAAGTGGGCGACCCGGACACGGGTTTTGAGTTCGACCAGATCAAATCATTCCGCCGCTTCCTGCTCTTTGCCCGTGACACCATCCGCTGGCGCCGCCCGATGGAGCCTGACATCCACTGGTCCGCCATGTCCGGTCATATCAGCACCTTCATCGTGAACGGCGGGCGCTACGACAAGATCTTTTGGACAGAACAGTTCAACGACGGCATGCAGCAGGTTCTTGATAAGATCGAAACGCCCCACGCCGTCGACCTCGCCGCGATCCCACGCTTTAACGAAAGCGAAGGCCACGGGCCAAAGCGTCTGCACCCGGTTGAAGATTACTTCGACGATCTGTCGATGCATCTGGTCTATGAAATCTACAAAAAGGATTTCAACCTGTTCAAATATGACTTCGAAAATCCGGGCAACAAAATGCCCGTGGGCGAAATTGACCTGCACGAAGTCCACGCCAAACTGGGCGAATGACAGCCGGATACTCAGGCACTCCGCTTTGGAAAAAGCTGGGCCTGAAAGACGCGATGACGGCAGAGGTCATCAACCCCCCAGACGACTACCACACAACGCTTCTAACCGACGCCCCAATGGTCGATTGGGGTGCTACGGACGCGCAAGATTTTGTCCATCTTTTCACGACCATGCGGGCAGAGCTTGAGGATGTGCTTGCCGCCCGCCTGCAAACCATCAAGCGTGACGGCATGATCTGGGTCAGCTGGCCCAAGAAGGCCTCCAAAGTGCCAACAGACGTGACTGAGGACACGATCCGAGAGGTGGCACTCCCGATGGGATTGGTCGATGTGAAGGTCTGCGCCGTGGACCAGGTCTGGTCCGGGCTGAAATTGGTGATCCGAAAAGAATTGCGCTAACGCGCCGCATGCTGCGGGCGGGTCAGGGGGCCAGCCCCCGCCGCCTTCGGCGACTCCCCCGGGATATTTATGAACCAAAAAGCAAGATGCGCCGCCTTGCGTTAGTCGCTCGGCGCAGCAGCAAGGCGGCGGCTTTTTCGGTTACGGCCATCGGCGTCCCCGCCTGTTCCGCATGACATGACTCGCAATTTTAGCTTAACGTTCGGTGAATCTTTGCGTTTCTGGAGGCTTTTTGGTTCGTAAATATCCCCGCCGGAGGCTCCTGCCCCCTCGACCAGCGCGACATTCGCATTAGGTTCGCTCAGACGTGAAAAAGAGCAGCGCTGATGTCTATCGTCCTCATCCTTGGCTCCGGCCCCAACGTGACCGCGTGCCGTGACTGGCCGCGCGCACCGTTTGATCGCATCGTCGCGATCAATAATGCATGGGCCGTGCGCCCTGATTGGGACTATCTCATTCACCCCAGCGATTTTCCGACCGAACGGCAACCGGTTAACCTCTCTGACGGCCAACAGATCGTCACAGCAGAAGACTACGTGCCGGTTCAAAACCAGTTCGGCGGGTTCGTCTATGCGGGCGGCACCATGGCCTTTACGGCCGCTTATTGGGCGCTTGGCGCATTAAAGCCAAAGGTCATCGCGATGTTGGGCTGCGACATGGTTTACCCCAAATCTGCCCAGACCCATTTCTATGGCACCGGCGCGCCAGACCCTTTGCGCGAGGATGTCACCCTGCGCGACCTTTCCGCGAAATCCGCGCGGCTGATGTGTATGGCTGCGCAACAGGGCTGCGCCATGGTGAACCTGTCCACCGACGACAGCACGCTGGTCTTTCCACGACATGTGCCCGCAGACCTGTCCCACTTGCGCGCAGCGCCATTCGAAACGCCCGAGACACGGCAAGCCAAAGCCACAGAAGAGCGGCTCGGCTATTTCGTCCCATCTGGAAAATATTGGAAGGAAGAGGACCGCTTTGACCCCGCCGAGATCGACGCGCTGGACGCGCTTTGGCTCAAAGCAGCCCGGCGTCCTTGAAAAGCTGCGTCATATCCGCCGCAGGTCGCGGCCCCACGTGGCCAATCACCTCAGCGGCTGAAACCACACCCATCCGCCCACAATCCGCGAGCGTTCGCCCTGTAACAAACCCGTAAAGGAACCCCGCCGCGAACTGATCGCCCGCACCGGTGGCATCCACCGGCACCACCTTTGTCACCGGCACCTCGGCCCGCGTATCGCCCGAGATCAGGATCACTGGATCGCCCGAACAGGTGCACACCACCGTGTCGCAGACCGCCGCGGCTTGTTCGAGCGCGGCTTCCAAATCGTCGGTCTCATACAGCGTCGTCCACTCGGCCGCATTCCCCAGCACAAAGTCCATCTCTTCCGCGATCAACTGTTTGAAGTCGTCCCGATGCCGGTCGGCGCAAAACGGATCGGACAGGGTGATCCCTGACTTGCCACCCGCCGCCCGCATCTGGCGCGCCGCTTCGGCAAAGGCGGTTTTGCCTTCGTCCTTGTCAAAAAGATACCCTTCAAGGAACAGCACCTTGCTGCCCGCAAAAACCTCGGGCGCCACATCGCCGCTGCCGATATCCGCACCGGCCCCAAGGTAGGTGTTCATCGACCGCTCACCATCGGGCGAGACAAAGATCATCGACCGCGAGGTGGGCGCTTCAGCTGCGGCGGTCGGCGGATTGGGAAAGGCGGTGCCGGCGTCTTCCATGCCCTTGGCATAAAACCGGCCCAGCGCGTCATCTTTCACCTTGCCGATAAACGCGGTCGACAGGCCCAGACCGCCAAGCCCCGCAATCGTATTGGCCACCGACCCGCCGGGTGTCTCTGTCCGGTCGGACATCGCGGCATAAAGCACCTCTGCCCGGTCCTTTTCGATCAGCTGCATGATACCTTTCTCGATCCCCATATGGTCCAGAAACGTGTCTTCAGCCGCAGAAATCACATCGACAATCGCATTGCCGATCCCAATCACATCGTAAGAACTCATAGATTTTTATCCTCAAAAGGGCAGAGATCGCGGATCACACAGACCGCGCATTTTGGTTTTCTGGCGAGACATGTATAGCGTCCATGCAGGATGAGCCAGTGATGCGCGTGCAGCTGAAAATCGGCTGGAATATGATCCTCAATCGCGCGCTCAACCACGTCCACATTCTTGCCTGGCGCAATGCCTGTGCGGTTGCCGACGCGAAAAATATGCGTGTCCACTGCCTGTGCAGGCTGGCCCCACCACATGTTCAGCACCACATTGGCGGTCTTGCGCCCGACACCGGGCAAGGACTGCAGGGCGGCACGCGAATTTGGGACCTCACCGCCGTATTCATCGACGAGGATCTGGCTCATCTTCATGACGTTCTTGGCCTTTTGCCGGAACAGACCAATCGTCTTGATGTGTTCGGTCAGCCCCTCAAGCCCCAGATCAAGCATCTTCTGCGGCGTATCCGCGACTTCAAACAGCGCCCGCGTCGCCTTGTTCACGCCCTTGTCCGTGGCCTGCGCCGACAGCGCCACCGCGACCACAAGCGTGTAGACATTCACATGCTCCAACTCGCCCTTGGGTTCCGGGTCCGTCTCTTGAAACCGTTCAAAGATCGCGCGAATGCTATGATAATCAAGCTGTTTTGCCATGGGCCAAGGTATGCGCAATATTCGGGTCGCCTGCAATGCGGCTGAGACCTAGATTGGGGTCATGGAACACGAACAATCATATCACTATCAGGTCATGCGCCGCGCCATCGCGGCGATCGACGCCGCCGACGACACGATCACGCTGGCCGACCTCGCCGCCGAGATGCAGATGAGTCCGGCACACTTCCAGCGCGTCTTTACGGCATGGGTCGGCGTCTCGCCAAAACGCTACCAGCAATACCTGAAACTCGACCACGCCCGCAGCCTGCTGCGCGACCGCTTCACCACGCTGGATACAGCGACCGAAGTGGGCCTCTCCGGCAGTGGTCGCCTGCACGACCTCTTTCTGCGGTGGGAAGCGATGACCCCCGGCGACTATGCCCAGGGTGGTGCAGGCCTGACCATCCTGTGGGGCCAGTTCGACAGCCCCTTTGGCCCCGCCATCGTCATGGGCACCGAGAAAGGCATCTGCGGGTTGGGCTTTGCGGCCGAATCCGGGGCCGAGGCCGCGATGGCCGACCTGCAATCCCGCTGGCCCAAGGCCACCTACCGCGAAGACCCCGCCACGCTGACCCCATGGGTCAACGCCGCCTTCGCGATGAAGGGCGAGGCGCAGCTGCACATGATCGGCGCGCCCTTCCAGCTCAAAGTGTGGGAGGCGCTCTTGTCCATCCCCTCCGGCCAGGTCACGACCTATTCCGAAATCGCAAGCGCCATTGGCCACCCGAAAGCCGTCCGCGCCGTGGGGACCGCAGTGGGGCGCAACCCCGTCGGCTACCTCATCCCCTGCCACCGCGCCCTACGCAAATCAGGTGGTCTGGGCGGCTATCACTGGGGCCTCCCCGTCAAACGCGCCATGCTCGCCTGGGAAACCGCCCGCGCCGAGGCCGTGGCATAACCGGGCCAATCAATCCGATAGCGTTAGGGCGCAAAAACAGCCCCGGCCTTTGTGGCCGGACTCAGCGAATGGTCGGTCTGATCCCATAGCCTCAGATGCCGCGACGCCCCCAAAAGCTCCATTAAAACCGCTGTGTCATCCAACTGTATGACACCCCGGCATCCGTCCTTGCCTTAGACACTCTTCATCAGACGTTTCGAAGGAGAGCAGGCATGGATTTACAAGCAATCGGAGTACTCTTGGCGTCTCAATCCAAGACATGTGGCGTCGCCCCCGCCGACGAAGACCAATTCTACAAGGATTTGGCTTGGGGCAAGCACATCACGATGGTGATTGAGTTGGCCTCGCATGGCCTTAAGCTCGGCCTCTCAGGTCTTTCCCGTGTTAATCCCAAAAGACGGCACAAACGATGGACATCGACAGCCAATGACACTGCAACAGAATGACCGCGCAGCCATACTTGCTGTGGTCGAAGCGGAAACAGACGCCTATCTGCAACAAGACTATGACGCTTGGCAAAATTGCTGGGTTGAAGGGGACGATATTCAACGCATCCAAACGCACGTGGGCAGCGGCGTGACAATCGCCAAGGGACCAGCCGTCAGACGCCAGATGAAAGACATTCTCGCGCAAGTGCAGGACTGGCAACCGCCACGGCAGTTTCAGCGCAAGAACTATACGGTCGAGATTGGGGTGGACATGGCTTGGGTCAGCTATGATCAAATTGGGGATGCGCCCAGCATTCCAAAGGACATTCCCGGCCAGTATCACGAACTCAAGATTCTCCGCAAAATCGACGGCGCTTGGAAGATCACCTGCATTGTCAGCACGCAAATCCGCACGACGCTGACGCATAGCCCCATGATCGAGGTGGACGACCAAGGACGTGTGCTCGAAATGAACGTCGCAGCCCAAGAACAGCTGCCAGAGCATCCCTTGCTCTATTTGAAATCCAACAGGGTATGGGTTCGTGGCGAAGATGCGCTTGCGGACCTGCAGGAGGCCATTGCGAGGTTTGCCAGAATCAGGGCGCGACACACGCCATGCGTGGGCGAAGAGGCCGTCATCAAGTCCGTCCTGCTCGGGCAGGATGACGCTGGCATCGCGCATATTTGTTGGGTGCTTTTGCGGGACGGCAAGCTCATGATCACCTTCGATGATGGTGAGCGATTAGAGGCCCAACTCAACACTGCATGCGACGTCTACCACTTGTCAGACGCGCAACAAAAACTCGCGCAACACCTTGTCGCCGGACGCGACATTGCGGCTGCGGCGGAAGCGATGGAAATCAGCATCAATACGGCAAAAACGCATTTGCAGCGCATCTACGACAAGACCGGTGTGCGCGCACAACCTGCCCTCGTGCGCATCCTGTTGAGCGCAGACCGACGTGACATCTAGCGCGCCATCATTGGCACAGCGTCCAAGAGAAAGCCCGCAACCGAGCAGAACCGCATCAATCAGATCGGACCAACCCCCAGCGGATCACCGTGCGGTTCTCAATTGTCTTAAAGACGGCGTGGTCCAGGACAAGCCACAAGATGCCGACAATGATCATCCCAAGAATGACGGTTTCCGTTTGATACCATTGCACCGCGTCTAGCGTCATATAGCCAAGGCCGGTTGTTCCCGCGATCAGCTCAGCACCGATCAATGCGCGCCATCCAAATGCGACGGACGATCTGAGACCTATCAACAATTGCACCATCGCGCCCGGAACGATGACGTTGAACAAGGTCTGTGTTGAGCTCGCGCCAAGTGAACGCACAGCGCGCCTGTAACTTTCTGGAACCGCCTCAACACCGATCACCGCGTTATGCAGGTTGGCGAAAAAGATGATATTTGCGATGACAAAAACGATAGCGCCATTGCCAATGCCGAACCACAAAACGGCCAATGGGATCCACGCAATGCCTGCAATGGATTGCAGGAACGTCAGCAGGGGCATGCAAAGGTCCGAGACATGTTTGTTCAAGCCAATCGCGATACCCAGTGGGATCGCCAGCGCATTCCCGATCACAAATCCCAATGCCAAGCGTTCCAAACTGGCCAGCACATGTTTCAGCAATGACCCATCCGAGAGGGTCGCCGCGAACTGTTCCCAGACCAGTTGTGGCGTTGGCAGTTTATAGGCAGGAATCGGAAAGATACTGGGGGCTATGAACCACAGCGCCAAGATAGCTGCGAACGGGATCATCGGCAAAAAAAGGCGCGCGGCTTTTGAGGTCATCATGTTTCGCGCCCCTCTGCCGAGACGACAAGGCCCCAGCGGTGGATCGTCGCCTTCTCAAACGGCTTGAGGTAAAAGAGCTCGATCACGAGCCACAAAACACCCATCACGATCATTCCGACAATGGTGCGGTCGGTTTGCTGATTTGCCGCGCCATCAAAGATGAGAAACCCGATACCGCTTGTTGCGGCAATCGCCTCGGCAATGATCAGGCCGCGAAAGGCAAAGCCTGCGCCGACGCGAAATCCTGTGATGATATTTGGCAAAAGCCCGGGCAGGATCACATTTGTGATGATCTGCAATCGACTGCCGCCCAAGGACTTGGCCGCATTGATATAGGTTGGTGGGAACGCTCTGATGCCTGCCAGCGTGTTGTAAAGGATCGGAAAAGCCACGACATAGACCAGCAATGTCAGGATCGTGGTGATGCCGTATCCAAACCAGATCACAAAGATCGGCAACCAGGCGCTTTCGACGATGGCGTAGAAAAAGCTGACCAATGGTGTGAACATTCTGGCAATGAACTTGTTCAAGCCAAGGCAAAGTGCCGCGATCAGCCCCACCAATAGGCCCAGGCCAACGCCTGCAAAGTACCGCCCCAAACTGTCCAGAAGATAGGCCTCAAGGATGCCTTTGTGCCAGAGTTCGACGAAGGCGCGAAAGACATCGCCGGGTTGTGGAAAGAAGTAACTGCCCACACCCGAAAGGCTGGACCCGATTTGCCACGCAAGGAAAAAGAGACCAATGCCAATGGCCCCTTTGATCGCCTTTTGACCTTGTCGCGTGCGGGCCGCGTTCATGAGTCTCCGCCTTCCGGATACATCTGCAAATCTGCGACCCACGGGCGCCATGACAGGCTTTGCAATGCGTCCCGCCGGACGGCTCTGAGGTGCACATCGGTGCCTTCAACGCTTGCGATGCGACCTGCGGATTGAAGCTCACTTAGGTGGAACGCTTCTGGCTCAAAAGGCATACTGACAATGATCTCAAATGGACCCGCCCCTCCCGCAAAACTCGCCAAATGGTCCTTGCTATCGGCGGCGCGCCCAATTGCGATGAGTGCGACAATCACACCGATACAAAGCGTCGCTTGAACAGGCAGGCTGGCCAAGACACGGCGCATCAGGCGGCGACAGTCGTTTTCCGCACCAACGCGGTGATTTCTTCGCGAAGTTGCTGGAAGCGGCCATTTTGGTTGAGGTCCGGCCAAACCCGCAGCGACCGGTCGATATCAACGCTCAGCTCTGCTTTGACCGGCCCCGGGCCTTCTTGCAAAACAACCACGCGGTCGCCCAGAAAAATCGCCTCTTCGACGCTGTGGGTGACGAAAAATACGGTCGATTTCGACTGTCCCCAGATACGCACCAACTCCTCTTGCAAGGTCATGCGCGTTTGTGCGTCCACTGCCGCAAAGGGTTCGTCCATCAAAATAACTTCCGGCGCATTGGCCAGCGTGCGGGCCACAGCGGCGCGTTGGCGCATGCCCCCGGATAGTTCGTGCGGATACTTTTCGGCAGCCTCTGCCAACCCCGCCAAAGCAAGGAATTCTTTCGCGGTCTTCGTCCGCTCGGTTTTCGAAACGCCCTTAAACTTGAGCCCCAATGCAACGTTATCCACAACCGTTTTCCATGGAAGGAGCGCATAGTCTTGAAACACCACACCTCGGTCGCTTCCCGGCCCTGCGATGGGGCGCTCATTCATCTCTAGCACCCCGCTTTGCGGAGAGATGAACCCCGCGATGGTGGACAAGAGCGTAGATTTTCCGCAGCCGCTAGGCCCCACGACGACCAGAAACTCTCCCTCTCGGATGTCGAGCGTCATGTTGTCCAGGGCAAGGTGCCGTTGCCCTGTCGCGGCATGCACATAAGACACTTTTAGGTCTCTTACTTTGATCTTCGGCATGCCGTCGGACATCATATTCTCCCCAATCACCGCGCGACTTAGGCATCGCGCGGTTCTCGTTTGCGGGTCCTATTTTAGCAGAAGATCTGCAGGAACGGCGTCCAAATCGCTGAAGAACTCCGGCGCTTCGGACATGGCGTGGTTGATGAACTGGCCGTCAACAGCCACGCTCAGGTCAATCTCGTCGCGCAGACGATCCGCTGCGGCCAAGACCGGAATGGTCTTTGCGGCATACATATCTACCGTGACTTGCGTCATACGTGGATCGTTCAACCCGTTGCGCATGGCGGCTTTCATGACGTCGGCATCCTTCAGGTTGATCCAGCGCAGGTTGACCTCTGCAGCGGCATCAAGGTCTTGGCGCACGATCTGTGAAGCCTCGGAAAAAGCCACCATAAAGCGGCGCAGCTGTTCGGCCTTTTCCTCCGCAACATCATGTGTCGTCAGAACGGTGCCCGGATCATAGCACGTGTCGCACTGCCCTGAAATCAGCTGCTCAGCATCTGGCACGTTCACAGCGCTGGTCGACAGCCAAGGTTCCCAGACCGAGATCGCATCAACATCGCCATTCAATAGCGCAGTTGGCAGTTCAGGCGGCTTCACATTGACAAGCTCCACATCGTCCTCTGTCAGACCAGCTTGCGACAGCAACCCAAGCACATAACCTTCGGCACCCGTGCCGCGCGGCAGGCCAATCGTCTTTCCCTTCAGGTCTGCAACGGCCGTAATGTCATTGCGTGCCGCGATACCAACGTTGTCGACATAGCTCTCGGCCAGCGCGTTTCCGTGGAGATGCCCAATCAGCACAAGCGGAAAGCCGTTCGAGACGCCGGACAGAAAAGGGATCGTGCCCATCGTGTTGACGTCATGCGCACCCGCCAAAAGACCGTTGATCATCTCAACACCGGATTGAAACATGACCACTTCGACATCAAGACCATGCTTTTCGAATAGACCTTGCTCCACCGCCACGAAAACTGGCGCATGAAGCGTTCCGCCTGCGGCCGCCACCTTGAGCGGCAACAAGTCTTCGGCCCATGCCGGGACGGCTGATACGACGGCACTCAGCACAGCCGCGCCAAGCCATTTCATTGAATTCTTCATTTTAGTTCCTCCCTCTAATAGTGAAAAACCGCGCGCCCTAAACGAGCCCCCTTTCGGTGCCCAAGGCGCGGTTTTCCGACACATCCAGATGCGCCACCAAAGCGCGGGCTGCATCCTCGGTTCGTTGCTCCAGCAACGCATCAATGACGATCAAATGTTCTTGCATGGCGGGCAAAACGCGGCTGGGCGTGTAGCGCGCGTTCAGCCGGATAAGACGCACCTTGTCAGCGTTGCGCCTGTGAATATCAGTGAGAACCTCGTTGTTCATGGCCGCGATCAGGCCGTTGTGAAGCTCCCAATCGACCTCATAGGCTTGCTTCAACAGCGCGCTATCAACGTTTTTCTCGGCCTGCGCGATGATGGACTGGGTGCGGTCACGCAGGTCTTTCAACGCGGGCCAATCCTTGAGGTAATTCAGATCGCGGCAGGCGCCCAACTCCAAAAAGCGGCGCACCTGAAACGCGTCTTTGATGAACTGATCATTCACCCTTGCGATGCGCACCCCCCGCTGCGGCAAAAGCTCGACCAAGCTCTCTGCCTCAAGCTGTCGCAAGGCGTCACGCAACGGGCTGATCGAGACGTCCAGCGTGTCACAGAGCTCTCGCAAGGACAGGAATTGGCCCGGATAAATCCGCTCTCCAAAGAGGGCTTCCTTGAAAACATCGTAAGCCGCCTGGCGCATTACTTGGGTCATTGCTTCTCGTATTCTAACTGAAATTTCAGTTGAGGTATCAATTAAAATGCAATATTGCAACCTTAAATTAGGGGCGAAGGACATCGATTGATTTTGAAGCCAGTTGCAGGTCCAAGATCCCAAGGAGCCAAGATCTAATGCCGCGAAATATTCTTTTCCTCTTTTCAGATCAGCATGCGCAGAAGGTGTCCGGCGCCTATGGGGACCCTGTGGTTCAGACTCCGAATATTGACCGTCTGGCCAAGGAAGGTGTGCGCTTTGACAACGCTTACTGTCCGTCGCCAATTTGCGTGCCAAGCCGCATGTCCACTTTGACAGCGCGCCACCCATCTTCTCAGGAATGCTGGGCGAATGATGATATTTTGCGATCTGATTTGCCGACCTGGCTGCATTCTGTTGGTGCCGCGGGCTACGATCCGGTCTTGATCGGGCGGATGCATGCCATTGGGCCCGATCAATTCCACGGCTATGCGGATCGGCAGATTGGGGATCATTCACCCAATTTTCCGGGTGCCAAGCGGCAACCAATGGGTCCGCTGGAAAAGGCCAACGATCCTTTTCGCGAGTCGCTCGACAAATCCGGCGCTGGGATGAGTGCCTATCAGGCCAAAGACGAAGATGTCACCGACGCTGCCGTCAAGTGGCTGCAGGGGGCAGGTGCGGCCAAAATCGCCAATGGAGACCCCTTTTGTTTGAGCGTGGGATTGATGCTGCCGCATCCCCCCTATGTGGCCGACCAAGACGCGTTCGATCTCTACGATGGTCACATCCCCGCACCAACACTGGGCGCAGATGACATGCCAGGGGCGTTTCACGCGTGGTGGCGCAAAGCCCGCGGCATTGAAGATGTCCCCGAATGCGACGCCGCGCGCGCACGCGCGGCCTATTGGGCGCTCGTCCACCGCATGGACGAAATGATTGGCCGCATTTTGAACGCGTTAGAAGCCATCGGCGCCATGGACGACACATTGATTGTCTATGCCTCTGACCATGGTGATCACCTCGGAGAGCGCGGCCTTTGGTGGAAACACACGTTCTTTGATGAAAGCGCAAAAGTGCCCTTGATCATGCGCCTGCCCGGCGTATTGCCCGCGGGCGAAGTCCGCAAGCAGGTCGTCAGCCTGATTGATCTCAGCCAAACCATGCTCGACGCTATCGGCGCGCAGCAACTTCCCAATGCAGACGGGGACAGTTTCTGGCCCGTTGCGCAGCACGCAAATGCCCCGTGGAAAGACGAAGCCTTTTGCGAGTATTGCACCGATCCGGTGCCCAACTGGACAAATGGCCGTGCCGTTCAACAACGCATGATCCGGTCCGGTAATTGGAAGCTATCGGTGTACGACAGCGAGCCGCCTTTGCTGTTTGATCTGGCCACAGATCCGAACGAATGCGTCGATCGCGCAAATGACCCCGCCTGCGCGGCCATCCTGGCCGATCTGATGCAACGGCTTTTGCAGGGTTGGGACCCTGAGACAATTGCAAAGCAAATGCGCGTGCGACGTGCTGACAAAGATATTCTTGCCGCATGGGCCAGTCGCGTCCAGCCAGCGGGCAATCTGATTTGGCAATTCAATGAAGATACCAATCGTCTCACCCCAAAACCTTGAACGGCCGCAATGTTCGCCCGGACGTCCGTGCCGAACCAGTAGAAACCTTTGCGTTCGCACCTTATTGATACCTGCGAACCCCGTCCTCTATGCCCCAAAGCCCAACAACACCCGCAACGTCATCCGATAGCGGCGGGCGAAACTTCGCCAACCACGCCTGCGTTATTGGATATCAGGGGACAATCCGGCATAGGTTGGGCACAACAACCGCGCTGATTTGCGCTTTACGGACGGAAACCTCCCTATGACTTTTTCACGTATGAACCTTGTTCTTGCCGCCGGCTCTTTGGCTCTTGTGACCGCCTGTGCAGGCACCGGTGCGCCGAACGATAACCAAAATGCCCGCACGGGTGCCGCTGCTGGTGCCGCTTTGGGCGCGCTTGTCGGTGCGGCCACCGGGGACGACAAAGGCGAACGTCGCCAACAAGCTGCCCTTGGTGCAATCGTCGGTGCAGGCATCGGCGCGGGCATCGGCAACGCGCTGGACCGCCAGGAAGAAGAATTGCGCCAGCAGCTTGGCGGCAACGTCGGCATCGTCAACAACGGCAACAACCTGACCGTGACCCTGCCAGAGGCGATTACCTTCGCGACGAACTCTTCCGCTGTGTCGCCATCGGCGCAGAACAACCTCTTTACGCTGGCCAATTCGCTGCAACGCTACCCGAATTCCACCGTCAACGTGATCGGCCATACTGATAACGTGGGCGAGGCGGCGTTCAACTTTGACTTGTCGCAGCGCCGCGCGCAGGCCGTGTCCTCTGTTCTGATCAACGCAGGCGTTTCGCCATCGCGCATCCGCTCTGTGGGCCGGGGCGAAGACGCACCCGTCGCCACCAACCTCACCCCCGAAGGCCGCGCGCAGAACCGCCGGGTCGAGGTCGTGATCACACCAAACTAAACCGATCCAATCGGGCAAAGGGGGTCGCCACGCGGCCCCCTTTGTGTTGCGGCCCGGTAAAATTGGTCATACGATTTGACCAGTTAACCGGAGCCACCGATGCCTTTTGAACCCGTCGCCCAAGATAAGCTGTCCCACGGCGTGGTCCGCCAGATCGAAGAGCTGATCCTGCGCGGCATCATCCGCCCCGGCGAACGCCTGCCCTCTGAACGCGAGCTGTCCGAACGCATGGGCGTGTCCCGCCCGTCCTTGCGCGAAGCACTGGCCGACCTGCAAGATCGTGGCCTGTTGACCTCCAAGGCCGGTGCCGGTGTCTTTGTGGCCGATGTCCTCGGCAGCGCCTTTGCCCCTGCCCTTGTCACGCTCTTTGCCACCCATGATACGGCCGTTTTTGACTACATCAGCTTTCGCCGCGATATGGAGGGGTTGGCCGCCGAACGCGCAGCACAGTTTGGCAGCGACACCGACCTGCAGGTGATCGCCACGATCTACGCCAAAATGGAAGCCGCCCACCAAAAGCGTGACCCCGCCGACGAGGCCGCGCTCGACGCTGATTTCCACCTCGCCATTATCGAGGCGAGCCACAACGTCGTGATGCTGCACATGATGCGCTCCATGTATCAGTTGCTCCGCGAAGGCGTGTTCTACAACCGCACCATCATGTTCAAGCAACGGCTAACCCGCGACCAGCTTCTGGACCAGCACCGCGCGATCAACGACGCCCTGCAAGCCCGCGACGCCAAAGCCGCCCGCGCCGCCGTCGAAAGCCACCTTGGCTTTGTCGAAACCGCCCTCTTTGGCCACCAGAAATCGGAACGCAACGAGGTCTACGCCAAAAAGCGGTTCGAGGCCGAAAGCAAAAGATAGCACCCGGGCCAAGTCGGCTTTCGCGCCCCCCGTGACGATTACACGCCCTGAACCCGGCGATAAATCGTGCTAGACACCACTTGGGATGCCCCATACCCCTGTTGTCAGAAAAAACTGGTCATCCACGGGAGGACAAAATGACTCTATTCAGAAGAAATCTGCTGAAACTCACGGCCGCTGCGGCCATCAGCCTCGGCGCTTCTGCCACCATGTCGACCGCGCAAGAAGTAACCCTGCGCCTGCACCAATTCCTGCCTCCGCAGGCAAACGTGCCCAAGAACATCATCATCCCATGGATCGAACAGATCGAAGAAGCCTCTGACGGGCGCATCAAGATCGACCACTTCCCGGCCATGCAACTGGGCGGCACCCCGCCAGAGCTGATCAACCAGGCGATCGACGGCGTGGCCGACATCATCTGGACCGTCTCCGGCTATACCCCGGGTCGTTTCCCGCACACCGAGGTCTTTGAACTGCCCTTCATGATGACCGACGCCGAGGCCGCAAGCCGCGCCTATTGGGAGATGTCGCAGAAATACATGGTGGAGGGCGAGTTTTCGGACTTCCACCTGCTGGGCGCGTGGGTCCACGGCCCCGGCATCATCCACTCCAGCGATCCGATCATGGCGCCAGAGGATCTCAACGGCGTGACACTGCGCGCACCAACCCGCGTGACCAACATGATGCTGACCGGCATGGGCGCGTCAGCCATCGGCATGCCCGTCCCAGCCGTGCCAGAGGCGCTGTCCAAAGGCGTGATCGACGCCACCGTGATCCCTTGGGAAGTCACCGGCGCGTTGAAAGTGCCTGAACTGGTCACCAACCACCTGGAATTTGGCGACGCATCGCTCTACACCGCGACCTTCCTCTTTGCGATGAACAAAGACGCCTACGACGCCATGCCCGACGACCTCAAGGCCATCCTCGACGCCAACTCCGGCGCGGATTTCTCCGCCGCTGCGGGCAAGCAAATGCAGCTCGACGATGGCCCCTCACGGGACGCCGCACTTGATCTGGGCAACAACGTCACCACGCTGTCACCCGAACAGGTAGACGCTTGGCGTGCCGCCGCACAGCCGACCATCGACCAATGGATCGCGGAAGTCGCGGACCAGGGCATGGACGGTGCTGCGCTGATCGATGAGGCGAAAGCCCTGATGGAACAATATTCCAACTAAACACATCGCGGCCCCGCCCCATCGGCGGGGCCGCTTACCACTTGCCTGGTCCTTCATGCATAACTTTGCCACAACACTTGCACGCCTGATGGCCATCTTGGGCGGCTTGATCCTGACCGCGCTGGTTGTGCTCGTCTGCGTCAGCATCCTTGGGCGCGGCGGCAACAGCTTTGCCCATTGGGACACCATCGAAACATCCGCGCCCGGGCTCTCGGCGTTCTTGCTTGGGGCAGGCATCGGTGGCGTGCCGGGCGACTATGAAATCGTCGAAGCCGCGATTGCCTTTGCGATCTTTGCCTTCCTGCCGCTCTGCCAACTCAAAAGCGCCCACGCCACGGTGGACGTCTTCACATCCTTCCTGCCCGACCGCCTGAACCACATCCTCAAAGCCTTCTGGGACGTCGTGCTCTGCGCAGCCATCCTCCTAATCACATGGCGTCTTGGTATCGGGCTGATGGACAAAATCGGCAACGGCGAAACCACGTTTATCCTGGGCTTCCCCAAATGGTGGGGCTACGCGGCCAGCCTGATCGCGGCCATCGCCGCCTCAATCGTGGCGCTTTATTGCGCCTACGCGCGCAGCGCCGCCGCCCTGCGCGGCACCACCGCCACCATCGATCAGGAAGAGGCCGCCTAGATGTCGATGCTTGAACTCGGCTTCTGGTCCTTCCCGGTCCTGCTCTTGCTGATCTTTGCCCGTGCCCCCATTGGGCTGGCGATGCTGGGCGTGGGCATCGGTGGCATCTGGCTGGCGCTGGGGGCACCTGACGTCTTTCTCGCCAAGCTCAAGACCGAAACCTTCACCACCTTCTCCAGCTACTCGCTCACCATCATCCCGATGTTCCTGCTGATGGGGCAATTCGCAACGCTGTCCGGCATGTCGCAATCCCTGTTCAAAGCCGCCGAAAGCTGGCTGGGCCACCGCAAGGGCGGCGTCGCCATGGCCTCTGTCGGGGCTTGCGCGGGCTTTGGCGCGATCTGCGGATCATCGCTCGCCACCGCCGCCACGATGAGCAAGGTTGCCCTGCCCGAACTCAAGCGCTACGGCTATTCCGGCGGCTTCTCCACCGCCACGTTGGCGGCAGGCGGCACCTTGGGCATCCTTATCCCGCCCTCCGTGATCCTCGTGATCTACGCCATCCTCACCGAACAAAACATCGCCAAGCTTTTCCTTGCAGCCTTTTTGCCGGGGATCTTGGCCGCCTTGGGCTATATGATCACGATCTCGATCTACGTCCGGCTGTTCCCCGACGCGGCAGGCACAAGACCAGCCATGCCCTACAGCGACCGCTTCAAGGCGCTGGTCAACGTCTGGCCCGTCGTGATGGTCTTTGGCCTCGTGGTCGGTGGCATCTATCTGGGCTGGTTCACCCCGACCGAAGGGGCCGCCGTCGGCGCATTTGGCACCGGGCTTCTGGCCTATCTCTCGGGCAACCTGTCTTGGGCGCTCTTTCGCGACGCCATCCTCGCCACCGCCACCACAACCGGCATGATCTTCTTCATCATACTTGGGGCCGCGTTCTATAATTCCTTCCTGGCCCTGACACAGGTACCACAGGAACTGGCCGATTTCGTGCTGTCGCTTGGCCTGACCCCGTGGATGGTGCTAGTGCTTATCCTGATCTTCTACCTGATCTTTGGCTGCGTGATGGACTCGCTCTCAATGATCCTGCTGACGATCCCGATCTTTTTTCCGGTCATTTCGGCCATGGATTTCGGCCTTGTGAACCTCGCCGAACTGCAAGCCGACATGGCGCTCGATGCACTCGCCGCAGGCGTCCCGCAAGGCATGGCCGCCGACATGCTGGACAGCATCCAGACCGCCATCGCGACAGGGGCCGAACTAACCCGCGACCAGATGGCCGCCCTCGATATCCGCATGACCCAAGGCATGGCCAACCGGATTGAGGCTGAATACCTCGCGATCTGGTTCGGCATTCTGGTGCTGATCGTGGTTGAGGTGGGCCTGATCACGCCGCCCGTGGGTATGAACCTCTTCATCATCAACACGATGGACCGCGACACCCCAATGGTTGAAACCTACAAGGCTGTGATGTTCTTTGTGGCCTCAGACATCTTCCGCGTGATCCTGCTGGTGCTATTTCCCTCCATCACCCTCTTTGTCCTCACGCTCTGACCGACGAAAGACACACCACCATGAACCTCTCCGGCAACGTCGCACTTATCACCGGCGCTGGCTCCGGCCTTGGGGCCGCCACCGCGCGTCACTTCGCGGCTGAGGGGGCAAAGGTCGCCGTGTTGGACATGAACCTTGATGCCGCCCAAGCCGTCGCACAGGACATCGGCGGCCATGCCATCGCGGCAGACGTCAGTGATGCCGCTGCCGTTGACCAGGCCCTTGACGCCGCGACCAAGGCACTGGGGCAAGCCCCCCGCGTCGCCGTCAATTGTGCAGGCGTCGCCATGGGCGCGCGCATGGTCAGCCGCGACGGGGAACCATCTTTCGACGTGTTTGAAAAGACCCTGCGCGTGAACCTCTTTGGCACCTACAACGTCATGACCCACGCCGCCAAACGGATGATGACGCTGGACGCCGATGCAGGCGGCGAACGCGGCGTGATCATCAACACCGCCTCCGTGGCCTGGCAAGACGGCCAAATGGGCCAGACCGCCTATGCGGCCTCCAAAGGGGCCATCGCCGCCATGTCCCTGCCCGCCGCGCGCGAGCTTGCCCGCGCTGGCATCCGCGTCATGGCCATCGCGCCGGGGCTTTTCAAAACCCCGATGATGGAAGCCCTGCCCGAAGAGGTGACGGAGAAGATCACCGCCGACATCCAGTTCCCGACCCGCCTTGGCGATCCGCAGGAATACGCGCTGATGGCCGCCCAGATCGTCGCCAACAGCTACCTCAACGGCACCACGATCCGCCTTGATGGCGCGGTGCGCCTTCCGCCAAAATAAAAAACCCGGCCACAGGGACCGGGTTCTTTTCATTCTTATGTGGCGCCCGCTTAGTGCAGCTGCTTGCCCACGGCGGTGATGGCCTCGTCGATCAGCGCACCAGAGGATTTGGCATCCATCTGCTTTGCCATGACGTCCTTGGCAGCGCTCACCGCAACCAGAACCGCCTGATCCTTGACCTCTTTCACAGCCGCCGCTTGCGCGCTGGCGATCTGCTCTTCGGCACCCGCCAAACGACGCGCGACAGAGGCTTTGATCTCTTCTTTCGCGGCCACAGCAGCGTTCTGCGCCTCTTCCTTGGCACCCGCTACAATGCGGTCCGCCTGCTCCTGCACTTCCTTCTGCTTGCGCTCGTAAGAGGCCAGCAGCGACTGCGCTTCTTCACGCAGGGCACGTGCTTCATCCAGATCGGCTTTGATGCTTGCGGACCGTGCGTCCAGCATCTCACCCACTTTGGATGGCACTTTGAAATACAGCAGGATGCCGACAAAGATCAGGAACGCGATCAGAACAACAAAGTCTGTGTTCTTCAGCGAGATGAACGGGCCACTTGCCGCAAACGCGGGCGAGGCCGCAACGATGAACAATGGGGTCAGAAAACGCATGATCTTATCCCTTCATCTTTGCTGTGACGGCCGCAGTGACTGTCTTTGCATCGGCCGTGCCGCCCATGGCAGAGACCAGCGATTTGGCCACGTCCTTGGCGACAGTCTTGATGCTGTCGGTTGCACTGGCGCGGATCTCGGCAATTGCCTTTTCGCTCTCCGCGGTCTGTGCTGAAATCTGTGCGTCTGCCTTGGCCAGCTCTGCATCCAGATCAGACTGGATCGCGGCGCGTGCCTCTGCGACGATTTTGCTTGCTTCGGCCCGTGCGTCAGCCAGTGCCTTTTCATAGGCGGCTTCTGCCTCGACGGCCTGAATTTTCAGGTCCTCGGCCTTGGCGATATCATTGGTGATCGTGCCCGACCGTTCGGCCAGAACTGCCCCAATGCGCGGCAATGCGATGCGCGACAGGACAAAGTAGATGACGATCAGCGAAACGACGAGCCAGAAGATCTGGTTCGGCATCCAATCCGCACAAAGCTGCGGCATCCCAATCGCGCTACCACCTGCGTCGACGCAGGCACCTGCTGTGGCTTCTGTTGTGTCTGTTGCCATGATGGCCCCCGGATAACCTTGGTGTTTACCTGCGTGGCGCATCAGGTGCGCCACGCAAGCCGTAAGGATATGGGTGTGTTCTTAGACTGCGAACATCAGCAGAAGCGACACGAGGAACGCGAAGATCCCCAGAGCTTCCGCAAATGCGAGGCCGATGAACAATGTCGCTGTCTGGCTGGCAGCAGCGGATGGGTTACGCAGTGCGCCTGCGAGGTAGTTGCCAGCAACTGTACCAACACCGATTGCGGCAGCGCCGGAACCAATTGCAGCCAGACCAGCGCCGATGTGTGCGAGTTCGCCTTCCATGAGTATTCTCCTTACGATTGGAAGTTAGTCGTAGGGTGCGTGATTTCACGCACCTTTTGTTAGTGAGCGGGATGCAGCGCGTCTTTCAGGTAGACGCACGTCAAAATGGTGAAAACATAAGCCTGAATACCGGCCACAAGGACCTCCAGACCGTAGATGGCCGTGATGCCAAGGATCGCGACGGGCGACACCAGCGTCAGCGCGGCAAAGCCTGCGAACACCTTGATCACCGCGTGGCCAGCCATGATGTTACCGGCCAAACGGATAGAGTGGCTGACAGGCCGCACGAAGTAGGAAATAACCTCGATCACCGCAATGATCGGACGCAGCACCAAAGGCGCGTCTTTCATCCAGAACAGACCCAGGAAGGCCGCGCCATTCAGCACAAAGCCAAGGATGGTGACTGCGATAAAGACGCCGAAACCCATGATCGCAGTGACCGCGATCATCGATGTGGCCGAATAGGACATCGGCAGCAGCGCCAGATAGTTGGCAAACAGGATGAACACGAACAGCGTCATGATATAGGGGAAATACTTCACCCCATCCTTGCCGGTGACATCCTCAACCATCTTGTAGATAAAGCCGTAGATCAGCTCACCGATGGATTGCAGACGCGTCGGGATCGTCGCGCGGCCCCGGCTGCCCATCACAAAGATGCCGATGATGCACAAGATCGCGATACCCATCCACAAGGTCACGTTTGTGGGCGTGTACCAATGCACAGGACCGTCGCCAAACAAGGGTTTGACGATAAACTGATCCAGTGGGTGAAAGACAAGACCGCCTTCGGAATGCTCTTCAGTCGCCACGTTGTTCGTCCTCTTGTTCGCTGGCCTGCGCCAGCTGCTTTCTTTGCACTTCCGCGGCACTTCGCATCATGGTTTTGACACCCGCCGCGAGGCCGAAGAAAATGAACAGCACCAGAAAGATCGGGGTTGTCCCGAACAGGTTGTCCAACCCGTATCCAATGCCAAAGCCGATCCCAAGACCGGCGACTAATTCGATCACCATCCGCCATGCAAGCTGTGCCTGCGAATAGTGTTCTTCGCTGTGGTGCTTGACCTCTGCCGGTGCACGGCGTTCGGCCAATTTCGCCTCTAACGCGGCCAGTCTGGCCTGATCATCGGCAGGATTTTTGTCGTCAGACACGTCAAAAGCCCCCTTGCGAAGTTGCCTGTGGTCTAGGCTGGCACCGGGCCCGAGTCAAGCGACCCCGCACGCTCCGTTAACCCATTGATAAAGCTTGATTATCACTTTGAAATTGCGGGCGAATTCGCGCCTTTTCGCATGCGAAAATCGCAAATTGATATTCAACCAATCGGTTGACGTTTCCCGCCCAAGCCGCTTAATCGCCCCATGACACCCCAGCTTGATGCCACCTTCGCCGCCCTCGCCGACCCGACCCGTCGGGCCATTCTGGCGATGCTGCTCGAGGACGACATGGCCGTCACCGACGTCGCCGCCCCTTTTGACATGTCGCTGGCGGCGATCTCAAAACACCTCATCGTGCTGACCTCTGCGGGGCTGATTTCGCAGGAAAAGCGGGGCCGGGTGAAATGGTGCAAACTCGAACCCGACGCCCTGCGCGAGGCTTCGGTCTGGATGCAGGGCTTTGGCCAAATGGAAAGCGTCGATCTTGACGCGTTCGAGCGGTTTCTGGAAACCCAGATCGACGGCTAACCGTCGTCGCGCAGCAGCAAATACAGCGCCACAATCGTCAGCCCGACCCCCAGCAGCACCAGCGCAGGCGGCACCGGCCCGCCCAGCGCCAATTGCCAGACGATCACCCAACTTGGGGTGAGGTATGTATAAGCCATGACCTTGGCGCTCGGCAGGCGAAGTGCCGCAAATTGCAACAGCGTAAAGGTCGCGGCACTGGCAAAAATCGCGGTGTAAAGGATCGTCAGCCAGACAATCCCCGGCAAGTTCAGCCAATCTGTCGTGACCAGATCGCGCCAGCCAAAGGCGGTCAACATGATCGACCCCGCCAAAAGCGTCCCAAAGGTAAAGACCACGGCAGGCTCGCCCCGGTTCAGCTTTGCCACCAAGGGCGTATAGATTGCATGTACCATACAGCCCCAGAAATAGATAAACTCACCCCGGCCAATATCGAACTTTAGGATCGCCGCCACATCAGCGCGAAAAATCACCCAAAGCGCCCCTGTCCCACCAATCAACAAGGCCAACGCAATCCGCCCCGTCATCCGCTGCCGCAGCAAGATCCAGCCAAACCCCGCCGCCATAATCGGCGTTAGGGTAAAGACAGCCGCCGCACTCACCGCAGGCGCCGTCTTGAGCCCTTCAAACATCAGGACAAAATAAGAGCTGAAGAAAAGCGCCAGCACCGGATATCGCCAAATTGCCTGTGTCGCTCCCTTGGGAATGCCTGTGGTCGCCATCACAGCCACACCCATCACCGCGCAGGCAATCCAGAAACGGACCGTGTTTAAGGCGACCGGCGTGATCTCATTCGCCGCCAGCGTGCCCAAGGCGAAAGAGCCTGCAACCAGCAGCGAAAAAAGCAGCATCGCCAGATGCCCGCCGGTATCAGGGCGCATCATACGTTCCAGTTCTTAGCCTGTTCTTTAATGAACGACAGGAAGGATTGCACTTTCGCTGTCCGGTGCAGGTCAACATGTGTGACAAGCCACAAATCCGCCGCCCACTCCGGCTTTGTCGGGATGACCCGCCGCAGGTTTGGAAAGGTCTTCAACTCGGTTTCCGGTACAAACCCGATCCCGGCCCCGGCCACAACCGCATCGCGCATCACCCGCATATCGGTGCCACGGAACACGATCCTGTCGCGCGGCACGGCCTCTGACAACCAGCGCATGAACGGCGCACGGTTGTCGTCATTGTCGTGGCCGACAAAATGAAAGTGTTGCAGATCATCTTCGTCTTTAGGGGTTCCGTGCTTGTCCAGATAAGCCTCGCTCGCGACCAGCGCGACGCCTTGCGTGGTCAGGTTTTGCACCACATTATCCGGTTGCTCAGGCCGCGTCCCCGCCCGGATCGCCACATGCGCCTCACCGTATTCCAGCCGGAACAGCCGATCACCCGTCAAAAACCGCACGATGACCTCGGGGTGCGTCGCCTGGTAATCCGCCAACACCGGCACAATCAAAGACGACAGCGTGCCAATCGACGTCACCAAAAGCTCGCCACCAACCCCCGCGCCCTGCCCCTTGATCCGGCCCGCAAGCTGGGTGAACTGATCATCCGTGGTCTGCGCCACCCGCAGCAGGTCATCCCCCGCCTCCGTCGCGGTATAGCCGCGCGCATGACGTTGAAACAGCTTCACGCCAAGACGGTTTTCCAGCGCATCAATATGTCGAATGACGGTGGCATGATGCACGCCCAGTGCATCCGCAGCCCCGCTGACCGTGCCAGCACGGGCCACTTGGTAGGCTGTGCGGATCTCATCCCAGCTATCCATAGCGTCCTCAATCGTGCGTGGGGGAACATAACTGCGATCAAAATGCCTGATCCGTTCGGAAATGCAACAGCCACTTGTTAGGGCAGGCAAGATCCGCACCACACGTCACAGGCCAGTTCCAACGGGACATAGGCCGTCTCATCGGTTGACTCACACCACATCCCGGCGTAAATCGCCTTCAAACCCGGATAGCACCAGCTTTCCGGTCCCCGGCCCATCACGGGGATCGCCACCAGTCAGCGCGTTGCGCCCACTGGTGCGCTTGTCGTTTGGGCCATCGCTTCCCACCTTGGAAGCAACCCGTAACGATCCGGCCCGGAGGCCAACGCGATGTTTGAAAGTCTTTCCGAACGCCTGTCAGGCGTCTTTGACAAACTCACCAAACAAGGTGCGTTGTCAGAAGATGACGTCAAAACCGCTCTGCGCGAGGTCCGCGTGGCCCTGCTCGAGGCTGACGTGTCCCTCCCCGTCGCCCGTGATTTCGTCAAAGCCGTGCAAGACAAGGCCACCGGCCAAGCCGTCACCAAATCGATCACGCCGGGCCAACAGGTCATCAAGATCGTCCATGACGAGTTGAAACACGTCCTGACCGGCGACGCTGACCCCGGTGCGCTGAAAATCGACAACCCGCCTGCACCCATTCTGATGGTCGGCCTGCAAGGCTCAGGTAAGACCACCACCACCGCGAAACTCGCCAAACGCCTCAAAGACCGCGAAGGCAAGCGCGTGCTGATGGCCTCGCTCGACACCAACCGCCCCGCCGCGATGGAACAACTGGCGATCCTCGGTGGCCAAATCGGCGTCGACACCCTGCCGATTGTCCCCGGCGAAACGCCTGTGCAAATCGCCAAACGCGCGAAAACCCAAGCCTCGCTTGGCGGCTATGACGTCTACATGCTCGATACCGCAGGCCGGTTGCACATCGATCAGGAACTGATCGCCCAAGCCGCCGAAGTGCGCGATGTGGCCTCCCCCCGCGAAACCCTACTGGTGGTTGACGGTCTGACAGGTCAGGACGCGGTCAACGTGGCCCAGGAATTCGACGACAAGATTGGCGTCACCGGCGTTGTCCTCACCCGGATGGACGGCGACGGTCGCGGCGGTGCGGCGCTATCGATGCGCGCCATCACCGGCAAACCCATCCGCTTTGTGGGTCTTGGCGAAAAGATGGACGCGATTGAGACCTTCGAGCCTGACCGCATCGCAGGCCGCATCCTTGGCATGGGCGACATCGTGGCCCTTGTCGAAAAAGCACAGGAAACGATCGAGGCTGAACAAGCCGAACGCATGATGAAGCGCTTCCAAAAGGGCGCTTTCAACATGAACGACCTCAAGATGCAGCTTGAGCAGATGATGAAAATGGGCGGCATGGAAAGCATGATGGGCATGATGCCCGGCATGGGCAAAATGGCCAAACAGGTCAGCGAAGCAGGCTTTGACGACAGCATCCTCAAACGCCAGATCGCCCTGATCAACTCCATGACCAAAAAAGAGCGCGCCAACCCCTCCCTGCTGGCCGCCTCTCGCAAGAAACGCATCGCAGCCGGTGCCGGGCTTGAAGTGTCAGAGCTCAATAAGCTGGTCAAACAGCACCGCCAGATGGCGGATATGATGAAGAAAATGGGCAAGATGGGCAAAGGCGGCATGCTGAAACAGGCCATGAAGGGCATGTTCGGCAAAGGCGGCGGGTTGCCCGGCGGCATGCCCGACATGAACGACCCCAAAGCCATGGAGGAAGCGGCCAAAGCCCTGCAAGGCCAAATGCCCGGCGGCCTCCCCGGTTTGGGCGGCGGCAGCGCCCTGCCCCCCGGTCTCTCTGGCTTTGGCAAAAAGAAATAACCTAACCCATGACGCGCACCCCAGTCCTTTTTCGGTTCCAAAATATCCCCGCCGGAGGCTCCAACGCCGCCGCGCGCGGGACATTTGGCCGTCGGCGTCGCGTCTCCACACCATGCCAATTTGATGTCGCGGCTTGCCGCGTCCTTGGGATCAGCCAATGACGCCTGCACCGACGCTCCATACCAAGCGCCTGACCCTGCGCGGCCCTGAAAAGGGCGATCTGGCCCCTTTCACGGACTGGCTGGTCAATTCTGACCGGCTGGAACATCTGGGCGGCAATGTGGATGCCAACAAGGCATGGGGCGGGATGATCTCTGGCATCGGCCATTGGCAATGGCACGGCTATGGCTTTTTCACTGTGGTCGAGACCGCGACCAACACGCCCATGGGGCGCGCGGGCATTCTCAACCATCTGCAATGGCCTGAACCGGAACTGGCCTACCATCTTTTCGACAATGGTGAGGGCAAGGGCTACGCCTATGAAGCCGCCGTCGCGGTCCGTCACTGGTCTGGTCAGGCCAAAGGCCTTGGGCCGCTGATCTCGATCATCTCACCCGCCAACACCCGCTCGATCGCCTTGGCCGAACGGCTGGGGGCAGTGCCGGAAAAAGATACGACGCATGACGGGGCGCCGGCGATCTATTACCGCCATCTGGCCCATAATGTCCCCGCAGCTTTGGCCCAGTGGGAGGCGGTGCAATGATCCCGACCCTCACCACCAGCCGCATGACGCTTGGGCCGTTTACCTTGGCCCATCACACCGCCTTTTCCGCATTCTGCGCAACCGAACGCTCGGTCTTTCTGGGTGGCCCCACGACCGATCCACGTGATGCCTGGGACAGTTGCATGATCCACCTTGGTCAATGGCACGCCCGCGGCTACGGCGGCTTTTTCGCGACAGAAACCGTCACCGGCACGCCATGCGGACGGTTTTCGATCTGGCACCCCAGCAGCCTTGATGAACCCGAACTCAGCTGGGTGGTGTTTGACGGCTTTGAGGGCATGGGCCTCGCCGCGGAAGGCGCCATTGCCCTGCGCGATTGGGCCGCGACCCAAGGCCTGCCTGCGCTGGCCTCTTATATTGCCACAGAGAATACCCGCTCCATCGCCCTGGCCCAGCGCCTTGGCTGCACCCGCGACGGCACCCACACCTATCGCCCCGGCGATGAGGTTGAGGTTTGGCGCCATCCCATGGGGCAGCCCGCATGAGCATGACCCTGCAAACCCAGCGCCTCGTGCTGCGCCAGCCCAGCCCGTCGGACTGGACCCCGTTTCATGACTTCATGATGTCGGACCGCTCCACGATGTTCGGCTCGCACGGTGATCTGGGCCGCACCTGGCGTGCCTTTGCGGGTGAGCTGGGCCATTGGCAGATCTATGACTACGGCATGTGGACGGTAACCAAACGCGGCAGTGACACGGCCCTTGGTTTTGTCGGCCCCTGGACCCCGCCTGACTGGCCTGAGACGGAAATCGGCTGGATGATGTTTGACGCCGCCGCCGAAGGCACTGGCATTGCGTCTGAGGCCGCCCAAGCCGCAATCAGCCATGCCTGGGACGTGCTGGGCTGGAAAACTATCGTCAGCTACATTCTGCCCGACAATCACCGCTCGATCCGGCTGGCAGAAAAGCTGGGTGCAAGCCTTGATACCGATGCCACCGGCCCCACGGCGGAAACGCTCGTTTACCGCCACCCGCGCAGGGGGGCACGCCGATGACACGCCATCCTTGGGAAACCCCGCCAAAGGCAAACCACATCGCGCGCGCCCTGCCGGTGATCAAAACCGAACGCCTCATCCTGCGCGCGCCGCGTCTGGAGGATTGGCCAACGCTCGAACCCATTTTCACGACCGACCGCGCCACACATATCGGCGGGCCGATGTCGGCAGAGGATGCCTGGCTTGATTTCAACCAGCTTGTCGCGGGCTGGATCCTGCGCGGCCACGGCGCGCTAACGATCACACGCCACGGGGATGACACGCCGCTGGGTCTGGTCCTGCTGGGTCACGAATTTGGCGACCCGCAGGCCGAGCTGGGTTGGCTTTTGACCGAAGCCGCCGAAGGGCATGGCTACGCCAGTGAAGCCGCATTGGCCTTGCGTGATTGGGGTTTTGATCTGTTAGGCCGTGACGGCTTTGTCAGCTATATCGCCGACGGCAACGCCGCCTCTCACAAGGTCGCCACCCGGCTGGGGGCTGCCCGCATAGGCCACCACCCGCTGGACAGCGACGTGGCAATCTACGGCTACGGAGGTGCGGCATGATCCCGACCCTCCACACCGAACGCCTGACCCTGCGCCCCTACCAGCGCAGCGATTGGGAGGCCTACCGCGCCTTCGCGGCATCCGACCGCGCAAAATACATGGGCGGCCCCATCGACGAGGCCAAAGCTTGGGGCTGGTTCGCCAATGATACGGCGTCTTGGGCGCTTTATGGTTTTGGCAATCTGGCGATTGAAGCCAACGGCATCCACGTAGGCACTGTCGGATTGGTGCAACCACCGAACTTTCCCGAGCCTGAGTGCGGTTGGGTGCTTTACGAGGGATACGAAGGCAACGGCTACGCGACAGAGGCAGGGGCCGCTATGTTGGCCCATACCTTTGCGACCACCGCCTTGGACACAATCGTATCCTACATCGACCCCGAAAACGCGGCCTCTGCCGCTGTGGCCCAGCGCATCGGTGGCGTCGAAGACCCCAACGCCAAAGGCCCCTTTGGCGATACCAACCGCATCTTTCGCTACATGCGTCCCACGTCAGGAGACACAAAATGACCGACGCCGTCACCCGCGCCGCTGACCTTCTGAAAGGCCACCGCGAAAGCATCGACCGGCTTGATGCGATCCTCGTCTACACGCTGGGCGAGCGGTTCAAACACACCCAGGCAGTGGGTGTGCTGAAAGCCGAACACGACCTTCCACCGTCTGATCCCACGCGCGAAGCGCAGCAGATCGCACGGTTGACCGACCTTGCAAACCGGGCCGATCTCGACCCCGAATTTGCCAAGAAATTCCTGAACTTCATCATTCAGGAAGTGATCCAACACCACAACCAACACCAATCGTAGGGTGGGCAATTTGCCCACCAACCCAAAGACATCTAAGGAGAAAAACAGATGGCTATGAAAATTCGTCTCGCCCGTGGCGGCTCCAAAAAGCGCCCTCACTATGCAATCGTCGCAGCCGACAGCCGGATGCCACGCGATGGCCGCTTTAAGGAAAAGCTGGGCACATATAACCCACTGCTGCCCAAAGACAGCGAAGACCGCGTGAAAATGGACATGGAGCGCGTGCAGTATTGGTTGGGTCAGGGCGCACAGCCAACAGACCGTATCAGCCGTATGCTGGAAGCCGCTGGCGTGCTTGCGAAGAAAGACCGCAACAACCCCAACAAAGGCACACCCGGCAAAGCCGCACAGGCCCGCGCTGAAGAAAAAGCAGCCAAGGTTGCTGCTGCTGCCGAAGCTGCTGCTGCACCCGCAGAAGAGCCTGCCGCAGAAGAAGCACCTGCCGAGGAAGCTGCTGCAGAAGAAGCGGCAACTGAATAAGCACTGGACTGGCCCGCGCATCCCGCGCGGGCCAACCGCCTGTTTTGCCGAAGGTCCCCGCGACCTTCCGCCAAGGAGACGGTCATGAGTGACGACAAGATCATCGTAGGCAGCATCGGCGGCGCTTTTGGCGTGCAGGGAGAGGTGCGCCTGAAAAGCTTTTGCGCCGACCCCGAAGCGATTGCCGACTACACACCGCTGACGACAGAGGATGGCCGGACCTTCAACCAGATCGTGCTGACGGGGCGGATGAAGAACGGATTTACCGCCCGGATCGATGGCGTGATTACCAAAGAAGACGCCGACGCCCTGCGTAACACCAGCCTTTATGCCCCGCGCGATGCCATGCCGTCGCTGCCGGATGATGAATATTACTACGCTGATCTCATTGGACTTTCTGTCCTAGATTCCGGCGGTGCCACCCTTGGGACGGTCAAGAACGTCATGGATCACGGTGCAGGCGACCTGCTGGAAGTCACCGTGCCCGGTTCGTCCGAGACGGTGCTTTTGCCCTTTACCCAAGCTGCTGTGCCGACGGTCGATCTAGCATCAGGCCGGATCATTGCTGACCCGCCTGACGGGCTTTTTGACGCGTCATGACCCGCGTGATTGTGCATCCCGGTTTTCACAAGACCGGCACGAGCTCGCTGCAATCCTATATGGCCAAAAACGCCGAGGTTCTGGCCCCCTACGTCAGCTTTTATGGCAAGGCTGCGTTCCTGCAGGCAGGCTCTGCCGCGCGGATTTATGGCCAGAAACCCTACCCTTGGCGGCTGCGGGCCTTTCGCGCCTCACTTGATCGGTTCCTTGCCAGCATTCCCGATGATCCCGTGATCGTCCTGTCGCGAGAGACGTTCAGCGGCGCGATGCCAGGTCATCGGCGACTTTTTGGGCGGCTGGTCAAGGACTACGAACGCGCCGCTGTGCCACTGGGCCATCAGATCGTCGCGGCCTTGCGCGGGCGGTTCGGGGCGGATGTGGACATCACCTTTTTCTACACCCTGCGCGATCCCGAACCCTGGATCAGAAGCGTCTATGGCCACCTTGTCCGCTCGATCCATTTGGCGGATGATTTTGACACCTTCCGGGCGCGTTTTCCCGGCCTGCGCGACCCCGCTGCTCAGGCGGCCAGTATCGCGGCCAAACTGGATATTCACGCCGTCCAGACCGCCCGGCTGGAGGATATTGGCGACCACCGCGAGGGGCCTGCCTCTGCATTGCTTGACCTTTTGGATATTCCGCAGGATGTGCGCCGTGATCTGCCTGCCGCACGTCGGGCCAATGTGGGGCAAGACCCTGAACTGGAAGCTGAATTTCTGGCGATGAACCGCGCGGGTCAGGATAAGATTACGTTGAAGCGTCAAAAGGACCGGATGCTGCGAGAGGCAAAAGATGGTTGAAAAAAAAGCAAGATCAGCCGGCAGGCTCACCGCCCGCCCGACGCTGAAACCGCGCGAGCTTATGACCGATACGCCTGATCTGGCGGGGGCCTGGACCGCGCAGATTTTAACCCTGTTCCCAGAGACCTTTCCGGGGGTTTTGGGGGCAAGTCTGACGGGCAAGGCGTTGCAAGACGGGCTGTGGCAACTGCAGACCTATGACTTGCGGCGTTACGGCATCGGCAAACATCGCAATGTCGATGACACCCCCGCGGGCGGTGGTGCTGGCATGGTGCTGCGGGCCGATGTGCTGGAGGCCGCGATTGGTGATGCGCGGGCCGCATCCAAGGGGGTGAGCCCGCTTGTCTATTTGTCGCCGCGCGGCGCGCCGTTCACCCAAAAGACGGCCCAAAACTGGGCACGTGGCGATGGGGTGACGTTGCTGTGTGGGCGTTTCGAAGGTGTGGATGAACGGGTGCTGCACCACTTTGGCATTCAAGAGGTCAGCCTTGGGGATTTCGTGCTGACGGGTGGTGAGATTGCCGCACAAGCCATGCTGGATGCAACCGTGCGGCTGCTGCCCGGTGTGCTGGGCAATCAGGCCTCTGCCGTAGAAGAAAGCTTTAGCGACGGGTTACTGGAACATCCGCAATTCACCAAGCCCGCAACATGGCAGGGCCTTGATATTCCTGAGGTTTTGCTGTCGGGCAATCACGCCAAGATCGCCGAATGGCGACACAAGATGGCGCAAAAGATCACCGCAGACAGGCGTCCTGATCTTTGGGCCGCGTATCAGGCGCGGGACAAGGACAACACATGATTTCGGCCAGTTTCATCTTTACCGAAACCGATCTGGATGAAGAATTTTTCAAGCTGGATGCAATGATCGCAGAGGCTGCGGAAAAGACGCCCGGCTTTCTTGGCAAAGAGGGTTGGGTGACGCTGGACGGGGGCAAGAAGAACTCTGTCTACTATTGGGAGGACCACACGGCCTTGCGGGCGTTTTCCACCCATCCGCTGCATCTTGAAGCGAAGGCGCAATACGCAAAATGGTATGGCGGATTTCATGTGGTGATCTCTGAAGTCATCAAGTCCTATGGCGAAGGCGCGTTTGCCCATTTGACTCCGAATAACCGGCCTGCGCGGAAGCCGAAAACCCCTTGATTGCATAAGGGATTGGGCCTAGAAGGCGCTGTTCCCGGTCAGTCCGCTGATTCCGGGTGCGGGTTTATGGAACCGCTGGATAAGAAGCGCCCTTTCGTTGGGGTCCCCTTCCCAGCAAGGCCGGACAACCACCCAAATGAACGTTGACGACATCTCTGGCGGGCGCCACGGCGGACCCGGAAAACGACACAGAGCGCTGGACGACACGAGACACGTCACGGGAAAACCCGTGCTATATCAAGGAGCTATCAGATGGATCTGATCGCACAAATCGAAGCGGAGCAGGTTGCTGCGCTGGGGAAAGACATCCCCGATTTCAAAGCGGGTGACACCATCCGCGTCGGTTACAAAGTGACCGAAGGCACCCGGACCCGGGTTCAGAATTACGAAGGCGTTTGCATTGCACGCAAGAACGGCAGCGGAATCGCTGGGTCGTTCACTGTGCGCAAAATCTCCTTTGGTGAGGGCGTGGAACGTGTGTTCCCGCTGCATTCCACCAACATCGACAGCGTCACTGTTGTGCGCCGTGGCCGTGTGCGCCGCGCGAAGCTTTACTATCTCCGGTCGCGTCGCGGTAAGTCCGCTCGTATCGCAGAAGTCACCAACTACAAAGCGCCTAAGGGCGCCGAAGCATAAGGTCACTGTTTGATGAAAAAAGATATTCACCCAGACTACCACGTCATCGACGTCAAAATGACCGATGGCACTGTGGTGCAGATGAAGTCCACTTGGGGCAAAGAAGGCGACCAGATGGCGCTGGATATTGATCCTTCCGTGCACCCGGCCTGGACCGGCGGCAACACCCGTCTGATGGACGCTGGTGGCCGTGTGTCCAAGTTTAAGAACAAGTACGCTGGTCTGGGTTTCTAAGACCGGATGGTGGGCAGATTGCCCACCCTACAAGATCAACGCCGTCCCGGATCGGGGCGGCGTTTTTTGTTGGCTTAACGGTGCGTACCGCCGGTCACAGACCATGCAGAACCTGTGCACACCCGATGCACAACCCATGCACATCAAAGTCTTAACCCGCGTTCATATTAACCTTTGGCCCTGATGCGGTTGTTGCGGGGGTTATGTTCCAACTCGGCCAATCCCAGCACTTCGAGCACGGGACCGACGTAGTTGGCAAAGCGGCCGCGGTAGCCTTTGCGCAGACCATAATAGCCGCCCACGGGGTTGTCGGCGGCGCGGGCCCAGTCCTCGAACGTGCCGGGCTTGGTGGGTTTGCCTTCGTCAGCGTTGCCAAGCGGCATCCAATCGCCATGGGCGGCGAGCATTGCCGGGGCGTCTTCCAGTGCTTGCAGATTGTAGCTGAGTTGCGTGGTTCCGACCTGCACCACGAGTGCGGGGGGATCGCGGGTCTCATCCCGCCAGGCCTGAAATTCGGACTTTCCGGGCGGGGTCTTCAAGAGCCAGGGATCATCGGGGGTGCCGGTGCCATAGGTGACGGTGTTCATGCGGTCTCTCCGGTTGCGTGGCGCGCCAGGGCGGCGGCGAAGGTTTCAAAGGACGGGGTCAGGTCGGGCATGGATTTGAGGATAAGCCCGGACATGGGGCCGGTGAAAGTCTCTGCCATGTCAAAGCGGGTGCCATCACCCTCGGGCGTCAGGTCAAAGGTCCGCGTGCCGGTGAAGAGGCCAAGCGGCATGCCGCCGCGCCAGATCATCCGGCGGCCATCGGCCTGCATGACACGCAGTTTGAAAGCGCGATTGCCTGCAACCTCACTATAAAGCGTGATGCGCTGGCCTGTGGCGATACTGGCGGCGGGGCCGTCGAGCCGGGTGATCCCGAAGTCGCCGCCCGCCAAGAGCGTGCGATTGGTCAGAACGGTCCAGACCTGATCGGCGGGGGCCGCGATAAGACGTGATGTTTGAAAGTGGGGCATTGGGTCCTCATTGACTTTGAGACCCGATACCTGCCTAAATATGACACCTACTGTCATATTGGAACGACCCATGCGCGGTGCGCGCTTATTGCAGATTTTGCTGTTGTTGCAGAACCGGGGGCGGATGACCTCTGCGGTTTTGGCCGAGGAACTGGAGGTGTCGCAGCGCACGGTGCTGCGTGATCTGGATGCGATGACAGAGGCCGGACTGCCGGTGATCGCCCATCAGGGCACGGGCGGCGGGATTGAACTGGGGTTTGATTATCGCAGCCAGATGACGGCGCTGACCACCGAGGAGGCCGAGGCGCTGGCGCTGATCCTGAACGCCGATATTCCGGCGTTGGATGTGCTGGGGCTGAAGACGGCGGGCAAGCGGGCGGCGAGCAAGATTTTGGAAAGTCAGGCGGAAACGGTGCGGCAGGTCATGAGCGAGACCTCCGCAATGTTTGAGCTGAATGCGCCGGGTCTTGACCATGATGATCCGCGCCCTGCTGCACTGGCCCGCGCGGTGCGGGGGCGCAACAAGGTGACCTTGCGCGCGCGGGATGGCGACCGCGCAGAGGTGCACCCCACCGGATTACGGTTTGACGGGCAGAGTTGGGTTTTGGACTGCGAAGGGGGCGATGTGCCGCAAGCGGAATGGGGCGATATCGTGATTTCGGGGCTGATGTTTTGAGAGCAGCGCCGGGGTAAAACCCGGCCTACCCTTAGTGGGTGAGGGCCGGGATATGCGTCGCGCGGGATGCCGGTCTGAAGCCCGGCCTACGCGGCTTGGCCGCCGCCACCACCGCGCCGACGGCGACGACGTTGGCCGCCACCGGGTTTGGCGTTGGTATGGCCGGGCTTGTTCTGCTGCTTGGGCTTGCCGCCACCACCGCCGCCGGGGCCACCGCGTCCACGGCCACGACCACCGCCGCCGCCATTGGGGCGCTTTTTCTGACCGGGTTGGATTTCCCACGGACGGCCAGAGGCGACGGGAATTGTATCCTTCATCGCTTTTTCGATGTCCTGCAGTTCGATCATTTCATCGGGGGCCACAAGCGCCACGGCTTTGCCGTCAGCACCGGCGCGGGCGGTGCGGCCAATGCGGTGGACGTAGTTTTCGGCCACATTCGGCAGGTCGTAGTTATAGACAAAGGCCACGCCGGGGATGTCGAGGCCACGGGCGGCCACATCTGTTGCCACCAGCACGCGGACTTGGCCGGTTTTGAATGACGCGAGCGCGCGTTCACGCTGGCCCTGGCTTTTGTTGCCGTGGATTGAGGCGGCGGCAAAGCCCTTTTTCTCAAGCTGTTTATAGATTTTCTCGCAGCCGTGTTTGGTGCGGCCAAAGACAATTGCAATCTCGTCGCGGTGCGCGTCGAGCAATTCCACCAGCAGGTCGAATTTCGCGGCCTGGGCCACGAAGTGCACCGATTGTTCGATCTTTTTGACCGCCATGCCCGGTGGGTTCACCTGCACGCGCACGGGGTTTTTCAGATAGGTGTCGGCCAATTCGTTCATCAGCTTCGGCATGGTGGCCGAGAACATCATGGTCTGGCGATCCGCAGCCAATAGCGGCGCGATCTGGCGCAGGGCATGGATAAAGCCCATGTCGAGCATCTGGTCGGCCTCATCCAGCACCAGATAGATGGTTTCGTTCAGGCGCAGCGCCTTGCGGTCCAGCAGGTCGATCAGACGGCCCGGGGTCGCAACCAAAAGGTCAACGCCGCCCTGAAGCCGCTTGGTCTGCGCAACGATGCCTGCACCGCCGACGACCAAGGCTACTTTCAGGTGGCTGCCCTTGGTATAGGCGGTCAGGTTATCGGCGATCTGTTTGGCCAGCTCGCGCGTGGGCGCAAGGATCAGGCCGCGTGCGGTTTTCGGGGCAGGCTTGGTGCCTGCCTTGATCAGCGCATCAATCATCGGCAGGCCAAAGGCGGCGGTTTTGCCGGTGCCTGTCTGGGCAAGGCCCATGACGTCGCGGCCCTGCATCGCATGCGGGATGGCCTGTTTCTGAATAGGTGTCGGGTCGGTAATGCCTTGTTCGGCGAGCTTCGCCACAAGACGGGGCGCGAGGCCCAGCATATCAAAGTCCATATCGTTCTTTCCGGCGGGCAGCGCCCGCGCAAATGGGTTCTGGGGCGCAGATGCGCCCGTTGCAGTGGTGACGCCATCATGGCGTCGGACCCCCTGCGTGAATTTGGGAACCAGTCATCGGGGCGCTTGGCGAATTTGATCGCACTGCTCACGCGGCAGGGCGCATCCCGGTTAGGGCAGCACATGGGCCTTTGTGGCGCTTGTGTCAAGATGGTGAAAAAAGCGCAGATGGCATGTCGCATCCGCTTTCCCTGCGCGGCCACCCCACATATAGTGGCAAAAAATCCGGTAAGGGGCAAAGCAGTGGCGCATATTATCGTCGTGGGCAACGAAAAGGGCGGCGCGGGCAAATCGACCGTGGCGATGCATGTGGCGACCGCCTTGGCGCGGATGGGTCACAAGGTCGGCACGCTGGATCTGGACCTGCGGCAAAAGACGATGGGGCGCTATGTCACCAATCGGCGCGCGTTTTGCCAAAAGGAAGGGCTGGACCTGCCGACGCCCGGTTATGTGGACCTGCCGGAGATCGACAAGGACAGCCTTGAGCCTGGCGTGAACGTTTATGACCATCGGTTGAGCATGGCGGTGGCGGGGCTGGAGCCGGATTGCGACTTTATCCTGATCGATTGCCCCGGCAGCCATACCCGGCTGAGCCAGGTGGCGCATTCGCTGGCCGATACGCTGATCACGCCGCTGAACGATAGCTTTATTGATTTCGACCTGCTGGCCCATGTGGACACGGAAGGCGAGAATATCACCGGGCCGAGTGTTTATTCCGAGATGGTCTGGAACGCGCGGCAATTGCGGGCGCAGGCGGGGCTGACACCGATTGACTGGATCGTTGTGCGCAACCGGATGGGTGCGCAGCAGATGGTGAACAAGGAAAAAATGGCTCGTGTGATCGCCAAGCTTGCCAAGCGGATCGGGTTCCGCACGGCGCCGGGTTTCAACGAGCGGGTGATCTTTCGCGAGCTGTTCCCGCGCGGTCTGACGCTGCTTGATCTGCGCGACATCGGGGTCAAGGGGCTGAATATCTCAAACGTGGCGGCGCGTAATGAGCTGCGCGAGCTTATCCGGGAATTGAATCTGCCGGGCGTAACGGTCGATTTCTAGACCGTTGCGGCGCGGGGGCTGCCCCGCGATTGGCGGCAATCATACAGGCCAGCCCAAGGGCGACGGCGCCCGGGCCCGCTGGCATGCCCCCTGCCCCGCCCGCGCCCAGGCGGACGAGAAAATAGAGCATCAGGCCAGTGATGGCCAAATCCTCCCACCCGCCGAAGCGCAGGTAACGCCAGCCGGATTTGATCACGGTCCAGCTGACAATCAGCATGACGGCCAGCACCACGAGGCCGAGGAAAATACCCCCAGACACGGTCGCAAAGAGCAGGAAGTTGTGGATGTTGTGGCCATCGATGCTGAGGTAGCCGTGGCCGAAACCAAGGCTCGCGTCGATCAGGTCGATACTGCCAAGGTATTGCGACACGCGGGCGGCGCGGCTGCTTTCGTCGCTGGCGACGTTAACTGCGAGATAGGCCAAAAGATCGCCTGACAGCATCACCAGCAACACTGCAAAGCCACCTATCACGAGGATAGAGCCAATTTTTGACCGCGCGTGTCTGATCCAGACAATCGCGGCGAGCACGCAGATCAGCGCGGTGGGCAACACGCTGGAAGTCGAAAAGAGTACGAAGATCGTCACAAAGGCGGTGGCGCAGACGACCTTGGGACCGCGACCCTGATCCCAACAGGCAAGGCCCAGCACAAAGAACACAAAGAACGCCCCCGACAGCCCGTTCACGGTGCTGGCCACATAGGTGACATCGCCCGACGGCACATAGGCGTTGAAGGTCGGGCGCAGCACCTGAAACACAAAGACCGACCGGTTGAGCGTTTGCAGATAGTCCAGCGCGCCACTCAAGAGGTCTTGTCCCGCGAGGCGTGCGGAGAGCCAGAAGAAGAACCAAAAGACCGGATAGGCGATCACGATGGCCCTTGCGATGGTGGCCTGCGAGACGTCACGCAGGTTCGTCAGGGCAAGGGCGGCGGTGGTGGCCACGACGGTCATGATCAGACGCGAGATACCTTCCCCGCCGTGAAAGGCGAAGGCCGCGAAAAGGCCAAAGAAGCTAAGATACAGGAGCGCAAAGACGGGCGGCATGCGCAGATGCGGCAGCGCGTAGAACGGCATTGTGGCGATCACAAAAAGCGAGGCGAGGTTCGACACCTCGAGCCGCGTGCCGCCAAGTTGTAGCAGCGGGATCCACGATAACCCGACGCAGGCCAGCTGGACGCTTAACACGATGGTCGAAATTCTGGTCACGCGCGGGGGCCCTGCCATTGGCGAAGATGTTGTGGATAACTTACTGCGCGCGGGTCAAGTTCACAATCAGTCTTGGGGCGCAAGGACTGGACTGATACATTAACAAAACTGGACTGATCCTTTTGATCAAACGCTCAAAAATGCGCCAACACGTTGAAAAGGCTGTCGAATTACATCTGGCACGGCAAATCAATGCAAGGCCTTACATCGTATGGACAAAAAAGACTTGAGAATTGGTCTTTTGCAGTCCGTCAATGGCTTGAAAGGCGTTCCCCGATGGCGTCAGATGTGCCGTGCGAGGCCGTTGCTGTGCTGAAACGCCAGCTAAAAGTGCGCAAGACACTCAAGAGGCGGCCGCCAAAGACTTGAAGTTTTCAACTAGGAGAAAAACATGAAAAAGAACCTTATCAAGGGCCTGCTGGCCGGTACGGCAATGGCATTCAGCGCGAACGCTGTTGCCGCTGACGGCCACGGCGAAATCACAGTGGGCTACTTCCTTGAGTGGCCAATGCCGTTCCAGTTCGCCAAGGTCAAAGGCACCTATGACGAAGCGCTGGGCGTGACAGTCAACTGGGTCAGCTTTGACACCGGCACGGCGATGTCCGCAGCGATGGCATCTGGCGACGTCCAGATTTCTGTCAGCCAGGGTATCCCACCCTTCGTGGTTGCCGCATCCGCAGGTCAGGACCTTCAGGTACTGGACGTGGCTGTGTCTTATGCTGACAACGACAACTGCGTTGTGTCGTCTGGCCTTGAGATTGACGCCTCTTCCGCCGCTGAACTGGCGGGCAAGAAGGTTGCAGTGCCACTGGGCACGGCTGCGCACTACGGCTTCCTCAAGCAGATGGAGCACTTTGGTGTTGACGTCGCAAGCCTTGAAGTTGTGGACATGGCACCTGCTGACGGCGCTGCCGCCATCGCGCAGGGTCAAGTCGACATGGCCTGTGGCTGGGGTGGCGCGCTGCGCCGTATGCTCGAGCACGGCAACGTCCTGCTGACTGGCGCTGAAAAGACTGAGTTGGGCATTCTGGTGTTTGACGCAACAACCGCACCATCCGGTTTTGTTGCCGAGAACGGCGATCTGGTTGCCAAGTTCCTTGAAGTCACCGCCGACGCCAACGCAATGTGGGCAGCTGGTGAGATGGGCGACGAGATGCTTGAAGTCATCGCTCAGGACGCTGGTATGGACGCAGACGCGACAGCCGAAACGCTGGCGGGCTTTGTCTTCCCAACCATCGAAGAGCAACTGTCTGACGCATGGCTGGGCGGCAACGCTGCAACCTTCATGAAGGGTGTAGCCGAGGTGTTCGTGGCAAGCGGGTCGATCCCCGGCGCGCTGGACAGCTATGAAGGCAACGTGAACGCAGGTCCTTTGACCGCAGCGGGCGCGATGTAATCTAACATCTTGTGGGGCGCGGAGCATTTCGCGCCCCATAATCTCAGGAACTGTGGTAAGTCTTTGTGAAAAAGGCTTTCTTGAATTTCTGAGGGGACCAGATGTCAGGGTTATCAATCAACAAATTATCGATGCGGTTTGACTTGCCAAACGGGTCATCGGTGCAGGCACTCAAGGATGTGTCGCTGGACCTGAAGGCGGGCGAGCTGTTGTCGGTCTTGGGGCCATCGGGCTGCGGCAAGACCACCCTTTTGAACATTGTCGCGGGCTTCCTGGCCCCGACAGAAGGTGCGATTGAGCTGAACGGTCACCGGGTGACCGGACCGGACGCGGAACGCGGCATGGTGTTCCAGCAAGGGGCGCTGTTCGAGTGGATGAGCGTGCGCGAAAACGTGAGCTTTGGTCCCCGCATGAAGGGTCAGAAGGCCACGCAGTATGGGGCCGAGGTTGATCACCTGCTGGATATCGTGGGCTTGCAGGACTTTAAGGAAAAGGCGGTCTATGAGCTGTCGGGCGGGATGCAGCAGCGGGTCGCGCTGGCGCGTTGTCTGGCCAATGATCCCGACGTGATCCTGATGGACGAACCACTTGGTGCGCTGGACGCGCTGACCCGCGAAAAGATGCAGGGGCTGGTGCTGAAGCTGTGGAAAGAGACGGGCAAGACGATCATTCTGATCACCCACTCGGTCGAAGAGGCCTTGTTGCTGGGCGAACGTCTGATCGTGATGGCCCCGCGTCCCGGCCGCATTCACAAGGAATACAACCTGCCGTTCGCCGATATGGGCGTGGGTCAGGACCTGCGTGAGGTCAAGAAGGACCCCAAGTTCGGTGAGGTCCGCGAAGAGATCCTTGGCATGATCTGGGACATGGAAGAAGAGATTATGGGCCGTGAAGAGGGAGCAGGATCATGAGAATTATCAGCGACCTTTGGGGTGAACTTTGGGAAGTTCTCAAAATCCTTGCAGCGGTGTTTCCTTATGTTGTGGGCTATGTGCTGGTCATTTTGGCCGCCATGTTCATCTGGACATATATCAAGCGGATGCTGACGCCCAAGAGCGACTATAGCAGCCTGAAGACGGTGACATTTGGCGATGAGAGTGCGGTGACGTCGAACACTGTCGCGTCCGTCGTGTCGATCGTGCTGATCTTTGTCATGTGGGGCTCTTTCACCGGGTCCAAGCTGTTGCCGGGGTTCCTGCATATGCCGGGGGCGTTCACCGGCGAGGCCAGCTTTACCTACACCGCCACTGCGGGTGATCAGTCCGACGACGCAACGGTGTCGGTGGTGGTTTACACCATTGGCGAAGACGTCGAAGCGCCCGAAGTGGCACCCGGCGACGGCTTTGCCAAGGACGACAGTATCGCCATTGGGGCCTACCGGAATGAGTTGTTCCGCGTGGACGAAAACGACGAGCTGGGCCGCGATGATGGGGCCGTGATTACGGCTGTGAACGGTCAGGCGATTGCCCCAGAGGGCGAAGTCGCGGTTGATTTCGGCACCGTGTCGATGTCTGCCAAGGGCACGCTCAACATCACGCCCGCCAAGGGCATTCAGATGGAAGCGATCTGGTTGCCGTCGCCCGAGGCGGTCTGGGCGCGCGTCACAGAGATCGCAAGCGCGGGCTATCGCAACTCAACCCTGGCAGAGCATCTGGGCTATTCGCTGTTCCGGGTGATCGTGGGCTTTATCCTTGGGGCGCTGGTCGGCATCCCCCTGGGCTATGCCATGGGGCTGAGCAATTGGTTCCGCGGCTGGTTTGACCCCATCGTGGAATTCATGCGCCCGGTGCCGCCCTTGGCGTTGATCCCGCTGGTCATCATCTGGGCGGGCATTGGAGAGGTCGGTAAGATCATCCTGCTGTTCCTCGCCGCCTTGTGGATTATGGCGATTGCGGCGCGGTCGGGTGTGTCCGGCGTGCGGATTTCCAAGGTGCACGCCGCCTATTCGCTGGGCGCGTCGAAGTGGCAGATCATGCGTCACGTCATCATCCCCAACTCCTTGCCCGAGATTTTCACCGGTGCACGGGTCGCGATGGGGGTTTGCTGGGGCACGGTTGTGGCCGCAGAACTGGTCGCCGCCGAGAAGGGCGCTGGCATGATGATCATGGTCGCATCCAAATTCCAGTCTACCGATATCGTGCTGATGGGGATCATCCTGATCGGAATCATCGGGTTCAGCATTGATATGCTGATGCGCTGGGCGGAACGAATTCTGGTGCCTTGGAAAGGCAAGGGCTAAGGCCAGCCTTTCAATCCTGAGAAATGCAAACGGCGGGCCATCTGGTCCGCCGTTTTGCGTTTCGTCAGGTGCGACAAGTGATTCCCGGAATTGGCCTGTTCGCGTCGCCAAACTGGCCCAAACCGCGTGATCGGCGAAAAAATGTTGTGTCCTCAGATCATCACATTGATCCCTACACTTGGGGCAGATCGCCCGCGCAGGGTGCGACAGGCTGCCGCACCTAAGACATTGATTGATTTCGCATTTTGAAGCCCCTGTCGCGGCACCCCGTTCGGCAGCGTGGCGAAAAAGCCCATAAAACGCAGTGCCTTGCGCCTCGCGCCGCGTTTCGCAAAAGCAGTGTAAACTTGTATTTACGTTGACGTTGTAAGTTGTGCGTGACAATCTGTCGCACATAGGAAGCAACTCTGCTGTGTCGTCACTCAACGACGATTGAACGTGACCGGGCTTGCTTTCTCCAATGACGAAGGAGGACTGCAAATGGCAGACGAAGATAAGGTTTGGCCAACCGGCCTGACACTTGAAGAGGCTGAAGAGGTCCATAGCTACCTCATCGATGGCACGCGTGTTTTTGGGGCGATTGCCCTGCTGGCGCACCTGCTGGTCGCAGTCGCAACACCGTGGCTGGGATAAGAGGGACATACCATGAATAATGCAAAAATGTGGCTTGTCGTTTCACCAACCGTAGGCGTTCCGCTCTTTTTGGGTGCGGTCGCTGTCGGGTCATTCTCGGTTCACATGCAGGTGGTCAAGAACACCACGTGGGTGGCTGACTTTTTGCAGGGCTCTGCATCAGGCGGCGAAGAGATGGCATCAGCAACCATTCTGGATGAAACCAGCATGGATGCGGCAACTGTCAGCTATGTCATGCCAACCGGCGATGGCCTTGAGGTGACGGTGATCCTGCCAGACGGCACAAGCGCCAAGGGTATCCTGACGATGCCCGAGACGATGGCATCGGTCGACGTGCATACGCCGCTGATCGTGCAATAGATCTTTGGGCTTGCGGCCACGCGTCGCGAGCCCAACACATATTTCCAAGGTAGGCTGCCCCCTGACGTCGCTGGCAGCACAGGACCCGCGCATCATGTTTGACTATCGCGCCTTTGCCACACGGAAACTGTCGGCTTTAGGGCCGAAGTATTTGCCGTTCGCAGATGTCGCCAGCGCCGAGGTCCCTCTAAGCCGCCTGCTGCGGCTTTCCCTGTTTCAAGTCACCGTGGGCATGGCCCTGGTCATGCTGGTTGGCACACTGAACCGCGTGATGATCGTGGAGCTGAACGTGCCTGCCACGCTGGTCGCGGTCATGCTGGCCCTGCCGCTGGTCTTTGCCCCGTTTCGCACGCTGATCGGATACAAATCGGACGTGCATGTCTCGGCGCTTGGGCTGCGACGCATCCCCTATATCTGGAAAGGCACGCTGTGCCAGTTCGGTGGCTTTGCCATAATGCCTTTTGCCCTGCTGGTGCTGTCCGGCTATGGCGAGGCTGTAGACGCCCCCCGTTGGATCGGGTTGAGTGCGGCGGCTTTGGCGTTTCTGCTGGTCGGCGCGGGCGTGCACATCGTGCAGACCGTGGGCTTGGCCCTTGCCACCGATCTGGTGGAAGAAGCGGATCAGCCCAAGGTGGTTGGCCTGATGTATGTGATGCTGCTGCTAGGCATGGTCGCCAGCGCGCTGATCTATGGGGCGCTGTTGGAAAATTATACGCCCGGTCGTCTGATCCAGGTCATTCAGGGCAGCGCTGTTGTCACGGTGGCCCTGAACCTTTTTGCCATGTGGAAACAAGAGGCGCGCAGCCGCGACCGCGCTCAAGCGATGAAGGCCGCGCGGCCCATGCCGTTCCAGGCCGCATGGGCAGAGCTGGCGCGGACGAAGGGCATCATGCGGTTGCTGGTCGTGATATGCCTTGGCACCTTTGGCTTTGGCATGGCGGATGTCTTGCTGGAACCTTATGGCGGGCAAGTTCTTGGCTTGTCGGTCGCAGACACCACCAAGCTGACGGCGCTTTTCGCCTCTGGCACGCTGGTGGGCTTTGGCATTGCCTCCAAGATGCTGAGCGGCACAACAGCGCCTGAAAACCTTGGCCTTGTGGGCACCGCGATTGGTGCGCCGGGCTTTGGCCTGATCATCATCGCCGCGTTGGGCGGTGGCACGCCGGTCTTTTTGCTGGGCACCTTCCTTGTGGGTCTTGGCGCAGGCCTTTTTGGCCACGCCACGTTGACCGCAATGATGCGTGCCGCACCCAAGGACCGCGTGGGGCTGGCACTTGGCGCATGGGGCGCGGCACAGGCCACGGCAGCAGGCGTTGGCGTCGCGCTCGCAGGCATCGTGCGCGATATCATCGTGGGATTGCAGTCACCGACTGGAAATGCGGCCCATCTGCCCTACACTTTTGTATTCACCGTTGAAGCGATCAGCCTGCTGGTTGCGATTGCGGTTCTTCTTCCGATGGCACGCCGCGCGGTGCGCCGGACCCCGCTACCACAGACGAACACCAAACGAATGGAGGCATCATGACAACGATTATCACACGCCTAATGCCCGATCAGGCCGCTGCACGTAGCGCCGCTGACCGGTTGCAATTCAAAGGCGTCCCGGCACGGGCCTGCGATGTCATTGTTGCGGGCGACAACGCCGACGCCAAGATGGCGCGCGCGCAGGTGCATCCTTCGGCGATGGACGCCTATGCCAAGGGGCTGGCGGCGGGCAACGCCGTTCTGGTCGTGCGCACCACCTATAAGCCACTGGGCGCGGCGCGGCTGACCCGCGAAGTGCTGGCAGAGCGTGAGACGATCAACGTGGGCGACAAGGTGGACGAGGATTTCTTTGTCCCCAACACGCCCGATCCTGCACCCAGCGTGCTGAAGGATCATCCGCGTTTCCTGACGCTGGCGATCCCCGGTCCACGCGGCCCGGTGTCAGAAGATCTTGGTGTGCCGCTGCTGAAGGCGCGCAAGGCTAAGCGGTCGCTCAAGACCCATGGGCGGCCCATGTCACGGATGTTCTGGCCGGGCAAACTGCTGTCGACGAAGCCGCGCAAATCGCGGGTGATTTCTGGCGGGCGTCAGATGTCGGCGATGTTCTGGCCGGGTAAGCTGCTGTCGACGAAGCCTCGGCGCAGCAAGGTAATCCCCGGTGGCGGCTTCCCGTTCTCGCGCAGGCTGGGTTGGAAAACCGTGACCTAAGGGCGCAGGGTTTCGATGAATTCAGGGGTCGGCAGTGTCGCATTGCCGACCCTTTTTCATGCAGGTTGCAGGGTCGGTTTCGGTTGCCGGGCTGTCCAGATGATCACGCCCAAGACAAGAGCAGCACCAACAAGGTTCGGCATCCATGCCAGCGGCCAATAGGCCCCGACCGCGCCCAGCACCAAAAGGGGCGCGGTGACGATGCCAATGGGCCCTTCCGCATACCATTGGATCAGCGCGTTGGTGGCGTAGATGCCAAAGAGCGCGAAGAACCCGATCTGCATGATCTGCGCCAGATCGCCTGATATCAGCGGCGTATAGGCAAAGAGCAGCGGGACGATATAAAGCCCTTTTGCGATCTTCCAACTGGCGAACCCCGTGGCCATGGGCCGCGATCCCGCGATGCCCGCGGCGGCAAAGGCGGCAAGGCAGACCGGGGGTGTCACGTTGGAATCCTGGCTGAGCCAGAAGATGATCAGATGTGCGGTCAGCAGGAACGTCAACTGCAGTTCCGGGTCGATCATCACAGGGCGGATCGTGACCGCGATCTCGAAGGGGATGTTGCGCACAAGTTCCCACGCTTCTGCCCGGGTCATGCCGGTGGCGACTTGCAGCGCCAGCGGGTGATCCACGAGGAAGAAAAGCGCGGATTGTGAGGGGTCCGAGATACCCGCAATCAATTGTTCGACGATGATGCCATCAGCCATGAGGCCCGCAAGCGCCGGGGCGGTCAGGATCGCAAGGATGATATAGGCCGCCGTCACCGGCAGCCCCATGCCCAGCACAAGTGACGCCAGTGCGATCAGGGCGATGGCGAGCACGAGCGAGCCTTGCGACCATTGCGCGATCATCAGAGAAAAGCCGTTGCCGACGCCGCTGGTGACAATGGCGTTGTTCATGATGCCAATTGCCGTGAGCAGGATCGCCGTCATCACAGCGGATTTGACGCCGCTCACAAGCGCTTCGGCGATTTGGGTCGGGCCCATGGTGATCGGTTTGAACCAGCCGCCCTTGTCCGCCCACGCCGCGATGGTGGTCAGCCAGGACGTGACGATCAGCGTCGCGATGGCCCAGCAGGCCGCATAAGACGGCGTGACGCCTGACAGCAAGAGCCACACCATCACACCGAGCGGGATCACAAAGACCAAGCCGCCGGACACCAGTTTGCCCCGGTCAACGGTCAGGTCGATATGCGCGCCCGCGTCGTATTTCACTGCCTCGATCCGCACGATGAAGGCCACTGACAGAAAGTAGAGGATCGCAGGCACGACAGAGACAGCGACGATGGTGCCGTAGGGGATGGAGGTATAGCTCGCCATCACAAAGGCCCCTGCCCCCATGATCGGTGGCATCAATTGCCCCCCGGTTGAGGCCGCAGCCTCGACCCCAGCGGCGAATTTCGGGCGGAAACCATTGGCCTTCATCAGCGGGATCGTGATGACCCCGGTTGAGGCCGTATTGGCGATGGCAGAGCCGGAGATCGTGCCGGTGAGAGCCGAGGACAGAACGGCCACAAAAGCCGCCCCGCCCTTGATCCGGCCTGCAACGATCTTGGAAAGCTCGATGACAAAGTTGCTGGCACCCGAGACCACCAGAAAGCCGCCAAAGATCATAAAGAGCGTGATGTTGGTGACAGAGATCGTGCCGAGGATGCCGAACATGCCTTCGTCATTGTAAAGCGTGCGGAAGAGCACATCGTCGAGCGGCAGGCTGGCGGAGCGGAAGACACCCGGCAGCATGGTGCCGAGGAACAGGATATAGCTGAGCGACAGGATGATCAGGATCGGGATGACCCAGCCCGACACCCGGCGCGACAGGTCAATACAAGCGAAGATCAGCAAGAGGCCTGCCGCCCAGTCAATGGCGGTGAATTGCCAGCCCAGCCCGGTGACCGCGAGGCTGCGTTCGTAAAGCCCGCTTTCGGCGCCTGCGACCCAAAGGGCGGCACCGGCCACAAGCAGACCGTAGATCAGATCAAAGCCCCAAGCCCATGTTTTATGGGCATGTTTCCCCCAGGGGCTGATGGTGACAGAGGCCAGAAAGGCAAAGCCCGCAAAGTGGATCGCGTTCTGCCACAGCCCCGGTTCGTTCAGGTAAACGTTGGTAAGGATATGCCAAAGCGCAAAGACCAAGGCGAAGATCAGCACAAGATGGCGCGGTCCAAAGGACCCTTTTGGCACCTCAAGCAATGCCGCGCGTGCGGTGGTGGCGTCTTGCGACATATCTGTCCCCTCCCAAGGCAGAAAAGGCCGCCCGTTGGGGCGGCCTTTGAAACGTGACGCGCTTAGTTCGCGATCAGGTTTTCAGGGATCTCAAGACCCATTTCGGTGTAGTAGCGTGCCGCACCGGGGTGCAGGGGTGCGGGCAGACCAGCCATGGCTTGTTCAATTGCCATCGCCTTGGTGGCGGGGTGGATCGCCTGCAGGAATGGCAGGTTTTCATACATGGTCTTGGTCAGCAGATACACATGCTCTTCATCCACATCGGCATTCACTGCGAGGAAGTTGGGCTGCGCGATTGTGTTGATGTCGTCAGCCTGACCGGGATAGGTGCCAGCCTCGATTGTGTAAGGCACCCAGAGGTTGCGACCGCCGTCCATGGCAGCAAGCTGTTCGTCGGTGACGTCAAGGATGGTGAACTTGCCTTCGTTGGCGGCCATCAGACGGGTGATCGCGCCAGTGGGCGGACCGGATGGGATGCCAGCCGCGACGGCCTGACCGTTGGCCAGCGCATCGGCGGTGGGGCCGTAGCCCGCGTCAACGAGGGTGAAGTCATTGGCCACGTCAATACCCAGACCGCTGAGCAGCACTGTGTTTGAGCCAATGGTGCCAGAGTTCTGGCGGCCCATGCCCGCGGACATGCCTTTGAGGGCTGTCAGATCTTCGACCGTGCCTGTGGTGGCCTTGTCGACGGGCACGACGAATTGTTCCACGTTTTGCCACAGCATCGTGACAGAGCGCAGGTTGGTCTGTGGCTCCGTGATCGGGCCGGTGCCTGTCACGGCGTAAGAGCCGAAAAGGCCCTGCAGAATGGCGAAATCAGCGGTGCCTGCGGACAGCGCCTGCACGTTTGCGCCGGACCCGGCAGAGTTCACGGCTGTGAGCGAGAAGTCCTGGCTTGGCAGCAGCTTAACCTTTGACAGGGTCGAGATGGCGGTGCCAACGGGGTGATATGTGCCGCCGGTTGAGGCGGTGTTCAGCACGTAGTCAGTGCTTTGTGCATAGGCGGCGCCGGACACGACAAGTGCGGCACCCAGCGTGAGTGCTTTTACGAATTTCATGGTTTTCCTCCCAAGGATTGTGGCCTGTTACGGACCTGTCGCGTTGATGCAAAATTGTGCGACGCGGCGATATGAAGGAAAACGCAGGGGGTCGTAAAAACGCTCTGCGGATTTCCGCAGGGCGTCAGGAGTTCAGCAGCGCGTCCTTATCAAGGCCGAGTTTGACGATCTTTTCGTTCAGTGTGCGCCGCCCGATCCCAAGGGTGTTGGCGGCGTCATCCATGCGGCCATCGGCGTCTTGCACCGCGCGGCCAATCATCTCGCGCTCGAACGCCGCGACCGCCTCGCGCAGGGTGCCGGGGAAATCCTCTGCCGTGTCGCCCGCCAGCGCGCGGCGCACAGACCCGCCGCCGCGTCGTTCTGACAGCACGCGGCGTTCGGCGACGCTTTGCAATTCGCGCACATTGCCGGGCCAGTCGTGGGACAAAAGCGCCGAGACGTCATCGGGGGTCAGGTCCGGTGTGGGCAGGTCGTAAAGCTGCGACAGGCGGCGCATGTAGTGGCGAAAGAGGAGGAGCACATCCTCACCTCGGTCGGCCAGGCTGGGCAGGTCGATGACAAGGGTATTGAGGCGGAACAGCAGGTCTTCGCGAAAGGTCTTGGCGGCGACAAGGTCTGGCATGTGATCGGAGGCAGCGCTGATGATCCGCAGGTCGACGTTTTGCACGTCAGCCTCACCAATGCGTTGATATTGCTTGGTTTCAATGGCGCGCAGGAACTTTGACTGGGTCTCTGGCGGCATCGACCCCAGCTCATCCAGAAAGAGCGTGCCACCGTCAGCCTGCCGCATCAGGCCAAGGGGGTTGGCGGCGGTGCCAAAGACGGTTTCCTCAAACCGGTCGGGCGGGATGGCGGCGCAATTGACGGCGACAAAGGGGGCGGCGGCATCCCGGCCCAGATCGTGCAATGCCCGCGCGACAAGCTCCTTGCCGGTGCCGGTTTGGCCTAGGATCAGCACGTTGGCAGCACTGGCGGCAAAGTCGAATACCAGATCGCGCACGGCCACGATTTGCGGGCTTTCACCGATCAGGATGCGCTCCAACTCGGTAAGTTCGGCAAGGCGGCCCTGCAGGCGTTTGGTGCCGTCTTCGAGCCGTTTCATGCGGATCGCGTTCTTGAGGATGCCAAGCAGGCGGCGCGGTTCAAATGGTTTTTCGACAAAGCTGTAGGCCCCGCTTTGCAGCGCGGTGACGGCCATGGGGATGTCGCCGTGGGCAGAAATCAGGATGACGGGGACGTGGGACATCTCGCGCGCTTTGCGCTGGAATTCCAGGCCATCCATTTCGGGCATGCGCACGTCACTCAGCACCGCGTCGGGGGCTGATTTACGCAAAAGGTCCAGCCCCTCTGCCCCGTTGGCCGCGACAAGCGTGTCATAACCCGCGCTGGTCAGCAGGTGCGTGAGGGAGACGCGCATTTCGTGGTCGTCATCGACAACAAGGATGGTGGCTTTGGTCATTTCCCGGCCTTTTTGGTGGTGTCGCGGGGCAAAGTGACCACGAACGTGGCCCCTTCGGTCGGCGTTTCAATGCGGAGGGTACCGCCGTGATCGCGGATGATTTCAGACGTGATCGAGAGGCCCAACCCCATGCCCACGCCGGAGGGCTTGGTGCTATAGAACGGTTCTTGCAGGGTGGCGAGCGTTGCGTCGCCCAGCCCCGACCCGTTGTCGCGGACGGTGATGTGAACCTCTGCCGGTGTAGTGCTGACAGCGACTTCGATCATCGGGTCATCGACCTCAGCGACGGCATGGATCGCGTTCTTGAAAAGGTTGGTGAAGGCCTGTTCGAGCTGCACCTGATGAGCGTGCACCGTGATCGGATTGGCAATGTCGGGCTGCGTGAATTGCACCCCGGCGGCGGCAGTATCGGCGGCGACAAGGGCGGCGGCTTCTGCCAGGATCACGCGCAGGTCCACGGGGGCCTTGGTCGCGGTGCGGCCGCTTGCGAAGTGGCGGAATTGGGTGGTGATCGCCTCCATCCGGTCGACAAGGCGGTTGAGGCTGCTGGCGGTTTGGGGGGAGGTAATCTCACCCCCGATTTCGGCGGCGGTCAGGTGGTTGCGGAAGGCGCTGATGGGTTGGCCAAGCTCGTGCGTGACAGAGGCCGCCAGATGCCCAAGGGCCGCGAGTTTGGCGTTGCGGGCAAGCTCTGTCTGGGCCTCTTCCAGCTGGTGGTTGGTCGCGATCAATTGCGAGCGGTGGCGTTCAGACGCGGCGTAGGCCTGCCCGATTCGGCGCGAGCGCAGGAAGGTCGCAAAGCCCACCAGAAGCGCGATGATGCTTCCGAAAAAGGCAGTCGCCAGAAGGGTTTGCCGCAGAATGGCCCCTTCGGGTTGCAGGTAATGCACGGTCCAGCCACGCCAATCGGATTGGCCGGAGGCGATAAGGTAGCGCGCGCCATTGACGGTCACGCGGCTGTCCGCAGAGGTCGACCACGCCAGCGGATCAAGCGGTTCGCTCCCGAACTGGCGGCTGTCGAGAATGCTTTGCCGGGTCTCTGGTGAAAGGGATTCCGTCGGGCGATACAGCCAGTCGGGGTCAGAGGCGAGCACGACGATGCCGTCCTGATTGCGGGCGACGACAACCTCTGTGTTGCTTTCCCAAGAGCGTTGCAATTCGCTGACATCAAGCTTGATTGCGACCACGCCGGGGGTTTGGCCTGCGGCGGCGACAAGCGGTTCCGCGACGAAATAACCGGGCCTGCCGGAGGTCGCGCCGATGGCGAAATAATCGCTGCGTGCGCCGTTCAGCGCCTCTTGGAAATAGGGGCGAAAGCCGTAGTTCTGGCCCAGAAAGCTGTGCGGTACACCGGCGTTGGATGTGGCCTGCACCTGACCGCTGGTGTCCATCAGATAGATCGCCTCAAGCTCTGATTCTGCAGCCAAAAGCGCCAGCCGGTCGTTGAGGTCGGGCCAAGTGCCAGCCGTAGCCAAAGCCTCGGCATAGCGCGGATCGCGGGCCAAAACGAAGGGGAGGTGCTGGTGCCGTCGCAGCGTTTCGTTGAGCGAACGCAGGTAAAGGCCCATGCGGGTGGTGGCTGTCTCGCCTTCTAACCGTTCAAAGTAACGCTGCGCGCCCCAAAAGGTGACGAGCGTGGCCAGCAGAACCGTGATGCCCAGCACAGCCACAACGCTGCGGCGCATCCGGGCGGGCAGCCGTTCCAAATGTGTCTGATCCATCGCGCCATCTGCCATTGCGCCACTGTGGCGGGGGCGGGCGCGGTTTGCAAACGTCTGAAACCGCTGTCAGATGCGCGGCCTGCGGAAATCCGCAGGGCTGGATCAGACGGCCACTGAGATGGTTTGCACGGCTGGGTAGGGCCGCGTGAGGAACAGGATCGCGGGGTTGCTGATGTGCTGTTCCGCGATGGTTTGCGCCATGGTGGCCGGGGTGCAATGGGCGATGATCTGGTCGGGCTTTTGCGCGTTTGAGACAATGTCGATCTGGATGTCATTGGCAAACCCTGTCGCCTGAAGGGCCTGCGCGATCTGTGGGGTCGAACCCACGCCCATGTAGATAGCGACGCGGGTGCCGGGTTGCAGCAATGCGCCCCAATCCGTGGCGCGGTCGTCTTGGGTTTGTCCGGTTGACAGCACCAGCTTGTCGCAGACGCCCCGTTCCGTCAGCACGCCGCCCATGGCCGCAGTGGCGGCGCTGGCGGCCGTGACGCCCGGCACGATTTCATAGGGGATGTCGGCGGCGCGCAGGGCCTCCATCTCCTCTCCGCCACGGGCAAAGACGCCGGGGTCACCGCATTTCAGACGGACGACACGCTTGCCTTGTCTTGCGGCGGAGACCAGCACATTGGTGATTTTGTCCTGCGGCCAGTGATGGCAACCGGGGGCTTTGCCGACGTAAACGCGGTCGGCATCACGGCGGGCGAGATCGAGGATTTCGGGGTCAACAAGGCGGTCATAATAGATCACATCCGCCTCTTGCAGCCGTTGCACGCCACGCAGGGTGATGAGGTCCTTGGCCCCCGGCCCTGCCCCGACGAGCGCCACGGACCCGGTTTGATCCGCGCCGAATGCCCCTGTCTCAATCGCGGATTTGATCAGTTTTGCGGCGTCACGTTCCGCGCCTGTGGCGTGGGCGTCGCGGGCCGGACCGGAAAAGACCCAACGCCAGAGATCACGCCGCATCCGCGGTTGCAGACGGGAGGCGGCAAGGTCACGCAAGCGCCCGGCGAGGGCGGCGAGATCACCAAGGCGCGGCTCAAGCATTTGTTCCAATTGGGTTTTGATCTGGCGGGCGAGCACAGGCGCCGTGCCTTCGGTGCCGATGGCCACGACGACGGGGCTGCGGTCAACGATAGATGGCGTGATTGCGTCGCAAAGGTCGGGCTGATCCACGACATTGACCGTGGCACCGGCGGCCTTGGCCAGCATGTGCAGGCTGGCATCAAGTCCGGGGCAACCGGTGGCGACAAAGACCAGCGCAGTGCCCGCAAAGGATGCGGGGGTGATCGGCCCTGTCTGCCAGCCGATGCGGCCTTGGGCGTGCAGGTCGGCGAGTTCGGCGTCCAATGTGGGGGCCAGGACGGTGATCGCGGCATCGGTTTTCAGGATCAGGCGGCATTTCTGCGCGGCCTGTTCGCCGCCACCTGCGATGACGACGCGGCGGCCCCGCATCTGGAGGAACATGGGAAAAGTCTTCATGCGCTGATCCTTTTGGGGGTGAGCCGTGCCTGCCAGAGTGCGTCAGCATGGGACTGAGCTTGGGCGATGGTGTCCGCCGCACCGATGGTCCAAAGCGCGAGGGCGGCGGTGCCCGTGACGGTGGCTTCGGCGAAGGCATCGGTTTGCTGGCCCTGCCACAACTGACCAAGATCGATGGCGGCGTCGGGGTCGTGCAGTCGGCGGGGGTCGGCGGTTAAGGCTGGGGCGGAGGCATCCAGCGGGGTGCCATGGCGCAAGCCAAAGATTGCGGCGGCTTTGCTGGGATTGCGTTCGAATTCACCACCGCCGCCCTTGATGACGGTCAGGTTCTGGTCGCCCAAGGCCGCTGCGGCGCGGGTTTGCAAGCCGCGATAGGATGGGTGAAAGACGCCTTGGACAGAGGCCGGAGCGCCGGACGGGTTCCACATGCGCAGCACCGTGTTGATGCAGGAGCGCAGGCCAAAGGTATCGCGGAGTTTGAGGAGGTCAAAGGCGCGCGTGTTGAGGGTTTCAAGCGGGGAGTAGCGGAAGGTGTCGTCGCAAAGGTTGAGGTTTGCCAAGGCGTTACGGACGCTTGCGCCGGTTGCTTGATGTGAGTTCCAGCCGTGCAGAGACACGGTGTAGCCCGCTTGTGCGACCAGTTTAGCGCTGAGCAGAAAGAGCGGCGCGCCACGGGTGCGGCCTGCGGCGTAGCAGGGCCAGTCGAGGTCGGCTTGCGATAGTTTGGGGCCCGGCTGGTCGCGCAGGGCTTGGGTAAAGCCCGCGATTTCGCTTGCCGTTTCGCCGCGCAGGCGCAGCACCATGAGCAATGCGCCAATGGCCTCTGGCGCGGCCTTACCGGACAAAATGATGGACATCGCTTCCGTCGCCTCTGCCTGGGTCAGCGGGCGGGCGCGGCCCTTGCCTTGCGTCACGATGCGGACATAGGGCGCGAGGGTCATTCGGCGGCCATGGGCGGTGCGACTTGTGCGAGGAGTGCGGCCAGTTCGGGCTTGCAGGACCCACAGCTGGTGCCCGCGCAGGTGGCAGCGCCCAGCGCGTCAACGCTCGTGGCCCCGGCGGCGACGGCGCTGCGCAGGGTGTTGATCCCCACGCCCATGCAGGCGCAGACGGTGGTGCCCGGATCAGGCTGGTCGGCGGGCGCACGGCCCGCAAGCGCCTGCATCGGCGCGATCTGCGTGCCGATGAGCGATATGGCGTGGGCGCGTGACAGGGCCACGGGGGCGGGTCCGGCAAAGAAGAGCGCGGTGAGCCGGTCGCCATCGTGGAACGCGATCCGGGTTTGGCCGGTGGTCTTGTCAACCATCATGGCGGCGTGATCGTCACTGCCCAAGAGCATGCGGGCCTGCGCCGCCCAGTCTTCGACAGCGGTTTCGCCTGCAAGTTCAGCCTGCCAGCCGGTGACGCTTTTGGCGATGGCGGCATAGGGCGCGCCAGGTTGCATGTCAGTGACAGAGGCGGCGAAGGCATACCACGCGGCGTCAAATTTGCGCAGCGTGACGGGTGCGGATTTGAGGGCGGGTTGGCCGGAGATGGGATCAACAGAAGGCCGCGTGACGCTGTTCACGGTGCCTGCGCTGCTGCGCTGGCGGGTCCAATGCATGGGCGCAAAGGGCTGGCCGGGGGCCACGCGGTCGGTGATCAGGGCGCGCAGATGCGCGGTGCCTTGGGGGGCGATGACGGTGACGATTTCGCCGGGTGCGACGCCGTGGGGGCGGGCGTCAGCGGGGTGGACCTCAATGTAGGGCTCGGCCAGATGACCACCCAAGCGCGGCGCTTTGCCGGTGCGGGTCATGGTGTGCCATTGGTCGCGGTTGCGCCCCGTGTTGAGGGTCAGAGGCTGCGCACTGACTGCTGGAGCCCCAATCGGCAGCATGCGGGCGCGGCCATCGGCATGTAAGAACGCGCCATCGGCAAAGAAACGTTTGTCGTCTTGCGGCCATTGGGTTGGCAGCAGGTTGGCGTAGTCGGCGTCGGCAAAAACGCTCAGGTCGAGGTCGCGGCCAAAGTCACGGGTGGCCCCGGAGAGGGCCACGTATTCGGCGAAAACCTCTGCGGGCGAGGCGTAGTTGAAAGCTTTGGCCCAGCCCATGCGAGCAGCGACGTCGCAGATGATTTTCCAATCAGGGCGGGTAGACCCCGGCGCAGGCAAGAACGCCCGTTGGCGCGAGATGCGGCGTTCGGAATTGGTAACCGTGCCGTCCTTTTCGCCCCAGCCGGTCGCGGGTAAGAGCACGTCAGCCAGATCACCGGTATCGGTGCGCGCCATGATGTCAGAGACGGCAACAAAGGGGACGTTCGCGATGGCGGCGGCCACGCCTTCCGCGTCGGGCATGCTGACGGCTGGGTTGGTGGACATGACCCAGAGCGCCTTGATCTTACCGCTCGCACAGGCCTGAAACAGGTCCACGGCCTTGAGGCCCGGTTGTGCGGCGATCGTGGGGCTGGCCCAGAAGTCCTGCACGGCGGCGCGGTGGTCGGGGTTGTCGATTTCAAGGTGATTGGCGAGCATATTGGCAAGACCACCGACCTCGCGCCCGCCCATGGCGTTGGGCTGGCCGGTGACGGAAAATGGCCCTGCCCCGGGCGTGCCGATGCGGCCCGTGGCAAGGTGACAGTTCAGGATCGCGTTGACCTTATCGGTGCCGCTGGTCGATTGGTTCACGCCTTGGGAATAGACAGTGACGACCTTGGCCGTGCCTGCCCAAAGCTGGTAGAATTGCTGCAGCTCCACCGGTGTCAGGCCCGAGGTCGCGGGGTCGCTTTCGCGGGCTGCTTTCACCGCCTCCATGCAGCCGTTTACGTGGTCGTGGATGTATCCAAGGTCGAGCACATTGGTGTCGGCGAGATGGGCCAAGAGGCCGTTAAAGAGCGCCACGTCGCCATCAGGCGCGATCCGCAGGTGCAGATCGGCAAGATCGGTGGTGGCGGTGCGGCGCGGGTCGATGTTGACGACGCGCATGTTGGGGCGGGCCGCTTTGGCCGCAGCGATGCGTTGGTGCAGCACGGGATGGCACCACGCGAGGTTTGAGCCGACGAGGACGATCAAGTCAGCCTGTTCGAGGTCTTCATAGGTGCCCGGGACGGTGTCGGACCCAAAGGCGCGTTTGTGTCCCGCCACAGAGGACGCCATGCAAAGCCTTGAATTCGTGTCGATATTTGCCGAGCCGATGAAGCCTTTCATCAATTTGTTGGCGACGTAGTAATCCTCGGTCAAAAGCTGGCCAGAGACGTAGAACGCCACGCTGTCGGGGCCATGGTCGCGGATGGCTTCGCTGAAATTTCGTGCGACCAGATCAAGCGCGCTGTTCCAATCGGCGTCTTGTCCGGCGATTTTCGGGGTCAAGAGCCGTCCGTCGAGGTCGATGGTTTCGCCCAAGGCGGAGCCTTTGGAGCAGAGCCTGCCAAAGTTGGCGGGGTGGTCGGGGTCGCCTTTGATCGTGCCGTCAGCACCGGCCAGAACACCGCAGCCGACGCCGCAGTAAGGACAGGTGGTGCGGGTCAGCGTCACGCCACGGCCCGGCGCGTCAGAAACGACGCGTCCAGCAAGACGCGGCCATCTTCGACCTTGGCGGGATAGGTCGCGACCTGCCCTTCGTCGTTGCCCTGAACTTCGCCGGTCTCAAGGCTGATGACCCAATTGTGCAGCGGGCAGGTCACGGCGGCCCCGTGCACGATCCCTTCCGCAAGCGGGCCGTTTTTGTGGGGGCAAGCGTTGTCGAGGGCATAGACCTCATCCGCGCCGGTGCGGAAGACGGCGACGCAGCCATGGGCGGTTTTGACCAGACGCGCGCCGCGTTGCGGGATGGCGTCGAGGGCGGTGATATCGATCCAATCGCTCATTCTGCGGCCTCCATCGAGAGGTTGGCGACGGGCTGATAGCTTTCGGCCTTTTGTGTCGCGTGCTGCGCCCAAGGATCGGCGCGGTAGATCGATTGCGAGACCTCGAACCGGGCCACGAGGGCGGCACGATTGTCCAGATCATCGACGGTCTGTTCGCGGATCCAGTCAAGTCCGACCTTGCCCATCCATTTGTAGATCCGGTCGAGGTATTTGGCGTTTTCGCGGTAGGATTGGGTGATGGCCTTGATGATATCGATCACCTCAGCCTCGGTCGGGACTTGCGCGATCAGATCGGTTTCGCGCACGTCCATGCCCGCGGCGCCACCGATGCTGATTTGGTAGCCTGAATCGACGCAGATCACGCCGATGTCCTTGCATGTCGCCTCGGCGCAGTTACGGGGGCAACCGGAGACGGCGAGCTTGAGCTTATGCGGCGTCCAGGACCCCCAAAGGGTCTTTTCCAGCTTGATCCCAAGGCCGGTGCTGTCTTGCGTGCCAAAGCGGCAATGGTCGGTGCCAACGCAGGTTTTGACGGTGCGCAGCCCCTTGGAATAGGCATGGCCAGAGACCATGCCTGCGTCGTTGAGGTCTTTCCAAATGGCGGGCAGATCCTCGCCCTTGACGCCCAGAAGGTCGATGCGCTGGCCGCCGGTGACCTTGACGGTGGGTACGGCAAATTTGTCGGCGGCATCGGCAATCGCGCGGAGTTCGTTCGGGGTCGTGATCCCACCCCACATGCGCGGCACGACGCTGAACGTGCCGTCCTTTTGGATGTTGGCGTGCTTGCGTTCGTTGATGAAGCGCGACTGCGGGTCGTCGGTATATTCCAGCGGCCAATCGGCGAGCAGATAGAAGTTCAGCGCAGGGCGGCAAACGTGGCAGCCGCAGGAAGTTTTCCAGCCGCAAGCCTGCCAGACAGCGGGCATGGATTTGAGCTCCTGACTTTTGATCATACGGCGCACGTCTTCGTGGGTCATGTCGGTGCAGCCACAGATGCTGGCGGCAGCGGGGATCACAAAGTCATCGCCCAGCGTGACGGCCAGGACCTGTTCCACCAGCCCGGTGCAGGTGCCGCAGGACGCGGACGCCTTGGTCGTGGCCTTGATCGCGGCGAGGTCGGTGGCCCCGGCGGCGATGGCGTCTTCGATCTGGCCTTTGCAAATGCCGTTGCAGCCACAGATTTCCGCGTCACGCGGTAAGGCTGCAACGGCTAAGAGCGGGTCCGCGGCGGATCCCCCCTGATAGGCGGGGCCAAAGATCAGCGTGTCGCGCATATCCGCGATGTCGGTCTTGTCGCGGATCAGGCCAAAGAACCAGTTGCTGTCGGCGGTATCGCCATACATCACGGCACCGACGATGACGTTGTTTTCAATGACCAAACGGCGGTAGACGCCGCGCGCGGGATCGCGGAAGACGATGTCTTCGCGGTCGTCGCCTTCGGCAAAATCGCCAGCGCTGAAGAGGTCGCAGCCCGTGACTTTCAGTTTGGTTGACAGCTCTTTCTGCACGAATTGCGCGGGTTCCTTCATGAGGGTGGCAGCGGCGACCTTCGCTTGGTCATAAAGCGGGGCGACAAGGCCGAAGATCGCGCCGTCATGTTCAACGCATTCGCCAACGGCGAGGATATCGGCGTCGGAAGTGACCATCTGGTCGTCCACATGGATACCCTTGCCCACGGCGAGGCCCGCCTCTTGCGCGAGCGCGACGTTGGGGCGGATACCCACGGCCATCACAAGCAGGTCGCAGGGCAATTCGGTGCCATCATCCAGCAAGAGCGCGCGGACGTGGCCGTCCTGGCCCAGGATTTCCTTGGAATTGGCGCTGCATTTGACGGTGATGCCTTTGTCCACCAGCGCCTTGCGCAGCAGATAGCCCGCCGCCTCATCCAGTTGGCGTTCCATCAGGTGGCCCATGATGTGCACAACGGTCACGTCAACACCGCGCGCGGCCATGCCTGCAGCGGCTTCCAGCCCCAGCAGACCGCCGCCGATCACCACGCATTGGTGGTCGGGGCCAAGGTCCATCATGCGTTGCGTATCTTCCAGATCGCGGTAGGCGATGACGCCTTCCAGATCGTGGCCCGGCAGCGGGATCATGAAAGGGTTGGAGCCGGTGCCAAACATCAGCTTGTCGTAGGGCAGCACGTCGCCGTTTTCGGCTGTGACGGTCTTGGCCGCGCGATCAATCGCGGCGATACGTTCACCAAAGCGGCAGGTCACGCCGTTGGCCGCATACCAGTCGGCGTCATGGGTCACGATCTCTTCGTAAGTCTTATCGCCAGCCAACACGGGCGAGAGCATGATGCGGTTGTAGTTGCCGCGCGGTTCGGCGTTGAACAGCGTGACGTTGTAGTCGGCGTCAGCGTCAAGCAGGTGCTCCAAGGCGCGGCCCGTGGCCATGCCAGCACCGATGATGATCAGGTTCTGTGTCATTGTGCTTGTCCCGGGTAGGCGGCGGACACCATCACGGATGCGAGGGTGGTGTAGGCCTTGGTCCAGGCCTGTTTGACGTCATCGGTAAAGGCCTCTCCCAATCCCTTTTCCAAGGTGCGCAAGAGCGATGCCCCGACGCTGTCGTAGTCTTCGGGCTGCACGCCATAGGCGACGTGACGGACGGCAAGGTCTTGTGCGACAGGCACGATGGCATCGAGATCGCGCAAGCCATTCACGACAACGCCCAGCGTTGCCATCAATTGGCCGCCCTGCCGTGTCATGTCGGTCTGCGCGAAATAGGGCTTCACCTCGGGCGCGGTTTCAAAGAGGTCACCGTAAAAGAGCGCGGCGGCGGTGTCTTTGATCGGGACCACCTTTGCAAAGCTGTCCTGAACGAGTTTGATTTCGGTTTCATCCATCTTTCTTACTCCGCAGCGACCGCAGTGGGTTTTGGCTTGGGCTTTGCGCCGTGTTCATATTCCTCCAGGAAATCAAGAACTTCAGCGCGGTAGTTGTAGTAATCGGGATGTTCCAGCAGCGCCTTGCGGGTGCGGGGGCGCGGCAGTTTGACGTCCGTGATTTTGCCGATAGTGGCCTGTGGGCCGTTGGTCATCATGACCACGCGGTCGGCCAGCAAGATCGCCTCGTCCACGTCGTGGGTGACGCAGATGGCGGTGACTTTGGTGCGGGACCAGACCTCCATCAGGACCTCTTGCAGCTCCCACCTTGTCAGGCTGTCGAGCATGCCAAAGGGTTCATCCAAGAGCAGCAGTTTCGGCGAGAGGGCGAAGGCGCGGGCGATACCGACGCGCTGTTTCATGCCGTTGGAGAGGCTGGCCGCTTGTTTGTCCATACTGTCGGCAAGGCCCACCCGTTCGAGGTAGTATTCGATCACGTCCTGCCGTTCGGCCTGCGACGCCTTCGGGTAGACCTTGTCGACGCCGATGGCGACGTTTTCCTTGGCCGTGAGCCATGGGAAGAGGTTGGGCGATTGGAACACAACGGCGCGTTCGGGGTCGGCCCCTTCGACGTTCCAGCCATCAAGGCGGATCGCGCCCTTGCTGATCGGGTTCAGGCCCGCGGCCATGGTCAGCACGGTGGATTTGCCGCAGCCGGAGTGGCCGATGAGGCTGATGAACTCGCCCTTGTTGATCTTGAGGTCAAAGTCCTCAACCACCGTGAGGGGCCCTTTGGGCGTGGGGTAGACCTTGTGCAATTGCGAGAAGTTGAGGAAGCGTTCCTCGATCATGCCTTCCTGTGCTTCTTTGACGGCAACTGGCACGCCGTGGATTGGCGTGACATCGGGCAGCAGGCGCGAGCCTTCGACCTTGGCCGCGATGCCGACGTCCATCAGGTAGCTGGTGACCTGCGCTCGCAGCGCTTTGAAGGTCGCATCATCGTTCATCGCGCCCCGGTCGCGCGGACGCGGGATGGTCACGCTGATCGGCTCCGCCAAGGTGCCATCGGGGTTGAGCGGGATGATCCGGTCAGCGAGCAAAATCGCCTCATCCACGTCATTGGTGATCAGGATGCAGGTCTTTTTGTCCTGTTCCCAGATGTCGAGAATTTCGTCCGCCAGATTGGCGCGGGTCAGCGCGTCCAACGCGGACAGCGGTTCGTCGAGCAGCAACATCTCCGGGTTCATCGCAAGGGCGCGGGCCACGGAGACGCGCTGGCGCATGCCGCCAGACAGCTCTGCCGGGCGGCGTGACGCGGCATGGGACAGGCCCACCATGCTGATGTAGTGGTCGATTTTCGCGGCACGATCCGCTTTGGACAGCTTGGGGAAGACCGCATCGACGGCGAGGCCGACATTGCCCGCCACAGTGAGCCACGGCATCAGCGAGTAGCTTTGGAACACCAGCCCGCGTTCAGGACCGGGGCCCGCGATGGGCTTGCCCTTGAACGACACGGTGCCGCTATCGGGCTTTTCGAGGCCCGCGATCAGGTTCATCAGGGTCGATTTACCGGTGCCCGAGAAGCCAAGAATGGCAACAAATTCGCCCTCTTGGATGTCGAGGTTAATCCCCTTGAGGATCTCGGCGCGGTGGGTGCCCGCGCCAAACCCTTTGTTCACGTCTTTGAAGCTGAGGATGCTCATATCAGCGGTTCTCCGAGAAGGTGAACATGGACTGCAGGGCATACATCACCCGGTCCAGAAGGAAGCCGATGATGCCGATGGTGAAGACGGCGACCATGATTTTGGCAAGCGATTGCGAGGAGCCGTTCTGGAATTCATCCCAGACGAATTTGCCCAAGCCGGGGTTCTGCGCGAGCATTTCAGCCGCGATCAAAACCATCCAGCCCACGCCCAGTGACAGGCGCAACCCGGTGAAGATCAGCGGCAGCGCAGAGGGCAGCACCAGCTTGGTGATCTTGGAATAGGTGGACATTTTCAGCACTTTGGAGACGCTGACGAGGTCCTTGTCGATGGAAGACACACCGAGGGCCGTGTTGATCAACGTGGGCCAGAGCGAGCAGAGCGTTACGGTGATGGCCGACACAAGGAACGACTTGGAGAACATCCCGTCATTGGTGGCGTAGACCGCAGAGACGATCATCGTGACGATGGGCAACCATGCCAGCGGGCTGACCGGTTTGAAGATTTGGATCAGCGGGTTGATCGCGGCATTCGCCGTGGCCGAAAGACCCGCCAGGATACCAAGCGGGATGGCGATCACAGAGGCGATCAGAAAGCCGAAGAACACGGTTTTGATCGAGGTCCAGATCTGCGCGTAATAGGTTGGTTTACCGGTATAAACCCGCTCTTTCACCTTGTCGGACTGACCGTTGGCAATCAGATCCGCGTTGCGCTGGTCCTGACGTTCGTAAAAGGCCGCCTCTTTCTCGCGTTCGCGCACGGCGTCGGCGTTGAGGTTGATCGCCTGCTCCCAAACCTGTGCCGGGCCGGGGATCGCGCCGAGCGAGGTTTGCACAGTAGGCGCGAGCGTGGCCCAGGCGCCGAGAAAGAGGAAGATCGCCAAGAGCGGGACGCCCAGCAGCCGCCAGATTTCCGACATTTGTGCGCGGGGGTTGTCACCGGCTGCAGCCTTGAGGATCGGCGTCATCCACGCCAGCCCGAGCACTTGGAACCATGCGTCGGCTTTGTTGATCCGGGTGAAGCGGCGCGCGCGGCGGGCTTCGGCGTCAAGTGTATCGGGGTCGATAACGGTCATCGGGGGCCTCAAAAGCGGGTGCGTTGAATATGCGGGGGTGCGCACCCGGCGGGGCCGGATGCGCGGGTTTCGGGTTTAGCCTTGGATCTCAGAGCCAACGACGATCTGCTCGCCCTTCAGGCCAATCGGCAGGCTTTCCAGATAGGCGTTTGGCGTGCGGCCATCGTAGGGGATGCCATCGATGATATCGGCGGCAGGGGTCGCTGCCTTAAAGCCGTCGCTGTCCCATGGGAAATCCGCCTCATTCGCCATGCCCTCGTCGACCAGCATGCGGGCCGCATCAAGGTAGATGTCTGGGCGGTAGACAGAGGCCGCGGTGTCAAAGAACCATTCGTCGCTGACGGGTTCCGCAATCTGGCCCCAACGGCGCATCTGGGTCAGATACCAGATCGCATCAGAGTAGAACGGATAGGTCGCGTTGTAGCGGAAGAACACGTTGAAATCCGGGGCTTCGCGGACGTCGCCTTTTTCAAACTCAAAGAAGCCGGTCATGGAGTTTGCGATCACTTCCGCGTCGGCACCGACATACTCAGAGCGCGACAGGATTTCGACCGCTTCTTCGCGGTTGGCGTTGTCGTTCTCGTCCAGCCAGATCGCGGCGCGGATCAGCGCTTTGGTCAGGGCGATGGTGGTGTTGGGGTATTCTTCGGCGAACTCAGCAGTGATGCCAAAGACCTTTTCAGGATTGTTTTTCCACATGTCGTAGTCGGTGATCACGGGCACGCCGATGCCTTTGAACACGGCTTGCTGGTTCCATGGCTCACCCACGGCGTAGCCAAAGATTGTGCCAGCTTCCATTGTGGCGGGCATCTGTGGTGGCGGCGTGACGGACAGCAGAACATCGGCGCCGATTTGGCCCGAGATATCTTCGGGCGAGTAATAACCCGGCTCCAGCCCGCCAGCGGCCAGCCAGTAGCGGATTTCGTAGTTGTGGGTCGAGACAGGGAAGACCATGCCCATGTTGAATGGGATACCTTGGTCTTTGTAATCCTCGACCACGGGGGCGAGTGCGGATGCGCTAATGGGGTGCTGCGGGCGGCCATCATCCATCAGGGGGACGTTTGGCTTCATCTCTTCCCAAATCTCGTTGGACACGGTGATGCCGTTGCCGTTGAGGTCCATGGAGAAGGGCGTGATGATGTGCGCCTCTGTACCGTAACCGATGGTCGCGGCCAGTGGCTGGCCTGCCAGCATATGTGCGCCGTCCAATTGGCCGTCGATCACGCCATCAAGCAGCACTTTCCAGTTGGCCTGCGCTTCAAGGGTCACAAAAAGACCTTCGTCTTCGAAATAGCCCAGCTCATAGGCAACCGCGAGGGGGGCCATGTCGGTCAGCTTGATAAAGCCCAGCGTCAGCTCGTCTTTTTCAAGGTCAAGCAGCTCTGCCATCGCGGGGGTGGCGCAAAGCGCGGTGGAGGCGATTAGCCATTTCAGTGTGGTCATTCGTTTTTCCCTCATCTGGAATGCAAAAAGCCGCACGATTGAAGCACGCGGGAGGAAGTGCATGCACAATCGAGCGGCTTTGCTCTTAAACTCGTAGGCCAACTGCGTCGTCAGCCGTGTCGGGCATCCTTGCCCTGCTCTTATCTTCTGGTTTCCGCGGGGCTTCCGCAATGTTGCGTGCTGCAGACCCGCATGGTTTTGCTGCAATGCGGCAATTTGCCTAAATTTGAGGCAGCTGGTCGCCGTCAAAGTCGAATAATTGACCGTCAAAAAACCGATCCGGGCCGAGAATCATCTCTCCCTTCGTTGAGGCGACGGCGGTGTTGTGGCGCATGGCGCCCTCAACCCGTTCGGACGCGCCGGGCATATCGACACCAAATGGGGAAAGCGCTTCGCGGTAAAGATCGGGGCGGAACCGAGCGCGGGCGACTTGCAGGGCGTGGTCCGGGTCAAGGTCGTGCCAGCGCATCAAACGGCTGGCGATCCAGCAGGCCTGACTGCGCCACGGGAAATTCGCCGATTGCGCGTGGAAGTTCAAAAACCGGTCGGAGGTAATTGGCGCCATGTCCTCGCGCGGGACGATATTGCCGCTGAGTGCGGGATCGATGGCGTGGTCAGGCAGATCAAGGTGTTGGCTACGCGCAAGGATTTCCACGGCGAGCGGCAAGTTTTCGGGCTTTTGCAGCCAGGCGGTCGCCTTATAGATCGCGCGGATCAGGGCGAGGCTCTTGTTCTTGTTCGCCTCTACCCAGTCGTGGCGCGCGCCCAGCACCTTTTCGGGCGCTGCCTGCCAAATTGCCGAACCCGGCAGGATCAAGGCCGCCTGACTTTGTTGCACGGCGACGGTGCCCCATGGTTCGCCGACGCAGAACATATCAAGCCGCCCATCACGCACGGCGGCGGCCATTTGCGGTGGGGGGATCGTAATGATCTCAACCGCGCTCGCTTCAAACCCCTCGGCCTGCGACAGCCAATAATCCAGCAACATCCGGTGCATTGAGAACGGAAACGGGACGCCGATGCGCAGACGATCGGGCTTGGCGGCAAAAAGCCGGGCAGAGGTCTGCTGTGGGTCATCAAAGCCCCCCTGCCAGCCCGCGTCCTGCATCCGCGCGGCCAAGGCATCGGACACGCCAATAACGGTACCGTTCATCGACAGCACCATCAGCGCATCGATCTGCGTGTGCATCCCGCTGAGGCCCAGTGACATCGCAAGCGGCATCGGGGACAGCACATGCGCCACGTCAATTTCGCCGAACGCCAAACGGTCGCGCAGGGCGGACCAAGACGGCTGTTTAAAGAGTTCAAGCTCTAGGCTTTCCTGTGCCGCAAATTTGAGTTCCTGCGCGATCACCAACGGCGCACAGTCAACCAGCGGCAGGTAACCGCAACGCACCAGACGGCTGGTCATTGCAACAGATCCGCGGCTGTGACCAGGGCGGTGGCCACGTCGATGACCTTGCGGCCCTGATCCATCGCGGTCTTGCGCAAGAGCTTATAGGCGTCATCCTCTGAGATTTGGCGCGCGCGCATCAAGAGACCCTTGGCGCGGTCGATGGTTTTGCGGTCTGCCAGCGCGCGTTTGGCGGCGTCGAGCTCGGACTGGATTTTCTGATTACTGCGGAATCGCGCCACAGCGGTTTCCAGCACGGCGCGCAGCCGGTCTTTATGCAAGCCGTTGACAACATAGGCGCTAAGCCCTGCCGAGATTGCGGCATGCGTCAGAGCAGCATCGGTCTGGTCGACAAACATTGCCACGGGGCGGGATTTGGCGTCGGATGCGAGGCTGAGATGTTCCAGCGTGTCGCGGTCAGGGTTGGCCAAATCGATCAGCACGACATCGGGATCTTCGCGCTTGAGCGTGGGGGCAAGATCAGCGGCTTTGGCGATCAGCGTGACCGCGGCCCAGCCGTTCTGTTCAAGCGCGCCGACGATATCCTGCGCCTTGGCGACATCGGGTTCGACGACGAGTATTTTAAGGTCATTCTGCACCTTCGCGGCTTACGGCGGCAGCGCGGCGATGTGCTAGACGCCCAGATACGTGCGTCGTGGCGTTGTGCGGGTTTGGTGGAAAAACACGCGCTGGCGGTGCTGGGTGCCAGAAAATGAAGCAGAAAAGAAAGCCGGGATTGCCGTGGATGGGCCGTGATCTTGGGGCGCGAGGGACCGCGCCGAAACCATGCGCTAGACATTGCCCAAAACCAGCCAAGACATTGACAACTTTGCGTTGTGAGTTAGGGATAAACACGTTGGAGAGATTGATTAACCCCGGAGCGATTTGATGAACGCGCCTTTCAAACAGGACGCCCGTATGGGGCGTCTGTCCACGGCTTTGGGTCAGGACGTTTTGAGCCTTTTGACGTTCACCGCAGAAGAACACGTCAATGCGCTGTTCACCTACCGGGTGGAGGCATTGGCCGCGTCTGATGATGTGGTCTTTGACGATCTTGTCGGCACCCATGCGACGGTGCACCTGACCAGCTTTGATCTGCCCGAGGTTCCATTTGACGGGGTGGTGACCGAGGCCGAGCTGATCGGCGAAGGAGACGGTGGCTGGCGCTATGCGCTGACGCTGCGGCCTTGGATATGGCTCATGGGATTGCGGCGTAAGCAACAGATATTCCACGAAATGTCGGTCGTCGACATTCTGGATGAGGTCTTTGCCCCCTATGGCCGCGATGTCACCAACAAGCTGAGCGGTGACTATCCGGTGCTGGAATATACCGTCCAATACCGCGAGAGCGATTTGGCTTTTGTCTGCCGGATGATGGAGCGGTTTGGCATCAGCTATCACTTTGCCCATGAGGCCGGCGCACATGGGTTGGTCTTAACCGACAACATCACCGCTCATGACGATTTGCCCGGCAGCAGCCGCAAGTTTCAGAAGGTGAAAGACCACCGTGCGAACGAAGAGCACTTTTGGGATATGCGGCCTTCACAAAGGTTAACAACTGGCAAAATCCGCCTGACCGATTACAACTTTAAGTCGCCGGATGCCGCGATGGAAACGGACCGGGCGGGCGGTGCGCCCTATGGCGAGGGCGAGATCGAAAGCTTCGACTATCCGGGCGATTATCTGGCGCAAGGACCGGGCAAGAAGGTCGCGCGGCTGCGGGTGGATCAGGAACGCGGCCAAGACCCGCGCCACCGTGCCATTGGCGATTGCGCCAGCATGCGTGCGGGGCAAGTGGTCAAGGTTACCGGCGATCCGGTGCCCGGCGTCAGCAAATCGCTCTGCCTGAGCGCACGGCACCACTATACGGCGGGCGGCTATGGCTCTGACGCGAAGGCCGAGGCGAGCTATGAGGGGCAATACCTGCTGATGCCCGCCGATACGCCGCTGAACCCCGAACGCAAGACGCCCCGCGCCATTGTGCAGGGCCCCCAGACCGCCAAGGTCGTGGGCGAGGGTGAGATTGATTGCGACGAATACGGGCGGATTTTGGTGCGGTTCCATTGGGACCTTGATGACCGCTATTCGATGCGGTGTCGGGTGAGCCAGAACTGGGCGGGCAAGGGTTGGGGCGGTATGGTCATTCCGCGCATCGGGATGGAGGTCGTGGTCGAATTCCTTGAAGGCGACCCCGACAAGCCATTGGTCACAGGCTGCGTCTACAACGGCAAGAACGATGTCCCCTACCCTCTGCCCGACAACAAAACCCGCAGCACGTTCAAGACCGACACGCACAAGGGCAACGGCTTTAACGAGTTGCGATTTGAGGACAAGAAAGACGCCGAAGAGATTTTTGTTCACGGTCAGAAAGACATGAACATGGAAATCCTCAACGACCGGACCAAGCGGATTGGGCGGGATCAGTCAGAGTTTGTGGGCAACGACAAATCCATCGAAGTGGGCGGCGATCATGATGAGGTGATCAGCGGCAACCTGTCGATTGCGGTGGGGAAGAACCCGCTGTCGTCCACATTGATGAAAAAGACCTCTGCCGTGTTTTCCGGCCTTGGCAGCGTCATGGAAAAGATGAAGATCCCAGACCCTTTCAATTTCGCGAAGGGCAACATGCAGATGTTCATTGAAAAGAACAAATCTGAGGTGGTGAATGGCGCGTCGTCCGAGATTGTGGGCGTCGTCAAATCTACCGTTGTGGGCCATACGTTCCAGCAATCGGTCGGCAAGGCGATGAGCGTCATCGTGCGCGGGCGGCACGACACCGATATTGGTCAGATCATGAATATCCGCGTGGGCGAACAGTTCACGATCAAGGTGGGCGAGAATTCCATGATGACCATGTCGGCAGAGGGCGACATCCTGATCAAAGGCAAGAGCATCAAGCTTGACGCCGACGACATCAACTTTAACTGATCGCGCGGCATGGATCCCGAAGACGAAATCCTGGGTCCCCTGATCCTGCGGCCAGAGCGATACTGCCATGGTATCGCTCCGGCGTCGTCGATGCTGACGAGCGACCTGCCCTTGCAGCAAAAGTTCACGCCAGATCAGTGGACACCGGGGGAGCCGTGGCAACCGGCGGCGGCACCGATGTATCCATTTGGGGATACCGAGATTGATGAGGCCGACATCGCGGCCTTGCAGGATTACCTGCAATCCGTTGACACAAATCTGGTGGTTCCGCCCGCGACCCCGCCTGCGGAAACCGAAGAGACCGAAGAAGAACCAGCCACCGAGGAAGAGCCGTTTTGGGACCTGTCGCTTGATGGGCCAAGCCGGGGCACCAAAGACGGCGGTGTTGAGGTTGAGACGCGGCGCGGCGTACGGGAATATTTGGAAAGCGGTTATACCCGCAGAAATCCCGATGGCACCTATGAGGTCGACAATGACTTCGGCGGCAAATGGGACGACGAGGTCACAATCGTTGAAGGCAAGGCCGAGCACGAGTTCTTTGATGTCGCCGTCGCCGAAGGGTCCGTGTCCAACGACTTTGGTGAGGCCTCTGGCAGCATCCTGTCGGCCAACGCCAATACCGAAGCCGGTTTTGAAGTTACAAATCAAGGCTTTAACGCGACCGCCTCGGCAGAGCTTGCAGGGTCCATGGCCGAAGGCAGCATCGAAAGCGTCGATACTGGCATTGTGGCGGGCAACCTTGAGGGCAGCCTTGTCAGCGGTGAGCTGGTGGCGGAGGCCAAAGCCGAAGTTGACATGGACGCGGCTGAGGCGACGCTGGGGTTTGAGCTGGGCGCCAACGTCAATCTGGCCGAGGGTGGCGGCGGCGGTGAAATCTACATCACCCCGCGCCGGATTTACGGCTTGGGCGTTTCGACCGTGAACTGGGCCACCGGTTCGGACTATGAAGGGCTGAGCGAGAACTGGGATATCGGCATCGTCCTTGGCGGCGATGTGGATGGCCGGGTTGGCGCGGGGCTGGGCGCAGAGGGCGAGCTGGCCTATCGCAACGGCAAGGCCACGGCCGAGGTCGGCGTCTCTGCCGCGCTTGGTTTGGGCGGCAACGTCAACGTCTCGGGCGGTTTTGTGGGCGTGGACAAAGTTTGGAACGGAATAACCTCGGTTTGGAACGGCATTTGGGACTGATAACTTTATCAAAGGGAGGCGGGCCACATGGCGCACCGCATTGCCGCATGGATCGCTCTGTGCATGAGCCTGATGATGTTTGCGGGGGGCACGGCCATGGCTGATCCCAAGGACGAGAAGTTCGCGCTAATCGATGGTCTTGAGCCGGATGTGACGTTTTCCTTTGCGGATTTCGCGTTGGATATGGCGACGAAATCCCCCGAGGCATTCATCTGGAACGATAGCAATCAAATCCCTGCGGGCTTTCCCGAGTTTGGGATGTTTTCGGACCTGCGTGAGCGTTACATCGGCTATGACCCGCTGAACCGCGACCGCTTTGCCATTGCGATTTACACCGGCAAGCTGGAACCCCAGCGGATTGCGCTGGCGCTGGATTACGCGCGCATCTTTGCGACCAAATGGGGTGACACCAACTTTGGCATGCAGCCCCATAGCCCTCTGTTCGGGGAGCTTTTGGGCGGTGACAATTCCAGCGGCATCATGATCGTGACGCGGATTTCGGTGTTTCGGCGCGGCGATGAGATTTTGGTCATTCGCAGCCGGTTTCAGGCCGACCACTTTGCCACCTATGCCCGCGCCATGGCGGAATTTGTGGGCAATGTGACCTTTGCTGAGCCGATCAACCCGGACGCCGTGCCGCTGCAAACCACCACCCGGCCTGCGCAAAGCGACGGATCGGCCTTTGCCTATGATCTGCCCGCCCATTGGCAGCTTTTGAAGACGGAAACGCCGCCATCTGGCAGCGGTGCCCTGGATTTGTGGATTGATGCAAGCGACCCCAATCGCAATTTGGCGACCGTCGTGTCGGTGATTGCGCCGCCCAAGTCGATGCCGGATGCGTCATCGGCCCCTGATCCGCAGCAGATGGCGAACCTGAGCTATGATCTGGCGGGGTCGGCCCTGTCATCGCTGCTGCCGGAGGTCAGCTTTACCCTTGATCCGCTGGACAAGACGACCTTTGGCGATCTGGACGCCGTGGCCGCATTTAATGCGCAATTTGTCTATGTGGCCAAAGTCGGCACAGAGGAAACACCGGCGCAGGTGTCGGTGTTGATGTCGATGGGCCGTGACGGTGTGCTACTGGCCAATACCGTGGTCAGTCCGCGCCCGACCGACCCTTATCTGACCGGCACCTTCATGGTGGGCAACTACATCCAGAGCCAGCAATTGCAGGCCCAGATCGCCTATTGGAACGCCAAAAATGCGCAGTAAGGCGGGCGTTATAGCTCCCGGCGCCCCGCGCAAAGGCAGGTGACCCCAATGGCGCCTGAGACAGGATTTCGGCTGCACCGGATTATCGGGATGAGCGAGGGCGAGACCCCGACGCTTGAAGGCACCAACGCCCGGTTGATCGTGACCTGCGCCCTGTCGCCTGCAGATGTGGGCCGGGTAGCGGTGTGCCAAACGGCCACGAGCGAGCCGGATGTCCTGGTGGTGTTTGGCTGTTTGCAAGAAGACGCCTCGGCCACAGAACCTGACGCCCCATTGGTCCTGCAAGCGGGCAAATCGCGCCTGACCCTGCATCCCGATGGCCGGGTGCGCGTGTCGGGCGTTGACGTTGGCGTCGATGCCGAGGCCGGGTTTTCGGTGGCCGCAGGACGGATCGATCTGAACTGATGTGGACACTGCTCAACCATACGCCCTTTCCCGCCCATGCCGGTTTTCTGCGTGATCATACGGGCCAAAGCTGGTGGCAGATTTGGATCAAGGGCACCTTTGCGATCGGGCATGACCGCGCGCCTAGCTTTGTGGCGGATCAGATACCGTTGAACCTTGGGCCCGCCTATGCCGACGACGATCCGGCGGGGTTGATGGTGGCGGACACCGATCTGGCGCATCACAAGCCACGGGTTGATCTGACCCTTCACGTTGAGGCGACCCCCGAAAGGGACGCGCCGCGCGATCTGTCATTCCAAATGGGCAAGTGGCTAAAGGTGGTGCGGCTGTGTCCGCCGCAGACCTATGCGGGCTGGCGCGGTGCGGCGCGGATCGATCCCGATCAAAAGGCCGCCCCGGTGACGCTGGATTGGCAGATCGCGGCCGGGGGGTCTGACCACGACGCCAACCCCCTTGGCATGGGGCAAGACCGCCCAGCGCAACTGATCTATCCCGATGACACCTTGACCCAAAAGACCATTCCGGCACGGGCCGCAGCGCTTGGTCCGATCCCGCCGCATTGGGCCCCGCGCAGTCAATACGGTGGCACCTATGATGCGGCGTGGGAACGGACCCGCGCGCCGATGCTGCCTGCCGACTTTGACCCCGCCTTCTGGCAGGTGGCCCCGCAGGATCAGCAGCTGGACCGTGACGCGCTGGCAGATGATCCGCTGGTGATCAGCGGAATTGATGGGGCAAAAGAGGTGCGCAGCTACGCCCTGCCCCGCCTTGATCTGGACCTGCAGACCAAGATCGGCAGCACATGGCACCACGCCACGGCAGAGCTTCAAACGTTGCACCTTGATCTGGTCAACGACCGCGCCACGGTCACCTATGCTGCCCGCTGGCCGCTGGCCCATACGGCCGCGGACGTGGACATTGCCCGGAGCGTGGTGATGCTGGGGCGTCGTAACACCTACCGCGTCAGCAAAGCCGATCTGGCCGCCTACCGCAGCAACGCCGAAGGAGAAATCGCATGAGCCTCACTGTTGCGGCAAACGGGCTGTCGATCAGTCACAAAGGGTCCGGCGGGTTCGAGACGAATTCGACCCCCGATGTGTGCAAGACGCCGGACAAGGCGATCCCGATCCCCTATACGATCATCTCAAAATCCGCAGATTTGGCACTTGGGTCCAAGACGGTCTTTGCCGATGGTGGGAACACCATCGATATCAAAGGGTCCTGCCATTCGCGTTGCACCGGGGATGAGGCGGGTTCGATCAAGGGGGTCGTGTCGAGCACGAACCTGCACGAAAGCACCTGGATCACCTATTCGCCCAGCGTCTACATCGAAGGCAAAAATGCGAGCCGGTTGTCAGACAAGATGTTCATGAACAACCGCAACGCCATTTCGGGCCAGGGCGGGCATAACACGACGCCGGTGCCCAACCCTAATATGGAAATGCTCGAGGCGCTTTGCGAAATCTTCTGCGAAGCCCGCGAGGAATGGCTCGACTGCAAACATGTGCAACAACGCAGCAACTGCCGCCGCCCTTCACTTTTGGCGCGCGACAGGATCCGCAATGTTGTCGACAACCCCAACAGCAAGCTGGGTCGCGCAGTCGTCAACAAAGTAGGCGACGGTTTTGGCGCAGCCGAACGGACCCTTTACATGGCCGCCGACCAAGTGCGGGATGCAGGTCGCAAATTCTACGACAGAACCGGCTTGCAGAATGCGATCGAGCGACGCATTCGCCGCGCAGCAGCAACGCGCGGCGGTGTTGCCGTGGCAAAGATGGGGGCACGTGCCTGGATGAAGCTTGTGCCCGGCCTCAACCTGCTGGGCACCGCGCTGGACGTCTATGAAGGGGCCGTCTTGGCCGCAGACATCATTGGGTTGATCCGCAACATTCCCGACATGCTCGACGAAGCGATCCGTGTCCAACCCGATTTCAGCCTGCATGACGCCGATGGCGCTGTGACGGACATCTACGACTTTAAGTTTGATGACCCCGTCACCGGCTATCAGGACGATTGGGGCATGGATGATGTCCAACGAAGAAGATACGCGGCTGCGTCGAATGGCAACGCTCCTGTCGCAATCGATAACAGAACGTGCAACTGCACCTCAAAACATAGCCCACCAAGCCGCGGCATGTCTTAGGAGGCGACCATGACCATCACACTCAATGGATTAATTCATGAGGGCAAGACGCCTATCGCCGTGCCTGCCTTTCGCATCGGCCTGTCTTTGAACAAAGGCATTACGGATCCCGACAACGCAGCGGCCATCGCGACGATTACCCGCAGCTTTATCGAACATTTCGGCGATGCCATCGGCTTTGTCGCAATCAACAAGTCGGGCAGCCGTCCGGCGCGACTGACCCAACCCACTGCCGCCAAGATGAAGAAGGTGGACGAGCTGATCAATGAAGGTCTGTCCGAGAAAATGGGCTTGCGGCTTTATGGCCCGGATACCGGGCCACTTGGCGCACCGGCCGGGCCGTTTCTGTCTGTACATCAGCAATGGACCACACAAACGATCCTGGAACTGGCGCTGCCATGGGATCACCCGTCAGCCATGATGCTTGCCGATCATGTGGATCAGGCGATCCGGTCAGCACATGTGCGTGTTGGCTTCATGGGGTACGGCTTTTTCTGCGCCCCTGTGGGAGGGCTAGAGGATCGCTATCTCCCCCCTGCGCATGAAAGGTTCCGGGCAGCGTCTCTTGGACGCTGGGCGTATAATTCCGAGATATTTGTTTGGGACAAGGCTGTCGAAGGCTGGACCGGCCCGTACCGGCCCGGTCTGCCCGACATGGGCTGGCGCACCTACGTGGGTGATCCGTTCCGCGAACGGCTGAAAGACCCGGCCAATGACCTCGACCCCAGCGTCGTGATCGAGCAGACCGACCGCATGACCGTTGTCACCGCAGGGCCACAGCCGATCTGGGGTGATGTGAACGCAGGCGAAGACATCAGCGCCTACCGCGCCGCCTACAGCTATCTCTTGCCCGCGATGGCCGACCGATCCGTCCTGCGCAGCATTCTGGGCGGCGCGGGCAGCAGCCCGCAACGCGCGGATGTCATCGATAGCTATCTGGACCGGTTTGCATGATTTTTGACGACGCACTTGCGCAGGTTCTGACCGCGCCCGCCACTCTGCCCCAGCGCGTGCAGGACGCGCAGATCACGCTGCGCTATGCCGCCGCAGAGACCGCAGCGGATGAGGCGGCTGGGCTGCTTGATATGCTAACCATCATCCTGCCGCTTTATCGCGCTGGGTTCCTGTCCGCAGATGGCGCGCCAACGCCCGACGCTGCTTGCGAGATGACCATGGAAACCGGCCAATCGGCGTGCTTTGCTCTGACCGGTTTTGGCCATACACCGGTGATGTTGCACGGGTTGCTGCGTCTTGTTTGGCTGAGCTATCAGACGCCGCCCGGCGCGTTTGACCAATTGGTGCAGATGCTTGGTGACGTCGAAGAGGCCAAGGAGATTTTCCAGGACCGCAACTTTGCCGATCTCATCACCACGGTGACGCTTGCGGCCAAGGGTCAAGGCGATGTGCCCTTTGCCGATATGACCGTGCCGCGCACGCCCGAATACGCCACCCTTGCTGCGCATATCGCGCGGAGCCCGCGTGATCTGGATGTTGAGATCAAGGGCCGCTTTTCCCTGCCGCAGGATGTAGAGAACGCGTTCCTGACCGCCCATAACGCCGGGCTGTTCGGTGATCCGCCGCCTTTGGCGCAGGCCGAGCCTGAGATTTGGACCACGCCCGCCGGTGACGGTGTGGTTCTGCATGTGCGGGACTACATGGGCGATGCCTCCTATCTGGTGGAACTGATAAACCTTTGCCTTGCGGGCGATCTGTCGACAGTGGCCAAGGTCATCGCCGCGTGAGCCAGCAAGACACCCGCGTTCCCATTCCGATTGCGGCCATTGGGGCAGCGACGATGCATGGCGGCAGCCTTGCCGCGACGCAAGAGACACTGGCCAAGGGGCGACCCGTTTTGCGCAGGCGGCGCGATTTTATTGGGGCGGATTTCAAGCCGCTGCGCTGCGGGTTTCGCCCCGATCAGGACCTGAACCAAACCGTGGCTGATCGGATCACCCATCTGGCGCATTTGGCAATCGAGGACCTAATCCGCAACCTTGGACAGACCCAGTTTCGTGATACCGGCATCGCCGTGGCTATCACCCTGCCAGAGGAGGATGCGGCCTTTGCCCTTCCCTCGGGTCTGGGCGATGATCTGGTCAAACATATTGGCACAGCCCTGTCCGCGCCTGTGGTGCGTCATGCGGTGCAACGGGCGGGTTCTGCTGGCTCCGGTGCGATGCTGGCGCAGATCATGTCAGACGGTTGGGATGGTTTTCCGGTCCTGTTGCTGGCGGTGGACAGCATGGCGTCCCGCGCGCGATTGGCCGCGCAACTGGACCGCGGTGATCTGATGTCGGACGCCAACCCTTACGGCCTGATCCCGGGTGAGGCTGCGGTGGCCATGATGCTGGCGGATGGCAATGCACGTGCGCATATCCTTGGCGCGGGAATGGGGCTTGAGAGTGTCAAAGAAGATGATCCCGGCGATAGTAACCATACCGGCCTGTCAAGCGCGTGGTGGGATGCCCTCGGCCCTGACGCTGACACTATCGCCGACCACCTCTGGACCGATTGGAACAATGGCCGCTACCGGGCCGCGCAGATGTCTTATGCCATGGTGCGCACGACGCCCCGGCTGGTGCCGGGGATTGAGCCGGAGCATGTCGCTTTGCAATTCGGCGACACCGGTGCGGCGGCCCAGCTTTTGGCGCTGACGCAGGCGCTTTTGTTGGCGCAACCGAATGAAACGGCGTTGGTGTCGGCCCATAGCCGGTGGTCGGGCGCATCAAGCGCCATTTTTGCGCGGCGGCTCTCGCCCTAGGCGCTTTTTGGCGACCCTCGGAAATCGGCGACGGAACCGCCGGTGAACTGCGTTAAACGACCATTAGCGCGCGGCACGTCAGAAGGCCCGGTGCGCGCATCCAGCAGAGGAGACCCACGATGTCATTCCACAAAGCCACACTCGCCACAGTTTTTGCCATAACAGCCCCCGTCGCTGTCGCGGCAGAACCTTTGACCGTTGAGATCGTCAAGGATCTGTTTGCGGACGCGCAACTTGTGTCGGACCCGGTTGAGGTTGATTGCACCTTATCGGGCGGGGCAGAGACGACCTGCATCCAAATCACGGTCGTGCCAAAGCCCACGACCTATGAGGCGGGTCCATGGTGCCCGACCCATGTGGATGACGGGCCGGAGGATGCGGGCATCTGGTTTTATGACGGTGAGGTTGTGGATGCGGATGGTGCGTTTTTCAGCAAGCTTGCCCTGCTTTATGACGATGAAAACTGGCAGATCGTTGATCCCGAGACCGGTGATATCCGCTATACCGCCACGCAAGAGGCTTGCGATGCCGCTGCCCGGCCTGATGTGGCGGAAGAATACCAAAACAGCTGCGTGCAATGCCTGATCGACTATATCGACCCGGAGCTGACGGTGACCTATTCCTTCCCGGTGGAGCCGGTCGCATCCGACACCCCTGCGGACATTCGGCGCACCAGTGTCGGGGTGGCGTTTAACGGCATCCGCATTGATGGCCCCGCCCCGGTTGATGCCATTCTGGGCGCCTATACGATTGCGGCCTTTGACGATTGCGGTGGGCATGTGAACCTGCCTGTGGGCTACCACTATCACGCCGTGACCGACTGCCTTGTTGAGACCCATGCCGACGATCACAGCCATGATGATGACCATGCAGGGATCATTGGGCTGGCGCTGGATGGGCATTTCATCACCACCCACCTGAACGCGAATGGCAGCACCCCCGAAGGCCTGGATGAATGCTATGGTCACACCTCCGACGAACTCGGCTATCACTATCACGCAGGCAAACCGGGCACGAACCAGATCCTTGGGTGTCTGACAGCGCAAGCGGGATGTGCGCGCGGCGAAGAGGGCGAGGCCTGTGATGCGACGGCCCGGCGGCCACGGCCATAGGGCTGTCGGCAACGTAGGCCTTTGGTTACGATTACTGCAAGCCCGGCCATTGGGCTACGCAACTGGGTTACCGATTCCTCAATTCGACGGGCCGGCGTGAATCCGTGGACAATCGGTTATGCGTTCAGAGGCGGCACATCGCGACGTTGAGAAGCAAATGAAAAAGGCTTAGCGATTTCTCGCTAAGCCTTTGAATTCTTTGGCGGACTGGGGAGGATTCGAACCCCCGACCCCTTGATTCGTAGTCAAGTACTCTATCCAACTGAGCTACCAATCCGCGTATCGGGGGATTTAGACCCCCTACTCCGCCGATGCAAGACCCATTCGGTGATTATTCCGCGGCAGGTGCCAACGTCATGTCGGCCTTGGGCAATTGGATAGCGAAGGTCGTGCCGTTTTCATCCGTGCGCTGCAGCTCCAGCCGCCCGCCGTGGCCGCGAACCAGATCGGCGGCAATCACCAGACCAAGGCCGGAGCCACCCTTGCGGACGCCGCCCTGAAACGGCTGGAACAGATGTTCGCGGGCGCGCATGGGCAGGCCGGGGCCAGTATCGGTGACGGTCACCCACCAGGCGCCATCGTCCTCAGAGCCTTTGATGCAAATCTCACCGGGCTTGCCGGTGGCCATGATCGCCTGCCGGGCGTTGCGGACGAGGTTAAAGATCACGCGGAAGAGCTGCTCACCATCCGCGCGCAGGGTCAGGGATGCGGGCACATCCTCGGCAAAGGACAGGGCATAGTCGGCGGCGGCAAGGCGTTCGCTGTCGATCACCTCATTCACGATCTGCGACAGGTTCACACGGGTCAGCGCCGGTGCGGGTTCATCAACCTTGCCAAAGGCCAGCGTTGTTTCGCACAGGTTCACCGCGCGGCTGATCGAGCCCACAAGCTTGGGGGCCATGCGTTTCACAAGCGGATCTTCAGAGCTTTCGATCCGGTCGGTAAAGAGCTGCGCAGAGGTGAGGATATTGCGCAGATCATGGCTGACCTTGGCGACAGCACCGCCCAATTGCGCCAGCCGGTCCTTTTGCTTGAGCGATCCGGTCAGCTGCGTCTGCATCAGCTGCAAGGCCTCTTCGGCGTCGCGCAGCTCGCGCACCCCAGCGCCGGGTTCAATGATGCGGCGCGCATCCTCGGGCGCCGCGGCGTATTGCTGCATGGACCCCACAACGCCCTTGATCGGGCGCACCAGCAAGATCTGCACGGCCACAAACAAAAGCCCTGCCGTGATAATCGAAATGATCGCCGACAGGATCAACACATTGCGCCCGTATTCCAGCAGGGCGGCGCGCAAGGGTTCTTGCATCATGGTGACTTCGATCAGCAGCCCTCCGTCCTGCACCGGGTTGCCAATCACCCGGATCACGCGATCCTCGCCGTCAAATATCGTGCGCATCGCGTCCATGATCAGCGTCATGCTGGTTGGGCCGCGCATATCGTAGGTTTCAAAGATCGGCGACGGGATTGGCGACGACAGCGCCAATTGCCGGATCTCATCACGCCGCAAGACCACGTTGAAGACGCCTGCATTCTTGAGCAATTCCGCCTCAAGCGCAGGCGAGATCATGTCGTCGGCCTCAAGCGCCAAGGAGGCGATCTGCGCCCGTTCCAGCCGCGCCAGCAGGTAATCCTGCCGGAAACGCGCGACCGAGGGCACAAAGATGAACACTTCGGCCAGCATCACGAAGATGACGGTCAGGATCAGAAATCGACCTGAAAGGGTGTTCATCGTCTTGCTCGTTCCTTACGGGATCCAGCGCTGGACGAAACCGACCACGCGCTTGACCTTGTCGCTTTCAAACAGTCTGGGGCTAAAGTATGCGCCTGCGGCTCTTTTGTTAACCTCACTTATTGTGGGGTAAGGTAGCACGGTATTGGCAATTGCCGACATTTTCATGTTGTTGGCAATGGCCATCGCCCACATCCCGATCAATTCGCCCGCTGTATGCCCCACGATCGAGGCACCTACAGGGCGGCCTTTGACGACCATCACCTTAATAAGGCCCTTGTTTTTACGCTCGGCGATCAGGCGGTCGTTGTGGTGGAAATCAAAGCGCACGACCTCAAGCCCCGCGCCGTATTTCGCCTTGGCTTGCGCCTCTGTCAGGCCAACTTGTGCCAGTTCCGGGTCCGTGTAAGTGGCCCATGGGATATGGCTGGTCTTTTGCTTGGACGGCAGCCCGAACAGCAGCGACCGGATCAGAACGCCAGCATGATAGCCCGCGACATGCGTAAACTGCAGGCCACCGGCCACGTCGCCCGCCGCATAGACCCGTTTGTTGGTCAGGGACCGCAGGTTATCGCCAACCTTCAGCCCGCGGCGGTCATGGGCGATGCCGCCCGCGTCCAGATCAAGTTTGTCGATGTTGACCTTGCGCCCCACCGCCATCAGCAGGTGTGAGCCGGTGAAATCGCCCTGCGGTGTATGCACCGTGATGGCACCGTCTTTGCCGCTGATCTTTTCAGCTTGTGCGCCTTCGACAATCTCAATGCCTTCGGCACGCAGGTTTTCAAGCACAATCGCGGCCATTTCCGGGTCGTCATTGCCCATGGCCTTTGCGCCTTCGATCACGGTCACTTTCGACCCAAGCCGCACATGCGCCTGCGCCATTTCCATGCCAATCGGGCCACCGCCGACGACGATCAGGTGATCGGGGCGCTCGCGCAGGTCAAAGATGTCTTCGTTGGTGTAGACCTTCACATCATCGATGCCGGGGATCGGCGGCACAAAGGGGCCAGAGCCTGTGGAGACGACAAAGCGCCGTGCTTCGATGATTGTGTCGCCTGCCTGCACCTCTGTCGGTGAGATAAAGCGCCCGAATTCCTCGATCACCTGCACGCCGAGGCCTTCGAACCGTTCGACACTGTCGACGGGGGCGATGGTTGCGATGACGTCATGGACGTGATCCTTGGCGGCGGCGTAATCCACCGATGGCACCGCATCAGCGACACCGTATTTGGCGCCGTGGCGAATCGCATGGGCCTGTTTGGCACTGGCGATCAGAGCCTTGGAGGGCACGCAGCCGTAGTTCAGGCAATCGCCACCCATCTTGTGGCCTTCCAGCAGGACAACTTTCGCCCCCATCTGGACAGCACCGGCTGCAACGGACAAGCCGCCGGAACCACCACCAATGATGCAAATGTCAGTCTTAATGCGGTTCATGATTTAGATCTCTTTCTTGCCGCGGACGGCGTTTACAACGATTGGCAGCAGGGACAGCGCGGCAAGACCAAGGATCGGCAGCAGAATGTGCCATTCAAAGATGATGCCGAGGTTGGGGGTTTCGCCGCGGGCAAAAACTTCGCCCAGACCGGCACCCACGGATGTGTAGACGACCGTGCCGGGAATGATCCCCAGGAAGGTCGAGATCACAAAGCGACGCAGCGGCACCTCAAGGAAGGACGGCACAAGGTTGGCCATGAAGAAGGGCACAATCGGGATCAGGCGGATGGAAAACAGCATGGACCATTGGTTCTCATCGATGCCGTCCTTGATCTTTTTCACCAGCCCGTCGGACCCTTCCAATTTGGCCCCAAGCTTTTCCCCAAAGCCCCAGCGGGCAGCGAGGAAAATCGCCGTGGCACCGATGGTGGCAGCGGTAATGTTAAAAAGCGCGCCGGGGAAGGTGGCGAACAGGAACCCGCCGGTCAGCGTGGCCACCGTGGCACCGGGCAGGGAGAAGCCGACAATCACCACATAGGCCGCGATGAACACCAGAACGGTCAGTAAGTAGTTGTTATCACGGAAAGACAGCAGCGTTTCGCGGTTGTCCCGCAGGGCGTCAAACGTCAGGTAATCCCGCAGGAAGAACGCCCCCAGAATGGCCACAACGGCGATGACGATCAACGGCAGGCGCCGCAGGATCGGGTTTTGGGTGGGGGCGTCGGACATAGACATGGCTTTCTCTCAGGGCATCGTTTCGGTTGCACCCTAGATGGACAATGGCGGGCCTTACGCATAGGCCGATCACGCGCCGTTGATGCGATCACGGGGGTTATGACAGTTTCCAAGGGGTTGAGATCACAAACTGTAACATTTGGCGGGTGCAGAATTCCTCTTTGTTGCAAAAACGGGCGGTGCAGGGCGTTGACAGGCATGGGTGCTGCGCTTAAACGGCAGGTCTGAATTGCCTTCGGGCCTCGAATCCCTCGTGGGTTTGGCCCCTTTAACCGGAGAGACGCCATGAAGCGGACATTCCAACCATCTAACCGCGTGCGCAAGAACCGCCACGGTTTCCGTGCGCGTATGGCCACCAAAGCTGGTCGCAAGATCCTGAACAACCGTCGTGCCAAAGGCCGCGCCAAGCTGAGCGCATAAGCGCCGCTGACGCGATGACAGAGTTGGAACCGCCGGTGGACCACAACGATGGACCGCCGGCGGTTTCCGTTTGTCTGGAGGTCCTCAAGAAGCGCAGCGATTTTGTCGCCGCCTCCAAGGGCCGCAGACATGGCACGGCGGGCATTCACCTTCAGGGCCGCAAGCGCGGTGAAGGTGACGCGATCCGTGTCGGGTTCACCTGTTCCAAAAAGGTCGGCAATGCCGTGGCCCGCAACCGGGCCAAGCGCCGCCTGCGCGAAGTGGCCCGCGCCGTGCTACCGACCCATGGCCGTCCAGGATGGGACTACGTGCTGGTAGGACGGGCGCAGGCGACAGCAACCCTACCCCTGCCGCAGCTTGAGGCAGATCTGATCCGCGCTTTGGCCAAGGTCCACGCATGACCCCGCTGGCCCGCATCGTCGCCCTGCCCGTCCGCGCCTATCGTTTGGTCGCCTCCCCCTGGGTCGGCCACGGCTGCCGCTTTCAACCCACCTGTTCCGCCTACGCGCTTGAGGCACTGGAAAAGCACGGCGGGATCAAAGGCAGCTGGCTCGCCGCCCGCCGCATCGGCCGCTGCCACCCATGGGGTGGGTCAGGAATCGACAACGTGCCCGATTAGGTCAAAAAGACTGTCGCATTTTGATCCTTCATCAGTGCCAAGCCTCCGTCGCTTGCCCGCTGACGCCCCGGTATGGCTGCGCGGTCCAGCTCACCTTTCAGAGTAAGTACCAAGTCCTGGTAGAAACGGTTGTCACCGAAATACCAACTGTGGGATCCAAGTGCACCGCCCCCGACATGTTCTTTGTAGTATTGTCCACAATACAGGTTCACCGCTTTCTCTGACCTGGCAGCGGGCAGTCCAACTCGCCCCAATCGACGAGATGCACCGATACGCTTCGTGTTGGAAATCGACAATATTTCATCATAGGGACTGTAATAGTTTGTCAGTCGAACGAGGTGACGAAAAAGCGAACGGGACTCAGAGTCGCCATGTTCCATCGACGAAGCTGAAATATCCGCTGCAACAAAAGCGACCTGACTAACTGTCCAATTCGCTTGCGAGATCGCGTGTTGCCCATCAGCAAAGTCAAATGCCTCGCGCACTACATAACACCCCATAGAATGCGCAAGGATGCTTACGTCGATGTGGCAATCTGGCTTTTGGCGCTTGGCAAATTCCGCGATTCCGCTGTCCATTAGATAGCTCGCAGCCCAGCGCGCATCACGACGATCATTCAAATAACCAACGACAGTTCCGTCGCTTGGCCAATCAAAGCTTACACAAAGGCCTTTGAACCCCTGCTTGCGCAGCTTTGACGAGACGTTCCGGTGATGCTTCAGCATTTCAGTGGCGTCGACATTATATCCATGAACCAAAAGCACGACATGACCACGTGTTGTTTCGCCCGGCAAGATCGCTGCGGCGCTGGCCTTTCGGAACCAACTATCAGCTGATCTGATCTGGTGCTCTAGCGATGGGACGTCTTTGGTTTCGGGGATGGCAAGATATTTGACGCTACCCTGTTTGAAACCTAGTAGCCCATTCTCGGCGCGTCGCGTTGAAAGAATAAAATCCATAAAATGTCCTCCTATAATGTGAGGAAGCGTGACATACGCACATTTCATGAGTCAAATTTGGCAACTGCTAAACAGAGAATGCGCAACCTCTAAAGATGGAAATTGCGTTGAGCAGACTTGGTGGTCCGCCTCGGCGAGCTGACGCTCAGACTAGTCAGCCAGCCTCCACCACGCTAAGACGCCCCCCATGTTAGATGACGCCGACGATATTCACCCGCTGTTCTACGGTGCGCCCAAAACCACCGAGTTCAAGAAGCTGCGCAAACGCATTGTCGCCAATGTGCGCGAGGCGGTTGAGCAATACGGCATGATTGAGCGTGATAGCCGCTGGCTTGTCTGCCTGTCGGGTGGCAAGGACAGCTACACCCTGCTCGCGATCCTGTATGAGCTGAAATGGCGCGGCCTTCTGCCGGTGGAGTTGCTCGCCTGCAATCTGGATCAGGGCCAGCCCGGCTTTCCCGCGACAGTGCTGCCGAAATTTATGGAAAAGATGGGCGTGCCGCACCGGATTGAATACCAGGACACCTATTCCATCGTCATGGATAAGGTGCCCGAAGGCCGGACGTTCTGCGCGCTTTGCTCGCGATTGCGGCGCGGCAACCTGTACCGGATCGCGCGCGAGGAAGGATGCTCTGCCGTGGTGCTGGGCCATCACCGCGACGATATCCTTGAGACGTTCTTTATGAACCTCTTTCACGGGGGGCGCTTGGCGACGATGCCGCCGAAACTGGTGAACGAAGAGGGTGATCTGTTCCTCTATCGCCCGCTGGCCCATGTGGCCGAATCCGATTGCGAACGCTTTGCCACCGCGATGAACTATCCCATTATCCCGTGTGACCTATGCGGATCGCAGGACGGGCTGCAACGCCAACAGGTCAAGCAAATCCTTGATGGTTGGGAGAAAAACAGCCCCGGTCGGCGGCAGGTCATGTTCCGCAGCCTGATGAATGCGCGGCCCAGCCACCTTTTGGACCCCAAACTCTTTGATTTTCAGGGTTTGACCCTATCTGAGAAAGAGCCCGAAAGCCCTTGACCTTTGGGGCTTACGGGTTGAAGAAACCCCACGTTTTAAGACAGATGGGCGGCCGTATTCGATGCAAGAGCAAAACAAGAACCTGATCCTCGCCACAGCGTTGAGCTTTCTGGTCATTCTGGTCTGGTTCTGGCTTTTCCCGCCAGAAGAAATCACGAACCCGCCCGTCGAAGCGACAACAGAGCAACCTCCCGAGGCAGGTGTGCCAACGGTTGAAACCGCGACAAACACCACGACAGAAACCGCCCCAGCGGCAGTTGCTGCAGAAGATGCGCCGCGCTTAGCCATTGAAACCGAACAGTTTTCTGGCACCATCTCGTTACTGGGTGGCCGCATCGATGAATTGTCGCTGAACCAATACAACGAAACGCTGGACGAAGGTTCGCCCACCGTCACATTGCTGAAACCCGAGGGGGAGGCAGGCGCCTACTACAGCTCTTTCGGCTGGGCCGGGGTTGAAGGGATCGACAGCGTGCCGACGCCTGACACAATCTGGTCGGTCGAAAGCGGCGAGACGCTGACAGCCGACAGCCCCGTGACACTGTCTTGGGACAATGGTGCGGGCCAGATTTTCCGCACTGAAATCTCGGTCGATGAAGATTTCATGTTCTCCTTCGCGCAATCGGTCGAAAACACCAGCGGTGCCGCCATCAGCCTGCGTCCCTATGGTTTGATCCGTCGCCACGGCGAACCGCAGGACATGAAGAACTTTTTCATCCTGCAGGAAGGCCCGTTGCAGATGTCCGATGGCGTGCTGGAATCCTATGATTACAGCGATATCGCCGACCTGCGTGTGAATGAGCTGGAGCGTGTCCCTGCCGAACGGGTTGAGACGACATCCGAAAGCTGGCTGGGCTTCACCGATCACTATTGGCAGACAATCCTGATCCCTGATCAGGCGACGCCGTTCCGGTCCGTCCAGAAATACTTCCCAAGCCGTGACATCTATCAGGCCGAGGCTGTGATGCCGGTCCAAACTGTCGCCGCTGGTGCCACGGCTACTGTCACCACACAGCTTTTTGCCGGTGCCAAGGAATGGGAAGCCATCCGCAATTATGAGCGTGAAGGCGTCACCCGGTTCCTCGACAGCATCGACTGGGGCTGGTTCTTTTTCCTGACCAAGCCGATCTTCTGGCTGCTGCATCAGTTGAACCTGATCATCGGCAACATGGGCTGGGCGATCATCGCGCTGACCGTTGTGATCAAGGCGGCTGTGCTGCCGCTGGCGTGGAAATCCTTTGTCTCGATGGCGAAGATGAAAGAGCTTCAGCCAGAGATGGAAAAGCTGAAAGAAGCGGCTGGCGAAGATAAGCAGAAGATGCAGCAAGGCATGATGAAGCTTTATAAGGACAACAAGGTGAACCCCGCCTCTGGTTGTCTGCCGATCCTGCTGCAAATCCCGATCTTCTTCAGCCTTTACAAGGTGATCTTTGTCACCATCGAATTGCGCCATGCGCCCTGGTTCGGCTGGATCAAGGATCTGTCCGCGCCTGACCCCTCGACCATCTTTAACTTCTACGGGCTGGCCCCCTGGGGCACGCCAGAACCCGGTTCGATCATGGCGCTGCTGTTCATCGGCATCCTGCCGCTGTTGCTGGGTATCTCCATGTGGTTGCAGCAGAAACTGAACCCGGCCCCAACGGACCCCACACAAAAGATGATCTTTGCATGGATGCCATGGGTCTTCATGTTCATGCTGGGCAGCTTTGCGTCTGGTCTGGTCGTTTACTGGATCGCCAACAACGTCATCACGTTCACGCAGCAATACACCATCATGCGGATGAACGGGGCAAAGCCGGATATCTTTGGCAACATCAAGGAATCGTTCAAGCGGGCTGAAAAGGCTGCCAACGATGCCTCTGAACCCAAGGGCAAGAAGTGACCACCGTCGCGCATCTGTGGCGGCACCCGATCAAAAGCCATGGGCGCGAGGCGCTTGAGGCTGTGACGCTCACGGCAGGCGAATCCATGCCGTGGGATCGCCATTGGGCGGTGGAGCACGAGAAGTCAAAGTTCGATCACACCAACCCGCAATGGGCGATGTGCCGCAACTTTATGATCGGTGTTGTGCTGCCCAAGCTGGCCGGGATTTGGGCCAAGCTGGATGAGGCAACGGGTGAGATCACCTTGCGCCATAGCGCCTTGGACGACATCACCTTTTGTCCCGATGATCCCGACGATGTGGCCCGGTTTCTGGGATGGGTCGCGCCGCTCAGCGCGGATGCGTCCAGCAAGCCCACAGGCCTCGCCTCTGCCGGGCGGCGGGGGCTGACAGACAGCGCCTATCCTTCTGTGTCCGTGATGAACCTTGCCAGCCACGCCGCGGTCTCCGCCCGGCTGGGTGGCGCGCTGGAAACCGAACGCTGGCGCGGGAATGTCTGGCTGGATGGCCTGTCGCCTTGGGAAGAAATGGAATGGACGGGCCGCGAGATCCGTATCGGTGATGCCCGCCTGATCGTGCGCGAACCCATTCGCCGCTGCAAACACACCATGGCCAATCCGATCACCGGCAAGCGCGATGCGGATACGCTGGAGGTCTTGGAAAATACCTTTGGCCACCAGCACTTTGGCATGTATTGCGAAGTTGTGGGTGGTGGTGACATTGCCCTTGGCGATACCGCAGAGGTGCTGTGATGGAGCTTCGTTTTCCTGAGATCGAAACGCCCGATGATGCGGCGCTTGAAAAAGGACGGCTGCTGTTTGCGGGCGAGACAGAGTTCCTCAAGGGCGTTGTCGCGATGGATGGCCTGCCCCCCGCTGACCGGGTCGAGGTCTGCTTTGCCGGGCGGTCCAATGTCGGGAAATCAAGCCTGATCAATGCCTTGACAGGTCGCAAGGGCCTTGCGCGGGCGTCCAATACACCCGGCCGCACGCAAGAGATTAACTTTTTCACCGCTGGCGATATCTATGTCGTCGACCTGCCCGGCTATGGCTTTGCCAACGCGCCCGTGGCGGTGGTCGAAAAGTGGCAGCGGCTGCTCAAGCAATATCTGTCCGGCCGCCAGACCCTGCGCCGGGTCTTTGTGCTGATCGATGCGCGTCATGGTGCAAAGGCCGTGGACGAAGAGATTATGTCGGTTCTTGACCGCTCTGCCGTGACATTTCAGGTGGTGATGACCAAGATCGACAAGGTAAAGGGTAAAGCCTTGGACGAGGCGATGGCGCGGACCCGTGCGGCGCTGGCCAAACACCCCGCCGCCTTTCCGGAACTGATCCTGACAAGCTCTGAAAAGGGTGAAGGCGTGGCCAACCTGCGGGCCGTGATCGCAGGGATCGAGGCATGAGGAAGCAAGACATGAACCGCGACTGGATCGCCACCGCCCGCACATTGTCCGAAGCGCTGCCCTATTTGCAGCGCTATTCCGGCGCTGTGGTCGTCGTGAAATTCGGCGGCAACGCCATGGGTGACGCGGATGCGATGGCGGAATTTGCCCGTGATATCGTGCTGATGCGGCAGGTCGGGATGAACCCCGTTGTGGTCCATGGCGGCGGGCCGATGATCAACGAAATGCTTGATAAGCTTGGGATAAAATCCGAATTCATCCGCGGCAAGCGCGTCACGGATCAAGCCACGGTTGAAGTGGTTGAGATGGTTTTAACCGGCCTTGTGAACAAGCGCATCGTGCAGGCCATCATGGACGAAGGTGGCCGTGCTGTGGGTCTATCGGGCAAGGATGACGACCTGATGGTGGCCGAGGCCGATGACCCGGAACTGGGTTTCGTGGGCCGCCCGATTGAGATGAATGTGCAGGTGCTGCGCGATCTTTATGACGCAGGCATTATCCCCGTTGTGGCCCCTGTGGCGACGGGCGAAGACCCGCTTGAGACCTTTAACGTCAACGGTGACACGGCGGCTGGCGCCATCGCTGGAGCATTGAAAGCGGATCGCCTTTTGCTGCTGACGGATGTGGCGGGCGTCAAGGATGACACCGGTGAAGTTGTCACGCAACTCAGCCCGGAACAGGTGCGCGAATTGACCGAAAGCGGTGTGATTGCGGGTGGGATGATCCCCAAGACTGAAACCGCGCTCAAGGCGATTGAGGATGGGGTTCGCGCTGTGGTGATCCTTGACGGGCGCATCCCGAATGCCTGCCTGATCGAACTGTTTACAGAGCATGGCGCGGGGTCGATTATCCGCAATTCCAAGCCAGGTTAATGGCCCACCGTGCGCCCAAAATCGGGGATGCACGTCCCATGCAGAACCGATGCACAACTGATGCACAAGTGATACGCATCAAAGTCTTAAGATCGTTAAGTAACGCACCGTGCGATGGGGAATGGCCATGATGGATCATGACGGTCTGTCGGCGACGCTCGCCCCGCTCGGCTTACAGATTTTGGGTCATACCGCCACCACGGAAACCGACCCGGGCGGGGCAGGTCAGACCCTTGTGCTGATCGGCCCGGATGAACCCCGCTTTTGGTCGGTCTTTGCGAAAAGCCCCGAGATGGCCGATAGCGCAGCTGACGCCTTAGACCGGTGGTCAGCGCGGGTGCTGGGCGATGTGTGCAAGGAGGTCGGCGGCAAGGCCGTCTTTCCATTTGGCGGACCGCCGTTTCTGCCGTTCCTGACATGGGCGCAGCGGAGCGGACGGTTCTGGCCCTCGCCCATCAACTTTGTTGTGCATGACAGCGCGGGGCTATTCGTGTCGTTTCGCGGCGCGATCATATTGCCGGGGGTTTGGCCCACGGCCCCTGCCCCGGTCAAACCCTGCCTGACCTGTGCGGCCCCCTGTGCGACCGCCTGCCCGGTGGATGCCTTTGCCGATGGCTATGACGTGGCCGCGTGCAAGGCGCATGTGACGTCAGAGGCCGGAGAGGACTGTCGCAGCGCAGGCTGCTTGGCGCGGCGGGCCTGTCCAGTGGGGCAAGGCAACCGGCTGGCAGCACAGGCCAATTTTCATATGGAGGCGTTCTTATGATCCGCTTGATCTTAATCCGACATGCAAAATCCGGCTGGGATGACCCGATGGCCGACGATCATGACCGCACCCTGACCGAGCGCGGGCACAAGGCGGCAGCGGCCATCGGGGCTTGGCTGGCTGCACGGGGCGACGTGCCGGATGTGGTGCTGTGTTCTGATGCGATGCGGACCCAGCAGACCGCAAAGGGTGTGATCGCCGCGTTCGAGACCGCACCGACGTTGAAACTGCGGCCCGCGCTTTACCACGCCAGCCCCGATACCGTGATCGATGAGGCGATGGCAGAACGTGTGGGCTGCGTTGCCGTGATCGGGCATAATCCGGGGATTGGGATGGCGGCACATGGTTTGGTGAAAACCCGGCCCGCGCATGGGCGGTTCAGCGATTATCCGACCTGTGCGACAACGATCATCGATTTCCCCCATGCGGTTTTGCTGGGTGAAGGCGAGCTGGTCGATTTCGTCGTGCCGCGTGATCTGACGGATTGAATGCACAGGTTTGCGGCAACTACGCCCTGAACCGGGCGAGAATTTGCCGGATCACGCCAAGACACTCAGTTCCTTGACAAATTCTGAACGAATTTAGGCTATATCTGGCGGGTACGCGGAGAACGATGGACCCTTTCGGATGCCTGTGACGAACCTGATTGTGAACGGAGATTTCACCAACAGCGCCAACCGGAGCGCTGATGGCTGGTCCGGCACGGACATCGAAACGCGGCCTTCAAGTGTTTATATTTCCGGGTCCGGCAGCAGCCGCGTTGCAGAGCTGAATGGCGGCACTGGCCAGACTACGGTCATGCAACAGACCTTTACCGTGACAGAGCCTGCGACGGCGGAACTGAACCTTGATTTTGCGCTGCGCGACAGTGGCGATGTGGGGATTGATGGGTTCCGGATTGAGGTTCTCGATGGCAGTGGCACGGTGATTTACACGCAAGACGTCATGCCGACGGTCAATTCCGTCTATGATGAGATTTCGGCCTCCGTCACCTTTCCAGCGGCAGGCGATTACACGCTGCGGTTTACCGAGATTGGCGATAACGCCGATGGCTCTGGCGCGATCATCGACAATGTTGAATTGCTGATTTGCTTTGGGGGCGAGACCTTGATCGACACGCCCGAAGGGTCCGTCTGCGCCAAGGATTTGCAGGTGGGTCAGATGGTCACGACGGCCAGTGGGCCACAGCCCATTCGTTGGATCGGGTCGCGCAGCGTTGGCCCGGAACAGACGGCGCGCGATCCGCGATTTTGTCCGGTGCGGATCAGCGCCGGTGCGCTGGGGGCCGGGCTGCCGAAGCGGGATCTATTAGTGTCACGGCAGCATCGGTTGCAAGTGACGTCGCCCATTGCGCTGCGGATGTTTGGCCAAGCCTCTGTCCTGGTGTCGGCCCTGCGGTTGACGGATTTGCCGGGCATCTATCTGGATACTTCGGTGCAAGAGATTGATTATTATCACATTTTGCTGGACGCGCATGAGGTGATCTTTGCCGAAGGTGCGCCTGCGGAATCGCTTTTGCTGGGGCAGCAGTCGCTGAAAACCTTTGGGGAAACAGACCGGGATGAGATCGCGTTGATGTTCCCGGAGTTGTGCGATGGATCGATGATGCCCAAGACCGCGCAGGTGATGCCGTCAGGGAAGCAGCAACGGCAGTTCGTGCGACGGGCGTCCAAGAACGACCGTGCGATGATTGAACCGGCGCGGTGCGGGGCGAGCGTTTAGGTGTAATCCTGACGGATGCGCAAAAGCTGCGCAGTGAGGTCTTTTTCCACCCGCGCAAAGCGGCTGCTTGGCACTGGCACAGAAACGGCGGCGATTTCGCCGTTGGGGCCGATGACGGAAAAGCCCAGCGCCGAGACCTCTTCGGAGTGTTCGCCACGATCACAGGCCAGATCGCCTGCTTTGATCCGCGCAAGCTCTGCCATGTCAAAACCGCTCAGGTCGTCGGAGCCAAGCTCCGCCTTGATGAGTTTGACGGCAGAGGTTTCGCTGAGCGCGGCGAGGGCAGATTTGCCGTTTGCCGTGGTGGTCAGCGGAAAGGCCGCACCGATCTGTGAGACCGTGCGTAGGCGCTGGTTGCCCTCAATCTGGTCAATGAACCGCATCTGACGGCCTTCGAGCACGGCGAGGTCAACGGTCTCGGAGGTTGTCGCCGAAATCTCTTCCAATAGCGGGCGGAAATGGGCGCGCAGGTCGAAGGCGGGGGATTGTGCGAGGGCGCGAATCTCTGTCCCCAGCCTGATTCCCCCGTTTGTGCCATCGGTGGCCACGAAGCCCTCATCCGTGAGCGCGCTGACGATCCGCTGTACCGTAGAGCGGGGCAGTTCCACCTGACGCGCGATCTGTCCAAGGCTTAGTCCGCCGGTATTTGCACCCAGCACACGCAGGATATCAGCGGCCCGCGATATGACCTGAATACCTTGATTTCGTTGAGTTTCTTGCACGTTCACAGGGCGTTCCCACTGCTGTCATTCGGGGTTGAGATGGTGGGGATACCTTACGAAGCGAAAAAATGAAAATCAATAGTTGACCGCATTGCGATACATAATGCACCATATTGCGAAACAGCGATGAAGTGCTTTGGGAGGCGACTATGACTGTAACGATCCGCGGGATTGAATTTCAGGACAACCTGGACAACGACATGGGGCTGGAGTTTGTGAACCTCAGCCATCGGTTTGGGTATCAGTGCCCGAACTGGCCTTACTTCAAGGACGTGGCGATTGAGCGTAAGCACTACATGGCCAAGTCAGGCGTGCTGAGCCAGACAATCACCACCACGATGCACGTGACCACCCATATCGACGCGCCAGCGCATGTGGTGCAGGGCACGCCGTTTATCGACGAAGTGCCGCTGCCGCATTTCTTTGGCACCGGCCTTGTGGTCAGCATTCCCAAGAAGAAGTGGGAGCAGATCACCGGCGACGATCTGGAAAAGGCTTGCGGTCATGCGATCCGCCCCGGTGACGTGCTGATCATCAACACCGGCTGGCACAAGCAATACGAAGACGGCGATTACTTTGCCTATTGCCCCGGTCTGGTGCCCTCTGCCGCCGATTGGCTGGTCGAAAAAGGCGTGAAGGTTGTGGGCCACGACACGCAGGCCAATGATCACCCGCTGGCCACGGCGATTGGCCCCCAGCGGAACGGTCCGATCCTGCCGCATCTTGAGCAGGAATACCTTGAGTGGTCCGGTGGCACGCCGTGGGATGTGGATTTCCCGGAGTGGGAGCCTGTACATAACAAGCTGTTCTCAAACGGTATTCTCGGGATCGAAAACGTGGGCGGCGATCTGGACGCTGTCACCGGCAAGCGTGTGACCTTTGCCTTCTTCCCATGGAATTGGGATCGCGGTGATGGCTGCATCATCCGTCTGGTGGCGATGACCGACAAGAAGCAGGCCTATCGCATCGAGGCCGGGGAAGAGTTCTGATGCTGGTCAAGCGCTTTGCTGATGCGCAGACCTACGACGCCCCCAATCATTGGGGCGTCACGGGGCTGCGTCTTCAGGGGTTTGAAGATGGCGGGCCGGAAAACCAATGGATCGGCTTTTCGCAGTTTCTGCCCGGTGGCGGCGCGGGGCCCGACAGCACACCGTTCGAGAAGGTCTATGTCGTGCTGGAAGGCGAAATGACCGTTGAGATTGACGGCACCGAGACGGTGCTGGCCGCGATGGACAGTTGCACCATTCCCGCCGGTCAGGACCGCCGGATCGAGAACAAGACCAACCACATTTGTAAAATGCTTGTCGTGATGCCCTATCCCGGCGGCAAGAGACCGGAGTAGACCCATGTCGCTTGATAACCCGCTGGGGATGTTTGACGTCAAAGGCAAGGTGGCCCTGATCACCGGGGCCTCGGGCGCGTTTGGTGCGGTCGCCGCGCAATGCTTGTCGGCCGCGGGCTGCGAGGTCGTGCTGGCGGCAGGGAATGCTGATGCCATGGCAGAGGTCGCGGCGAAATGCGCAGGAGACGTGCATCAGATCAACGCCCGCCCCGACAGTGAGGCCGCCTGCGCCGAAATGGTAAGCGCGGCGGTGAAGGCCTTTGGGCAGTTGGATATTCTGGTCGTGGCGTCCGGCATGAATAAGGTCGCCAAGATCGAGGACATGGAGCCCGCCACCTTTGACGGTGTGATGGATGCCAATGTGACGCAGAGCTGGCTGATCGCCCGCGCGGCAACGGTCCAGATGAAAGCACAGGGACAGGGCGGCAAGATCGTCTTTGTCTCATCGGCCCGTGGGCTGTTGGGACATCCCGCAGGCTACACCGCCTATTGCGCGTCCAAGGCGGCGGTTGACGGGATGACCAAAGCGCTGGGTTGCGAATTGGGGCCAACGGGGATCACGGTGAACGCCATCGCGCCAACTGTGTTCCGGTCGCCGCTGACAGCCTGGATGTTTGAGGACACTGAAAACGCGACGGCGGTGCGCAATGGGTTCCTGGCCCGCGTGCCGAAGGGGCGGTTGGGCGAGCCGGAAGATCTGGCTGGGCCGCTGTTGTTCCTCGCTTCGGCGGCGTCGGATTTCTACACTGGGCATATTCTGTATGCCGACGGCGGATATACCGCCGGATGAGCCAGATCGCGGTCATAGGTGCCGGCCTGATGGGGCATGGGATTGCCCTGACGTTTGCGCGCGCGGGTCACAATGTGACCGTTACCGATCCGGTGGCGGAGATGCTGGGGTCGTGCCCGGAGCGGATTGCGCAGAGCCTTGGGTTGCTCGGCGCGTCCGAGGCCGACATTGCAGCAGCATTACAGCGGGTGACGCTGGCGGCTGATTTGGCGGATGCGGTCGCACAGGCTGATGTGGTGTTTGAGGCAGCCCCTGAAAAGCTGGAGCTGAAGCAAAAGATTTTCGCAGAGGTTGAGGCCCATGCGCCCGCGGATGCAATCCTCGCCTCCAACACCTCTGTCATTCAGATTTCCAAGATCATGGGCGGGCTTTCGGGCCGTCATCGCGCGATGGGCACCCATTGGTGGAACCCGCCGCATATGATCCCGCTGGTTGAGGTGGTCAAAACCGAATGGACGGACCCCGCACTGGCGCAGCAGATGTTTGATTTGCTGGATCACGCAGGCAAGACACCTGCGATGGTCGAAAAGGACGTGCCGGGGTTCATCGGCAACCGCTTGCAGCATGCGCTCTGGCGCGAGGCGATTTCGCTGGTCGAGAACGGGATTTGCGACGCGGAAACCGTGGATAATGTCGTCAAAGCCAGCTTTGGCCGGAGGCTTGCGGTGCTTGGCCCGCTAGAGAACGCCGACCTTGTGGGGTTGGAGCTGACGCAGGACATTCACCGTCAGGTGCTGTTCGATCTTGAGACATCCAAGGACCCCTCACCCTATTTGCAACAGATGCGCGATGCCGGGCGAAGCGGCATGGCCGCAGGCGCGGGTCTGCGTGACTGGAAGGCCGGTGATCTGGACGCGACCAAGGCACGCGTCGCGGAACACCTGACGAAACTCGAAGAAATATTACCAAAATAATCAATGCTTTGGGAGGAGCAATCATGAAAACAACACCAAACAGACGCCACATCTTGGGCGGGCTGGCAGCGACAGTTGCCGCACCCGCGATCCTGACGGCCAGCCGCGCCTATGCGCAGTCGCCGACCATCAAGGTGGGCCATGTCAGCCCGCGCACCGGCCCGCTTGCAGGGTTCGCAGAGGCCGATGATTATGTGCTTGAGGGCATTCAGGCGGCCTTGTCGGGCGGCGTGGAAAACAACGGCAAGACCTACAACATCGAGATTATCTCGAAGGACAGCCAATCCAACCCCAACCGGGCCGCTGAAGTGGCTGCCGATCTGATCCTGGGCGATGAGGTCGACATCATGGTTGCGGCGTCCACGCCGGACACCACCAACCCGGTGTCCGATCAGGCCGAGATCAACGAGGTGCCCTGCATCACCACCGATTGCCCATGGCAGCCCTATTTCTTTGGGCGCAATGGCAATCCGGCAGAAGGCTTTGATTTCACGTATCATTTCTTCTGGGGTCTTGAGGATGTGATTGGCAACTTCCTTGATCTTTGGGGCAGTTCCGGTGCGGCCAAGAACATCGGCGGCTTGTTCCCCAATGATGCCGATGGCAACGCTTGGGGCGATCCAGAGCTGGGCTTTCCGAAACCACTGTCCGAGGCGGGTTATACCCTGACCGATCCGGGCCGGTATCAGCCACTGAACGATGATTTCAGCAACTACATCGCGGCGTTCAAGGATGCAGGCTGCGAGATCATCACCGGCAACATGATCCCACCGGATTTTGCGACCTTCTGGGCGCAGGCCGCGCAGCAGGATTTCCGCCCCAAGGTGGTGACCATCGGCAAGGCGCTGTTGTTCCCGTCTGTTATCGAAAGCCTTGGCGATCGGGGCGATGGACTGACCTCTGAAATCTGGTGGAGCCCCAACCATCCGTTCAATTCGTCCCTGACGGGTGCGAGTGCGGCTGAGCTTGCAAATGGCTACACCGGTGCGACCGGTCGCCCATGGACGCAGCCCATCGGCTTTAAGCACGCGCTGTTTGAAGTGGTGCGCGATGTGGTGTCACGCGCGGCTGATCTGGATGATCCGATGGCCATCGTCGATGCGATCAAGTCCACGAATATGTCCACCATCGTGGGCGACGTGAACTTTGGCGCGGGTCCGGTGCCGAATGTCACCAAGACACCGCTGGTTGCGGGTCAGTGGCAAAAGACCGGCGACGCGATGGAGCTTGTCATCACCAACAACGCAGCCGCCCCCAACATCCCGTTGGGCGGTGAGTTGAAGCTGCTGAGCTAGGAACCTGTCTTGTCCGCACTTTTATCTGTATCCGAGCTGCAAAAGTCATTCGGGGCCGTTGTGGTCGCCGATGCCAGCAGCTTTGACGTGGCCCAAGGGGAAGCCGTTGGCATCCTTGGGCCGAATGGGGCGGGCAAGACATCGCTATTCAACCTGATCACCGGATCGCTGCGCCCCGATGGCGGCGCGATCCGGTTTGAGGGGCGCGACATCACATCGGCGTCTGCCGCCGCGCGGTGCAAGATGGGTGTCGCCCGATCCTTTCAAATTCCCCAGCCCTTCGTCGGCATGACCGTGTTTGAAAACGCGCTTGTGGGTGCCACGCAGGGGGCCGGACTGCCCGCCGCAGAGGCCGAAGCGCATGCGCTGGATGTGCTGCACGAGACGGGGTTGTTTGCCAAAGCCAACATGCGGGCGGGGTCGCTGTCCTTGCTGGAACGCAAGCGGTTGGAGCTGGCGCGCGCGCTGGCTGCCAAGCCCAAGCTATTGTTATTAGACGAAATTGCCGGTGGGTTGACCGATGCCGAATGCGGCGCGCTGATCGATACGATCAAGCGTATCCACGCCAAGGGGACTACGATCATCTGGATCGAACATGTCGTCCATGCACTGATGGCCGTGGTTGAGCGGCTGATTGTGATCGACTTTGGCCGCAAGATTGCAGAGGGCGAACCCAAGGCGATCATGGAGAGCGCAGAGGTCAAGGAAATCTATCTGGGGATCGCTGCAGATGGGTGACGCACTACTATCTTTGAACGCGCTAGACGCCCACTACGGCGATTTCCAAGCGCTCTTTGGCGTGGACATGGAGGTTCACGCCGGTGAAGTTCTGGCGATCATCGGGGCCAATGGGGCCGGGAAAACGACGCTGATGCGCTCGATCTCGGGTCTGTTGAAGAACGCAGCAGGTCAAGTGGCCTATCGCGGGCAGCAGATCGGCGCGTTGCGGGCCGATCAAGTCGCCGCACATGGGATCGCGCTTGTGCCGGAGGGGCGGCAGCTATTTCCGTCGCTGTCGGTGGAAGAGAACCTGTTGATTGGCGCGCAAGTGGGCCGCAAGGGCCCCTGGTCGCTGGAGCCGGTCTATCAATTGTTCCCGGTGCTGAAAGAGCGCAGGCATCAAGCCTCGACCACGCTTTCAGGCGGCCAACAGCAGATGGTGGCGATTGGCCGGGCGCTGATGGCCAACCCGGAGGTCATCCTGTTTGACGAGATCAGCCTTGGGCTGGCGCCGGTGATCATCAAGTCGATCTATGACGCCCTGCCCGACATCGTGGGCGAAGGCATGACGGCGCTGATCGTCGAGCAAGACATATCCAAGGCCCTCGCGGTGTCGGGCAGGGTCTATTGTTTGCAAGAGGGCCGCGTGTCGTTGACCGGTCGCACACAAGACGTGTCCCGTGAGGATATCACGCGGGCCTATTTCGGGATGGACGCATAATGGATTGGGTTTCGGCGGTCGTGCAAGGCACGCTACTGGGCGGGCTATACGCGCTGTTTGCGGCGGGATTGTCGCTTATCTTTGGGGTCATGCGGCTGGTGAATATCGCCCATGGCGACCTGATTGTTCTGGCAGCTTATCTGGGGCTGTCCACGACGGTGATGCTGGGTGTGCACCCCTTTGTGGCGCTGCTGATCGTGATGCCAGCGATGGCCGGGATCGGCTATTGCCTGCAACGCGGTGTGCTGAACCAGACGCTGGGCGATGACATTCTGCCGCCTTTGCTGGTGACCTTTGGCCTGTCGGTGATCATCCAGAACGCCTTGCTTGAAGGCTATTCGGCGGACCCGCAAAAGATGTCAGCGGGCACGCTGGAAACGGCGAGTATCAGCGCGGGTGGCCTGACGGTGGGAGTTTTGCCGTTGCTGACGTTCGCCATAGCGGTGGCGGTGATCGCGGGGCTGCAGTTCATGTTTTACCGCACCGCGATGGGCCGCGCGTTTCGGGCGGTTTCGGACAATTCCGACATCGCGCAGTTGATGGGGCTGAATAAAGCGCATGTCTTTGGCGTGGCCATGGCCATCGCGCTGGCGGTCACGGCGATTGCGGGCATTTTGCTGGGTGTGCGCACAAGCTTTGACCCCTCGGTCGGGGGCGCGCGCCTGATCTTTGGCTTTGAGGCCGTGATTATCGGCGGGCTTGGTAACCTCTGGGGCACATTGGCGGGTGGTGTCATCCTGGGCGTAGCGCAGACGCTGGGGGCCAAGGTTGATCCCGGCTGGCAGCTTTTGGCCGGACACATCGCATTCCTGATCGTTTTGGCTGTACGCCCGAACGGCCTTTTCCCGAGGGTGTCACATTGAGCACGCGCATCGCAAGATCCACTCCCGGCGCACGCGCCGCGATGGTTATCGCCGCATTGGGCCTGATCGTTTTGGCTGCCGCCCCATGGTGGGCAGGCCGGGCCGATATGCGGCTTTTGGGCGAGATTTATCTTTACCTGTCGCTTGCTGTTTTGTGGAACCTGATGGCGGGTTACGCGGGCCTCGTGTCCGTGGGACAGCAGGCCTATGTAGGCTTTGGCGGCTATATGCTGTTCGCGCTGACCATGTTTGCGGGGCTGCACCCGATCCTCGCGATCCTGTTGGGCGGCGTTCTGGCGGCGGCGATATCGGTCCCGATTGCAGCGCTGATCTTTCGGCTCAAAGGTGCGTATTTCGCAATTGGCACATGGGTCATGGCAGAGGTGTTTCGCCTGTCGTTTGCGCAGGCCTCCTCCCTTGGGGGCGGGTCCGGGTCGTCCTTGCCAGTGGATGTGGTCCGGTCTTTGGCGGATTCCCGGTCGGGCCGCGAGGCATTGAGCTATTGGCTGGCGCTGGGGGCGGCGGTCACGGTGATGGCTTGCGTCTATTTGTTCTTGCGCTCGCGCCGGGGTCTGGCCCTGACAGCGATCCGCGACAGTGAAGTGGCCGCCGCCGGGCTTGGCATCAACATCTGGCGCACCAAGCTGGAAGTTTACGTCGTTACATCCGCCTTTACCGCGATCATTGGCGGGCTGATCTTTCTGCAAAAGCTGCGGATTTCGCCCGATGCGGCTTTTTCGGTCAATGACTGGACGGCCTTTGTGATCTTTATCGTGGTGATCGGCGGCATCGGCACGCTGGAAGGGCCGATCATCGGCACGATCCTGTTTTTCCTGCTGCGCGAGACGCTGGCCGATCTGGGGACGATCTATCTGATCGTGCTCGGGCTGGTGGCGATTGTCATCATGCTCAAAGCACCCAAGGGGGTCTGGGGTCTGATCCGCAGCCGCTTTGATCTGGAACTCTTCCCACTCAGTTACCGGGTGCGCACAGATGCGCCCGACAAAGGAGCCTGAACCAATGGCCAAGCAACAAAAGACCATCATCACCTGCGCGGTGACCGGGGCCATTCATACACCGACGATGTCGGACGCCCTGCCCTATACCTATGACGATATCGCCAAACAGGCGATTGACGCCGCAGAGGCGGGTGCGTCGATCCTGCACCTGCACGCGCGGAACAATGAAACCGGTGCGCCCTCGGTTGATCCTGATGATTTCCGCCCGTTTCTGGGGCGGATCAAGCAGGCCAGCGACGCGGTGGTGAATATCTCGACCGGTGGCTCGCTCACCTTGTCTATTCAGGACCGGATCAACCCGGCGGCCACGTTCAGCGCCGAGATGTGCAGCATGAACATGGGGTCGATGAATTTCAGCTTTCACCCGCTGGCCAACCGCTATGGCGATGATGATTGGAAGTTCGATTGGGAAAAGGATTATGTTGCCAATTCCGACGGCAATATCTTTCGCAACACGTTCCGCGATATCCGTGAGGCGGCAGAGACGCTGGCCCCCCATGACATCAAGTTTGAACACGAGTGCTATGACGTGGGGCACCTTTATAACCTGAAGTTTTGCATGGATGCGGGGCTGTTCAAGGCGCCGGTGTTCATTCAGTTCGTGATGGGCATTCTGGGCGGCATTGGTGCCGATATCGACAATCTGGTGTTCATGAAAAAGACCGCCGACAAGCTCTTTGGTGATGACTATCGCTGGTCCATTCTGGCAGCTGGTGCTTCGCAAATTCCGATGGCTACGACAGCCAGCCAGATGGGCGGCAATGTGCGGGTGGGGCTGGAGGACAGCCTGTTCATCACCCGCGGAAAACTCGCTGAAAGCAACGCCCAACAGGTCGCCAAGATCCGGCGCATTGTGGAAGACTTGGGAAATCAGGTTGCAACGCCCGATGAAGCGCGCGAAATTCTGGACCTCAAGGGTGGCGATAGAGTGAATTTCTGATGAACGTTTTGTGGATCATGGCCGACCAACTGCGCTGGGATTACTTGAGCTGTTATGGTGCCACGCATATCGACACGCCAAACATCGACTGGCTGGCGTCGCAATCGGTGCGGTTCGACAAGGCTTATGTGCAGTCCCCGATCTGTGGGCCCAGCCGCATGAGCTTTTACACCGGGCGCTATGTGCGCAGCCATGGATCGACGTGGAACGGGTTCCCACTGCGCGTGGGTGAGCCGACATTGGGTGATCATCTGCGCGAGGTGGGTGCGAAATGCGCCTTGGTCGGCAAGACCCATATGACCCCCGATGCGGAAGGGATGAAGCGGCTGGGGATCACCCCCGAAAGCACTATTGGTGCGCTGGTCGCGCAATGCGGGTTTGAGGAATACGTGCGCGACGACGGCACGAACCATTCCGACTATCCGGGGCGGCGTGCCGAGGACTACGATCAATACCTGCGCGATCACGGCATGGATGGCGACAACCCCTGGGAAGAATGGGCTAACACCGGCATCAGCCCCGAGGGGGAAATGCGATCAGGCTGGGCGCTTGAGAACGCACCACTGCCTGCGCGCGTGCCCAAGGAGCACTCGGAAACGGCCTGGCTGACGACGCGCGGGATCGAGTTTATTGAGGAACAGGGCGAGCAGCCGTGGCTCTGTCATCTGAGCTATATCAAGCCGCATTGGCCCTATCTGGCCCCTGCCCCCTATAACGACATGTATGGCGCGTCTGATCTGCCGCCGGTCAATCGTAGCGATGCCGAGCGCAGCACCGATCATCCGCTGATGCAGGCCTGGATGGACATGCGTGTCAGCCAGACGTTTTCGCGCGATGAGGTGCGCGACATCGTGGCACCGGTCTATATGGGGCTGATCAAGGAACTGGACGACCAGATGGGGCGGCTCTTTGCCTATCTGCGGGAAACCGGCCGGATGGATGACACGATGATCGTCTTTTGCGCCGATCATGGCGACAATATGGGCGATCACTGGATGGGCGAGAAAGACCTGTTTTTTGATTGCTCGGCCAAAATCCCGCTGATCGTTTATGACCCGCGCGCGGAGGCCGACAGCACGCGCGGCACCGCCAGCGATGCCTTGGTCGAAGGGATCGATCTTGCGCCGACCTTTGTTGAACTGATGGGCGGCGAGGCCAAGCCGCATATTATGGAGGGCCGGTCGCTGAGCCCGCTCTTGCACGGGACCGGCGCAGATTGGCGCACCTATGCGGTGTCGGAATACGATTATGCCACGCGCAAGGCCCGCAGGCCGGTGGGCGTGGATCAGGGCGATGCGCGGCTAGCGATGATCTATGACGGGCGGTGGAAATACATTCATGTCGAGCATATGCGCCCGATGTTGTTTGATCTGGAGACCGACCCCGGCGAGTTGACGGACCTTGCCACTGATCCCGCGTATGCAGATGAAATCACGCGGTTGGCAGCACTACATTTTGAATGGTCGCGCAAGCATCACAACCGCATCACCCGCTCTGCCGCTGCGGTCGAAGCGATGACCGATAGGGGCGAACCGCCCGGCATTTTCATCGGCTATGTCGACAGCGATGAGATGGCCGCCGCAGGAAAATCGGTGCCACCTCATACAACCGGCTAGCGGTTATTTTGGCGCGCGGTAGTTCCCCTCGCCCTTGAGGATTTCGATATTGCGCGCCTCGAGGTCGAGCGCTCGCTGGACCGACGGGCGCTGCGCGATCCGGTCGGCATGGGCGCGAATGTTGGGAAATGGCGTCTGGTCAAAGCCCACGACGCAAATCCGCCACCACGTCCAAAAGAGATATCCGTCCAAAATCGACCAAGTGTCGCCATACCACCAGCCATCGGGGCCAAGCCTGTCGTTGATCATCCCCATGACGGGCTGCATGTCGGCGGTGCCTTTGGCGCGGACAATGTCGTAGGACAGCTCTGCGTCTTCGATGAATTTCTGCGGCATCGCGATGCGGGTCACGATGGGGTGCACGGTGCCGGAAAAGAACGCGAGGTCCCCGATCTGCTGGGCGGCCTCTACATCGTTGGCAGGCGCGGGCAAGAGGTTGGCATCCGGATATGTTCTGGCAAGCCATTGAAGAATGGCGACATTTTCGGACATTGGTGTGCCATCAATCAGCAACACAGGCACCTTGCCCTTGGGGTTTACCTTGAGAAATTCCGGCGTCTTTTGTTCCATTGCGGCGGTGCGGACAAGGCGGGTGCCAAAGGGCACGCCGATCTCTTCCAATGCGATGGTCGGCACGCGGGCGCAGGTTCCGGGTGCAACAAAGAGTTCAAGATCTGGCATGGCGGAATCTCCTATATATCCGGGTCGCGGACAAAATTATCGATTTTCTTGCGTTTGAGTGTTCCCTGATCCAAGCTTGCCGTCAATGACGGGCATTACTGGGAGGTAGATATGTTCAAACGACTGTTGGCCGGGCTATCGGCAACACTTTTGGCGGCGACGGGAGCGAGCGCCCAAACCATTCTGACTGCAGAAACGGCGGGACCGACAGGCGTGCCCGGCATGACCGTTTTGTCGCTGGCAGAGGCGGCATCCGCCGAAGGCATCGCGGAAATCCAAGTGACAACGGGTCAGACCCTGACCAATTCGGTGCAGAACGTCGCCGAAGGCAAAACCGATATCGCCGCAGCGCCCTTTGTGTTGCCTTTCCTAATGTCCCGTGGCGTTGGCCCCTATGCTAGCCTTGGCGCAGAGGACGGTGCCGCGCTGACCAGCAATCTGCGGGTGCTTTATACCTACCGTTTTGCCGTGCAGGCGCTTTATGCCTACGACAGTGCCAACTTTGGTGGCTGGGACGGCATTGAGGGTTCCACGATCTACAACGGCCCCCCGCGTGGTGCCGCGCTGACCAATGCGCGTAACCTGATCCGCCTGATTACCGATCTTGAGGACGGCGATGGCTATACCGGTATTCAAGTGAACTGGGGCCAAGCGGTCACGACGATGCAGGATGGGTCGTCGGATGCGATGGTGCTGCCAATCAGTTTCCCTGATGGTCGCATGACGGCGGCGCTGGCCTCTGGCGATATGACGCTGTGGTCGACGCCAAGTGAGATTTTCAAGAGCGAGGGGTTCCAGAAAGTGGGCAACCTGCCCGGCACTGTGACGGTGTCCCTGCCCGTTTCCGAGCTTGGCTTCGGTGAAGGCGTCACAATCGTGTCTGATGATGATATGTTCTACGGCCCCGGCACGGTGGGCGGTGAGATCGTCCGCGCCGACATGGATTTTGACATGGCCAAGGCCCTGACCGCGGCCTTCATCAGCAATCTTGATAGCATCTACAAAGCCAAGGCACCGTTCATGGCGAACACCTGGTTGGGTGAGACGGACCTTGCTGTCACAGACATGTGCAACGGCAACCCGCTGACCTATCACCCCGGTGCGGTCGCGGCCTGGGAAGAGGCAGGCTATACCATTCCTGATTGCGCCAAGTAAGCGGGCAAAAAACGCTAAGGCCGCACGGCCTTAGCATCCTTTCCCCAAAGCGGAATTCCATGTCAGATCACGCGCAGCCAGAAACGCCAAAGCCGGACTTTGGCCAGAAGATCCTTTACCCCTTGGCCATTGCGATGGTCCTGATTGGGCTGATCAATGCGACGCCGGGCATTCCGGGTTATGACGACTTTGCAGCCCGGATCACGGGCACGGATGGGGCGCTGTTTCGCAAGTTCCCGTTTGAGTGGTTCTACCCGCTGTTCTTTGTCCTGATGATGACGATTGTCGCGCTCAAACATTCGATGTGGCGCGATTGGAAAGCGCGCAGCGTAGGGCGGCGCAGGTTTGGGCTGCTGCTGGATATAGCCCTTGTGACGATGGCCGTGGTCGTGGCGCTGACCTATCTGACAGAGATTGAATCGGTCTGCTTGATCGATCAGATCAGCGGACAACGCGCCTTGCTGATCGCCGAAAGCCTAAAGGCAGAGGTTGAGTTGGCCGAGATGATGGGGATGCCCGTCCCCACCACGGTAGATGACCCCAAATGCGTGGCCAACACCGGCGGCTGGCTGGTGCTGATTGTCGGGCTCGCGGTGATGGTGTTCCTGTCCTACAACGTCAAGGTTTGGGGCCTGCCGTTGGTTTTGGTCGCGATCCTGATCTCGGCCTATACGATGCTGACGGTCCTCGTGTGGTATTTCTACGGGGCCGACGACATCAACAAATACTTTGTGACCAAGCTGGCGGGTGAGCCACGGATGCTGTCGGACGGGCGGCCACGGGTGCACGACATTTTGGTCAACAACTCCTCGGGCCTGTTGGGGCGGTTCATGGATATCATCCTGAACACAATCTTTCCCTATCTGGTGCTGGGGTCGCTGTTCGGAAGCTCTGCGGGCGGGAAATCCCTGATCAAGCTGGCGTTCCGCTGGACCCGCAAGCTGCGCGGTGGGCCGGCACATGCGGCGATTGTATCCTCTGCCATGTTCGGGACCATCTCTGGCGGGCCAATCGTGAACGTCTTGTCGACGGGCGTTTTGACGATCCCGATGATGCTGAAACGGGGATTTTCCAAGGTCTTTGCAGGCGGGGTTGAGGCGGCGGCGTCGTCAGGCGGGTCGATCATGCCGCCGGTGATGGGGGTCGCGGCCTTTGTCTTGGCCTCGCTGACCTCGGTGCCCTATTCGAGCATCATTATTGCGGCGATCATTCCAGCGATTGCCTACTTCTTTTGTCTGTTTCTGTCGGCGGCCTTTCAGTCGCGCAAGCAGAACATCGAAGCGATTGGCGAGATCACCGAGGACATGATCCTTGAGCGTCAGGACTTTCTAAACCTTGCGATGATCTTTGGGCCCATTCTGGCGATCCTCGTGTTGCTGCTGACCCCGAAAGAGGCCGTGGGCTGTGGGTTGTTTGGTGGGTTGCTGGGGGCCGAGCGGATCATCGCAGATAGCGTCTGTCAGGTGGAAAGCCTTGGGTGGTTTCTGCAGGCCGTCAAGAACGCGGCCGGGTCAGCCGGGGCCGCGGGCTGGTGGGCGGTGATCCTGCTGCTGGGGCTGTTGTTTCTGGACCCCGCCGTGCGCGCGCGGCCGAAGCTGATCGTAGACGGGATTGCCAACGCAGGCGAGTTGATCGCGACGCTGTACCTGATGTTTCTGGCCGTCTCGATCATCGACTTCTGCCTGTCGTTCACCGGGCTGCCGGTCTTTATCTCGCTTGATGTGCTGGCGTGGCTGACGTCACTGAACCTTGGCACCGGCGGATCAACGATGCTGCAATTCGTGGCCCTGTTGCTGACCATGTTACTGGCGGTCTTGCTGGGCATGGGGATGCCTGCGGTGCCCGCCTATATCAACGCGGCCCTGCTGATGGGGCCGTTGCTGGCGGGTTTGGGCATGTCGATCTTTACCGCCAATATGTTCATTTTCTACTTTGCCGTGGCCAGCGCGATCACGCCGCCTGTGGCGCTTGCGGCCTTTGCTGCCGCCAGCATCACCAAGGCGGAACCAATGGCGACGGGATTCTCTGCTGTGCGGTCGGGGATCGTGATGTTCGTGATCCCCTTTATCTTTGCCTTTTACCCAGAGCTTTTGCTGATCGAAGACGCGGTGCTCAGCCCGAACCCGACACCCGGTGCGCCTTATCTGGCGGGCTATGATGGGCAGGTGCATCTGGCCGCACTGGCGCTGTTGATCGTGCGGCTGGTGGTTGCGCTTTACTTGATCTCGTCCGCCTTGGCGGGGTTCGATCAGGCCAAGTTGAGGGGCTGGGAAATCGCGGTGCGGCTGGGACTGGCAGCGCTGGTGCTGTTCAAGCCCGAGACGATCTATATCGCCGCCTGTATTGCCGCCGTCGTGGTGGTCGTTATCCATCGACGCAGCGCGGCCCTTGCGCGCGCTTAAGCGCGATTTCGGAGGGCCGCCAAAGAAGAAGGGCCGCCGCTTGCCGCGACGGCCCCGAATTTTCGACGAAAATTCGCCCCCGCCTAGTGACCGAGGATCTGGCTGAGGAACAGCTGGGTCCGCTCGGACTTGGGGTTGTTGAAGAACTCTTCGGGTTCGTTTTGTTCAACGATCTGGCCTTGGTCCATAAAGATCACGCGGTTAGCGACCTGCCGGGCAAAGCCCATTTCGTGGGTCACGCAAAGCATGGTCATGCCTTCTTCGGCAAGCTCGATCATGGTGTCCAGCACCTCTTTGATCATCTCGGGGTCAAGCGCCGAGGTGGGTTCGTCAAAGAGCATGATGCGCGGACGCATGCAGAGCGAGCGGGCAATCGCCACACGCTGTTGCTGACCACCGGACAACTGGCCGGGATACTTGTTGGCCTGATCGGGGATCTTCACCTTTTCCAGAAAGTGCATCGCCGTTTCTTCGGCTTCTTTCTTGGGTGTCTTGCGGACCCAGATCGGGGCCAGCGTGCAGTTCTCAAGGATCGTCAGATGCGGGAAGAGGTTGAAGTGCTGGAAGCACATGCCGACCTCTGACCGGATCTTATCGATGTTCTTGAGGTCCGAGGACAGCAGTGTGCCGTCCACGGTGATCTTGCCCTTCTGGTGCTCTTCCAGCGCGTTGATGCAGCGGATGAGCGTGGATTTCCCGGACCCCGAAGGTCCGCAGATCACGATCCGCTCGCCCCGGTTGACGGTCAGGTTGATGTCGCGGAGCACGTGGAACGTGCCATACCACTTGTTCATGTCTTCGATGGTGATTGCGATCTCGTCAGAGACCTGCATCTGTTGTGCGGCTTCAGCCATGATTGAGACCTTTCTTTAGCGGTGGTCGGTTGCGAGACGACGCTCCAACCATTGTGAGTATTGTGAGATGCCGTAGCAGACGACAAAGAACAGCAGGGCGGCAAAGCCGTAGAGTTCCCAGTAGATGCCGTTCCATTCCGTTGCCGCAGAAAGCGGGCCACGGATCATGCCGACGACGTCGAACATCGAGATGACCGACACAAGCGTGGTGTCCTTGAACAGGCCCACCGCGATGTTCACGATCCCCGGAATGGAAATCTTGAGCGCTTGCGGCAGGATGATCAGGCGCATGGCCTGGGCGTAATCAAGGCCAAGGCTGTCGCCCGCCTCGTACTGCCCTTTTGGCAGCGCGGCGAGGCCACCACGGATCACCTCGGCGATATAGGCCGAGGAGAACATGGTGATCATGATCACAACCCGCAGGAACAGGTCTGTCGTCGTGCCTGGAGGGAAGAGATAGGCCAGCATCACGGAAGCCACGAAGAGCAATGTGATCAGCGGCACGCCACGAATGAATTCGATGAAGATCACGCAAATCCATTTGATCAGTGGCATCGATGATTGACGGCCCAGCGCCAGTGCGATCCCCAGCGGGATCGACAGGGACACACAGACCACGCCCAGCATCATGTTGAGCATGAAGCCCCCCAGATCACGGCTTGGCACGGCTTGCAGGGCGGCGGTGTCGTTGGCGCCCTCGGGGATCAGCATCCCGCCGACGGTCCAGATCACGAGCGCTGCAATCAGCCCCCCGAAAAAGCCCATGGCAAAGCTGCCGGTTACCAGTTTGCGGTAAACCAGCACGCCGCCAATCACGCCCACCAGCGCCAGGATCGGCACAAAGATCGTGCCGCCCCAGATCAGGTAATAAGCGATGAACGGGAAGAGCGCCGTGAAGATCAACAGCTTGCGCGGCAGATCAAAGAACATCACCGGAGCTGCCGCCACAAAGAGCAGGACGAAGGCCAATGTTGGCCGCCAGTATTGATCAGCCGGGTAGACGAACCCGAACATCAGCTGGTTCCAGCGCTCTGTCAGCACCGAGAAACATGCGCCTGTCGCGCCCTCCAGCACTTCCCGACATTCCGAGAGGCTGCTGGTGGTCCAGACGCCGTTCATGATCCACGGCAGTGTTTTGCTGAGCACCAGATAGATGATGACAAAGGACACCAGTGTCAGGATCGCATTGGGGATGGTTGAGAACAGGTTCTCGCGCATCCATTTGACGATCCCGCGTTCGGTGGCCGGTGGTGCAAGTTGCGGAAGGGTTTCCGTGCGGACGAACGCCGCCATATGTGCTTGGGTGTCAGACATCCTAGCGCTCCTTCAACTTAACGGCGTTGTTGTAGATGTTCATGAACGTCGAGATCAGCAGGCTGATCGTGAGGTAGAAGAGCATCAACAAGAGCACGCATTCGATAGCGCGACCGGTCTGGTTCAGCGTGATGCCGCCCAGTGTCGCGGTGATATCGGCATAGCCTACAGCAATCGCCAAGGAAGAGTTCTTGGTGATGTTGAGGTACTGCGAAATCAGCGGCGGGATGATCACGCGCAGCGCCTGTGGCAGCACCACAAGCGACATGATCCGGCCCGGACGCAGGCCCAGCGCGCCAGCGGCTTCGGTCTGGCCTTTGGACACGGCCTGAATACCGGCACGGACGTTTTCGGCGATAAAGGCACCGGTGTAGATCGACAGGGCGAACCACAGGGCGATGAGCGGGCCGCCGACCTTGATGCCGCCTGCAAAGTTAAAGCCCTTCAGCTCTGGGATGTCCCACTTGAGCCCGAGGACAAACAGCAGCACGATCACAGGCAGGAACCAGATGGCAAGGTTCGTCCAGAGCGTGTTGGGGCGGATGCCCGTCGCCTCTTGGGTCGCATTGGCGCGGGATGTCACCATCCGCGTGGCAAAGAACGAGGCGACCAACACACCGATGACGATCAGCCAATTGATGGCACCGTTGCCTTCGGCACCAAGCCCGCGTGTGAAGTAGGGCCCCGGCGTATAGACGCCCCGGTTGGTGAAGGCGACAAGATCAAGGAACATCCGCGCTTCGGGTTCGTCGCCGCGGAAGGCCCGTGGCCCTGGCAAGACGGCGATCATGATCGTGAAGATAATCAGGATCCAGATCAGCACGGGGATGTTGCGGAAAATCTCGACATAAAAGGCCATCAGCTTGCTGACGAGCCAGTTGTTGGACAAGCGCAGCACACCGGCCAGCACCCCAAAAACGGTCGCTGTCACACAGGCCAGAAAGGCCACGAGCAGCGTGTTGAGGATGCCGACAATCGCCGCACGGGCGTTGGTTGACTGGCTGTCATATTCGATCAGGCGCTGGTTGATGTCGTAACCGGCGGGTGATCCGAGGAAATCGTAGGAGATGTTCAGGCCAGCTGCGGCAAGGTTTGTGCTGACGTTGAGGTAAAAGAACCCAAGGCAGAGGGCCAGCACGATGGCGGCGAGCGCTTGGAATGTGTAGGAACGATACCGCGTATCGTTAATGAGCATCGCGGGGCTGAATGACCCCCGCGGCGGGTCTGAGATCGCACTCATGATGTTGTCCCCGTTAGTCTGATCCTGATTGTGGCGCGTTTGTCGGCCATCTCTTGCGGATCAGAATTCTGTTGGCTGTTGGCATTTAGAGAAAGGGCGCGACCGTGGCCGCGCCCTTTTTTGTCTGATCCGGGTTTAGCGGAAAGGAGGGCTGTAGATCAGGCCGCCTTCGGTCCACATGGCGTTCAGGCCACGTGCCAGACCAATCGGTGTGTTCTCACCGATGTTCTTTTCAAACAGCTCACCGTAGTTGCCGCCAGCCTTGATAGCCATCATGGCCCAGTTTGGCTCCAGACCCAGCATGCCGCCCAGTTCACCAGCGGTGCCCAGCAGACGGTTGATTTCTGGGTTGTTGGTTGGTGCTGCTGCCAGCTCTTCGATGTTGGCAGAAGTTACACCCAGCTCTTCAGCTGTGATCAGTGCGTTCAGTGTCCAACGGACCACGTCTGCCCAGTCGTTGTCGCCGTGGCGAACAAGCGGGCCAAGTGGCTCTTTGGAGATGATCTCTGGCAGCAGAACGTGGTCGCCAGGGTTCTCGAACGTTGCACGTGTCGCAGCAAGACCGGATGCGTCAGTTGTGTAGGTGTCGCAGGCACCGGCAAGGTACTGCTGCTGACCTTCAGCGTTGGTTTCGATCGGCACAGGCTCGTAAGAGATGTTGTTGGAACGGAAGAAGTCCGCCAGGTTCAGCTCTGTTGTGGTGCCTGTCTGCACGCAGACGGTCGCACCGTCGAGGTCTTTGGCCGATGTCACGCCCAATGCTTTTGGCGCAAGGAAGCCCTGACCATCGTAGTAGTTGATGCCGACGAATTCGAACTTCAGGTCAACGTCACGGCTGAATGTCCACGTGGTGTTACGTGCCAGCATGTCGATTTCGCCAGAAGCAAGCGCTGTGAAGCGTGTCTTGCCGGTTGTTGGGATGAATTCGACAGCTGTCTCATCACCCAAAACAGCAGCGGCAACTGCGCGGCATACGCCAACGTCAAAGCCTTCCCAGACGCCATTTGCGTCAGGTGCTGCAAAGCCGACGAGACCGGTGGTCACGCCACAGTTCAGTGTGCCACGGGCCTTGACGTCGTCAAGTGTGCCAGCGGACGCAGCAGCTGCGGACAGACCAGCAACAGCCAGTGCGCCGAACAATACGGTTTTTTTCATTTTTACCTCTTCCTGAGTTACTGCCCCGGGCGGGGACAGGAGTATGTCGCCCTGTATTGGGCAAACGTTGCGAATGGGGAGAGTGATCCCCAATCCGGTTAGATTGGAGGAAACTTTGGTCAGAGGTCAAGGGCGCCACTTGATCAAACCGGACCTAAATTGCCCGAAATGAAGCATTTTTGATCGTTTGCGCGCATCAGAGGCAAAGCGCCGTTACGTCACGCACATTGCAAAGAATCGGGCACCGTTCAGAAATGCTTGTTCTTTGCGCGCTGCATGCTCTGCGGCTTCTTCGTCGGCGCCCCATTGGGAAATCTGCCAAAGCTCGTCGACGCGGCTGATTCTCCAGGCGTCAGCGGCGTCCAGCTTGCCCGCTGTGACGGCCAGCGACAGGACCAGTGACCCCGAAATCGCGACCAGATCGTGGAAGCCCGCAAGCTGGAAATTGTCAAAGCCTGCAACCTCCGCACGGAGCCGGATCAACGAGGCGTCTGGCTGTGGCACGGGCATGACGCCCTGCGTCGTCACCAGCGGCGCGTCCAGCGCATTGGCCGACCATGCCAGCCACGGGTCCCATGCCGCCTGCTGCTGTTCGATCAGCGCGTCAGGCCCGGTCGCACGGTAGCAGATCAGGTCGCTTTTGCCGTAGCCTGCCAGTTCGTCAACCACGGCGTCGCGCTGCGGTGCCACTTTTTCAATCGCTGAATTTGCGGCACGGGTGATAGGCATGGTGTTGGGGTCAATAACGCCGCTTTGAGCGTCCCATTCCGCTGCAATCCCGGCGGCCATGTCGCGGGTGGGGACGATCAGCGCTGACTTGCCCGGCGTGCGCAGGGGCCGCGCATCAAGGTGCACGGTAAAGCCCTGCCCGGCGGTTTCCACGCTGGCGGCATCCCAAAATCGTTTGGCGGCCCAATCGCTCATATCAATCTATCCACGGCTGCTGTCAGGTCGGCGAAATCGTCAATCAAAAGGTCGGCGTCAAGGGTGGCGGGGTCGTGGTAGCCCCAGCTGACACCGATGGTTTTGACCCCCGCCGCACGGCCCATATCCATGTCATAGCTGGTGTCGCCCACGATCACGGCCTGTGCCGCCTCAACGCCCGCATCTTTCAGCGCGGTCTGGATCATCGACGGGTGCGGTTTGGAGGGGTGGAAATCGGCGGTTTGTTCACTGATGAAATAGCCGTGCAGGCCGTGGCCTTCGATCAGCTTATCAAGGCCGCGCTTGGATTTACCTGTCGCCACAGCCAGCAGCGTCCAGTCTTGCGCGCGCAGGGCATCAAGGGCGGCGCGAGCGCCGGGAAAGAACGGCGAGGTGGCGTTGCTGCCGCGGGTTTCGCGGATGTGGAAATAGGCATCACGGTAGCCTTGGATCAGGTCGCGATGCTGCGCAGCGCTCAGTTCTGGCGAGAGCTTGGGAAAGATCAGTTCCAGCGACATGCCCACAAAGGACAATGCGTGATCGCGGTCGGGCACGGGCAGGCCCTGCTGTTCATAGGCAAATTCAAAGGCCGCAAAGATCATGTTCTGGCTATCCACAAGGGTGCCATCCACGTCGAATATCACCAGCCGCAGGTCGGTCATTCGGGCATGTTGAACGGATCAACGGGGGCGTGGCTGACATGCCAGCCGACGAAGTCCCAGGTGTGGGTCATGTGGTCAGGCAAGGGCGCGGTCAGGTGCAGCATCGCGCCGGTCACCGGGTGTTCAATCGTCAGGGACCGGGCGTGCAGGTGCATCTTGCGGCCAATCTCTTCACCCATGCCAGCGCCCCAGCCGTCGCCAAGGTTTTCCTGCGACGAGCCACCGTATTTGCCATCACCGATGATCGGATGCCCAATCTCGGCCATATGGGCGCGCAGCTGATGCGTCCGACCCGTGACAGGCACGAGCGCCACCCAAGCGGCCCGGCTGGCGAGCTTGTCCATTACCGCATAGTCAGAGGCCGCGCGCTTTGCCCCTTCGGTGCTGTCCACGTCGCGGGGGTGCACGCAGCGCATCTTTTCGTTTTCGCCGCCTTTGCCATGGCCCGGTGCCTTGACCAGCCCGTATTTGATCGTGCCCGCGCGGGGGTTCGGCACGCCTGCGACGGCGGCCCAATAGATCTTGCGGGTGGCGTAGTGCTTGAGGTTCTCGGTCAGTGCCTTGGCCATCGTGCGGGTGCGGGCCAGAAGCAAAACGCCCGACGTGTCCTTGTCCAGACGGTGCACGAGGCGCGGCTTTTCATCCATGTCAAAGGTCAGCGCCTCGGACATGCCATCGACGTGGCGCGTGGTCTTGGACCCGCCTTGGGTGGCAAGGCCCGCAGGTTTGTTGATCGCGATGATGTGGTCGTCACGGTAGATCACGCAGGACTGAATCAGCTTGGCATCGGCTTTGGTCACACCGTGCTTTTGCAGGGCGCGCGCGGCCTCAACCTCTGCCTCTGACGGGAGCGGCGGGATACGGATGGTCTGGCCCGTTTCAAGCCGGGTGTTGGTTTTGACGCGGCCACCATCGACGCGCAACTCGCCCTTGCGGCACATCTTTTCGATGCGCCCTTGGGTCAGATGCGGAAAGAGCCGCCGCAAGTAGCGGTCCAGCCGTTGATCGCCATCGTCCGGGCCAATGACCCGCGTTTGCACACCGCTCATGCCCAGAGCCCCCTTGCGATCAAAACGCCTGCCATCAGGCCCAGAATGCTGCACACAACCGACAGGCCCACGTAAAGCCCCGCCGCTGCCACCTGCCCTTTTTCAAAGAGCGTGTAGGCCTCGAGCGAGAAGGCGGAAAACGTGGTGAAGCCGCCCAACACGCCGGTCATCACAAAGGGGTTCAGATGGGTCGCGCCGCGCTGATGCGACCAGACTACAAAGAGCCCCATCAGAAATGACCCGACCACGTTGACCGACAGGATCGCCACGGGAAAGCTGCCTTGCCAGACACGCAGGATCGCGACCCCGCTGGCAAAGCGCAGCGAAGCGCCAATGGCCCCGCCAAGGGCGACCTGAAGAAGCGTTGTTAACATGTGGCATCCCTTGGCCCCAAGCGGGCGGGATGTCAATTCTTGCCCGCGTTCCGCTTGTCCCGCAGACCGGCGAAATATTCCGTGCGTTTCTTCAGATCACGCTCAAACCCGCGATCAACGGGCTGGTAGAAGGCCGCGCGTTCCATGGTGTCGGGAAAGTAGTTCTGGCCGGAAAACCCATCTTCGGCATCGTGGTCATAGGCATAGCCCGCGCCATAGCCCTGATCCTTCATCATGCTGGTCGCGGCATTCAGAATATGTTTGGGCGGCGGTTCTGACCCGAATTTGGCCGCCGCGTTCATCGCAGCCTTGTAGGCCACGTAGGTCGCATTCGATTTCGGCGCGAGGGCGAGGTAGACGACGGCCTGCGCCAGCGCCAGCTCGCCCTCGGGGCTGCCAAGGCGTTCGTAGGTTTCCCAAGCATCCAGACAGACGCGGTGCGCCTGCGGATCGGCGAGCGCGATATCCTCGACCGCCATACGAGTGATCCGACGGGCCAGATAGCGGGGATCTTCGCCGCCTTTGAGCATCCGGGCGAACCAGTAGAGGGCGGCATCGGGGTCAGAGCCGCGCACCGATTTGTGCAGAGCGCTGATCAGGTTGTAATGCTCGTCGCCTGACTTGTCGTATTTGGTCGCCCGCTTCATCAGCCGGGTGGTGAGCGTGTCGACGGTCAGGATGGCGTCGTCTTTCCAGGCGGTCACCTGTTCGATCAGGTTCAGCAGCGCGCGGCCATCACCATCGGCCATTTCGATCAGCGCGGCACGTGCGCCGTCATCGAGCGGAAGGGGCCCCCCGAGATCGGATTCTGCGCGCTCTACCAGCCGCTCCAGATCGGCGGAATTCAGCCGATTGAGCACGAGCACTTGGGCCCGCGACAGGACGGCGGCGTTCAATTCGAAGCTTGGGTTCTCTGTTGTGGCACCAACCAAGAGAATCGTCCCGTCTTCCATGTGGGGCAGAAAGCCGTCTTGCTGTGCTTTGTTAAAGCGATGGATTTCATCGACAAACAGCAATGTGCCGCGGCCATTGGCGCGGCGCATCTTGGCGGCCTCGAAGACTTTGCGCAGGTCCGGCACGCCGGTGAAGATCGCGCTGATCTGCACGAAATGCAGATCAGTTTCATCGGCAAGAAGCCGCGCGATTGTGGTCTTCCCCACCCCGGGGGGGCCCCACAAAATGAGCGACGACAGCGAGCCTGCAGCCAGCATCGCGCCCAAGGGGGCCTGTGGGCCAAGCACCTGTTCTTGTCCGATGACATCCGCCAACCTTGCAGGCCGTAAGCGGTCGGCCAGCGGTCGGGGACCGCTGGGTGGTGTATCAGACGAGGACGCAGCGAAGAGATCGGCCATAGCCGGTTTCTAAGCTGCAGACAGGGGCTTGGCAAAGCATCAGTGCAATTGGGTCGAAAAGTCGATCCAAACAGCCTGATAATCAATCCCACCCATGTTCATGTTGCGCCCTGCAGCCTTCATTTCAAGCTGACAGCGCGCGCTCCAGCGGCTCCAGTTGGATGGCAGCAGTGCAAGCAACCGACCGATCCCCTCTTCCCGGCTGGTGCGCAGCATCTGATGCACGAGGCGCAAATGCACCTTGCGTCTGATACTTGTTGGGATATCGTTGGCAACAAATCCACGGGTGACTTCCCATGTGGCTTCGTCGACAGGCGCTTGCCCATACAACAAGTCAGTCGGGATTGAGTTGAGTAACCCGTTCTGTGCGTCCTTGATCATGTAGCTGTAGATCCCGCATTGCGCCGTTGTTGGCGTCAGCCGGACCCCAGCCAGCACGCGGCCCGTGTCGTCGTGCACGGCAAGCCAACGGGATTGAGGCGTGTCGTATTGGTCGTACTCCATCCCCATGGTTTGGGGCAGATCCCATTTGTTTTTTACGATGAAAGATTCGCGCCTTGCGCGAAGAACATTTGCAAACAACTCGCCATGGTTGTGGATGTTCGCAAAAGAGAGTGTGGTGGCCTGCATAGGGCTTTCTCCGGTGAGTAGTTAACGTACTTCTGGTTACCTCAACCGGTGCCAATAAGGAATGGTTTCAAAGCAGGCGGTAGTCGCGCGCCCTTTGAATCGCCTCGGCTGTCGTACGGGCAAGCAGGCTGTTTCGCGCCGCCGAAAGCCTTGCTTTCAGTGCACTTTCCGAGATGCCCAATTTCGCCGCCGCGGCCGCGTGGCGGTCGCCATCCGCGATTAGACGAAGCGCCGCGACCTGTGCGTCGGTCAGCGATTTTGGCGGCTCTGTCGCGATGTGAAGCTGCTGGATGATCTTGCTGAACTCGATCATCTCATCATCGGTGAATTCGCGGTCAGGCCGCGAGGCAGAGGCAATGGAGCGTGAATTGATTGGCCCGGTCGACACTGCGAAACCGTAGTTCATGTCGAACTGCTTGGCCTGCCCCAGGATATCAAACGGATCAGGGATGCCGATTTCCGACCAGCGTGTCGTGCCTTCCTGGCTAAAGCCCCAGGCAATGATCGGGTCGCGCAGGGCAAAGGCCTGTTCGGTGTAAAGGTTGGTCCAGCCGTCGGGATAGGTCTGGTGGTGCAACAGCGGCAAGGCGAACCGGATATGGAGGGCGAAGAAGAACCCATCCGGCGCGCAGAAGGAAAGCTTGCGTGTATGAAATTCTATAACAGACTGAATGGACATATCTTTTTAGACAAGTTGCCTGTGGAGCCGTCAACCGTAAATTGCACCAATCAGCAAGGAGCCGCGGGATGGCAGAGCGTGACATTTGGCGACAGATTGCAAAACTGACGGGTGATCAGTTGGCGGCGCTGCGTTTGTTTCTATTTCCCGGCGATAAGACTGCAAAAAAGTCAATAAAATCAAAAGATCAGGCCACGAAGGACAAAAAAGACACCGACTGATTAGACTGGTGTTCGTAGACACAAAAAAGGCCCCGTCATCGACAGGGCCTTTTTGTATTTTCGGGCTGTGACGCGCTTAGTCTTCCGCTGCGTCAAATTCCGCCAGACGGGCCTTGTCAGCGGCGCCTTTTGCGTCGACATCGCGGTCGACGAATTCGATGATCGCCATTGGTGCCATGTCGCCATACCGGAAACCGGCCTTCATGACGCGGACATAGCCGCCCTGACGGTCCTTGTAGCGTGGGCCCAGAACTTCAAACAGTTTGGCAACGTGCATGTCCTGCTTGAGGCGCGATGCGGCCTGACGGCGGGCGTGCAGATCGCCGCGCTTGCCCAGTGTGACCAGCTTGTCGATGACGCGCTTGAGTTCTTTTGCCTTCGGCAAAGTTGTTTTGATTTGCTCATGTTCGATGAGCGAGCCTGCCATGTTCGCAAACAGCGCCTTACGGTGCTCATGTGTGCGGTTGAGGCGGCGGTAACCACGTGCGTGACGCATGATGAAGTCTCCATTTCGTATTAGGGTGGGTTGTGCGCTGCGTAGACGCCAACTCCGTTATTGGGGCACCATGCCCGGGTCGTGATCGGGCGGGGACACCCCCGCCCAGATTTCTTTAGAACTGGTCTTCGAATTTCTTGGCCAGATCTTCGATGTTGTCTGGTGGCCAATCTTCGACGTCCATACCAAGGTGCAGACCCATGCCGGACAGGACTTCTTTGATTTCGTTCAAAGATTTCCGGCCAAAGTTTGGCGTGCGCAGCATCTCGGCTTCGGTTTTCTGGATCAGATCACCGATGTAGACGATGTTGTCGTTCTTGAGGCAGTTGGCGGAACGCACAGACAGCTCAAGCTCATCAACCTTCTTCAGCAGAAGCGGGTTGAATTCCAGACCGTCGTCGTCCTGACCAGCAGAGGCGGACTCAGGCTCATCAAAGTTGACGAAGATCGACAGTTGGTCCTGCAGGATGCGTGCAGCATAGGCCACAGCGTCGTCCGGCGTGATAGAGCCATCGGTTTCGACCTTCATGGTCAGCTTGTCATAGTCGAGCACCTGACCTTCGCGGGTCGGCTGCACGTCATAAGACACCTTTTTGATTGGCGAGTAGATAGCGTCGATCGACATCATGCCGATGGGCGCATCTTCTGGCTTGTTCTTGTCCGCAGACACATAGCCCTTGCCGGTGTTGACGGTCAGTTCCATGTAAAGGTCAGCGCCATCGTCGAGGTGACAGATCACGTGTTCCTTGTTGAGGATCTCGATGCCAGCGGTTTCAGAGATGTCGCCAGCGGTCACAATGCCAGGGCCTTTGGCCTGAACGCTCAGACGCTTGGGGCCTTCGACTTCCATGCGGATCGCGACGCCTTTGAGGTTCAACACGATGTCAGTGACGTCTTCACGCACACCGGCGACGGATGAAAACTCGTGCAGCACGTTGTCGATTTGCACGGCCGTAATCGCGGCCCCTTGCAGTGACGACATCAGGATGCGGCGCAGCGCGTTGCCCATTGTCAGACCAAAGCCACGCTCCAGCGGTTCGGCAATCACAGTTGCCTGACGTGCGGGATCGTTGCCCGGCTTGACTTCAAGCTGGTTCGGCTTGATCAGTTCTGCCCAGTTTTTGTGGATCATATGTCCCTCCATACTTGTCTGCCTTCATGTCCAAAAAGGCAAACGCCCGAGGTTAAAATGACGGATTGGGGCCGTGGACAAACCACGACCCCAAGGCGTTGGGTGTGCTTAGACGCGGCGACGCTTTGGGGGGCGGCAACCGTTGTGCGCCATTGGGGTCACATCACGGATCGAGGTGATGTTGAAACCAACGGCAGCAAGCGCGCGCAGCGCACTTTCACGACCGGAACCGGGGCCCTGCACTTCGACTTCCAGCGTCTTGACGCCGTGCTCTTGTGCTTTCTTGCCAGCATCCTCGGCAGCCATCTGTGCTGCATAGGGTGTCGACTTCCGCGAGCCCTTGAACCCCATGGTGCCGGCAGACGACCATGAAATGGCGTTGCCCTGCACGTCAGAGATCAGGATCTTGGTGTTGTTGAAGCTTGAGTTGACGTGTGCAACCCCAGCGGCGATGTTCTTGGAGACCTTACGCTTACCGGTCCGGCGAGTATCACGAGCCATGTCCGAGCCTCCTTATTTCTTCTTGCCAGCAATGGCCTTTGCAGGGCCTTTGCGTGTGCGTGCGTTGGTGTGTGTGCGCTGACCGCGGACAGGCAGGTTACGACGGTGGCGCAGGCCACGGTAGCAACCCAAGTCCATCAGACGCTTGATGTTCATCTGTGTGTCGCGGCGCAGGTCGCCTTCGACTGTCAGGTGCTCATCGATGTATTCACGGATCTTCAGGACTTCGGCGTCAGACAGGTCGTTGACGCGGCGGGCGAATTCGATGCCCGTGTCGTTGCAGATTTTCTCGGCCGTGGTCTGGCCGATACCGGTGATGTAGGTGAGGGCGATTGGAACCCGCTTTGCAGTCGGGATGTTTACGCCGGCAATACGTGCCACGTGTGCAATTCCTTTTCGTTGCGGGTCCGTCGTTCCAGACCCTTTTTTCACAACGGAAGCCCGGGCTATGAAAGGCGCCGGGCTGCGTCATATTCAGGTGTTCAAATGGGGCGCGACCCCATGCGATTCCCTTGCGGGATGCCGCTATCTAGGGGGTGGTGAACAAAGGGTCAACCCCTTGCCAACTTCTCCTACAATTCCACCATCTTTACGCCGTTCAGCAGACGCTTGATGACCGCTGGCCAGTAGACGAGATAAGCCAGTCCGAGAGTGACAATTGTTAGCAACAACCAAACCAAAGCATGGCCCAAAATGTCACCAAAATTCACTTGGACATCCAACTTCGCGATCTTTGCCCCATCGCCGTCTACGACGTAGGTCCGATTGATCGGCGCCTTGATGAAATAGTAGGGCAAAACAAACAGCGCCAAACCAAGCGTCACGATAGACAAAATTATCCAGATAACCAGTTGGCCAATGGCTTCACTCAGCGAAAACTCGCATTTCAAATTCTTACCCAGCAAGATTAGTCCCGTCCTATCTAAAAAATAATAGCGGGTTGCTAGATGCTATGGATCAATTACGCAAGCACGCCCTTAATCGAGGCGGCCACCTCATCCATGCTGGCAAGCCCGTCAACGGAAACCAGATCGCCCTTGGCGTAGTAATAGCCAATCAGCGGTGAGGTTTGTTTGTAGTAGGCCAGGAGCCGGACTTTCAGGCTTTCCTCGTTATCGTCTGCGCGGACGGGCTGGCCTGCGGCCTCCGCCTCTTTCGCGCGACCGACGATGCGTTCGACGAGAACCTCATCATCCACCTGCAATTCAACCACGTGGTCCAGTGGCTGATCGAGTTCTTTGAGCAGGGCGCCCAGGGCATCGGCCTGCGCCAAGGTCCGGGGGAAGCCGTCAAAGATAAAGCCATTTCCGCCGCCGCCATCAACAGCGTCGCCTTCAAGCTGTTCGCGGATCAGGCCGATCACGATCTCATCGGTGACAAGGTTGCCTGCGTCCATAACGGCCGCGACCTTATTGCCCATTTCAGTGCCCGAGGTGCGTGCCGCGCGCAGCATGTCACCCGTGGACAGTTGCACCATGCCACGTTCTTCGACCAGACGCTGTGCTTGCGTGCCTTTGCCGGCGCCCGGAGGCCCCAAAAGTATAATGTTCATCGGCGTGCAGGCCCTTTCTTTTTGGCACCCGAACCGCGCTTGCCGCGCAGCTGGGACTTCTCAATCAACCCTTCGTATTGATGGGCGAGCAGATGTGACTGGATTTGTTGGATCGTGTCCATCCCTACGCTCACAATAATCAGAACCGAAGTACCGCCAAAATAGAAAGGAATAGATAATTGCGCCCGCAAAATTTCCGGCAGAAGCGCAACGAGCGCCAGATAGCCAGAGCCCAGAACGAGCACGCGGGTCACGACGTAATCAAGGTATTCCGCCGTCTTCTTGCCCGGACGGATGCCGGGGATAAACCCGTTCTGGTTCTTGAGGTTGTCGGCCACGTCATCAACTTTGAACGCCACTTCTTTGGTGTAGAAGTAGGTGAAGAAGATGATCATCGCCGAGAAGAAGATCAGGTAGGCGGGCTGACCGGGGCCAAAGTAGGCCAGAATGGTCGACATCACCGGGCTGTTGGAACCGCCGCTGAACGTGCTGATCGTGGTTGGCAGTAGCAACAAAGCTGAGGCAAAGATCGCCGGGATCACGCCTGCAGGGTTCACCTTAATGGGCAGGTGGCTGGATGAGCCGTCATAGACCTTCATGCCGCGTTGCTGGCGGGGGTATTGGATGTGGATCTTGCGCAAAGAGCGTTCCATGAAGACCACAAAGGTCAGGGTCGCAATGACCATTAGGATCACACCGACAATGACTGCGGGGCTGATCGCGCCAGACTGGCCCTGGCTGAGGAACTGCGCCAGAGCGGCAGGGATTTCAGCGATAATGCCAACAAAGATGATCAATGAGATACCGTTGCCGATGCCGCGTGCGGTGATCTGTTCACCCAGCCACATCAGGAACATGGTGCCGCCGACGATGGTAATCACGCAGGACGCCGTAAAGAAGAGGCCCGGATCAGAGGCCAAACCGCCCGCTTCCAGCGATTTTGCAAGGCCGTAGGCCTGTGCAGTCGCCAGCACCACGGTGCCGTAGCGGGTATATTGGTTCAGCTTGCGGCGGCCCTGCTCACCCTCTTTTTTCAGCTGCTTGAGCGGTTCCCACATGGAGCCCAGAAGCTGCACGATGATCGAGGCCGAGATATAGGGCATGATGCCAAGGGCAAAGATGCCCATACGGCTAAGCGCGCCGCCGGTGAACATCGACAGGATGCCGCCGATCCCCGCGGCTGCGTCTTCCATAAACGCCCGCAATTCAACGCCATCAATGCCCGGAACGGGAATGTAGGTGCCCAAGCGATAGACGATCAGAAGGCCGAGTGTAAACCAGATGCGCTGACGCAATTCGGTGGCTTTACCGAATGCGCCCCAGCTCATGTTGGCGGCCATTTGTTCTGCTGCGGATGCCATTTTTGCCCCTTGTCAGGAAAACACCGCGCCACGGTTTCCCGGGCGCGGCGTTTGGGAAATTGAGATGCTTATGTAAGCGACGCATGCGCCGCTCACAAGACGTTACTCTGCCGCTGCCGGTGTTGTGACGGTCAGTGAGCCGCCCGCTTTCTCGACCGCAGCAACCGCACCCTTGGAGGCGCCGGTGACGCTGATCTTAGCTTTGGCGGTAAATTCGCCTTTGGCCAGAACGCGGATACCGTCTTTTTTGCGGCGGATCAGACCGGATGCGATCAGCGCATCTTCGGTGATCTCTGCCTTGACGTCGATCTTGCCCGCGTCGATGAATTTCTGGATCAGGCCCAGGTTCACGACCGAGTAAGTCTTTGAATTGATGTTGTTAAAGCCGCGCTTTGGCAGGCGCTGGTACAATGGCATCTGACCGCCTTCGTAGCCTTTGATCGCCACACCCGAACGGGACTTTTGACCTTTGATACCGCGGCCACCCATCTTACCTTTGCCCGAACCCGGACCACGGCCAATGCGTTTCTTGCGGTGTGTTGCGCCTTCGTTGTCGCGCAGTTCATTCAGTTTCATATCGCTTCTCCTCTTGCCGGAAGACCCCACCGAAGCGATCGGAAAACGGGGCACACGGCGTTGCATTGAGTCGAAATCGTAACCCCGACTAGCGGCGTATAGCGGGGTGGGTGTGGTGGATCAAGGGGGCAGCCGGATTTGTTTAACGCCGTTAAGAATAAGGCAAAAACCGATGGCACAGCCCATACACAAGTGATGCACAACCCATGCGCATGATGGGCGCGCGAAAGATGGTTAATCGACCGTACGGTTACAGCCGTCCCATTGCGCGATTCCGGAGACGATTGCCGCGCTTTTTGCCTGTTCAGACGCCATCCAGATCGCACCGCAGCCGGAATCCTTCGTCACGCAGAGTGGTGACGATGGTGCGGACGTGGTGGGCGTCGCGGGCTTCGATGACGACGTCGAGTTCGGCTTGTTTGAGGCTGACCGATTGCATCATGCGCTGGTGGATGACCTCGATCACGTTGGCACCGGCCTCGCCGATGATGCGGCTGATGGTGGAGAGTTGGCCGGGGGTGTCGTCAATTTCGAACGTCAGGCGGGCGATGCGGCCGTCGCGGACGAGGCCGCGCAGGATCAGGGTTGAGAGCAAGCGGCTGTCGATATTGCCGCCGCAGATCACAAGACCGACCTTTTTGCCTTTGAGTTCCGCGAGGTGTTCCTTGATCACGGCGAGGCCCGCGCCGGGGGCACCTTCGACGACCAGTTTTTCGTTGGACAGGAGGTCAAAGACTGCGTCCTCGATTGCGGCTTCGTCCACGGAGTAGACGTGATCGACGGTGTCACGGATCACCGCGATATTCGCAGCAGAGGGGGCGCGGACGGCGATGCCTTCGGCGAGGGTAGCGCCGTCGAAGTGAGTATCAGTGCCGTCAAACTGGGCTTTGACCGCGTCAAAGAGGTGAGCTTGCGCGCCGATCACCTGCACGTCCGGCTTGATACCCTTTGCGGCCACGGCCATGCCCGCGATCAGGCCACCGCCGCCAATGGGCACGACGATCACGTCGAGGTCGGGCTGTTGGTCGAGCATCTCAAGTGCAACGGTCCCCTGTCCTGCGGCCACGATGGGATCGTCAAATGGGTGCACAAAGGTCAGCCCGTCCGAGGCCGCGAGGTCGTTGGTAAAGGCCACACTGTCGTCAAATCCGGTGCCGTGCAGGATAACGCGGGCACCAAGCTCTTCGGTCCGTTGGACTTTGTTGAAGGGCGTGCCCTTGGGCATGACGATGGTGGCGGCGATGCCGAGGCGTTGCGCGTGATAGGCGAGGCCCTGGGCGTGGTTTCCGGCGGAACAGGCAATGACGCCTGCGGATTTTTGGGCGTCGGTCAGGGTCAGCAGCTTGGCCAGCGCGCCACGTGCCTTGAAGGCGTTGGTGTGCTGGAGGTTTTCCAGCTTGAGGTAAAGGTCGATGCCAAGGTGCAGCGACAGGCGGTTGGCGCGCACGGTGGGTGTCAGGATCGTCGCATCACGGATCGCGTCGTGGGCGGATTGGATATCGGCAAGTGTGAGCGACATGGGCGGCCCCCCCTTGGTGAAACGAAAAACCCCGGACCATTGGCCCGGGGTTTTTATTCGATTGCGGGTCGGCGCAGGGCTCCGCCCGTAAACACATCAAACGCTCCACTGGAACGTTTGCCGGGCCAGTGGCCCGGTCATGTGTTTACCCCTTTTCTTCGATGATCTCGACGAGGTGGGGGATTTTGTTGACCATGCCGCGCACGGAAGGGGTGTCTTCCAGCTCGCGGGTCCGGTTCATTTTGTTCAGGCCAAGACCGATCAGGGTCTGGCGCTGCTTTTCGGGGCGGCGGATCGGAGAGCCGATCTGCTTGACGACGATTGTTTTAGCCATATCGCGGTCTCCTTATGCTTCTGCTTCAGCAGGTGCGGCATCGGCAGCCGGTGCATCATCCCGCTTGGGGAGGATGTCGGCGACTTTCTTGCCACGACGCTGGGCCACGTTGCGCGGTGACTGCTCTTTTTGCAGGCCGTTCATGGTGGCGCGGATCATGTTGTAGGGGTTGGCAGAGCCGATGGACTTGGACACGACGTCCTGCACGCCCAGCATTTCGAACACGGCACGCATTGGACCACCTGCGATGATCCCGGTACCTTGTGGGGCCTGACGCATGACGACTTTACCAGCGCCGTGACGTCCTTCGACGTCGTGGTGCAGGGTGCGGCCGTCCTTGAGGGCGACGCGGATCATCTGGCGCTTGGCTTGCTCAGTGGCTTTGCGGATCGCTTCTGGCACTTCTTTGGCTTTACCTTTGCCAAAGCCGACGCGGCCCTTTTGGTCACCGACAACGACGAGGGCTGCGAAACCGAAGTTCTTGCCGCCTTTGGTTGTCTTGGAGACCCGGTTGATGGCGACCAGACGGTCGGCAAACTCGGGTGCTGCTTCTTCACGGCGGCCGCGGCCACCCCGGTTGTTATCACGTTCTGCCATATGTCTGGCGTCCTTTATGTCGTGGGCGTTTGAGGCCCGTTGTCCGACCGCAGTGCGTTGCCGCCCCGGTCATCGAGAGGTGCGTGCAAGCACACACCCTACAGGGGGTTGGTAGGGTGCGTGTTCACACGCACCGCACCAGTTCTTAGATCTTCAGACCACCTTCACGGGCAGCGTCGGCCAGAGCCTTGACCTTGCCGTGAAAGAGGAAGCCACCACGGTCGAAATAAGCAACTTCGACGCCAGCCTTCTTGGCGCGTTCTGCGATTGCAGTACCCACCTTGGCAGCGGCTTCGAGGTTGTTCTTGCCAACCACGCCCAGGCCTTTTTCGAGCGATGAAGCGGACGCGAGTGTCACGCCGTTCACATCGTCGATCAGCTGGACGCTGATGTTTTTGCTGGAACGGTGCACGGACAGACGGGGGCGACCCACGTTTGCAGTGACTTTCCGCAGCTTGTTCCGAACGCGCATGCGGCGCTTCAGAAACAGTTGTCTCTTTGAATTTGCCATGTTTTGCGTCCTTACTTCTTCTTGCCTTCTTTGCGGAAGACATACTCGTCCTTGTACTTGATACCCTTGCCTTTATACGGCTCGGGCTTGCGCCATTCGCGGATGTTTGCCGCGACCTGACCCACAAGCTGCTGGTCGATACCTTCCACAGAGATTTCAGTTGGCTTGTCGGCCTTGACCGTCACGCCTTCTGGCACCTCAAAGTTGACGTCGTGGCTATAGCCCAGCGACAGCTTCAGGGTGTTGCCCTGCATCTGTGCCCGGTAACCAACACCGCTGATCTCAAGCTCTTTCTTGAAGCCGTTTGTCACGCCTTCAACAAGGTTTGCGACCTGTGTGCGGCTCATGCCCCACTGCTGGCGCGCACGCTTGGATTTGCCACGGGGTTCAACGGAGACGGCATTGCCTTCTACGCTGAGCGTGACGTCGTCTGTCGCCTTGAACGTGCGGACGCCCTTGGGGCCCTTCACTTCGATGGTCTGACCGGAGACTTTCGCCTCAACCCCAGAGGGCAGGTCGACCGGTTTTTTACCAATACGAGACATGTCAGCCCCCTTAGAAGATTGTGCAGAGCACTTCGCCGCCAACATTGGCCGCACGTGCGTTTGCATCCGACATCACACCCTTGGGGGTGGAGACAATCGACACACCCAGGCCCTGACGGACGCTTGGGAGGTCATTGGCGCCCATGTAAACGCGGCGACCGGGCTTAGAGACCCGCTTGAGTTCGCGAATAACAGGGGTGCCTTCGTGGTACTTCAGCTCGATGCGCAGGGCGGGGTGACCGTCCTTGCCATCAATCTTTTCATAGCCGCGGATGTAGCCTTCGTCGGCCAGCACATCCAGAACCCAAGCACGCAGTTTCGACGCAGGTGTTTCCACCGAGCCTTTGCCGCGCATTTGGTTGTTGCGGATACGTGTCAGCATATCACCGATAGGATCATTCATAATTGTTTCTCCTTACCAGCTTGACTTGACCATACCGGGGATTTCGCCATTGGAACCAAGGTCCCGCAGCGCGATCCGGCTGATCTTGAGTTTGCGGTAATAGGCATGTGGACGCCCGGTGAGCTGGCAACGGTTGTGCAGACGCACCTTGGAAGAGTTGCGGGGCAGTTTCGCCAGCTCCAGCGATGCCTTGAAGCGCTCTTCGACGGGCTTCTCTTGGTCGTTGATGATCGCCTTCAGGGCTGCACGCTTTTCAGCATACTGCGCCACCAGCTTTTCGCGCTTTTTCTCGCGCTCGATCATGGATTTCTTAGCCATATCTAAATTCTCCCTGACGCTTTAGCTGTTGAAGGGCATGTTGAAGGCTTTCAACAGGCTCTTTGCTTCGGCGTCGGTTTCAGCGGTGGTGCAGATGACGATGTCCATGCCCCAGTTCTCATCGATCTTGTCGAAGTTGATCTCGGGGAACACCAGGTGCTCTTTGAGGCCAGTGGCGTAGTTGCCACGACCGTCAAACGACTTGCCCGACACGCCGCGGAAGTCACGGATACGTGGCATCGCAACGTAGATCAGACGCTCCAGGAATTCGTACATCCGGTCGCCGCGCAATGTGACCTTGGCACCCAGAGGCATGTCTTCACGGACGCGGAAGCCAGCGATGGACTTCTTTGCCGTTGTTGTCATGGCCTTCTGACCGGCGATGGTGGTCAGGTCTTCCTGAGCCGACTTCGCCTTTTTGCTGTCACGGACAGCTTCTGCACCACAGCCGATGTTCAGGACGATTTTGTCCAGACGCGGGATCTGCATGTCGTTCTTGTAGCCGAATTCCTCTTTCATCGCGGCACGGATCGTGTCGAAATACTGAGTCTTCAGGCGCGGGGTAAAGTTTGCGGTATCAAGCATCAGATCGCATCCCCTGTTGTCTTGGCGTAACGCACCTTGTTGTCGCCATCCATGCGGAAGCCGACGCGGGTTGCTTTGCCGTTTGCATCAACGATGGCCAGATTGGACAGTTGGATCGGCATCGCCTTTGGCGTGCGACCACCCTGATCATTCTGGGATTGCTTGACGTGGCGGACGGCCATGTTGACGCCGTCGACGATGGCCTTGCCGGCCTTTGGATCAATCGACGAAATCTCGCCGGTTGTGCCTTTGTCTTTGCCAGCCAGCACGATGACCTTGTCACCTTTGCGGAGTTTAGCAGCCATGGTTACAGCACCTCCGGAGCAAGCGAGATGATTTTCATGAAGTTCTTGGCGCGCAGCTCGCGCACAACCGGCCCAAAAATACGGGTGCCGATCGGCTCACCGTTGTTGTTGAGGATCACGGCGGCGTTGCGATCAAAACGGATCGCGGTGCCATCGTCACGGCGTACTTCTTTGGCAGTGCGTACGACGACGGCTTTACGCACGTCACCTTTCTTTACGCGACCGCGTGGAATGGCCTCTTTCACCGATACGACAATGATGTCTCCAACACTGGCGTAACGACGGTGAGAACCACCCAGAACCTTGATGCACTGAACACGGCGTGCGCCGCTGTTGTCAGCAACATCCAGATTGGTCTGCATCTGGATCATTTGGTTTCCTTCCGACCTATGAGGTTAACCCCGATTTCTGACCGGGCCCCCAGGGTTTCGATTGTGCTGTTGGTGGCCGCTTACGCGATCACTTCCCAGCGTTTGGTTTTCGACTTGGGTGCACATTCCTGGATGCGGACCTGATCGCCCACGTTGAATGCGTTCTTTTCGTCATGTGCGCGGTATTTCTTGGATTTCCGCACAGTCTTCTGCAGCAGCGGGTGCTTGAAGCGACGCTCGACAGACACGGTGACGGTCTGGGCGTTCTGGTTGCTTGTGACAACGCCGGTCAGGATACGTTTTGGCATTAGTTCGACTCCCCTGCGGCTTCTGCTGCTTTTTGGTTCAGGATCGTTTTGACGCGGGCGGCGTTGCGGCGCGCGGCGCGGATCGCAGATGTGTTTTCCATCTGACCTGTGGCCTGCTGAAAGCGCAGGTTGAAGGATTCTTTTTTCAGGTTCGTCAGCTCTTCACGCAGCTGATCAGGGGTCTTGCCCCGCAGTTCGTTGGCGTCCATTGGACGGCTCCTTTTTCAACATCACCGGCAGGCCCCGAAAGGTCACCTGATTCCCGGTGGAGTGGGTAGAAGTGGGCCGTATAGGGGGGGATGGGGGAGTTGGCAAGGGGTAGTTTTCTCTCGATTAAACCGGCATCTTCTTAGAGGAAACGACTAGGTCGATGGAGCTATATAAATGAGAAGGCAAAGATATAGCCGTAAGTCACCAAGACCTGGCCTGAACCAACAAGGCAACTCGAACGTTTCCGAGAGCTTCAAAAACAATTCAGAAGGGATTAAGAACGTTGTTACGACGATAGCTATTATTGTCGCCGGCGCTTGGACATATTTCAATTGGGATACGCTTCTGCCGAAGTCCAACGCCGAAATTCTGTCAAGCGCCGCGACGATTCGAACCGATGTCAAAGGCAGCCTCAACGTTCAGATAGGAAATGGTGCGGGTGGAATTTTCCACGACCCTGATCGAGACCAAAAGCTAAGTGAAGTTTGCGCAAACGACCAATCAACCACGAATAAGTTAGTGATCCCGCTAAGTGCACGGCTGGAACTGCAGAACACATCAAGCCTACCGGTAAGGACAACAATCTCAAATTTCAGAATTCAGTCGAGTAACGTACCTGGGGAAGCAATAGTGTTTTCTGCAAGCGAAGACTATGTCTTTGAACCCTACGAATTTGAAGAGGTTGGAAGGATCGATGGCCCCGAGAGTTTCATAGCTGGGCTTCAGTCAAACCGGATTGAAGCTGGCCAAGAGATTTCTTCATCGATACTTCTCAAGACGGAGATACCTTTTGGGTGTAGTGAAACGGAGAAAATTCTGCAGATAACATCCGAAGTCGATCTCGTTGGGGTCGATCCAGTGACGGATCAAGATCTGGCAAATTCTTCCGCTCGGAAAGTCTTCGCATCATTCTGCCAAGTAACTCTTGGGCAATGGATGAATTGTAACCTGGTTAACTTGGAGGCATTTGGACATTGAAACTTACTGATCTTGAGCTATTTTGAACTTGGATAATCGTTTTTTCTCCACCCCGCTTTACCACGCCAAACTCAAAGCCATCGATGCTGCTGAGTTGGAGCAATCCTGCCTTGTGATCGCTGACGACGACGAAGCCGGGCAGGAATGGTGTGAGGCGAATGAGTTTCCGGGGTATACGTCCTATGCCTCTCTCACCGATCTGCCGTGGCGGTTTCCGATTTTTGCGGAATTGGTGAAGGAGCTCGACAAACACGTCGCCGCTTTTGTGAAGGACCTGCATTTTGATCTAGGCGACAGACGCGTCGTGCTGGAGGATTTGTGGATCAACATTTTGCCGGAGGGTGGCATTCATACCGCGCATATTCATCCGCATTCGGTGATCTCGGGGACGACATATGTGGCGATGCCCGAGGGGGCCTCTGCCATCAAGTTTGAGGACCCGCGGTTGCAGATGATGATGGCCGCCCCGCCCCGGACCAAGGATGCGCCAGAGCATTTGCGGCAGTTCATCTACGTCAAACCGAAGGTCGGCGATGTGCTCCTGTGGGAAAGCTGGCTGCGCCATGAGGTGCCGATGAACATGGCCGAGGAAGAGCGGATCAGCGTGAGCTTCAATTACAAATGGGAATGACGGCCGCAGAGGCTTTGGCGTGGTTTGATGGGCTGGCCCCGGTCACGGTCGAGGAGATGTCGGGCCGTTGGCGGGGAGAGGTCGTGCCGACCGGGCATAAGATGGACCCCTTGCTGCCAGCGACAGGTTGGTGGGGCAAGGCGTTTGAGGGGCCCGAGGATGTGCATCCGCTTTTGCATGGGGCGGCAGGGCGCGTTGCGGTGAACCCGGCGCTTTTGCCGTTGGGCTTGGCGGTGCACCTGCCCCCTGCCCTTGTGCGGCTGACCTTTCCGCTGATCCGACCCCTGATCGCGACGCGCAAACCCTGCGCGCGGCTGCGGATGATGGACTATCGCGGTGTGGTGTCGGCGACGATGATCTACGACGCCAAGCCGATTTGCGATGTGTTCCGGCGCATTGATGAGACGTCGGTGCTGGGGTTGATGGACCTGCGCGGGGCCGCGCCGTTCTTCTTTCAACTGACACGAGACGATGCGGCGTGATCTCTGGCCGCCAAACCGCGGCACAACGAGAACTTAACGACTTCTTAACGAGCATACTGGTTAAATTCACGCCTTCTTATCCGTGGATTGCAGGCGCATATGGGGATGGATTGAACCACGATGCCCCTTCGCCCAACTGAGGCTTTTGCATCCCGATCCTTTTGCGATAGGTTGTCGGTGTAGTTCGTTTTCGGTCCATTTCTTTCACTCCCCAAGGTCAAAGGGACCAACGTGTCACGCGAACTTTCACCCGAAGTCCTACGCATTCTCCGCCTTGCAGACGCTAAGGAACGGCGGCGCGAGGTGGCCTTGCGCGCCTCTGAGATTGGCGTGTTCGAATTTGATCCCGCAACAAGTGAGACCTATTGGGACCCCCGCGTGCGCGAAATTTTCGGCGTCTCGCCCGATACGCCGACCAATTATGATTTGGTCATGCAGGCCGTACATCCCGAAGATCAGGATTTGCACAACGAAGGCACGGCTGCGGTTCTTGATCCTAATGGCACTCGTCATCTGGACATCGTGTACCGGCTATACCCCTTGGACGGCCAACCGATGCGGTGGGTCCGCGCACGGGGCGACTGCATTTTTGCGGGCGACGCCCCGATCCGCCTCGTCGGAACGGTACAGGACATTACCAAAGAAAAGATGCAAGAGCACAACAACGAGCAATTGCTTTATGAGCTGGAGCATCGGGTCAAGAACACCCTGTCCACGGCGATTGCGGTTCTGGACCTGTCACGTATCGGGCAGACGGATGTGGATGGCTATTACGGCGTGGCCTCGGACAGGCTCCGCGCGATTGCGCTGTCGCATGACGCGCTGCGGCGCGCAGAGTGGAGCGATGTTGACTTGCACCTGTTGCTGACGCGCGAGGCGGAGCGGTTCTTGGGGTCCGAGAACAAGCGCCTGCATCTGTCCGGCGACCCCGTGCATCTGCCCGCCAACAACGTCATGACAATGTCGATGGTGTTCCACGAGCTGCTGACCAATGCGACGAAATACGGCGCGCTATTGAACCCCGGCGGTAAGATCCACGTGCAGACATCGCAGACGGCATCTGGTTGGGGGCTGACCTGGACCGAGACGGGGCTGACGACACCCCCTGCCCCTGCGTCGGACAAATCGGGCTTCGGGACCATATTGCTCAACGAGATTATGCCAGCCGAGCTGGGGGCCAGTGTCACGCGGGACATCTCCGCGGATGGGCTGATTTTTCAAATTTCTTATGCGAAAACGGAGACGATGGAATGAGTGAGCCTGCAAAAGTTCTTTTGCTCGAAGATCAGATGATGATCGCCTTTGGGATCAAAGCCGCGCTGGAAAAGCACGGGTTTGAGGTCGTCGGCCCCTTTGCGGACCTGCAAAGCGCGGAGACCGGCGCGAATGAAAACCCGTTTGATGTGGCGCTGCTGGATATCAATCTAGGCGATGGCACCACCAGCGAAGGTTTTGCCGATCAACTGAAAGCTCGCGACGTGCCATTCATGTTTCTGAGCGGCTACGGCAGCGCAGGCCAACTGCCCGCCCGGTTTGAGGACGTGCGCCGGATGACCAAGCCAGTCGCTGAGAATGAGCTGATCCGGAACGTAGCCGATTTGGCCGCGCGGGGGCGTGGTTAGGCGCAGGGGAGTTTGGGCGGTATGCGGGACAAACCTCCCGTTCTTTGTGGTAAACTAAAGGTCTGCTCAAAGGTATTTGTCATAAAAGTCGGCGAAGGCGCTGACTTGGAATTCATTCGCATCCTTGGAAATCGCTGCATTTGGCACAAGCACCTCAAACGCGTGATAGCCGCCCTCATAGAGTTTGAATTTGGTTGGCACGCCTGCGCGCTCCAATGCCTCAATATATTGGATTGTTTCGTCCTTAAACGGTTCCATATCGCCGACCCAACTGATTGTGGGCGGCATGCCTGTCAGGTCTTTACGCAAAGCCGGTGAGGCGTAGTCCGGAACATCACCCTTCAGATGGCCCACATAATTCGCCCACCCGCGGGCATTTGACTGGCTGTCCCAAATCACCGTCCCCTGCATTTCGCGTGCAGATGTCGTTTGGTTTCTGTGATCCAGCATTGGGTAAATGGGCATCTGGAACGCAATATCGGCAGCTTTGGTGTCAATTGCCTTCAGCGTGACGGCCGCTGCCATACCGCCACCGCCACTATGACCGGCGATGATGAACTTATCGCTGCGGATGCCAAGTACTGCGGCGTTTTCCTTCATGTAGCGTAGCGTATCAAAACAATCATCATGCCCAGCGGGATAGGGATGTCCTTGAAGCGAAAGGCGATAGGCAGGCGCAATAATCGCGACATCTCGGCGCTTGATGATGTCCTCGTAGAACGGATGCGCTTGCTCTGGCACACCCACCTGGTAGCCACCGCCATGGGCATAAAGCATCGCTGGCAAAGGCCCCTTCGCACCGGCCGGTTTATAAACGCGGGTGCGGATCTTGTGACCGGGCGAGGCCTGACTTGGGATATATATTTCGTCATTCGTCAAACCGTCGATCTTCTGACCGACGGATGGCTGCAACATGAAACGCTGCATCACCCGCAACGCCCAATTTCGGTGCGACATCCACGTGACGATCCGCCCTGCGAGATAGCCCGATTGGAGGTCTTTGTGATACATTGAACGGGTGATACGGGCCATCGTGGCGCACTCCTGTGGGGTCTATTGTTCCGTAAACTTAACGTGGCACCGGGCGCATTTCACTCGCATGACGTGTCAATCGACTTGCGCAATGCGCCAAATCGGGCAGGTCAATGAAGTTCCCGACGCTGAACACGCCACACCTCGGGCGACGTGTTTTCCCATCGCTTGAATGCCCTGAAAAAGGAGTTTGGGTCTTCATACCCCAATAGAAAACTCACCTCAGTCGCACCGTACTCTGTCGTCGCCAGATAGTGTTTCGCCAAGTTCTCGCGAGCGTCACTCAGCACTTCAAGCCAGTTTGTCCCCTCATCCGCAAGGCGGCGTTGCAACGTGCGTTTGCTCATCGCCAATTCCCGCGCAACATCTTCAACAGTTGCACGACCGCTGGGCAAAAGTTCGTTCAGGCAATGCGCAACTTTGGTGCGTGTCGTCGGATCATCGCCGCTATCCTCATTCCGTCGCCGCAAACGCGGCTCAAATAGGGCCCAGATTTCATCATCATGGGTGACAAATGGGCGTCTGGCGTCGACCGCCTTGAAGGTCACAGACCGCTTTTCATCATTCCGGATCGCACATCCAAAGTGCGTTTCATACGCTCTCGCGTCTGGTGGATCGAATGGCATGGAAACCGATTGCGGAAAAATTTGGTGGCGGGTCGCTCGGCGGGCGAAATTAACAAGGAACACTATTTCCGTCAGTGCCATTGTGGGGTGGATAGGTGCATCGGATTTACAGACAAACGCGATTTGGGTGGTATCTGAGCCAATCTTCACATCAAGAGTGAACGGGCTGACCAGCCGTTTGTAATCGGCTAGTCGCACTGCGGCCACATTCATATTTGGCGAACACATCGCAGCGAAGAAGGCTGGATCGAAATAATCGATCCCCGCGGCATCGCCTAATTTCAATGCAAGCAGCGGGTCGTCGGCCTCGTCCGTTAAAGATGATAGAAGGCGATAGTACTCACCCAGCAAGATCTTGCTGCCATCGCCCTCAAGTAATCCTGACGGCAGACCGGCGCGCCGCAATACGATTACAGGATCAAGGCCAAGCTCTGACATCAGAATACGCGCAGGTTTCCCGACATGCACACGGGGGTCTTGTGGGTTTGACAATAACACGCTCCCAGCAAAGTGATGAGGCAAGTCTAAGTTGATGCAATCACTTCACCAACTGCATAAAGCGCCAAATGACTTGCGAAGGATGCCAAACATTTAGGCAATTGGACGATTGCAGCCAATAGGGGCTGCGCGCAGCATTGGTTTCTAAGGGCTCTTTCCAGACGCTGGCATGGGCTTGGCAGTGGCTGCAAATGGAGTCGCGCCGCGATCCATCCAGAACGTAACTGGTCCGGACTCAAGCCGCACTCAAACCAGCCGCGCAAAAGAAAACCCCCGCCGGTTGGGCGGGGGCTTTTGATGTTGCGGGTCTGGTGGGCAGATTGCCCACCCTACCTTACCAGTCCTCGCGGACGATGGTGCGGGTTTTGATTGGAAGCTTCATCGCAGCAAGGCGCAGGGCCTCACGCGCGATGTCTTCGTTCACGCCGTCGATTTCGAACATCACGCGGCCGGGTTTGACCTTGCATGCCCAAAAATCGATGGAACCCTTACCTTTACCCATGCGGACTTCGACCGGCTTCGACGTCACGGGTGTGTCTGGGAAAATACGGATCCAGACGCGGCCCTGACGCTTCATGTGGCGGGTCATCGCACGACGGGCGGCTTCGATCTGACGCGCAGTGATACGCTCAGGCTCGACCGCTTTCAGACCATAGGTGCCAAAGTTCAGGTCAGACCCGCCCTTTGCCTGACCTTTGATCCGGCCTTTGTGCAGTTTGCGGTGTTTTGTACGCTTTGGTTGCAGCATATCATCAGCTCCTTAGCGACGCGGGCCGCGAGGGACAGCGCCCTCTTGCAGCTCTGCATTTTTGCGGTCACGCGCTGCCGGATCGTGTTCCATGATCTCACCTTTGAAGATCCAGACCTTGATCCCAATGATGCCATAAGGCGTCATCGCTTCGAACAATGCGTAGTCGATGTCGGCGCGCAGCGTGTGCAGCGGCACACGACCTTCGCGATACCATTCTGTCCGTGCAATTTCAGCACCGCCCAGACGACCAGCAAGGTTCACCCGGATACCGAGTGCGCCCATACGCATGGAGTTCTGGACCGCACGCTTCATTGCGCGACGGAAGGACACACGACGCTCAAGCTGCTGACCGATGTTTTCGGCGACAAGGGCTGCGTCCAGCTCTGGCTTGCGGACCTCAACGATGTTGAGGTGCAGTTCAGAGGCTGTCAGGTCAGCCAGTTTGCGACGCAGACCTTCGATGTCTGCACCTTTCTTGCCGATGATCACACCGGGGCGGGCTGCGTGGATCGTGACGCGGCACTTTTTGTGCGGACGTTCGATGATCACGCGGCTGATGCCGGATTGTGCGCATTCCTTCTTGATGAAGTCCTTGATTGCAAGGTCCTCAAGCAGAAGATCGCCGTAGTCTTTGGTATCTGCATACCAGCGGCTGTCCCAGGTACGGTTGACCTGAAGACGCATGCCGACGGGATTGACTTTGTTACCCATTATGCTTGCTCCTCGACCTGGCGGACCACGATGGTGATCTCTGAGAATGGCTTGATGATCTTACCGAAACGACCACGTGCCCGCGGGCGACCGCGCTTCATGATCAGGTTCTTACCGCAGTAAGCTTCGGCGACGACAAGCTCATCGACATCCAGGTTGTGGTTGTTTTCAGCGTTGGCGATGGCGGACTGAAGGCATTTCTTCACATCCTCAGCGATCCGCTTTTTGGAGAAAGTCAGGTCATTCAGAGCCTGGCCGACTTTCTTGCCGCGGATCAGACCGGCAACGAGGTTCAGTTTTTGCGGGCTGGTGCGAAGCATGCGCAGTTTTGCCATTGCTTCGTTGTCAGCCACGCGGCGGGGATTGTTATCCTTGCTCATGGCTTACTTCCGTTTCGCTTTTTTGTCGGCAGCGTGGCCATAATAGGTGCGGGTCGGGCTGTATTCGCCAAACTTCTGACCGATCATGTCTTCTGAGACGTTGACGGGGATGTGCTTCTTGCCGTTGTACACACCAAAGGTGAGACCAACGAACTGAGGCAGGATGGTGGAACGACGCGACCAGATCTTGATCACTTCGTTGCGGCCGCTTTCGCGGACGGCTTCGGCCTTTTTCAGGACGTAGCTGTCGACGAACGGGCCTTTCCAGACGGAACGTGCCATTCTTAACGGCCTTTCTTCTTGGCGTGACGCGAGCGGATGATCAGCTTTTGCGACGCCTTGTTCTTGTTGCGGGTACGAGAGCCCTTGGTGTCCTTGCCCCATGGGGTCACAGGTGTCCGACCACCGGATGTGCGGCCTTCACCACCACCGTGTGGGTGATCGATCGGGTTCATCGCAACACCACGGACCGACGGACGCACGCCTTTGTGGCGCATACGACCGGCTTTACCGTAGTTCTGGTTGGAGTTGTCGGGGTTGGACACGGCACCGATGGTGGCCATGCATTCCTGACGGACCAGACGCAGTTCGCCCGAAGACAGGCGGATCTGGGCGTAGCCACCGTCACGGCCAACGAACTGTGCATAAGTACCAGCAGCACGGGCGATCTGGCCGCCTTTGCCGGGCTTGAGTTCGATGTTGTGAACGATTGTGCCGATCGGCATGCCGCTGAAGGGCATCGCGTTGCCGGGCTTAATGTCAGCCTTGGCGGATGCGATTACCTTGTCACCAATCGCGAGGCGCTGTGGTGCAAGGATGTAATTCTGTGTGCCATCTTCGTACTGGATCAGTGCGATGAAAGCGGTCCGGTTGGGATCGTATTCGATGCGGGCGACAACAGCGGACATGTCCATCTTGTTGCGCTTGAAATCAACGATCCGGTAAAGGCGTTTTGCGCCCCCACCAATGCGACGCATGGTGATCCGTCCGGTGTTGTTCCGGCCGCCCGATTTGGTCAAACCCTGTGTCAGGGATTTGACGGGACGTCCTTTCCAAAGCTCCGAACGGTCGATCAGCACCAGCCCACGCTGGCCCGGCGTCGTCGGTTTATACGACTTGAGTGCCATGTTAGCTTCTTCCGTTTGCTTGGCGGGTTCTTGAAGGAACCCTATGTGGTTGAGGCCCCCGTAGGTGCCCGGTTCTTACAAATCACAACACCCCGGACGAATCCGGGGTGGTTGGGATTGGGGGCTTATAGGGGGGAGGACGAAGCGTGTCCACCCAATATGAGACCTCAAGTTAGATCAGCTCCAAGTTCGAACTAGTCAGTCTGCAATGTCCTTCGCATCATCTCTTTGTGGCGAACTTCGATGGCCCGAAGGACCAACGCCCGGCGGTCGACATCACCCAAATAGTTCTCGACTATTGCCGAGGCCTGCATGTCGAAGTCGCATCCCTTTTCAGAACGTAGCCGATATGAGCGTTCCCCAATGTGCATCCTCTGGGCGTCTGGAAACTCACTCGCGATAACAATGGCGTAAGCTTCGTAGTCTTCGTAGCCGAGTCCGTCACAAATGCTCTTTGAAGTCAAAAAGTCTTCGAACGCTTGACGGTCAGTACCGGTAAGTCGTTTCGGCGGAGGAACCAAGCTCGCAAGATATTCGATCTCAGCCAAAATGTCTGCGCTCCGGCTGTTTTCCAGGTTCTGTTCTGAAAATGCAGGCGAAGCAAACAAGACCAGAATGGCTGTGATTTTTGGTATCATTTGGTTTTGTAATCCAATCAGTTGATTCCCCACTCTTTCATATCACCCAAGACCAACGAAGCTAAGAACTACCCTCCGCCCGGAACAAGCCGAAGGCGCCGGGCGAGCGCCTGACCGTCCCGGCGGGCTGGCGCTTTGGTGGGGCTGGGCGCATCGCGGATATGGAAGATGTGTTTGGCGGGCATAAAGTACGGTAGAAGAGCCGTTGCTGCGCCATCCCACGGGCAGACGCGCGCCCGGCTTGCTCCGTCGCTCTTTGGCCCTAATTCTGTCCGATTGCCAAGCCATGTTGGACCCAGCAAACCATGCGAGAATTGTCTGATGAGCATTAGCTACCGAACGTCGCTTAAACCGACCCTGATTGTGACCGGCATCTATGCGATGTGGGCGTTGGGCGCATCAACGTCGCTTGGAACCGGCGGCATGATTATTTTTGTGCCTATCGTCGCGGTCGTTACCTTTGCCGCGCACAATATGCTGCGCTGGATGATCCGCTAGCCCATCGTCACGACGCAGGCTCTCTAAAGATTTTCTCGTACTTCTTCCCGCGCGCCAGTTCATCAATCATCTTGTCCAGATACCTGATCTCGCGCATCAGCGGGTCTGCGATGTCCTCCATCCGGTGGCCGCAGACGACGCCTTTGATCAGGGCCCGGTTGGGGTTCATGGCGGGGGCTTGGGCGAAGAAGGTTTCAAAGTCGCGTTTGTCGTCGAGGGCGGCGGATAAACCGTCGGCGTCGTAGCCGGTGAGCCAGTGGATGATCTCGTCCACTTGGCGCTTGGTCCGGTCCTTTTTCTCCGCCTTGTTGACGTAGTGCGGGTAGACGGATGCAAAGCTCATCTTGAATACGGGGTGTGACATGGGCGGCCCTCCTGCACGAAATACTACCGCAAACGCGCGGATGACCCAAGTCGGGCGGTTTTCACAAGATTTTGGTTGCCCTTAGGTAATCTTGCCCAAGACCGGCGCGCTGCGCCTCTGTAAGGTTTGATCCTGAACAAGGGGAGACAGACAATGTATGCACGACTGACGACGTTCAAGGCCAAGAACCTTGAAGAGGTGCTGAAGCAAAAGGACAACATGATGGCGCAGACCCGGCAGATTCCGGGGTTGGTGCGCAGTCAGGGCGGTTGGGATGAAGACGGTAACGGCGCCTTCATGGCGGTCTACGACGATGAGGCGGCGGCCGAGGGTGCGATCCCGCATTTGCAGGCGATCTGGGGCACAGTGATTGCGCATCTGGAAGCCCCACCGCAATCCCTGCCGCTGCCCAATGCGATTGTCATCGAGTAGCGCGCTGCCTGCGTTTGAATAACGGGCGCCATCCTCGCCCGTTTTGATTGCGTGCCGGTGGCATTGCGCCTGTCGGATACAAGATCAAAAGAAGGCCCCTTGTGTTGCTGCAGGGGGCCTTTGCTTTTGCTGCAGGATCAAGAATGCAAAAGGCCCCCGGCGTTTCCACCGGGGGCCTTCTGAATGTGTATCGGGTCGAGGTTACAGACCGGTCGAGACGTCGATCGTGTTGCCTTCTTCCAGCGTCACGTAGGCCTTCTTGACGTCCTTACGGGTGCCGAGGTTGCCGCGGAAACGCTTGACCTTGCCTTTGGTGATCGTGGTGTTGACCGCTTTCACCTTCACGTCAAACAGCGCCTCAACGGCTTGTTTGATCATCGGCTTGTTGGCGTCGATGGCCACTTCGAACACAACCGCGTTGGCCTCAGAGGCCATGGTTGCTTTCTCGGTGATGATCGGCTTGCGGATCACGTCGTAGTGTTCTGCTTTCGCGCTCATTTCAGACGAGCCTCCAATGCTTCGACACCGGCTTTGGTCAGGACAAGTGTGTCCGACTTCAGGATGTCATAGACGTTCGCGCCCTGGCTGGGCAGAACGTTTACGGTTTCGATGTTGCGCGAGGCCTGCAGGAAGTCTGCGGACACCTCTGTGCCGTCGATGATCAGGGCACGCTTCCAGCCGCGTTCGCCAAGGGTTTTGGCCAGTGCGGATGTTTTCGCGTCCTTCATCTCGATGCTGTCGATCACAACCAGCTCTCCAGCCGCTTGCTTGGCGGACAGCGCGTGGCGCAGACCCAGCTTGCGGAACTTTTTGGTCAGGTCGTGGGCGTGGCTGCGGGGCGTTGGGCCCTTGTAGGTACCACCACCACGGAAGATCGGCGCGCCGCGAGAGCCGTGACGTGCGCCACCGGTGCCCTTTTGGCGATAGATCTTCTTGGTCGAGAATTTGACCTCGGACCGGCCCAGCACGTCGTGTGTGCCTGCCATGGCCTTGTTACGCTGCCAGCGGACAACGCGGTGCAGGATGTCGGCGCGCGGCTCAAGGCCGAAAATCGCGTCATCCAGATCGACGGTACCGGCTTTTTTGCCGTCCAGCTTGATTGCATCAGCCTTCATTTTTGTCACCCTCATCTGCGGCGTCTTCGGCCGGGGCTTCGTTTGCGGCTTCGGCTTCAGCAGCTTCCAGTGCGGCCTGTTCTGCTTCGGCTGCGGCCTTTGCGGCGGCTTCCTCTTCAGCGGCGGCAGCAGCGGCGGCTTCAGCAGCCAGCTTCTCAGCTTCTTCCTTCATGGACTTCAGGCCAGCGGGGTAAATCACACCTTCGGGTGTCGGCTTTTTCACCGCATCCTTGATTGTGACCCAGCCACCTTTGGAGCCGGGAACAGCACCTTTGACCATGATCAGGCCACGGTCGGCATCGGTGCGCACAACCTGCAGGTTCTGCGTGGTGACGCGTGCCGCACCCATGTGACCCGCCATCTTCTTACCTTTGAAGACGCGGCCTGGATCCTGACATTGACCAGTTGAACCGTGCGAACGGTGGCTGATCGAGACACCGTGTGTCGCGCGCAAACCGCCGAAGTTGTGACGCTTCATCGCACCGGCAAAACCTTTACCGATGGATGTGCCTGCGACGTCAACATACTGGCCTTCGAAGTAGTGGTTGGCCATGATTTCTTCCCCGACGGGGATCATGTTTTCCTCGGCCACGCGGAACTCAGCAACTTTGCGCTTGGGTTCAACTTTGGCAGCCGCGAAGTGGCCTTTCATCGCCTTGCTGACGCGGCGGGCCTTGGCGGCACCGGCACCCAGCTGAACAGCGACGTAGCCGTCACGCTCGGTTGTACGCTGTGCGACAACCTGCAAGTTTTCGAGCGAAAGAACGGTCACAGGGATCTGCTTGCCGTCTTCCATGAAAAGCCGGGTCATGCCGACTTTCTTTGCGATCAATCCTGTACGGAGCATCTGAGATCCTCCTTACACGCTGATCTGCACGTCCACGCCAGCGGCGAGGTCGAGCTTCATCAGGGCATCCACGGTCTGCGGTGTTGGATCGACGATATCCAGCAGACGCTTGTGCGTGCGGATCTCGAACTGGTCGCGCGACTTCTTGTCGATGTGCGGACCGCGCAGAACGGTGAACTTTTCGATTTTGTTGGGCAGTGGGATCGGACCACGAACGCTTGCGCCGGTGCGCTTGGCGGTGGAGACGATTTCCTGCGTGGAGGCGTCAAGGACGCGGTAGTCAAACGCCTTGAGGCGAATGCGGATGTTCTGGCTAGCTGCCATGTGACATCACCCTTTCAAACAGGGCCTTAACGGATTGGACGAGGCCGGCTCATCCGACCCCCTCTTCGCGTCTTATGGTCCAACGGAAAAGGGCGCGGGGAATCGCGCCCTTGTTGGATTGGGGCGGCATACGATGTCTTCATTCGGACCGCAAGACATTTTCCGGTCTTAGCTACTGGGCAGGTGCTGCCCCCTTGCGCGCGAACCACGCGTTAAGCCAATGACGGGCGGGTTTTTCGATAAAGAGATAAGTGGCCGTCGAAAACCCGACCAGCACGATGAGGTATCCGGGCAACGCCATCCAACCAAGATGCGCGCCGGGACCATGGAAGAGCCAGATAAACATGACAAAGACATGGGTGAGGTAGATCGAGTAAGAGATCTCTCCCAAAAACACCATGGGCCCCCAGTTAAGGGGGAAGCGTTTGGCGGCGCCAAGACCGGCGGCACCGACAATCAGAAGGAAGAAGCCGGGAATGATCGTGTAGCCGACGTTCGTGATCTGGCCGGTCACGAGGAGCAGGACCAGACCCAGCACAAACAACCCCGCAGCGATTACCCCGGACAGGTGCGGAAGCAGCATGCGACCGAAGACGCCGAGGCAAAACAGCGGCAGGATCCGAAGCCAGCCCGCCTCATGCGTCAGATGCACGAATTGATCCTGACCAAGGGCCACGGCGGCCGCATGAGCGACCACCACGATCACGATGGTAAAGATCAGCAGACGCAGGGGCGTCACCCAAAATGCCATCAACCCAAAGACGGCGTAGGCGAACATCTCTGCACTGATCGTCCAGGATGGGCCGTTGAGAACTAGCCCATCCGTCGTGCCGAAGGCGTGAAGCAGCGCGGCACTTTTGACGAAGCCAGAGATGTCCCAATTCATCATCAGGAACGGCAGCAGCATGACCAGGTGCAAAGGATAGATGCGCGCAAAACGCCGCCAGAAATAATCCGCACGGTTGAAGGACCGGTCGCCGTAGACGTGCCACAGGACAAAGCCGCTGAGGATGAAAAAGAAATCAACACCCCTTGCGCCGTTGTTGACATAGGCAAGGAACGGCACCTCCATCTCGCTGCGCGCATGGAACAGCACGACCCAAAGCGCTGCGAAAAACCGGAGCGATGTGAGGGAGTTAATCATACCGTAGACACTTATTCTGACGCATAGCGCTGCAGCTTAGCATCGGGGGGGTTTAGGACAAGCGGTTCTTGGGGGTGTTTTGTGGGCTGGCGGGAGCAAATCCCGTTTCAGTTCTGTCCACATGACTAATCAACTTAGTTGCATGAAAGTTTGAATTTGCTCATTTTCACAGTTGCAGGCCGCGACGTAGTAAACGGCTTCAGAATTCAACCCGATTGGACCGCCATCGATCTGAAAAACAGGATGCATTTTGCCCCTGCAAGAAGGACAGCGCATCTTGGGCGGGCTTTGCAGCCATTCGAATGGCGCGTTTACTCTTCCGATACCATCCACGAAATAGGACGCGAAAGCCTCTGGATTTCTGGAATACTTCCGACAAATTATCTCCAGCTCTGGCTCCTTCTTGAACCAATAAGTGGGTTGGTATCTATTTTGCGCTTTGCCATTCTTCATCTTAATCCTGGGAATTGGAACGACGCTGAAGTCGCTTTGGCTACTGTCCGCAGACACCTGAATCGTCGTCGGATGAATCTCATCAGCGCTATCGGGATCGATCGAAACTTTCAGGCTCTTTTCGGAAAGCCAGCGGGCATCCATTTGTTTCGGGAGCAATATTGTGAATTTGCCGTCGTGAACCTCATTGCGAGGCAAAAGGAAGTAACTTGTGCTAGCGGCCGTACCAACACTACTTATTAGGCCGATGAGCCTCTCTCTGTCTGACGCAGAAACGTCCTTAACAGCACTCATAAGCAATTGATGCTGGACCATCTCCCAAAGGATGATTGCGAAGATTCCGCCGATAACGAGCAGGGCAAAGGTCGCTGTAATCATCGAGCAGCAATTTGCCTCCCTTCAAATGTGCTTTGTGTTACTCTCTGATATCCTAGCTCGCACTCTGACGCTTTCGTGAAGCAATTTGGACAATGAAAAGGCCGCCGGGTTTCCCCGACGGCCTTTCTCAATTCTCAACCGGGTGCTGCCGCCCTGTTCTCATGGATTGCAGGCAATCCACTGCCACAGGGCGTCACACTGGGGTCGTTCCAAAATTACTCAGTAATTTTGGAGACAACCCCGGCGCCAACAGTGCGGCCGCCTTCGCGGATGGCGAAGCGCAGGCCTTCTTCCATCGCGATTGGCGCGATCAGCTCGACGTTGAACTTCAGGTTATCGCCAGGCATCACCATTTCGGTGCCCGAAGGCAGCTCAACCGTGCCGGTCACGTCCGTTGTACGGAAGTAGAACTGCGGGCGGTAGTTGGCGAAGAATGGCGTGTGACGGCCACCTTCTTCTTTGGTGAGGATATAGGCCTCGGCTTCGAACTTGGTGTGTGGCTTCACCGAACCTGGCTTACACAGGATCTGACCACGCTCAACGCCGTCACGGTCAACGCCGCGCAGCAGGGCGCCGATGTTGTCGCCAGCTTCGCCGGAATCCAGCAGCTTGCGGAACATTTCAACACCGGTACAGGTGGTTTTCGATGTGTCGCGGATACCAACGATTTCGATCTCGTCGCCGACGTTGATCACGCCACGCTCAACACGGCCGGTCACAACAGTACCACGGCCAGAGATCGAGAACACGTCCTCGATTGGCATCAGGAACGGCAGGTCAACCGCACGGGCAGGTGTCGGGATGTATTCGTCGACAGCGGCCATCAGCTTTTCGATGGATTCCTTGCCGATGTTGTCATCACGCTCTTCCATCGCGGCCAGAGCCGAGCCAGGGATCACAGGAATGTCGTCGCCAGGATACTCGTAAGAGGACAGCAGCTCGCGGATTTCCATTTCCACCAGTTCCAGCAGCTCATCGTCGTCCACCTGGTCAACTTTGTTCATGTAAACAACCATGTAGGGGATGCCCACCTGACGACCGAGCAGGATGTGCTCGCGCGTTTGTGGCATCGGGCCGTCGGCTGCGTTCACCACCAGGATCGCGCCGTCCATCTGGGCGGCACCGGTGATCATGTTCTTGACGTAGTCGGCGTGACCGGGGCAGTCGACGTGGGCGTAGTGACGCGCCTCTGTCTCATACTCAACGTGTGCGGTCGAGATGGTGATGCCGCGGGCCTTCTCTTCGGGCGCGCCGTCGATCTGGTCATAGGCCTGGAAGTCACCAAAGTACTTCGTGATCGCCGCCGTCAGCGTCGTCTTGCCGTGGTCAACGTGGCCAATCGTGCCAATGTTAACGTGCGGTTTATTACGTTCAAACTTTGCCTTTGCCATGGTGTGGCTCCTTGATTTTGATGTGTGCGGTGCGTGCAATCACGCACCCTACGGGATGTGGGTAGGGCGGGGTTTACCCCGCCGCACCGATTAAGCGTATTTGGCCTGGATCTCTTCGGAGATGTTGGACGGCACGGGGTCATAGTGGTCGAACTGCATCGTAAACTGCGCACGGCCCGAAGACATGGAACGCAGCGTGTTGATGTAGCCGAACATGTTCGCCAGCGGCACCATTGCGTCGATGGCAATGGCGTTGCCGCGTGTGTCCTGACCCTGCACCATGCCGCGGCGTGATGTCAGATCACCGATGATCCCACCTGTGTATTCTTCAGGTGTGATGACTTCGACCTTCATGATCGGCTCGAGCAGTTTCGCGCCAGCTTTGCGCATGCCTTCACGCATACACATACGGGCCGCGATTTCGAACGCCATGATCGAGGAGTCAACATCGTGGAATTTGCCGTCGATCAAAGCCACCTTGAAGTCGATCACAGGGAAGCCGGCCAGCGGGCCGTTATCCATGACAGACAAGATGCCTTTTTCAACGCCCGGGATGTATTCCTTGGGCACAGAACCACCAACGATGCGGCTCTCGAACGAGTAACCTTCGCCGGGCTCTGTCGGAGAAATGATCATTTTCACTTCACCAAACTGACCGGACCCACCAGACTGCTTCTTGTGGGTGTAGGTGTGCTCCACCTCGTGACCGATGGTCTCGCGGTAGGCCACCTGAGGGGCACCGATGTTGGCTTCAACCTTGAACTCACGCTTCATGCGATCGACGAGGATGTCGAGGTGCAATTCGCCCATGCCCTTCATGATGGTCTGGCCTGATTCCAGGTCAGTTTCCACGCGGAAGGACGGATCTTCGGCCGAGAGACGCTGGAGCGCGATGCCCATCTTCTCTTGGTCGCCTTTTGTCTTTGGCTCAACGGCGATCTCGATCACGGGATCGGGGAACGTCATTGTTTCAAGGACAACAGGATCCTGCGGATCACACAGCGTGTCACCGGTTGTTGTGTTCTTCAGACCACCCAGCGCGATAATATCACCAGCGAATGCTTCGGCGATTTCTTCACGGTCGTTGGAGTGCATCATCATCATCCGGCCAACACGCTCTTTCCCACCTTTGGTGGAGTTCAGCAGGTTGTCGCCTTTGGAGAGCGTACCGGAATAGATCCGTGTGAAGGTCAAAGAACCAACAAACGGGTCGTTCATGATTTTGAACGCAAGGCCAGAGAACGCCATCTCATCGTCGGCACGACGTGGGATGTTACGCACTTCGTCTTCGTCGCCGGGCTTAAAGCCCATGTAGTCCACAACGTCGAGCGGGCTTGGCAGGTAGTCGACAACAGCGTTCAGCAGAGGCTGCACGCCTTTGTTCTTGAACGCAGAACCGCCCAGAACCGGCACGAAGGCCATCGACAGACATGCTTTGCGGATCAGCGCGCGCAGTGTTGGAACGTCAGGCTCGTTGCCTTCGAGGTATTCCATCATTGCGTCGTCGTCCTGCTCAACCGCAGCTTCGACCAGCTTGTTGCGCCATTCGTCGGCCTGATCCTTCAGGCTGTCGCGAATAGGGGCTTTGATCCAGGACGCGCCCAGATCTTCACCCTGCCACAGCCATTCTTCCATGGTGACCAGATCAACAAGGCCTTCCAGCTCTGTCTCTGCACCGATTGGGAATGCGACGGGGATCGCGCGTGCGCCTGTGCGGTCTTCGACCATGGCAACACACTTGAAGAAGTCAGCACCGATCTTGTCCATCTTGTTGACGAACACCATGCGCGGCACCTTGTAGCGGTCAGCCTGACGCCACACGGTTTCAGTCTGCGGCTCAACACCTGCGTTTGCGTCAAGCACGCAAACAGCGCCGTCGAGGACGGCCAGCGAACGCTCAACTTCGATGGTGAAGTCAACGTGGCCGGGGGTGTCGATGATGTTCAGGCGGTGCTTCTCGGAATCAGGCGTGGTGCCGTCTTCTGTCCGCTCCCAGAACGTGGTGGTCGCAGCCGAAGTAATGGTGATACCCCGCTCCTGCTCTTGCTCCATCCAGTCCATGGTGGCCGCACCATCGTGCACTTCGCCGATGTTATGCTCTTTACCTGTGTAGTACAGGATACGCTCGGAACATGTGGTCTTACCGGCGTCGATATGCGCCATGATGCCAAAGTTACGATAAAGTTCGAGTGGATACTCGCGTGCCATATCAGATGTTCCCTTTTACCAGCGGTAATGGCTGAATGCTTTGTTCGCATCGGCCATCTTGTGGGTGTCTTCACGCTTTTTCACGGCAGTGCCGCGACCGTTGACTGCGTCGAGCAGCTCACCGGCCAGGCGTTCTTCCATGGTGTTTTCGTTGCGCGACTTGGCGGCTTTGATCAGCCAGCGGATGGCCAATGCTTCACGACGCTCCGGGCGCACATCAACAGGCACCTGGTAGGTCGCACCACCGACGCGGCGCGAACGCACTTCGACGGAAGGTTTGATGTTGTCCAGCGCCTCGTGGAAGACTTCCACGGGTGCTTTCTTGAGCTTGTCTTCAACGCGGTCAAAGGCGTTGTAGACGATGCGTTCAGCGACGGCTTTTTTGCCGTCGATCATCAGGTTGTTCATGAACTTGGTCAGAACGATATCGCCAAACTTTGCGTCTGGCAGAACTTCGCGTTTTTCAGCGGCGTGACGACGTGACATGTGTCGGTCTCTCTCTTGTTTCGGGCGGTGGTGGGCAGATTGCCCACCCTACGGTGGCGTGTAGGGTGGGCAATCTGCCCACCACGCGGCTTACTTCGGACGCTTGGCGCCGTACTTGGAGCGGCGCTGCTTACGATCTTTGACGCCTTGGGTATCCAGAACACCACGCAGGATGTGGTAACGGACACCGGGCAAATCTTTCACACGGCCGCCACGGATCAGAACAACAGAGTGTTCCTGCAGGTTGTGGCTTTCACCGGGGATGTAAGAAATGACTTCGTAACCGTTGGTCAGGCGCACCTTGGCAACCTTACGCATGGCCGAGTTCGGCTTTTTCGGTGTGGTTGTGTAAACACGTGTGCATACACCACGCTTCTGTGGGCAGCCTTCCATGTGCTGCGACTTGGAGCGTGTGACTTTTGGCTGGCGCGGTTTGCGGATCAGCTGCTGAATCGTTGGCATCGTTTGATGTTCCCATCTCTTCACATATGCGCCCAGAGTGGACGCGGGGGTTTCAAAAATGCCCTGCGAGACCCGCAAAGCACAAAAATTCCGCAGTCGAACCCTTACCGGAGGTTCGGTGCGGTTGGGTATCCAGAGGAACAAACCAGCATTAGGTCGGTTCTTGGCCACTTCAACTTTGATTTCGGACGTTTGGCAGAAGCCTCAGGCCCGGATGAGCGGCGTATAGAAGGAGTCGGTTTGCCTGTCAACAGCCCGCCCCACGGGCTAGCGCAGGCGGCCCATCTGGCGTTGCGGCGTGCGTTTCAGGCGTGCCTCGCGGTAGAGCGTAAAGAGGCCCGTTGCCACGATGATTGCTGCACCAATGAGCGTGACAGCGTCGGGAAATTCGCCAAAGGCGAGGTAGCCCAGGATGATTGCCACCACGAGGCTGGTGTAGCGGAATGGCGCGACAAAGCTGATCTCGCCCACGCGCATGGTCTGGACCGAAAAGACATAGCCGCAGACAAGGCAGATCATCGCGCCCGAGAGCAGCCCCATGATCGGCCATGTCACCGTGGCCCAAGGCGCAAAGGTCGATCCGATCCCGGAAAACACCGTCACACCGATAGACGCGGTCAAAGCCACCGTGACGGAGGGAACCGCCGCTGAAAGCGGACGCGCGCAGAGATCGCGGATCGCGACAAAGGCCACGGCCCCAAGGGCATAAAACGATGCGGAGGTGAACCCCTCGGCCCCCGGTTGGATGATGAGCAACACGCCTGCAAACCCCACAAGGATCGCCAGCATTCGTCGCCAGCCAATCGCCTCACGAAAGACAATCGCCCCGGCAAGCGTGATGGTCAGGGGCAGTGACTGCAGGATCGCTGACAGGTTCGCCAAGGGCATCGTGCGCAGGGCCGACAGGAAAAACACGGTGCTGATCAGCTCCGAGAGGCTACGCAGCACGATCAGGACCCAGTCCTTGCGGGAGAATGCAAAGCGGAGCTGGCCGAGGATGTGGCACAGCACGATCAGGCAGAGTGTGATCCCAAGCCCGCGCAAGAACGTTGCTTGAAAGACGGGCACGTCCAAGAGGACCAATTTCATGAAGCCATCGTTGATCACAAAGGCCGTCATGGAACCGGCCATCAGGGCCGCGCCGCGCATGTTGTCTGTCAGTGCCATAGCGCTGGCCTATCAGCCCGCCCTACCCTGCGCCAGCATCGTTATTCTGCCGGATGCAGCGCCTTTTCGGACCAGATATCGCCAAAGCGAACCATGCGGCCTTGGTCTTCGTCCCAAAGCTTCCACTGGATGCACTTCAGTGCCTCCCACGCGCCGAGGCGTGTTGGTGTCAGATGCGGCGACAGCGCGACATGACACGCTTTCAGCCGATATGCCGGGACCATGGGGTTCAGGTGGTGCAGGTCGTGGTAGGCAAAGTTGAAGGTCATGAAGTCAAAGACCGGGCCAAGATCGAGGACGGAGGCGCCTTTCAGGCAGCCTTCTTCGAAGTCGTAATCGGGCGCCGAGGACCAATAGGTTTCTTCGTGGTTGTGACCAACGTAGACCATGAAAACCCCAAGGCAGGCGGTGATCACGGCGGCAATCAGGAAGAACTTGAACGCCGTCAGCCCGCCGATCAGATAGACGCTGAACCACAACACGGCCATCAGCACATTCTGGATCAGCACATCAACGAGCCCGGTTTTGAGCGCGTTTTTGGGGAACCGGTAGCGGATGAAGATGATAAAGAGCGGCCCGATCACAAAGATCACCGGCGCAGAGCGATAGATGCGGTAATAGACGCGGCCCCAGAACCCGGCGGCTTTGTATTGGGCGACGGTCCAGGTCAGAACCTCATGCGCCTCCATCCGGTCAAGGTTGCCGATATGGGCATGGTGCTGGTTGTGATTGTAGCGCATCGCGTGGAAGGCGTTATTGGTAAAGGCCCCCAGCAGCACGCCACTGATCCGGTTCACGGTGCGCGAGGTGAAATAGCTGTTGTGGCCATTGTCGTGCTGGATGCCAAACAGACGGATCGACGCGCCTGTGAACATCAGAACCGCGACGGCCATCACCAGCACATTGCCATAAAAGACCGTGCCAAGCGTGATCGACGCCACATAAAGCGCCAGTGAAACCAAAAGATGAAAAGTCCCGACAACATTATCGGGCGACGCATAGACCTGCGTCATTTTACGGATACGCATTGCTTCCCCATCAGCAAAACATGGTGGCCGCTTAATAAGGCGCGACCTTGGGGTGGACGATAGGGCCAAGAGTTGAGGCAATCAAGTCAGGCAAACCCGACCTCTAACCGCTTAGAATGTCAGTGCAATCGCGGCGCTATAACTTGGCCTGTCGTCGTTGGGCTTTTGCGTGGCAAGTTGCAGATCAAACCGGTCAGAGAGCGGGGTCGTGACACCCAAGGTCAGATCGGTTTGCCCGCCCTCGCGTTGGCGCAGGATGACTGTCGCGGTGGGCCCTTGGGTCCAGCGTCTGGTCGCAAAAACCTCTGCCATGCGGGGCAGACCATTGGCGGCGGGGTTGAAGAGACCGAGACCGTAGGAATAGTCGCCCACCTCTGCGGTTGCTTGGGCCTTGGTGTTCCATGTGATCGCATCGTTTTCGGCCACAGCCTCTGCCGCGACGGCGAATGAAAACTCCCCGCGGTGTTGGGTGAGGCCAAAACCGGCAATCGTTACGTCTTGGTTTGGAACGCCGTGGAGGGACGCATAGGCGCGGCCAGTTCCAAAATTGCTGGCGAGGGATGCGCCGTAAGGCAGGAAATCAGATTCAAACATCGTGCCATAGGTGGCGCGACTGCGGCTGAGGCCGATGTCGTTCAAGGCTTGGCGCGGCATCACGGCGGTTAGGGCAGAGGGTGCGACAAGGTCGTAGGCGGGCCGTGGAAAGCCCAAGCGGGTTTCGATGTCGCCCGCCTGAAAGGTCAGATTGGCGTAGGTTTCATGCAAGCGGCCCACGACGCCGAACATCCCAAGCTCTGCCCCCCACGGTCCATAGGTCGCGCCAAGGGTGAAATCACCAAAGGCAAACCCTTCGTCGGTGCCACCCGACAAGCCACCAAGCGCAATGACGCCGTCGGCAAAGCGGTCTGCCTGTGCGGGCGGGGTTGAGAGACTGAGGGTGGCAATCATTGCCAGGGAGAAGCAACGCATTGGAATAACACATGAAAAGCGATTGATCTGAGAATTACAGGTCCGGGCGGCCTTGCCAAGACCGTCACTTGCAAAAAGCAAAAGGCCCCCGGATTTTCGCCGAGGGCCTTTCTTAGATTGTTCTTGAGGCGCGATCTATTCGTCGCGTGCCTCTGGCGTGTCCACGATCATCTGATCGAACTCGTCCCCACCGACGACATCGTCTGCCATCTCTTCGGGGGCGGGTGCGGCAAGGGCTGCGGCTTGTTCAGCCTCTTCCCGGCGCGCTTCGATCACGACGTTATCGCGGCCAGCAGCGATCTTGCGCACATTGCTGGTCGCACCACCGGTCCCGGCAGGGATCAGACGGCCCACGATGACGTTCTCTTTCAGACCGACCAGTTTGTCCCGCTTACCCTGAACGGAGGCTTCCGTCAGAACGCGCGTTGTTTCCTGGAACGACGCGGCAGAGATGAAGCTGCGGGTTTGCAGCGACGCTTTGGTGATACCCAACAAGATCGGCTCACCCTGCGCAGGGCGATCACCCCGTGCGAGTGCCTTTTCATTGGCTTCATCAAACTCGGCCTTATCGACAGTTTCGCCCTTGAGCAGAACCGTGTCACCGCTGTCCTGAATCTCCCACTTCTGGAGCATCTGGCGCACGATAACTTCGATGTGCTTGTCGTTGATCTTCACGCCCTGCAGACGATAGACGTCCTGCACTTCGTCGATCATGTAGTCGGCCAAAGCCTCGACCCCCATGACGCCCAGAATATCGTGGGGTGCAGGGTTGCCGTCCATGATGTAGTCGCCCTTTTGGACAAAATCACCTTCCGCGACGGGAATGTGCTTACCCTTGGGCACCATGTATTCGACTTTGACGTCAGCATCGTCGGCGCTTTCGATCGCGATGCGGCGCTTGTTCTTGTAGTCCTTGCCAAAGCGCACGTAGCCATCGATTTCGGCGATGATCGCGTGATCCTTTGGACGGCGGGCTTCGAACAATTCCGCAACCCGTGGCAGACCACCGGTGATGTCCTTGGTTTTGGCACCTTCGCGCGGAATACGGGCAACCACGTCACCGGCTTGGATGTCTTCGCCATCTTCAACGGACAGAACCGCATCGACCGACATGGCATAGGACACGGGGTTGCCGTCATCCTTGACCATCGGCTCACCATCGCTGCCTGCGATGATGATTTTCGGTGCAAGTTCGTTGCCCTTGGGTGCAGCACGCCAATCCGACACGATGCGCTGGGTCATGCCCGTTGCATCATCGGTGTCCTCGCGCACGGCGATGCCGTTCACCAGGTCGACGTATTTCACCTTACCGGCTTTCTCGGCGATGATCGGCAGTGTGAATGGATCCCATTCAAACAGCTTGTCACCACGGTGGATGTCAGCGCCTTCTTTCACGAAGACCTTAGAGCCATAGCCGACCTTGTGGTTGGCACGCTCTTCACCGTTTTCGCCCATGATCGCGATGACCATGTTCCGGCCCATCACGACCTGTTCACCGGCAGTGTTTTCCAGCAACGAGGCGTTGCGGAATTCAACCTTACCGGGCTGGGACGCTTCAAGGAACGACTGCTGACCACCCTGCGCAACACCGCCGATGTGGAATGTCCGCATCGTCAGCTGCGTGCCGGGTTCACCGATGGACTGCGCAGCGATAATGCCGACAGCCTCGCCGATGTTCACGCGTGTGCCGCGTGCAAGGTCACGCCCGTAGCACATGGCGCAAACGCCATCTTCGGCTTCACAGGTCAGCGGGCTGCGGATGCGCATCTTGGCGATGCCAGCCTGATCAATCATGTCAGACTTGCGCTCGTCAATCAGCTCACCCAGCTCGACCAGAACCTCATCCGTACCGGGCTTCAGCACGTCTTCGGCTGCAACACGACCCAGCACACGTTCGGCCAGTGAGGCGACAACTTCACCGTCGTTCACGGCTGCTTCGGCGGTGATCGCGGTTTCAGTGCCACAGTCCACTTCGCGGACGATGCAGTCTTGGGCCACGTCCACCAGACGACGCGTCAGGTAACCGGAGTTCGCCGTCTTCAACGCCGTATCCGACAGACCCTTACGGGCACCGTGGGTGGAGTTGAAGTATTCAAGAACGGTCAGACCTTCCTTAAAGTTCGAGATGATCGGCGTCTCGATGATCTCACCGGATGGTTTAGCCATCAGGCCGCGCATACCACCCAGCTGCTTCATCTGTGTGACCGAGCCACGCGCACCGGAGTGGGCCATCATGTAGACCGAGTTTGGTTCGCCTTCGGCACCATCGTCGAGCTTTGGCGTGGTCGAGATGGTGTTCATCATCGCGTCCGTCACCTTGTCGTTCGACTTTGACCAGGCATCGACAACTTTGTTGTACTTTTCGCCCTGTGTGATCAGGCCGTCCATGTACTGCTGTTCAAAGTCCTTCACCTGCTCGCGGGTCTCGTTCACGAGGTCCCATTTGGTGTCAGGCACAACCATGTCGTCCTTACCGAACGAAATGCCCGCCTTGAACGCTTCGCGGAAGCCCATGGTCATGATCTGGTCACAGAAGATGACAGATTCTTTCTGACCGCAGTAACGGTAAACGGTGTCGATGACCTGCTGCACTTCTTTCTTGCGCAGCAGACGGTTCACGAGGCTGAACGGTGCCTTGGCGTTGAGCGGCAGAAGCGCGCCCAGACGCAGACGGCCCGGTGTGGTCTCAAACCGCATGGTGACTTCGGCACCTTCGTCGTCGATCTGCACCATACGGGCGTTGATCTTGGCGTGCAGGTGCACTTCACCGGCGGTCAGGGCGTGCTCAACTTCTTCGATGTTGGAGAAGCTCATGCCCTCACCCTTCATGCCTTCGCGCATGATGGTGGTGTAGTAGAGACCAAGGATCATATCCTGCGATGGCACGATGATTGGCGCGCCGTTGGCAGGCGACAGCACGTTGTTCGTGGACATCATCAGAACGCGGGCTTCCAGTTGCGCTTCCAGCGAGAGCGGCACGTGAACAGCCATTTGGTCGCCGTCAAAGTCAGCGTTAAAGGCCGAACAGACCAGTGGGTGCAGCTGGATCGCTTTGCCTTCGATCAGGACAGGTTCAAATGCCTGAATGCCAAGACGGTGCAAGGTCGGCGCACGGTTCAGCATGACAGGGTGTTCGCGGATCACCTCGTCGAGGATATCCCACACTTCGGGACGTTCTTTTTCGACCAGCTTTTTGGCTTGCTTCACGGTGGAAGACAGGCCCTTGGCTTCAAGGCGCGAGTAGATGAACGGCTTGAACAGTTCGAGCGCCATTTTCTTGGGCAACCCGCACTGGTGCAGTTTCAGTTCCGGACCAGTCACAATGACCGAACGACCGGAGAAGTCGACGCGTTTGCCCAAAAGGTTCTGACGGAAGCGACCCTGCTTACCTTTCAGCATGTCGGACAGCGATTTCAGCGGACGCTTGTTGGCACCGGTGATCACGCGGCCACGGCGGCCGTTGTCAAAGAGCGCATCCACGGATTCCTGCAGCATCCGCTTTTCGTTGCGGACGATGATGTCAGGTGCGCGCAGTTCGATCAGACGCTTCAGACGGTTGTTCCGGTTGATCACACGACGGTAAAGGTCGTTGAGGTCGGACGTCGCGAAACGGCCACCATCCAGCGGCACCAGCGGGCGCAGCTCGGGCGGGATCACAGGCACGACGGTCATGACCATCCATTCCGGACGGTTGCCGGATTCGATGAAGTTCTCGACGATCTTCAAACGCTTGATGATCTTCTTGGGCTTCAGCTCGCCTGTCGCCTCTTTCAGATCAGCGCGCAGCTGCTCTGCTTCGGACTCAAGGTCGATCTGGGACAGCATTTCGCGGATCGCTTCGGCGCCGATGTTGGCGGTGAAGGCGTCCATGCCGTAGGTGTCCTGCGCGTCGAGGAATTCCTCTTCGCTCATCAACTGGCCGTAGGTCAGGTCGGTCAGGCCGGGTTCGATCACGACGTAGTTTTCGAAATACAGGATGCGTTCCAGATCGCGCAGCGTCATGTCCAGCATCAGGCCGATGCGCGATGGCAGCGACTTGAGGAACCAGATGTGCGCGACAGGTGCGGCCAGTTCGATGTGGCCCATCCGCTCGCGGCGGACCTTTTGCAGCGTGACTTCCACACCACATTTCTCGCAGACAACGCCGCGATACTTCATGCGCTTATATTTGCCGCAGAGGCATTCGTAGTCTTTGATCGGGCCAAAGATGCGTGCGCAGAACAGGCCGTCACGCTCTGGCTTGAACGTCCGGTAGTTGATGGTTTCCGGCTTCTTGATCTCACCAAAGGACCACGACAGGATCCGCTCGGGAGAGGCCAAAGAGACCTTGATTTCGTCAAACGTTTTCGCCGGGGTGAGCGGGTTAAACGGGTTGTTTGTCAGTTCCTGGTTCATCATCAATTCCTTGAATTGGGGTGCATTGGGTGGGGGTGGGGGCGATTATTCGTCGAATAATCGGGACCCCAGAATTTTCGTCGAAAATTCTATTCCCCGTCCTCCGCATCCAGGAGTTCCATGTTGAGGCCGAGGCCCCGGACTTCTTTTACAAGCACGTTGAACGACTCAGGCACTCCGGCCTCAAAGTTGTCCTCGCCCTTGACGATGCTTTCATAGACCTTGGTCCGGCCTGCCACATCGTCCGATTTGACGGTGAGCATTTCCTGCAAGGTGTAAGCCGCGCCGTAGGCTTCCAGTGCCCAGACTTCCATTTCCCCGAAACGCTGGCCACCGAACTGGGCTTTACCACCCAGAGGCTGCTGCGTGACAAGGCTGTAAGGCCCGGTGGAACGTGCGTGGATTTTGTCGTCCACGAGGTGGTGAAGTTTCAGCAGGTATTTCACACCCACTGTGACCGGACGGCTGAACTGTTCACCGGTGCGACCGTCAAACAGGATCGACTGACCAGAGGTTGAGAACCCGGCACGCACCAGCGCGTCGTTCACGTCACCCTCTTTCGCGCCATCAAAGACGGGCGTCGCAATCGGCACACCGCGTGTGACATTGCCTGCCGCTTCAACCAGCTGGTCTTCGCCCATGCCTTCAAGGCCTTCGGCATAGACGTCATCACCATAAGCGATCTTCATCGCCTCGCGCACAGGTGTCAGATCGCCGGAGCGACGGTATTCACCCAAGGCTTCGTCAATCTCAAGGCCCAAACCGCGTGCGGCCCAACCCATGTGCGTTTCAAGGATCTGACCGACGTTCATACGCGACGGCACGCCCAGCGGGTTCAGACAGAAATCAACCGGCGTCCCGTCCGCAAGGAACGGCATGTCTTCCATCGGCACAACCTTGGAAATGACACCCTTGTTGCCGTGACGACCAGCCATCTTATCGCCGGGCTGCAGCTTGCGCTTCACAGCCACGAAGACCTTGACCATCTTCATCACGCCCGGGGGCAGATCATCGCCGCGACGGACCTTCTCGACCTTGTCCTCAAAACGGGCATCCAGGGTGCGCTTTTGCGCCTCATATTGCTCGTTCAGGGCCTCGACCACCTGGGCGTCAGCCTCATCCTTGAGGGCCAACTGCCACCACTGACCTTTGGACAGCTCTTCCAGCACCTCTTCGGTGATTTCAGAGTTGGCCTTGAAGCCTTTGGGGCCTTTCACAGCCGTTTTGCCAAGGATCATGCCCTTCAGACGGGCATAGATGTTCCGATCCAGGATCACCAATTCGTCGTCACGGTCACGGGCAAGGCGTTCGACCTCTTCCCGCTCGATCTGCAGCGCACGTTCGTCTTTTTCGACGCCGTGACGGTTGAAGACACGGACCTCAACGATTGTGCCAAAGTCACCCGGCGGCAAGCGCAGGGATGTGTCACGCACGTCAGACGCTTTCTCACCAAAGATGGCGCGAAGAAGCTTTTCTTCCGGCGTCATCGGGCTTTCGCCTTTTGGTGTGATCTTACCAACAAGGATGTCCGCAGGGCCCACTTCGGCACCGATATAGACGATGCCAGCCTCGTCGAGGTTGCGCAGGGCTTCCTCACCGACGTTGGGGATATCACGGGTGATTTCCTCTGGCCCAAGCTTGGTGTCGCGGGCGGCGACTTCGAATTCCTCGATGTGGATCGAGGTGAAGACGTCATCCTTGACGATCCGCTCGGAGATCAGGATCGAATCCTCGTAGTTGTAGCCATTCCACGGCATGAACGCGACGACGACGTTCTTGCCCAGCGCCAGTTCACCCATGTCGGTGCTTGGGCCGTCGGCAATGACTTCACCTTTGCCAACCGTGTCGCCCACTTTCACCAGCGGACGCTGGTTGATGCAGGTGTTCTGGTTGGAACGCTGGAACTTGCGCATGCGATAGATGTCAACGCCGGGGTCGCCGACCTCAAGATCAGCCGTGGCGCGGACAACGATACGGGATGCATCAACCTGGTCGATGATACCCGCACGTTTCGCCATGATCGCAGCGCCGGAATCGCGGGCCACAACCTCTTCGATGCCGGTCCCGACCAGCGGAGCCTCGGCCTGCAGCAGTGGCACGGCCTGACGTTGCATGTTGGACCCCATGAGCGCGCGGTTCGCATCGTCGTTCTCAAGGAACGGGATCAGCGAGGCAGCGACAGAAACCAGCTGCTTGGGCGAGACGTCGATCAGATCGACAGTTTCACGCTGCGCAAGTGTGTAATCACCATTCATCCGAGTGGATACGAGTTCGTTCTTGAAAGAACCATCTTCGTTCATGTTCGCGTTGGCCTGCGCAACGGTGTGACGCATTTCTTCGGTAGCCGACATATATTGAACGTCGTCCGTCACCTTGCCGTCGACAACCCGACGATATGGCGTTTCGATGAAGCCGTATTTGTTCACGCGGGCGAAAGTGGCCAGGGAGTTGATCAGACCAATGTTTGGCCCTTCCGGTGTCTCAATCGGACACATACGACCGTAGTGCGTTGGGTGCACATCGCGCACCTCAAAGCCAGCACGTTCGCGGGTCAGACCGCCGGGCCCAAGGGCCGACAGACGACGCTTGTGCGTCACTTCCGACAGCGGGTTGGTTTGGTCCATGAACTGCGACAGCTGCGAAGAGCCGAAGAATTCACGCACCGCAGCAGCCGCTGGCTTGGCGTTGATCAGGTCCTGCGGCATCACCGTGTCGATTTCGACGCTGGACATACGCTCTTTGATCGCGCGCTCCATGCGGAGCAGACCAACGCGGTACTGGTTTTCCATCAGCTCGCCAACAGAACGGACACGACGGTTGCCGAGGTGGTCGATGTCGTCCACGTCGCCTTTGCCGTCACGCAATTCAACCAGCGCTTTGATGCAGGATACGATGTCTTCCTTACGCAGCGTGCGCATGGTGTCTTCGGCATCCAGATCGAGACGCATGTTCATCTTTACGCGGCCAACAGCCGAGAGGTCATAACGCTCTGAATCAAAGAACAGCGTGTCAAAGAGGGCCGAGGCCGCATCAACGGTCGGTGGCTCACCGGGGCGCATCACGCGGTAGATATCCATGAGCGCGGTTTCGCGGTTCATGTTCTTATCTGCCGCCATCGTGTTGCGCATGTAGGCGCCCACGTTGATGTTATCGATGTCCAGCACGGGGATCGTCTTGATGCCCGCATCGACGAGTTCTTTCAGCGTACCGCCGATCACTTCGCCGTCTTTGTCCATCTCAAGCGTCAGCTCATCACCAGCTTCGACGTAGATCGCACCGTTTTCTTCGTTGATGATGTCACGGGCCGCAAATTTGCCAACGATGGCGTTGTAGTCGACCAAGAGGTCGGTGACGTTGCCTTCGTCGATCAGCTTTTTGACTGAACGTGGGGTGACCTTTTCGCCCGCTTTGGCGATCACTTCACCGGTTTTGGCGTCAACAAGATCCATCGCAGGACGGGTGCCGCGCACGCGCTCTGGGAAGAACTTGGTGGTCCAGGCTTTGCCCTTTTTGTCGAGGGTGTAATCGACGGTGTCATAGTAGGCATCCATGATGCCTTCCTGGTCGAGACCCAGCGCATAAAGCAGCGTGGTGACAGGCAGCTTACGACGACGGTCGATGCGTGCGAACACAAGGTCCTTGGCGTCGAATTCAAAGTCGAGCCATGAACCGCGGTAAGGAATGATCCGGCACGCAAACAGAAGCTTACCAGAAGAGTGCGTTTTGCCTTTATCGTGGTCAAAGAACACGCCGGGCGAGCGGTGCATCTGGGATACGATCACACGCTCGGTGCCGTTCACGATGAACGTCCCGTTTGGTGTCATCAGGGGCATGTCGCCCATGAACACGTCTTGTTCCTTGATGTCTTTGACGGACTTGGCGCCAGTGTCTTCGTCCACATCAAACACGATCAGACGCAGCGTGACCTTGAGCGGTGCGCTGTAGGTCATGTCGCGCTGCTGACATTCTTCTACGTCGTACTTTGGCTTTTCCAGCTCGTACTTGACGAATTCAAGCACGGCGGTTTCGTTAAAGTCTTTGATCGGAAAGACCGACTGAAAGACGCCCTTGATACCTTCACCATCAAGCGGTGTGTCGCTGTCGCCGGAGCGCAGGAACAGATCATAAGATGATTTCTGAACCTCAATGAGGTTCGGCATCTCTAGAACTTCGCGGATTTTGCCGTAGTATTTACGCAGGCGCTTCTGACCGAGGAACGATTGAGCCAAAGCTAAGTCTCCATAATGTCAATGCGCGCTTCGGGCGGGAACCAAAACGCGCATCTATAGGGTAGTGTCATTTCCATCCTTGAGATGCGCCCAAACATCTCGCTCGAAACGATCAACTTACCTGTCAAAACGCGCGATTCGGCGCTTTGAAAGACAAGTTTTTAAGGGTTTTTCTGGTTTTTCAGGTGCCACACATGCAAGACAGACCGCCCAATTAGTTCGGAATCGCCGAAAGTTCAAGGGTCCGCCACAAATTCATCAATGCCGTTTCGGTTGCAGAGACGGTATAGCGCCCCAAAATAGCCTCGGAGGCTTGCGCCCGAAGTTGATCGAGTGTCGACGGATCTTTTGCATATGCTTGCGCGACCGAAACCACCGTTTCGTAAAAGGCGACTGTATCGTCTTCGGGAATAGGAAAGCCGGTTTCGCGTGTGAAAAATTCGTCGCCGCCGACGCCGGTGTAGCCGATCGTAATGCAGCCCATTGCCATCGCTTCGGCGGGTGGCATCCCAAATCCATCCCGCTGGGAGCCTGACAAAAAGATCAAGCTTTCCGTCAAGTGGCGATCCACCTCGCGGGCAGGAACGCCATCAATCGCCACGAATTCATAGTCCCGCATCGCTGGATTGTTTTGAAGCAGGGTAACCAGACCATTGAGCTCTTCTGTCCGGCGGCGCGGCATGTAACTGATCTTCTTTTTCTTGGCGTCACAAAACTGATAGCGACCGCGTTCGAGAAAGAGCGGCACGTAAAATGGATCACACCCGGAAAAGGCCGCAACGGCTTTCATGCTGATCTCGGATGTGCCAACGGCCGCGGTCATTTGCGGATGCTGTGAGGCCATTTCGCCGGGCATGCGGATGGCGCTATTGAACAGCGGCTTATATCCTTGGCACAGCAGGACGTGACGCCCCACCGGGAACCTGAACCGTTCCCGATCATATGAATACTCTGGCAAGACAAAGATATCATCAGGCTTGGGTGTGACCAATTCATTGGCGCCACGCCGCTTAAGCCTTGGATCGCGCACGACCCGGCCATGCCTGAGATTTTTGATTTTTTGTTTGAGCCCTGCCGCGTTTGGTTGCGGTGTATAGGTGGTCGGAACCGCGTGATCGCCCAAGAATGGGTAGTGATAGTCCGCGCTATCGAACAGCAAAAAGGTGTCAACGCCATTGCGTTTCAGGATCTCTGCGAAGCTGATTGATACATTGATGCCGCCCTGCGGATGCGGCGCGTCGGGCAATACAAAGAACATTCTGCTCACGGATGGCACCTGCTTTGCCGCTAGTTCCAAGACGCTATACCAACTTGGCGTTTCAAAGTCACACGAATCCAAGGCCGGAAAAAGGAAAGGCCCACGCCGCAGAGCGACATGGGCCAAACCTGCAGAAAGTCGTAAGGCTTAGGCCAGTTCGACTTCGGCGCCAGCTGCTTCCAGCTTGCCTTTGATGTCTTCGGCTTCTGCCTTGTCGACACCTTCTTTGATTTTGCCGCCAGCTTCGACGAGGTCTTTGGCTTCTTTCAGGCCAAGACCTGTGATGCCGCGGACTTCTTTGATGACGTTGATTTTCTGTGCGCCTGCGTTCTTCAGGACGACGTCAAATTCAGTCTTTTCTGCAGCAGCTTCGCCACCAGCGTCACCGCCGCCAGCAACCATTACTGCGCCGCCAGCTGCGGGCTCGATGCCATACTCATCTTTGAGGATGGTTTTCAGTTCTTGTGCTTCGAGAAGGGTCAGACCAACGATCTCTTCAGCAAGTTTCTTCAGATCAGCCATTTGCTTTTCCATTTCTAAATAGTGTGTTCCAACGTGAGGGCGGACCCCCAAGTCAATTCAGGTGCCTTATGCAGCCTTCTCTTCGATGGTCGAAAGAATGCTCGCGATGTTCGAAGCAGGCGCGCCAATGGCCCCGGCGATGTTGGAAGCAGGTGCGCCGATGCAACCCACGATGGAGGCAATAAGCTCCTCGCGGCTTGGCATTTTGGCCACTGCTTGAACACCAGCAGGATCAAGTGCCGTTTCACCCATTGCACCGCCCAGAACAACGAGCTTGTCGTTGTCTTTGGCATATGCGTCGACGACCTTCGCTGCTGCGACAGGGTCCTCGGAATAGGCAAGTACGGTCATGCCGCCCAGGTATTCAGCGATGCTTTCGCATGGCTTCCCAGCAAGGGCGATTTTGGCGAGCTTGTTCTTGGCAACGCGCACAGACCCACCCGCTTCACGCATGTTCGCGCGCAGGTCCTGCATTTCGGCAACTGTCATGCCTTCGTAGTGGGCAACCACAACGACGCCAGAGCTTTCAAAGATTTGGCCGAGTTCGTCGACCAGTTTCTCTTTCTGGGCTCTATCCACAGTTTCACTCCAAGTTTGGAGGGCTAACCCTCCGGCTCAATTTTGCCGGGAACAAAAGCACCCGACAGTCACGGTCCGTGATACGGGCGGAGCCAAAGTGAAACCGCGGAGAACCGCAGCGCATTCTGGTCTTTCCCGTCTCAGGCAGGAATTATCGGTCATGAGGACCAACCCACCGTCTAGGACGATACAGCGCAACGCCGACGAATCAGTGTTTTCACTGCTGCGCTGCTTCTAGCACTAAACTACATTTTGTGAACCCCTTTGTCCCATAGGGATAAGCCGGTTTTGGCTGGGCAAGTTCGGCGACTGGTCCTCAGAATTACGGCGTAACAATTTCTTAACCCTTGTTGATCGATCATTAACCATGGCGATCATTGAGATTCACCCAAGTGAACCCTGGGCCATCCGCCCCAAACGCGTTCTGATCCAGCATTTTCTTTTGCTGCTGGCGACAATCAGCGCGCTCAGCTTGGTCCATCGTTTTGAAGCTTTGCAGCACATTGCGCTTCGCAGCGCATTTGCCTGGCACTATGACACGCTAGAAGGGCTCAACATTTTTGAACAATACCTGCGCCTGCATTGGCGCGAAGTCTTGGTGGGTGTCAGGAACGACATCCTTTTTAGCATCTTGGCCGCCCTTGCCCTTTTGCCTTTTGGCCGTGTCGGGGCGATCATTGGCATTGTCGTGCTCGCGTTTTTCTACGCGGCCAATCTGGCGCACATCAATTTCAACGATTCCCATATCAATCTGGCCTTTGTCGGTTTGGCACTTGATCCGACCTTTATCAAAGGTCAGACCACACCGGTTTTGATCAATAGGTTCCTGAAATTTGCAGCCGTTGGGTTTGCGATCTTTCTGATCCTGCAATGGCGCCCGATGCGGATCCTTGCGGTGATTGGTGCGCCCGTGCTGGCACTTGGGCTATTCTTGCCGGTGTCGGCGAACCTGCAACATCCGATCTGGATTCAGTCTCACCCGGTCGCGCCAATGATTGGTGGCTTCAACGCCGAGATAGATGATCGGGCGTTTGAGGCTGGCCCCTTGGTTGACGGCAATCCGCCGCTTCAGGCCTTTCCGGGCAAACACAATGTGCTGCTGGTCTTTGTCGAAGGGATTTCACAATTCACGCTGGAAAAGGCGCAGATGACGACGTTGCAGTCACTGGCCGCCGACAACATCCAGTTTGGCCAGTACTTCGGCCACCAAATGATTACGGCAAACGGGCTCTACACCAGCCACACCGGGTTTCAGCCTTATATGACTGACGTGGCCATGCGGTGGTATGATATCGCCGAAGGGTCGCCAGAGGCCGAGGTCGCCTTGCCCGCGATCCTGCGGCAGGCCGGATACCAGACGGCATTCATTCAATCCGCGCCGCTGGCCTATATGGGCAAGGGCGAGACGCTGCCGCATCTGGGCTACGACATCGTCAAAGGGGATGAAGATTTCGCCGATGCCTATAGCCGCAATGCCTGGGGCGTTGATGACCTGACGCTTGTGGAGCAAACCCTTGCGCAGATCGATGAGTTTGACCCAGCAACGCCTTGGATGACGTCGATCCTGACGACCGGCACTCATAGCCCCTACAATGTCCCCGCTGATTTTGAACCTGAGACCCCAAACCTGCGCATCCGCGCCGCGCGTTTTGCCGACAAGGCTGTGGCAGAGCTGATGGCGGGATTGGACAGACGCGGGTTGCTGGACAACACGCTGGTCATCATCACCGCTGACGAGGCGCGCGAGACTGCACCCGGCAGCGCGCTTGAAGGTGAGATCCTGCGCAATTGGTTGCCGCTGATTGTACACCACCCGAATGGCGTTCAAGCGACCTATGAAGATGCCTTTTCCATGATCGATCTGCGCAACTTTATCCTGATGTCCACGGGCGACTATGACCAAGAGGCCGTGCAGACGTTGATCGATGCCCGCGATGTGTTCGTCTTTGGCAATATGCGGCTTGATCGGATGTTCTATTACAACCGCCCTGATCAAAGCTTTTTTGCCTGCAACACCGACGACTTTGTCTGCGACGAGTTCAGCAATGCGACGGATATGCGTGACCTCAATGCGATGACGCGGGTTGGAACCAAACAGTTTGCGAGACTGCAGGCGCATGTCGCAGCATTAGAGGCCGCGTCAAAGCTGTGCGAGGGCGACCCGGCCCTTTGCCAATAGCGCAAAGCAAAAGGGCGACCCCGCGAAGGGCCGCCCTTAAAATCCACAAGACGTTCAGATCGATATGATCTTAATTGCCTGTCGCGTTTGCGATGTCCAAAGACACGCCAGGACCCATTGTCGAGGTCAGCGCGATCTTTTTCATGTAGGTGCCTTTGGCGCCTGTTGGGCGTGCCTTTTGCACAGCGTCAACAAAGGCCAGCACGTTCTGTTCGATCTGCTCGGCAGAGAAGGACGCCTTGCCGATGCCTGCATGCACAACGCCGGCTTTCTCGGCTTTGAACTGCACCTGACCGCCTTTGGCGTCGGCAACAGCCTGCGCCACATCCATGGTCACCGTGCCAACACGTGGGTTTGGCATCAGGTTACGTGGACCAAGGACTTTACCCAGACGACCAACAACACCCATCATGTCGGGTGTGGCGATGCAGCGATCAAAGTCGATGGTGCCGCCCTGAACGGTTTCCATCAGATCCTCTGCGCCGACGATGTCAGCACCAGCGGCTTTCGCCTCTTCTGCTTTTTCGCCACGGGCGAATACAGCCACGCGGACTGTTTTGCCGGTGCCGTTTGGCAGGGACACGGTGCCACGGACCATCTGGTCGGCGTGACGTGGGTCAACACCCAGCACCAGACTGATTTCGATGGTCTCGTCGAACTTCGCCTTGGCGTTGTCCTTAACCAGGCTCACAGCTTCGGTGACGGTGACGTTTTCTTTGCCAGCAAAAGCTGCGCGGGCTGCGGTTGTACGCTTACCAAGTTTTGCCATCTTACTTTACCTCGATGCCCATAGAGCGGGCAGAACCCGCGATGATCAGCATTGCGCCTTCGATGGACGTCGCGTTGAGGTCCTTCATCTTGGCTTCGGCGATTTCACGCACCTGCTTACCTGTGATCGAACCAGCGACCGACTTGCCGGGCTCTTTCGAACCAGACTGCAGTTTCGCAGCCTTCTTGATGTAATAAGACGCAGGTGGCGTCTTGATTTCCATCGTGAACGATTTGTCCTGATAATATGTAATCACGGTGGGGCATGGCGCGTTCTTTTCGAGCGCTTCTGTCTTGGCGTTAAAGGCCTTACAGAATTCCATGATGTTGATGCCGCGCTGACCCAATGCAGGGCCGACCGGTGGGGAGGGGTTGGCTGCACCTGCAGGAACCTGCAGCTTGAGCGTGCCCATAACTTTCTTGGCCATTGGCCATCTCCTTTTGCAACGCCCCTTGGTCGCGACCGCAGGGCTTTTCGTTGTGTGGTCCGGGTTGCCGCACGCGTGCGCCGCGCCTCCCACATGGATGTCACCCAAGGGCGACTGGTGGCGGATAGAACGGTCAGAGGTTCATTTCAAGCGTTTTTTGCCCGCATTGGTCGGCAAACTCTTAAACGCGCAGCATGCGTTCAATCGCCCGAGGATGATCCACTCCTCCGCACCATGATGTCGCGCATCTGCCAAAAAACATTGAATTTTCGAGACAGTTCTGCGTCGATGCGAGTTCAGAACCTTTGTTAACTCATGGGAATGCCAAATGACGAAACTTCAAAAGATCGACTGGCAACCTTCAAAGTTTGAAAAAGTGGGGGGGCAATGGCGCACCTCGCGCAAGAACGTCTCAATCTTTTCGCGGATGATCGGGGACCTGCAGGTTGCGCAGTATCAAGCTGCGATCGAGGCCCATGCGTTTGGGGCGCTGGCCGATCTTGGTTGCGGCGCTGCCCCATTGACCGGCGTGTATAAAGACATTGTCGACAGCTACGTTTGGGCGGATTGGCCAAATTCGCTGCACCAACACGTCGCGTTGGACTTCGAAGTCGATCTGAACGACCCATTGCCCTTCGACGATCAGAGCTTTGACACCATCCTGCTGAGTGACGTGCTTGAACACATTGTTTACCCCGAAAATCTGGTGGCGGAGATTCACCGCGTTCTGAGGCCCAATGGCGTCGCAATCATTGGGGTTCCGTTTCTGTATTGGCTTCATGAAACGCCCCATGATCACCACCGCTACACCAAATTCCGCCTCGCGCGATTTGCCGAAGACAACAACATGGAAGTCGTCAGCATTTCGGAAACCGGTGGCGGGTTTCTCGTGGTTTCGGACATGTTGATTAAGCTCACCTGGCGCAGGATGCTGCGTTGGATCGCTTACCTGACGCATTGGTTCACGACCTTTATTCGCAAGACGTCCGCTTTCAAAAGGTTGAACGCAGCCCCGACAGAGACGATGCCGCTGGGCTATGTGGCGGTTTTTCGCAAGCTTTGACACTTAGCATCGCGGAAATGATCCATGACAGAATTACGTTCGTAAGCCCTTGTTCTTTGCGCCGGAAACGGCTCACGGGTTCGTTAAACGTCTGCGACTTGACCACGCGCTGCATGCACTAATTCAACGTCAGGAGATCGAGATGAAGTATTCACCCACCGTGATCATCAATCACTGGCTGACGTTTGGACTGATCCTTGGCATGGCAGGCAGCGGGCTCGCTTATCGCTATGAGCTTGCCGATAAGGGCGCGATGCTGGCCCATCAGTGGATGGGTCAGGCCCTGATCGTCGTGCTGGTGATCCGCATCGTGACCCGCCTTGCGCACCGCCGAGAAACCGACGGCACCACACTATCTGCTGAAGATAGGCTGGCCCATTTGGTGCATCTGGCGCTCTATGCTGTGCTGTTGGTCTACGTCACGACTGGCTATGTCGCGGCGTCCGCCTTTCAGGACCCTGATCTGCTTTGGCCCGCTGGCCTCGCCTTTGCGCGGTCGGATATGGGCGAGCAACTGCTCGAACTCCACTACGCCCTCAAATGGGTGCTCCTTTCGCTTGTCGCCTTGCACGTCGTAGGCGCGCTCAAGCATCTGATCTTGCCGCGCGAAAACGCGCTGATGAACATGACCCTCCCCCCGAGAAAGGATATCTGAATGCATAAGATGACCCGCCGCAATGTCATTACGACCCTGACAAGCAGCACCGTGTTGTTGTGCCCTGCCCTGTTGAATGCGCAGACCGATTTTGCCACCGACTGGGCCGATATCCCCACCACAGAACCCTTGGGCCAAGACACGCTGATCAGCGTTCCAGCAGGGTCTGCCACGGTGGACATCACCGATCTGGAACCGGGACAGGTCACCGTGATCGCGCGCCCGACCGAAGACCCCAACTATGCCTCGACCGGGAACACCCAATATGTCGCCGTGCATCGCAGGACAGAGGCGCAAGTGGCCTTTGGTGCAGACAATGACCGCGACGGCACCGTGCAGGACCCCGCATATTTCGTCGTCAATCTGGTCTGCACCCACCGGGGCAAGGCCATCGGGATCACGGATGATCCGGCAGCACCCTTTGCCTGCACCGACCGTGGATCGCGGCATAGTTCGATCTATGACGCTTCGGGCTTTGGCGTCTCGGGCGCGTCTGAGGGTGAATACCTGTCGATCCCCGACTATTCGCTCGACACTAGCGGGCCAGTGGTCCTGACGCTGGCCTAAACCGCGTAGGATGGGGCGGCCCCGTGCCGCCCTACTCCCTTGCGGCTACATGTTATGACGGCGGCGCGATTGCACCACTGCACCGGTGACGCCTGCGTATAGCGTTTTACCCGCTGAAACCCACGAAATTTCTTTCGCTTTTGCCCGCCTTCCCGTCTTGCAACCAGACGTTGAAAACGATCTATTACACCTATTGGTATGAATAATTTACGGGGTGTGGGGATGTTGTCTCGGGGTCTATTTTTGGGTTTTGCGGTTGCGCTGACCCCTATGACGGTTGCGGCACAAAGCAACGACATCACATGCGGCGCGCCTTATGCCGTTGGCTCTGGCGATACGCTAAGCCGGATCAGCATCAGGGCTTACGGCGTCAGCGCATTCGAAGTTCTATACGAAGCCAACAGGGCCACGATTGGCGATGATCCGAACCGTCTGGTCATCGGGCAAGCGTTGGTCATTCCCTGTCGTGGCGCAACTGAAGCAGCGGTAACGACGACCGAAGACGTCACACCACAAGCTACTGTGTCGAGCGGCCCCATTGTTCTGACGGTCAACAAGGTCTCTGACCCGCGCTTTGTCATCAACGTGGGCATCATGGACCCCTATCTGGAACTGATCGAGATCGGCACCGAAGGGCGCGTGCGCTTTGTCGCGCCAGCCGAAATGAACAGGGACCCCGGCGCACAATTCGACCTCGTGACCTCTGGTCAGGTGGATGTGACCTACGTTCCGAACGAAACGCTGGCCGACACGCACCCGCTGCTGCAGCTACCGATGGTGCCATTGATGGGCGGATCGGCGCAGCAAACGGCCGTGTCTTTGTGGAACCTGCACGACAAATACCTTGCGCAGACCGACTACTTTGATCAGGCGCATCTGCTTGGGTTCATCGCAGCACCCACGGCACATATCTGGCGCGATCTGAATGCACCTGTGCAGGCTGGCGAAGATATCCTGAGCCAAAACGCCTATGCCATTCCCTACTTTGAAGGCCTCGACACGCTTGGGCCGCCCCGCGTGCAGGCCGACAATGCTGCGAAATACGGGGATGACGACGGCACGCTGACATTCATGATGGCCCATGGCGCGGCCCGTGGCGCGGGCATCTGGAACAGCGACCGGGGTGTCACAGAGGTTGAGAATGGCATCTACACGCCAACATTCTCTGTCATCATGTCGAACGAGGCTTGGGCGCGTATCTCACCCGCGGATCAAGAGATCATCAATCAGCTGTCCGGCCTGACCCTGTCGCAAAAGTCCGCGGCATGGGATGACTTTGACAATGGGCACCGGCAAATCATGCTCGATACCGGGCTTGTGGTGAATTACCCCGACGGCGACCTGCTGCGCGAACTGGAAGAGGCCGCGCAAGAGGGCATTGCTGCATGGTCACAGGCGGCGACAGCACTGGGCGTGCCTGCGGAACAAGCCATCGCGTCTTACCGCGCGAACCTTGCGTCTTTGCGCTACTTGCTGATCTTCCGCTAAACCGGACCATTCCAACAGAAAACGCCGCCCTTGATAGGGGCGGCGTTTTTGTTTGTCAGATCGCCCAAAGGGCGAGAGGGGCTTAGCCCTGCTTGGTGACTTGGGTGTATTCCAGTTCCACCGGGGTCGCGCGGCCAAAGATGGATACGGTAACCTTGAGGCGCTGGTTCTCGTCGTCGACCTCTTCGACCATGCCGTCGAAATCCTCGAACGGGCCGTCGTTGACTTTGACCTTTTCGCCGATCTCGAAGTGGATCAGGGTCCGTGGGCTTTCTTCGCCTTCCTGCACGCGGTTCAGGATCGCGTTCACCTCGGCGTCACGCATCGGCATTGGGCGACCTTGTGGGCCCAGAAAACCGGTAACGCGGTTAATGGAGTTGATCAGGTGGTAGCCTTCGTCAGACAGTTCCATGTGCACAAGAACGTAGCCGGGCATAAAGCGACGCTCGGTCGTGACCTTCTTGTTGCGGCGCACCTCGATCACTTCTTCGGTCGGGACCAGCACTTCGTCAATCTGGTCCTCAAGACCCTGCTCTTCTGCCTTTTGGCGGATCTGTTCAGCGATCTTCTTTTCAAAGTTTGAAAGGACGCTCACCGAATACCAACGTTTCGCCATGTCTTGCCACCTTCGCGCGCATGACCCTGCGGGCCACATTGTTCCATATGATCGGATGGGTCTGCCATCCGCCCGAAAGATAAAAAATGGGCGCGCAACTTGATTCGCAGCGCGCCTTTTTCGGGGATGTGCCTTCCGTATCGCCCTGCCCCGCCGTTTTCAAGTGGTGGGGGGCGATTTCTGAAAAACCGGATTAACCGAAATACGCCAACACGCCCTGCAGACCGGAGCGGATCACAAGATCAACCAGCGAAAAGAAGATCGCAGTCAGGGCGGCCATGATAAAGACCATGATCGTGGTCATCACGACTTCACGCCGTGTGGGCCAAACAACCTTGGCAATCTCTGCGCGGGTTTCGTTGACAAACTTGACGGGGTTCATGGCCATGTGGGCTGCCTTTGCTGGGTTAACTCAGGCGACATACGGCCCCGCGCGCCTGTTTTCAAGCCCAAGTCACGGTCGCAAACGCGTGACATCCCGCATTGCGTCGATCTGTGACAGCTGATCGGCATAAAACTCATCCCCCAGCGCATGGGCGTCAGCGTCAAAAGCGTCAAACCGGGGATTGGTGTCATCGACCGGGCAGGATGTCATCGCATCCTCGACGCTGATCGTGTCATCCGCCAGCAAGAGCGTCACGGCAAGCTCTGACAGGCCGCCGTGCATCGTCTCAGCCAAAGGTTTGACCCGCGCAACCGCATCCGGCCCCGCGAGGCCTGTGATGATCTGCGGGAACAGCGCGGCATAATCCTCATACCGCCAGACGGTCAGCGAATTGACCCCCGGCGTCCGCCGCAGCCGATCAATCAGCCGCACCCAATCCACCAGCTCAATCGCATTCCGTTTCAGGAATTTCTCCAGCGTCACATCGCGCTTGGCGTGCAGGCGTTGGCTGAATGCGGAATTGAGCAGGCGCGTCGGTTGCCGGATCGCCAGAAACACATCGGCCCCATCCACTGGCATCCGCCCCACAAGCTCTGCGATCCGTCGTGGGCCATCGGGATAAAGCGGCCGCCGCAGACGGCCTTTGTCGTTCATGAATGTGCCGGGAAAGTTCTCTTCCGACAGGATCAGCCGACCCGCCCCGTCCCGCAGCCCATCAAAGGCCTGCGGATCAATGGCCTTGACCGGACCGTTGGGTTTATCGGCGATGGTAAAGCGTTGCAGCAGCGATGGCTGCCCCCAGCGAAAGCTGCGCGGCCCGTGAAACTGCACGCCAATGTCACGTAAATCATCCTGCGCGGCCAACAGGGACCGCTGCAAATGGGTCGTCGCCGTCTTGTGGGCACCGATGTGCAAAGCGACAGTGACCTGTTCAGCTTGCCGATCCATACCCTGCGCCGCCTTCCTGATAACCAAAGATATCACGGGAAAAGGTGGTCTGGCAGGGGCACCAGGACTTGAACCCGGGACCTACGGTTTTGGAGACCGCCGCTCTACCAACTGAGCTATACCCCTAAAGACCGAGGCATGGGTTAGCCCACGAAACCGGGTCGCGCAAGGGGCTGACTTGCACGGCACGTGGAAAATGTCATGAAGGGGCATGACTTTGCGCCGACGATTGGAACACTCCACGCTTCTAGCGGGCTTTTTGGCCCGGCTGGTGGGGACGTACCTGCGGTTTTGTCGCGCCACGACTCGTTGGACCCGTCTGGGATTTGACGATCTGGCGGCCGATCTGGCAGAGGGTCCGGTGCTGGTGGTGATGTGGCATGAGTGTTCGCTGATGGGGCCGCTCTTGTGGCCGCTCGAGATGGGCCAACTTTCAACGCTTTATGCCAGCTCGCCCATCGGGCGCGTCTCTGGCGCGTTGCAGCGGCAATCGGGGCTGCACCCGATGGAAATGGCGGATGGCGCATCCAACATGGCCGCGTCTCGCGTAGTGCTGCGCCGGGTACGCGAAGGGGCCAGCATCGGCATCGCCGCCGACGGACCGCTTGGCCCTGCACGGCAGGTCAAAGACGCCCCCCTCGACTGGGCCCGCGCAATGCAGCGCCCGGTCTATGGCTTTGCCTACCGCACCAAGCGGGGACGCGCGTTAAAGACATGGGATCGCATGTGGCTGCCGCTGCCGTTTAACCGTGGAACGGTTGTGTTTTCACGTTGGGAGGGTTTGTTTCCGCGGAAGATGAACGCCGAAGAGACTGAGGCCAATCGCACTATGCTTGCGACACATCTGGATGAGACCGCCACCCGAAGTGAAGCGATGATCGCAGGAGAGAACGCGTAGCGGCTCAGGTGTTGTGAGGCGGATGACGCGTTCGGGTTTGTTGGGCAGTGGGATCGGAGCACGAACGCTTGCGCCGGTGCGCTTGGCGGTGGAAACGATTTCCTGGGTGGAGGCGTCAAGGACGCGGTAGTCAAACGCCTTGAGGCGAATGCCGATGTTCTGGCTAGCTGCCATGTGACATCACCCTTTCCTGGCGAATGGCGAAGCCAATTTGCCAAATGGGCCTTAACGGATTGGACGAAGCCGGCTCGTCCGACCCCTTCATCGCGTCATTTGGCCCAACGGAAAAGGGCGCCCACGCGGCGCACCCCTGTTGGATAGCGGGCGGATAGGGGGCGTCGGGAGGTGTGGCAAGGGGTTTTCTGCCCCGTCGGCCTCCCACTTCACTATTTGGTCGAGGCACTCAAAAATGAAACTCGACAGACCATTTGGTAACCCAAATTGGGATGTCATTTTGTAATGCAATCTTTCAAGACTTGGAACTCATCCTCAATTTCCTGAAGACCTCTGGCTTCTGCCATTATCGGCAGATTAATTGAGGAACGTTTGGCAACGACCGTGATGATACCTTCACGCGTCAACGCAGCAGATACGAATCTCGCAACCGCAGGTTGAATTGAAAAGTCATTCAAAGGACCTTCAACAGGAGCAATCCAGCTAATTAATCTTCCCTCTTCGTCATATGCACCCGGGTCCATATCTACGTTAAATTGGAGCGTCGATCCTATCAAAAATGCAAACCGCGCTCGTGTCGTAGTTTCCCACTCCGACTTCAGTGAAAGGTGTAGTGCTCGGATATCATCATCCTCAGATGGTAGAAAAATTTCTAGCGCCAAATGGGGTGTCGACAGGTTTGGCTGACAGCCAATCTTCATATATCCTTCAGTCAAACTTGCTGGTGAATACAGATTTGCCCAACCGTTGTTGCTCTCGAAACGCCAACGTTGAGAAATTGGCAACTTAGTCGGAATTTCAGTCCTTTCGCTCTCGGGCTCAATGACTTGGGCATCCTCACGATCAAACAACCCAGTAACGCCCGCCCAATTCGTTAACAGCAGCACTACGCCAACAATCAAACTCGACAAAACACCTAAGCCGTTGGGCATTGCTGAGCGCGTATCTTTTCCTAGAAATCCGCCCGAAAACACCCAAGCAATAAATGAAAGCAACAAGACGAGAAGAACAATCCCGATCTTAATCAATTACGCCTCCAAGGTGAATGCGCAAGGAGCGCAGTGCTCATGCAAACGAGCGAGCAACTATAGTTTTACGATCATAAATCACAAACGTGTTTACCAGTCAAAAAAAAGGCCGCCTCGTTTCCGAAGCGGCCTTCTTTATTCTCGTCTGTGTGGGACGCGCTCATGACTTCTGCGAAGTCATTGCCGCATCCCACGCGATGCGCGGGCTAAGCCCGCACTCCGTTATTCGGTGATCTTGGACACAACGCCCGCGCCGACGGTGCGGCCGCCTTCGCGGATGGCGAAGCGCAGGCCTTCTTCCATCGCGATTGGCGCGATCAGCTCGACGTTGAACTTCAGGTTATCGCCAGGCATCACCATTTCGGTGCCCGAAGGCAGCTCAACCGTGCCGGTCACGTCCGTTGTACGGAAGTAGAACTGCGGGCGGTAGTTGGCGAAGAATGGCGTGTGACGGCCACCTTCTTCTTTGGTGAGGATATAGGCCTCGGCTTCGAACTTGGTGTGTGGCTTCACCGAACCTGGCTTACACAGGATCTGACCACGCTCAACGCCGTCACGGTCAACGCCGCGCAGCAGGGCGCCGATGTTGTCGCCAGCTTCGCCGGAATCCAGCAGCTTGCGGAACATTTCAACACCGGTACAGGTGGTTTTCGATGTGTCGCGGATACCAACGATTTCGATCTCGTCGCCGACGTTGATCACGCCACGCTCAACACGGCCGGTCACAACAGTACCACGGCCAGAGATCGAGAACACGTCCTCGATTGGCATCAGGAACGGCAGGTCAACCGCACGGGCAGGTGTCGGGATGTATTCGTCGACAGCGGCCATCAGCTTTTCGATGGATTCCTTGCCGATGTTGTCATCACGCTCTTCCATCGCGGCCAGAGCCGAGCCAGGGATCACAGGAATGTCGTCGCCAGGATACTCGTAAGAGGACAGCAGCTCGCGGATTTCCATTTCCACCAGTTCCAGCAGCTCATCGTCGTCCACCTGGTCAACTTTGTTCATGTAAACAACCATGTAGGGGATGCCCACCTGACGACCGAGCAGGATGTGCTCGCGCGTTTGTGGCATCGGGCCGTCGGCTGCGTTCACCACCAGGATCGCGCCGTCCATCTGGGCGGCACCGGTGATCATGTTCTTGACGTAGTCGGCGTGACCGGGGCAGTCGACGTGGGCGTAGTGACGCGCCTCTGTCTCATACTCAACGTGTGCGGTCGAGATGGTGATGCCGCGGGCCTTCTCTTCGGGCGCGCCGTCGATCTGGTCATAGGCCTGGAAGTCACCAAAGTACTTCGTGATCGCCGCCGTCAGCGTCGTCTTGCCGTGGTCAACGTGGCCAATCGTGCCAATGTTAACGTGCGGTTTATTACGTTCAAACTTTGCCTTTGCCATGGTGCAACTGCCCTTTAGTTTAAGGGGGCCACTGCGGCCCCTGATCCAACATCGCGGGCGATGTATTGCAGAAGACGGGGGAAATCAAGCATGCTTTGTGCTATGCAGAACCAATGCACGACCCATGCAGAACTGATACACAACCGATACGCATGCATTCCTTAAGCCAGATTAACCCCTTAACGGAGCCTCAACGATGAAACTTGGTGCCTTTTCCATCAGCCTGAACGTCAAAGACCTCGCCACCAGTCGCGCCTTTTACGAAACCCTTGGGTTCGAGACGATGGGCGGCGACATGAGCCACAATTATCTGATCATGAAGAATGAGCAGACCCTGATCGGGCTTTTTCAGGGGCACATTCCGACGAACACGCTGACGTTCAACCCCGGCTGGGACCAAAACGCAGGCGAGGTCCAAGGCGATTGGGACGACGTGCGTGCCATTCAGGCGGCCTTGCAAAAGGCGGGTCAGGAGCTGACGACAACCTGCGATACTGACAGCGAAGGCCCAGCCTATATCACGATGGTCGATCCCGATGGGAATGCGATCTTGATTGATCAACATCGGTGACCACACCCATCAGCGAACATTCCATTTTCTAAACGACTTTTCAGACGCATATTAGGAGACCTGCGATGTGCAAGCGGCGAAGATTGAATGCAGCGGGCGCCTACATGCCCCACGCCCCTGGTCCCGGGGGACCCGTACCGGTTGGGCAGGGCCACGTCATGCCCGCCGCCGCCCCTATGAATGCGCCGGTTGTAGCACCGTCGCCTGTCGCAGCGGCGGCGGCCGCTGCCGTTGCACCCGGGGCACCGGCACCAGCGCCTGTGCCGGCAGCGGCGGCGGCCCCTGCCCCGATCTTGCAGGCCGAGAATATTGTCGGAATTCCCGATCTCGGGACGGGTGAGTTGGAGGGCCCAGCCGGATATTTCCAGCGGGAACGCAGATGGCGGGTGATAAATCCGGTTGCGGGCGTGATCATCCAGCACGTGATCCGGACGTTCAACAACGTCAGGAACATTGCCGGTCCCCACCCTGTGGCATTGGCCGGGGCCGCAATTGACGCCTATGTGGCGGACCCCGCCAGCCAGCCCCATGCGACTGTCGCCGCATATTGGGAACTTTGGACCGTTGCTACGGACGGGACAGTTTCCGACGGCGGTGTGGATACCTTTGGATTGCCCAGCATCATCGCGTGGGACGGCCAAGCCGCGCCCACCCGCGTCCACCCGGATTTTGAAAACACCCATGTCAGAAATTCGACCCGCGGCGAATTTGTCATTCGGGGGCGGGCGGATTTCTATGCCGGGGGAACGGTGGCCCTGCTGGGTCACAATCAGGCGCTGGCCATTGCAGGTGGCCTGCCGTCTACGGCGGCGCAGCCGCAAGCCTTGCCTCCGGGCACCGGTGCCGTTGTGGATCATACTGTCACTGTGACTTGGGATACGGCGGTGGGCGATGGATTTTCGACTGTTGTGTAGACGTGAGCGGGATCAGCTAAAACGATTGCCCTTGGGGAACCCATAAGGGGGCCGCTTCCCAACGCCTGCTCTCGCACCTTTCCATTCGGTGAGGTCGGGTTCGGTGCGGGTTTTGTCGCCGCCCATAGGCCATGACAGGCCTTCGGACCAGTTGAACGTCGTGACATCGGACAGGCCGCCGTCGAGTTCCAGCGTGCCTTGGCGGCCACGGGCGGATTTGTATTTCTGCAGACGCACGCCCTTGCCGCGGCCCAATTCCGGCAGTTCGCTTAACGCAAAAACAAGGAATTTCGCGTTTTCTGAGACGACCGCCACATGGTCACCACTCACACGGCGAACAACTTTGGCGACGGTGTCTTTGACGTTCAGAACCTGTTTGCCAGTGCGGGTCTGGGCGATGACATCGGCCTCTGGCACGATGAAGCCATTGCCCTCGGCGCTGGCGACAAGCAGTTTGGCCTCTGGGTCGTGCTTGAAGATATCAACGATGCCCGCGTCATTGGGCAGATCGACCATTAGCCGCAGGGGCTCGCCCATGCCGCGCCCGCCGGGGAGATTGGCAGCAGAAACGGTGTAGAAGCGCCCGTTGCTGCCAAAGACCAGAAGGCGGTCGGTGGTTTCGGCGTGGAAGATATGGCCGGGGCCGTCGCCATCTTTGAATTTGAGCTCGCGGGTCAGGTCGATGTGACCGGTCATGGCGCGAATCCAGCCCATTTTCGACAGGACCACGGTGATCGGTTCTTTGTCGATCATCGCCTCAAGCGGGACATCGGGGATGTCGGTGGCATCGGCAAAGGTGGTGCGGCGCTTGCCCTCTTCGGTGCTGTTCCCGAATTGCTTGCGGGTCTCGCGCAATTGTTCGGCGATCTTGGCCCATTGCAGGTCTTCGCTGTCCAGCAAATCCTCAAGCTCGGCGCGTTCCAGCATCAGCGCATCACGCTCTGCCAGCAGTTCGATTTCTTCAAGCTTGCGCAAACTGCGCAGGCGCATGTTCAGGATCGCCTCGGCCTGCACTTCGGACAGGGAAACCTCTGGGTCGGCGCCGGGGATGATCGGGCTGACGTAGTCTTTTTCGTCCGTGGCGCGCGGCTTGGGCGCGGCCCAATCTTCGACCATCAGCGCCTGTTTGGGGTCGTCGTCGTAACGGATAATATCGATGACGCGGTCAAGGTTCAGGAAGGCGATGATAAAGCCTTCGAGCACCTCAAGCCGGTGATCGATCTTGTCCATGCGGTGCTGGCTGCGGCGGATCAGAACTGCACGGCGATGATCAAGAAAGGCGCGCAAAAGCTCTTTCACGCCGCAAACGCGCGGTTCCAGCCCGTCAATCAGCACATTCATGTTGAGGCTAAAGCGTGTCTCTAGATCGCTGTTCTTAAACAGCAATCCCATCATCATGTCCGCATCCACGGTCTTGGCGCGAGGTTCCAGCACGATGCGGATATCCTCCGCGCTTTCGTCGCGGACGTCAGCAAGCAGCGGCACTTTTTTGGTCTGGATCACCTCGGCCAGCTTTTCGATCAGCTTGGATTTCTGCACTTGATAGGGGATTTCGGTGACCACGACCTGCCATTGGCCACGGCCCAGATCCTCAACCTCGTACCGCGCCCGGGTGCGGATAGAGCCGCGTCCGGTGCGATAGGCCTCTGCGATGTTTTCGCGGGTTTCGACGATGACGCCGCCGGTTGGGAAATCGGGGCCTGGGATGTATTCCAGCAAGGTCTCATCACGGGCGTTGGGCGCTTTGATCAGGTGCAGGCAAGCGTCGATCAGCTCATGCAGGTTATGGGGCGGGATGTTGGTCGCCATGCCGACGGCGATGCCGCTGCTACCGTTGGCCAGCAGGTTGGGAAAGGCGGCGGGGAAGACGACGGGTTCTTCCAGCGTGCCATCATAGTTGGGACGATAGTCGACAGCGTTTTCGGTCAGACCTTCCATCAAGGCCTCGGCCGCGGCGGTCATCCGCGCTTCGGTGTAACGCGCGGCGGCGGGGTTATCGCCGTCGATGTTGCCAAAGTTGCCTTGACCGTCAACGAGTGGATAGCGGACGTTAAAGTCTTGGGCGAGCCGCGCCATGGCGTCGTAGATCGCCGCATCACCGTGCGGGTGGTAGTTGCCCATCACGTCGCCAGAGATTTTTGCCGATTTCCGGAAACCGCCCGAAGACGCGAGCCGCAGTTCACGCATCGCATACAAAATGCGCCGGTGAACAGGTTTTAGACCGTCCCGCGCATCAGGCAACGCACGATTCATGATCGTGCTTAACGCATAGGTCAGGTACCGCTCACCGATCGCCCGGCGCAGCGGTTCTACTATATCCAGTGGGGTGTCACCTGTTTCGTCGCTCATTGTGTTGGGTCTAGCCGAGGGGCCGCAGGGCGTAAAGACAACATGACGCGGCGTGTCTGGTTTTTCCCCTCAATCGCGCGAAATTATTTCGGTATGAGCAGGGCGTGGGGACGTTAGGTTCGATTCTTTGGGGGCTGCTGTGAGCAAGTTTATCGTTGGAACATTTCTGATTTTGGGATGGACGTTTTACGAAATGTCCGGTGGCGCAGACTTTGTGCCCGAAGAACGGATTGTTGCAGAAGCCGAAGTTTCGGTGGAAGAGCCGGTGATCGAGGTGGCTGAGGTCACACGGTCCGTCAGCACGCCTTTGGTCAGCCTTGCCCTGCCCGTGACCCAGCCGGTTCAGATTGAGCCTGCGGAAGACACCGCCCAGGTGATCCAAGCCAGCGTTGAGGCCGTGGTTGAAACGGTTGAAACCGCAAATCTGACCGAAACGGTCGCCGCACCCGCTGCCCCTGCGCCCGTTGCCACGCCGGATTTGGACCTGCGCTATGTCGCGGGCAGCCGTGTGAACATGCGCACCGGCCCGGGCACCGATTTTGGCGTTATCGACACGCTGCCCGGCGGCACAGAAGCTGAAGTCCTTTCCGTGAATGCCGACGGATGGGCGAATATCCGCATTATTGGCACTGGCATTGAGGGCTGGATGGCCGAACGGTTGCTGACCGACGGCTAGGCCCTTGCGCATCGCGGAATGGCGCGGCAAAGCTGCGCCATGACACAAAAGACCATACTGATTACGGGCTGTTCGTCAGGCATCGGCTATGATGCGGCCCACGGCATGCGCGCCGCCGGGTGGCGCGTTTTTGCGTCCTGCCGCAAGGCCACCGACTGTGGGCGGCTGATGTCCGAAGGCTTTGACAGCCCGCTGATCGACTACACCGATAGCGATAGCATCTATAGCGGGCTGGCCGATGTGCTTGAGGCGACAGGCGGCACGTTGGATGCGGTTTACAACAACGGCGCCATTGCGATCCCGGCCTTTGTCGAGGATCTGCCGCGCGCAGCCCTGCGTGATGTGTTTGAGACGAACCTTTTTGGCGTGCACGAATTGACCCGCGCGGTGCTGCCGGTGATGCGCAATCAGGGGCACGGACGGATCGTCAATTGCAGCTCTGTCCTGGGTCTGGTGGGCGGGCGGTGGAAGGGCGCGTATGTGGCCAGCAAATTTGCAATGGAAGGCCTGACAGATAGCCTGCGGCTGGAACTGCGTGGCAGCGGGATTGACGTTGTCCTGATCGAGCCGGGACCCATCACATCAAAAATGCGCAAGAATTCTGCCGTGATGTTTGAGCAATTGATCGACTGGCGCGGATCATCCCGTGCGGAGGAATACGGCGGATTGCTGGCACGTTTCGCATCCAAGGACGCGCCGGACACCTTTGAGCTGCCTCCCAGCGCGGTGACGGCAAAGGTGCGGCGTGCGGTTGAGGCGAAACGCCCCAAGCCGCGATATTATGTTACCAAGCCCACCTATTTTGCAGGGTTTCTGCGGCGGATTTTGTCCACGCGGATGCTGGATGCGGTTTTGGCGCGCGGCTAGCCCTTTCCTTTGCCGCCCGCCCTGCTACATCGGGACGAACACAGGGGAAGATCATGGCCAACGATCCGCTTTTCATTCTCGTCATCATTGCTTGCCTGATTGTGCTGGGCATCCTGATGTTCGGGGTCGGCACCTTCGGCAAAGGCGGCGAGTACAATCGCAAACACGCCAATAAGCTGATGCGCTGGCGCATTATTGCGCAGTTCATCGCGGTCTGCCTGATCCTGTTGTTTGTCTGGCTGCGCGGAGGGACGTGATATGGTTGTGCTCAACAAGATCTACACCAAGACCGGCGATGCGGGCGAAACAGCCCTTGGCAACGGAAGCCGTGTAGCGAAACATGCGCTGCGCGTCACTTCTTACGGGACGGTCGATGAGCTGAACGCCACCGTTGGGCTGGCGCGGCTGCATGCGACAGGCGAAATGGATGATCAACTAGCGATGATCCAGAACGACCTTTTTGATCTTGGCGCAGACCTGTGCCGTCCGGACATGGAAAAGGACGGTGAGGAAGAATACACCGTGTTGCGCATGTCAGATGCACAGGTTGCACGGCTTGAGGCGGAGCTTGACGTGATGACACAAGCGGTTGAGCCACTGAGGTCTTTCATCCTACCCGGTGGGTCCGCATTGGCCGCGCATTTGCACTTGTGCCGCACGGTTGCGCGCCGGGCCGAGCGGTTGGCGGTGGAACTGGCGACAATGGAGGCGGTGAACCCGGCTGCTGTGAAATACCTTAACCGGTTGTCCGATTGGTTCTTTCAAGCGTCGCGGATTGCCAATGATGATGGCCGCGCTGACGTGTTGTGGGTGCCCGGCGCGAACCGCTAAGAGCACGATTTTTCGGCGAAAAATCACGGCCTCCGGCGGGGATATTTACCGATCAAAGAAAGCCATTAGGGCGAACTTGTTGACGTGCGCGTCAAGAACGTGGCGTCCATAGGCCTTGCGGCGTCGATTTTGCACTGTTGTCGGGGGCCAGGTGTTGCTATCCCACACGTTAGATTATTGCGCCATACATATGGGAGATATGCGCCGATGAAGGTCCTGGTACCCGTCAAACGCGTGATTGACTACAACGTGAAGGTTCGCGTCAAAGCGGACGGCAGCGGAGTTGATCTTGCGAACGTCAAAATGTCGATGAACCCGTTCGATGAAATTGCTGTCGAAGAAGCCATCCGCCTGCGCGAAGCTGGCAAGGCCGAGGAAGTCGTCGCTGTATCCATCGGCGTCAAACAAGCGCAGGAAACCCTGCGCACGGCTTTGGCCATGGGGGCGGATCGCGCCATTCTGGTTGTGGCCACCGATGACGTACACAACGACATTGAGCCGCTGGCCGTTGCCAAAGTGCTGAAGGCGATTGTTGACGAAGAGGCCCCCGGCCTTGTGCTCTGCGGCAAGCAGGCCATCGATAACGACATGAACGCCACGGGTCAGATGCTCTCTGCCCTGTTGGGTTGGTCGCAGGCGACTTTTGCGTCCGAGCTGGATGTCGATGGCGACAGCGCCGTTGTCACCCGCGAAGTGGACGGCGGTTTGCAGACCATCAAGGTCAAGATGCCCTCAATCGTCACGGTTGATTTGCGCCTGAACGAGCCGCGTTATGCCTCGCTGCCCAACATCATGAAGGCCAAGAAAAAGCCGCTGGATGAAAAGACACCTGCCGATTACGGCGTTGATGTCACACCGCGTCTGACCGTTGTGAAAACCACAGAGCCTGAGGCGCGCAGCGCGGGCATCATCGTGGGTTCGGTTGATGAGCTAGTCGAGAAACTTAAAGAAGCGGGGGCTGTGTAATGGCTGTTCTTCTGATTGCAGACGTCAATGCGGGCGAATTGTCCGTGGATGCAACCGCCAAGGCCGTGTCGGCTGCCGGTAGCCTCGGCGATGTGACCGTGTTGTGCGTTGGCGCCAATTCCAAAGGTGCCGCGGATGAGGCCGCAAAGATCGACGGTGTTGCCAAAGTGCTTTGCGCCGAGGATGCGGTGCTTGGTCACCAGATGGCAGAGCCTGCGGCGGATCTGATCGTGTCGCTGGCTGGGGATTATTCCCACATTGCCGCGCCGGGCACGACGGACGCCAAGAACATCATGCCCCGCGTTGCAGCATTGCTGGACGCGCAGGTCATCAGCGAGGTCACCGCGATTGTCGATGCCGACACGTTTGAGCGGCCGATCTACGCGGGCAACGCGATCCAGACGGTCAAGTCAGGTGATGCGACCAAGGTTCTGACCATTCGGACTGCTGGCTTTGATGCCGCTGGCATGGGTGGTTCTGCGGCCGTCGAAATGATCGGCGCACCTGCCGATCCCGGCCTGTCGTCATGGGTTGAAGACAAGGTTGCTGCCAGCGACCGGCCAGAGCTGACGTCTGCGGGCGTTGTTGTTTCTGGTGGGCGCGGTGTGGGGTCGGAAGATGACTTTGCCCTGATTGAAAAGCTTGCCGATAAGCTGGGTGCTGCTGTTGGCGCATCCCGTGCGGCGGTCGATTCCGGTTATGCGCCGAACGATTGGCAGGTTGGGCAGACCGGCAAGGTTGTCGCCCCTGATCTTTATGTGGCCGTCGGCATTTCCGGCGCGATCCAGCACTTGGCTGGCATGAAGGACAGCAAGATCATCGTCGCAATCAACAAAGACGAAGAAGCGCCCATCTTCCAGGTCGCTGACTACGGTCTTGTGGCCGATCTGTTCACGGCTGTGCCTGAACTGACGGAAAAGCTCTAAGCGACGGCGGGCACTGGCCCGCCTGTCCGCGTATCCCGAAAGCCCGCCCATTGTGGCGGGCTTTTGCGTTCAGGCCGCACCACGTTGCGACATTGCATTGCGCAGGCTTGGGGTCAGCAGGTTCGCTGCCTCGTGATGACAAGCAACGCCCATCATCGCAGTTGCGGCCTTGGCCTGCATTGGCGAGTAGAACATGCCTTTAGTGCCTTGGGCGCGGGCCACGTCGGTTGGGTTGGCGACAACCGTGTCCTGAACCAAATGGCTTAGCTCACCAACCATCTCAGCCGTCACAAACAACGGATCAACTTGCAGCGGGTTGTCGTGTTGATCCCATGGCCTATCCGTCATCGGCGTTTTTGAGAACCACAACAGCACCGTGCGCGGACCGATTTGCCCCAGCATGTTTTTCATCCGGGCAACCCAAGCCTCTCGCAGCTCGGACACAACGATGTCGAACCGTTCGGGTGACAGGCTGTGCAGCGTCGACAACATATGCCGCGTGAACGTAAAGTCAGCGAAATCAACGTCGTTATAGATCGCCTCCATCACTGTTGAGGCGCGCAGGAACCGGTCATTGCGGCGCGGATGCACCGAATAAAAGCGGTTGGACATATAGTTTGCGCCCATGATCTGCACGACTGTTATTTCGGCATCGTTACAAATGCCCATGATCGTTGGATCATTCACAAAGGCATCCACGCCGCCATTCACACAGCCAAGGTTGACGCAGGTCATCCCCAACTCTTTTTCAACAAGCGCCGGAACCGGCTTGTCGATGAATTTGCCGAACGTCTCCGTCCCGCCAATGAAAGAGATATAAGGGCTGTCCAGCCGCCGTTTGGGCCCCCGGAAAAAGATCCGCGACATTCCATATCGGCAGGGCGCGTAGTGCAGTCCACCGCCGTCGATCGTTTCATGTTTCATGGTTCCCAAGCCTCTCGTCTGTTACCCACTTTCAAGAGATTCGCCGAAATCCATTTCGATTTCGCTAAAGTGAAAGTTTGAACATTCTTTTAAGCGACCGCGCGCCTTGTCGCGGCTTGTTTGGGGCGGCATAACGGGGCCGCAGGACGCGAAAGGATTTCGGCCATGACGATCAATTCCGTAGGCATCGTAGGTGCAGGTCAGATGGGCAATGGCATCGCCCATGTCTTTGCTTTGGCTGGGTTTGACGTCAAAATGACCGACATCAGTGAAGACGCGCTTAAGGCCGCTGTCGCGCTGATTGACCGCAATCTGGAACGGCAGGTAAGCAAGGGCGCTATCGACGCGGAGACCAGATCTGCGGCAATCGGGCGCATCAGCACGACGCCCGTTTTGACGGAGTTGGGGCCAAGCGATCTGATTATTGAGGCCGCGACAGAGCGGGAAACGATCAAACAGGCCATATTCGAAGACCTTGTGCCGCATCTGAAACCAGAGACGATTCTGACCTCCAATACATCGTCCATTTCGATCACGCGGCTTGCCAGCCGCACCGACCGGCCTGAAAAGTTCATGGGTTTCCACTTTATGAACCCGGTCCCGATCATGCAGCTCGTTGAATTGATCCGTGGCATTGCGACAGATGAACCGACCTTCCGCGCCTGCCAGGAGGTCGTGAAAAAGCTGGGCAAGACCAGTACCGCGTCAGAGGATTTCCCCGCCTTTATCGTGAACCGCATCCTAATGCCGATGATCAACGAGGCGATTTACACCCTGTATGAGGGCGTGGGCTCTGTGCAATCGATTGATACTTCGCTCAAGCTGGGGGCCAATCACCCGATGGGGCCACTGGAACTGGCGGACTTTATCGGTCTCGACACCTGTCTTGCGATCATGAACGTGCTGCACGATGGCTTGGCCGATACCAAATACCGTCCCTGCCCGCTGCTGACAAAATATGTTGAGGCCGGATGGCTGGGCCGCAAATCCAAGCGCGGGTTCTACGACTACAGGGGCGAGGTGCCCGTGCCGACCCGCTAGGGTTTGAGCGCCAGTGTCTGGTCGCGCAGCCACGCCATAAAGGCCCGCGGGTCGTCTGACTTGCTGGCCCAATCGTCAGGCGTGATCGGATCACCAATCACCGGGCGAAAGACGGTATTCCGTGACCGGACAATTTCGTGGATCAGCAGGCTTTGCCGCAATGTCGCGGACATCTGGTGCGCCATTTGATAGGCGCGTGAATTGGCGCCGGGAAAGAAGCACGGCACAACCGTTGCGCCCGACTTGCGGATCATCTTGGCGGTAAAGACGTTCCATTCGGTTTCAATGACTGGGCCGAACATCGACTGCGATGTCGCCACCACGCCCGATGGAAAGAGCGCCACAACGCCCGCCTCATTCAGGTGCTCCATCGCAGCGCGGCGCATTTCAACCATGCGTTGCTGGGCATCATTGTGATGCGGGAACGGTACTGGGATGAGGAACTGGCTTGCGACTGTGTCGATCTCGGTCAAAAGCGACCGGGTCAGGATCTTATAGTCCAGCCTGCGGCGGCCAATGATCTCTGCCATGACCATCCCATCGACCATGCCATGCGGGTGGTTGGCCACAAAAACGACGGGGCCGGATGCAGGTATCTTTTCAAGCTCTTCTGCCGGGGTCTGAATGTCCACACCCAGCACATCGAGCGCAGAGGTCCAGAACTCCTGCCCCTGATACGGGCCACGGCGTTCAAATTCGCGGATCATGCGCACGACCTGCAACTTGCCCGTCATCCACTCGACCGAGCGGATAAAGCCAGACCGGATTGGGCTGTCAAAAGATGTCGCGTAGCTGAGGACACCACGGTCGTAGTGCACAGGTTTAGGTTGCAGCTTAGGGGGCATCGTTGGCGTCTTGCTGGTCAAATCGGTCAATCCGTTGCCTTCCAGTAGGAACCCAAACCGGTCCTAGTCGCCTTCGCCAAATTTGTCGTTCACGAGGTCTGTGATCGCCTTGGCGAGCGCCTCTGCCTGCGGACCACGTGTTTCAACGTCTATAAATGTTCCAATGGTCGCTGCCAACATTAATAGGCCCATGATGCTGTCGCCCTCGGCGGACATCCCATCCTTGCTGACAGTGGCGTCGGCATCATGTGCTTCAACCACTTCGGCCAGTTTGGCGGATGCGCGGGCGTGCAGCCCTTTGATGTTTTGGATCTCAAGACGCAAATTCGCCATTGTCAGCTCGGCTCTACGATGTGGGTGTTGATGTATTTGTGGGCCGCGTCGATGGCGGCATTCACAGCCTCTGGCACTGGTTTATGGCGGGTCTTGGCGAGCTTGATCAGCATCGGCAGGTTCGCGCCATAGATGATCTGCCGTTTGGCCACACTGCAGGCCCGAAGGCTCAGGTTCGAGGGTGAGCCGCCAAACATATCAGTGACAATGACAACCCCGTCGCCGGTATCCACTGCATCGGCGGCGGCGCAAATCTCGGCCTGTTTGTCGCTGCGGTTCTCTTCAGCGGCGATGGTGATCGCGCGGATGCCCGTCTGTTTGCCAACCACGTGCTCAACCGCCGCGAGGTATTCAAGCGCAAGTCCCCCATGTGCAACGATGACGATACCAATCAACCCAACTGTCCTTTGTGTGCGCTGTCCCGGCGCTCCATCTCTCGGTGACGTTTAGACACCTGCCAACCGTCCTCTGCAAGGGATGCGGCCATCCTTTCTGCCATGGCGATGGATCGGTGTTTGCCACCGGTGCAACCAAACCCGATGGCCAGATGCGACCGGCCTTCGTCCTTGTGGGCGGGCAATTGCAGGTCCAACAGGCCTTTCACTTGCGCAAAAAAGTCCGCAAAACGCGGATCTTGTGCAACGTAAGCGTCCACGTCAGGGTCGCGGCCGTCTTTCGCGCGCAGATCAGGATCCCAATGGGGATTCCTCAGAAACCGACAATCCAGCACCATATCAAGCCCGCGTGGCAGGCCCCTTTTGTAGGAAAAAGACTGAACAGACACGCCAAGTGTGGCGCTTTGCGGAGCAAAAAGGCGTTCAACCTCAGCCCGCAGGTCGTGCGGGGTCATCTTGGTAGTATCCACCAAAACGTCTGCGCGGGCGCGAATGGGAATCAACAGATCGGTTTCCGCCGTGATGCCCGCCAGCGGCGGCCCGGCGGGGGCCAGCGGGTGACGGCGGCGGGTTTCGGAATAGCGGCGGATCAGGGTGTCGGCGTCCGCCTCAAGATAAAGCACTTGTGTCGCGTCGCCCCGGCTTTGCGTCACCTGATCGATGGCCTCAATCAAGGCGTTGGTCCCAAAGTCGCGGTTGCGCACGTCGATCCCAATTGCAAGTGGGCGCGTGGCCGGACCATCAAGCAGGCGCGACAACAGCGACAGCGGCAGATTGTCGATCACCTCAAACCCGATGTCTTCAAGCGCGCGGATCGCGGTTGATCGGCCACCACCGGACGGGCCGGTGACCAAAAGCACCGGGGGATCGTCGGCCTGAGTGTGTGTCGTATCGGTCATGGCTTTTCGCGCCCGTGGCGAATCAATGTCAGGATCGCAGAAGGGAAACCTAGGCTTTGCGCCCTGTGAAGCAAGGGGATGTCACATCCCAAATACGTGACGTAACGCAGCGGCGGCAGGCGTTCAGCCTCTGTTTGGTCAAGGTCGATCACGAGCCGAAGCGGGGTTTCATCGCAAAGCGGTGCCCGCAGAAGCCCGACGCCCCGCGCCTCGATCAACGGCGGCAGCGTTGGTGGGCGGCTGGCGATGACGGTGTCATCTGCGTTGGTGAGCGCAGTTTGGTCGTCGGCTACGAGCGCGGCACCCTGCGCAATCAGCGCAAGCCCAAGTTCGGATTTCCCGCTACCTGACGCGCCAGTGATCAGGACGCCCTGCCCGTCCAGATCGACGCATGTCGCGTGCAGGACTGTCGTCATCGTTTAGACCGGAAGGCCTACAACGAAACGCGCGCCCAAAGGCTCTGACGTCATGTCGGCCTCACCGGGGCGGATGTTTTCAGCCCAGATCACGCCGCCATGTGCCTCAATGATCTGCTTTGAGATCGCGAGGCCAAGACCGGAATTGTCGCCAAACTGCCCCTCTGGCCGCTCGGAATAGAACCGCTGGAACACCTTTGTCAGCGCCTCATTCGGAATACCGGGGCCGGTGTCTTCGACCACGACCAGCACGCGGTTTTCACGCTTGCGGACCCAGACGCGGATCGCGTCGCCGTCTTCGCAAAATGAAATCGCATTGGTGATCAGGTTGACAAAGACCTGCGCCAGACGCCCCTCAAGCCCCATGACATGGATCGGTTTGTCAGGCACATCGGCGATATATTCGATACCTTTCGATGCCGCTTCCTTGCCCAGGAATTCGTTGAGGTTGCCCAGCATCTTGAGCAGGTCAAAGGATTCCTCCTCTTCCCTGACAAGCTCACTATCCAGACGGGAGGCGTTGGAGATATCGCTGACCAGACGATCAAGCCGCCGCACGTCGTGTTCGATCACTTCGAGCATCTTTTCGCGTTGGTCATCCCGCTTGGCAATCCGCATCGTCCCGACGGCAGAGCGCAAGCTTGCGAGCGGGTTCTTGATCTCATGCGCGACGTCGGCCGCAAATTGTTCGTTGCCCTCAATCCGCTCATAAAGCGCCTGCACCATGCCGCGCAAAGCGCCGGAAAGGCGGCCAATCTCATCGGGGCGGGCGGTCAGATCGGGGATACGCACCTTAGTCGGTGACATCTTGCGGGCGTTCTTGTCCCGGCCCAATTCGGCAGCGGCGGCCAGATCGGCCAGCGGGTTGGCGATGGTCGAGGCAAGCACGAGGCTAAGGCCGATGGAAATCAGGATGCCCACGAGAAACAAGCGCAAGACCTGTTCACGCTCGCGGGCGACAAGCGCGTCCAACTCGCCAGCAGCGGAGGAAATCAGCACAACACCAACAGGGCGGCCGTTTTGGGAAATCGGTGTCGAGACGACGAATGTGGTGCCGCGCGCCGTGGTCACCGCGTTAATGCCTGTGCCATCCGCCATGACGGCGCGAATGTCTTCGGGCGTGGTATCTTGCAGAACATCTTCGGCCTGGCTGTCGGTACTGACCACCGCCCGCATCGACCCCCAAACCTGAGAGAGGAAATCGCTGATGAATGTCGCACTATCGTCGCGTTCCAACCCATCAATGGCAGAGCCGCCACGCGCACCTTTGGCGGTTGCAATCAAGGTGCCAGAGGGATCATAAACCGCGACGTCGATGCCGCCGCGCAAGTCCATTTCAGCCAGCGTGTTTACGACATCAATGCCATCACCGGTGATCAGATCAACGGGCGCGGTCATCGGCATCCGCGCCTCAAGCACGTCTGCGATCAGCTCCGCCTCGTTCACCAAACCATTGGCACGCTGATAGGCGAGGTTATCGCGGCTGGGATTGAGGTAAAGCACACCGGCCACCAGCAGGATCATCGCAATCAGATTGAAGGTGATGATCTTGCGGGCAATCGGCGAATTGCGCAGTTGGATCAGGCCACGGCTGCGGCGCTGTTCCAGCATTTCCTGTTCGTGCAGGGCGGTGGGCGACACCCAGTCGTCTCCCAGCACAAGGTCCGGTTGGCTTTTGGCAGCCTTCCGGACCGAGTTCAGGTCGCGCACGTCAATGTCAGAGACATCGGTCATCACTTACTCTTCGTTGTAGCGATACCCGATACCGTAAAGCGTTTCGATTGCCGAAAACTCATCATCAGCCATCCGCATCTTTTTGCGCAGACGCTTGATGTGGCTGTCGATGGTGCGGTCGTCGACATAGACCTGATCGTCATAGGCCACGTCCATCAGCTGATCGCGTGATTTCACAAAGCCCGGACGCTGTGCCAATGCCTGCAACAGCAGGAATTCCGTGACGGTCAGGGACACGTCCTGGCCTTTCCACTTCACCGCGTGGCGCAGTGGGTCCATAGTCAGTTCACCGCGAACCATCACCTTGGTCTCTTCGGTTTCTTCGACTTCTTCGCCGGAAATCACATCCTGACGACGCAAGAGCGCGCGGATGCGTTCCACCAGAAGACGCTGGCTAAAGGGTTTCTTGACGTAGTCGTCTGCCCCCATGCGCAGGCCCAGCACCTCGTCAATCTCATCATCTTTGGAGGTCAGGAAAATGACCGGCATCGATGTCTTCTGACGCAGACGCTGCAACAAATCCATGCCGTCCATGCGGGGCATCTTGATGTCCAGCACGGCCATATCGGGCAACCGTTTGTTGAAAGCGTCAAGTGCTGACTGGCCGTCATTATATGTTTCGACCTCAAACCCTTCGGCTTCGAGAGTCATGGAGACCGACGTCAGGATGTTCCTGTCGTCGTCCACAAGTGCAATTTTCGACATGGGTTTAACCCTTACTGCTTATTGTTGATCTTGCCTGCTTTTTCCAAATGTTTCCCCGTTTTAGAGGAACGAATCAAGTCTCAACTAAGAATCAGGCAGTGATGTGTGCCTTATTTGCGCCCGGAGGTGTTATTTTCGCATTAACTGCGTTTCAAAAAGGTCACGCTTTGAATTGGTGGCGTTAACATGGAAATGGTTGCGCTAACGTCACCCCCGGGGGGTATTCGCGCGCAAAATCATGGTGCTAAGTGAAAGGATCAGGGCCAATCACGGCCCCTTTTACAGATGGAGCATCCCAATGGACCACGGAACGGTCAACCCGCAGATGACGCTTGCGCAACAAGGCATCACAGGGCTCGGCGCGGTCTATTATAACGAGGATGAAGCCACCTTGCAGGCCGCCGCGATTGCCGCGGGTGAAGGGCAGGAAGGCAAAGGTGGGACGTTTCTTGTCACCACCGGCAAGCACACGGGCCGTTCGCCGAAGGACAAATTCGTCGTACGCACGCCGCAGGTCGAAGACACGATCTGGTGGGAAAACAACCCGCCAATGGCCCCTGCCGCGTTTGATACACTCTACAGCGACATGATCGCGCATATGCAGGGTGGCACCTACCGCGTGCAGGATCTTTTTGGTGGCGCGGACCCCGCGCACCGGCTTGATGTGCGGGTTGTGACCGAGTTGACATGGCACGGGCTGTTCATCCGCCACCTGCTGCGCCGCCCGGCCGCGGAAGAGCTTGAAACCTTCACGCCCGACTGGACGATCATCAACTGCCCCAGCTTCAAGGCCGACCCTGCGCGCCACGGCTGCCGGAGCGAGACGGTCATCACGCTGAACTTTGATCGTAAGATGATCCTGATTGCGGGCACCGAATACGCAGGCGAGAATAAGAAGTCTGTCTTCACGCTGCTGAACTACCTTCTGCCTGAAAAGGGCATCATGCCGATGCATTGCTCGGCCAACCACGCGCCAGGCAATCCTGTCGATACCGCCGTTTTCTTTGGCCTGTCCGGCACTGGCAAGACCACGCTCTCGGCGGACCCGTCCCGCGTGCTGATCGGCGACGATGAGCACGGCTGGTCCGAACGCGGCACGTTCAACTTTGAGGGCGGATGTTACGCCAAGACCATCGGTCTGGACCCAAAGGCAGAGCCTGAGATCTACGCCACCTGTTCGATGCCGCATACGGTGATCGAAAACATGGTGTTTGATCCTGAAACCAAGGAATTGGATTTTGAGGACGACAGCCTGACCGCCAATATGCGCTGCGCCTACCCGCTGAACTACATCGGCAATGCCTCGGACAGCGCTTTGGGTGGCCACCCCAAGAATATCATCATGCTGACCTGTGATGCCTTTGGTGTGCTGCCGCCGATCAGCCGTCTGACACCAGCGCAGGCGATGTATCACTTCTTGTCTGGCTTCACCTCAAAGGTTGCGGGCACGGAGCGTGGTGTGACGGAACCGGAACCAACCTTCAGCACCTGCTTTGGTGCCCCGTTTATGCCGCGCCGACCAGAGGCCTATGGCAAGCTGTTGCAACAAAAGATCGCAAGCCATGGCGCGACTTGCTGGCTGGTGAACACCGGCTGGACCGGGGGAGCCTATGGCACAGGCAGCCGGATGCCGATCAAGGCAACCCGCGCCCTTTTGGCCGCCGCATTGGATGGCACGCTGGTGGAAAACCAATTCATCAAAGACACCCACTTTGGGTTCGAGGTGCCGGTCACCTGCAACGGTGTCGACAGCCGCCTGCTAAACCCACGCGACACGTGGGAAGACAAAGCGGCCTATGATGCCCAGGCCAAAAAGCTGGTCACGATGTTCAGCGACAACTTTGAAAAATACGTGCCTTTCATCGATGATGACGTGAAAGCCGCCGCCATCGGCTAAGGCCCGTTTTCAAGGCTGCGCGAAATGACTAGGGTCAGGCCATGCGTCTGACCCTTTCACTTTTTCTGATCTCGCTCCATGCGGCCCCGCTTGCAGCCCAGCAGATTGGCCGCACTGATGATCTGTTGGCCGCCGTCCGGCCCGTCTATTTTTGCGTGAACCTGCAACCCGAAACCAGCACACAAGAAGATCTTGCTGTCTGGACGTTTCCCCACGGCGCGCCGCGGCCCTATGCAATGACCAACGATCAGGTTACCGCACGGCCTGGGCTAGCCTTTGGGTTTGAACTGCGGGCCACTGGCCCTGACAGTCTTTCTGACGTGACAATCGTTGTGGATCACCCGCCGCTCCATGACACCGGTGCAACCCGTCACAGCTGGACCGCTGACATTCCTGTGCAGGCCAATGCGCTTAGCTTTTACGGTTTTGGACGCGCATCCGAAGTGACGCCCGGTCGTTGGACGTTTTCCTATATCAAGGACGACCGCGTGATTTACCGGCACGTGTTTGACCTTACACCCGCGAATGACCCCAATCTGAGCTGCGTCGCCGCCGAAAAGTCGGGAGAGTTGAACGAATGATGCGGTGCGCCCTGATCCTCGCCCTCATGCCACTTTTGGCTTGGGCACAGCCTGCCCCCGATGCCACCTCAGCGGCCCTTGCCAGCGTGCAAAGCGGCGTGGTCTGCCCGCCGCCGACCATCGGGTCATCCCCGGCCCCTGACACGCTCGCGGGCACCACGCACCTGATCGAAGAAGAGCCGCCGTTCGTGTCCCTGTCCAACCGTGTCCCGGCGGTCATCGGCATCGGGTTTGGGGTCAAAGCGATGGCAGAGGCGGCGATGGGCATCGATACCGTGACCATGACGGTCACCCACCCGCCGATGGGCGATGGCGGTGCGACGGCCCAGAGCTTTGAAACCCGGATCAGCGGGCTGGATCCGTCGCTGACCTTTTATCAATTCGACTATGACTACGAATTGGTGCGCGGCATCTGGCAGATGGAGGCCAGCAAAAACGGCACCGTCCTCTATCGCACCACGTTCGAGGTGGTCGCCCCCGAATTGGTCCCGGAACTGGCCAGCATCTGCGGCTTTGAAAACCTGCTGTCCTGACGCGGCTACATCAGCCCGCGGCGGATCAGATTGGCCCCCGCCACCAAAAGCACAAACAAGGTCGCGCGGCGAAAGGCGGTCTGATCGATCCGATCCTGCACTTGCAGCCCAATTGCCATGCCCGCCAGCGCAGGCACCAGCATGGCCGCCGAGATCATTGCCGTTTCCGCCCGGAGCACGCCTGATTGCAGATGCGCCCCAACAAGCAGCACAGCCCCTAATCCAAAGGCCGTGCCAAGGATGCGGACCTGTTCGACTTTGGGCGTATCAAGGGCCGTCAGATAGGTCACCGTCGGCGGACCCCAGACGCCAGACAGGCCGCCGATGAAACCGGTAAAGGCCCCTGCCCCCGCCTCGGTCGCCGGATTGCGGTGCGTGAGTTTTGGCACCCAGCCGACAAGTTGCAGCACCGCAAAGGCCATGATTGGCACGCCAATCACCAACAACAGCGCACGCGCTGACAACAGCGGGACAAGTTGCGCAGACAGCAGCATCGTGATGCCGCCTGCGATCAGGAAGATCCGAAACGCCTTGATCGATGCCCACGCGGCCTTGGGTCCTTGCCGTAACGACTGCCAAAGGTTCGTCGCCAAGGTCGGCAACAAAAGTGCCGCAAGCGCGATCTCCGGCGACATCAGGCTTGAGAGCCCAGAGATCATGACGGTGGGCATCGCAAAGCCCACCGTCCCTTTCACGATGCCTGCAGCAAGGGCCACGAGGGCTGCGAGAAAGAACGTGAAAGGGGTCAGCAATTCGAACATGTTCGCAGACTGCCCCAAGCGGCGCGGACAGACGAGGGTAAATCCGTCGCGACATTTTTGGTCTTCAAGAGATATTTTCACGCATTAATATTGCGCTGCAACTGCGAAAGGTTTAGTTCTGCACCTGCAAACACAAGGATTCTCTGATGCCCCGTGATATAGCTGAGACTGACATGCCGATCTTGACTGACCTTCTTGGCCTGACCGCCGCCGCCCTGCCCGCCGTGGACGATGTGCTGGCGCGTGCCAAAGCGGCTATTGCGGCACAGGTAATGTCAGATGGCCGTGTCTCAGGCGCGTTGATCGAGGCTCATCAGACAGCGGCACATGGGTTGGCTTGGCTTGCGACTTATGCGGAATCCCTGCGCCAGATGCAGGGCTGGGCCATGCGTTTGCAGGCGACAGGTAAATTCGGTGAGGTCGAACAGCTGATCCACCAGATCGCCTTTGGCGAATATCTCTGGCAGATCTATGGCGGCATCCAGATGAACCAGGGCGAGGTTGTGCGCCTGCAGGATATGGGGCTGGCGCAAGACGACATGCGTGCGCTGATGGTTCCTGCGGTCATGACGCTTTGCGATGCGGGTAACACCCAGGCCGCCCGGACGCGGCTGGTGGAACTCATGCAGGAACATTCCGCCGATATCACCGTCGGCAAAACCGGCCTTGATGATGAGCTTGAGATGATCCGCGAACAATTCCGCCGCTTTAGCGTGGACCGCGTCGAACCACATGCCCACGACTGGCACCTCAATGATGAGCTGATCCCGCTTGAGATCATCAATGAGATGGCCGAGATGGGCGTCTTTGGCCTGACCATCCCCGAGGAATACGGCGGCTTTGGCCTGTCGAAAGCATCGATGTGCGTGGTCAGCGAAGAACTGTCGCGTGGCTATATCGGCGTCGGCTCTCTTGGCACACGATCAGAGATCGCGGCAGAGCTGATCCTCTGCGGCGGCACAGAGGCGCAAAAAGAAAAGTGGCTGCCCGGTCTGGCATCTGCCGAAATCTTGCCGACGGCGGTCTTCACCGAACCCAACACCGGGTCCGACCTTGGCAGCCTACGCACAAAAGCCCGCAAGGATGGCGACGACTGGATCATCAACGGCAACAAGACATGGATCACTCACGCCGCCCGCACGCATGTGATGACTGTGCTGGCCCGCAGTGTTGAGGACACCGACGACTACAAGGGCCTGTCCATGTTTTTGGCCGAAAAGACCCCCGGAACCGATGCTGAGCCTTGGCAGGACCCCGGCATTTCCGGTGGCGAGATCGAAGTGCTCGGCTATCGCGGGATGAAAGAATACACGCTGAACTTTGACGACTTCAAAGTGAAAGGTGAAAACCTGCTGGGCGGCGTCGAAGGTCAGGGCTTCAAGCAGTTGATGCAGACGTTTGAAAGCGCCCGCATCCAGACCGCTGCCCGTGCCGTGGGCGTGGCGCAATCGGCACTAGACGAAGGCATGGCCTACGCCCAAACCCGCAACCAGTTTGGCAAGGCGCTCATCAACTTCCCCCGCGTCTCTGGCAAGCTGGCGATGATGGCTGTTGAGATCATGATCGCGCGGCAAATGACCTATTTCAGCGCGGGCGAAAAAGACAATGACCGCCGCTGCGATCTAGAAGCCGGGATGGCAAAACTGCTGGGCGCGCGGGTGGCATGGGCCGCCGCCGACAACGCGCTGCAAATCCACGGCGGCAACGGTTTCGCATTGGAATACAAGATCAGCCGCATCCTGTGTGATGCCCGTATCCTGAATATCTTTGAAGGGGCCGCCGAAATCCAAGCTCAGGTCATCGCGCGCCGATTGCTCAGCTAGGCCTCTTGTGATCCGCCCAGCCTTCCCCGATCTTCAAAAAGGGGTAAGGAGGCTGCATCGTGACTCAAACCGTTCTTGTGACAGGCGCCACAGGTTTCATCGCAAAACACATCGTGGCCGGGCTTTTGAACCGGGGGCACCGCGTCGTGGGCTCCGTCCGGTCCATGTCACGCGCCGACGAGGTGCGTGCCGCCGTCACACCCCTGTTGAAAGATGCCAGCGACCTTGAAACGCGGCTGCGGTTTGTGGTGCTTGAACTGGGGGCTGACGACGGCTGGGACGCCGCAATGGCCGGTGTTGATGTGCTGATGCACACGGCCTCGCCCGTTTCGACTGTCCAGCCAAAGGACCCGCAGCAGATTATCCGGCCAGTGGTTGACGGGGCCTTGCGCGCGCTGAGGGCCGCCAAGGCCGCAGGGGTGCCCCGCGTGATTTTCACCTCGTCCGTCATGGCCGTGATGTTTGGGCCGACGCCTGCCAACGGCTCCGCCTTTACTGAAAGCGATTGGACCGATGTTGATGCGCCAAACCTGTTGCCTTACGCGCAGGCCAAGACCCGTGCCGAGCGCGCGGCCTGGGATTTTGTCACCACCGACGCGCCGGACATTGCGTTGACGACCATCAACCCGGCGCTTGTCACAGGCCCGGCGCTGGATGAGCACTTCGGCGCATCCTTACAGATCGTTGAGCGCATCCTAGGGGCCAAAGACCCTATGTTGCCGATGTTTGGCTTTAACATTGTGGACGTCCGCGACGTGGCAGAGGCTCATATCCGCGCCATGGAAAGCCCTGAAACGGCAGGCGAGCGGCTGATCCTGTCCAACGGCTGGCTCTGGTTTCCCCAAATCGCGCAGGCCATCAAAGCGGGCATTCCCGGGCGCAAGGCTGTTACCCGCGTGGCACCCCGTTTTGTGGTCAAGATTGTTAGCTACTTCGACACATCGGTCAAATCGCTCCTGCCATGGCTGAACCGCAAGGACCTTTGCGATGGTAGCAAGGCGGTGCGAATGCTTGACCTAAACTATATTTCACCTCAGGCATCGGTCGTGGCTGCGGCCAAGAGCATTATCCACCATAGGGGGCTATGACATGTGGCGCGGAGCTGCCTTTCTGGCATTATTGGGATGTGCGGACGAAACCGTCAGCGGCTTTGCCGGTGATCAAACCCTGTTTCAGCTCTCCACGCTGGACGGTGCAGAATTCGCCGCGACGGCGACCATCGACATCGGGACGCAAGGCGAAGTGACGGGCAACGCCCCCTGCAACAGCTACAATGCCACCCAAACCGCGCCCTACCCGTGGTTCGAATTGGGGCCAATCGCCGCAACCCGCCGTGCCTGCCCTGAATTGGAGGCTGAGGCGGCGTTCTTCACAGCACTCGGCACCATGACATTGGTGGAAGTCGCAGGTGATACGTTGATCTTGTCCAACACAGACGGCGGCGAAATGGTGTTTCAGGCCGTCCCGTGACGTGCAATCGCGTCCAGTAATCGCGCCCGCGCGGCGGGCATCGGCCTGTCGCCCAATGACCGGACCAGGCGGTTCTCAATAAACCAACCTGTGGTCCCCAGCGCCCGCACAATCTCGGCCTCGCTCGCATCACCCTTGCCCGCCAATACAGGCGGCAGCGGCAAGAGCCGATCCGCCCATTCGCCCGCAGCCTCCCGACTGACGGCCCGCCCCGATTTGGGCGATACAAACGCCAGGTCTTCGTTCACGCCGCGCACCGCGCAGGCGGACAGGTCCATGCCAAATCCCATCTCTTCCAGCACCGCCTGTTCCCACCGCAGATAGGCCAAGGGCCAGACATCCGATTGGCCCAGCAGATCCAACAGGCCCTGCGTCCGTTCATAAAGCGGCAGATGCGCCTCACGCTCTGGCAGGATGTGATGCAGCAAGGCACAGACTGCATTCAGTCCCGCCAGCGCCAACCGATCCGCCATCACCGCCGCCGCACGGCTGCGCAAAGGTTCCACCGCAAAGCTGCCCAGATGGCTATCCAGCCGCGCCTTCCACGTCACGGAAATCTGTCCGCCGGGCTGCAAATGCGGTGTCATCTTGCGGCTGATCCCACCGCGCACGACGCCTGCGTGCCGCCCCTTGGTGGGGGTAAACACCTGCAAAATGACGCTCGTTTCGCCATGGGGGCGGGCGGCCAGCACCACGCCTTCATCCTGCCATTCAATCATTGGCCCAGCTTAGCGCTTTCTTTGATCGATAAATATCCCCGCCAGAGGCATCTGCCGTATCAATCCGACAACCCCGGTTCATCCAGAAGGTGCCGACCGGCCCGATCTTCCACTTCGATGACCCAGAGATCAGCATCAAAACTGCACTGCTTGGCGACGGAGGCATCGACGGTCGCCTCCTCCCCTTCGACCAATACGACCCAGCGCCGCGCGCCGGTCATCAGGTCAAACGACCGCTGATAACAGCAGGCCTGCCCGTCCAATGTATTGAGCTTGATCAGAACAGACCCCGCTGTGGCGTCACCCTTTTGGACAACAAAGGCCGGTATATCCACCAACCGCAAGCGGGTCAGATAGGCAGACACCCAGACCTCGGCCGTCAGGCGCATCAGGTATTGCCGTCCTTGAAGTTCAAACCCATTTCATCATAACGCTCTGATTCCTCGAGCCAATTTGGCCGCACCTTGACCTGTAAGAAAAGATGCACCTTGCGACCAAGGAATTCTTCCAGCTCTTCGCGCGCCGCCTTGCCCACCGCCTTGATGGTCTCGCCCTTGTTGCCCAGCACGATGCCCTTGTGACCATCGCGGACCACATAGATCAGCTGATCGATCTTTGCAGAGCCGTCTTTACGCTCTTCCCAGCCTTCGGTCTCGACCGTCATCTGGTAGGGCAATTCCTGATGCAGACGCAGTGTCAGTTTCTCGCGCGTCATCTCTGCTGCGATCATCCGCATCGGCAGGTCAGCGATCTGATCTTCAGGATAAAGCCACGGTCCCGCGGGCACCTCATCGGCCAGCCACTCCTTAAGCGCATCACAACCGTGCCCCCGCTCTGCGGAAATCATGAAGGTCTCGGCAAAGCCGTAAGCTTCGTTCATCTCAGCCGTGAGCCGCAACAGCGCCTCGGATTTCACCTTGTCGATCTTGTTGATGGCCAGCGCGACCTTCGCGCCGCCACTGCGCTCGCGCAGCGCCTCAAGGATCGCCTTAACCCCTTCGGTCACACCGCGATGTGCCTCGATCAGAAGGACCACCACATCGGCATCAGCAGCACCGCCCCAGGCAGCAGCAACCATGGCACGGTCCAGCCTGCGCCGCGGCTTAAACAGCCCCGGCGTATCCACAAACACCAGCTGCGCATCCCCTTGCAGCGCGACCCCACGGATACGCGCCCGCGTGGTCTGCACCTTATGGGTCACAATGCTGACCTTCGCCCCCACCATCCGGTTGAGCAACGTCGATTTCCCCGCATTGGGTTCACCGATCAAAGCAACAAAGCCTGCGCGTGTGGTCTTAGTCATGACTTACCCTCTCAAGCAAAGCTTGTGCCGCGGCCTGTTCGGCGTGGCGTTTGGATCCGGCTTGGGCCGTCTCGGATTCTCCGCCAGCAAGCCGCACCTCGATGGTGAAAATCGGTTGGTGGTCGGGGCCGCTGCGGGCCTTTTCGACGTAGGCGGGCGGTGGTTCACCGCGGGCTTGCGCCCATTCTTGCAGAGCGGTCTTCGCGTCGCGGGCGTCTTCGGCGACGTTTGTGACCCGCGCGCCCCAAAGCCGCAGAACGGTGTCGCGCGCCACCTCGAACCCAGCGTCTTGGTAGACGGCGGCAATCACCGCCTCCATTGCATCGGCAAGCAGCGCCTCTTTGCGGCGGCCACCTGATTTCATTTCGGACCGGCCAAGTTTCAGCACGTCGCCCAGATCGATCTGTCGGGCGACGTCAGCGCAGGCCTCGCGCCGCACCAGCGCGTTGTAACGCGGGGCCAGCGTGCCTTCGGGCGCGTTCACATCTGCGGACAAAAGCGCCTCTGCGATCACAAGGCCCAGCACGCGGTCGCCCAGGAATTCAAGCCGTTGGTTGTCGTCGCGATGCACCGACACCATAGACGAATGCGTGACGGCGCGGACCAGTAGCTCTGGCTTGGCAAAGTGATGGCCAAGCCGCCCTTGAAAGGCCGTCAGGTCCGCCGAAATCTTCACTCAATCGCCTTGAAGAAACGGTCAGAGCGCCATGTCCAGAAGGCGAACATCGACCGCCCCGCCGAGGAAAAGATCACCCGGTCCGCGCGGCCCACGATATCGGCACGCGGCACAAAGCCGACGCCACGCGCAGCCTGTGCTACACGGCTATCGGTGGAGTTATCGCGGTTGTCGCCCATGAAGAAATAGTTGTCTTTGGGCACGGTATAGACGCCGGTATTATCCAAGGCGCGATCCCCGATGTTCAGGATCGCGTGGCTTGCGCCGCCGGGCAGCGTTTCGATGAACTTTTCCTTGGTGCAAACCGCGCCTTCACCAACTGACCCGTTCGAACACTGCGGGCGCAGCCGTTGCGGGCCTTGCGGGCTGTAGACCTCTTCAAAGACGCCAACGCTTTCGACCTGCGCGGGTTCATCGTTGATATAAAGCAGGCCGTCTTTGACCTGCACACGGTCGCCGGGCAGGCCGATCAGGCGCTTGATAAAGTCGCGACCCGTCACGGGATGGCGGAAGACAACAACATCGCCGCGCTCTGGATCACCGCCCAAGAAACGTTCGTTCGTGCCTTCAAAGATGCCACAAAAATCCTCTGCCCCGACGTCCACGCCAAGTGCGGGGATACGGATCGAGGGGCAAGAGGCATAGGAATAGCCATAGGCGAATTTGTTGACGAACAGGAAATCCCCGATCAGCAGCGTGTCCTTCATCGACCCTGACGGGATCCAAAAGGGCTGAAACAGGATGGTGCGGAAAGCGCCTGCAATCAGCAGCGCATAGACCACGGTTTTTACCGTTTCGATGACGCTACCTACAAAGCCTGAACGTTCTGTCATATTGACTGCCTAACCCTAATACCTGCGCCGCTACATGCGGGCATCAACTGCCCAAGTCAAGGCGACCGCCCCGTCACACCGGCATCGGCCAATGGCCGCGCTTCGATCACGACAAAGGCCTGCGCCCAAGGGTGATCATCGGTGAGCGTGACATGGATGATCGCCTCGCACCCTTCCGGTGTCATTTCGGCCAGCCGTTCGCGGGCCCAGCCGGTGACGGCCATAACGGGCTGGCCGGTGCGCAGGTTGCTGACGGCCATGTCTTTCCACGAAATCCCCATGCGCAAACCTGTGCCTAACGCCTTGGAGCAAGCCTCTTTCGCGGCCCAGCGTTTGGCATAGGTGCCGGCGACATCCTTGCGCCGTTCAGCCTTGCGCTGCTCGACCTCGGTAAAGACACGGTTGCGGAACCGATCACCGAAGCGATCCAATGTGCCTTGGATGCGTTCGATATTCGCCAGATCAGTGCCAATCCCAAGGATCATTCGCCATCCTTTGCGTAGGATGCTGTCATCTCTCCGGTGGATTGGTTGAGCGTGACGACCAGCGGCCTGCGCACCAAACCATCAGTCGCGGCATCGTAGAACCGCACATCGACTTGAAGCGTCAGCCCTGTCAGCGGGTGGTAACTTGAGGTCAGCGTATCAAAGAAGAGCCCGGCAAAGCCGATATCCTCGCTCGCGCCGACAACCCGGCACTGGCGATCCCCGGTATCCTCAAACGGCGGCGACAAAACCAGAAACCATGCAAAGCCAATCGCCGGTTCAAACGTATCCAGAAACGCCACCCGAACCTTGCCGTTGGCAAAGGTCTTTGAATTTTCTTCCCAAGGTTCTGCCAAGGCCTGCGCGCTGGCTTGCCAATCGCAAGGCACCACGTTCTGGGCAGCGGCGGGCCCGGCCAAGGCCAGCACAAGGGCGGCTGCGCGGATCATCACGGACCCACCTCAATATCCATCACCATAATCCCGTCGCCACCGCCATTGCACATCGCCACGAGCCGTCCGCCCAGCGCCTGATGCCGGGGGTCATTGGCATAAGCATCCAAGGACGCGCGATCATGGAAGGTGCAGATAAATCCATAGGCGTGGTCAGGCGTCTTGCCCTCTGCATCGATATTCGGCCCGTGTTCAAAGCTGGTATAGCCCGCAATCTCACCAACCAGATCACCAAGGCCCGTCATCACGTCCGGCAAATCACCGTCGTCCGCAAGGTTGAGCATTACGATATGTCGGATCATCGCCTTGTCACTTTCCAAATGTCTGCAGATCATCGGCCGTGGCGACACGGATATCGCTGAACTCCGCCACGCCATTCACCACCACCAACCGCAATTTAAGGTCGGGCACATAGCTCACCCACCGCGCGGAATTGCTTTTCTTACCGTCTGGTCTTGTGACCTCCATCCCGATCTCAAGCCGGATGCCGTCATAGCTGCAATCGCCGATTTTGACCGTCACCGGGTCATGCACCGTATAGGTATCCTGATAATGCCATGTCTGTCCGGAACTTGTCCCGTCAGAGTGCATCACATGGGTCGATCCAATCACCATATCAAGCAGTGGTGAAGGATCATCCACCTGCGTCGTGACCTTAAGATAGCTGTCGTTGGACTTGCGCGCCTGCGTTTCCAGCAGGCCACCCACCCGGTGAATGATCCATGTGTAATCAAGCAACGGCGAGCGCCATGCGTTAACCATGACGTTGTCATCATCAAGCCAATGAAGATGAACGGGCTGTAGGGTTTTTCGATTGTCTTCAAGGATATACCCAACCGCCAGATCATCAGGACCCGGACAGGCGGCAGAGGCCGCGAGCGGCAAAACGGACGCAAGACAAAGGGTGGACAACGTCACCTTCATTGCGCGGTCCGCGCCTCATCCATCAGACGGCGCATTTCTTGGATCGAGCCGGTGAGCCCGCGAAAGATCGCTTCGCCGATCAGAAAGTGCCCGATGTTCAGCTCTTTGACCTGCGGCAGGGCGGCAACCGGGGCGACGCTGTCATAGGCGAGCCCGTGGCCCACGTGGACCTCAAGCCCCAGCTCATCGCCATAAGCCGCCATATCGGTGATCTTGGACAGCTCGCTGTCGCGCAGGTCCCAGTCGCCCTCGGCCCAGGCATCGGAATAGGCCCCGGCGTGCAATTCGATCACAGGTGCGCCGATGCGGTGGCTCGCCTCGACCTGTTTTTGGTCAGCGGCGATAAACATCGACACCCGGCTGCCTGCATCTCGCAGGGGCGCAATGTAAGTCGCAAGCGCGTTGTCGTTGGCCGCAACGTCCAAGCCGCCCTCGGTCGTGCGTTCCTCGCGCTTTTCGGGCACCAGACAGACCGCGTGGGGTTTGTGGCGCAACGCGATACCCTGCATCTCAGCGGTCGCGGCCATCTCAAAGTTCAATGGCACGGTCAGCGCCTCCATCAGACGTTCGATGTCGCTGTCGATGATGTGGCGGCGGTCTTCGCGCAGGTGCGCCGTGATGCCGTCTGCACCCGCCTCTTGCGCCATGACCGCGGCACGCACAGGGTCAGGCACATTGCCACCACGAGCATTCCGCACGGTCGCCACGTGGTCGATGTTCACGCCCAATCGCAAATCATGTGTCATCGTCAAAATCCTTTTCCTGACGGGATATTAGCCCAAACCGCCGTGATCACCATCCTGTGGATTGCGCAATTGATCCAGCTTGGCCCGCAACCGCTTGCGCCGCCGGTTTTGGTAGGCCCCGATCAGGGGGACAGACAGGTAATAGGCCACCGTGGCGCAGATCACACCGGGGATCATGCCGCCGATCAGATAGGGAAAGAAGACGTCATCATAAAAGACCTTCATCCCGTGCCAGTCGATCTTTTGCTTATTGAAAAGCGCGCGGAAATTGTGCCCCAGATCAAAGCTCGCATCGGCAAACTTCTGACCCAGATGCGCCTCGCGCCCCTGTGGCAGGTCCAAAAGCCACGACCCCAGCTTGATCGACACAAATCCTATGGGCGGAAAGGTCAGCGGGTTGCCAAAGAAGGTGGCCATGATCGCCGCCAAGAGGTTGCCGCGCATCATCATGGCAATCAGCGCTGCACAGACAAAATGCAGCCCGAACAACGGGGTAAAGCAGACAAAGACCCCGGCCCAGATGCCGCGACTGATCTTTTCAGGCGTATCCGGCAGACGGCGGACCCGGTGTTTGACGTATTCAAAGGCACGTGCCCAGCCGCCGCGGGGATAGAGGAAATCCAGCAGAGCTTGCAAGATCGGTCGTCTGTCCCTGCGCTTGAATACCACGTTACATCCTTTGGTCGGGCCGGAACCCGGTTCTATGCGTCTTGCTGCACGCGCGCCCGTGCCGGATCGCGATACCGCGTGATTGACGATACCGCGCTTTCTGCATCAAGTGCTGTCATGACGCGGTGCAAATGGGCGGCTTCGCTCAGGTCCACGTCAATCAGCAGGCGGTAGTAGTCCGGCTTGCGGTCGATAAACTTCAAGTCCGAGATATTGGCGTTCTGCTCGCCGATCAATGTGCAAATCCGTCCCAACACGCCAGCGTCATTGCTGATCGCGATATCAAGCGTCACATCGTTGATTGCGCGGTGATTGCCTTCGGCCCAATGCAAGTCGATCCAACGGTCGGGCTGGTCTTCGTATTCGGCCAAAACCTCGCAATCGATGGCATGAACAACAACGCCCTGCCCCCGAAACGTCAGCCCTACGATCCGCTCGCCGGGCAAGGGCTGGCAGCACGGCGCGCGCTTATGGGTCTGATCGGCGGCAAGGCCCACAACAGCGCGGCCGGCATCGATCTTTTCGCCACCCTTTTCGGCCAGTTCCGGATAGATCGCGCGCACAATCTGGCGCGCCGACATCTCAGCACTGCCCAAACGGGCGAGCATGTCATCCACATCATCCAGCGCCAGCGTCTTGGCAGCCGTGCGCAGCGCCTTTTCCGTCAGCCGCTTGCCGATCGTCTCAAAGGCCACGCGGGCCAGCTCACGCCCAAGACGGATATAGCGCGTGCGATCCTCTTCCCGCAGCGACCTGCGGATCGCGGTTTTGGCGCGGCCCGTGACAGCGATATCAATCCATGTGGCTTGCGGTGTCTGACCTTCGGCGGTGATGACCTCAACCGATTGCCCGTTCTTGAGGCGCGTCCAAAGCGGCACGCGCAGCCCATCAACCTTGGCCCCCACGCAGGCCGACCCGATCCGGGTGTGGATCGCATAGGCAAAATCAATTGGCGTCGCCCCGCGCGGCAGCTTGATCACGTCGCCCTTGGGCGTGAAACAAAAGACCTGATCGGTATACATCTCGAGCTTGACCGCTTCGAGAAACTCATCGTGATCCTGATCGTCGTCGAGCCGTTCGGTCAGTGCCGAAATCCATTTCACCGGATCAACGGCAAAGCGGTTCTCGACCCGTTCACCATTGCGGTAGGACCAATGCGCCGCCACGCCGGTTTCGGCCACTTCGTGCATCTCGCGGGTGCGGATCTGCACCTCGACCCGTTTGCCATCACGGCCCGACACAGTGGTGTGGATCGACCGGTAGCCGTTGGTTTTGGGTTGGGAGATATAATCCTTGAACCGCCCCGGCACCGCCCGCCAGCGCTGGTGGATCGCACCAAGGACACGGTAGCAATCAACCTCTGTCGCAGTGATAATCCGAAAGCCGTAGATATCTGACAGGCGGCTAAACCCCTGATCTTTCTCCTGCATCTTGCGCCAGATCGAATAGGGCTTTTTCGCGCGGCCCATGACCTCGGCCTGAATGCCTGCCTTTTCCAGCTCAACCCGCATGTCGCTAGTGATCCGCTGGATCACATCGCCGGTTTCCCGTTGCAGCGTGATAAAGCGGCGGATGATCGAATTGCGCGCCTCTGGGTTCAGCACGCGAAACGCCAGATCCTCCAGCTCTTCGCGCATCCACTGCATCCCCATGCGCCCGGCCAGCGGCGCATAGATATCCATCGTCTCACGCGCCTTCTGCGCCTGCTTTTCCGCGCGCATCGATTTGATCGTGCGCATGTTGTGCAGACGGTCAGCGAGCTTCACCAGCGTGACGCGCAAATCCTTGGACGTCGCCATAAAGAGCTTGCGAAAATTCTCGGCCTCTTTGGACTGGGTCGAGGACAGCTGCAGGTTCGTCAGCTTGGTGACGCCATCCACAAGCTCTGCAATCTCGCGGCTGAAGCGTTTTTCCACCTGCGCAAAGGATGCGTCGGTGTCTTCAATCGTGTCATGCAAAAGCGCCGTGATCAGCGTGGCGTCATCCATCTGCATTTCGGCAAGAATAAGGGCCACAGCGACGGGATGGGTAAAGTAGGGCTCGCCCGAATGGCGGAACTGCCCTTCATGCATGGCCGCGCCATAATCAAAGGCATCGCCCAGCAGCTTTTCGTTTGTACGAGGGTTGTAGGTGCGGACCAGCGCGATCAGATCGGTGTCAGTCGTCATACTGGTCCGGCGCCTTCATCATTTGGCCGGTCTTGCGGCCCTTAGCGTTGCCCTTGCGCTTCCATCAGCGCGCGCAGCAGTTTCTCTTCGCTCAGGTCGTCTTCGGCAGGCTTGTCAGCTGCTTCGGCACCCATCAGCAAGGACATGCTGTCCTCTTCGGGCTCATCAACCTCGATCTGGGTCTGGTTCGCTTCGATCATTCGCTCGCGCAGGTCGTCAGCTTGCTGTGTCTCGTCTGCAATTTCGCGCAGGGACACGACAGGGTTTTTGTCGTTGTCACGGTTCACGGTGATCGGCGCACCGGCAGAAATCTCGCGCGCACGGTGGGCGGCAAGCATGACAAGTTCAAACCGGTTGGGAACCTTATCGACGCAATCTTCTACGGTGACGCGGGCCATTGGCGCACTCCTGTCCTGACAAAGCGGTATCGCAAGCCCCTCATCTAAGGGGTGATATCTGGATTGACAAGTCGATTCGACGCCTATTCCAAAGGGATTACGCCCGAAATCGCGCTGGGGTCACAGGTCGCCAACATCGCATCGATCCCAAGGCCCAGAACCGGATGCTCCCAATCAGGTGCAACGTCCCGCATGGGCACCAGAACAAAGGGCCTGTCCTGCACGCGCGGATGCGGCAAGATCAACTGCTCCGGCGCCTCCGTCATCTGCTGCGACAAGGCCAAATCGTGCCAGTGCTGCCACGTGGCGGCATCAGGCAAAACCGCGTCGCCGAATGCCAGCAAATCAAGATCAAGCACCCGCTGCGCCCAACGCACTTTCCGGGTGCGCCCAGCGCCCGCCTCGATCGCGTGCAAACGCGCTAAAACGTCCCCCGCAGACAGCGTCGTCTCACAGGCAAAAACGGCATTCGCAAAGTCTGGCCCAGCCCCCGCCGGGAAGGCTGGTGTGCGATAGATTCGGCTAGCCGAGACCGCGCAATCACATGCGTCGGACAGCAAGCGCTTGCACTTTTGTACAAGTGCCGCTGCGTCACTTATGTTCTCGCTGACGTTACTTCCTGCAGAAATCAGCACTTTTTGGCCGAATTCGCCAATTTGGGGAGGTTGTGCCAATACGAAAATATCCTATTATTGAGATGTTTTGCGAACCTAGACCACTCACCCACCACTCACCACTCGCAAGACACATATTTTGGAAGGACGATTTATGTTTTATCGTGACGAGCGTCTTGCGCTCTTCATTGATGGATCGAACCTCTATGCGGCTGCCAAGTCGCTGGGCTTCGACATCGACTACAAGCTGCTTCGACAGGAGTTTATGCGCCGCGGGAAAATGCTGCGTGCGTTTTACTACACGGCGCTCTTGGAAAATGACGAGTATTCACCAATCCGGCCATTGGTTGACTGGTTACACTACAACGGCTTCACCATGGTGACTAAGCCGGCCAAAGAATACACCGACAGCATGGGCCGCCGTAAGGTCAAAGGGAACATGGACATCGAACTTTGCGTCGATGCGATGGAACTAGCCCCTCATGTTGATCACATCGTGCTGTTTTCCGGCGACGGCGATTTCCGCCCGCTCGTTGAAAGCCTTCAGCGCAAAGGCGTACGTGTTTCGGTTGTCTCCACCATCCGAAGCCAGCCACCGATGATCGCCGATGAACTGCGCCGCCAGTGCGACAACTTTATTGAGTTGGACGAACTGCGCGACGTGGTTGGCCGTCCCCCCCGCGAACCACGCGCGGTCGAGGATGACCAGGACATGGCGACAGCAGAATAAAGACCCGGCGGGCCGCATCAGGCCCGCCGCGACACGCCCCGGTCAAAGCGGCTCTTTGTTGCCCGCGCCCCGGCTGGCGGCCCACCCAATATAGATCAAAAACGCGCAGGCCCCGGTGATCCCGGCGACAATTGGCTTGGCCGCATCCCAATGGAAAACGTAAGCCAGCACCGTCGCAAGCGCGAACCAGATCAGCGCTGCGGCAAGACCACGGTAGATCGCACCGCTCCCCGATGGGTTCTCAGGGGCAAAGTCCTGACCGATGTAATTGCGCCCTTTCTTGGGGTCGCCATCCACATAGTCCACATGGTCGCCGTCGTAATTGCCCTTGCCGAAATAGACCATCTCGAACAGCTGCGAAATCACGGTGCGGTTCTGGAAATAGGCTGAATGGGCACGGCCCGGACTTGGGAAATTCTCGTTTGAGACATGCACGTTGTTGACCCTGTGGGTCATGCGCTCTGCCGCCGTCGGTGACTGCAAACTGCCAGAAATCACGTCGGCCCCATCCCAGTAGTTGACCCAGTGAATATACGGCTGGCTGATGTTGCGGCTGAATGGTGCCGACTGAATATCGCCGCGCATGCTTTCATAAGCGCGGGTGTAGGACGGAAACTTGGTGCGGTAGCTTTCAAAGAAGTAGTTGATCTTATCAATGGGCGAGGCAATCGTCACCAGATGCCGGATTTTGGTCAGCGCGACCGGGCCGCGCATCACATCGCCATCGTTGTTATACCCCTGATTACGCTGCGCCAACGCCAGCAGCGTGTCATGGGCGACGGATGTGCCCAGACTGTGGCCCACAACGATCACCCGCTTGCATTTGGGGTCGGCCAGCACATGGCGCATGATGTCCATGCCTTCGGCCAAGACCGCCTTGCGGCGTTCGTGCAGGGCGTCAGTCTCTGACAGACTGGCCCAGCTTTCCACGTCACCCATAAACCGGCCAAGGAAATTCCCGATGCCCAACGCCAGCGCCAATGATCCGGCAAGCGCGCCTGCGTTGGTCCAGCTGGGTTCAAAGAATGACGGCAATTTGTCGGCAGGCAAGTTCAACCAACCTGTGCCCAAGGTCAGCAGTTCCAGCACCAATGCCACAAAAGCCCAAGCCACCAAGAGGCCAGCCATCGCCACGGTCAACATCGCCGCAAGATTAAAGAGCTCAGTGCCGACGTAACGCCGCCGCCAGACACCTGCCAAGATCTCAAGACGTTTGGCTGTGTCAGGTTTGTCTGCATAGAACCGTGCCAGATAGAGCTTGAACGACGAAAACTTGCCGTGCTTTTTTAGCTCCGCCCCGGTTTTCCCGCCGTCGTCTGGTGTCTTTTCGTCGCGCGACTGAACGCCTTGACCAAAGGCATGGTAGGCCGCCAAGAGCTTGTTGAAATCAGACGCCTTCGTGCCCTCCGGCCAGTCACTTGGCGTTTCGGAAATCTCGGCCAGCGTCGCGCGCCGCAACCGCTGCCGTTCGCGCCACGGTGTGAAGAACATGCGCAAGGGCCGCACAATCTGCCGTCCAATCCATTTGACCACACCAAAGGGATCACGCCCTGCCGCCATATGTGGTGCCCAGTAGACCTCGTAGAAACGCGCGGTGCGCACATCGCCTTTCCAGCCGTCGGGTTCCTGCAAATGATGCGTCGTAGTGAAATAGACCTGCTCTTCATCGCGGGATTTCACGCGGTGCGGCTCTGCCTTGGTCTTGGGCTGCGCCAGATAGCCAAGCGCCTCTTTGCGCACATGCCACGCGCGCCGCAGATAGGTGTCGATGCTTTCGACAAGGCGGCTGACCTCTTCCATGCGTCGCTGTTCGCCCATGCCGTGAAAATAGATCACCCCAACATAGCCATCAGTCACCTCACCCGGGATCGACGGCGTCTCATCAATCTGTGGCCCCGCATTGGGGACCATCACGTCTTTTTCCGTCATAGAACGTCACCATTTGAAAATTTAGGATCGTCGAAATATGGGGCAAAGCCTAACGCCCCGGCCCGAACCCGCCAAGTCTGGTGAACCTGACCCGCTCTTGCATCTGGACCTGACGGGTCAAAGTGCTTAGCTCTAGGGCATGACAAAACAGCCTCTGACCCTTTATCTTGCCGCACCCCGTGGTTTTTGCGCGGGCGTGGACCGTGCCATCAAAATCGTCGAAATGGCGCTGGAAAAATGGGGCGCACCCGTCTTTGTGCGACACGAGATTGTGCACAACAAGTTTGTGGTCGATGGTCTGCGCGACAAGGGCGCTGTCTTTGTCGAAACGCTCGACGAATGCCCCGATGACCGCCCCGTGATCTTTTCTGCCCACGGCGTGCCCAAGGCGGTGCCCGCCGCCGCCGCCAAACGCGAGATGGTCTATGTCGATGCCACCTGCCCGTTGGTCAGCAAGGTCCATATCGAGGCGCAGCGCCACGCCGACAACGGGCTGCAAATGATCATGATCGGCCACGAGGGCCATCCCGAAACCGTCGGCACCATGGGCCAATTGCCCGAAGGCGAAGTGCTGTTGGTCGAAACCGTGGAAGACGTGGCAACCGTCGCCGTGCGCGACCCCGCGAAACTGGCCTTTGTCACCCAGACGACCCTCTCGGTGGACGATACGATTGATATCGTCGCGGCCCTTCAAACGCGGTTCCCCAGCATTGTCGGCCCCCATAAAGAAGACATCTGTTACGCCACCACCAACCGGCAAGAGGCGGTCAAAGCCATGGCCCCCAAATGCGACGCGATGCTTGTGGTGGGCGCGCCAAATTCCAGCAATTCCAAACGCTTGGTTGAGGTCGGCGCGCGCGCGGGCTGCAACTATGCCCAGCTTGTGCAGCGCGCGACAGACATCGACTGGCGGGCGCTGGATGGCATCACAAGCATGGGGATCACCGCAGGCGCATCCGCACCTGAGGTGCTGATCAATGAGGTGATCGACGCCTTCCGCAACCGCTATGACGTGACGGTCGAGATGGTCGAAACCGCCGTTGAGAACGTCGAATTCAAGGTGCCCCGCGTGCTGCGCGAAACCGCCTAGCCGATGGCATCGCTGCGCCCTGCGGCGCGTCCTGAAAAGATGCAGCCGCCCAGAAACGTGCCCTCAAGCGCGTTGTGCCCGTGATAGCCGCCACCGCCGAAACCTGCGACCTCTCCGGCCGCAAAAAGCCCCGGAACCACAGCGCCATCTGCACCGACCATCTGACTGTCCAGATTGGTCTGTAAACCGCCCAGCGTCTTGCGGGTGATCAGGTTCAAACGCACTGCAATCAATGGCCCGTTGTCAGGATCAAGAAAGCGATGCGGCTTGGCCGTGCGCACCAACTTATCCCCGCGATAGGCCCGTGCGGCATTGATCGCGGTCACCTGCACGTCTTTGCTGAACCCATTGTCCACTTGGCTGTCGCGGGCGGCAATCTGGGCGCGCAGGTCTTCCACGTCGATCAACGGCTCATCCGTCAAACCATTCATCCCAGCGACCAAGTCTTCCAAAGTATCGGCGACCACAAAGTCTTCGCCATGCTCCTTGAACGCCTCAACCGGGTCGGTCGCACGGCTGCCGGACAGGATGCGCTGCCTAATCACCTCACCCCATTTGGCGGAGGTGAAATCTGGGTTCTGCTCGGACCCCGACAGCGCAAATTCCTTTTTGATGACCTTCTGCGTCAGGACAAACCAACTGTAGTCATAGCCGCTCTCAAGGATCGCCTTGAACGTCCCATTGGTATCAAACCCCGGCAGCGCGGGCGGGGCAAAGCGTTTGCCGGTGGCGTCAAACCACATCGACGACGGACCAGGCAAAATGCGGATGCCATGACGCGGCCAGATCGGATCCCAGTTCTTGACGCCCTCGGTGTAGAACCACAGCCGGTCCTTGTTGATCAGATGCCCGCCCGCGTCCTGCGCGATCCCGATCATGCGGCCATCCACATGGGCGGGCACGCCCGACAACATCCGCTGCGGCATCGGGCCGAGGCGGTCCACGGGCCAGACGCTTTCGATCATGTCAAAGTTGCCGCCAATCCCGCCGGAGGTGACCACGACGCTCGACGCGACAAATTGAAAATCGCCCGTCACATCGCGGTTGGTCGCAGCGCCTTGCACCGCCGGATCATCGGCCAGAATGGACCCCGCCACGCCCTTGGCCGCACCGCCCTGCATGTCGATATGATCTACCTGATGGCGGTATTTGAACGTGATGAGCCCCGCGTCCTCGTGGGCTTTGCAGCGCCTGATGAAATGTTCCAGCACACCAGGCCCCGTGCCCCAAGTGATGTGAAACCGTGGCACCGAATTGCCGTGGCCATCGGCAAAACCACCACCACGTTCAGCCCAGCCCACTACCGGAAACCAGCGCAGCCCCATGTCGTGCAGCCACGGCCGCATGTCACCGGCTGCAAAGTCGAGATAAGCCTCTGCCCACAGCCGAGGAAAGGCGTCTTGCGGTCCGTCGAACTGCGCCGATCCCATCCAGTCGTTCAGCGCCAAGGCATGGCTGTCCTTGATCCCCATCCGGCGCTGTTCCGGCGTGTCGATCATGAACAAGCCACCCAGCGACCAAAACGCCTGCCCGCCAAGGTTTTGCGGCCCCTCTTGGTCAAGGATCAGGACCGATTTGCCCCTGTCCCCCAGCTCTGCCGCTGCTGCAAGCCCCGCAAGGCCCGCGCCCACAATGATCACATCAGCTTGCATGTTTGCGGCTCCGTAGCCAAAGCACAAAAGGGATCGCTGTCAGATACATGATGGCGCCATAGACGGCAGAAGGCAGACCAATCGTTGGGATACCCCCCGCGACACCGGCAATCAAAGGGGCCAGCGTGATGCCCAAGGTGCCGTTCTGAATGCCAACCTCAATCGAGATGGTCTTTTGCTCGGCCCAGGTCAGGCCAAAGCCCGCCCCGATGAAAAGCCCCGCCAGCATCGTCACGATGTTCAGCACCGCAAGCGCAGGCCCAAGCGAGGCGAAGTTCGCAACAAAAAGATCCCAGTTCGACGCAATCGCCGCCAAGACGATCAGTACAAACAGGACGCTGGCCAACACGACCAGTTTCGGCTCAACCCGTATGGCGAATTGCGGCGCAAAATGGCGGATCACCATGCCGATGGCCACCGGCAAGGCGGTGATCAGGAACATCGCAAGTGCCAGTGACAGGACCGAAAACTCCGGTGCGTCCGCCCCCATGAAGTGTGCAACGGACCATCCGACAAACAGCGGCACGGTGATGATTGATAGCAATGATATCAGCGCGGTCAGCGACACCGACAACGCCACATCGCCCTGCGCCAACCGCGAGACGACATTCGACGTGACCCCACCCGGACAGAAGGCGAGCAACATCACACCCGCCGCAATCGCCCCCGTCAGCCCAAAGGCAAGGATGACAATGTAGGCCACGATCGGGATCAAAAGCAGCTGACACAGCGCCCCGATTGTGAACACCCATCCCCGCTCTGCCACGCGGCGAAAGTCGGCGGGGGTTAGTCCAATGCCAAGGCTTAGCATGATAACCGCCAGCGATAGCGGCAACACGATATTCACGAGTATGTCCAAGGTTGCTCCCCCCACATTTGTTCTGGCACCGGACCACATTGCGCGGTGCAAATCAATCGGCGGTGCGGGCCAGAAAAGCGGGCGTTGTCCCGCGTGTCTGCCCGCACTAGGGTCCGCCATATGACGAACTTAACCCCCACTCCGACGGCGCGACCTGCCGGTGTCATCTTTGATATGGATGGCCTGTTGCTGGATACCGAACGGCTGTATTTCAACGCCTTTCGCCGCACCCTGACCGCGCTTGACTTGCCGCAGGACGACGCCCTGTTTCAAAGCCTGGTCGGCACCAATCTGACGCTCGGGAATGAACTGCTCACCGCTGGTCTTGCGGGCCGGGTGACGTTGCGGGAGTTCAATGCGGTGTGGGACGCTGACATTCACGACCAGTTACAGTTGGGCATCCCCGTCAAATCCGGCGTCCGGGCATTTGCGGAGGCGCTTATTGAGACGGACATTCCCTACATCATCGCCACCAGCACGCGGACCGCGAAGGCCCATGATCACCTTGAACGCGCTGGAATTGCTGACCTTTTCACCGATGTGATTGGCGGCGAGCAGGTCAACGCCAGTAAACCCGCGCCTGACATCTACCTGAAAGCAGCCGCCCAGCTTGATTTGGACCCGCGCATTTGCGCCGCCTTTGAGGATTCCGAAAACGGCGTGCGCGCGGCCCATGCGGCAGGGATGATCACAGTGCAGGTGCCAGACGTCGTGCCGCCATCCGACGCACTGATCGCGCTTGGCCACCACATCGCGCCCAGCCTTTTGGACGGCGCACAATTTCTTGGGCTTCACCCGGTGCCGTGCTAAGTGACGCCGCATGAGCGATTACATCACTTTCGAGGGCCGCGTCGTGCCGATGGTTTGGGGTGACAGCACCTATACCGTGCTGCCGTTGCCCGATGATGTGACCGCAGAATTGACCGCGCAGGGCGCACGCCGGGTTGAGGGTGAAATCAACGACCACCCCGTCAACCTTGCCCTGACCAAAGCACCCGTGATCTCGCAAACCTTTGTTTACGCGGGCAAATCCCTGTTGCGCGACTGCGACGTCACCCCAGGCGAAATGATCGAGGTGCGCCTGCGCAAGGCCGATCCCAACCTTGTCGAAACACCCCATGACGTCCTGCTCGCCTTGCGCGCCGCAGAGGTGATGGCGCATTGGGACGCTCTGACACCGGGCAAACAACGCGGCCTTTTGCATGGGGTCAACACCGCCAAACGGGCTGAAACACGGGCCAAGCGCCTTGCCGCCCTGATCACGGAGCTTCGCACCTGATGCTACGCCAAATCCCGCGCGCTCCGCTGATCCTTGGTCTTGCTGGCCTGATCCCGTTTCTTTGGGGCGCGCTGACCCTGCTAATCCCGGACCTTGGGACTTGGGCACAACTGACCCTTGGTGGCCGCTTTACGGGCCCCTACGTACAGCTATCCTATGGCACGGTGATCCTGGCGTTCATGTCCGGTGTCCTTTGGGGTTTTGCCACGAAATCAGAGGGTTGGATCGGCTACGCCCTTTCTGTCATCCCTGCTCTTTGGGCGTTCTTCATGGTGGGTGGCGGACCAACATCTGCTGCCATCAACCTCGCGGCGGGCTTTCTGGGCCTTCTGTTGCTCGACCTGCAATTCTGGCAAAAAGGCCTGACCCCGCCGTGGTGGATGGCGTTGCGGGTGCTCCTGACAACAATCGTCGTCCTCAGCCTTATGGTGGTGATCCTCTGATGCCTGATGCCAAAACAATCGCGTTCTATGACTCCTCCGCCGACCGCTATGCGGAACTGGTCAAGGCCGACGCCCCAAGCGATAGCCTGTTGAAATTTATGGCGCTTTTGCCCAAAGGCGGCACGGTACTCGACCTTGGCTGCGGCCCGGCGCATGCCTCTGCGCAAATGCGGGCCGCGGGGTTCACACCTGATCCGGTGGATGCCAGTCAGGGGATGATCGATCTGGCCAATGAGACCTACCAGATCGGGGCGCGCCTACTGACGTTTGATGAACTGAATGCGGCCGACACCTATGACGGGGTCTGGGCGAATTTTTCACTTTTGCATGCGCCGCGACAGCATCTGCCACGTATCCTTTTGGCGATTGCCAAATCATTGCGTCCAAACGGCATTTTCCACATCGGGATGAAAACCGGCACAGGCCAGCAACGCGACGCCATCGACCGGCTTTATACCTATGTCAAGCCGTCCGAATTGCAGGAACTGCTTGAATACGCAGGGTTTTCCGTGCTCAACGTCAAAGAGGGGGAAGAGGTCGGATGCGCCGGCACCAAAGACCCATTTGTCGAGATGAGAGCACGCAAGAATGACTGAACTTTTCGCCTATACCGACGGTGCTTGTTCCGGCAATCCCGGCCCCGGCGGCTGGGGCACGCTTTTGATCGCCCGAGATGGTGAAACGGTCGTCAAAGAGCGGGAGCTTCAGGGCGGCGAGCCTGAGACGACCAACAACCGGATGGAACTGATGGCGGCAATTACCGCCTTGGAAACATTGGACAAACCCTCAAGCATCACGATTGTGACCGACAGTTCATACGTCAAGGACGGGATCACCAAATGGATTTTTGGCTGGAAGGCAAAGGGTTGGAAAACCGCCAGCAAAAAGCCCGTCAAGAATGAGGAATTGTGGAAGCGCCTTGATGCCGCAACACAGCGCCATGACGTGTCGTGGGAATGGGTCAAAGGCCACGCGGGCCATCCCGAAAACGAGCGGGCGGATGAATTGGCGCGGGCGGGCATGGCGCCGTTTAAATCATGATTTCAAAGGCTTGCCCCGTTGTCATACAGGACGGTGCGGTCTTGATGTTCCACCACCCCCTGGCGGGTGCGCAGCTTGTTAAAGGCACAGTTGAGGGTGGTGAGACGCCACAAGCCGCAGCGGAACGCGAGCTATTAGAAGAGGCTGGGGTGACGGGCCGCTGGACCGGTCAGGCGGTGGTGGTTTCTGATGAGATTGCCCCTGCCCAACGCTGGCACTTTGTGCCCGTAGAAACCGCCCCTCTGCCGCAATCATGGACCTATCATTGCGCCGATGGCGGCGGGCATTTATTTCGATTTTTCTGGCACTTAGCAGATGGCACATCGCCCGCTGGCTGCGATCCGATATTTCAACGGGCCCTCGCATTTCTGCACCAGAACGAGGCCCTGACATGAGTGTTTTGGCGGCCTTCGATTATGCCTCGGTTTTTATCTTTGCGCTGACCGGTGCCTTGGTCGCGAGCCGGGCGCAGTTGGATATCGTGGGCTTCATTTTCATCGCCAGCCTCACCGCTGTGGGCGGCGGGACCACGCGGGACGTGCTGCTGAACCAAGATGTTGTGTTCTGGATTGCAAACCCAACCTACATCTTGGTGGCCGCAACCGCTGCGCTGATCGTCTTCTTCACCGCCCACCTGCTGGAAAGCCGCTATCGCAGCATCGTCTGGTTTGACGCCATAGCCCTTGCTGTTGCGGTCCCGGCAGGCGTTGGCGTGGCGATTGCAGCGGGTATGGATTGGCCGATCGTTTTGATCATGGGCATCATAACCGGTTGTTTTGGCGGGCTTTTACGGGATGTGGTCTGCAACGAGGTGCCGCTGGTTCTGAAGCAAGGTGAGCTTTATGTGACCTGCGCTTTTGTCGGGGCCATTGCCGCTGTGCTGGCATTGATGGCGGGGTTGGTCACGCCCGTTGCGCTGCTGATTTGCGCCGGTGTCACCTTTGCCCTACGCGGCGGCAGCATCGCCTTTGGCTGGCGTTTGCCGGTCTACAAGAGCTTTCCGCCGCGCCAGTAGGCGAGCCACCGCACGGTCGAAAACACCCATGCAGAAACGATATGAAAACCATGCACAACCTATGCACAAACCATATGCATGAAAGTCCTAAGGCGCGTTAACCGACCTTGAGGACGATCTTGCCGATATGTGCGCTGCTTTCCATTCGGGCGTGGGCGGCGGCGGCATCGGCGAGCGCGAATTCAAGGTCCATCACCGGGGCCACGCGGCCCGCGGTCAAAAGCGGCCAGACATGTTCGCGCAATTGATCTGCAATCCGCGCCTTCGCGAGGTCCGATTGTGGTCGCAGGGTGGACCCGGTGACGGTCAGCCGCCGGGTCATCAGTTGGACAAGGTTTAGCTCGGCCTTGGGGCCTTGCAGAAAAGCGATCTGCACAAGGCGGCCATCATCGGCGAGCGATTTGAGGTTGCGTTGGATATAGGGGCCCCCGACCATATCAAGGATCAGGTCCGCGCCGCCCTGCCCCTGCATTACCTCCACGAAATCCGCGTCGCGGTAGTTGATCGCCTGTTCCGCCCCAAGGTCGCGGCAGGCCGCGCATTTGGCCTCTGACCCGGCGGTGGCAAAGACCCGCGCGCCAAAGGCCCGCGCCAGTTGGATCGCCGTGGTGCCGATGCCGGATGACCCGCCGTGGACGAGGAACTTTTCACCCGCCTGCAACCCGCCGCGCATGAAGACGTTGGACCAGACGGTAAAGAACGTCTCGGGCAGGCAGGCCGCTTGTTTGAGCGTCAGGCCTGCGGGGACCGGCAGGCAATGGGCCGCCGGGGTCGCCGCATATTCCGCGTAGCCGCCACCAGGAAGCAGGGCGCAGACCGGATCGCCGATGGCAAGCGCCGTGACCCCATCGCCAAGGGCCACAACCTCGCCCGCCGCCTCGAGCCCCGGCAGGTCGCTGGCCCCTTTGGGTGGGTTGTAACGCCCCGCCCGTTGCAGCGCGTCGGGGCGGTTGACGCCCGCATAGGCCACCTTGATCACGACGTCGCCATAGCCGGGTTCGGGCATCGGGCGCTCGGTCAGTTGCAGGACATCGGGGCCGCCGGGTTCGGTGATTTCGATGGCTTTCATGGCGTGTCCTTTCGCTGGGTTAGGTCATGGATAGGACCGGAGGTCTGGGTTGCCAAGCCTTCGGAACGTCGGGACTAAGCTATTGCGACACCTCGCGTCAGGGGATCGGCGCGTCCCATGCCGCCGTTGATCTTGCGCAAGGTCGGAGCGACAGAACTTGTTGGCTGGCCTGTGGCCCTAGACGGCCAGATCGACGGGTCGCCCGGTTTGAGATGACGTCTCGATTGCCGTGATCAGTTGGTGGGAGATGAGCGCCTCGCGCCCGGTGACCATCGGTTTGCGGCTGTTGCGCATAGCATCAACAAAGTCTTCGATCACGGCTTGGTGCCATGCGTGTTTGCCGCCCGACAGCGGTGTGGTTTCTTGCGGCGTGTCATCCAGCGCTTCGATCTCTGTCCGCCCGTCACGCCAACTGACTTCGAGGGCGTCTTTGCTGAGTTTCAGGCTCGCCTTTTCGAAGTGGAGCCGAATGACCTCGGTCCTGTGCGGATACATGGCTGTGCTGGCCACAAAAGAGCCGACAGCGCCGCTGGCGAACCGCAGGCCCGCGACGGCGAAGTCTTCGGCTTCCATGTCATGCAAAGGCGAGGTCGCGGTCATCGCCTGCACGCTGGTCACAGGTCCCGTCAGGCTGAGCGCGAGGTCGATGGAATGAATGGCGTTGGTGATCATGACGCCGCCGCCATCGCGGGCGTAGGTGCCGCGTCCGAGTTCATCGTAGTAGGATTGATCGCGCCAGAGCGGCACCGCGATCTCGACCAGGCCAAGTTTTCCAAGCGCGCCACTTGCGACGTGCCGAGCTGCCGCGATGGATGTCCGCCGCATCCGGTGCTGGAACATGACGCCAAGCATCACGCCTTCACGCTCGCATATTTCGACGACCTCTCGCGCTTCGTCCGGGGTGCGACCGACGGGTTTTTCAAGAAGGATATGGGTGCCTGCCTTTGCGAGCGCTTCGATCAGGTCTTTGCGCACGCTTGGCGGTGTTGCGACAATCGCCATAGAAATCTGCGGATCGGCGGCCACGCCCGCGAGATCGGATGAGAAGTCTGGCGCCGGGCCGTCATAGTGGTCCGCAAGGTAGAGCGCACGTTCAGGCCTGCGCGAGACGATGGTTTTGAGGTGTGCCACTTGTTGAGCGCCAGAGAGTGCCGCCACATGGGTCTTGGCAATCATACCGGCGCCGATCAGGGCCACACCAACGCGGTCTTGGGTCACAGATTTCGCCATGTTCATACTTCCTGATTTTCTGCCTAGGACGCTTATCCGCCGAACGGAGAAGGGATGCCAGTTCGACCTGTCAGATTCCGTCTTTGTCGTCGCATTAGGACATATGGATGGGGGAACTTGACGGCACTGCGGTGATCCCGGAATGACGTTTTCACTGGTCGCCCGTTGCGCCGAGACGGGGATGTTTGGTCTTGCGATCTCGTCGTCCTCTTCTGCGGTTGTTGCGCGGTGTGCCTACGTGCCCGCTCAATATTGTGCCGGATCATAGGCAATTGGACATGGAGTTTCGCCATTCTGCCGAGGTGTCAGCGCATGACATTCAGTGCGAGATAGAAGCGATCACCGCGCGCGTCAGCGGTGCCTATCCCGGCATTCCAGCCATCGCGGTCGAGAAGGTCAACGCCCACCCCGGGCTCAACACCGATCTCTCCGACGCAGCCGTGGCGCGGGCAGGCAAACTGGCCGCGGTTTGGCCAAGGCTTGGTAAGGAACCAGTAGGCATCAGACCAATTTCTATCCTGATACGACGCGGAACTGGTGGCGCTTTGTCACGCTCTGGCGAAGCAGACAATGGTGCCTGCGATCCCAATCAGTGGTCGCGCCACATGCCCGGAAGGTCATTGAGGTCCGGCATCTGGTTTGGGGCTTTCACGGATGCGGCCAAGCGTTCCAAGGGGCCGGTGAGTGGTTTGAAGAGCGGGTTGGCGTTGATTTGCGCCTTCATTTTCTCAAACTGCATCACATTGTCGATGCGGCGGGCGATAAAGGCGTCTGTGGCCGATCCGTCAGACGTATCGCCCAGCCAGTAAAGCACCACCGACCCATAGACCGCTGACAGGATGCTGCGCTTTGAATACCAGTTGATGTCGTCCGAGGTGTCGCCCAGCGCTGTCCAGATCGCATCTGCCGTGCCCCAGATCAGCTTGGCCCCGTCGGGCGCCATATGCGGAAGCGCAAAGAGCGTGGTGCCACGGCGTACGGCCTCTTTGTCGGCGGCGGCATCAAGGCGCAGGCGGATCGCATGGGCGACCTTTTCGCTATAGCGCATCCCCGTCAGATCAGCGGTCTTCATCGCCGCCACCATCGCCGCGTCGCCCTGCTGATGATACAGCACCGCGAGATCAACGGCACCACGCGGGCAGAGCGTCGCCGCATGGGCGGGATCAATCCCAACCTCGGCCACGGCGGCCTCGAATATCGCGGGGGACCAGCCTTCAAAGGCCACATGTGGCAGGGCAGCGTCGAGCAATTGCAGTTTGACGGGATCGGGTTGCATGGCGTTCTCCGGCGTTGTCGTGCGACTAGACAAGATAGGGCGGCCTTGCTATATGCCCACTTCCTGCAACTTATTGCAAATCCAACTTAGAGAGGTGGTGAAAACCACATGCAGGTAAGTGTTCGTGATAACAACGTCGATCAGGCGTTGCGTGCTCTGAAGAAGAAACTTCAGCGTGAGGGCGTTTTTCGTGAAATGAAGCTTAAGCAGCATTTCGAAAAGCCGTCTGTCCGCAAGGCGCGCGAAAAGGCCGAAGCTATCCGTCGTCAGCGCAAGCTGGCCCGGAAGAAGGCCCAGCGTGAGGGTCTGCTGTAAAGGCACCCCAAGACGTTACGAATAGACCCCCGTCAGAGCGATCTGGCGGGGGTTTTCTTTTGCCTTTTGTCCCGCCCTTAAGCTTGGTGCAAGATTTTTGGGGTATCTGCGTGACGGACAAAAGAAAGGCGTCTTTTCAGAATGTTACCGGATCATGCCCCCTCTTGCGATCGCTGTGCAGACCGTGCGGGTGCCGGGTTTGACACGCCATTCACCATGGCGTTTCAGCCGATTTTTGACGTCCAGACGCGGGCGATTTTCGCCTATGAGGCGCTGGTGCGTCCGATTGGCGATGGGTCTGCCTATGATGTGCTGTCCAAGGTGACGCCCGACAATCGCTACAGCTTTGACCAATTGTGTCGCAAGCGCGCGATCAGGCTGGCAGCACAATTGGGGATGACCACGAACCTGAGTATCAATTTCATGCCCAATGCGGTCTACAACCCCGACCATTGCATTCGCGCGACGCTTTGGGCGGCGGAAAAATATGGCTTTCCGATTGAACGGATCATCTTTGAATTCACCGAGAGTGAGTCGATTGACGACATCGCCCATCTGCGCCGGATCGTCGGCAGCTATAAATCGCGGGGGTTCCGCACGGCGATTGACGATCTGGGCTCTGGCTATACCGGGTTGGGCCTGCTGGCCGATAGCCAGTCTGAGATCATCAAGCTGGACATGTCATTGGTGCGTGGGATTGATGCCGATAAGCGGCGACAGGCGATCGTGGGCAATCTGCTGAACATGTGCCGGGACATGGGCATGCTCTGCGTGCTGGAGGGTGTCGAAACCCCGCAAGAGCTGCGCTGCGTTCTGTCGATGGGTGCGCGTTATATTCAAGGCTATGTGCTGGCCCGGCCGACCTATGAGGCATTGGAAAGTAGTGATGTTCTGGCGGAAAGGCTTGATGCGGCGCTTGGTGGTGGTGCGATGCCCTTGGCTGCGACCGCAAAGGCCACGGCTGCGCTTGGCGTGACCCGCAGCCTTTGACAGCCAAACCCATCAAAGGCGCTTGAAAATGTCTGCGTTGCCGATGCGTTAGCGGCGGGAATATTGCGTCTGTTTGCCACGACCCTGATCGCGCACGGTGACCAACGCGTCGCCATCAACCAGCACCACAATGCAGTCAGCGGGCAGGTCTTCGCCACCCAAAGCGCGGTTAAAGCAGGCCATACCGTTCTGGTAGCGCCATGTGCCGGTCAGCTCTTTGCCAGCGGCACCGCCCGTCAGCGTACCATTGCTGTTGAACTGGAACCAATTGCCGTCCGCATCCACAAAAGCGTTGTTCACGACCTGCGCGCGGAATGTATCGCCGTCGCCGATCTGCTGCCACTCTGCAAGTGCGGGGGTGGCTGCAATAATAGCCATCATACTCAAAAATTTACGCATCAAATGCTCCTCTGAACGTCGTTATTCACAGGTGGTGCCGATCTGGTCTGTGGTCAAGACCCGGGATGGCGGGCGGGGCGTTTTGGGCGGGCTTTAGCCCGTCCCAAGAGCGGCGACCGTCAGACCGGCAGCGCGGTGGTTTGGCGCACCGTGCGCAGGGCAAAGGACGACTGCATCTGCGCCACGCCGGGCAGCGTCGCAAGGTAGCGGCGGTGGATGCGGGCGAAGTCTTCGGTGTCGCCAGCGACCACCTTCAACAGGTAATCCGCCGTGCCCGCCATCAAATGACATTCCAGCACATCCGGCACCCGCGCGACGGCACGTTCAAATGCGTCCAGCACCTCATCCGCTTGGCCCGACAGCGTGATTTCCACGAAAACCGTCGTTGGCCGCCCCATCTTGCGCGGATCCAAGAGCGCGACATAGCCCGAGATCAGCCCGTCCTTTTCCATCCGCTGGATACGCCGGTGACAGGCAGAGGGCGACAGGTTCACCTTGTCCGACAGCTCTGCATGGGACATGCGGCCCTGCTTTTGCAAGGCGGCAAGGATGCGGCGATCTATGTGGTCGATCTCCATTTCGAGCAGGTTCCTTTCGCCAAAGCGCCAACTGGCGCTCCATTTGTCGCGCCCAACGGTAGGTTACCGCAGGTTTCTTGCACATGATAGATGTAAAGGAGGTCTCAACGCGGCGTGCGCAGGCAACTCCGCACCCAAATTCTCAAACACAATCAGAGGGTTACGCCATCACCCAAATTTCTTGGGAACCACACCGTTTTCAGGCGGTTATGACCCCTCAAAGGCGCCTGTCCCCGTGCCTTGCTGGCCGGTTGCGCGTCTTCCCGAAATTCACGCGCGACCGGCCGCCACTTTCATCGCTTAGGCGTGCAACGTTTCGGTCGAGGCAAAGAACATTGCCTGCGACACCGCAGAGCGGACTTGATCCTCTGCATAGGGTTTGGTGATCAGGAAGGCTGGTTCCGGTTTATCGCCAGTGAGCAGCCGTTCGGGGAAAGCCGTGATAAAGATCACCGGCACATCGCCAAACAGACCAAGCAGGTCATTCACCGCATCAATGCCCGAGGATTTGTCGGCCAGTTGGATATCGGCAAGGATCAGGTCAGGCCGCTCGTTTTGGCCCATGACCACCGCGCTTAGATGGGTGCGCGCCACGCCGGTGACGCGGTGACCCACCTCTGTCACGATGGTTTCCAGGTCCATCGCGATCACGACCTCGTCTTCGATAATCAGGATATTGCCTGCGACACTTTCGGCCATTTCGCGGTGGGCGATGTCGATGAGTTGTCCGACATTGGCCGCTGTCACGCCCATGATCTGCGCCACCTCGTCGCGTGTGAACCCTTCGAGCGTGTGCAGCAAAAGCGCCTCGCGCGTGTCAGGGGTCAGTTTCGACAGATGGGCCTGGGCCGCTGCTTCGACCTTTGACGCGCCACCCTCGGGCGTTGGCGCGGGGCTGGCGACCCAGATCCGGTGCATCGCGGCAAAAAGCGCCACCTTGACCGGCAGCGATGCTGTCAGCACAGCAGGATCAGCAAGGATCGCCTCGAGCGTGGCAATGGCATAGGCGTCGCCGCTGTCTTGTGATCCGGTCAGGGCGCGCGCATAGCGGCGCAGGTAAGGCAGCTGGGCTGCAACGGCTGCAGACATGTCATCCTGTGGCGTCAACGAAGTCATCAACTGTTCCGATTTTGTAAGTTGTTATGGAACTAAACCCCGTTCTGGGTGTTTAGTTCCTGAAAACCGATTGTCCCTTATTCTGTGGCTTCCCCCAGCATGGCAAAGAACCCACCCAGCGAGAAGGCAAAAGAGCTGATCGACGCAAATTTGCGGCGGGTGTTCGAGGAGGCCGCAAAGGAAGACCTGCCAGATCGCTTTCATGACCTGTTGGCACAGCTGAAAGAGACCAAACCGCAACAGGACCGCGGATCAGGCCAATGACCGCCGCCATCCCCCCAGAGGAGGAGCTGGTCAGCCATTTGCCGGCCATGCGTGCCTTTGCCATCAGTTTGACCCGCAACAAAAGCGCGGCCGACGATCTGGTGCAGGACACCATTGTCAAAGCTTGGACCAATATCGCCAAGTTTCAGGCGGGCACCAATATGCGCGCCTGGCTTTTCACGATCCTGCGCAACACGTTTTATTCCGAGCGGCGCAAGGCCAAGCGTGAGGTTGCGGATGTGGACGGCGTGATCACTGCCAAACTGGCGGAAAAGCCTGCCCATGACGGCCGATTGCAGTTTCAGGATTTCAAGCGCGCCTTTGAAACGCTGCCCGTGGAACAGCGCGAGACGCTGATCTTGGTGGGTGCATCCGGTTTTTCCTATGATGAGGCTGCCGAGATGTGCGGTGTCGCCGTCGGCACGATTAAAAGCCGTGCGAACCGGGGCCGCAAACGGCTGGGCGAGCTGATGGGGCTGGATGAAAACGGGCCGGTGGAACTGACCGATCGGGCGACGATGGCGGTGGTGGCCAGCAACAGCGGCAAATCGATCTGATGCTCCGGCAAGGCGCGGGGGCCGGGCTGCCCGTCAGGATCATGCTGCTTTTGACGCTCGCACTGCTGCCGCTGGGTTATCTGGGGGTGATCCAGACAACTGCGCTGTCCGACACCGCCGAAAGCCGGTTGCGCCTGTCACTGATCGGCGCGACCGAAGCCACGATCCAAGGCAAAACGCAGCGGCTTGAACGTGGGTTGGGCGCGGCAGAGGCGATTGCCGGGATCGTCGGGCAATTCATCGATGACCCTGACGTCTGCGCACAATTCATGGCCACGTTTACCGCGCGCGATCCGGCCTTTAGCTACGCGGGGTTTCTGGAACGTGACGGCGCGGTCCGCTGCGCCTCTGCGCCCGAATTCCTGAGCTATATGGCCGACGCTGATTTGACGTCCTTGACGGGCACCCCACGCGCCGTGATCCGCCCCGCGCCAAACGCGCCCGCTGACGGCGCACCGGTCTCTGTCATTCTTTGGCCTGTGGTTGAGGATGATGCGTCGCTGCGTGGCTATGTGGCGCTGACGCTGCCGGGCGGAGAAATTGCCCAAGAGCTCAACCAAGTTCCCGCGCGCCCGACAACGTTGGCGACCTATAACCGCGAGGGCCGGGCTTTGCGCCTTGAAGGGCCGGAGCCGACCGCCGCCATGATCGCAGAACTGCAGGAACGCGTGGGACAGATGCCGCCACTGCAGCCGACAACTCACCTGATCGATGACGACACAGGTGCGCCCAAGGTGCTGGTTCTGTTGCCGATGATCCCGCAGCAGGTCTACGCGATTGCGGTTTGGCCCCATACGACCCCGTCGCCTGCCCTCTTTGGCATGTCCCTGCCCGCGCCATTCTTTCCCGGTCTGATGTGGATCGCGAGCCTTGCGGTCGCCTATCTGGCGATGCACCGCTTGGTGGTGCGCCATGTGCAACGGCTTGGCCAGCAGATGGAGGCTTTTGGCCGACATCGCACCATCAACCGCCCGGACGACGACCCCGCGATCCCATCCGAAATCCGCGCGCTCGAGACGACGTTTCAGGGCATGGCGCTGGATCTGATCAGCGAAGAGGCGCGGATGGAAGATGCGCTGCGCGAAAAGAATATGCTGATCAAAGAGGTGCATCACCGGGTCAAAAACAATCTGCAACTGATCACCTCGATCATGAACCTGCAGGTGCGCGATACCCAAAGCGTCGAGGCGCAGAATATCCTTGCCCGCCTGCAAGACCGGGTGCGCGGGCTGGCGACGGTCTATGGCCACATGTACGAGGCGCGCGGCGTTGAACGCACCAGCGCGGCAGAGCTTTTAGGCGACGTCTTTGGCGCGGTGCTGAACGCGGGCGACCTGCCCGCCAAGGGCGTGACAGTCACCGTCAACTTTGAGGACGCAAGCCTGACCGCGGATCAGGCCGTGCCGCTGACCTTGCTGGCCAGCGAATTGGCGGCGCAATGCCTTGCGACCGTGTTGGCGTCACCCGATCAGACCCATGACATCGACGCGGAATTTGCACTGGTCGCGCACGGTCAGGCCCGGTTGGCTTGCACCCATCGCGGCCCGCAACGCAGCCCGGAAAGTGCCACGCCCGAGGCCGGATTAGCCTCAAAACTGTTAACAGCATTTGCCCGGCAGCTTGACACCACCCCAAAGATCGATGCGCAAAGCGACTATTGCCGCACATCGATTACCTTTGCATTACAAGCATTTGACTACGCTGATCGCAGCTATTGAGGCGGGAATCCGCCCATTTCGACCGACCTAATTATTAAATCGGAACCAATCGGTCCGAACGACGTTAACCATTTGTTAACAATTGGAAGCACGCATGTTCGGCACGGTACACATTATCACAATCCTTGGGCTGGTCCTGTCGACCGCCGCCATTTTTGTGCTGACCCGGTCAAAGCGCCAAGACCGCGCGCCCGTGCCACCGACCGAGACGACGATCCCCCCACATACAAAAAGGCCCACCTGAACAGGCGGGCCTTTGCAGTCGATTGACGCCGTTGATTACTTCGCCAGGCTGTCGCGGATTTCCTTCAGCAGGTCGAGCTCTGTCGGGCCGGTATCTTCGGCAGGCGCTTCTTCTTTTGGCGCTTCTGCTGCGGCTTTCACCTTGTTGACGGACCGCACCAGCATGAACACCACAAACGCGATGATCAGGAAGTTGATGACGGCCATGATGAAGTTACCATAGGTGAATGTTGCCTCGCCCACGGTTGCGGTCAGACCAGCAAAATCAACGCCGCCCATGAAGACGCCAATGATCGGGTTGATCAGGTCTTCGACGAGCGAGCCAACGATGGCGGTGAAGGCTGCGCCGATAATGATACCGACGGCCATGTCCATGACATTGCCCTTGGCAATGAAGTCTTTGAATTCAGATAGCATAGTGTCCCCTGTTCCAGTTATTGTACGCACAGCATAACTTCTGTGCGAGCGTGCACAGTCCTAACGCATTTTGTTAACGAACCAAGGGGTTTTTATTAACCTTTGGTCCCCCCATCTTAGAAACCTAAACCAAATCAGAGGAACCACTTGATGTCGGACCTGTCTTCGTTTCCCATTACCAGCCGCTGGCCTGCAAAGGACCCATCGGTCATTCAGCTTTATTCCTTTCCAACACCCAATGGGGTGAAGGTCTCAATCGCGCTGGAGGAAATGGGTCTGGCCTATGAGCCGCATTTGGTCACCTTGTCCGATGCGGACGTCAAAAGTGATGCGTTTCTGTCGCTGAACCCCAACAACAAAATCCCCGCGATTATTGACCCCAACGGCCCCAATGGCCCGCTCGGACTGTTCGAGAGCGGTGCGATCCTGCTGTATCTGGCTGAAAAGTCCGGCAAGTTCATCGGCACAACCGCCGCTGATAAAGCGCATGTTACGCAGTGGCTGATGTTCCAGATGGGTGGCCTTGGCCCGATGCTGGGGCAGCTTGGGTTCTTTCACAAATTCGCCGGTAAAGAGATCGAAGACCCCCGTCCACGCGAGCGCTATATCGGTGAAGCCAAGCGCCTGCTGGCCGTTTTGGAAAAGCAGCTAGAGGGGCAGGATTGGATCGCTGGTGACTATTCCATCGCGGATATGGCGATTGCGCCCTGGCTCAATGCGCTCAATTTCTACGGGGCGAAAGAGATCACCGGCTTTAACGATCTGACCAATGTGCCCGCCTATGTGGACCGGTTCTTGGCACGGCCTGCGGTGGATAAGGCCAAGAACATCCCGCCGCGCCCGGCTTAAGCCGGTCTGAAGCCCGGCCTACGGCAGCTTGCCGGACAGGACGTAGTTCAGGATCTGCACGACTTGCTGTGGGGTTTCGACCACGGCAAGGGCGGCGGCGTCGACCTCTTTCAGCGCGTGCTGATGGTCGGCGCCGTGCATCACAATCAGGGACTTACCCAAAGCGGCGGCCATGCCCGCGTCAAAGGCAGCGTTCCACTGTTTGTATTTCTCACCAAAGCGCACCACGACGACGTCCGCGTTTTCGATCCCGTGACGGGTGCGGATCGCATTGAGCTTCGCGCCCTTGTTGTCGTGCCAGAACTTGTCAGGCTCAGCCCCCATGATCGCCACGCCACAATCGTCTGAGGCATCGTGATCGGTCACAGGGCTGTCAAAGGCCACATCAAGACCCGCCGCCCCTGCGGTGATCTGGTCACGCCAGTCGGTGTGGATTTCGCCGGAAAGATAAATGCGCAGGGTCATGGGCTGTCCTTTTCGTTAGAGTTGAAAGGTCATGTAGACCTTATCGCCGTCCTGCCCAGCAACCGACCAGCCGAGGCGGTCATAAAAGGCGCGGGTGCCGGTCATGTCTTTGTGGGTGGTCAGGCGCATGTTCTTGCGGCCTGCGTCGCGGGCGGCTTGCACGGTCTGCGCGACCAACTTGCGCCCCAGCCCCTGCCCTTTGATCGTGGGATCAACGGCAAGGATGGTGATTTGCGGCACGTCGCCCATGATCAGAATGATACCGCCGACGATCTGGCCCGATAACTCAGCCACCCAAGCCATATGGTCGGTGATGTCCTGATCCAGCCCATCCGTCAGCATGGCCGCGTCAAGTTCCGGCATGGCCTGAAAGGCATCCGCAACAACGCGCGTCAAATCCTGCGCGTCAGACGGAACCGCCCGGCGCAGGATCAACGGGTCAGCCACGGAGGGTTCCGCCCGTGGCTTTGGTAACCTTTTCCACGATTTTGGACCCGACAGCGGCGATGTCATCGTCTTTCAGGGTCTTGTCGGTGGGCTGCATCCGCACGGTGATGGCGAGCGATTTCTTGCCCTCGCCCAATGATCCGCCGATGAATTCGTCAAAGACGCGCACGTCCGTGATCAGCGCCTTGTCGGCACCTGCGGCGGCATTCACAAGCGTCAGAGCTTCAACGCTGGCGTCCACGACAAAGGCAAAGTCACGCTCAACCGCTTGCAGATCGTTGATCCGGGCGGCACCTTTGTTGGTCGTGCGGTTCTTGGGCTGCGGGATTTCGTCAGGCCAGAGGGTAAAGCCCATGGCAGGCCCTTTGACGTCCATTTCGCGCAAGACTTTGGGGTGGATTTCGCCAAAGACGCCCAGCACCTTTTTCGGCCCCAGACAGATCATGCCGTGGCGACCGGGATGCCACCACGGGGCGGCACCGCGCAGGATTTGCACCTTGGCAGGTGCCCCCATGGCAGCCAGCACCGCCTCTGCATCGGCTTTGACGTCATAGACATCAACAGCGCGGGAGGCGCCCAGCACGTCCTTGGGACCCGTGCGGCCAATCAACAGGCCGGTGACCAGCGTGTGTTGTTCACCTGGCTCGCCGCCGTGGAAGGCATCGCCCACCTCAAACAGTGCCATGTCCATGAAACCACGTGCCTGATTACGGGCGGCGGCTTGCAAAAGGCCGGGCAGAAGCGCCGGGCGCATATGGCTCATCTCGCTGGAGATCGGGTTTTCCAGCATGGTGTTGTCTTCGCCGCCCTTGAACAGCGCGGCAGTCGGCTGATCGATAAAGCTATAGGTGACGCATTCGTTATAGCCCAAGGCGGCAGCCGTGCGCCGCGCGGTGCGGGCGCGGGATTGGCTGGCAGTCAGGATGGGCTTGGGCACGCCTGCGTCGACGCGCGGCAGCGGCTTGCCCTCAAGCTTGGTGAGCGAGGCGATGCGCGCCACCTCTTCCACCAGATCAGCCTCGCCCTGCACGTCAGGACGCCATGACGGCACATGGGCCATGTCGCCCTTCAGCTGGAAGCCAAGGGCGGTCAGCGTCTGGCGCTGCGTGCTTTCGGGGATGTCCATGCCAACAAGGCTGATGACGCGCTTGGCATCTAGTCGGTAGGCGCGGGCGGTATCCGGCACCTGACCGGCCTGCACCATGCTGGAGGCTTCGCCGCCCGCATGTTCAAGGATCATGGCCGTGGCATGGTCAACGCCGTCGGGCGTGAACGACGGGTCAACACCGCGTTCAAACCGGTAACGCGCGTCAGAGTTGATCTTGAGCGCGCGGCCCGCATAGGCGATCTGGACCGGATCCCAATAGGCGCTTTCGACAAAGACATTCACCGTCTCTTCGGTGCAGCCGGTGTCCAGCCCGCCCATGATCCCGGCGATGCTTTCAGCGCCATTGTCGTCGGAAATGACCATTTGGCCCGCTTGGAGCGTGTAGGTCTTGTCATCAAGTGCGACGATCTCTTCGCCGCCGGCGGCACGATGGACGCGCAGGTTGCCATTGACCTTATCGGCGTCAAAGACGTGCAGGGGACGGTTCAGGTCGTAGGTGAAAAAGTTCGTCACATCGACGAGAAAGCTGATCGGGCGCAGGCCAATGGCGCGCAGACGGTCCTGCATCCACTGCGGGCTGGGGCCATTTTGCACGCCCCTGATCAGGCGGCCAAAGAACGCCGGACAGCCGTCGCGGGTGTTGTCGTCGATGCTGACGGTCAATGGCGACTGAAAGCTGCCCTCAACGGCGGGCGTCGCCAGTGGTTTCAACGTGCCAAGACCACGGGCCGCCAGATCGCGGGCCACGCCGCGCACACCCAGCGCATCGGGGCGGTTGGGCGTGATAGCAATCTCGATCACCGGATCGACCTTGGCGGGATCGTTCTGTGCCAACCAATCAGAGAAGGACTGGCCAACCTCGCCCGAGGGGAGTTCGATGATGCCGTCGTGTTCGTCCGAAAGCTCCATCTCGCGCTCTGACGCCATCATGCCGTAGCTTTCAATCCCGCGGATTTTGCCGACACCGATGGTGGTGTCGATGCCGGGCACGTAGACGCCGGGTTTGGCCACGACAACGGTGATGCCTTCACGCGCATTGGGGGCACCGCAGATGATCTGCAACTCGCCCTCATCCGTGTTCACTTTGCACACCCGCAGCTTATCCGCATCGGGGTGCTTTTCGGCGTGGGTCACGTAGCCAATGGTGAAATCCCGCAGCTTTTCACCGGGGTTTTCAATGCCTTCTACCTCAAGCCCCAGATCGGTCAGGGCCTCTGCGATGGCATCAACAGATGCATCGGTGTCGAGGTGCGATTTCAGCCAGGAGAGCGTGAATTTCATGGGGTAAATTTCCGATAAAGCGCGTGTTCGCGCGTTCTTAGCGCATGTGACGCCAAGGCGAAAGGTGGCCCGATTAACCCGGATTTTACCACAATGCGCTAGGGCAGAGCCGTTGACGACCAAGGAACGCCCATGAACCTGTCAGGCCGAAGTTATATCTTTGCTGCAGCCACGCTGTTTCTGCTGGCCGCTGCGCTAAGGTTTTATGACGACTATGCGCAGACCGAGACCGGCAGGGCCAAGATTTATGCGGTCAAGGCTGCGATCTGCGATTGGGCCTCTTTCGACGCACAATCTATGCGGTTTGGCTGCCATTCCAACCTGCTGAAAGGCGGCGGCAACCGGATCAGTGGCGGGACCATCACGATGGGCCGCTAGGCGCGGCTTTGGCCCGCAATCACCGATATTCCGTCCAACTTTCGGCAAATTGTCCACGTATGCGAGACAATGGAGAGACATCGAGAGGGTTGGATCATGGAACTGACCGGACGAACCTATATCTTTGCGGCTGCGACACTGGTGCTTTTGGCCGGTGCGCTGAGCCTTTATGCCGAGCATGCGGATAGTGCGGGCGGCATGAGCCTTGCCGGTATGAAGATTTCCAATTGTCAGGAAGGATCAGTGCGGACCAGCAACGTGCGGCTTGGCTGTCAGGCGGACATGTTGGGCAGCAGCATCGGCGCGGGACAGATCGTGCAGCGCGGATCGGCCAAGTCGATCCGGGTTGGTGGTTAAGCCCGGCTATTGGCCCTTATGGTCCTGCCAATAGCGGTGATGTGCGGTCATAAACGGGGCCGCGATCAAGAAGACGATCATCAGTAGCGCAAATGCCCAACCGCTCCGCGTGAACTCCAGCAACAGCCAGAACATCACCAGCGGCACGATCCAAAGCGCATAGCCCTGTGCCCGTGTGAGCCGTGCGGCGAGCAGGTGGCAGACCGCGTAGTAGCGTGCGAAGAATCTCGTCATAAGAAAATATGGGCGAGGACAGAGATCATAAACACAAACGTAATCAAGAACATCCAGCGGATCGAAATGTTCAAGATATTGGCTCTTCTCCGAACCTCAATCCGCAATTCATTCTGAACAGGGGCTATTCGTTGGTGCTGAGGTCCCGGTGTATCGATAAATCCTAAACAACGAATGCAGAGCAGTGCGACGAAAAGATACGCCACGATTTCGAACCCGATGATCACCTGCTCCAAGTTCGATGTATCCGCGGCAGAAATCATGAAAGTCGCAGCGGCCAGCATCATCGAGATGTGGGTCAACGGCGAACCAGCTTTCGCATCAATTCGGTCCATTGCCGTCTGATTGCTGTCTATCCATACCTTAGAGTGGATACCTTCAAAGTCATCACTGTCGACCGTCGGCTCAACAATAACAAGTCGATCGATGTCTTTGACCATTTTCTTGGCCAACCGATCCAACAAGCGAAGCATTACCGGCTCAGCCCACCATGCAGCGTCGGCACGTCAAGCGCCGCAAAACCGTAGTGGCGCAGCCAGCGCAGATCGCTATCGAAGAAAGCGCGCAAGTCGGGGATGCCGTATTTCAGCATCGCGATGCGGTCGATGCCCATGCCGAATGCGAACCCTTGCCATTCCGCCGGGTCGATCCCGCCAGCTTGCAAGACCTTGGGGTGGACCATGCCAGAGCCGAGGATTTCGAGCCAATCGTCGCCCTCGCCCACTTTCAGCGTGCCGCCTTCCCACGAACAGCGGATGTCGACCTCTGCCGAGGGTTCGGTGAAGGGGAAGTGGCTGGCGCGGAATCGGATGTCGACGTTATCGACTTCAAAGTAGGACTTCACGAACTCTTCCAGCACCCATTTGAGGTTCGCCATCGAGATGTCTTTGTCGATTGCGAGGCCTTCGACCTGGTGGAACATCGGGGTGTGCGTCTGGTCATAATCGGCGCGATAGACGCGGCCCGGACAGATGATCCGCGTGGGCGCGCCTGTCGCCTCCATCGAGCGGATTTGCACCGGGCTGGTATGGGTGCGCAACACATGCGGCGGGCGGTTATCGCCGGGCGCGCGGTGGGTGTAGAACGTGTCCATCTCGGCCCGCGCGGGGTGGTGACCGGGGATGTTGAGCGCGTCAAAATTATACCAGTCGCTTTCGATTTGCGGCCCTTCAGCCACACGGAACCCCATGTCGGCAAAGATCGCTGTGACCTCTTCGGTGACCTGGCTGATCGGGTGGATCGTGCCCTGCGGACGCACGCGCGAGGGCAAAGTGACGTCCAGCCATTCGTCGCGCAGGCGGGCATCAAGGGCGGCATCGGCGAGCGCCACTTTCTTGGCGACAAGGGCGCTGTTGATCTCATCCTTGAGGGCATTCAACGCAGGACCGGCGACTTGCCGTTCCTCTGGCGTCATCTTGCCAAGCTCGCGCATTTGCAGGCTAATTTCGCCCTTTTTGCCAAGGGCGGTCACGCGCAGGTCTTCGAGTGCGGCCTCATCAGCGGCCTTGCCAATCAGGTCCAGATACTTTGCTTTCAGATCGTCCATGTCGCGCCCTTTTGTGCCTGAGCGCCGTGCTACCGCGCCCCGGTTGTCCTTGCAAGCCGCTCGGCCTGTGCCCAGCCACGCGGCGTGACGGGAATGATGTGATTCCCTCAAAAAACAGCGTTTTCGACACACATCCCACCAGATGACGCAAGCGAAACATTTGCGACCACCATATATATTGGGGGTTCACAAGATGTATGCCCACCCTAAACTCCCTAGGCATTCATGCAGCGATTCTATTCGAATGAATTTGATTGCGACCGGGGCGAGACGGGGGATCTCGCAGTGAATTGGGGGTTAGGTGGATGATAACGAAATTCGGTGTGCGGCAGTCACGCGGTGAAGCAGTCGCTGAGGGGCGCAAGACAGAGCGGGTTCTGCTGGGCTTTGTCGCACTTGTCGTCTGTGGCGGTCTTGGTGTCGGGGCCGGTGTTTACGCGACACGGGGCGAATTACCAAACATGGCCGATCTCGCCGACATCGCCGTGACGACTACCGAGCAAGGCCAGACAAATCGGCGGGGCAACCGCTGGCGTCCAACGGATGCAACGGATGGTCAAACCCAAATCGCGGCTGCCGTCGCGCCTGCACCTGCTGTCGCAGCACAGACCCCCTCAACAGCGGAGCTTGTGACGCGGTCGATCAACACGCTGATGAATGCCCCACTTGATGCGTCTGTCGCGCCAAGTCTGGAACCTGTGCCTGTCGCGGTTGAGGAAGAAGAGGCCGAGGCCTTTGATGCCACGTCGTGGTTCACGGCGGCATCTGGCGCATCGAATGCAGGCTGCGTGGCGGACCTGCAAAACCTTGTGCGCGACACACGGATCTATTTTCCATCCGGTGGTTTGACACCCGACGATGGCGGCATGGCCCGCGCGCGGCTGATTGGTCAGATCGGGCAAAGCTGCCCCGGTGTGGTCATTCAGGTGCAAGGCCACTCTGACCCATCGGGCGACCCTGCCGTGAACCTGCGGCTCAGCCAGCAGCGTGCGCAGATGGTTGTGGACCGGATCAAAGCCTCTGGCGTTGACACCGGCATGTTGCAGGCCGTTGGCATGGGTGACCGCCAACCATCCGGCATCACCGGGCCAGAGCCTGCGGCGCATTATGATCGCCGTGTGGAATTCTCTGTCGTGCTGACAAGCGGCGGTGCGGTTTCGCAATCCCCGGCCACGCTTGCTTCGGCGCTGAACATACCGGCCTGCGTGACCGACCTTCAGGTGTCGAGCCGTCAAATCCAGGTTGAGTATTCACCTAATGCCGTCACCGCGAGCGAAAACCAGTTGCTGCCGGTCTATCGTCTTGCAGATGCTTTGGCCTCATGCCCCGGCACGCGCTTGCGGATCACGGGACAATTCGCCGAGGACGCCAGCGGTTCTGAAACGCCCTCAACGGCACGAATCCGCGCCATTGCGATGATGACCACGCTGGTCTCAACCGGTGTCGCGGCAGAGCAGATCCTTGTCTCTGCGCCGTCGTCGCCAACGGTTGTGGATGGTCTGAACGACCGCCGGATCGATATCGAAGTGGTGTTTGACGACAGCTGATCGTCCCCCACATCACGACTTAAGAATGGGCCGCCCTTTGGGGTGGCCCTTATCTTTTGTGCGTTCACGGCGGACCCATGACTGCCGGCCGGTGACTGAGCAAAGAAAAAGGCCCGGATGATTGCTCATCCGGGCCTTTGATCTGTAGTGCAGCTGGCCTTAGGCCATTGCAGCCTTGGCTTTGCCAACGATTGCAGCAAATGCTTCGGGCTCGTTCACGGCGAGGTCGGCCAGCACTTTGCGGTCAACTTCGATCCCGGCCAGTGTCAGGCCGTTGATGAACTTGGAATAGGTCAGCGATTCGTCGATGGATCGCACACCAGCGTTGATCCGCTGGATCCACAGCGAGCGGAAGTTCCGCTTGCGGTTATGCCGGTCACGGGTCGCATATTGGTTGGCTTTGTCGACGGCCTGCTTGGCGACCTTGAAGGTCTTGGAGCGGCGATCGTAATAGCCTTTGGCAGCGTCGAGAACTTTTTTGTGACGACGATGAGTAACTGTTCCGCCTTTAACGCGCATATCTCAAATTCCTTCTAATTAACGTGCGTAAGGCATCATCGGCTTGATGATACCTTCGTCAGCTTTGCAAAGCGTGGTGGTGCCACGGGCATTGCGGAGGAATTTGTTGGTGCGCTTGATCATGCCGTGGCGCTTGCCTGCCTGGGCGGCAACCACGCGGCCAGAGGCCGTCACTTTGAACCGCTTTTTGCAGCTCGATTTCGTCTTCATCTTTGGCATTTCCGTCTCCATCGTTAAGGGTCGGTCGGACGCGCGACTCGGCATGCCATGTCGGCCGGACGCGCGGGTTGAAGCGGTCTATTAGGGGATGCTGGGTGCTGTGGCAAGGGCCATTTGGGCGGATTAGCCCTGTTGCGCCTCATAAGCAGCAAAGAGATCGCTGACCAGCACGCCGTTGATCCGCATCCCCATCAGGTTCGCCTCACGGATGTCGGCGTCTGACAGGTTCGCGCCCTTGATCGTCAACCCTGACAGATTTGCATCCGTGATCGCGGCACCGGCGAGCGTGACGTTGTTGAACGTCGCCTCGGACAGGTTCACATCGTCAAAACCGGCCTTGTGCAGGTTGGTGTCGCCAAAGCGCGCACCGGTCAGCACCGCAAAGAACCGTGCATCCGTGAGATTGACCCCATCGAAATTGGCCCCAGTCATGTCGGCGCGCTGGTAATGAGTGCCTTGCAGCTGGTCACCGGAAAACGGGTTGCTGTCTGTCATGGTCGCATCCTTTGGAAAAAGGTCGGGATGCTAGTTGGTATAGCGCGCAATCACCCGCATCACCACATCGGGGATGGTATCAAAGCCATAAGCGGTGGGTCTTTGCTGAATGGCGTAGCCGATCATCAACCCGCCAATGATAAACAGATAGGCCGGCAGGCGTGGCGCGCGGCCATCCAGAAAGGCACTAAAGATGGCAGGGATGGCCAAAACGGCCATCACCAACCCAGCAACAAAAAACAGATCAGCGTCCATACCACACCCATACGACGACTTGGTTAAGCCAGCCTTACTCTGGATCGGCGGCGTAAATCAATCTTTCAGCACAAGGGGCAACGCGCAGGATGTTTGTCGAACCCGGCGTGTTGAATGGGACACCTGCGGTCACAACCACCATGTCCTCTTCCGTTGCCATCTCTTGATCAAGGGCAGCGCGCACTGCGGCAATCACCGCATCCTTAAAGCGGTCAACCGGGCCAGTGACGACACAATTGGTGCCCCATGTCAGGCAAAGACGCCGCGCGGTGCTGGTGTAGTTGGTCAGCGCCACAATCGGCACGCGGGGCCGTTCGCGGGCCACAAAGGAGGCGGTGGCACCGGATTGCGAAAAGCAGCAGATCGCTTTGATGTCTGTGGTTTCCGCAATCTCGCGGGCCGCAGCAACGATGCCATCAGCCACAGACTGACGCTTGGCCGCGCGCGAGGCTTCGATGATCTCGGTATAGGTCGGGTCGCCTTCGACTTCGCGGGCGACATTGTCCATCGTGGTCACAGCCTCAATCGGAAAATCACCCGCAGCACTTTCCGCAGACAGCATCACCGCATCGGCGCCTTCGTAGATTGCGGCGGCGACGTCAGAGACTTCGGCGCGTGTCGGCATCGGCGATTCAATCATCGATTCCAGCATTTGCGTGGCGACGATCACCGGCTTGGCGGCAGCACGACACTTACGCACCAGTTGTTTCTGAATGGGCGGCACGTTCTGGACGGGCAGTTCCACGCCCAGATCACCACGGGCGACCATGATGCCATCGCTGACGGCGAGGATGCTGTCGAACGCCTTCACGGCGGCGGGCTTTTCAATCTTGGACAGGATCGCCGCGCGGCCTTTGCACAGCTTGCGGGCCTCTTCCACGTCGGCGGGGCGCTGCACAAACGACAGGGCAAGCCAATCGACTCCAAGGTCGCAGACGAAATCAAGGTCTTTGCGGTCCTTCTCGGACAAGGCGGCCAGTGGCAGCACAACATCCGGCACGTTCACGCCCTTGCGGTTGGAAATGGTGCCGCCCACGAGAACTTCGCAATCGGCAAAGTCCGCGCCGCAGTCTTTGACCTGCAGCTTGATCTTGCCGTCGTTGACCAAAAGGTGCGAGCCGGGCTCGAGCGCGTCAAAAATTTCCTTGTGCGGCAGTTGCACGCGGTTCACGTCACCGGGGGCGTCCGACAGATCAAGGCGGAAGGACGCGCCGACCACAAGCTCTTCACCGTCGTCATTGGCAAAAACACCCACGCGCAGCTTTGGCCCCTGCAAGTCAGCAAGGATGCCGATGGGGCTGTTGAGGTCCTTTTCGATCTGGCGAATGATCTCGTGCCGGGCACGGATTTCATCGTGATCACCATGGCTCATGTTCAGGCGAAATACATCTGCGCCCGCCTCATGCAGCTTGCGGATCATCTCGTAATCGTTGGAGGCCGGGCCAAGTGTTGCGGTGATCTTGACGTTGCGGTGGCGTCTCATTGGGTCATCCTTCAAGGTCTTTGACTAACGGGAGGAGCATCGTTAGCGGTAACGCAAAATTCGCGCCCTTATTGCGCAATTCCATTCCAGCCACAACTGGCCTAAGTGCGGTAACAGGGTAATGACAGGTTCAAATGACACAAGATGCCTATGAAATAAGCGGTGCGGGCCGGCAGGGCCGTTGGTTGGTGACATGCGATCACGCCAGTAACCGGGTGCCTGAGTGGGTGGCGGGCGGCGATTTGGGCCTGCCTGCGGAGGATATGGCGCGCCATATCGCCTACGACGTGGGCGCGGCGGGCCTGTCGACGCAATTGGCAGAGCTATTGGATGCCCCTGCGATCCTGTCGCGGTTTTCGCGGCTAGTGATTGACCCCAACCGGGGGCCGGATGACCCGACGCGGCTGATGCGGCTATATGACGGCACGATCATTCCGGCCAATGCCTACGCTGACGCAGACGAAAAGGCACGGCGCGTGGCGGGGCTTTACGATCCTTATCATGACGCGCTGACCGATCTTGCGGCACGCCCCAACACCGCGATCTGCGCGGTTCATAGCTTTACCCCGCAGCTGCGCGGACGTCCGCCCCGGCCATGGGAAATTGGTGTGCTTTATGCGAGCGACGATCGCCTTGCCCGCCCGCTGATTGAGGCCTGCCGTGCAGCCGGATGGGTCACTGGCGATAATGAGCCCTATTTCGGCCATCTGCCTGGCGACAGCATCGACCGCCACGCGCTGGCCCATGGGCGGCCCAATGTGCTGATCGAGTTGCGCAACGATCTGATCGCGGACAGCGCGGGTCAAACCCTTTGGGCGCAGCGATTGGCCCCTATATTACAACAGATACTGGCCGACACCGGTCTGTAACAGGAGAGATCACATGGACGACCAAACCCGGATTGAAATCGAAGCCGCCGCCTTTCGTCGCCTGCAAAAGCACCTGATGGAAGACCGCCCCGACGCGCAGAACATCGATATGATGAACCTGGCCGGGTTCTGCCGGAACTGCCTGTCGCGCTGGTATCAAGAGGCCGCGAATGAACGTGGGATTGAGATGTCTAAGGATGAGGGGCGCGAGGCGTTCTATGGCATGCCCTTCGCCGACTGGAAGGCGCAGCATCAGACTGATGCCTCTGACGCGGCCAAGGCTGCCTTTGCGGAAAGCCACCCCAAGGAGTAACCCCAAGGGTGGCCCTGCCTTAGCTGCGGTTTCTGGTTTCAGCCAGAATGTTGAACTTAATATTGTCGATGGCCCCGCCGGATCGCAAATCGTTGAGGATCACAGTCGTGGTCTGACCCACATCATCGGTGACGATCCACTGACGCAGCTCGACCGGGTTGGACGTGAACACCATCTGGATGTTGCCGTATTGCGGGTTGTCAGGGTCTTGCGCGGTGATCGTCGTCGTCGTCCCGTCGCTGGTATGCCCCGTCACCATCCGGGCGCGGCCCAGATCGACATTCGCGTCGAGGATGATCTTGAGCGGGGTCTGGTTCAGCGGATAGCGCTCTGGACCGGTGTTGGACCGCGGATCAAAAACCGCCACAGACCCGCCGCCTGCCATCACCAGCGAATTGTCCGGCGGGTTGTATTCAAACCGGATACGACCGGGCCGCTTGATGTAAATCTGCCCCGTCGACAGCGTGCCATCACCGTTGATCTGGGTGAACCCGCCTTGGGCCGTTTGCAGGCGGTTGAGGTAGGCTGACACCTCACCCAAGGAAAGCTGCTGCGCCTGCGCGGCACCGCCCGCAGCCACGAGGGCCGTTGCGGCAACGCCTGCCATGAAATTGCGTCGTGTTGTCATGTCGTTCACCTTGGATCGTCCTTTGCGTCTTGATGCACCTTAGCAATATGGGGACACAACAGCCGAATGTCCCATGCTAAGCGATAACATGCTGGTGTGAGGGGATGACGAACCGGCTAAGGCGCGGCGGGTCAGTCTGCCGCCATGGATTGGCGCAGCTTTGCCTGCTCGGCCAACAACAGGCCCGAAAGCTGGTCCGTTACGCCGGAGATAACAGCATGATCGTTGGTTGGGGCCACTGCAAGCGATGCCGCGTCCAGAATGGCCTCGCGCTGGTCTGGAAAGGCGGTGATGGCAACTTGTGCACAGGGGTAAATATCTCGGCTAAAGGCGTTGATCGTCGTGATCTGGCTTTCAAACAGCGACCGCACGATCCGTTTCATCATCCATTCGCAGATGGGCAGATAGTCTTTGTCCTCGGTCCAGTAGGCCTCCCACGCGGCCAGCCATTTATCGGCATTGCGCAGATGGGCGTAGCAGTGATCGCCAAGCTTTGGTTCGGGTAGATCGGGCAGGATATCCGGGCCAAAGACCGTGTGGCCGTTGTGGGCCAGCACGAAACGCATCCAGGAATACCGCCCATCCGTCACGAAATCGCGCCGGGCGATGATGGATGTTTCGATCTTCAATTGCGGGGCGATTGCACTGGAAATTGACGCAGGACAGCGCGTGGGATCATCCAGCAGGATCACAAGATCAAGGTCGGCGGCCTCCTCAACACTGGCCCCGCGCGCGACGGAACCACGGGTCAGCAGCGCAAAGTCTTGATCTGGCATGTGTGCGCCAAGCTGTTCGGTAATATCGCCAAGAATGGCGCTCCACGATGGATGCGGCGGCTGGCCGATGCGCGGCAGGATCCCATCCGCATCGGCCTGCACAAGACGTCCAATCGGTTTCAAGGTGACACGATCCATGAGGCGCCATGTTTCCAGTGTTTGGCCCCCAATCCAAGGGCTGTCTTGCACCTAGCATCGGTTCGCAGACACCAGAATGACCGACGCCTTCCATTGGCCCAAACCCGCCGATCCCGCCCGGGTGGTGGGGAAAGGTTCATTGCGAGAATGCACGCGCTTGCGTAACCTGCGCGCAATTGGGTGTTTGGAGAAAACCATGAAAAAGATCATTATTGCAGCCGTTGTGCTGGCGGGTGCCGCATATCTTGGGGTCACGCAATTTATGGGCGGGCCGCCTGAATCTGACGGGCGAACGGGCGATACCAGCATCCTCATGGGCTCTGTCGAAATTCCCGAAAGTGCGTCGGCTTGCGGCACGGACGCGGGTTATGACCGCCTGTTGTGCCTGATCGATCTGCTGAAATCCGGCGCGTCGGATGAAATCCTTGCGGTCATGCAGCTGGATTATTCGGTCGCTGAGGCCAAAAACTGGAGCAACCTGCCCGCGGGCGCATTTCCAGCGCGGCCCGGTGCCTATCTGGGTGAGTTCAGCACCGAACAGCTTGGTCTGGTCAAGGCGATCCTGATGGAGGCCGCCAGCCTGACCGACAACGAAGGCTATGACGAGATGGAGCAGACGCTGAACGCCGACGACTATATCGGCACGGTCAGCGATGACACCAAGGCGGGCTATTCGTCCTACAATTCCAAGTTCGCCTTCCTTGGCACACCGGGTGAGACCGGCACATGGCAGCTCTATTATGGTGGTCACCACTTTGCATTTGCCAATACCTATACCGATGGTGTTCTGGCCGGTGCGACGCCATCGTTCCGGGGGATCGAGCCGTTTCCATCGTTTGAGATGAATGACCGCACCAATGTGCCGCTGACCCAGGAACGCGACGCCTTTGCCGCGCTGCTGCAATCGCTGAGCGCAGAACAGCAAGCCGCTGCCACGCTGGAAGGCACCTATCGCGATATCATCGCCGGCCCGCAGTCCGACGACGCGATTCCCGATGCGCAAGAAGGGCTGAACGTGTCAGAGCTGGATGAGGCGCAGCAAGCCCTGTTGCTCACCGCTATTGAGACCTATGTCGGCGATATCAATGATGCCGATGCGGCCACCTATATGGCGAAATACACAAGCGAGCTGCCGGACACGGTGCTTGGCTTTTCGGGCACAACGGACATGAACAGCGAAGACGATTACGTGCGCATTCATGGCCCGTCGCTGTGGCTGGAGTTTTCGCTGCAGTCGAACAAATCCACGGGCGAAGACGGCAACCACCCGCATTCGGTCTGGCGTGACCAGACGGATGACTACGGTGGCAATACTGAATGAGGCTTGGACTGATCGGGCGGGCCGCACTGCTCGCCCTATTTGTTGTCAGCATCAACATCGGACCCGCCTTGGCGCATGCCCTGCCCAAGGCGGTTTTGACATTCACGCAAGGCGACCAGCAGCTACGGCTGACGATCACCCTGCCCGTTGAGGATTTGGTGTTAGCGCATCCCGCCTTGAAGGGGTTGGAAACTGCGGCGCTTGATGCGGGCTTAGGCCCCGAGCATCTTGCCGATCTTGCGGCCTATTTCTCAGACCATCTGGCGCTGCACCACGATGCGGCGGCTCTGGCACTGACGCTGGAAAGTGCCCGCATTCGACTGGACGAAAACGAACATGTGGGGACCTTCCGGGTCCTGATCATGGATTGGACAGGCACGCTTCCTGACGTGGAGGGTGACTTGACGCTGACCTATGACGCGGTGATGCACGAAGTGCGCAGTCACCGGGCAGAGGTTTATTGGACAGGCCCCGATGCCCTGCCCGTTGGCTTGGTTGAATTCGGCTACCGCAGCGTGAACGGCGCGCCGCAACCGGTGGTTCTGCAACGTCCGTGACGGCTAGCCGCGCGGCCGTTATTCGCGCGCAAGACCATATGCCTTGCGGGCCAATCCGTTTGCGAGTTCCGGTGCGATTTCAAAGGCTTCCTCTTCATCAAGCCGATGGCTGAGCACAAGTTCGGCAAGGAATGCGCTGTCGCATCTGCGGGCCACATCGTGCCGGGCGGGGATGGAACATAAGGCGCGGGTATCGTCGTTAAAGCCCGCCGTGTTGTAGAACCCGGCTGTCTCAAGCGCCATCTGGCGGAACCGCCGCATCCCTTCAAAACTGTCGTGGAACCACCAGGGCGGCCCAAGGGTCAAACAAGGATAGGCCCCCGCCAGTGGCGCCAGCTCGCGCGCGTAGGTGCTTTCGTCGAGGGTAAACAGGATCATCTTGAAGTTCGGATCGAAACCAACCGCGTTCAGTAGCGGGCGGAGTTCGTCGACAAACCCAACCCGGCGCGGAATGTCGAAACCCCGATCTGGTCCGTAGGATTTGGCGACAAATTTACTGTGGTTGCGGGCGGAACCGGCATGAAGTTGCATAACCAGACCGTCGCTGCAGGACATCCGGGCAAACTCTGTCAGCATCTGCGCGCGGAACAATGCCGCGTCTTCAGGCGATGGCGCTCCTGCGCGGACCCGGTCAAACAGCGCGCGCGCAGATGAGGGGGACAGATCAGCGGTATGCGCGGTTGGTGTGCCATGATCCGTGGCCGTCGCGCCCATGGAGATAAAGAAGGCCCGGCGCGCCCGGTGGGCATCAAGATAGCCATCCCATGTGCTGGTGTCACAACCGGTCAATGCGCCGAGTTGATCAACCCCTTCCGCAAAGCCAGGTGTTTCGGGGTCGGTCACGGCATCGGGACGGTAGGTCGGCAAAACGTGGCCCGCCCAATCGCTGTCGCGGACAGCTTGGTGCGGGCTGAGGTCGTCAAGAGCCGCATCGGTGGTGGCAATCGCCTCAATGCCGAACCGGTCATATAACCCGTGCGGGCGATAGGCGGGCTTGGGCAGGCATTCAGCGATGGCGTCAAAACTGTCGTCCGCTGTCGCGGGGGACAGCCGTTTGGAAATGCCAAACACATGCGACAGCGCATGATCCACCCAAAGCCGTGATGGGGTGCCCTGAAACAGGTGGTAATGCGCGGCAAAGGTCCGCCAGATTGTGCGCGGGTCCGGCTCTGCCTCTGCGCCGATGCCCAGCGCCTCGAAGGCGACACCTTGGCTGACCAACATGCGCGTCACGTAATGATCGGGCGTCACAAAGAGCTCCGCCGCATTGGAAAACGCGGCATTTTCGGCCCACCACCGCGGGTCCGTATGCCCATGCGGCGAGATGATCGGCAGCGTGGACACCACATCATAAAGCCGTCGGGCCAACGCCCGCCCTGCCGGATCGGAGGGGAACAGGCGATCTTCGTGTAGCAGGGTCATGGGCGCACTCCTAAATGATGCGACCAAGGGTTCTGCATGGTCAGCGCTTTTCGTGTTTTCAAGTATACATGGATATCTCGAAACTTTGTTGGTATCAATGTCGACGGACATCTCGAAGAGGCGAGGGAGAGCAGACAGTGCCCAGACTGAAGGACCCCGCAGCGGCGAAACCCACCCCGTCACTGAACGAGGCACGCATCGACCGATCATCAGATATCGGTCCGCAGATCTACGAATTGGTCCGGCAGAGCATCATCCTGAACGAGCTTGAACCCGGCGCTGTCGTCAACGAAGTCGACATTTGCGAATGGTTTGGCGTCAGCCGCACCCCCATTCGCGAGGCCTACAAGAAGCTGATCGAGGACGGGCTGATTAAGTCCAAGTCAAAAGTCGGCTCGCGCGTGTCCGAGATTGACAACGAACGCGTGCGCGAGGGCATCTTGATCCGCCGCGCGCTTGAACGTGAGGTCATCGGGCTGATTTGCGAGAAAAAGCCCGATCTCAAGCGTCTGGATGGCACCTTGGCGATGCAGCAGGTTGCGGTCAATCACAACGACCAGCCGATGTTTTTCCGCGAGGATGAGCGTTTCCATGCCATTTTGGCCGACCTCGCTGGCATCCCTTCCGCTTGGCGACTGGCCCATTCCGTTAAGGCCCACGCGGACCGTGCGCGCGTCAGGCTGAACCGCGACGACCCCCAGCGCATGGTCTCTGCCTTTGAGCAGCATCAGGCCTTGGTCGCTGCGCTGAAGGTTGGCAATGCATCCCTTTCGCGGGAATTGATCGACACGCACGTCAATTCGGTCTTCGCCGCGATCGGTGGCGAATTCTCGGTCTAGGCCGCACGACACCTCCCACCCCCAAAACCGCGAATTCAGGCCAAACTTGCTTTGTGTGCCTTTCATGTATACAAGAATATATCACATCCGAGAGGATGGACATAATGGGAGGAACTTATGTCTTTTATTCAAAAATTTGCGCCAGCTGCAGCGCTTACCCTTGCGGTTGCGCTATCGGCGACATCAGCCGCGGCTGAATGGCGTGGCTGGAATTTCTTTGACGCGGATTATCCGACCGGCGTGGCGATGGACGCATTCACCGACAAATTGGCCGAACTCAGCGATGGCGAATTGACCGGCAAGACATTCCACAACGGTGTTCTTGGCAGCGGTGCTGACGCGATTTCGCAGGTCCGTCTTGGCGCGCTTGAATTTTCGGCCATCAGTCTCGGCACGCTTGGTGCGACCGTAGATGAGGCCAATGTCGCATCATTGCCGTTCATCTTTAAGAACGTCGATCACATGCACCGCGTGATTGATAGCGAGATCGGCGCGCAGATTTCTGACGCCATGGCCGACCAAGGCTTTGTCCCCGTCAGTTGGTACGATTCCGGCGCACGGTCATTCTACAACACAGAGCGTCCCATCACCGCACCCGCCGATCTGGATGGGCTGAAAATCCGGGTCATGGGCAACGAGATCTTTGTGAACATGGTCAACGACATGGGCGGGAACGGCACCCCGATGGCCTTTGGCGAGGTCTTCCAATCCTTGAAAACAGGCGTGATCGACGGGGCCGAAAATAACTACCCATCCTACGAGTCGACCAACCACTTTGAAGTCGCCCAGTTCTACTCCCTCACGGAACACCTGATCATTCCCGATTGCCTTTGCGTGTCAAAGGTCATCTGGGATGGTCTGAGTGCCGAACAACAGGCGATGGTCACCGAAGCGGGCCAGCATAGCCAAGCCGTGCAGCGCGCCGAATGGGCCGCACGCGTCGAAGCCAGCAAGGCCGCGATCATCGAAGCAGGTGTTGTCATCAACGCAATCGATGACAAGACGCCGTTTCAGGATGCCATGGCCTCTGTCTACGATGGGTTCATCGCGCAATACCCCGACCTCGAAGGTCTTGTGAACGACATCAAGAACTTCGACTGATACACAATCCTTGGGCGGCCCTTGCAGATCACCGCAGGGGCCGTTTTCAATGCGGGGGCCCATAAGACGTGAGCGTGAGACTTTTCCAAACCATCCGTCGCGGCCTTGATCTGCTGATCTGGCTGTTGGAGGCCCTGTCGACGCTGGCCCTGATGTTCATCACCTTCTCTTTCGGCTGGCTGGTCTTTGGGCGCTATGTCCTGAATTCCACCCCCACCTGGGTCGAACACGTGGCGATCCTGCTGATCACCTTTATCACCTTTTCCATGATGGCCGTGAACCAACGCCGGGGCACCAATCTGGCCGTCGGCGCGTTCACCGACCGCCTGCCCCACCGGGCGCAAACCGTGGTCTTGGCCAGCGTTGATCTGCTGGTCGCGGTCTTTGGCGGTTACTGCCTGATCTACGGGATCAAGCTGGCGCTCTTTAATGCCGATCAGCGGATGCTGATGCTGGGCATTTCCGAAGGCATCCGCATGATCCCCCTGGCCATGGGCGGCGGTGTTCTGGCGCTTGTCGCATTGCTCAACGCCATTGGCAGGTTTCTGGACCCCGATGGAAATGATGGCGGGTCAGACGAAAGCGCGGAACTTGATGCCGCAAAACTAGACTTAGGGGTGCAATAGCTTGGGACTTACACTGCTCATGCTGAGCTTTCTGTTGCTGGTGGCCTTGCGCGCACCGGTGGCCTTTGCACTGGGGGGCGCCGCCCTGATCACCTTTGTCTACGAAGGTTTCTTTCTGGAAGTCGCGTTCACACGGATCACCACGGGCATCTCGTCCTTTTCCCTGATCGCCATCCCGTTCTTTATCCTCTCGGGCGAACTGATGTTGCGCGGCGGCATCGCGGAACGTCTCGTCAACTTTGCCGCCCGCGCATTGGGCTGGATGCGTGGCGGGCTGGGGGTTGTAAACGTGACCTCGTCGATGTTGTTCGGCGGCATTTCCGGCTCTGCCGCGGCCGATGTGTCAGCGCTTGGGTCAGTGATGATCCCGGTGATGAAGGAAAAGGGATATGACGCCGACTACGCCGTCAACGTCACAGTGACGTCTTCCATCGCGGGCGTTGTGATCCCGCCCAGCCATAACATGCTGATTTACACGCTTGCCGCGGGCGGCGGCATTTCGGTGACAAACCTGTTTCTGGCAGGCGTCGTGCCCGGTATCCTGATGTGCCTGTGTCTGGCCATCGCCGCCTACCTCGTCGCCGTGAAACGCGGCTATCCCGCCGAAAGCTTCATGGGGTTTCAGCCGCTGCTTTTTGCATTTGTGGCGTCGATCCCGGGCCTGCTGGTCGCCGTGATTATCGTGGGCGGCACCTTGTCGGGCGTCTTCACGGTGAGCGAATCCGGTGCAATTGGCGCGCTCTATACGCTGCTTTTGACAGGGCTGATTTACCGGTCGCTGTCTTTGCGGGACTTTTGGATCGCAACACGGGACGCAGTGCGCACAACCGGTCTGGTCATGATCCTGATCGGCTGCGCCACCGCCTTTGCCTATCTGCTGGCGCTTTACCAAGTGCCGGACCTGATCGCGGCTGGCATCACGAACCTGACCGACAACAAGATCGCCATTTTGCTGATCCTCAATGCTACGCTGCTGGTGCTTGGCATGTTGATGGACATGGCCGCCTTGATCCTGATCTGCACGCCGATCTTTCTGCCGCTGGTGCTGGAGATTGGCATGGACCCGATCCAGTTCGGCATCATCCTGATGATGAACCTTGGCATCGGGCTGACCACACCCCCGGTCGGCGGTTGCCTGTTTCTGGGCTGCGCCATTGGCAAAATCTCAATCGAACAGGCGGTGCGGACGATCTGGCCATTCTACCTGGCGCTTCTCGTCGCCCTACTGCTCACCACCTATGTGCCCGCATTCTCAATGGCGCTGCCCCGGCTCTTGAATGGATAAGCCCAAGGCGAAAAAAGCGGTTCTTGATCCGTTAGTGGCCAAGATCATGCAGTCTCAGGCAGACCGATGGTCCGATGCGCCGGACCGCTGGTCGCTGACCTTGCCAAAGGCACGGCTTCAAACGCTTGAGGTCAGTCAGCGTTGGAATGACGGGATGCCGGATATGGCCCGGATCGAGGATCTGACGTTCCACACGCGCGATTGCAATCAAAACCGGCTGCGCCTGTTTGTGCCGCAGGATGCAGAGGACGCCCTGATCGTCTATTTCCACGGCGGCGGCTGGGTCGTTGGCGATATCAGCACGCACGAAGGCGTCACGCGGCAATTGGCCGTCCAAAGCCGATGCCCGGTCTTGTCGTGCAACTACCGGCTGGCCCCGGAACATGCCTTTCCGACGGGCCTGCATGACTGCGTGGACATCTGGCGTGGGCTATCGTCGGGTGACATCGATTTGGGACTGCCTGCGCCCACATCCATCGCGATGGCCGGTGACAGCGCGGGGGCAAATCTGGCCTTTGGTGTCATGCTGAACGAGATTGTCGAGGGCCGCGCCCTGCCCGATTTTGGCATCATGTTTTACGGCGTCTACGGGCATGATTTCACGACCCCATCCTACACCGACTTTGCCACCGGTCCCGGTCTTTCCGGGGCAGAGATGATGGAGTTCTGGAAATGGTATGCGCCCGACAAGCATCAATATTCCGACATGCGGGCCGCCCCGCTTGCGGCAAGCGATGCGCTGTTGTCCCGTATCCCGCCACTCTACCTTGGCATCGCAGAGGTTGATCCCCTTTATTCTGAAAACCAGCACATGCGGGACAGGTTAAGCGCGCTGGGGCGGGACGATACTTGCCATGTCTATGACGGCGTCCCGCATGGGTTTGTCCAGATGAACAATGAACTTCCTATTGCGCTTCAGGCGATTGTCGATGCGGCGTCCGCGTTCAGATCACACCGTGTGCCCTAGGCCAATTTGCTTTCTTCCATCAGGAATAGATCGACCGGAACGGCGATGAGCTGCGAGAGCATATCGCGCAGCGTGTCGCTCCAAACCTCCGACTCCTTCAGCGTATCGGGCTGCAAGCCATTCATTGCCATGAGGCCCCTGAGAATGTCGTCCGGATCGTCGCCTTGGAAAGCCGCGCTCAGCTCTTCGGCGCGCGGATCGTTCACCGCCGTGCCTTGCGTCCGACAAAACCAAATCCAGCAAGCAATTGCGACGGCAAAGGGCCGGATTGTTGCTCCCGATTGAAGCGCTTGGACTGCGGGCGCAAAGATGCGCTGCCCCAGCTTTTGCGACCCGTCAGAGGCGATCTGCAACGTCTCATGCGCGATCTCGGGGTTCTTGAACCGCTGGATCAGATCTTCGGCGTAGTCCGCGAGATCAATGCCTTCAATTGCGGGCAGAGTTTCAATTGCCGCGTGCATCAGCTGCCGGACCAAGCGCACCAGCTTTTCATCGGCCATCGCGTCCCGCACATAGCGTTTGCCGTCCAGATAACCCGCATACGCCAGCAGCGAATGGCTGCCGTTCAGCAGGCGCAGCTTCATGTCCTCGTAGGGCGTCACATCTGGTGCGATGATGGCACCAACCTCTTCCCACGCAGGCCTGCCGAGGGGGAAGTCATCCTCGATCACCCATTGGTGAAACGGCTCTGTTTCAATGGCTTGCGAGTCCGCAACGCCAAGACACTGCGCGACAAGCGCGCGCGTTTCTTCCGTCTGGGCCGGGGTGATGCGGTCCACCATGGTCGACGGGCAGGACAGGTTCGCGTCGATCCACGCGGCAAGCTCTGGGTCGCGGTGCGCGGCGAAACCCACCAACCCAGCTTTCACAAAGCGACCGTTTTCCGGCAGGTTGTCACAGCACAAGACCGTAAAAGGTGCGACGTTACTGGCGCGGCGCAGGCGCAAGGCTTCGACAATCATGCCCAGCACGCCGACCGGGTTTTCGGGGTTCTCCCAATCACGCTGAATGACCGGGTTCGTCTGGTCAGGCGCGCGGGTGGCGGGGTCGATGCCATAGCCTTTTTCGGTGACGGTTGTGCTAACGATTTTGGTGGTCGGAGCACAAAGCGCTGCGATCACTTCGGACGATTGGGTCGCCGCACAAAGTGCGCTGGCGATGCTGCCGACGACATGCGCGCGCGGGCCTGTTTCGCGCTTTTCCAGAAGGGCGAACAACCCGTCTTGGGCGTTGATATCCTCAGCCACCTGCGCATTGCGCATGGCCACGCCCAGGATACGCCAATCGCCGCCGGAGCGTGCAAGAACGCGGTCGGTGTAGAAAGCTTGATGGGCTTTGTGAAACGCGCCCAGCCCAAGGTGAACGATGCCAACACCCAAATCCTCGCGCGCATAGCCGGGCGCGCAGGATTGATCCTTCAGCTCCGCGAGCGCGGCATCTGAAAGGCGGTTCACGCCCGCACCTTCGGGTGTGACAAAGCGGTGATAATCCCGCGCAGTTCTGCCAGCCCTTTGAGCCGCCCAACCGCCGGGTAACCGGGTTGTCCCTTTGCCTTGATATCGCTCAGGATGTCTTGCCCATGATCAGGCCGGAACGGGATGTCAAAATCGGCGCGGCCCGCGTCACGCCGCTTGCGTTCTTCGGCCAAAATCGCATCGACGAGGCTCACCATATCGGTCGCCCCTTCCAGATGGGCCGCCTCGTGGAAGGACCCCGGAAAGTCACCGGTTTCGCGTGCGACATTGCGCAGATGGGCGAAATGAACACGGTCGCCCAAGCGCGCCATCATGCCGGGCAAATCATTGTCTGGCCGCACGCCAAGCGAGCCGCTGCACAGCGTGATCCCATTGGCGGGCGTGTCCACGGCCTGCATGAGTTGGGCGTAATCCTCTTCCGTCGACATGATCCGCGGCAGACCCAAAAGCGAAAAGGGCGGGTCGTCGGGGTGGCAACATAAGCGCGCGCCAACTTCTTCGGCCACGGGGGCCACTTCTCCCAGAAACGCATATTGATGCTGGCGGAGGCGGGCATCTGAAATCTCGGCATAGGCGTCCAGATGATGCCGCATATCTTCAACCGAATACCCCTCTTCCGCGCCGGGCAGACCGCAGATGATGTTGTCGGTCAGTTGCTGGCGCTGATCAGGGCTGAGCGCGTCATTACGGTCTGTCGCTTGGCTGACGATATGGTCGGCATAGTCGTTTTCCGCATTGGGCCGCGCCAGCGTGAAAATGTCGAAAATGGCAAAGTCGATCAGGTCAAAGCGCATACATTGCGCGCCGCCGGGCACCTCAAACCGCAGGTCGGTGCGGGTCCAATCGAGCACCGGCATGAAGTTGTAGCAGACGGTCTGAATCCCGCAGTCTGCAAGGTTGCGCAGACTTTGCTGGTAGTTGGCGATGTGCTGCCGCCAGTCGCCGGTTTGCCGTTTGATATCTTCGGAAACGGGCAGGCTTTCGACCACGTCCCAAGTCAGATCGGGCGCACCACTGCCCTTTGGCGCGGCAAGCTGGTCCTGTCTGGCGCGGATATCATCATGCGACCACACCGCGCCATTCGGCAGGTGATGCAGCGCTGTCACAACGCCCTCGACACCGGCTTGCAGCATGTCGTCTCTGCTCACGGGATCATGCGGACCAAACCATCGCCACGTTCTTTTCATCCCATCCTCCAGCAGTTTTTAAGGCCTGAAAAACATAGAAAAAATATGCCGGATGATAAAGGCAATAACGCAACGTCAAGCATGCCAAGCGGCGACTTCTCGACGGCACCGCCAAAGGTTCATGGCATCAAACCGGGACGCCCTAGCGCCCGGCGCGATACCACTCGGCCAGCACAACCCGGTCTGCGTCTGGCAGATCGGTGATATTGGCAGGCGGCATGGCGTGGCTGACGGCGGCCTGCAGATAAATCTCACGCGCGTGGGCCGCCACATCGGCGCGGGTTTCGAGGAACACGCCCTTCGGCGCCCATTGCATATTACCCCAAACCGGTTGGCGTGCGTGGCACATGCTGCACCGCCCGCGCACGATGTCATGGGCATCGTCGAACCCTTCGGCCTGGGCAAAGCGTTCCTCATAGGGGGTCAGGGCGCGCGCCTCTGACGCCTCATAGCTCTCGTGCCCCGGAAATGTCGACAGCCATGCAATCGAGATGAATAGCAACACCGTCAGCGCCCACGTCCAATGCGGCTGACCCTGACGGGCGTGCATGGAGTTGAAGTAATGCCGGATCGTGACCCCCATCAGGAACACGAGTGCGGCAATGATCCACGCATATTCCGTGCCAAACGACAGTGGGTAATGGTTGGACAGCATCAGGAAAATAACCGGCAATGTCAGGTAGTTATTATGGGTTGAGCGCAGCTTGGCGATCTTGCCATACTTGGGGTCCGGCGTGCGCCCGGCCTTTAGGTCATCCACCACAATCCGCTGGTTCGGCATGATGATCAGGAACACGTTCGCCGTCATGATCGTCGCCGTGAACGCCCCCAGATGCAGCAGCGCCGCGCGGCCTGTGAACACCTGATTGTAGCCCCAGGACATCACGACCAGCACCACAAACAACAGCACCATCAGCGTCGTTGGGGTCTCGCCCAAAGGCGATTTACATAAGCCGTCATAGACCAACCACCCCACAGCAAGCGATGCTGCAGAAAGCGCAATGCCCTGCCAGATGGCAATGTCCGCCTTGGCGGGGTCGATCAGGTAAAGCTCTGCCCCGACCCAATAGACCACCGCGAGCATGGCAAATCCCGACAGCCAGGTCGCATAGCTTTCCCATTTGAACCAAGTCAGGTGGGCAGGCATCGCCTCGGGTGCGACAAGGTATTTCTGGATGTGATAAAAACCACCGCCATGCACCTGCCACTCTTCGCCATCCGCTGGCCCCTTGATGTCGCGGTTCAGGCCCAGATCAAGGGCGATGAAATAGAACGACGACCCGATCCACGCGATAGCCGTGATGACGTGCAACCAGCGCACCGCAAAAGCGATCCAGTCCCACAGGATGGCGACATCATACATTTTGGGTTCCCTTTCCCCTTCGCTTGGCCTCATAAATTCATCACCAACAAGGGAAGTCCAGATGAACCGTTATCCCCGCGACATGTCAGGCTTTGGTGCCACACCGCCAGCGGCCAATTGGCCAATCGGTGGGCGGATCGCCGTCCAAATCGTCGTGAATTACGAAGAGGGTGGCGAAAACAACCTGCTGCACGGCGATCCCGCGTCAGAGGCCTTCCTGTCGGAGATCATCGGTGCCGCCGCTTGGCCCGGCCAGCGGCACTGGAACATGGAGACGATCTATGAATACGGCGCGCGCGCCGGGTTCTGGCGGCTGCACCGGATTTTGGGTGATCTGCCGGTGACGGTCTTTGGTGTGGCCACAGCGCTGGCGCGGTCCCCCGATCAGGTGGCCGCGATGAAGGCCAGCGGATGGGACATGGCGACCCATGGGCTGAAGTGGATCGAATACAAGGACATGCCCGAGGACGAAGAGCGCGCCCATATCGCCAAGGCCATTCGCCTGCATACCGAAGTCGTGGGCACCCCGCCGCGCGGGTTCTACCAAGGCCGCGCCAGCATGAACACGCTGCGGCTGGGCGCAGAGGCAGGGTTTGACTGGCTCGCCGATAGCTATGCCGATGACCTGCCTTATTGGCAGCGGATCGGGCGCGGCGATCACCTCGTCGTGCCCTATACGCTGGATTGTAACGACATGCGCTTTGCCACGCCGCAGGGGTTCAACGCAGGTGCGCAGTTCTACGACTACCTCAAGGCCACGTTTGACGGGCTTTACCGCGAAGGCGGGCGGATGATGTCAATCGGGCTGCATTGCCGCCTTGCGGGCCGCCCCGGTCGGGCCGAAGCGCTGCGCGATTTCATTGCCTATGCCCAAGGCCACGCTGATGTCTGGTTCGCAACCCGCAGTGAAATCGCGGATCATTGGCGCGCTGAACACCCCGCCCAGACGGCTGCGCGCCCCAGCCAGATGGATGAGGCGACATTCGTCGATACCTTTGGTGGCATCTTTGAACATTCCCCCTGGATCGCGACCCGCGCCCATGCGCTGGAGCTTGGCCCCGCCCATGACAGTGCCGCAGGCGTGCATAACGCGCTCTGCCGGATGTTTCGCAGCGCGTCAGAGGCTGAGCGCCTTGGCGTGTTGACGGCGCACCCCGATTTGGCGGGCAAACTGGCGGCGGCCAAACGCCTTACCGCCCATTCCGCCGCCGAACAGGCCAGCGTCGGGCTTGATGCGCTGACGGATGCCGAACGCACGACATTTGAAAAGGCGAACGCGGCCTATGTGGAAAAATTCGGCTTTCCCTTCATCATCGCGGTGCGTGACAACACCAAGGACGACATTCTGCGCGCCTTTGAAACAAGGTTGCAGAACGACCGCGCCACAGAATTCGCAACCGCCTGCGCACAGGTTGAACGTATCGCCGAACTGCGTCTGATGGACCTGCTGTGAAGATCACCGTTCAGCCCCTCACCGCGCTGGCCTTTGCCCCCTTTGGCGACGTGCTGGATTGCGCAGGGGAGCCTGACAAGCTGATCAACGCGGGCCTTTGTGGCCGCTATCACGACCGGGCAACGCTTGATTTCAGCGACGGTCAGGCAGGCATCAGCCTGTTCAATGCCAAACCGCGCAGCCTGCCCTACAGCTGCGCCTTACTCGAACGCCACCCTGACGGCAGCCAAGCCTTTGTACCCATGCACCAGAACCCGTTTCTGGTGATCGTGGCACCGGATGCGGGCGGCAAACCGGGCACGCCGTTGGCCTTCATCACCGCGCCGGGCCAGGCGATCAACTTCTACAAAGGCACGTGGCACGGGGTACTTACCCCCCTGTCCGCACCCGGCCTTTTCGCTGTCATCGACCGCATTGGCCCAGGCACAAACCTACAGGAACATCACTTGGACACGCCCGTCATCATCGACGCGCCCTGACTATGCGGCCCGACGCATCCGGCGCACCATATCGATCATCCGCGCCGAAAAGCCCCATTCGTTGTCATACCACCCAAAGATGCGCACTTGGCGCGGGCTGGTGGTCATCGTCTCGGGCGTCGCTACGATCAGGCTTTCGGGACGGCTGCGCAGGTCTGATGACACCAGCGGCAAATCGGTGACCCCAATGATCCCCGGCGCAGCATCTGCCAACATGTCGTTCAGCGCCGCGACCGTCACATCCGCCTTGAGGGTGGCCGTCAGATCGATCGCGGACACGCTGGCAACCGGCACGCGCACCGCCGCCCCGGTAAGGCAATCGCGCAGCGCGGGCAGCACCTCTTTGACCAATTCGGTCGCACTCGTGGTCGTGGGCACCATGGACAAGGCTCCCGCCCGGCTGCGCGCGAAATCACCACGCGGCGCGTCAATCATCGGCTGGCTCGTGGTGTAGCAGTGGATCGTGGTCATATGCGCCGCCGCGACGCCGAAGGCCGCGTCCAGCACGCGCACCACCGGGGCCAGCGCGTTCGTCGTACAAGATGCGTTCGACACGATCCGTTGATCTGCCAATTCGCCCTCATTCGCGCCCAGCACGACCGTCACATCCGCAGCGGGCGACGGGCCAGAGATCAGCACCCGCCCTGCCCCGGCGTTCAAACCCCGTGCGGCGATTTCTGGCGTCTTGGCATGACCCGCACATTCCAGCCAAAGGTCGATCCCGCGCAGGTCCGACGCGCTGAGATCGCTGTCGCTGACAAACCTGATCCGTCGTCCCGCCACCACAAGGTCATTGCCCTCGACCGTCACCGTATCCGGATAAGGCCCGAAAACGCTGTCGTAGGCAAATAGATGCGCGCAAAGGTCAACGGCCGCGATATCGTTGATCAGGGCCACTTCAATGTCAGGATGATCCGCCAAAATCTGCCGCAGAATGGTCCGGCCAATCCGCCCGAAGCCATTGATACCAATACGAATTGTCATAGGTCCAACGCGGCGTGGCGGTTCACGTCCTTATAGAGAAGATAGCGGAATGGCCCGTCACCTGTCGCGCGGCAGGCTTGCGGGCAAAAGGCGCGCAGCCACATGTAATCGCCCGGCCCGACACTGACCCAATCGTCATTCAGGCGGTATTCAGCGGTGCCTTCCAACACATAAAGCCCGTGTTCCATCACATGCGTCTCCATAAAGGGGATCACGCCGCCGGGCTGAAAATTGACGATGTTGACATGCATGTCGTGCGCCATATCGGTGGGGCTGACAAAGCGTGTGGTGGACCAGCGCCCGCCCGTGTCGGGCATCTCGATCACGGGCGCGTCGGCCTCATGCGTGACAAAAGCGGCGGGTGCGGCGACATGTGGTGAAGGTAGGTATCGCTTGCGCAACCAGTGAAACGTAAACGCATCGGCGTGGTCATTCTTGATGGTCCAGGCCGCACCGGCAGGCAAATAGGCATAAGAGCCGGGGCGTAGCAAATGCGTTTGCCCGTCAATCGTCAGCTCACCATGGCCCTGCACCACAAAGATCACGCCTTCGGCTGCGGCGTTTTCTTCGGGCGTTTCACTGCCACCCAGATGCGACAGTTCAACAATGTAGTGGCTGAATGTCTCGGCAAAGCCGGTCAAAGGCCGCGCGATGATCCACATCCGCATGCCCGTCCAGCCGGGCAGAAAGCTGGTGGTGATATCGCGCATCGTATCAGCGGGGAGATAGGCATAGGCCGGGGTGAACACCGCGCGTTCATCCAGCGTCTTGTCCTGCGGCGGCAGTCCGCCCGGCGGCGTGGCGTAGGTCGTCATGGGTATGCTCCGGGATGTAGGGTGGGCAATCTGCCCACCGCACCTGCCGGAATGGTGGGCAGATTGCCCACCCTACGCAACCCCTCAGTGCTGTTCGGGCACCAAAATCTCGCGCTTGCCGACGTGGTTGGCCGAGGATACGACGCCCTCATCTTCCATCTGCTCAACCAGACGCGCGGCCTTGTTATAGCCGATGGCCAGTTTGCGCTGGATATAGCTCGTCGAACACTTCCGGTCCTTGATCACAATTGCAACGGCAGTGTCATAAAGCGCGTTTTCGCTGTCAGACCCATCGCCCAGACCCAGCACCAGATCGATGCTGCTTTCTGCATCCTCATCAGGGCCTTCAACCACACCGGACATGTATTCCGGCGGACCAAAGCCCTTGAGGAAGTTGACGATTTCCTCAACCTCTTCATCGCTACAGAACGGCCCGTGCACGCGGGTGATCTTGGACCCGCCCGCCATGTAAAGCATGTCACCCATGCCCAAAAGCTGCTCTGCGCCCATCTCACCCAGAATGGTGCGGCTATCGATCTTTGACGTCACCTGGAACGAAATCCGCGTGGGGAAGTTCGCCTTGATCGTGCCGGTGATCACATCCACCGACGGGCGCTGCGTGGCCATGATCAGGTGGATACCCGAGGCACGCGCCATCTGCGCAAGACGTTGAATACACGCCTCAATTTCCTTACCGGCGACCATCATCAGATCGGCCATCTCGTCCACGATCACGACGATATAGGGCAGAATCTCGGGCTGGAACTCTTCCGTTTCAAACACCGGATCACCGGTTTCATCGTCAAAGCCCGTCTGCACTGTACGGCTGAACATCTCGTCCTTGGCCAGCGCATCCTTTACCCGGCCATTATAGCCGTCAATGTTCCGCACGCCCATTTTGGACATCTTGCGGTATCTTTCCTCCATCTCGCCAACGACCCACTTCAAGGCCACCACAGCTTTCTTTGGGTCGGTTACGACCGGCGAGAGGAGGTGCGGAATGCCGTCATAAACGGACAATTCCAGCATCTTGGGATCAATCATGATCATCCGGCATTCTTCCGGCGTCAGCTTATAAAGAAGCGACAGGATCATCGTGTTGATGGCCACGGACTTACCCGAACCGGTCGTCCCGGCGATCAGCAAGTGGGGCATCTTGGCAAGGTTGGCGATGATCGGCTCACCGCCGATGTCTTTGCCCAGCGCCAGTGGCAATTTCTGGTTGCCGTCACCAAAATCGCGGTGCGACAGGATTTCACGCAGAACCACCTTTTCGCGGTTCTCATTGGGCAATTCGATCCCGATCACGGACCGGCCCGGCACGGTGGATACACGCGCGGAAAGGGCAGACATCGACCGTGCGATATCGTCGGCCAGACCGATCACGCGGCTGGCTTTCAAACCGGGCGCGGGCTCCAGCTCGTACATGGTCACAACGGGACCGGGGCGCACGCTGACGATCTCACCCTTGACGCCATAGTCATCAAGGACGGATTCAAGCATCCGTGCGTTTTCTTCCAAGGCCTCGTCAGACAGCACATGGCGCTGCACTTCGACCGGATTGGTCAGCAGGTTCAGGGGCGGATGCTCATAATCGGCATATTTGTCTTCAAACTGCAGCTTGGGCTGTGCTTCGGCCTTGGCTTGCTTGGACGGTGCCGCCTTGGGCGTTGTGTGAACCACCTTTTTCGGCGCGGCGGGGGCCTCTGGATTAAAGAGCGGCTCTGCCACCAGCGGTTTCGCCTCGGCCTGCGGCAGCGTGCTGCGCTGATAGACGGCGGGCGCGGGTGCGGCGGCGGGCGTTTCTTCGATCAACTCATCTTCGACCACGGCCATTTCAACCGCTTCAGGGGCTGCCGCAGGTGCGCCGGTATCAAGGATCATCGGACGCGGGCCCTTGCCTGCGGTCAGGGATGGCTCAATCCGGACGCCGGTCAGGGTCGGCGGCACAATCGGGGCCACGCGGGCGCGGATCGCGTCCGAAATCCGGGCCTTTACGCGGTCATCGCTGCCGGGTGTTTCGTCAAAGGGCTGCGGTGCCTCGGTCACCAATTCAGGTTCCGGCATCGCATCGTTGCGGCGCAACAGACCGGACAAAAGCCCCTTGGGCGCAGGCGCAGGGGCCGGTTCTGGCGCGCGTGCGGGGGCCGCGAGCGGTGCCTCTTCCGCGGCGTGATAGCCAGCGGGGCGCACAACGGGGGGCATTTTGCGGGCATGCGGATCAGCCTCGCGCGTGGGCATCACAGGGTTAGCGCGGACTACGGCCGCAGCGCGCGCCTTGGCGTCGGGATCGGGGATCAACGCGCGTGCGGCTTCTTCTTCTGCGGCTTCGCGGGCCATCGCCTCGCGCACCGCGCGGCGTTCGTCCAGACGTGCCGCCATACCAGCGCGCAGACCGCCCGCCACCTTGGCAGAGGCACCGGCACCTTGGCCCAAAACCTTCAGCAGCATCGCATAAAGCATCACTGTCCCAAGCAGAACAAAGCGGCCACCAACGCGCAGTTCTGGCCGGGTAAAGCCCAATGCAAACGCCAAAAGTGCCAATGAAATCAAACCTGTGATCAGCGACATCAGCTTGATCGAGAAGACCTCACCAAATGGCACAACGGTCAGCACCACACCCAGCGCGGTGTCACCCACCATGCCGCCAAGACCAAAGTTCGGCGGCCAGCTGGCACCCGGCACCAAGGTCGCGGCATAGACAGAGGCGGCGGCAATCGCCATCGGTGCATAAAGCAACCGACCCAACGCGCGGTCCTGCCCCCAATGGCCAACAAAGCGCAGGCCCCAGGCGATCAGCACCATGGGCAGCACCCAGATGCCCTTGCCCACGACCATCATCAGCGGGGCCGCAGTGGACGCGCCAAAGCGCCCCAACCAGTTCTGCACCGGTGCATCCGTTGCGGAAATCCAAGACGGATCATCGGGGGTGTAGCTGATGAACATCGCAGCGGCCAAAAGGCCCATCACGATCAGACCAATCCCCAGCAATTCCTTGCTGCGTTTTTCCAACGCGGCTTGGGTATCACTGTCCAAAAGCGGATCGCGCTGCCGTGATTGATAAGATGCCATGCTACTCTTCCCTTAGTCTTTGATGCAGTCACGCAGCAGGTTCAGCCCGCGCTGCACGTCTTCTTTTGGGGCGACCAAGGCCACCCTGATATATTTCTCGCCGGGGTTCCCGGTGGGTGTGTCGTGGCTCAGGTATGAGCCCGGCAATGTCCGCACGCCGGTTTCACGCCAAAGCTTGAGCGCTGTGGCCTCACCATTGTCCACCGGCAACCACAGGAAAAATCCCGCAGGCGGTGAGCGGTAGCCGGGCATGTCGCCCAGAATCTGATCGGCCACGTCGAATTTCGCGGCATAAAGCGCGCGGTTTTCCGCAGAATGGCTGTCGTCCGACCAGGCACGCGTCGATACGGCCTGAACCGGCCCTGCGACCGGCGATCCGGCGTAGGCGCGTAAGGTTCTGATCCGCTTGATGTTCTCTGGCCCGCTGGCCACAAAGCCGGACCGTAGACCCGCAAGGTTCGACCGCTTGGACAGCGAATGAAACGCGACGATACGTTCAGGGTCCGCGCCGACCTCTTGCGCCACTTCAAGCACGCCGATGGGCGGGGTATCGCGATAAACCTCGGCATAGCATTCATCGGCGAAGATGATGAAATCATGCGCCTCGGCCAATGCGATCAGGGTTTTCCAATAGGCGGCATCGGCCACGGCCCCTTGTGGGTTCGCGGGGCTACAGATGTAGGCGACCGCCGTGCGGTCCAGCACGTCTTTGGGCAGGCTGGCAAAGTCCGGCAAATGCCCGGTTTCGGTGGTTGCGTTCACATAGACAGGCTCTGCCCCGACCGACAGGGCTGCAACTGCATAGACCTGATAGAACGGATTGGGCGTGAGGATGATGGGCCGCTGGCCGCCCTTGGTCTCACGGCAAAGCGCCATGGCTGCGTTATAAAGCGCCTCGCGCGTGCCATTGGCGACGATCAGATTGTCATGGCCCAGCGTCACACCATACCGCCGCTGCACATAGCCTGCGATGGCATCCAGCAGGGCCGGTTCACCGTTATTGTTGGGATAGCTGCGAAAACGGCCAAGCTCTTCGTTCAGCACCTCACCCACGAAATCAGGGAAGTCATGCTGCGGGTCGCCAATGGTCATGTTGATGACATCGCCGCCCGGCTGGACAGCATCCAACAGCCCACGCAAACGTGGCCACGTCGCAACCGGAAGGTTCGCAAACCGCTCAGGGTAAACCATAACTGCCTCAACTTACGGGATCATTTTCGCCCCGCTTTGATGGCAGATTAGCCGCAAGGGGCGGCATCTGTCCAGAATAAGGCAGCAAAATCGGGTGTTGCGCCCCCAAGATTGTGTCTTTTAGGCCAGCGCTGCTTCGGCAGCCGCCCCAAGGCGCAAAAGCAGATCATCCTGACCGGCCACAACGTTCAGCATGATCCCACAAGACGGCGTGCCGGTGGGCAGCGTCATCGCTGCCCCGCCCATCAGGTTGGTGACCCGCGTATTGCGCAGCGCCAGCAGGTTTTCGACCTTGTAATAGGCGTCATCCGTCAGCAACCGCTCGATATTGGGCGGTGTCATTGCTGCCGTGGGCATGATGACAGCGTCAAATTCAGCCGTTGCGGCGGCATATTCCGCCCGGATAGCCGTCAGCCGATGCCAGGCGGCAATATAATTCGACGCTTTCACGTCGCGCCCACCGCGCACCCGTTCAAGAATTTGCGGGAACATCTTGTCCGGTGCGGCCTCGACCCTTTCGCGCCACCACGCATAGCTATCGGCGGTGAAAAGCGCACCGGCAAAGCCAAAGGCCTCTTGCATGGGTTCAAATTCAAACGGGGTCACGGTGGCACCCGCCTCGGTCAACCGGCGCGTTGCATCGGCAAAGGCCGCAGCGGGGGCATCGCGCAGATCATCCATCGCGATGGTGTTCAACAGGCCAAACCGCACGCCATTCAGGTCGGTTCCCGTCAAATTTGGTGCCTTTGACCCTTCCATTGCGGCTGTCAGCAGGGCCGCGTCTGCGACCGACCGGCACAACGGGCCTACGGTATCGAACGTCAGGCACAGCGGCACAACGCCCCCCAAAGACAACCGTCCGTGCGTCGTTTTGAACCCCACCAGATCGTTCCAGGCCGAAGGGATGCGCACCGACCCGCCGGTGTCCGACCCGATGCCCGCCGCCGCCAGCCCAAAGGCGACAGAGGCGGCAGCCCCGGACGATGACCCCCCCGCAACTGCGCCCGCGTCATGCACGCAGGGCGAGGTTGCCGTCATCGGGTTCAGCCCCAACCCGGAAAAGGCGATTTCCGACAGATGCGTCTTGCCCAAGCAGACCAGACCCGCAGCGGTGGCATTGCGCAAAACATCTGCGTCCGCATCAGGCACGCGACCCTCCATCAGCTTGGTGCCTGCCTCTGTCCCGACGCCTGCGGTGTCAAAGAGGTCCTTCCAGCTGACCGGCACACCGTCCAATGGCCCCCGCCGCAGGCCAGACGCAGCACGTGCAGCAGCAGCCTGCGCCTCGGCCCGCGCGCGGTCATGGGTGACGCGGGCATAGATGCGGTCGCGGTGCTCATGGGTATCGATGGCGCTCAGATAAACCTCTGTCAGGGCCACAGGGTCGATGTCGCCCGCCGCAATCCCCTGCCCCAGCGCCGTCGCTGTCATCCACCGCCATTCGTCCATGTCGCACCTCGCTCTTTGCGGCGACGGTAGCGGGCGCGTGTCGCATGGACAATCCCGTGCGCGTGCCCATATTGCAGGGCATGGACGCAGATATCATCATCGTGGGCGGCGGCTTGAACGGCCCGGCCCTTGCCCTTGCCACGGCCCAAGCCGGTTTTCGTGTCACCATCATCGACGCGCTGCCCGTTGACACCCGCAAAGACCCCGCGTTTGACGGGCGGTCCTATGCGCTCGCGCTAGGGTCACAACGGCTGCTGAAGGGCATCGGCGTCTGGCCAACCATCGCGGATGACGCCCAGCCGATGCTGGAGATTAAGGTCACCGATGGCCGCGCCGGTGAGGGACCATCCCCGTGGGTCATGCACTTTGACCACGCCGAAATCGAAGAAGGCCCCATGGGCTATATGGTCGAGGATCGCCACCTGCGCCGCGCCTTTCTGGATGCAATGGCAGCAGAGGAACGGATTACCCATCTGGCAGGCGAAACCGTTGTGGATCAACAGGTTGAGGGTGAGGCGCGTGTGACGCTTGCCAGCGGCGGCACCGTAACAGGTAAGGTGCTCATCGGCTGCGATGGCCGTAGTTCTGGCACCGCCACCCGCGCAGGCATCACCCGCACCGGCTGGGGCTATGATCAGACGGCGCTTGTCTGCTGCGTGGAACATCAAAAGCCGCATGGCGGCATCGCGCATCAGTTTTTCATGCCGGGCGGTCCGCTCGCCATTCTGCCGCTGACCGACAATCGCAGCGCTATTGTCTGGTCAGAGGATGCGACCCGCGCCAAGACCCTCGCCGCGCTTGATGACGCTGAATTCCTCGACGCGCTCAAACCCGCGTTTGGCAGCTTTCTGGGAGAGATCGCGCTGACCGGCGGACGGTTCACCTACCCGCTTGGCCTCACGCTCGCGGACCGTTTTGTGGCCGACCGCGTGGCCCTTGTCGGCGACGCCGCCCACGGCGTGCACCCTATCGCGGGCCAGGGTCTGAACGCGGGCCTGCGCGATGTGGCGGCCCTGGCGCAGGTCCTGACAGAGGCACAACGCCGCGGTGAGGATATCGGCGCACCCCTGACATTAGAGCGCTATCAGACATGGCGCAGACCGGATGCCGCCAAGCTGGCGCTGGCGACAGACACCTTCAACCGTCTGTTTTCAAATGATAATCCGCTGATCCGTGCGGCCCGCGACATCGGCATGGGCGCTGTGAACGCCATGCCCGGTCTGCGCCGCAGCTTTATCCGAGAGGCCGCAGGGCTGAACGGCACCTTGCCCGCGCTGATGCGCTAGTCGAGCACGCGCGCCTCATCCACCAACATCACCGGGATGCCGTCACGGATCGGATAGGCCAGCTGTGCCTGTTTCGACACCAACTCTTGCGCCTCTGGGTCATAGCGCAGGGTCGCTTGGGTCTGCGGGCACACCAGCGCCTCAAGCATTTTGGGGTCAAAAACGTCGCTCATTGCATCACCTCTTCGGTATCCCCGCGTCTTAGCGCGAATTCGATCAAAGTGACCAGCGTTTCCCGCCGCGTGGCGAGCGATTGCGCCTCAAGCAGGGCCTGTTTGTCTTCTGGGTCAAACGGGCAAAGCATCGACAACGAATTGATCAGCAACTCGTCTTCTGCCTCGCCCAGAGAATCCCAATCGGTTTTCAGCCCCTGATCGTCGAAAAAACGCCCCAAGAGGTCCATGAACTGATCGCGCTGAAACGCGGGATCACGCTCAACCGCGCCCTTGTCCCGCTCAAACCCTGCCCAGTCGACATTGCAGCGGCGGTAAGGCGTGAAACCGTCGACCTCTGACACCACCCGAAACCGCGACACGCCCGACAGCGTGATCATATAGCGGCCATCTTCGGTCTCGGAAAACGCGGTCACCCGTCCGGCGCAACCGATCCGGTGCAACTTGCCACTCTCGCCCGGCGCATCATAGGGCTGCACCATCCCGATCAGCCGCGTTTGCGTCTTGAGCGCATCGTCCAGCATCGCCAGATAGCGCGGCTCAAATATATTCAGCGGCAACCGCGCGCGCGGCAGCAAAAGCGCACCGGGCAGCGGAAAGACCGGGATCGTGTCTGGCAAGTCAGTCGGCGTCATTTATCTGAGTTAGCCCGCAGGGCCGATCAGGCAAATATCATCGACGACAATTTGCGACGCCCGTTCAGCGCAATGGGGTCTTTGGCATCCAGCGCGTCAAACACCTTGAAAAGCTGGGCCTTGGCCGCGCCATCATTCCATTCGCGGTCGCGGCGGAACAATTCCAACAGCTGATCAACCGCTTCCTCGGTCTGGCCATTGGCGTGCATCGCTGTCGCCAGATCAAGCCGTGCTTGATGGTCATCGGGGTTGGCGTCCACCTGCCCTTGCAGTTCTGCCACGGGGCCTGCATCTGCCGCCTCACGCACCAGCGCGATCTGTGCGGCCACAGCCTCAAGCGCGGGATCGGTTGAAATCTCGGCAGGTGCGCCGTTCAACACCGCCTCTGCCTGATCCACGTCATCCAGCGCAAGGTAGGATTTGACCAATCCGGCATAGGACGCCGCGTTGTTGGGGTCTTCTTGCAGGATCGCGGCAAAAGTCTCGGCCGCATCCGCAGCGGCACCTTCTTCCAACATCGCCTCAGCCGCCTCGATCGCGTCGGCCAATCCATTGTCAGGCTCTCCACCAAGGGCTGCGATTTTCTCAACGAATGCCGTCACTTCGGACGGGGGCAAGGCACCCTGAAAGCCGTCAATCGGCTGGCCTTGGTGAAATGCATAGACCGTAGGGATCGACTGCACCCGCAGTTGGCCCGCGTAACCGGGGTTGGCATCTACATCGATCTTGACCAGCTTGACGCGCCCACCTGCTGCGGTCACCGCCGCCTCAATCGCTGGGCCAAGCGTCTTGCAAGGGCCGCACCATGTCGCCCAGAAATCCACGATCACCGGAATGGTCTGCGATGCCTCGATCACGTCCTGCATGAACGTATCGTCGCTGCCATCAATGATATGCTCACCTGCGGGCGCGGTTTGTGTTTGGCCAAGTTCGATCATGCCAGCCTCCATCTGCTGAATTGCGCCCTATATGTGCGCAAAGCGGCGGGAGTCCAAGGGGTAGCATCGGACGGACCGCTGGCTTAGCGTGAATTCATGACAACGATCCTGACCTTTGGCGATAGCAACACTCACGGCACACCCCCCATCAGCGTGCGCGGCAAAGCTGAAAGATACGACACCGCGACCCGCTGGCCGCGCGTGATGCAGGCCGCTATGGGCTGCGATTTAATCGAAGAAGGGTTGCCGGGCCGCACCGCCGGCACCCTTGCGGACCCGATCATGGGGCCGCATATGAACGGCGAATTGGGACTGCGCATTGCCCTGCAAAGCCATTCTGACATTGACGTACTGACCATCATGCTGGGCACCAACGACCTTAAGGCGCACTTTGGCCTGTCGCCCGCGGCGATCACAGCCCGGGTCGCGGGTCTATTGGGTCTGGCGCTGGGGGATGATTATCAAACCCGCCACGGCGGCTTTCATGTCCTGCTCATTTGCCCACCGCCTGTGCTTGAGGCTGGCATCCTCGCTGCTGAGTTCCAACACGGCGCGGCGAAAAGCCAAGACCTCGCCACGCTGTATGCCGAACTAGCTGCCGCGCGCGGCGCGTCATTCCTGAATGCGGGCGATCATATCCAAAGCAGCAAGGTGGACGGTGTGCACTTTGATCCCGCCGAGCATATCAAGCTCGGGCAGGTCGTGGCGGCACACCTGCTTTCTTTGATCTAGAAATATCCCCGCCGGAGGCACCAGAAAATATGATTTTCTGGCCCCATTTTCTGTTCAGAAAATGCCCGCGCTAAAGATCAAATGTCGCAAAGACCGGGGCGTGATCGCTGGGCTGTTCCCACCCACGCACATGCCGCAGGACTTTGCTCGAATGGGCCGATGCCGCGATATCGGACGTGGCCCAAACATGATCCAGCCGCCGTCCCTTATCCGCCGCATCCCAATCGGGCGACCGGTAGGACCACCAGCTGAAAAGCGGACCGTCAGGAATATCCGCACGGGTCACATCCACCCAATCGCCTGCCTCTTGCACTTCTGCCAGATGTTCCACCTCAATCGGCGTGTGGCTCACAACCTTCAGCAGCTTCTTGTGGTCCCAGACATCATCTTCACGCGGCGCAATATTCAAATCCCCCACCAAAATCGCCATTTTCGGCGCATCAGACCGAAAGGCATCCCGCATCTCTGTCAGATAGTCGAGCTTTTGGCCGAACTTTTCGTTGATCTCTCGGTCCGGCTTATCGCCGCCCGCAGGCACATAGAAGTTATGGATCGTCACCCCATTGTCCAACTGCCCCGCGATATGGCGTGCATGGCCAAGGCTGGCATAATCAGCGGCCCCAACCTCTTTGATCGGCAGCTTGGAAAAGATGCCAACGCCGTTGTAGCCCTTTTGCCCGCGTCCCACGAAATGCTGGTAGCCAAGGCTCTGGAATTGCTCCATCGGGATCTTCTCAACCGGGCTTTTGCATTCCTGCAGGCAAAGCACATCTGGTGTTTCATCCCGCATCAATTGCGCCACAAGGTTTTCGCGCAACCGGACGGAGTTGATGTTCCACGTGGCAAGGGTAAATGACATGGGCTTTCCTTTAGTTCAGGGCGGCAGAGGGGCGCAGAACCCCGGTGACAAAACCGCGACGATTGGTGATGGGGGGCGTCATATGGCGCTGCGTGGCCGGATGCGCAGGGTCCAGCACGCCAAGCTTTACCAGCACCGCCGCAATGGCTGCATTTGACGCCCGCGTGGTGCCGTCGGTGACTTTCAACGCTACACCCAGCTTCTTTTCAGGGATAATGGCGACAAAAACGCCCTCTGCCCCGGTCTTGATCGCGACCCGGCCCTCCATGGCCTGCATCAGCTCTGTGCAGGCGCGTTTGTCGCCTGCGACAAGATCAGGGTGGGCAACCATGGCATCGACCAATGATACCGCGGCCTTTGACCGCGTGTCTTGCCGGTCCTGTGCACTGGCGAAAAAGCTCATGGATCGCGCGAGGCCCTGCAAGGTGCAGGCGTGGTTGGGGGCTGAACAGCCATCCCGCGCCCAAAGCGGGCTATCCTCGCCCGTGACCTCTTCAAAAGCGGATTTCACCGCGACCTGCACGGGATGGTCGATCAGGTCATAGTCCGCCGCACCGTTCAGATGCTTGGACAGGGTCAGGAAACCCGCGTGCTTGCCGGAACAATTGTTATGGATCTGACAGGGGCTACTGTCGGTCTTGATCAACGCCTCTCGCGCGGGCCGGTCGTCGGGGATTTGCGGCCCGCAGCGCAGCGCATCTTCGTCTAGCCCCAAGTGTTCCAACCATGCCGTCACCGGTTCGGTATGGATCGCCGCCCCCTGATGGGACGCGCAAGCCAGCGCCAGATGGCGCGGTGTCAGCCCATAGGCCGCCGCAGCACCGCTTTCGATCAGCGGCAGGGCCTGCACCATCTTGCAAGACGACCGCGGATAGATCAGCGCTGCAGGATCGCCCCAGGCCTGAACGACCTGCCCACCCGCATCACAGACCACTACATGTCCTTGATGGACTGATTCCAACAAATCGCCACGCCAGACCTCGACCAGATCGACCGGATTGCTCATCTTGATCCTTTTCCCCCCGCAACCACACGGCTTTGTGCCCGATTGGGGCTTTCCCCATTGGGCGGTTTTTTGCTACGCTTATGGCTATCGAGTTGAAAGACAACCTGCCAGCCGAAAAGGTGCCGCAAGACGCATCTCCGCTGAACAGGTGGACCCAGAGGCAAGGACAGCTTGGAGGCTGTAAGAATGATTTTGAAAATGTGGCGTGTGTTTGGTGTGGCGATGGCCCTCACCGCAGCAGGAGCGCTGAGTGCGCAGGAAACCTCTGACAACCGGGTGGATGCAAACACCGATTGGAGCGTCTTTGTCGAGGATAACCCAACCGAATGTTGGGGCGTGTCCGCACCCAAGGAAACCGTGAACCGGCGCGACGGTCAGGTCGTGCAAGCACGGCGCGGCGATATCCTGCTGTTTGTCTTCTACCGGCCAAGCGCCTCGGTGCAGGGTCAGGTGGCCTTTACCGGCGGCTATCCCTTTGCCAGCGGGTCCACGGCCTCACTGACCATTGCGGGCACCGAATTCCAGCTTTTCACCGAAGGCGAATGGGCCTGGCCCGCCACGCCCGAAGATGACGTGCGCATCGTTGCGGCGATGAAACGCGGCGCGGATGCCACCGTTGTGGCACGCTCTGGTCGCGGCACAGAGACCACCGATAAGTTCAGTCTTCTCGGCTTTACCGCCGCGGTTGAAGAAGCCGCCAAGCGCTGCGCGGGCTAAGACCGGCGGCCTGCCTCCGGCGGGGATATTTATAGACCAAAGAAAGCAGGGGCGGTTTTTCATTGGAAACCGCCCCTTTTGTCTTATATGGGGCGCAATTCCTGATCCAAAGGTGATGCTATGACGGCCAAGGCCCCCATTACGCAAGACGTGCATACCATTCCGCGCAAAGTGCCGGAGGGGAAGCCGAACTTGATTGGCATGACCAAGGGCCAGATGCGCGACGCGCTGATCGGCGCGGGCACCCCGGAAAAGCAGGCCAAGATGCGCATGGGGCAAATCTGGCAGTGGATTTACCATTGGGGCGTCCGCGATTTCGACGCGATGACCAATCTGTCAAAAGACTACCGCGCGATGCTGGCCGAGACCTTTGTCGTCGCACTGCCAGAGGTTGTCACCCGTCAGGTCAGCACCGATGGCACGCGCAAATATCTAGTGCGCATCGCTGGCGGGCACGAGGTTGAGGTCGTCTATATTCCCGAGGAAGATCGCGGCACGCTGTGCATCTCCAGCCAGGTGGGCTGCACCCTGACCTGCACCTTCTGCCACACTGGCACGCAAAAACTGGTGCGCAACCTGACATCGGCCGAGATTGTGGGCCAGATCATGGTCGCCCGCGACGATCTGGGCGAATGGCCCGAACCCGGCGCGCGCAACAGCGAAACGCGGCTGCTGTCGAACATCGTGCTGATGGGCATGGGCGAGCCGCTTTATAACTTTGAGAACGTGCGCGACGCGATGAAGATCGCGATGGACCCGCACGGCATTCAACTGTCGCGCCGCCGGATCACGCTGTCGACCTCTGGCGTGGTGCCGGAAATTGCCCGCACCGCCGAAGAAATCGGCTGCCAGCTTGCCGTATCGTTCCACGCCACCACGGACGCCGTCCGCGACGTGTTGGTGCCCATCAACAAGCGCTGGAACATCGAAACCCTGCTGGAGGCGCTGCGCAGCTACCCCAAGGTGAGCAATTCAGAGCGGATCACCTTTGAATACGTGATGCTGGACGGTGTGAACGATAGCGACGCAGACGCCCACCGCCTGATCAAACTAATTGAAGGCATTCCCGCCAAGATCAACTTGATCCCCTTCAACGAATGGCCCGGCGCGCCCTACAAGCGGTCGTCCAACAACCGCATCCGCGCCTTTGCAGAGATCATTTATCAGGCGGGCTATGCCTCACCGGTGCGTAAACCCCGGGGTGAGGATATCATGGCCGCCTGTGGTCAGCTCAAATCAGCGACAGAACGCGCCCGTAAGTCCGCCAAGCAAATCGCGCAAGAGGCCGGACTTTAGGCGTCCTGGCCCGGCTCATCAAAGAACGGCGTCATCTGCGCGACGATCACCGAATTTTCCGCAAGCGCCCGCTGCATCAGTTCCTTTTCGTCGTCGCTGATGTCGTGACCTTCGGCCAGCCGTTCATCCAGCGTGCCGTAGCCTGACACGTCAAGCGGGGCCAGATCGGCTTGCTTGAGGATCGCGACGGTTTCGCGCACGGCCTCTGCTTCGTCCACGCCAGAGGCGTAGCACATCAGCGCAGCCCCCGTGGCCCCCTTGGGCAAGCCGTCATCCGACGCCCGTCCCACTTCGACCAGCAGGGTGTAGACCTGTTGTTTGCTTGGCTTTTTCATGGGGCTGTGGTGCGGCCCCGCTGCGCTGTTGTCAAGCCGACAGGCGGCGGTAGGCCGCGATCAATCCCGCCGCCCCCAAGGCACCCACAATCAGCTGCGGCAGAAAACTGCGCTCGGCATAGATGCCCAGCATGCCAAGGATGACGTTCATCACAACCGCCCCGACAATGCCCAAAATCACATTGGCAATGATGCCGGTATTGGCCTTCATATAGGTGGTGGCGATCCAGCCCGCGAGGCCGCCAACGATGATGCTGAGAAAGAAACCAAGTCCCATGATCAATCCCTTCTTGTTACTGCGTTTGGGGTAAATATGGGGTCGATTAGCCCGATTTCCCAGTGTCATCATCATCCCAACGCGATTTCGCGGCCCAAAGCGACGACAGGATCAACACCGCCTGTATCGGGATAAAGCAAACCGCAAAGAGGGCCGCAACCGTGGCCCATGTGGGAAATTCAAATGTCGCTGTCAGGTTCTGAAACGGCCCCCAGAGCAGCGCAAAGACCACCGCCAAGGCCAGCGCATCCGCACCCACAAGCCCCCAAGCGCCAAACCAACTTGGCCGCCGCCCCGCCGCAATCCGGCGACGGGCGATGGTGTAGGACAGGATCATCGGGCGCGCAGGGCTGGCCTAGTCACGCAGCAACTCATTGATGCCGGTCTTGGAGCGGGTCTTTTCGTCCACACGCTTCACGATCACCGCGCAATAGAGGTTGATGTTGTTCTTGGACGGCATGGAGCCTGCGACGACCACCGAATAGGGCGGCACTTCGCCGTAGAAGACCTCACCAGTTTCGCGGTCCACGATCTTGGTTGATTGGCCGATGAACACGCCCATGCCAAGCACGGATCCTTCGCGGACGATGCAGCCCTCAACAACTTCCGACCGCGCCCCGATAAAGCAGTTATCCTCGATGATCGTGGGGCCTGCCTGCATGGGTTCCAACACGCCGCCGATGCCGACACCACCTGACAGGTGTACGTTCTTGCCGATCTGGGCGCAGGACCCGACCGTGGCCCAGCCATCCACCATCGATCCCTCATCGACATAAGCGCCGATGTTCACAAACGAGGGCATCAGCACCACGCCCGGCGCGATAAAGGCAGAGCGGCGCACGATGGACCCCGGCACCGCGCGGAAGCCTGCGGATTTCCACTGGTTCTCGCCCCAGCCTGCGAACTTCGATGGCACCTTATCCCACCAATCCGTGCCGCCATTCCCGCCAGAGATCGGCTCCATATCGTTCAGACGGAACGACAGCAGAACCGCCTTTTTGGCCCATTGGTTCACGTGCCAATCGCCGTTTTCGCGGCGCTCGGCCACGCGCAATGCGCCGGAATCCAGCGCGTTCAGCGTGTCTTCGATGGCTTCGCGCGTCTCGCCTGTGGTGGCAGGTGTGATCGTGTCGCGGGCGTCCCACGCGGCTTCGATGGCGGTTTCAAGTGCAGCGTTCGACATGTCGTGACCCTTTGCGCAGTGATTTCTCGCGGACATAGCGCGGCAGGCTATGACAGGCAATGGTCGCAGGCGCCCCAGATCATGCTGCGCCTGCATCCGGTGGAAATCCTGACTACCCGCAATCGGAAAATTGAATGATGTTCACGGCGTTCATTTCAGTCATTTCGGATGGTCCATATTATGGCACAGACCCTATTCCCGCTTTTCGTGATTATCGCCGCTGGTTGCATGGCGGCCCTTCAGGCCCCGATGAACGCAGCCCTAGGTCAAGGGCTCGGCTCTGGCACCGCAGCCGCCACCATATCCTTTGGCGTGGGGTTTCTGGTGCTCTTGGCCGTGGTCCTGATCAGTGGTGAGGTGGGGCACCTATCAAACGCCGGATCGGTCAACCGCTGGCTGCTGATCGGCGGCGGTTTGGGCGCGTTCTACGTCTGGGCGATCCTTTGGGCGATCCCGGCCCTTGGCGTTGTCACGGCGATTTCGGGAATGATCATGGGCCAGCTGATTGTGGCGCTGTTTCTGGACGCCTTTGGCCCGCTCGGCCTGCCCATCACCGCCATCACCCCGCAACGCCTGCTGGCCATCGCGCTGGTTGCGGGCGGTCTGGTGCTGTCCAAAGTCTAACCGCAGGATCGCGTGATTGACGTATGGGTCCGCCCGCTTGGGGCTGGTCCTTTTCGCACCCCTTGGTCTAGGGTCGCTCAAACGAACAGGAGCGATCCATGAAAGACGAACCCAACCGCACGCACCCCTTCCGCGACAGTCATCAGGACCGCGAAGAGGCACGGCACGTCCCCGACACGCCGCAAACCCGCGCGCCCAGCTACCGGCTGGCCTTTGCCGATGATGACTTTCTATGCCGCGAAGACCTGCGCCCGGTGCGCCTGCAGCTTGAGCTTTTGAAGCCTGAACTGATGCTGGATGAGGCAGGCGTCAATTCCACCGTCGTCATGTTTGGTGGCGCGCGTATCCCCGCGCCAGAGGCCAAGGAAACCGCCCGCACCCAGACCCTCGCCGATCTGTCGCAATACTACGCCGAGGCCCAGCGCTTTGCCTATCTGATGACCAAACGGTCGCTGGAAAACGGCGGCACCGACGACATCATCGTCACCGGCGGCGGCCCCGGCGTGATGGAGGCGGGCAACCGCGGCGCGGAAGAGGCCGGGGGCCGGTCCATCGGCCTCAACATCGTGCTGCCGCACGAGCAGGCCCCGAATCCTTACGTGACGCCAGAGCTGTGCTTTAACTTTCACTACTTTGCGATCCGCAAGATGCACTTCCTGATGCGCGCCAGCGTGGTCTGCGTTTTTCCCGGCGGCTTTGGCACGCTGGATGAAACCTTTGAGGCGCTGACCCTGATCCAGACAGGCCGGATGGCCCGCGTGCCCTTCCTGCTCTTTGGCAGGTCCTTCTGGGAAACTATCATCAACTGGGACGCACTGTCAGACGCAGGCACCATCTCTGCCGATGATCTGGACCTCTTCCGTTTTGTCGAAACCGCGGATGAGGCGATTGCCGCCCTCGATGCCTGGGAAGGCAAAGGCGAAAAGCGCGGGGTCATTCCGGGGCGCTAGGGGCGCATCACAACCGCCCCATTTGCATCCCCATTACTGCCACGCTAATCCGCCCGCAAAAAGGAACAGACATGCCCGTTGATCCCGTTGCCCTGACCGCAGACCTCGTGCGCTGCAACTCGATCACCCCCGCAGAGGGCGGCGCACTGGTCCTGCTGGAAAAGCTGCTCAGCGCCCACGGCTTTGACTGCACCCGCGTTGACCGGAACGGCATCGCCAACCTCTACGCCCGCTGGGGCCGCAAGGGGGCCAACCGCACATTTGGCTTTAATGGCCACACCGACGTGGTCCCCTTGGGGGATGAGGCCGCGTGGACGGTCGATCCCTTTGGTGCTGAAATCAAGGACGGCTTCCTCTGGGGGCGTGGTTCCACCGACATGAAATCCGGCGTGGCCGCCTTTGCCGCAGCCGCCTGCGACTTTGTCGACACCACCCCACCGGATGGCGCGCTGGTGCTGGCGATCACCGGCGATGAAGAGGCTGACGCGCTCGACGGCACCACCGCCCTGCTCGACTGGATGGCCGCCAATGGCGAACAGATGACCCACTGTCTGGTGGGGGAACCAACATCCCCCAATCACATGGGCGAAGCGATGAAAATTGGCCGCCGCGGCAGCATGAACGTGCGGTTTACCTTTACCGGCGTCCAGGGTCACGCCGCCTACCCGCATCGCGCCAAGAACCCCACCCATGCGATGGCCGCTTTGACGCACCGGCTGGCCAGCCACGCGCTCGACGGTGGTACCGATCACTTCGACGCCTCTACGCTTGCCGTTGTCACGATGGATACCGGCAACCCCGCCACCAACGTCATTCCCGCCACCTGCACCGCAGGGGTCAACATCCGCTTCAACGACCTGCATTCCGGCGACGGCCTCACCGCCTGGCTCCAGACAGAGGCCAACAAAATCGCGGCGGACACCGACATCACCATCGACCTGAGCGTCAAGGTCTCGGGCGAGGCCTTCCTGACCCCCCCCGGAGACTTCTCCGACCTCATCGCCAAAGCCGTCCACGCCGAACTTGGCATCACCCCAGAACTTTCCACCTCCGGCGGCACCTCCGACGCGCGCTTTGTCAAAAACCACTGCCCCGTGGTCGAATTTGGCCTCGTCGGCAAAACCATGCACCAAGTCGACGAAAAGGTGCCGGTCGAAGACATCAACACTCTCAAATCCATCTACAGCCGCATCCTCACGGATTATTTCACCTGACCCCGGCTTTCTTTGGAATAAAAATATCTTGGGGGAGGCGCGTCAGCGCCGGGGGCAAAGCCCCCAAAAGGGGTGGGCGGGCGGGCCCGCCCACAATCACCATGACGCGCTGCACCAACCATGCTAGGCGCACCCCATGACACAAATCCCTACCAAGGCCGAGATTCTGCAATGGATCGCGGACCACCCGACCAAGACCAGCAAGCGTGACATCGGCAAGGCCTTTGGCATCAAAGGTGCCGACCGCATCCCGCTCAAGGCGCTGCTGAAAGAGCTCGAAGCTGACGGCCATCTGCAAAAGCGCCGCAACAGCTACCGCGACCCCGATACTCTACCACCCGTCTCGGTTCTCGAAGTCACTGGTCCAGACGCCGACGGCGACCTTTACGCCAGGCCGCTGGAATGGTCCGGCAAGGGTGCCGTGCCCCGCATCCTGCTGACCCTGCGCAACGCCGACCCCGCCTTGGGCGCGGGCGACCGCATCCTTGGTCGCCTGACGGAAACCCCGGCAGAGCCGCATTCCCACACCGCCCGGCTGATCCGCCGCATCGGCACCAACCCGCAACGCATCTTGGGCGTGTTCCGCGCCGGGTCCGAAGGTGGCCGCGTGGTCCCCATCGACAAAGGTTCTGACAAGCAATGGACCGTGCCCGCAGGGGCCACCAATGACGCCAAGGATGGCGAACTGGTCGAAGCCGAACAATCCGGCCCCAAGGGGCGCATGGGCCTGCCAAAGGCGCGCATCATCGCGCGGCTTGGCGATCCGACGGCCCCCAAAGCGGTCAGCCTGATCGCGATCCACCAACACGGCATCCCCGATCACTTCCCCGATGACGTTGTGGCCGAAGCGGACGCCAAGTCCCCTGCCCCCTTGGGCAAACGCACTGACCTGCGCGACAAACCCTTTGTCACCATCGACCCCGCTGATGCCCGCGACCGCGACGACGCCTGCCTTGTGGAACCTGATGGCGACGGTTTCACCCTCTGGGTCGCCATCGCCGATGTCTCCGCCTATGTGACCCCCGGATCAGAACTCGACCGCGAGGCGCGCAAGCGCGGCAACTCCACCTATTTCCCCGACCGCGTTGTGCCGATGCTGCCCGATGTGCTGTCCGGCGACCTGTGCAGCTTGCACGACAACGTCGACCGCGCGGTCATGGCCGTGGAAATGAAGATCGACGCGCGCGGAAACAAGACCGGCCACACTTTCCACCGCGCGATGATCCGCTCAGTCGCCTCGCTTGAATACAATCAGGTCCAGAACGCCGTCGAAGGCCGCCCCGATAATGCCACCGCGCCGCTCGTCGATAGCGTCCTCAAACCGCTCTACGCGGCTTATGAGGCGCTCAAGATCGCCCGCGCCGCCCGGCAGCCGCTGGAACTCGACCTACCCGAACGGCGGATCGAACTTTCCGACGACGGCCACGTCACCGGTGTCGCTTTCAAGGACCGCCTTGATGCCCACAGGTTGATTGAGGAATTCATGGTGCTGGCCAACGTCGCCGCCGCCGAAACGCTGATCGCCAAGAAGGTCCCGCACCTCTTGCGCATCCACGAAGAACCCGCCCCCGAAAAGCTTGAGGCCCTGCGCGAGGTTGCCAACGGCTCTGGCCTGCAGCTCGCCAAGGGGCAGGTCCTGAAAACCGCCCACCTCAATCGCTTGCTGTCGCAGGCCGAAGGCACCGACCACGCCGAATTGATCAACATCGCCACCTTGCGGTCGATGACGCAGGCCTATTACGCGCCCGAAAACTTCGGCCACTTCGGCCTCGCCCTGCGCGCCTATGCGCATTTCACCTCGCCGATCCGCCGCTACGCTGACCTGATCGTGCATCGCGCCCTGATCACGGCCCACGGCTTTGGCAAGGACGGGTTGTCGCCTTGGGACATCGAGAACCTGAAAGACACGGGCGAGAAAATCTCGGCCACGGAACGCCGCTCCATGCTCGCCGAACGCGACACCACCGACCGCTATCTCGCGGCCTTCATGCAGGACCGCATTGGCGCAGAACTGACCGGGCGCATCGCGGGCATCGCCAAATTCGGCGTCTTTGTGAAACTCGATGAAACCGGCGCCGACGCGATGATCCCCATTCGCACGCTGGGTGCGGAATATTTCCACTATGACGCCGACAGCCAAACCCTGATGGGGTCGGACTCAGGCCGCGTCATTGGCCTTGGTCAACGCGCCACTGTGAAACTGGCCGAAGCTGCCCCCGTTACCGGCGGCTTGATCGCAGAGCTTTTAACACTCGACGGGGCCACTCTGCCGCGCGGGCCCGCCCGTGGACGCGGCAAACCGGCAAAACGCAAATTGGGATCAGCCCGCAAGAAAGCCGCCAAAACCGCGCGCAAGGTCAAACGCACTCGGAAGTAATCAGGGGCTGCAACTGCCATTCATACAATCAATCGCCTGCTGTTCCATCGCAGACGTCACATTGTAAAAGATCGTCCCGCCACAGGCCGGGGCCTCGATCACAAGATCGTCGCCCATCACCTTGGCAAAGATGATCGCCTCTTCGCCAGAGGCCGCACCTCCACACCACGGACCCACGCACAAAGGCTGCAAAGACACCGCCCGATCATAGCGCGTCGTGAATCCTTCACGGTTCAGCGCAAACCCCCGGAACTGCGCCGCAATCGGCGAAGGCGTCCAGCCGTCGTTCAACATATCCGTCTCGGGCAGCAACCGTTCGTCGAACGTCAGCGTGCCTTTCAGCAGATAGATGTCCTCGGGAACCTCCTCGGCCCGCGCAAAGCTGTCCGCAATCGTGGGTCGCATGCAGGACAGCGACGCCGCCTCTGACGCCACCAGCACCAAAGCGGCGACAAGCCACTTCACAGCTTGCCCTCGAACTCGGCCAGAACCTTTTGATACACCTCGCGCTTGAACGGCACGATATTGTCCACCAACTGATCTTTCGGCATCCACTTCCACTGCGAAAATTCGGGATGCGCGGTGGCGATATTGATCTGATCATCGGTGCCGTGAAACCGGAACAGGAACCACTTCTGCTCTTGCCCGCGATACTTGCCCTTCCAGATCTTCGGCACGATCTCATGCGGCAGATCATAGGCGATCAGCTCCCGGCTTTCCGCCTCAAGCGTGACCATCTTTTCGGTCACCCCGGTTTCTTCCCACAGCTCACGAATGGCGGCATCCAGCGTTTTTTCGCCGGCGTCCACACCACCCTGTGGCATTTGCCAGGCATCCACGTCACGATCCATGCGTTGGCCGACAAAGATATGGCCCCGCGGATTGGCCAGCATAATGCCGACGCAGGGACGGTAAGGAAGCTGGGCGATATCGTCTGGGGTCATGAATTGGCCTTGGTGTTGCATAGTACGCTCCTGTCACGTTTGGCCCAAGTCTGGGGCAAAGGTCCAGCGCTATGCGATAACAAGCCGTGTGTTATGCGTTATCCGCCGCGTAATCCAACGCAAATGGTCGCGCCGAAAGGCGACGCAGCCTGCCGTTGGCCGCCCCGGACCGCGCCATTGATGCAGGAAAATCGCGGACCCGCGCCCCTTGACCGCATAGGGCCAATTCCAGTCGGTGAGGATCACCAGATCATACATCGGATCCGCCCGACGCAGCACCTCATGCGAATAGTCATGCGGGGCGCGGACCATCATATTGTAGTCAGGATCGCGCACATCATCGGACCACAGATCAGACGGCCTAATCGGCAGGGCCCAGTCACTTGGCCGCGCCATCCGGTCCGGCCGATAGAGCATGCCGATAATCCGGTGCACTCCCTTGGGCGTGACCCCGTCCCCTTCGACCTTGCGCGCCCGCACGCCGCCGCGCCCAACCGTGCAAGGAAACCGCCGCCCGCGGAACCGCACACCAAGAGGTGTCACAACCAGATCAGTGGCGCGCATCGCCCGGCTTTCTTAGCAAGAGAGACAGCCCCGCCGGTGACCCGATTATTCGCCGAATAATCGTCGCCCCGCTCACAACAAATGCCCCGACTTCGCGGCTTTTGTCGCAAGGTAGCCGTGGTTATGCGCGTTCTCACCCACCTGCAGCGGCACCCGTTCGACAACGGAAATACCGCAGCCTTCCATCCGCGCGATCTTGGCGGGGTTGTTCGTCAACAACCGCACCGCACCAAAGCCCATCTTGCGCAAAATCTCGGCCCCGATGCGAAAATCCCGCTCATCATCCTCAAACCCCAGCCTGTGGTTCGCCTCAACCGTATCAAACCCCTGATCCTGCAAGGCATAGGCGCGCATCTTATTGGCAAGTCCGATCCCGCGCCCTTCCTGGTTGAGATACAGCAGCACCCCCGCCCCTTCGGACCCCATCTGTTCAAGCGCACCATGCAGCTGCGGCCCGCAATCGCATTTGAGCGAGCCAAGCAGATCGCCGGTGAAACAGGCCGAATGCAACCGCGCCAAAACCGGCTGGGCCCGGTCGGGCTTGCCGATTTCAACGGCGTAATGCTCTTCCCCGCCATCCTCGGGGCGAAAGATGTGCAGCCGCCCGGCCTCTGAAACCGTCAGCGGCACGCGCGCAGATACAATCGCATCGAGGGCCGCCATCGCCGGGTCCAACACCGCCGCCGCCTCAACCAGTGTCAGCGCATGTTCGGTGGCAAATCCGGCCGCATCTTCCAAGGGCACGACCACAGCAGCAGGCAAAAGCCGCGCGGATTTGCACAGGGCAATCGCCGCCCGCGCCAAACCGGCGTCGCCGTCGCGCAAGGTCTCAAGCGGGCCCTTCATCGGATTGGCCAGATCATCAGCAGGGTCTGCCAAGGCCTGAACCCAGGCCAGTTTCGCCGACCCCGGCAAGGCAATCCGCGCCACATCCCCGTCATAAGCGCGTGCCTTCAGCGTCGCCGCCCGCCAATCAGTGACGGCCAACGCCGCGCCGCCCAGCGCCAGACATGCGGTCAATCGGGACCCGTTTAGCGTCTCTGCCGCCAGCACGATTCCCGCGCCTGCCACCACAATTGGCACCCCCATGCGCAAATCTGCCCGCGCACGGGCCAGCATTTCTGTTACATCGGGGGCGAATGTCATGGCTTAGCAGCACCTTTCTGCCTCATCTCGTAGCGATCTTCGTGAGGAATTGAAACATTTGCCGGTCAAATCACACGTCCGTGTGAAAAATTTGCAGCACAGCTTGCTTCAAACGTGTCTCCAACACACTTCTACTAGCAAGACACAAAGAGGAGGCCACAATGGCACAACTCAAGAAAATTCTACTCGTCGATGATGACGAGGATCTGCGCGAAGCGCTGGGCGAACAGCTCTTGATGACCGAAGACTTCGACGTCTTCGAGGCGGGCGATGGTGCAGAAGCCATGACCAAAGCCAAGGAACAGCTGTATGAGCTGATGATCCTTGATGTGGGCCTGCCCGACACCGATGGCCGCGAGCTTTGCCGCCTGATGCGCAAGCAGGGCGTAAAGTGCCCCATCGTGATGCTCACGGCGCAGGATTCAGACGCTGACACGATCTATGGCCTTGATGCCGGTGCCAACGACTATATCTCTAAGCCCTTCAAATTCCCCGTTCTTTTGGCCCGCATTCGCAGCCAATTGCGCACCCACGAGCAATCAGAAGACGCCGTCTTCCAGCTTGGGCCCTATACCTTCAAGCCCGCGCAAAAGATGCTCGTCACCGAAGAAGACAAAAAGGTGCGCCTGACGGAAAAGGAAACCAACATCCTCAAATTCCTCTACCGCGCGACCGAAGGTGTGGTCGCCCGCGATGTGCTGCTGCACGAGGTCTGGGGCTATAATGCAGGCGTGACGACCCACACGCTTGAGACACATATTTATCGTTTGCGTCAAAAAATAGAACCAGATCCGTCAAACGCCCGCCTTCTTGTGACCGAATCCGGCGGTTATCGCTTGGTGGCTTAGTGTGAGATTCCAGCGCGCGGAACATCCTCCCATGTTCGCGCGTTGGATACTGAACCCCCGGCAGAGGGTCATATCTGCCAACCTCCCTGTTGGACTGGCCCGAGCTTCGCGCTCGGGCTTTTTTTGTCGCGTGATGGTGAGGCATTCCAGACTTTGTGAAATTCACAAAATGCCCTAGGGTAAGTTAACTTTTTGTTAACCAGGACGGCTATCATGACCAATTTCAACATCTACGGCTCCGGCACCGACGGCCTACCGTATCTGAACGGATACGCGAACCTCCTTTCCTTCTCTTCTTTCGTCTCAAGCGACGCAACCAGCTATGTTTTCGCAAGCACAGCGGGCCGGATGATCACGGTCACTGGCACGGATATTGTCACAAACGGATCTGGGCGTTTTGTCAGCGGAACGATCACCGGGCTGACCATCAGCAGTTTCACGGATAGTTCGGTCGTGGACTTTGAATTCACCGATCTCAATTTTGACGGGACCCAGCTTTTGGGCAGCAATGGCACCAACGTTCCAGGTGTTGCCGAAACCTGGATTGCACTTTTCGATGGTGAGGTCACGATGAAGGCCTTTGACCAGCCCGGCATTTTGTTGGGTATGGACGGGAACGTGCTGGATGGTGGCAGTTTTCAGGGCAGCGATTCCACCGTGCGTGGCGAATTTGGCGGAGTGTCCTACGTGTCTGGTGCATTTAATCAGGTGACAGATTTTGCCATCGTGCATGGCGGCGATATGGATTTTCGGGGCTACGCGCCCTTTGTCGTGGGCGACGTTTATTACGCCCAAAATGACGTGCGCGTGATCGGCGGCGATGACCGGATCGTCATCACCGATTTTACCCGCGCCGAAGTCGGAAACTCCAGCGGCGTCAATTTCAGCGGCGATGTTGATCAGGTCGTAAACAATGCAACCGTAGTTGGCGGTGACGACTACATTGATGTGCGCGACCTCGAATCCTATAACGGCGAAGTCCGGATCAGCGGTGATGTTAGGTTAGTAAGCGGGGGGGTCGTTGTCGGTGGTGATGATGACATCCGCGGGTCGCGCTCATTGGATAACATCATTGCTGGTGACCAGATTCAGAACAGCAACTTGAACCTTTTTGTCGGCGGCGATGATACGATCAGGGGCGGCGCGGGCGATGATGAGCTTTACGGCGACATTGGCAGCGAGACAGTCACAGGGTCAGCTGGCGGCAATGACATCATCCACGGTGGCGGCGGCAATGACACGATGGTTGGCAGCGGCGGGCGCGATAAATTCTTCAAGGGTAGCGGCGGCGCCACGATCTATGGCGGCAACGGGTCCGACAGTTTTCAGCCCAACAGCAACGGCGCACATAGCTTCTATGGCGGTTCCGGGGAAGACACGGTTAACTATTCCAAGGCGACCGGGCGAATAGACGTCGATCTGTTTTCAAGCGCAAACAACCGTGGTTGGGCCGCAAATGACGTATTGTCCAGCGTCGAAAATATCACTGGCTCACAGACGCAGAACAACTTTATCTACGGCAACTTTGCTGGAAACAAGATTATTGGCGGCGACAAAAGCGACCGGGTCGAAGGGCGCGGTGGCGGCGATGAAATCAAAACCGCAGGCGGGAATGACCGGATCGAGGCTGACTTCGGCGCCAACACCTATAATGGCGGCAACGGTTTTGACATCTTGTCCTACGATGCCAGCTCCGATGGCGTCCGCGTAGATTTGTCGTCCGACAAGGCATGGGGTGGCGATGCGGCCGGCGACACCATCATGAATATTGAACACCTCTACGGCACATCCGAGAACGACAAGTTTTGGGGCGACAACGCCCGCAACATCTTCAAGGGTTATGACGGAAACGACAGCCTTTATGGCCGCAACGGTGCCGATGCGCTTTATGGCGGGGCCGACAACGACAAGCTGTACGGTGGCTTTGGGGGTGACATTGTCAACGGCGGTGGCGGCGCCGACAAGATCTTTGGTGGTCGCGGCAACGACTTCCTGATCGGCGGCAATGGAGAGGACGTCTTTCACTTTGACCGTGGCGATGACATCGACCGTATCCGCGATTTTCAAAGGAATGTAGACCGCATCGAACTGGACGGCTTCTCCAACAATTACAAGCCGTTTCAGAAGGCCAGCCAGGTCGGCAATGATGTGGTCTTCAATTTTGGCAATGGTGACAGGTTGATCGTCGAAGACATTCAGGTGAGCCAGCTGTTCGGTCACATCGATATCGTCTGATATCAAGCGCTTGGGCGCGGTCGGCGGCGGGTCAAGGCCTTGCCGCCTCCGCCCCTGCCGGGCTGCCACAACTTGACCCAACGCCACAAACCCGCCACTAGACACCCAAAGACGAAGAGGGCGGACATGACCATTTCACTTCAAGGAAAGCGCGGCCTGATTATGGGCGTCGCAAACGAACGCTCCATCGCGTGGGGCATCGCCAAAGCCATGGCCGAAGCCGGGGCAGAGCTTGCTTTTACATACCAGGGTGAGGCCTTTGGCAGTCGCCTCAAGCCACTGGCCGAAAGCGTCGGCTCTGACTTCATGGTGGATGTGGATGTCACCGACAGTGCCTCCATGGATGCCGCCTTTGCCGCGCTGGCCGACCGCTGGGACAGCATCGATTTCGTTGTCCACGCCATCGCCTATTCCGACAAGAATGAGCTGACGGGCCGTTTCATCAACACCTCCGCCGAGAACTTCCGCAACTCGCTCACGATCTCTTGCTACAGCTTCATCGATGTCGCCCGCCGCGCGTCCGAGATGATGCCAAACGGCGGCACGCTGCTGACCCTGTCCTACCAAGGCAGCAACCGCGTCACCCCGTACTACAACGTCATGGGTGTCGCCAAAGCCGCGCTTGAAAGCGCCACCCGCTACCTTGCCAACGACCTGGGCCAGCAGGGCATCCGTGTCAACGCCATCAGCCCCGGCCCGATGAAAACGCTCGCCGGTGCCGCCATCGGTGGCGCGCGCAAGACTTACAAACACACCGGCGAAAATGCCCCCCTCGGCAACGCAACGCTCGAAGCCGTCGGAGGCACTGCCGTCTATCTGGCCTCTGACGTCGGCAGCCACACCAGCGGCGAGGTCATCCGCGTCGACGGCGGGTTCCACATCCTCGGCATGCCGCAACCCGATCACCTCTAGGGCATGGCCGTCGCCGTTTACTGGCTGTTAGGTTTTCGCTATATATTGAGCATATGAAATTTGGTTCAGTCTCATCACCGAATCAACAGCCCCGCAGAGCGCGAACTCTGCGGGGCTTCTTCTTTTCCGCCTAAAGCATCAAAAGAAGTTGGAAAATCGCGACAAGCAAGCTCATCACCGCCAGCGCGATCATCCATTTATGAAATTTAGAATTCTTCAGTCTCATCACCTCCTTTGACGGCGAAAGCGTCGCCGCAAAGGGAGATAAAACATAGGATTGTCTGCAAATTGTTAAGGCTGAAGTGAGTTCTCTTAACCCGGCATGATCGCGATCATCTCAATCGCGAACGTCAGGTCTTTGCCCGCAAGCGGATGATTGGCGTCCAGCGTGACTTCGGTCTCTGTCACCTCAACCACCGTCACCGGGATCACCTGCCCCTCGGGGCTTTGCATCTGCAATTGCGTGCCGATCTCAAGCGGGATGTCGGCGGGAATGTCACCGCGCGGAATGGCCTGCCGGGCCGCATCGTTGACCGCGCCGTACGCCTGATCTGCGGCCACCTCGACCACCTTCTTGTCACCCACGGCCATGCCGGGGATCGCTGCATCAAGACCTGGAATAATCATCCCCGACCCCACCGCAAATTCCAGCGGATCGCGCCCTTCAGAGCTGTCAAAGACCTCGCCCCCGGCCAGCGTGCCTTTGTAGTGGATCTGGACGGTATCGCCTGCCTTTGCTGTGCTCATTTGCGCGTTCCTTTGCGTGACATAAAGGCCGGACCCTAGCTGCGCGCCCATCGTGATGCAAACCCGTTTCCATATCCCGCAAAGCCGTGGTTATCTGGCGGGAACGAAAGGACAGCCCATGCCCATCACCACCTGCGTCTTTGACGCCTATGGCACGCTTTTTGACGTCAATGCCGCCGCCCGCCTATTGGCGACCGAACCGGGGCAAGAGGCGCTGGCCGCCGTCTGGCCGCAACTCGCCGCCCATTGGCGTGCCAAACAGCTGGAATACACATGGCTGCGCGCTACGGCAGGGCGTCACACCGATTTCTGGCAGGTCACGCAGGACGGCCTTGTTTGGGCGCTTGAGGCTTGCGCCTTGTCCGACCCCGTATTGCGCGAACGGCTGCTCGCGCTCTACTGGGAACTGCCCGCCTATCCAGAAGTGCCGCAGATGCTGTCGACGCTCAAATCGCGCGGCATGAACACAGCGATCCTGTCCAACGGCTCGCCCGATATGCTCGCCGGTGCGGTCAATAGCGCAGGCATCGCGCCCCTCTTGGATGACAGCCTGTCGGTCGAAGATGTGGGCGTCTTCAAACCCCACGACAGCGTCTATGACCTCGTGCAAAAACGCTTCCCCGGCGACCGCGCCGATGTGCTGTTTGTGTCGTCAAATGGCTGGGACGCCTGCGCCGCTGCGGGTTATGGATTTACCACCGTCTGGGTCAATCGCGCGGGCCTGCCGATGGACCGACTTTATGCCAAACCGCAGCACGTCTTGTCAGATCTCACACAGATCCCGGACCTGCTATGACCTTTACCGCCGCCGACGGCACCAAACTGCATTACACGGATTCCGGCGAAGGCACGCCCGTCATCGCGCTGGCCGGGCTGACCCGCAATGGCCGCGACTTTGACCATGTTGCCCCGCACCTCAACTGCCGCCTGATCCGGCTTGACTATCGCGGGCGCGGCCACTCGGACTGGGCCGATCCGAAGACCTATACGATCCCGACAGAGGCGCAGGATACCCTTGCGCTGATGGATCATCTGGGGCTGGAACAGGCCGCGATCCTTGGCACCTCGCGCGGCGGGTTGATCGCCATGGTACTGGCCGCCACTGCCAAACACCGCTTGCTGGGCGTTGCGCTCAACGACATCGGACCAGAGATCGCGGACACCGGTCTGGACGTGATCAAGAACTACATCGGCAAACCCCTACCCTTCAAAACCTACGCCGAAGCAGCCGAGTTCCGTGCCCGCAATTGGGTGCATTTCAAGAACGTGCCGATGGACCGTTGGTTGGCCGAGGTTGAACAGCAATACGCCGTCACCGAGAGCGGTCTTGGCCTGCGCTATGATCCCAAGCTCCGCGATGCCGTGCTAGAGGCAGGCGCACAACCAACCCCCGACCTCTGGCCGCTCTTTGATGCCATGGCGGACCTGCCGCTGGCGCTGATCCGTGGTGCGAACTCGGACCTATTGACCCCTGCCACCGCGGCTGAAATGCAGCGCCGCCGCCCCGACATGGGCTTTGCCGATGTACCAGACCGGGGCCACGTGCCCTTTCTTGATGAACCCGACGCCCTGCGCGTCCTCCATAACTGGCTGAATTCCCTATGAATATCGACATGATCCGCGCCGCCGCCACCCGCATTGCAGGTCACGCCCGCGTCACACCGCTTTTGTCATCGCCCTTTCTGGACAAGATCGCCGGACGCCCAGTCTTTGTGAAGGCCGAATGCCTGCAACATACCGGCAGCTTCAAGTTTCGCGGCGGCTGGTCGGCGGTATCTGCCCTGACCCCGGAAGAGCGCGCCGCTGGTGTCATCGCCTTTTCCTCAGGCAACCACGCCCAAGGCGTCACCATGGCAGCCCGCGCCCACGACGCCCCCGTGGTCATCATCATGCCGACCGACGCGCCCGCCGTGAAAATCGCCAACACCCGCGCTTTGGGGGCCGAGGTTGTGCTTTATGACCGCGTCAAAGAAAGCCGCGAGGACATCGGCGCGAAAATCGCAACCGAACGCGGCCTGAGCCTGATCCGCCCCTACGACAACCCGCAAGTCATCGCGGGCCAAGGCACCACGGGGCTTGAGATTGCGACCCAAGCCGCCGCACTTGACGTGACCGAGGCACAGGTGCTGGTCTGCTGCGGCGGCGGTGGCCTGACCTCTGGCATCGCGCTGGCACTTGCCGCCGAAGCCCCCGCGATGCGCGTGCATACCTGCGAACCCGAAGGCTTTGACGACGTGGCCCGCAGCCTTGCCGCCGGAACCATCCAGAGCAACACAAAGGCATCCGGATCGATCTGTGACGCCATCGTCACACCACAGCCCGGCGATCTGACCTTTCCGATCATGCAGGCCCATTGCGGGCCGGGATACGCCGTCAGCGATGACGATTGCCTGCGCGCCATGGCCCTCGCCTTTGAGCGCCTGCGCATCGTGGTCGAACCCGGCGGCGCTGCCGCCCTTGCCGCCGCGCTGTTCCATTCCGACAAAGACACCCCCGTCATCGCCGTCACCACAGGCGGCAACGTCGATAAGGCCATGTTCAACCGCGCGCTGGAGACCTTGCAATGACCGAATTCACCATCGCCAGTTTCAACGTCAAAAACCTGATCGAGGCCGACCAAGAATACTACAAATTCGAACGCTACACGCCCGAGGAACACGCCTGGAAACAAAGCTGGCTCGCCGATCAAGTCCTTACGATGAACGCCGATATCATCTGCTTTCAGGAGATCTTTTCCCAAGCCGCCCTGCGCGACGTGCTGGCAGAGGCCGACGCCGCAGGCATCGCCGCCAATGACGCAAACATCCCCGACCCGTCCCGCCGCTACGCTCGCAAGGCGATCTTTCGCAAGCTCGCCTATGAACCCTACGCCGACGCCCCACTTGCCTTTGCCGCCAACGCAAATGACGGTGAACCCGGCCAACGCCGCCCCGGCCTTGCGGTCGTGTCGCGCCACGGCTTTGTCGGCCAGCCCACGATCATCCAAGACCTCGACACACCGCTGGTGATCCCCTTTGGCGAGGACGGCCACTTTACCATGCGCCGCCTGTCGCGGCCCATTCTGCGGGTGCGCGTGCCAATCGGCGGCCAGACCGTCACCGTCTTCAACTGCCACCTGAAATCCAAACTGGGCGAATTCGACAACCCCGACGGCCTGCCGGTCGCCCCGGCCGCTGACCTCACCAACTACGACCCCGCCGCCCGCGCGCTGGGGTCGCTACGTGCAGGCCTGCGCCGCATGGCAGAGGCTTGGGTGCTGCGCCGCGCCATCATCGACGATCTGGAAAAAGGCAACCCGGTCATGGTGCTGGGCGACTTCAATGACGGCGAGCACGCCGTCTCGACCGAAATCATCTCGGGCGAGGCGCCGTTCAAAAACTACGCCTGGATGCGCCGCCATGACGCCAAACACTCCGGCGACCGCTACAAGGACCACGAGAACGACCAAATTCAGGCCGACATTACCCGGTTCCGCCTGCATTCCGCCGAAAAGCTTTTTGTGCGCAAATCGGCCCGCGACATGGTCTATACCTCCGCCTTTGGCGGCGTCTTTGAAAGCATCGACCAGATCTTCATGTCCCATCACTTCCTGCCCGAAAACCCGGATCGCATCGGAGAGATGTCGTATTTCAGCGCGCTCAACGACCACCTAACCGATGGCAGCCACCCAGAAGCGCCCTATAACAAACTTGCCTCAGACCACGGCCAGATCATGGCCCATATGAATGTTCACGATGACTGACACACATAAAATCACCCGCGACGACGTCACCCTGCACGCCGAAACCACAGGCCCGGCGGACGGCCCCGCGCTGATGTTCGCCAACTCGCTTGGTACGAACCTGCACCTCTGGGATGGCGTCCTGCAACACCTCCCCGCGGGGCTGCGGATCATCCGCTATGACATGCGCGGCCACGGCAAATCCACTGTGCCGCCCGGCCCCTATTCCATGGGTGCGCTGGTGGCCGACGCCGAAGCCATCTGTGACGCGCTCGACGTCAAAGATGCGCTGTTCGTGGGGCTGTCGGTGGGCGGCATGGTGGCACAGGGGCTGGCTGTTAAACGCCACGACCTGATCCGCGCCATGGTGCTGTCCAATACCGCTGCCAAGATCGGCACACCGAAGTTCTGGCAAGACCGCATCGACGCCGTGCACAGCGACGGCATGGCCAAAATGGCCGAGGCCGTGATCCCCCGTTGGTTTGGCCGCGACTACTTGGGCACCCCCGCTGTGCAACCGTGGAAAGACATGCTGAGCGCGACAGACCCCGTGGGCTATGCGGGCATCTGTGCGGCCATCGCGGGCACCGATTTCTACACGCCAACCTCAGGCCTGCGCCTGTCCACCATGGGCATTGCCGGGTCAGAGGATCAATCGACGCCCCCCGATCTGGTACGCGAAACCGTCGACCTGATCCCCGGTTCAGAATTCCACCTGATGCGCCGCTTGGGCCACCTGCCCAGCGCCGAAGACCCAGAGGCGTTTGCGGAACTCCTCAATGGCTTTATCGCGCGCACAGGCCATATGTCGTGACAGCCCTGACGCTCGGCCTGATCGCCGCGCTTTGCTGGGGGTTTCACGACATCTGTGTGCGCTTTGTCAGCCAATCGGTGCCGCTATTGGCATCGCTGCTGATGGTGCTGGTCGTGGGGCTACTGTTTCATCTTGGCCTGATGGTGGCGCTGGATGGCTTTGCACCTCTACCCATGCCCGCCCTTGGCCTCTCGGTCGCATCGGGCGCATTCTTCCTCATGGCCAGCCTTGGCCTTTATGGTGCATTTCAGCGCGGCCCCGTCCGCTTAGTGGCCCCGATCATCGCGAGCTTCCCGATCCTCTCGGTTGCTTGGGCGGCCATCGCAGGCACCCCGGTCCACCCGTTGCAATGGCTGGCAGTGCTGGCGATTGTCGTGGGCGTTTCCGTGGTCGCCGCCCTCGCCGATGACGATAGCGGGGCCACGCCACCCAAACCCCGCACCATCGCCTATGCCGGGATCGCCGCCGTTGGGTTTGCAGGCACTTTTGCGCTGGGGCAATGGGCCGCGACACTCGCCACGGACCTGCCCGTCACCCTCGTCACTCGCGTCACCGCCATCGCCCTGCTGCTGGGCATCATCGCATGGTTTCGCCTGCCGTTCTGGCCTGGCCTGCGTGCCTTGCCTGTGTTGGCGCTGATGGGGTTGGCTGATGGCATCGCCCTTTACTGCATCTTTTCGGCGGCTGATCTGGCGGATGCGCAATACGCCGCTGTCGCCGCCTCGACCTTTGGGCTGCTGACCATCGTGCTGGCCTGGGCGATCCTGCGCGAGCCGATGCGCGCGACCCAATGGCTGGGCTGCGCCGTGGCCTTTGGCGGGATTGGATATCTTGCGCTTTGAGCGATTGGATGATTGCAATCTGAACTGATCAGTTTATTTTTGCCTGACGCGCAAAGGACCAAGCGATGGAAAACAACCGCCTCCCCATCATCTTTATCCTGATCTCTGTGGTGCTCGACAGCATGGGGATTGGACTGATCATGCCCGTGATGCCCGACCTTATTCAGGAGGTCGGCAATATCGATCTGGCCAATGCGGCGATCTGGGGCGGTATCCTGACCACGATCTTTGCGCTGATGCAGTTCTTTTTTGGCCCCACCATCGGCAGCCTGTCTGACCGCTACGGGCGTCGCCCGATCCTGCTGATCAGCCTTGCGGTCATGGCCTTTGACTATGTGCTGATGGCCGTGGCGGGCACCATGACCCTGCTGATTATCGGGCGCATCATCGGCGGCATCACCGCGGCCACCCAATCGACCGCCGCGGCCTATATGGCCGATATTTCCAAGCCAGAGGAGAAGGCCGCGAACTTTGGCCTTATCGGTGCGGCCTTTGGTGTAGGCTTTGTGCTGGGGCCGCTTTTGGGCGGTGTGCTGGCAGAGTTCGGCACCCGCGCACCTTTCTGGGCTGCTGCGTTCCTCGCTGCTGCCAATTTCGTCTTTGGCTACTTTGTGCTGCCCGAAACCGTCACCGACAAAATCCGCCGCCCGTTCTCTGCCCGGCGCGCCAACCCCTTGGGCGCGTTTCAGCACCTCTCGGCCCTGCCCGGCTTGACGCGCCTGATGGCGATCCTGTTCATCTATGCGGTCGCCTTCTTCGTCTATCCCGGGGTCTGGGCCTATTACGGGGCCGAGCGCTTCGGCTGGAGCCCCGGCATGATCGGCCTGTCGCTGGGCATCTTTGGCATCGGCATCGCCGTTGTGCAGGGCGTGCTGATGCGCCCGATCCTCAAACGGATCGGTGAACGCAGCGCGGTTGTGCTTGGCCTGTCCATCGATGTCCTGGCCTTTCTCGCACTTGGCTTTGTGACCAATGGCTGGATCGCGCTGGCGCTGACACCGCTCACCGCACTTGGGTCCATTGCTGGCCCCGCCTTGCAAGGGATCATGTCCCGCGCCGCCAGCGACGACCAACAGGGCGAACTTCAGGGCCTTATCGCGTCCATCAACGCCGTCGCCACCATCGTCGCCCCGCTGATTGTGACCTCGACCTTCTGGTATTTCACCGCCGCAACCGCGCCGATTTATGCGCCCGGCGCGCCCTTCCTGTTGTCGGCGGTCCTGACCGTGATCTGCATCATTATCTTCGCCTCTGCCCGCCAGCGACTGGAAACGTCGCTGGGGGACAAGGCAGGCCCGTCAAACACCAGCACATAAGTGGGCACACCGACCACAGGACCACCGACATGACCCAGATCAAAGCCGCCGTTTGCCGCACACATGGCCAGCCCCTCGCGATCGAAACCCTGACCCTGCGCGCCCCCGCCATGGGCGAGGTTGAGGTGACGCTCAAGGCCTGCGCCATCTGCCATTCCGACATCTCCTACGCCGACGGCGCATGGGGTGGCGACCTGCCTGCCGTCTATGGGCATGAGGCTGCAGGCCATGTCACTGCGGTCGGCGAAGGCGTCAAAGGCCTCGCCATGGGCGACCCCGTTGTCGTCACCCTGATCCGCGCCTGCGGCACGTGTCCGTCTTGCGGCGGCGGCACGCCAACGATCTGCGAAACCCCCAACACCGCCGACACCGTGCTGACCGACGCAAACGGCACCCCCGTCGTGCAGGCCATGAACGCCGGGGCCTTCGCCGAAAAGGTCGTCGTGGATCAAAGCCAGATCGTCAAACTCACTGACAGTATTAGCATGGAAGCTGCGTCGCTCTTGGCCTGCGGCGTCATCACCGGCGTCGGCGCGGTCGTCAATGCCGCGCAACTGCGCGCCGGTCAGGACGTGGTTGTCATCGGCGCTGGCGGCGTCGGCCTGAACGCAATCCAGGGGGCGCGCATCTCTGGCGCCCGCCGCATCGTCGCTGTCGATATGTCCGAGGAAAAACTGCAAATCGCCCGCGACTTTGGCGCAACCGACACCGTGCTTGGCACCTCCCAAACACCATGGCGCGACGCCAAAGCGGCCATGGGCCGGGGCGCTGACGCCGTGCTGGTCACCGTGGGCGTGCCTGCGGTCTACGACGCCGCCCCACGCTATCTGGCCTATGGCGGCAAGGTCATCATGGTCGGCATGCCCGCGACAGGGGCCTCATCCACCTATGAGGCTGCGAACTTCGCCGCTGTCGGCCAATCCATGGTCGGGTCCAAAATGGGCGATGTGGTGATCCAGCGCGACATCCCCTGGATGGTCGACCTTTATGAGCAGGGTCGCCTCAAACTGGATGAGCTGATCTCGAACACATGGTCGCTCGATCAGATTAACGAGGCAATCGCCGACACCAAAACCGGCAGCGCCAAGCGCAACGTCATCGTCTTCGACTAAACCGCCACAAACTCTGACCGCGCATAGCCCTGCAAGAACAGCAGCGCTGTCAGATCGCCGTGGTTCACCCGCACGTCACATTCGGCCTGCACGCTCGGCTTGGCATGCAGCGCCACACCCGTGCCCGCACGCCCCAACATGCCCAGATCATTGGCCCCATCGCCAACGGCCAGCACATCCGCCTCTGTCAGGCCAAGACGCGCTGTGATCTCTTCTAGCGCCTCAACCTTGGCCTGCCGCCCCAGAATGGGCCGCTGCACCTGCCCGGTCAGCTTGCCGTCTGCGACCAAAAGCGTATTGGCGCGGTTTTCGTCAAAGCCCAGCTTGCCCGCAACCGACGCCGTAAAGGCGGTAAACCCGCCCGATACCAGCGCCGCATAGGCCCCATTGGCCTTCATCGTCGCCAAAAGCGTCCCACCCCCCGGCATCAGATCAATCCGCGTCTCAAGCACCTGCTGGATCACGCCCTCATCCAATCCGGTCAGCAGCCCGACGCGCTCATCAATCGCCTCTTCGAAATCAAGCTCGCCATTCATCGCCCGCGCCGTGATATCCGCCACGCGATCCCCGACGCCCGCCTCTGCGGCAAGCTCATCAATGCATTCCTGTTGGATCATCGTGCTGTCCATATCAGCCAGCAACATCGCCTTGCGCCGCCCCAGGGCAGGCTGCACCACCAGATCCACACCCTGCCCCTGCAGGTCGGCCCAGACATCCCAGCGATTGCCCGGCACATCGGCCAATGTGAACTCTGCCGCCTCATCAATCGACAGCCAAACGACGTCGCCGCCACCCCATGCATTCCGCAGGCTTTCAACCAAAGCGCCATCCAAGGCACCGGGGGCAGCGATCAAAGTGGCAACAAACATCAGGTTTCCTATCGGCGTCATGTGAACGGCAAAAAGCGGTCTTGGCGGCGGCTTAGCCCCATTTCCCCTGTTGCGAAACCCCTCCCATCCCCTTAGGTCCGGCTGTGGGACACCCTTCCCCAACGAAGGGCGCATATCTGTGAGGATACCAGAAATGGCTATTTCAAAACCGGCAGCGCGGCCGGCTAACCCGCGTTTTTCGTCTGGCCCCTGCGCCAAACCCCCCACATGGACACTTGATGCTTTGTCGGATGCCCCCTTGGGCCGTTCGCACCGCGCAGCCGAAGGCAAGGCCAAACTGGCCGAAGCGATTGAACTGACCCGCGAGATTTTGGGCATCCCCGCAGACTACCGCATCGGCATCGTGCCCGCCTCTGACACTGGCGCATTTGAGATGGCCATGTGGTCGCTACTGGGTGAACGCCCCGCGCAGATGGTCGCATGGGAAAGCTTTGGCGCAGGTTGGGTCACCGATGTGGTCAAACAGCTCAAGATCGAGGCGACGACCCATACGGCTGAATACGGCGAAATCGTCGATATGGCCGCGCTGAACTACGACAACGATGTCTGCTTTACCTGGAACGGCACCACCTCTGGCGTGCGCGTGCCCAACGGCAACATGATCCCATCGGACCGCGCGGGCCTGACGCTTTGCGATGCGACCTCTGCCGCTTTCGCGCAGAACCTGCCATGGGACAAGCTCGATGTGACGACCTTCAGCTGGCAAAAGGTCATGGGCGGCGAAGCAGCCCACGGGATGCTCGTGCTCTCCCCCCGTGCCGTTGAACGGCTGGAAAGCTACACCCCCGCTTGGCCCTTGCCCAAGATCTTCCGCCTGACCAAGGGCGGCAAATTGATCGAAGGCATCTTCCGCGGTGAGACGATCAACACGCCGTCGATGCTGGCCGTCGAAGATTACCTCGCCGCCCTCAAGTGGGGCCGCGCCATCGGTGGCCTTGATGCCCTGCGGATGCGCGCCAACGCCAATGCGCAGGCGATCTGGAACTTCTGCGCCGCACACGACTGGATCGACAACCTTGCCGTTGATCCCGCGACGCGGTCGAACACATCCGTCTGTCTGAAATTCACCGATGCCCGCATCACCGATGGCGCTGCCTTTGCTAAAGCGGTCGCCAAACGTCTGGCCGATGAAAACATCGCGCTCGACATCGGTGCCTACCGCGACGCCCCCGCTGGCCTGCGCATCTGGTGCGGCGGCACGGTCGAAACCTCAGACATCGAGGCGATGTTGCCTTGGCTCGCATGGGCCTTTGAGACCGAAATCAACGCATGACCCGTAGGGTGCGTGATCTCACGCACCTTCACGCAACACCCCATTCAAAGGACCCGCAAAATGGCTCCCAAAGTACTCATCTCTGACAAACTCTCCCCCGCTGCCGTGCAAATCTTCAAGGATCGCGGCATCGACGTGACGTTTGAACCCGACCTCGGCAAAGACAAGGACAAGCTTTTGTCCGTGATCGGCGACTACGATGGCCTCGCCATCCGCTCCGCCACCAAAGCGACCGAGAAAATCATCAACGCCGCGACCAACCTCAAGGTTATCGCCCGCGCCGGGATCGGTGTGGACAACGTCGATATCCCTGCCGCCTCCAAGAAGGGGATCATCGTGATGAACACGCCCTTCGGGAACTCCATCACCACGGCAGAACACGCGATTTCCATGATGATGGCCGTCGCGCGCCAGATCCCAGAGGCGAACGCCTCCACCCACGCCGGAAAATGGGAAAAGTCCCGCTTTATGGGCGTGGAACTGACATCCAAAACCCTCGGCGTCATCGGTGCGGGTAACATCGGCTCTATCGTGATCGACCGCGCCCAAGGCTTGCGGATGAAGGTCGTGGCCTACGACCCCTTCCTCTCCGAGGAACGCGCGCTTCAAATCGGCGTCGAAAAAGTCGAGCTGGATGAACTGCTTGGACGTGCTGACTTTATCACCATGCACGTGCCCCTCACCGATCAGACCAAAAACATCCTCTCCGCCGACAACATCGCCAAGCTGAAAAAAGGCGTGCGCATCGTCAACTGCGCCCGCGGCGGTCTGGTCGACGAAGAGGCGCTGGCAGAGGCCCTGAAATCCGGCGATGTCGCCGGTGCGGCCTTTGACGTCTTTGCCGTTGAACCCGCCACTGACAGCCCGCTTTTCAACCTGCCCAACGTCGTCGTCACCCCCCACCTCGGGGCCGCCACGACCGAAGCACAGGAAAACGTGGCCCTGCAGGTCGCCGAACAAATGTCCGACTACTTGCTGACCGGTGCCGTGACCAACGCGCTCAACATGCCGTCTGTGACGGCGGAAGAGGCCAAGGTCATGGGCCCCTGGATCAAGCTCACCGGCCACTTGGGCAACTTCACCGGCCAGATGACCGATGAACCGATCAAAGCGATCAACATCCTCTTCGACGGCGAAGCCTCCGAGATGAACCTCAAAGCCCTGACCGCCGCGACCATCGCAGGCATCATGCGCCGCCGGAACCCCGACGTGAACATGGTCAGCGCCCCCGTGATCGCCAAAGAAAACGGCATCCAGGTCTCGACCACGAAACAAGATCAATCGGGCGCGTTCGAAGGCTACGTCAAAGTCACCGTCGTTACCGAAAAGCGCGAACGCTCCGTCGCAGGCACGGTCTTCTCCGACGGCAAACCGCGCTTCATCCAGATCAAAGGCATCAACATCGACGCCGAAGTGGGCGCGCACATGCTCTACACCACCAACGAAGACGTCCCCGGCATCATCGGCGCCTTGGGTCAGACCATGGGCACCAACGGCGTCAACATCGCCAACTTTACGCTGGGCCGGTCAGAGGCCAAGGGCGAGGCCATCGCGCTTCTTTATGTCGATGAACCCGTGCCCGCCGCCGCGATCCAGGCGCTGGAGGCGACCGAACTCTTCCAGCAGGTCAAACCGCTGACCTTCGACGTCTAAAAGACACAACCGGGGGCCGCATCAAAACGCGGCCCCCGGCTTTTTGGTTCATAAATATCCCCGCCGGAGGCGGAAGCCGCATGGCCACCGGTCGTTCCTAAGATCGCGACCAAGTGACGACCACAGTTGCCTTTGCCAACCGCTTACCCGCACAGGTCAGGTTGCATCCGCAGCCTGACCCCTTTCCTTCCCTGCGACATCAGGCGATACGGGACGGCGGGCGGGGCGTTTTGGCCGCGCCAGCGGACAAGAGCGGCGCACGACGGACAACAGATATGATCTATGCAATCGGTGACATCCACGGGCAAAAGGCCATGCTCGATCATGCCCTGGCGTTGATCGAAAAGGACGGTGGCCCGGACGCGCAGATCGTCTTTCTAGGCGATTACACCGACCGTGGCCCCGACAGCGCAGGCGTGCTGGACACCCTGATCAAAGGCGTCAACGCCGGGCGCAACTGGGTCTGCCTGATGGGCAACCACGACAAAATGTTCCATGACTACGTGACCGCTGGCGTCGAGAACAGCAGCCACGTCAAATCCGGCATCTCATGGCTCAACCGCAGGCTTGGCGGCATCACCACGCTGGCCTCCTACGGGGTGACCGGCGACGCGCATTTCCTGCACCCCGCAGGCGGCGGGATCGAAACCCTCGCTTCTTATGCGGTCGGCACCGACACGCTCACCCCAGCACAGGTGCAAAAGCGCACCGCCAAGGCCGTGCCGAAGTACCACCTCAACTTTCTGGCCGAACGCCCTGTCGCCCATGAAACCGACGACCTGATCTTTTGCCACGCAGGCCTGCGCCCCGGCATCCCGCTCAAGGATCAAAGCCCTGATGACCTACTCTGGATTCGCGATGGCTGGCTCGAAGATACCCGTGACCACGGCAAACTGGTGGTCCACGGCCACACCGCCCTTGATCGCCCACAACACCACGGCAACCGCGTCAACCTTGACGGCGGTGCGGGCTACGGTCGTCCGCTGATCCCGGCAGTGTTTGACGGCCGCGAATGCTGGCTACTCACCGATCAAGGGCGCGAGGTCCTCTGGCCCCATCACGCGTGATAGCCCAGCGCCCGGTCGATGATCAGGCGCAACACCTCATCCGGCAATTCACCCTGCGACCATGACAGCCCGCGATTGCCATCCCAATTGTGCCCCGCACCGGCAACTGCCTGTACGTCGCCCATGACCGATGACTGGCAATGGGTGAAGACCGACGGCAATCCCGCCTTGGTCACACCCAACCGGATCGTCGTGCCCTTCTTCGCAAGATAGGCAGGCTGCCCCCAGCGCAGCGCCTCTTCCACGGTGACACCACTGCCAAGGATCATCTCGCGCACCTGCATCAGGTCCGCGCGCGGACCGTCGGGTAGCTTCTCAAACGCCGCTTTCACCTCAGGTGTCATCACTATTCCTTCCGAATAATCCCGGTCACAGCAGCGGCACCAATGGCCGTCACGATCCAGCCCATGGCGATCAGCCACCAGCGCACCCACCACAGCCACCAGCCCCAAGGGCCCCGCGTGGTTGAGGGGGCCCAGGCCTTCTCCTGCCCCAATTGCACCAGCGGGATCACCAGATCGACGCCGTAATAAAACGCCTCAAATGTCTCATAATCGCGGCCCGCAGCCTCTGGCCCGGACCAGACGTCGGCAGGGTTCTCAACCTGATTTGGCCCGACGGAAACCGCCTGCCAGCTTGGCGACATCAGCACCGGGGCCGCGTTAGGGGCAAAATCCCCCGCTTCCCACGCCTGATGCGCAAGGCCCGCCCCGATCAGGATCAACACCATCAGTGCCACGACCGATCGCAACGGCTGATAGCCATAGCCGACCAGCCAGCGCTGCGTGTGATCGGCGATCCACGATCCCAGCACCTTGTGCAGCTGCCCGCCTTCGGCCCGCCATCGCCTGCGGGCAAAGGCCCGTTGCAGCCGTTCTTTTTCCATCATCACCCGCCGCGCCTCGGCGGTGTGGCCCGTCTCGCGCATCACATCGGCGAAATGCTCGTAAGGGTGCGGGCGAAACTCATCATCCACGACAGCACCGCGTTCCAGCCACGGCAGGCGCAAGGCCATATCCATCGGCCCTGACAGCCGCTCAAACTGCAAACCGTCAAACATCAGATCAGGCGTCAGCGCCCAGCTTTCCGCATCATCAGCAAGACTGTTAAACCGCGCGCCGGTCAGTCGCACCATCCCATCAATGCCCGCCAGCTCGCGCCAGAAGAACGCTTTGCCGACCACGAGGCCCTGCGCATTCAGCGCATCGCTGTCGCCGCCAACCAGTGTGGCCTTTTCAAAATCCACCTGCCCGCCCGCGCTGGCCGACATCAGGTTCAGCCCGCCTTCGACAATGACCTCCCGGAACAACATATCCCCGGCGATCTGACTGCCGTGCAGATCAACGCCCTTGGGAAACCGGCTACGGTTCAGCACAAGCGCCGCACCCTCAAATTGCCGCGCCCGAAACGCCCCTTCAAACTGACAATCCCGCAGATGCAGCCGCCCCACGCCCTTGCCAAACGACAGGTTCAGGTCTTGCTTGATCCACAGCCCCCTGACCGAGATCCCCTGAATATCCGTGGGCCATTCCGGGCACCCGCCCAGGGCCACAAACCGCAATACGGGCGCCCTGACCAAAACCTCCGGCTCTGGCGTTTTTGGGGCGGTCTCGCGCCGCGCGGTGACGCTCCCAATGCGGGCCATGTCCAACAGCGCGATCTCTGCCGGGGTCAGCCCGCCATCGTCGCGCAAATCGCGCAATTGGCTGTAGCTGGTGATCAATTCTAGGTCGGGATAATCCATGGCGGCAGCTTAGATGCCTGCGGGCATTCCGCAACACCCCAGCGTACGGTTAACGCGGCTTAAGACTCCCATGCGCATCGGTTGTGCATCGCTTGTGCATGGTTTCTGGGTGGTTTGTGTATGTGGCCCTGTTGCCACGCCTTCCAATAGGTTAAGGCACTGGACATGGCTGAATTCACCTCTTTGCACGACTTGCTGAACCACGGATTTGACACCGTGATCGACGTGCGCAGCCCTGCCGAATTTGCCATCGATCACCTGCCCGGCGCGATCAATCTGCCAGCTTTGACGAACGACCAAAGGGCGTCTGTGGGGACAACCTACAAACAGGTAAGTCCTTTCACAGCAAGGAAAATTGGTGCCGCCTTGGTCGCGCGCAACGTGGCCGACCACCTTGATGGCCCCTTGGCCGATAAGCCCGGTAGCTGGCGACCACTGGTCTATTGCTGGCGGGGCGGTCAGCGGTCGGGGTCTTTCGCCTCGATCCTGTCGCAAATTGGCTGGCGGGCAGAGACGATCAAGGGCGGCTACATGACCTATCGTCGCCACGTCTTTGACCTGCTCTACAATGCGCCAATGCCGCATCGGATCGTGCTGCTCGACGGCAACACAGGCACCGCAAAAACCGATATTTTACAACGCCTTAAAGAGCGCGACGTGCAAGTTCTCGACCTCGAAGGCATGGCCGGTCACCGTGGGTCGCTATTGGGGGCTACAGAGGCCGGACAACCTGCGCAAAAAGGCTTCGAAAGCCGCCTCGCCGCCGCCATTTCGACCCTCGATCCGGACCGCGTTACGGTGGTTGAGGCGGAGAGTTCCAAGATCGGCCAGATCAACCTGCCAGAGCAACTTTGGGCCTGTATGACCACCGCCCCGCGTCTGGTCATGAACGCGCCCTTAACCGCCCGCGCCAAATACCTGACAGAAGCCTATCGGGACGTCACGCAAAACCCCGAAATCCTGAAAAAACGGCTCGAACCCCTGCGTTATCTGCGTAGCCACGCGACGGTCGACAACTGGCTCAAGCTTTTGGAATCAAATGACCTTCTGGCGCTCGCAAAGGCGCTCATGCAGGACCATTACGACCCCGCCTATGCCCGCAGCCGCCGGATCGACAGCCGCGCGGTCTTGGGCGACATCACGGTCGAAACATTGGACGAAACTGGCCAAAATCACGCCGCCGACGCGATTTTGAATCACCTCAAATCGCTGTAATTCGCGGCGCACCGGCAGTGATCTCACCTATCGCCGCAGCCGGATAACCCGCCGCACGCAAGTCCTGCAAAATTGCCTCCGCGCGGTCCGCTGGCACCGCCGCCAGCAACCCGCCTGCCGTCTGCGGATCAAAGAGCAGATCAAACCGCGCGCCACTCGGCCCGGACACGTCACCAGCCCCTGCAACATTGTCGGCGTAAAGGCTTGAACTCACGCCACTCACCGCCAATTCTTCTGCCCCCTGCAGAACCGGCAAATCATCCAGACGCACCGTCGCTGCAACGCCGGACGCAGAGCATATCCCATTCAGATGCCCGGCGAGGCCAAAGCCCGTCACATCCGTCATCGCCCGCGCATCTCGCAAGGCCAGCGACGCCGCCCCCTGCGATTTCTGCATATGTTCCAAGGTGTTGACCACATCGGCGCCGCGCGCGCCCCCGGCCATTTCCGCCGCCATCACAACCCCGCTGCCCAGCGGTTTCGTCAGGATCAACACGTCGCCCGGCATCGCGCACTCCAAGGTCTTGGGCGCATCGTCACATATCCCCGTGACGCTGAACCCCACGGTCATTTCCGCCCCAAGCGAAGTATGCCCGCCAACGATCACAGCCCCTGCTTCGGCCACGACAGCTTTGGCCGCCACCGTGATTTCAGCCAAGGTCCTGCGCTGCAATTCCGAAGACATTTGCGGCAGGATCAGGTTGAGCGTCACCGCCTGCGGCGTGGCCCCCATCGCCCAGATATCACCCAGTGCATGCACCGCCGCGATGCGGGTCATTACGACGGGATCGGCCCAAAACGACCGCAAATGATCGGTGCTGATGACTTGCTGCACGCCGCCTGTGGTGATGATCCCCGCATCATCGCCGGGCCCCAAAACATCCAGCAAAGCGCCGCGCCCGACCTTTGCGCCGCAGCCGCCGCACATCGGCTTTGGTCCCAGCGCCTCTTTCAAGCCAAGGGCATGGGTCAGCGGCGGTTTTGGCAGGTCCATCGGCGCCAGATCTTCGAACTGACGCATGAATTTGACGTCAATGTGATCCTTCCACCGCCACAGCAATGGCCCTGACCGCGCGGTGCCGAATTTCTCGGCCAAAGCTACCTTGCCACCCAATGAGATCAGCTTGAGGTAGTCCTTTTGCGGCTTGTATGGGCGCAGTGCCCCACCCGACAGCATTGCCCGCAAGTTGTCGAACAACACCGGCGCTTCGCGCACTGCAAAGACCCCCGCTTTGGGGCGCGGGCTGGCGGTCAGATGGGCGCAATCCCCGACCGCAAACAGCGCCGGATTAGAGGATTGCAATTGCGCGTCAACCGCCACGAACCCTTCGTGCATCACGACGCCTATCTCGCTCAACCAACCGTGCGGTTTTGCACCTGCCGCACCGGTCGTGAACCCGGATGAGACGTGCGTGCCATCCGTCAAAACAACCGCGTTTTCAGTGACTTCCGCAACACCTGCATCGGCGAATTGCGATATCCCGGCGCTCTCAAGTGCGGCGAGCATCTTTTGCCGCGCTGTATAGCCCAAGGCGTCCAGAATGCGCCCACGGTCGATCAAGCTGACTTGCGCATCGGGCCGCGCGAATTGCATTGCCAACGCAAGCTCTGCCCCTGCCACTCCGCCGCCGATCACGGCGATCTGCGGGTCCTTGGCCGTCTGACGAAACGCATCCCACCGCGTCGCAAACCGCCCCAGCGGTTTGGCCGGAACGCCATGATCCGCGAACCCCGGCAAGTCGGGCATGGCCGAGGTGATCCCAACGTCCAGACTGGCCACATCATAGGCGATGGGCGGATGCCCCGGCACAGTGATCTGCCGCGCCACAGGGTCAATCGCCGTCACTGCCCCATCGATCAGCCGCGCGCCCGCAAAGCGCGCCAATTGCACCAGATCGATGTCCAGATCGTCACGGCTGTAGTGCCCGGCCACGAACCCCGGAAGCATCCCGGAATAGGGCGCGGTCGGCCCCGGATTGATCACCGTGACGCGCACACCCGCCAAAGGCTGCATCCCCCAACGGCGCAAGATCAGCGCATGGGTATGGCCGCCACCGATGAGGACAAGGTCTTGGGTAAAGGGAAAATCATGTCTCATGCCAATGCCTTACCCCGGAATGGCCCTAGGGCGAAAGCCACTGCCCGGCCCACTCATCATCTCGTGAATAGCAGGCCCGCCGGTGATTGTGACCCAAATGCACCGCATCAATCGTCACGATCCGGCAGCGCAAGACGGCAAAGGTGGCCCGGTCTGGCACCTTGGTGTAGTCGAGCGAATCCGCAATGGGGCGACCCGGCGCAGGCTGCGTGCCATAGCTTTGGCGACTGTGATCCGGCACAGTTTCCCAATCGGCGCTGACCGTGTCGCCCGTCAGGATTGCGATCTCGGCCTGCATCCTGATTTGCAGCGCCAGATCCGCGTCCCAAACATGTAGTGCGGCCCGTGGCACTTCCCGCAAGCTGGCCGTTTTATGGGAATAAAGATCGGTGAAAATACGCAGCGTGGCGTCCGCGTCAATTGCCCGCAAGACCACTGTGCGCACCTCTGGCCAGCCATCCGCCGAAGTGGTTGCAAAATTTGGATACCGCGCCGGGTGGTCCGCGTCAGCAACGCCTTGCGCCATCGTGTCCCAGACCCGATTACGGATGCCGTTCAGCGTTTCAAACCACTCACTCATAGCCTGTCATCTCCAAATATCCCTGCCCCTCATGCGACCCTGTCACTGTCACCGGCCCTTCCCAATAGGGGACGGATGTATCCATCCACGCGGCATCATTGATCGCTGTCACGGTCACGTCCACGCCGCGCTCTGGCAGCGTCACTTGCCAGCTGACCGGAATGTCACGGCCCGCAACCTTGGCCCAGCGCAGCGGGGTCGCGGCAAAGGCCCCGTCGCCGTAAGGCGTTGTGCTTTCGGGGTCGATCCACGTGCCAGAGGAATAGGCGCTGCCGTCAGTTTGGCGCAGCAGGAACCCCATCATTTTGCTGCCATCGTCAAACGACAGCGAAAACCAATCCCAGCCGGATTGATCCTCTGCCAAGGGCTGCGACGACCATTCACGATCAAGCCAGGCCGAGCCGGTCACAGGCACCTCGCCCGTGGGCAAGGTCAGCGTGCCTGACACCTCGTAGAACGGTTGCGAATAGTAGTAGGACGCCTGCCCTTTTGCGGATTTCACCGAATAGCCCGCATCGCCGTGAAAAATCAGCGGACCGGTTGCGGTCAGGTCCATGTCATAGGCAAAATCAGGCCCGCTGGCGGTCATTCTGGCCACGTCAAAGGTGCCCGCCAATTGCCAATCGTCGATCCACGCCGCAAAGGGTGTGGCCGTGACGCCCGCCTGCCCGATCCCGCCCCGTGCGAGCCGTTCAGTGACGAAATGCGCATCCGGCGTCGTCACGGCCGCATGGCCCATCCAAAGCTGCGGCGCGGTCCAGCCCTCACCCGCGTCTGGCGCGAGGGCAGAGCGGAAGAGCGTCCATTGCAACCCATAGGGCGTGCCATTGGGGCCTTCGAGATTGGCGGTCAGATACCACCATTCGATCCGGTAGTCAGGGTGCGGCCCATGATCGGTCGGAAAGTCGAACACGGGATCCGGCTGCGGCACCGAAAACCCGGCGGCATCCGTGCCGAGGCCGGCAAACCCCTGCGCCGCTGCGACACCCGGAAAGACCACCAATGCCAATATCTTAGCGTTCATTTGAAAACACCTTGAGCAGATCACTTGGCGGCGTGCGCGACAGCCGCCACGCGGGCCAAAGTGCGGCAAGACCTGCCGCCAAGAGCGCGAAGATCAGCAGCCGCAGATAGTCCATGGGGAACAGGAACATCGGCAGTTTCCACCCAAAGGCCGCCACGTTGACCACCGCCAAAAGCGCCCATGCCAGCGCAAGGCCAAGCGGCAAGGCGGCGATGGCGGTGAGCACGGCGAGCAGCACGGCGCGGATCAGCTCAAATCGGCCCAATTGCGCCCGTGTCATGCCCATTGCCCATGCCGGTGCCAGTTGCGGGACACGCATCGCGGCGAGGGTCAGAAGGCTCATCAAAATGGCGAAACCAGCGACGGCCAGCGTCAGCACATTCAGCGCCGTCGTGACGGTAAAGGTGCGGTCAAATACGTCGAGCGAGAATTGCTTGATCCGCGCCTGATTGATCATTTGGTCGGCGGACAGGCCTTGGTCGTCGATCAGGGCGGCCACAACCGCGGGCACCTCCGCTGCGTCCATCCGCAGGCCAAACCGCAGGGGGGTGATGTCGGGATAAAGCGTCTTGAACAGCGCCTCATTGATGATCGCCTGCCCGATGGGATTGCCGTAATCGCCATAGGTCGCGGCGATGGTCAGATCGCGCCCTGCAAACGTGACGGCATCGCCAACGACCAGCCCGGACCGCCGCGCGAGCTGTTCGTTGATCAAGATCCCCTCACCCGCAGCAACCGCATCCCACGGGGTCGCCGCAGCGGTTAAAAAGGCCCGAGCATCGCGGTAGGTTGCATGATCGCGCGCTCCGAAGATCTCTGTGGGCAAGCCCGCGATCTCTACCTCCGCCGAGACAATCGGCAAGATCGCATCGACGCGCGGCGCAAGGAAATCCTGCAATTCGGCGGCCTGCGCAGGGTCTTGCGCAGTCACGTAAAGCTCTGACGCGAGACGCTGATCAAGGAAGCCGGTGAACGTCAGTCGGAAGCTGCTGACCATTGTCGACACGCCGACATTTGCGGCCATCGCAAGAAGCAGCGCCATCAAGGCCAGCGAAAGGCCCGGCAATTGTTGGCGGGTGTCGGCCCAGAACCATGCGGCGCGAACCTCTGCCGTGCGGGACTGAAACAAGGCCAGCGCCCGGTCCAACAAGACCGGCAGGGCCAGCGCCGCACCGATCAACAGGCAGCCCAGCATCACAAAGCCCGCCAGCAATCCTGTGCCGGTGATCCCAAGCAAAAGTGCCGCGATCAGCAAGATCACGGCACAGACCCCCTGAAACACCGCGCGCCGCCCTGCCGCCATGGCGAGCGCGCGGGGTGCTGCCCCGGCCAGCAAGGGCATCCGCGCCAATTTCCAAAATGCGCCGCCTGCGGCTAGTGCCGTGCCGCCCAGCGCAATTGCCAGCCCCGACAGCCACCAGACGGGCCGCAACTGCAACGTGCCAGCCACGTCGGCCCCATAAAGCCCGCGCAATGTCGCCGCCACATCGGGCAACAAAAGCGAGGCGATCACATAGCCCAGCATCACCCCGATCCCGCCCGCGACCAGCGCCATGATCGCCAGTTCCAGGGCCATCAAGATGATCAACTGGGGCAGCGGCACACCAAGCGCGCGCAACGTGCGCACCACGGGGCGGCGCTGTTCAAAGGCGAGGCCAATTGCGCCGTTCACGATGAAAATGCCGACCGCAAAGGACAGCAGCCCAAAGGCGGTGAGGTTGAGGTGAAAGCTATCGGTGAGGCGCGCGATGTCGGACCCGCCTTGCGCGGGCTGACGGCGCACCTCTGGCGCGGCGACCTCCAAAGCGACTTGATTGATGGGCTGATCAGGCGCGATCAGCATCCGGCTGACCTGTCCCTCTAGTCCCAAGAGTTGCTGCGCCACGCCGATGTCGGTGATCACCGTTCCGGGGGCGACATCCGGGCTAACGACGGCATCGGGACCCAGATCGCCGAGGTCATCGAGGGCGGATTGCTGACCGAACAGCTGCCCCCGACCCGTCAGAAAGGTCCCGATATCTGCGCCTTCATCCAACCGGATCGGGCCGAGCCCGCCGGGAGCCGTCAGCGGGTCCAGCCCGACGATCCGCACGCCGTTCAACCGCCCCTCAACCACCGGGGACACAAGCCACCCGGCCCGGCGCAGCGACACGTACGTTGCCTGAGGTATGGTCCCACCGCCCTGCGCGACCAACTGGTCAAACTGTCCTTCGCCGAGCGTGTTGGCAGCGGCATCATAGGATGCGCGCGCCTCGGCATTGACGGCCTGCACGCCGGACCACAGCGCTGTCGCCAAGGCCAAACCGGCCAGCAAAGTGAACAATTGCAAGGGATTGCGCCACCAGTGCGACACCAGTGCGGTCAGGATCGTGCCCGTCACGCCACCTGTCCCTTTGCCAGATGCAGCCGCCGCGTCATGCGCCCAGCCAGCCGGTCGGAATGGGTCACCATCAGCAATCCGGCGCGAGTCTCGGTGACCAAATCAAGCATCAGTGACAGCACCACTTCGGCTGTGCCCTCGTCCAGATTGCCGGTTGGCTCATCCGCCAGCACAAGCTTGGGGCGCGGGGCCAAAGTGCGGGCAATGGCAACGCGCTGCTGTTGTCCACCCGACAATTGTTCAGGATACTTGCGCAGCTGCGGTTTCAGCCCCATGCGATCCGCAAGTTCGGCACACCACGCGGCATCATATTGACCCGCAAGACGGGCCTGAAACGCGATATTGTCGGCCACGCGCAGGCTGGGGATCAGGTTGAACTGCTGAAAAACCACGCCCACTGTCCCGCGCCGCAACGCGGCCCGGCCGGTATCATCCAGTGCAGCGATATCCGTGCCATCCAGCAGAATCTGCCCCGTATCCGGCACATCTAGCCCGCCGATCAAATGCAAGAGCGTGCTCTTGCCGCTGCCACTTTCCCCGGTCAGCGCCAAAGTCTCGCCCGCGGCAAGCGTCAGGCTGACACCGCGCAGCACGGCAAAAGGGCCATCGGCGGTTTGATAGGTCTTGTGAATGTCTTTGGCCGTCAGCAGCATCGGGCATCCCTTGATCCGTTTGGCAAAGGTAGACCGCAAAGTGGCGCTGGACACCACCCTGTGACGGGACGTCTCACTGGTTTGGCGGCGCTGCAGGCTGCAACATGGGCGCAACAGCGAAAGGACCCGACATGACCGAGATCGTAATCCTCAGCGGTGCGCGCACCGCGATTGGCGCATTTGGCGGCAGTCTGGCCGGAACGTCACCGATTGATCTGGGCACCGCCGTCACCAAGGCCGCCTTGGAACGGGCCGGATTGACGGGCGCGCAGGTCGGGCAGGTCGCCTTTGGCCATGTGATCAACACCGAACCGCGCGACATGTATCTGTCCCGCGTCGCGGCCATGGGGGCGGGCGTGCCGGAGACGACACCGGCGATGAACGTGAACCGCCTGTGCGGGTCGGGGGTGCAGGCGATCGTGTCGATGGTGCAGGCCTTGCAATTGGGCGATGCGGACATCGCGGTGGCTGGCGGGGCTGAGAGCATGTCACGCTCTCCCTTCATCCTGTCGGACGCCCGGTGGGGTGCTAAAATGGGCGACGTCAAAACGCGCGATATGATGCTGGGCGCGCTCAATTGCCCCTTTGGCACGGGCCATATGGGCGTCACGGCGGAGAACGTGAGCCGCGAGCATGACATCAGCCGCGAAGACCAAGATGCCTTTGCCGCGGCGTCGCAAGATCGGGCGGCCAAGGCGATTGCTGCAGGGTATTTCACCGATCAGATCGTGCCGGTGCCAGTACGGATAAGACGCGACACCGTGGACTTTGTGACGGACGAACATCCCAAGGCGACAACGGCAGAGGCTTTGGCCGGATTGCGGCCTGTGTTTGAGAAGGACGGGACGGTGACGGCGGGCAATGCGTCGGGGCTGAATGACGGGGCGGCGGCGATTACACTGGCGACGGCGGAGGCTGCCGAGAAGGCTGGATTAACGCCTAAATTCAAGGTGTTGGGTTATGCCCATGCGGGTGTCCGGCCAGAGGTTATGGGCATCGGCCCCGTGCCTGCGGTGCGCAATTTGCTGGAGCGCATCGAGTTAAGTGTTGGCGATTTTGACGTCATCGAAAGCAATGAGGCATTTGCGGCGCAAGCGCTAGCAGTGAGCAAAGAGCTGGGGTTTGATCCGGCCCGCGTGAACCCAAATGGTGGCGCGATTGCCTTAGGGCATCCAGTGGGTGCGACGGGGGCGATCATCACCGTCAAAGCGATGTATGAGCTGGAACGCACGGGCGGAAAACGCGCCTTGATCACCATGTGTATTGGTGGCGGACAAGGCATCGCGCTGGCGATTGAGCGGATTTAATACCTTGAATTCACGCGTGTTTTAGCTAGGATAGTCGCGGGTAAAGACCGGTTTGTCTGGGGTCGAAAGGTCAGCGTCAAAGACGTAGCCGCCGGTGCTGAATCCTTTAATGTCATCGGCTTCGGTCAGACGATTTTCGATGATGAAACGGGCCATGGCGCCACGGGCGCGTTTGGCGAAAAAGCTGACCATGCGGGGGCGGTCATCCTTGACCTCAAGGAACTGCGGGGTGATGACATTGAGAGTCAGGGCCTTGTGGTCGGCGGCCCCGAAATACTCTTGGCTGGCGCAATTAACCAAGATGTCCGTATTCTGGGATTTCGCCTGTGCATTCAACGCCTTAGCGATTGTGTTACCCCAATAGTCATAAAGGTTACTGCCGCGCCGGGTTTTGAGGCGGCTGCCCATCTCAAGCCGGTAGGGCTGGATCGCATCTAGCGGGCGCAACACGCCATAGAGGCCGGACAGAATGCACAGATGATCCTGCGCCCAAGCCATATCATCGTCAGAGAGCGTCTTTGCCTCAAGCCCTTGATATGTATCACCATTAAACGCCAATGCGGCGGGTTTCACGGCTTGCGGGTCGGGGTCGGCGGCGAAGGATTTGAACCTGTCGCGGTTGAGGCGGGCGAGGTCGTCAGAGAGGCTCATCAGCGACTTCAGCTGCGTTAAGGTTTGCCCGCGCATCGTCTTGGCAAGGCGCACGGCATCGTCCTGAAAGGCAGGCGCGGTTGGTGTGACGCTAACAGGTTCAAAATCAAGCGATTTTGCCGGCGAAATCGTAATCAGCATAGGGCCCCCTTGGTCGTGACACGATATCTAGCACGCCTTGCGGCAGAGGCCATGATTAACGCACCGATCCGGGCAAAAACGGAGATGCAGAACCTATGCACAGCCGATGCACAAACCATGCACAGGTTGTATGCACGAGAGTGTTAACGAAATTAACGGTCTCAAAGTGTCGGGGTGAACCCCGACCTACCCCTCGACCAAAACGGTGTGAAAGGCGTCTGCGAAACGGTCGGCGTAGCGGTCGCCCAAGAGGCGCGCGACAGCGTCTTTGGAAGGGTCGCGGAGTTGCGCGACCTTGGCCAGAAGCGAGGCGGAGCAGGACATGGGTTTGCCGGTGCCGTCCTGCCCCCGTTGCAGGTCGGCTTGCGCTGCGAGCAGGCGGTCATAAACGGCCCCTTCGCTGCGGCCTGCAAGCTTGCGGCGGGAGGGGTGCACCTGCTGGGTTTCGCCTGCGATCACCTCAAGGAAAGCATCGCCGTAGCTTTCCAGTTTCTTGGCACCCACACCGCTGATCCGCGCCATATCGTCGAGGGTTTGGGGCCGGGTCTCGGCCATTTCGATCAGGGTCTTGTCGTTGAAGATGATGTAGGCCGGACCGCCTGCGGCCTCTGCCAAGGCCCGGCGCTTGGCCTTGAGGGCGGAGAGCAGCGGCGCGTCTTCTTCGCTGACCATCTGGCGGACCTTTGGCCCGGCGGTTTTGGCGGCGCGGATCGTGTCGCGGCGCAGGGTGATCGTCGCCTCCCCCCGCAGGATCGGCAGGGCGTGGTCGGTCATCCGCAACGCGCCGTGCCGGTCGGGGTCGGGGCGAAAAAGGTCATGGCCCATCATCTGCCGAAAGATCGCCTGCCATTGCGGTTTGGAATATTCGCGGCCCACCCCATAGGTCGGCAGACTGTCATGGCCGCGCTGGCTGATCTTGTCGGTCTTGGCCCCCATGACGATATCAATAAGGTGGCCCGCACCGAACCATTCGTCGGTGCGCAAAGCGGCAGAAAGCGCCATGCGGACGGGGGTGGTAGCGTCAAAAACCTCTGCCGGTTTGTCACAAAGGTCGCAATTGCCGCAGGGCTGCGGGTCTTCGCCAAAGTAGGACAGCAGGTTTTGGCGGCGGCATTGGAGCGCCTCTGCCAAACCAAGGAGCGCATTCAGACGGCCATGATCCGCGGCGCGGCGTTCTGCGGGGGCTAGCCCTTCGTCGATTTGCTGGCGGCGAAAGCCGATGTCTTGAGAGCCAAAAAGCGTCAGGGTTTCAGCCGGTGCGCCATCGCGGCCTGCACGACCGATTTCCTGATAATAGGCCTCGATGGACTTGGGCAGATCGGCGTGGGCGACCCAGCGGATATCGGGTTTGTCGACACCCATGCCAAAGGCCACGGTGGCGACAACGATCAAGCCATCCTCTTGCTGGAAGCGGCGTTCGACATCGCGGCGGTCCTGCGCCTCCATCCCGCCGTGGTAGTGGCAGGCGGTGTGACCCGCTTGGTTCAGCGCGGCAGAAAGGGTTTCGGTTTTGGCGCGGGTGCCGGTGTAGACGATGCCGGATTGGCCTTTGCGGGCGGCGGCGAAGTGCAGGATCTGGTCGCGCGGTTTGTCTTTGACCGCAAAGGCGAGGTGGATATTGGGCCGGTCGAAACCGCGCAGGAAGGTGGCGGGCTGGGTGCCGCCAAAGAGCTTTTCCACAATCTCGGCGCGGGTTTCGGCGTCGGCTGTCGCGGTGAAGGCCGCGAGGGGCACATCAAGGGCGCGTTTCAGCTCGCCGATGCGCAGGTAATCAGGGCGGAAGTCGTGGCCCCATTGGCTGACGCAATGCGCCTCATCCACGGCGATCAGGCTGACGCCGGCCTCTGCCAGCATCCGTTGCGTGCCGCCCGAGGCCAAGCGTTCAGGGGCCATATAGAGGAGTTTGAGGCTGCCGTCGGTCAGGCCGCGCCAAACCTCTTCTGTTTCATCTTCGGTATTGCCAGAGGTGAGCGCCCCGGCAGCAACACCTGCGGCGCGCAGCCCGCGCACCTGATCGCGCATCAGGGCGATGAGGGGAGAGATGACAACTGTGACACCGGACCGCGCCAAGGCAGGCAGTTGAAAACACAAGGATTTCCCGCCGCCCGTGGGCATGATCGCAAGCGTATCCTGACCGGCGGTCACGGCATCAACAATCTCTTCCTGCCCAGGGCGGAAGGCGTCAAAGCCGAATACGTCAGACAGCAGCGTGGCAGCGCTTTGCATAGGGTCCCGTTGGTTTTATTGTTCTGCTCTTTGAGGGTGACAATCGCAGATGAACAGGGCGTTAACAAGTGATTGCGCTTGCAGCGGGCGACGATTTTTCGGCGAAAAATCGGGCTTCGGGCGGGGATATTTATCCATCCAAGAAAGCAGGGGCGTTGCGTTGTTGCGGCGGGCGTCCTACCCCTTTGGCCAAAGGAGATTTTTATGGGTGAGATTACGCTGGTCCGGCACGGGCAGGCCAATTCGGCGGCAGACAATGAGGCGGATTATGATCGCCTGACAGAGCTGGGCCATACCCAGGCCAAATGGCTGGGGGAATGGATGCGTGCGCATGACGGGCCCTTTGACCATGTGGTGTCGGGATCGCTGCGGCGGCAGCGCGAGACGGTGGCCAATATGGGCTGGGAGGCGGAGGTCGATGAGCGTCTGAATGAGATCACCTATTACGATCTGACCGCTGAGATGGACGCCTTGGGTGGTGTTCAACGTGGCGGGCCAGAGGATTTTGCCGTGCATTTTCCCGCGACGTTGCAGGCTTGGAAGGACGGGCGGATCAAAGGGACCGAGACCTGGGATGCCTTTGTCGCACGTGTGCGCGGGGTCATGGATATGGCGGCACAACCGGGGCGGCGAGTGCTTTGCGTGACCTCTGGCGGGATCATCAGCCGGGCCGTCGCCGATTTGCTGCATCTGGATATTCCGCAGATGGCACAGATCGCCTTGCCGATCCTCAACACCTCGGTCCACCGGATCCATGTGACGCCGCACGGGCCGATCCTGTCGGCATTCAATGCCTCGCCGCATTTGGATCATGTTGATAGGTTGGAGGCGCGGACGCATTATTAGGGGGCTATGATGCTACGACTACACTACGCGCCACGCACGATTTCGGTGGCGACTGCGATTGCGCTGGAAGAGGCGGGCGTCGCCTATGAGGGCGTTCCCGTTGACTTTGCCAGTGGTGCGCAACAGGGCGCGGCCTATCTGGCGGTGAACCCCAAGGGGCGCGTGCCAACGTTAGAGACGCCGGATGGGATCATGACCGAGACCGGTGCCCTGTTGGAATATGTCGCCCCGGCCCTTGTGCCGGGTGATCCGTGGCAGGCCGCAAGGATGCGCGAGGTGATGTATTATCTGGCGAGCACCATGCATGTGGCCCATGCCCATAAGATGCGGGGCAGTCGTTGGGCTGATCAGCAAAGCAGCTTTGACGATATGACCGCCAAGGTGCCCGAAACCATGACCGCCTGTTGCCAATATGTTGAAGACACGCTGCCGCTTGCACCCTTTGCTTTGGGCGGACAGATGAGCTGTGCCGATCCTTACCTTTATATGATCCTCAGCTGGGCGCCGGGTGATGGCGTCGATATGGCGCCGTTCCCAAAGCTTCGCGCGTTTATGGCGATGATGGAAGGGCGCGAGAGCGTGACCAACCTGACGGCAAGGGGGTTCCTATGACGCATCTTTGGGTCCGCGCTGAGAGCCGCGCGCATGAACAACGGGTTGGGCTGACGCCTGACGGGGCGAAGACGCTGATAGCCGCGGGCATGCAGGTGACGGTGGAAGAAAGCCAGCAGCGGGCCATTCCGCTGGATGGCTATCGCGTGGCGGGATGCGAGATTGTGGCCGAAGGTGATTGGACCACGGCCCCGGACGACGCGATCATCTTTGGTCTGAAGGAGCTGCCAGAGGACGGCACGCCGCTGCGCCACAGGCACATCATGTTTGGGCATGCCTATAAGGGCCAGCCGAGCGGGCGGGTCTTGCTGGACCGGTTTCAGGCGGGCGGCGGGACGCTTTATGATCTGGAGTATCTGGTGGGCGAAGATGGCCGCCGGGTCGCGGCTTTTGGCTACTGGGCGGGCTTTGCCGGTGCGGCTGTCGCGCTGCGCTGCTGGATCGCGCAGGGCCACGGCGGGATCGCGGGGCCGGTGCATACTTACCTGAGTGCCGCCCATATGATCGCCGATCTGCAAGGCGCGCTTGTCCGGCTAGGGACGGAGCGGCCAACCGCCCTGATCATCGGGGCCAAGGGACGGGTGGGCACCGGGGCTGCGGACCTGTGCCGCGAAATGGGCGCGGCGACGACCCTGTGGGATATGGATGAGACCGCAAGCGGCGGGCCGTTTCCGGAAATCCTGCAACATCAGCTGTTTTTCAACTGCATTCTGGCCAAGGACGGCACACCGATCTTTGTCCACGAAGGCGCCACCACAACAGAGCGCGCCTTGCGGGTGATCGGCGACATTGCCTGCGATCCGGACAGCGATTTCAACCCGGTGAAAGTCTATGACCGCACCACCACATGGGAGGAACCGGCGCTGCGGGTGCACGAGCATCCGGTGCTGGATGTGACGGCCATCGACAACCTGCCTGCGATGCTGCCGGTCGAAAGCTCTGAGGATTTTGCCGGGCAGCTGTTACCGAGCCTTGCGACATTGGACGATCTGGATGCAGGCGTTTGGGGACGGGCGAAGGCGGCGTTTGATCAGGCCGTTTGACGGGCCCACTGCGGGCCTTTGGGTCGGCCAGCGATCACGGTATATTTCACTTAGGCATCTGCAAAGATATCTCTTATCACCCGTCGCATGGCTTATGATTATGACAAACTATACGGCGACACCCCCGACGCGCTTGGCGCACCAACCAAGGTGTTTGTGGACATCTTTCAGGGGTTTGATCGCGCGGATGCCCGCGTGCTGGACGTCGGCTGCGGACAGGGTCGCGACGCGCTTTTCATTGCAAGACTAGGCCACCGCGTGGTGGGCGTCGATCTGTCGCCCAATGGCATCAGGGACCTGCGAGACGCTGCTACAAGGGAAGACCTGCCGATCCAAGGGGTCGTAGCCGATGTGGAAACCTATGTGCCTGAAGGCGATTTTGACGTGATCCTGATCGACCGCACGCTGCATATGCTGGCGGAGCCTAAGCGGCTTGCTGTGCTTGAACGATTGCTCAACCACGTCAGCCCGAATGGTCAGGTGCTGATCGCTGATGAGGCGACCAATATTCCGGGTTTTGAGGCGGTCGTTGCGGAGAGCCCACATGATTGGCAAACAACCTTTCAGGAGCGCGGCTATCTTTTCGTGCGACGGGACACCTAAGCGCGACGGAATGTTGTTGGTCGTGCGTTTGATGTAAAATCACCTCAACAGGCGATGGCAATCAGCATCGCCGCTGGAACCGATGCAAAGGAAAACTCATGCGCTTTATTCTTGCCGCCACCGCCGCCCTTGTCGCCACCTCGGCACTGGCTGAGGACATCACCACCGAGATTTGGGTCGATAACTGGTTCAAGGTCTATGCCAACGGCGAGGTTGTGCTGGAGGATCCTGTGTCGATCACGACAGAGCGGTCGTTCAACGCGGAATCGGCGACGTTTAGCGTTGATTTGCCTGCTGTGATCGCGATTGAGGCAAAGGATTTCAAAGAAAACGATACCGGTTTGGAATACATCGGGTCGCGCCGTCAGCAGATGGGCGACGGTGGCATGATCGCACAGTTCACGAATGCCGCGACCGGCGAAGTCATCGCGGTGACTGATGCGGACACCAAGTGTCTGGTGGTGCATTACGCACCGGTTGATGTGTCCTGCGCGGATGAAAGCAACCCGGTCTCGGGCGAAGGCGCATGCGATTTTGTGACCACCGACATCCCTGCGGATTGGACCGATCCGGGGTTTGACGACAGCGGCTGGCCTGCCGCAACCGAGCACACGGCTGCCGATGTGGACCCCAAGTTCGGCTATGATGAGATCAGCTGGGACAGCGCCGCAGAACTGATCTGGGGCGAGAGCCTGAAGCAGGACAACACGCTGCTCTGCCGCATGACGATTGGCGGCTAATACAGCGCATCCTCGGCCCCGCGCACATCGACGCCAAGCGCGTCGAGCGCGGCTTCGAGGTGGTCAGCCAGATGCGGTGAACCTTTGAGGTAGTCCTGTGTGGGCGTCGTCGCCTCTTGCCGGGCGGTGGCTATCGCCTCTGCCAGATCGCTGGCGTCAAAGGTGCCGCGTCCAACCCACATCAGCGCGACAAGGCTGGCCTGTTCATCGACGTTCAGACGGGCGACGAAGCTGTCAAATTCAGGCTCTGCCCGGTCCATTTCGCGGGCGAGAATGATCACTTCGGCGACTTTGTTCGGGGCAATATCAAGCATCGGGACCTCCTGTTTTGCACATGCAGGTTAGGTCGCGCGCCCGGCACCGGCTTTGATCTGGCGCAAGGTGGGTGGCGGTTATTTCGTGCCGAAAACCCGGTAATACAGCCAGTCGGGCATGAATTGCGACACGCGGAAGAGCCATGAAAACAGCATCGGGAACGACTTTTTGAAAGCGTCGTCGTTCATGTGATCAAAGAATTCGTTTGCGGCATCTTCGGGGGACATGATGAACGGCATGTTAAAGTCGTTCTGGTCGGTCAGTCGGGTTTTGATGAAGCCGGGGTTGATCACCTGCACTTTGATCGGGCTGGTGCGCAGGTCGTATTGCATCGACTCGGCCAGTGTCATCAGACCGGCCTTTGACGCGGAATAACCAATGGCACCGGGAAGGCCGCGGAAGCCCGAAAGCGATCCGGTCAGGACGATATGGCCCGCGTCTCGGGCGATCATTTGGGGCATGACCTCTCCCACGACGCGGGACGCGCCGAGGTAGTTGACCTGCGCCATCATGTCGGCCTTTTCATTGTCCCATTCCTGCGCCTTCATCGGCCAGTAAACGCCCGCCAGATAGACCATGCCGTCAATCTCGCCGACCTCTGCCGCGGCCTTTTGCACGCTGGCCATGTCGGTCACATCAACGGTGACGTAGGACGCCACACCGGGGAGTTCGCCCACCAGTTCGGCCAGTCGATCCTGTGACCGGGCCGAGACGATCACTTCTGCCCCGGCGCGGGACATTACGTGGGCGACGGCGCGGCCCAAACCTTCACTCGCGCCCACCAGCCAGTAGCGTTTGCCTTGCCAGTTCTGCACGTTATTCGCCTGCCACGGTCTGGGTGTGGGCGGGGCGCATGGTGGCGACGAGTTCTGCGACCTTGATGCCAAATTTGCGGAATTGGCTGCGGTTCATCACGGTGCCGTTCTGCATCAGATACATCCAGTCGGTGGTATCAAGGACATGGCCGCCTGCCTCATCCGCAAGCTTGATCCGGTAGTTCAGCAGCACCGCAGAGCCACTTTGCTGGCCTGATCCTGCGCCGATCACGTCGGGTGCTTCGGCCTTGATCCGGCCATCGTTGCCAAGAGTCAGGGTCCATTCGCGGTTTTGCACATTGCCACTGTCGTAGTGAAACACCTCTTTCATGGTGCAGACGTTGCCGTCCCACTGGGCGTCAAACTGCGCCACAAAGCGCGAGGTTACGCGGCCAAGCGGGCCGTAGATGATACCTTCGCATTCAATAGGACCCTGAAAGGTGTCGCGGATGTTAAAGGTCGGCCCCTCGGTGTAATCCGTGGGCTTTTGCGCCCAGAATGACACATAGCGGGTCTTGGCGATCAGACCGATCAGGACCAGTGCGGCCCCGATCAAAATTGCAGCGAGTGACATCATGTGTCCTCTAATTTGGTGGCGACCAGCAGGCCGATTGCCACGAGTTTCAATAAGCATGGCACCCCCGCGTAAAGGAGCGTCAGCATTGTCAGCGCCGCCGGGGGATTGTTCGCCGCCCCTGCGGTTAATCCGGCCTGTTCCAGCAGCGGCAAAAGCACCACCGCCGCGAAGGCCAGCGTCAGTTTGTTCACCAGCGACCAAAGCCCGAAGCCCTGCCCGCCGTTGGGAGAGACCTGCGCCATGCGTTTTGCAAACATGGCGGGGAGGAGAGTCAGGTCTGCTCCGATCGTTGCACCACTTAATACGCAGACAATCGCGAATTGGATGACATCGCCGCTGCCAAGGGTGAGCGTGTAGCCAAACGACAGCACCGCCAGCACCATCGCGGTCAGCAGCACGGGCTTGGCCCCGAAGCGGGCTGCTAGGCGTGACCAGACCGGGGCCGAAACAGCGGCGGCCAGAAAAAACAGAACCAAAAGAGGGCCTTCCCAGCCGACAGCGCCCAAACGGTCGTTGACGTAGAACAGGAAAAGGGTGGAACTGACGGCCAGCGGCGTAGCGTTAAAGAGAGCGAGGATGAGCAGCCGTTTGGCCAGCGCATCTGACAAAATGTCGCGGATACCCATGGGTGTTTGTGTGGTCCGGCCCCGCCATTCGGGCCACATGTACAAGGCCGCGAGCGCTGTGAGGGCCGCAAATCCATAGGCAAAGATCGCAAAGGGGCTGTCGGTGAACCCCATCAACACGGTGGGCACGATAGCCGCGATGCAGACGCCCAAAAGCGCCCCGGTTTCGCGCCATGCCGCAAGGCGCACGTGGCCTGAAGGGTCTGGGCCCGCCTTTGCGATGCCCGTGGCGTAGAAGTTGATCGTGAGGAAGCTGAAGGCAGAAAAGAGGCTGGTGACCGTGATGGCAAACCACCAAAGCGCCGAAATCGGCGGGGCGATGGCGAAAAGGCCGATCATCGAGATCGCCAGAAGTGCTGCTCCGCCTGTGACAGCCAGCGCCTTGCTGCGGTTCAAACGCTCGCTGAGCCAGCCAAGGGCCGGATCCTGCACCACATCGATCAGGCGCAGCACAAAAAGCACCGCGCCAAGGGACGTCAGGCTGACGCCATAGGTTTCGGCATAATAGGCCGGGGCGTAGATGTAGATCGGCAGCCCTGCGGCGCTGATGATCGCGGCAAAGAGGGAATAGGCGGGCAGGCGGTCGCGCAGGGCGCTCACCGCGAGACCTCTTCATTCGGTGGGGTCGGTTGGCTGCGGAAGGTCGCGCCCTTCCACCAGAGCTTGATCGCTTGCCAATGGATCAGGGTCAGCACCCGGCGCGAGCCGAAGGGGCGGCGCAAAGCGGCCCAGAGGATGCCGGTGTTTGTCAGCGGTGCGCGCGGGCCTTTGAGTGTGGCGATGACGCCGCCGTTGCCGCGCGAATAGTCGATGACGATGTGAATGTCAGATTCTGAGATATCAAATCTGAACACATATCCGCCTTCTATTGGCTGAAATGGTGAAACATGCATGATTTTCTGCGCAGCGAGTGTTTCGTCTTTTGTGATCTCGCGCAGGTCATCATGGGCGCAAAGATAGCTGTGGCGGTCGCCAAAAGTGTTGGTGACCTCGGCAATGACGCAGCGCAGCACGCCCGCGTTATCATGGCAAAGCCAAAAGGCGACGGGGTTGAAGACATGGCCCAGCAGGCGCGGCTGTGCCAGCAGGTCAATGCGGCCGGTTAGGGTGATCTGATGCGCTTGCAGGATGTCGCGGACCCAAGCGGCCCCCCTGCCCTGTTTTGGCGCGCCGCCGTGGTCGCGGTCTTGCAGTGACATCAGGTTGCTGCCGTTGCGGGCAAAAAGGCCGGGGGATTGCACGTCCGCTTCTGCGTCCAGCAGCACATAGTCGATGGAATAGCGAAAGGCGTTTTTCACCGCCCCACGCCGACCATGATAGGTCTCGCCCGATATGTGCTGGACCTGGGTCACTCTGCCGCCATCTCAAGCCGTTCCACCGCGTTGAGCGCATGCACAACGTCATAGGCAGAGGCGAGCCCGTCTTCGTGGAAACCGTTCTTCATCCAAGCGCCACAGAACCATGTGCGGTTTGATCCGTTCAGCGCGGCGGCTGTTTTCTGCGCCTCAAGTGCTGCCATATCGTAAACCGGGTGGCGTAGGGTGGCTGTGTCCCAGATCAGATCGTCGCGGATGGGGCGGGTTGAATTGAGCGTCACCATAAAGTCGCCGCCAGTGATCGACGGTTGGAGCGAGTTCATCCAATAGGTCAGATCGATCTGGTCCGAGGCTTTGCCGCGATCCTCGGTATAAATCCAAGAGGCCCAGACCTGTTTGCGCTTGGGCATCACAGAGGTGTCCGAGTGCAGCACGATATCGTTGGGCTGATAGCGGATTGCGCCCAGCGTCGCTTTTTCGGTGGGGGTCGGATCAGAGAGCATTGCCAAGGTATCGTCGGAATGGCTGGCAAAGATCACCTCATCAAAGCTTTCCCATGCGCCACCTGACTTGACCTCAACCCCGAAGGGCGTGCGGCGGACGGTTTCGACGGGGGTGCCAAGGCGGATGTCGACACCGCGCCGTTCCATATCAGCGCCAAGGCGGTTCACGTATTCAATGCTGCCGCCCGTCACGGTGTACCATTGGTGCTGTCCGGTGACGCCCAAGAGCGCGTGATTGTCAAAGAACCGCAGCAGCGCGTAGGCGGGGAAATCCATGATCTGTTCTTTGGGCGTGGACCAGATCGCGCCGGAGAACGGCAAGAGGTAGTGGTCACGGAAGAAGGCGGACAGGCCGAGTTTGTCCAGCAGGCCGCCCACGGTCAGGCTTTCGTCGGCGGCTGCGGCAAGCCCGTGTTTGTTGAAATGCAGGATGTCGCGGACCATGCGCAGAAACCGGGGGCTGACCGTGTTCATCCGCTGGGCGAAAAGCGCATCCATCGAAGTCAGCGCGTATTCAAGGCGGCCGCCATCAAAGCTGGCGCCAAAGCTCATATTGCTTTTCTCGACCGGGACCTCGAGGTGTTCAAAAAGGGCGGTGAGATTGGGGTAATTGGCGTAGTTGAAGACGATAAAACCGGTATCCACGGCGATGTCGCGGTTGGGGCCTGCCATCCGGGTGCGGGCATGACCGCCAAGACGCGCGGCACTTTCAAACAAGACGACACGGTGGTCGTTGGCCAGCAGATGCGCCGCCCCCATGCCCGATATGCCAGCCCCGACGACGGCCACCTTACGCGGGGCCGCGGTTGCAGTTTCAAATGGCATGGAAGGTCCTCATCACTTTGATCGTTAACATGTTTACGTCACGCGGCGGGCTCCGGATGAGTTTGAATTACAAAAACAGAGAACTTTGTGATCCGATACCCCCCCATTGCCGTAAACAGTGCATGTTGACGACGACACAAGACATAACAAAACCGGATGCGGCGGTTGCGATGGGGCTATATGGTCCTGATCAGGCGCGCCAATCCGGTGCTGCGGGGACGAAACGGTTGAACCAGACGGATACTTCCAAGCGTATGATGTGGGTGGCCCACGTTGTTGCGATCCGTGATCGGCAAGACCGCGAGGCCTTTGCAGAGCTGTTTGCGCATTTCGCGCCGCGGGTGAAATCCTTTCTGATGAAGTCAGGCACAAGCCCCGACATGGCAGAGGAATGCGCGCAGGATGTCATGGTGACCCTTTGGCGCAAGGCGGCGATGTTTGATCCCGCCAAGGCCAGCGTCAGCACATGGATTTTTACGATCGCGCGGAACCGTCGGATCGACATTCTGCGCAAACAACGACGCCCCGAGCCAGAAGACCTGCCCTGGGGCCCCGAAGCAGAGCCGGATCAAGCCGACGCGCTGGCGCTGCAACAAGAGACGTCAAAACTGGGCGCGGCCTTGGCCGAATTGCCCGAAAAACAGCGGACGCTGATCGAAAAGGCCTATTTCGGGGACCTTTCGCACAGTGAAATCGCTGAACAGACAGGGTTGCCGCTTGGCACAATCAAATCCCGTATCCGGCTGGCGCTTGAGCGTTTGCGCCACGTTATGAAGTGAACAGATATGACAAAGATTAAACACCACCTGACCGATGCCCTGTTGATGGGCTATGCCGCTGGCACCTTGCCAGAGGCGTTCAACCTTGTCGTCGCCACCCACATCAGCATGTGCGACGATTGTCGCGCGGCCCTGGCCGAGTTTGATGCCGTGGGCGGTGAGGTCATGATGGCGACCGATGCCGCTGATCTGGCAGAGGACAGTCTGGCAGCGACGCTCGACAAGATCGCCAATGCCCCGGCCGCCCCAAAGGTGCGGCCGCGTGAAAGTGGCGTGTTCCCGACACCGTTGCAGGACTATGTGAATGGCGATCTGAGCGCTGTGAAGTGGCGCAAGATTGGCGGCGGCGTGAGCCAGGCCGTGTTGCCGACGTCGAAGGATGCGACCGTGCGGTTGCTGCATATCCCCGCAGGCACCGCTGTGCCGGACCATGGCCACCGCGGGACGGAGCTGACGCTTGTTTTGCAGGGCGCCTTTGTGGATGAGACCGATCGCTTTGGCGCAGGCGACGTTGAGGTTGCGAACGAAGACCTCAACCACACACCCGTGGCAGAACCGGGCATGGATTGTATCTGCTTGGCCGCCACAGACGCGCCGCTGCGGTTCAACGGGCTGATGCCCCGCATTGTTCAGCGTTTCGTCGGGATTTAACCCCACCCTCACACACAGACGAAACGCAAAAGCCCCGGTCGCGCGACCGGGGCTTTCGTTTTTGGATCGGGGCCGGGTTTAGGCGACGGCGAGTTGCCGCGCGGCCTTGAACGACACAAGACGACGGTTCGCGCTATCCCACAGATCAAGGTTGGCGCACTTGAAGCTTTCCAGCAGCGTCATGCGGCTGCAATCGACCAGTTCTTCGTGGTCGCGCAGCACCTCACCCAAGCGATAAAACGGGATACGGCTATAGAGATGGTGCACATGGTGGATGCCGATATTGGCCGAAAACCAACGCAAGACCGGCGGCAGATCATAGTGAGAGCTGCCGTGCAACGCCGCTTCGTGCAGCTGCCATTCTTCGTTTTCGTCCCACTGCGTGTCTTCGAATTGGTGCTGGACATAGAACAGCCAGACACCAATGGACGCAGCCATCAGGGACGAGGGCAGCATCACCAAAAACAGTGCGGCCCAGCCGCCAAAGTAGACGATGACCGACATGATCGCGAGGATCGCCAGGTTCGTGCCCATGGCGGAAATCCAGTATTTCTTTTCCCGCGTCATAAAGCCGTAGGGGATACGGTTCTGCAAAAGGAACATGTAGCCCGGCCCGAGGCCGAACATCACCAGCGGGTGGCGGTAGGCGCGGTATGTCAGGCGGCCAAAGCGGCTGCGCTGGTGGTATTCGTCAACGGTAAGCGTTTTGATGTCGCCCATGCCGCGATGATCCAGATCACCGGCGTGGCTATGGTGGATCGCATGGGCGCGACGCCAGACATCGTAAGGCGTGAGGGTCAGCACCCCAAGGCTACGTCCGACCCAATCGCTAACCGTGCGGTTACCAAAGAACGACCCATGGCCGCAGTCGTGCTGAATACAAAACAGCCGCAACAGAAACGCGCCATTCAGCACCGAAATCAGGAACGCGCCCAGATAGCTATATTGTGCCGTCCAGCAGGCCAGCACCCAAAGCACCACAAAGGGCACAAGGCTGACTGCTAATTCAAAGCTGCTACGAAGGCTGTTGGGTTCACGGTATTGGGCGAGGATCCGCACCCAATCGCGGGCGTCCGCAATGGACGGGTTTTTCGTTTTTGTCATGACTGCCGATTTGTTACCTGCACCTGCGATACAGCAAACCTGACATATAGCAAATGAACATTTCCCTTATGCGGTAAATGTTCTGCTATTGGGTCTGAGCCTCAAGCCCCTGCCCCTGATCGGTGACGCGCGACACGGCCCAGCGGGTGATCCGGCTTTCATCGTCCCAAGCGAGCGGAATGTATGCGCCATTCTTCTTCAGCCAGCCATCACCACCCGGCGACAGATAGAAAACGCGACCCGCGTAAGCACCTGAAACAACGGCGTAATCTTCGGTCATCTGGACAGTTCCAGCGGGACCTTGGGTGGAACCGGCGCAAACCGTCTCACCCCCGCGACAGGGGGCAAGGGTATAGCTGTGCAGCTCTCCATGCTCTGTCGTCAGGATCGACACGGGGCCGGTGTCAAAGGGTTGGTCCGAAAACGCATTGGCCCAGGCGCGCTGCACCTCAACGGGGTTTTGCTCAAAGGTAAACGGCTCACCGGGCGCGCAGGCGGCGAGCGTCAGAAGGGGCAGGACAAGGGCAAGGCGCATGGTCGTCTCCAAGCTGGGGTTGTGCTGATCCTGCCCTTAGGTGCCGGGGGGTGCAAGGGGGACGACCTTTTCGTCGTCGGGGGCGAGTTCCTCAAAGTCGAAATTGCCAAGGCGGTTGGCGCGTTTGCCGGCCTTGCCCGCTGAAATTTTGATGTCTTCGACATCCTTTGAGGCCTGCGCAAAATGCTTATCAAGATTGCCCACTCGGGTCACAAGCCGTTCCACATCACCGCCCAACAGCGCCAGTTCTTTACGGATGGCACCGGTCTGTTCGCGCATCCGGGCGTCTTTCAGGATCGCGCGCATCGTGTTGAGCGTGGCCATGCAGGTGGTGGGTGAGACGATCCAGACGCGGGCGTCGAACCCTTCGCGCACCACGGCAGGCAGGCGGGCGTGCAGTTCGGCATAGACCGCCTCGGACGGCAGAAACATGATCGCGCCGTCGGCGGTTTCGCCTTCGATAATGTATTTTTCCGAGATTGCTTTGATGTGGACACGCACCGCATTGCCAAGGTCGCGCAAGGCGATCTTCTGCATCTCTGGCGTCTCGGCAGAGGCCAGCGCCTCATAGGCCTCAAACGGGAATTTTGCATCGATTACGATGGGGCCCGGTGGATTAGGCAGGTGGATCAGGCAATCGGCGCGTTTGCCGTTCGACAGCGTGGCTTGCAGCGCGTAGGCGTCGGCAGGCAGCGCCTTGGACACGATATCGGTCAGTTGGATTTCGCCGAACATGCCACGCCGCTGTTTGTTGGACAGGATGTCTTGCAGCGTCAGCACGTCGCCGGACAGCTTTTCGATTTTCGACTGCGCCTTGTCGATTGTGGCGAGCCGTTCCTGCAATTCGGTCAGCTGCTTGGTAGATTTCTCGGACGACCCGGTGAGGGTTTCTTTCATCTTTTCCTGCATGTCCGACAGGGACCGCGCGGACTTGAGCGCGTTGTCGGCAAGCCGTTCGGCGACCTGCGCGTTTACCTCGGCCAAACGGGTTTCCATGGTCTGGATCACGCGGACCTGCGCCGTGGCCTGGGCGTCGCTGACCGTTTGGATGTTGCCTGCAAGCTGGCTTTGATTGGCGTTGAGGACCTGTACATCCTCACCCAGTCGGGTGACTTGGGTCGCGACAAAATTCACCGCTTGTGCCGATTGCCCCGCGCGGCGGACGGCGAGGATCAGCAGGATCACGATCAGCGTGGTCAGCACCGCCGCGATGAGGATGCCGATGACCAGCGGGTCGCTGAGATTGATAGTTTGCCCTGCAATTTCAATCATGTGCGCCCAAAGAGCCGTTCGATATCGGTCATCTTGAGTTCAACATAGGTGGGCCGCCCGTGATTGCATTGGCCGGAGTTTGGCGTCGCCTCCATCTCGCGCAGGAGCGCGTTCATCTCGGGCGCGGACATGCGGCGGCCTGTGCGGACAGAGCCATGGCAAGCGACGCGAGAGAGGATCGCGTTCAGCTTCGCTTCCAACAGTTTGCTGTCGCCTTGGTCGGCCAGTTCATCAAGGATGTCGCGGATGAAGGCGGTGGCGTTGACCTCGCCCAGCAAGGCGGGCGTTTCGCGCACAGCGATGGACCCGCCGCCAAAAGGTTCGATGGTCAGGCCAAGGCGGGCAAGATCGGCGGTAATGGCAGTGAGGCTCGCGACTTCGTTGTCGGTCAGGTCGATAATCTCGGGGATCAAAAGGGCCTGCACCGCCACGCCATTGGCGGCCATCTGGGTCTTGAGCTTTTCATAGACCAGCCGTTCGTGGGCGGCATGGGCGTCGACAAGGATCATCCCCGATGTGGTCTGCGCAAGGATGTAGTTTTCGTGCAACTGCGCGCGGGCGGCCCCAAGGGGGAGCGCCTCATCCGGCGTGGTGTCTTCCAGCACGGGTTCAACGCGGGCAGAGCGATGCTCGGCAAAGCCCGACTGAAAGGTCATGGATTGCGCGGTGAACTGGCTGCTGGGGCGGTCCATCTGGTAGACGCGCGGTTCGGGCGCGGGGGCCTGCATCGCACCAAGGGTGGCCCCGGCGACGGTGGTCGAGGCGCGGTGGCCCGCCCCTGCCAGCATATGGCGAAGGCCGGACACGATCAGTCCGCGTACAGTGCCGGGGTCGCGAAAGCGGACCTCTGACTTGGCGGGGTGCACGTTGACGTCAACGAGCGTGGGGTCGCAATCGATGAAGAGTGCCGCGACCGGGTGGCGGTCGCGACTGAGGACGTCCATATAACCTGCCCGCAGCGCACCAAGCAGCATTTTGTCGCGGACGGGACGGCCATTCACAAACAGGAACTGCGCGATGGCGGCACCACGGCTGTAGGTGGGCAGGGCGGCGTATCCGGTCAGGTGGAACCCGTCGCGTTCGGCGTCCAAGGGCACGGCGTTGTCGGCAAATTCACGGCCCAACACGCTACGCAAACGGCCATGCAGCGCATCAAACAGATCGCCGCTTTCGGCATCGGCGCGGAATGTCGTGCGTTGGTCGCCGCCGGTGGTATCGCGCAGGACGAAGGTGATGAAGGGCTCTGCCATGGCAAGGCGCTTGACCACATCCGTAATCGCCTGATTTTCGGCGCGGTCAGAGCGGAGGAATTTCAGCCGCGCGGGCGTGGCGTAAAAGAGATCGCGCAGCTCAACCACGGTGCCGGCGTTGAGGGCGGCGGGTTTGACGGCAGAGGGCTGACCGCCCGCGACGTTGATCATCGCGGCGTCATCGCCTGCGCGGCTGGTGATGGTCAAACGGCCAACCGCGCCAAGCGACGGCAGCGCCTCGCCCCGGAAGCCAAAGGAATGGATGTTCAACAGATCGGAGCCGTCGATCTTGCTGGTGGCGTGACGCGAGAGGGCCAACGGCAGGTCGCCGGGGGCGATGCCACAGCCATCGTCGGTCACACGGATCAGGGTCTTGCCGCCATCGGCAATCGTGACCTCAATCCGGGTCGCACCGGCATCGATGCTGTTTTCCACCAGCTCTTTGACGGCAGAGGCCGGACGTTCCACGACCTCACCCGCCGCGATGCGGTTGATGGCGGCATCATCCAACTGCCGGATCACCGGCTGGGGCCTTATCTGGGGGTCAGCGACAGACATGCCACAATTTATAGCATGGCCGCCTGCGATTCTACGAGGGGGAAATCGACCGGTTTAGAGCATGGTGAACGGGCCTAACGGGCCACCAGACAATAAAGGAAGTTGTCACCGCAGCGCACCAGACGACCACTGGGCGAGACCAAGCGCTTGGCCAGCCGGGCAGAGGCGTTGCTGGGTTGAAACTGGGTCAGGGCATCATGGGTCAGGCTGGCGATAGGCGGGCCACCAGTCAAAAGCTGACGCCGCAGTGGGGGTTGCAGCGGGTCCGGTTCAGGTCGAGAGAACAGCCCCAGAAAGGACAGCAAACCCTGACTGCGCATCGCGGGTCGGATGGGCGTTCCCGCCAGTCTTGCATCGTCATTTTGGTGAAATGTCAGCTCTGCCGCGGCCACACGCGGACCAAAGGAGAGCCAGAAAACAACAACCAATCCGCTAAGAACAAACCAACCGAGATCACGCATCGCATGCCCCTTGTTTGCCCCCCTGTGGCGAGAGTTGCAGCATGATGGTGAACGATTGGTTAAAACGGCAGGCTGTTACAGGGTCGGGGAAATCTTGTGATTTTATTTAATATGAACAGAGGGTTAATTAACCCATCGTTTATATAGATTAAGGCGTGTCGAGTGGGTGATTTGCATCTCAGCGGTCAATCAATGTAAGTTATGACTAACATAGATTCGGAGACGTGAGATGCGGGTATTGGTAGTTGGCGGGACTGGGTTTCTTGGGGCCGCTGCTGCACGCGCGGTGGTGCGGGCGGGGCATGATGTGACTGTCCTGACCCGAGGCGGCAAGCCGGTGACGGAAGGCGCAGGGGCGCTTGTTGCAGACCGCATGGACCTGCCCGATCTGCGCGGCCAGTTTGACGCGGTGATCGACACCTGCGCCTATATTCCCGGCCATGTGGACCGGTTACGGGACGCGCTTGGTGCGATTTCGCAGTATGTCATCGTGTCGTCGATCTCTGCTTATGATGATTTGTCCGAACCCGGCGCGGATGAGACGGCCCCAGCCAGCCCCGCCACCGCCGCGCAGGTTGCGACCCATGTTGAAGGCCTTGGTGGTGTGGATGCCGCCGCTTATGGGGCCGACTATGGCCCGCTCAAGCGAAGTTGCGAGCTGCGCGCGCTGGACTGGGTGCCGGGGGCCGCGTTGATCCGGCTGGGGCTGATCGTCGGTCCAGAGGATTACATGGACCGGTTTACCTGGTGGCTGCGGCGACTGGACGAGGGCGGCACGGTGCCTGTGCCGGAAGGGACCACAGTGCAATTGATTGATGTGGAAGACGCAGGGCAATTCCTTGCGCATCTGCTGGACAACGGAACGGGTGGCGCCCTTAACGTGACGGGTGATCCGATGCCGCTGCGCGACATGTTGGATGCGATCAATAAGGAGACCGGCGCTGGGACAATCTTAAGCCCACGACCCCTGCATGCCTTTGTGGATGCAGAGGTGGCGTTTTGGTCCGACCTGCCGATGGTCGTGCCGCCGGACGCGAAAGCCGCAGGGATGTTGCAGGTCAAAACGGATCGGGCAAAAGCCGCAGGGCTGACCACCCGGCCCTTGGAAGAGACAATCCGGGCGACCCTCGCGTGGGACCGCAGCCGCCGGGATAAGTCACTCGCCTGCGGGATGAGCCCCACACAAGAGGCCGCTGTTCTGGCAGGTTAGGTGGGCAGATTGCCCACCCTACAGGCCCTCGGGCTGTCCAACGACGACGAAGTGCAGGTTGTCAGGTTGCAGCAAATAGGCGGCCACGCGGTTCACGTCTTCGAGCGTGACGGCGTTCAGAATGTCGTTGCGGTTGATCACATAGTCCGGCGGCAAGCCGGTCAGCTGCATCCCCACCAGAATGCCCGCAATCTCGGCATTGCCGTCAAAGCGCAGCGGGTAGGCACCGGTCAGATAGGTCTTGATCTGGTCAAGCTCTTCCTGCGTGACACCATTTTCCGCAAAGTCGCGCCAGACGTCGGTGGCGACCTCAATGGCTTGGGCAATCGTTTCATTCGATGAAGCCACCTGCCCGATCACCATCTCGGCGTGGAACTTGGGCACCAGATAGCTGCGGATGCCGTAGGTCAGGCCGCGCTTTTCGCGCACTTCGGTCATCAGGCGGGAATCAAAGCCGGAACCGCCCAGAATTTCGTTGATGATATAGGCGGCCATGTAGTCGGGGTCGTCCCGCTCAATCCCGGAATGCCCAAAGAGCGCTACAGATTGCGGTGTTTCGAAATCGATCAGTGTGGTGCCACCGGCAAGGCCGAAATCGACGTCCGCAGGCAGCGGCGGGCCCTCCGCCGGCAGATCGCCCAAGAGTGCGTCAAGGATCGGTCCGATTTCTTCTGCCGTGATGTCGCCCACAGCGCCGACATAGATGCGGTCGCGGGTCAGGGCGTTGCGGTGGGCGGTGACGATATCATCGCGGGTCAGGGCCGTCACACTGTCGACCGTGCCGTCCATGACAGAGCCATACGGGTGCGCCCCAAAGGCCGCAGCGTTGAAGGCGTCAGATGCGATGGTGTTCGGGTCTTTGGCGTCAGCCGACAGGCCCGACAAGACTTGTCCGCGCACACGGTCCACGGCGGATTGGTCAAAGCGGGGGTTCACAATCGCTTCGCGCAGAAGTGCCAGCGCCTCATCCCGGTTTTCGGACAGGAATTCGGCAGAGATTGAGATCAGATCGTCACCAGCACGGAACCGGAAGGACGCGGCGAGTTCCTCGCGCCGGGTCTGGAAGGCTTGGGCGTCCATGTCGCCTGCGCCCTCTTCGATCAGGGCCATCATCAGGTTCGTGGCCCCGCGTTTTCCAGGCTCATCCAAGGACGCCCCGCCACGGATGCGGATTTCAAGCGCGGTAAAGGGAATGGAGGGTTCTTCGACCAGCCATGCCTCGATCCCGCCGGGGGAGGTGACCTCCTTGATCTCAACAGCGCCAAGGGCGGCAGAGGCGGTGAAGGCGACCCAAAGGGTCAGGGCAAAGCGGATCATTTCGCGTCCTCCTGTGATGCAACAACCCAGCCAGTCACGGCCTGATCGCGGTTGAGGACCTTTTCGGCGACCGCCTTGATGTCCGCTTCGGTGACCGCTTGCAGGATATCGGGCCAGGCCTGCACATCGGCGACGGTCAGGCTTTGGCTGAGGGCTGCGCCATAGCGGCGGGCAAGGCCTTGGACGTTGTCCTTGGCATAGATCTCAGAGGCGCGCAGCTGGCTGCGGATCCGGTCCATGTCGGCGGGGTCAATCGGGTTGGCCATGAAGTCGGCAATAACTTGGTCCATGGCGGCCTCAGCCTCTGACAGGATCACACCGGGCACGGGCACCACGGTGACGCCAAAGCTGGTGTCGTCCAGCGCGTTGCCGGAATAGCCCGCGTTGGAATAGACCACTGTTTGGGTCTCAAACTGCAGGGCTTTGCCAAAGACAGAGGTGAAGGACGAGCCGCCCAGAAGCTCTGCCAGATAGACCAGCGCTGCGGCCTCTTCCTGAGCACCGGGGTCGCGTTCCGGGGCGAGGTAGCTGCGGGTCAAATAGGGCTGGCTGACGCGGGGATCGACATAGGTGATCCGGCGCTCGGCGCGTTGCGGGGGTTCTTCGGGGCGGACTCGTTCGGGCAGGTCGGGTTCAGCCGGGATCACGCCATAGTATTCTTCGGCCAAAGCCTTGACCTCATCCGGTTCCACGTCACCCGCCACCACAAGGATTGCGTTATTGGGGCTGTAGTAGAGGTCATAGAAGTCGAGTGCGTCTTGCAGCGACAGCTGTTCCATCTCGTGCTTCCAGCCGATGATCGGCACGCCGTAGCGGTGGTTTTGGTAAAGCGCTGCGCGGAATTGTTCCTGTGCCAATGCGCCGGGGCTGTTTTCGGTGCGCTGGTTGCGTTCTTCAAGGACGACCATACGCTCCGTCTCGATGTCCTCGGCGCTGATGCGCAGGTTGTTCATCCGGTCGGCTTCCATCTGCATCATTAGCGGCAGGCGGTCTGCGGCGACGCGCTGGAAATAGGCGGTGTAGTCGTAGCTGGTAAAGGCATTGTCGGACCCGCCATTGGCCGCGACAGTGGCAGAAAACTCACCCGGTGCCAGCGTGTCGGTGCCTTTGAACAGCAGGTGTTCTAGGTAATGCGCCACACCGGATGCGCCGACGGGTTCATCCGCCGATCCCACCTTGTACCAGACCATATGGACCACGACCGGGGCGCGGTGATCTTCGATCACGACGACGTCCATGCCGTTATCTAGAGTGTAGGTGGTGACTTCTTCGGCGGCAGAGGCCGTGGCAAAAAGGGCAAAGGCGAGAGCGATCAAGCGCGTCATGGGCAGTCCTGTCCTGTGGCGTCTATGGGCTAACTTAGGCCGCGAGGGCGCAGGCGCAATGGAACAAACGCGGATGTGAGGGGCGGTGACCCGAATTCGCCGATGGCGTGCTACTGTGGCGGCGCGGATGGTGTCGCGATGCCAAGATTGCGGAACTGGGTTTGCGCGGCATAGGCGTCAAGCGCTTGGCCCGCATAGGCCTTAAAGTAGCGATCCCCACCAAAGAACCCGCCAAAGCGCCCGGCAGAGGCGCGGAAGGCCGCGTCTTCGGTCGCCAGAAGACTGCGGATGTTGGCGGTCACACCATTGCGGCCCGCATGCGCCACGAGGGCCGCGTCAGATGCGGGGATGCCGCCCGCAACAGCCGCTGCGGGATTGCCGCCAAGGGCCACAATCGCCTCACCCACCGGATTGGGGTCAACGGGGTTGGTGCCACCGGGCGTGGGCGTTGGCAAGACGGACAGGTTTTCAGGGATCGTCAGCGGGGCAGACGGCAGAACGCTGAATTCGTCGGGGCCATCGGTGCCTGTGGTCAGGTCGTGCAGACCACCCCCGCCACCACATGCGGAAAGGCCCAGAACAGCCAGACTGGCCAAAACAAACGTGCGCATCGTGATCCCTTTGGTCTTACTGGCCGCATGGATAACCGATTGCACGGGCGGCGTCACGCCTTGAAAACACGAAAGGATTAGGCCGTGGCGACCCCGACACCAAAGGGGCAAATGTCCTCATACCGGATCGTCACCTGCCCCTGATCCAAGGTCACAACACCCATGGCCGGGGCCTCTGGCGCGGGCGCAAAGCTGTCCCAATCCCATGCGGGCTGCGGCGGCGGGGCCTGATAGAGGACCGACCGCATGGTGGCAAAGGGGATACCGCGCACCGACCCGGTGATCGGGCGGTGGACATGGCCGATCATCAATTGGGTCACGTTGTCATAGGCCGCGATGAGATCAAGAAAAACGTCGCCCTGCGCCAATTGGTCCTGATCCTGCATCGGCAGGCCGAGCGACATCGGCGGGTGGTGCATGATCAGGCTGGTGGGCTTACCCTGCCCCAGCAGATCGTGCAGCCACGCGACACGGGCGGCGCAAAAGGCACCACTATCGGCACCGGGGTCGTGTGTATCAAGGCAGGCAACCACGCCATCGGGCGTATCGATGGCGTATTGGATGAACCCTGCAAGGCCCGGCGGCGTCGGCAGGTGTTTAGCAAACAAGGCGCGGTCATCGTGGTTTCCCACCATAGGCAGAACCGGCACTTTGAGCGTATCAAGCTGCACGGCAATCGCCGCATAGTCCGCATCAGTCCCCCGGTTCACCATATCGCCCGAAATCACGCAGTAGGCCGCATCCGCGTGATCGCCATTGATCCGCGCAATCGCAGCATCGAGCCGAACGCGTGGGTCATGGCCCAGCACATCGCCCGTGGCCGTGAAATGCGGATCAGACAGCCAGATGAGCTTGGTCGGCATCAGATCAGGCCTTTTTCTTGCGGGTCTTCTTTTTCTGCGGCTCAGGCAGGAAGGCCAGCCCGATGGCACCCACAAAGATCGCCACATCGGCCACGTTAAAGGCGTAAGGGTTGGTGAAGCCGCAGCAGGACATGTTCAGGAAATCCGCCACAGCGCCGTAGATCAACCGATCGAGCACATTGCCCAGCGCCCCGCCAACCAACACGCCACCTGCGATATAGCCCCACTTTGTGCTGCCCGAGCGCCAGAGCCAGATCACTACAGCGGCAGAGATCACAAGCGCCACGGCGATCAGCACCCAGCGCATATCCAGCCCCGCGCCAATGCCGAAATTCACGCCCCGGTTCCACGCCATGCGCAGCACGAGGAAGGGTGGAAAAACCTCAATCTCTTGGCGACGCAACAGGTCAAGCCATTGGACCACAATGTATTTCGTGGCCTGATCGAGGGCAAAGACCCATGTGGCTGTCCAGAATAGAAGGCGCATCGCGTGTCCTGTCAGGGTCAAGGCATGACGCCATGATCCAAGGGCAGTCCCCGGCCGCCGAATGGGGGGTGAAGCCCCCGCCCGTGGGGGGCGGTCAGGGGCTGCCCGGACCAGCCCGGACAAATTCCTCAACCGTTAGTGCTTGAAATGGCGCATCCCGGTCAAGACCATGGCAATCCCGGCCTCGTCCGCGGCGGCGATCACCTCATCATCGCGCATCGAGCCACCGGGCTGGATCACGCAGGTAGCTCCGGCAGCGGCGGCTTCCATCAGGCCATCGGCAAAGGGGAAGAACGCATCAGAGGCCACGGCGGACCCTTGGGTCAACGGCGTCTCAAGGCCCAGCGCCTCGGCCATACGCTCTGCCTTTTTGGCGGCGATCAGCGCGCTATCAAGACGGCTCATCTGGCCCGCGCCGACGCCCACGGTCGCCCCGTCCTTGACGTAGACAATCGCGTTGGATTTGACGTGTTTGCCGACTTTCCACGCAAATTTCAGGTCAGCCATTTGCGCGTCGGTTGGCTTTACCTTGGTCACAACCCGCAGATCGTCGTCGGCCACATGGCCGGTGTCCTTGTCCTGCACCAGCATGCCGCCCGCAACTTGGCGATAAGTCAGCATCGGCGCGCGCGGATCGGGCAGCGCGTCGGTGGTCAAAAGGCGCAGGTTCTTTTTGGCGGCAAAGACCGCCTTGGCCGCATCGGTGGCACCTGGGGCAATCACGACTTCCGTAAAGATCTCCACGATGGCCTTGGCGGTGTCTTCGTCCAGCGGCTGGTTCAACGCGACGATCCCACCAAAGGCGCTGGTGCGGTCGCAGTCGAATGCTTTCTGATAGGCCTCAAGCAGGGTCGCACCCTGCGCCACGCCGCAAGGATTGGCGTGTTTGATGATCGCCACGGCGGGGCCGTCCTGAAATTCAGCGACCAGTTCAAAGGCGGCGTCGGTGTCGTTGATGTTGTTGTAGGACAGTTCCTTGCCCTGATGCTGCTGAGCGGTGGCTACGCCGGGGCGGTCTGTGCCATCGGTATAGAACGCCGCTTGCTGGTGCGGGTTTTCACCATAGCGCATGGTTTGACGGTGCGTGCCTGCGAACGAGCGGCGGCGCGGCTCTGCCAGATCGGTGGCACCGGCCATCCATGTGCTAACGGCGGTGTCATAGGCGGCGGTGCGGCCATAGGCGGTCTGGGCAAGACGTTGGCGGAAGGCGAGCGTGGTCTGGCCATCGTTTGCATCCAGCTCGGCCAGCAGTTCGGCGTAGTCCGACACGTCCGTCACCACGTTGACAAAAGCGTGGTTCTTGGCGGCAGAACGGATCATCGCGGGGCCGCCGATGTCGATGTTTTCGATACAGGTCGCAAAGTCAGCGCCCTTGGCGACGGTTTCCTCAAACGGATAGAGGTTCACGATCAGCAGATCAATGCCGCCGATCCCATGTTCGGTCATCGCAGCCACGTGCGCATCGTTATCACGCACAGCAAGCAGGCCACCGTGGACCACGGGGTGCAACGTCTTGACCCGGCCATCCATCATCTCGGGAAAGCCTGTGACCTCGGCCACGTCCTTCACATCAAGCCCTTCGTCGCGCATTTGCTGGGCCGATCCACCTGTTGACAGCAATTCAACGCCGTGGCCTGCCAGCGCACGGGCCAGATCAATCATGCCGGTCTTGTCGGATACGGAAATGAGCGCGCGGCGCACGGGATAAAGGTCAGTCATGGATGGTCCCCAGGTTTAGTCGTCCAAACCGCCGGCAGCAGGGGCAAGATCGCGGACAACGTCGGGCGTGTCCTGTGCCTTGCTCAATGACCAGCGCACGCGCGTCGCATAGGCCATTGCGGAGCCGGATAAAACCACCTGTTGGGCGTGACGGGGCTTAATTCGCCCGTTTTCAAGATAAACTGACGGCTCAAGCGATAAATCGGCGGTGCTATCGTGGCGGAACACCCAAATCTCACCGGATTTGAGCGCCAGTGACACTGCCGCCCCGCCCAGATCGACCGAAGCCTCCACATCCGGATGCAGGTGAAAGCGGATCGCATAGGGCACGCCTTGCAGGGCGGTCATATCAAGCGCGCGGTCAAAGCGGGCCTTGTCGCTGTCGGTCAGCGTGGTGATGAGGTCTTCGCCCACAAGCCCGCGCCCATGGGTCGCCATATCAAGGATACGGGCGTGGGTCAGGCCGTGGGTGGGTTGAAAGCCGTTGTGCGATAGCTCCAGCCGCTTGCCGTCATCAAGGGTCGAGACCTCGCAATGCACAAGTTCCGGCGCATCGACGAGCATCTCCTGCTGCCCCTGCCCCAGACGTCCCGGCGCGCCAAGTCGGGACGAGGAATAACCCGCCAGCCCCAGCGTGGTATGGCTGGGCGTTGCGCGCCCCGCGCGGCGCCAATCGGGGCCAAAGCTGGCACCGGACCCGCAGTTCACGATCAGCGGACGACGGCCAGAGGTCAGTTCAAACGCAAGGGTAGAAGCATGGGCGTTTACTGACGGCGCGCCGGTCGGCGGCGGGCTCGCGTCCACAATCAGCGACGTGCGGCCCGCGCTGAGCCGGACATAGCCCATGTGCAGCCCTTCGCCGGGCTGGGTGCGCACCGCACAGGTGGCCAGCGCCGTATCAAGCCGCCCGTCGATGCCGCGCCCGCCACCATGGAACCGCGCAAGCCCACCATCCGCATGGCGCAGGGCCCGCAGGGTCGGCGCGACCCGGTTGATCGCATCAGTCAGGGGTGCGGGCGGCGTTTTCCCGGATTCGCCAATCGCCTGCACGGCCCAGTTCAAAAGCGTGAACACCTCCAGTAGCTCTTCGGGGTTGCGCGTGGGAATACCGCCCTGCCCGTTGATCTGGCGGTCGCAATCCTCGGCCAATGCCGTGATCGCCGGGCCTACGTGCTTTTCCATCCCTTCAAGCGAGAGGCCCGCGTAGATCATACCGGTCAGCGCTTCGAACCTTGGCAGCCCAGCGCTGGCGGTTCGCCAGCGTTTCGACAGGAACAGGGTCTGACGGCCCAGACTGCGGAAGAACCGCTGGCTTTCGTCCTTTTCGACCCCGCGCAGCAGGAAAATCCCGTGGTTGATCCAGCGGATCAGGCGGCGGCCCGTCAGGTCAGGTGTCCAGCCCGGCCCGGTGCCATTGCCAAAGCGCGTGATCCAATCCTGCACCCAGGCCTGCGCCTTTTCACGCGCACGGCCATCACCGACGGCGGCCAGATCATCGAGCCACGCGCAGCCTTGGGTTTCCGACAAGACCAGCGGGTCGCCGTCAATGTCCCAGACCGATCCGTCCTTGCTTTCGGTCAGCGTGCCCGCAAACAGCAAATTCCCGGCAACAAGTTGCCGACCCCGCGCAAAATGCCCGATTGTGCGCGGCTCTGGTGCCGTCACAAAGGCAGTCGCGGGCTTTGCACGCGCCGCACGGCGCGCGGCAACGCGATGCATGAAAGCCGTGCGTCTTGCACGCCATGTCTGCGGATCGGCCAAATTCTGCTGCCTCTTTGAGCGACATTGCGCCGCCTTCTTTGCTACAGATTAACCTTAGTTAAGATTCGTGTCACGCGGGTTTAGACAGAACTGCCATATAAAACCCATCCATCCCGCCGATATCACCCCAATAGTCGGGGCGCAGACGTAGCCCGCCTTCGGGCGTGATCCAGTCCGGATCGATGCCGGGCCGGTCAAGCGCTGCGCGGTCGACGGACAGGTTGTGACGTGCCAACGCCTCTTCCACCTGCACCTCGCCCTCGTCCGGCAGCAGCGAACAGGTGCAAAAGACCAACCGCCCGCCGGGTTTCAGCAGGGACAAGGCGTGGTCGATCATGGTGGATTGCTGGTCAATGAGGCCCGCAAATTCTGCCCCGTCCTTGGCATGGGGCAAATCCGGGTGGCGACGGATCGTGCCGGTGGCCGAACATGGCGCGTCGAGCAGCACCGCATCCCATTGCCCGGTCACGTCAAAGGCATCCATGATGAGTGTCTCGGCGTTCAGCCCAGTCCGGGTCAGGTTTTCACCCACCCGCGCCATGCGATTGGCGGAGGCATCAACAGCCGTCACCTTGGCCCCCGCAGCGGCGAGTTGCAGCGTTTTGCCGCCCGGAGCCGCGCAAAGATCGAGAACCGACAGGCCCGCCACATCGCCCAACAATGTCACCGGGATCGCGGCAGCGGCATCCTGCACCCACCAGTCGCCCGTGTCATAGCCCGGCAGGGTTGAGACCTGGCCTGCATCGGTCAGGCGCACCGATCCAGTTGGCAACAGCGTGCCGCCCGTGGCCTGCACCACGGCTGCGGGGTCCTTGGCCGACAGGTCCAGCGGCGCACCGGCAAAATGCGCCTTTTCCATCGCTGCCATCGCCTTGCGACCCCATGCCGCTACCAGCGGCTGACGTAGCCATGGCGGCATGATCGAGGTCTGGGCCTTGTCCCAATCCTCTGCCGTAATCTTGCGCAACACGGCGTTGACCAACCCTTTGAGGCTGCCGGTGCGCTTGTTGCGGGCCACGATTTCCACATAGGCGTTCACAACACCATGTGCGGCCTCGCCCTTGCCGATCTCGGCCACGCCCAGACGCAAGGCATTGCGCACAAAAATGGGCGGGTTTTTCTTCATGTGTGGTTTGAGCAACCGGTCGGCCCGGTCCAGCCCCCGCAAGGCATCACTGGCAAGCCGCTGGGCGCGGGCGCGGTCAGGCGCGCTCAACCGGTCCAAGGCACCGCCACCGATGAGTTCGGACATCAGCCGCCCCTCTGTCGTAATCTGTTGCAGAAGGTGATGGGCGGCGCGGCGCGGCGCGAGGCCGGAGGTGTCGGGCTTGTCTGTCATGGGATGCGGCGTATATCACTGCATCATGACCGACAAGCCATCAGACCTGCCCCCCGCCGCCCAGCGCGCCCTGGCCGAGGCCGAAGAACGGCGCAAGGCGGCGCAAGCCAAAGACAGCCCGAAGGAATACGGTGGCCGCGATGGCCCCGAACCGGTGCGCTATGGCGATTGGGAGAAGAAGGGCATCGCCGTTGACTTCTAAGACGGCCCGCCGTCTGACGCTGGACGATCAGGCGGGTATCATGCGGCTTTATGGCGATCTGTCCCGACGCGAGACATTTCCAAGCGGCGGCGCAGCGACGGACATTCTGCAAAGGATCATGACCCACCCCGGCACAGCATTGTTTGGGGCGCTGGAGGGTGACGCGTTGCTGGCGATGTGCACGATCCACATCATGCCCAACATGACGCGTGCCGCGCGCCCCTACGCGCTGATCGAAAACGTGGTGAGTGATGCCGATCACCGTGGCCAAGGCCATGCCCGCGCCGCGATGGAGGCTGCGATTGCCCATGCCTGGGATGCGGGCTGCTACAAGGTCATGCTGCTCAGCGGGTCAACCGATGGCCACGGGTTTTACCCCAAGCTGGGCTTTGATGGTGACGCCAAACGCGGGTTTACCCTGCGCCGGGATTAACGCAGGCGGAAGGACGCGCTGTCGCCCGCACCCTGATCGGTGGTAAAGCGCATGTCGCTGCCAGCGACCTCAACCAACTGGCAGTTATACGGGATGGGATCGCCGCCCCATGCCATCTCGCGGCAGAAGTAGCCGTTTTGCCACGACCACGTGCCGGTCACATCCCAGCCCATCGCAGAGCCTTCGATCTGGCCTGTGGGGGCCACGTCCAGTGTCAGGTTATAGAGCCGGTTGGTGAGGCTCCGGTCAGCGATCAGGGCCAAAAACTCGGATTGATCCGTCACGGCGCGGTAGTCCTGCGCCTTGGCAGGCAAGGCAAATCCAATCGCAATTGCGCAGATGGTCATAGCGGTTTTCATCGTGATCCTCCTTCAACGCGGTGTTTGAAGGGGATACGCAGCAAGGCCGGAACTGGTTTAATTTCGCCTCAAATAGAGGCGAAAACTGGCCTAGAGCCCCAGAACATCCATCATGTCATAATGGCCGGGTTTCTTGTCTTGGCCCCACAGCGCCGCACGAATAGCCCCGCGTGCAAACAGCGCGCGGTCAGTCGCCATATGCCGCAGCACGATCCGCTCACCAGCAGCAGCGAACATCACGTCATGCTCGCCGATGATGTCGCCACCCCGAATAGCGGTAAAGCCGATGTCGCCCTTTTTGCGCGCACCGGTGATGCCGTCGCGCCCGCTGTCGCGCACATCGTTGAGGGCCACGCCGCGCCCTTGGGCTGCAGCCTCACCCAGCATCAGGGCCGTGCCAGAAGGGGCGTCGACCTTGTGGTGGTGGTGCGCCTCGATCACCTCGATATCGAAGTCGTCATCAAGGGCGGCCGCCACCATTTTGGTCAGCTTGGTCAGCAGGTTCACGCCCAGCGACATATTCCCAGCCCGCACGACAACCGCGTGGTGGGCGGCATGGCCGATAGCAGTGATATCGTCATCCGTCAGGCCCGTGGTGCCGATCACATGCACCGCACGTGCCTGTGCCGCCAGTTCCGAAAACGCGACCGTCGCGGCAGGCGAGGTAAAGTCGATCACCGCCTGCGCCTGCGCAAAAGCGGGCAGTGGATCATCGGTGACAGTCACGCCGATGGCGGTGCCCCCCATGGCGGTGCCCACGTCCTGGCCGACCCAATCGTGGCCAGGCCGTTCCAATGCAGCAACCAACCGGGCCTTATCGCTTTCGCCGATCAGCTTGATCAGCGTCTGACCCATGCGGCCAGAGGCCCCTGTCACCACGATGCCCGGTAAATCTGTCATTGGTCCGTTCCTTATGCGTTGCGATGTCTTAGCCCGGCGCGCCGGGCGTGGAAAGAGATTGCGGTGAAGCGGGATCGCCCGCGTGGACTACGACGTGGAAGCCTTCATCCGCAGTCGGCGGCACAAAGTGCCGGACGATTTCGTCAAACTGCGCATCTGTCGCGGCAAAGGGATGATCCCCTTGGGCATTGCGGGCGCGCAGCCGGGCACGGCACAGATCGTCGGGCACATCCAGCAGGTGCATCCGATGCACCACATCTGTCTGCGCAACGATCTGACGCAACCACGCCCGCGTTTCCACCGTGTTGGCCGGAAAGTCGAGGACGACGCTTTGCCCCGCGTTCAACAAGGCCACCACATGCGGCCCCATGACACCACGCAAACGGTTTGCCGCCTGAACGTAGTCGCGGATCGATGTGATCTGACCCTCGTAAAGCGCGGCCAACCAATCATCCTCGGCGATCACCACCGCGTTGTCGCGCTTGGCCAAGGCCCGCGCCATCGTCGATTTCCCAGCGGCGATCTTGCCGCAGAACATATGAAGTCTTGTCGTCTCAGAGGTCATGAAAACCACCCTTCGTTTTGGCGCTCGCAGCGCCCGCATTGTTCAAAAAGTCACGCCACCCGGCCCGGTCCACTCAGGCCGGGAGAGTAATTCGCATCCGCGCCACGCGGGCAGGTTTTTGAACACAGGTTTTCATGCGGCGATCTTTGCCAGACCCGGCGCACCCCGTCCAGATCACCCGTGATGCGGCGGCGGGGACAGTCGCACCTTGGCAACAGCCCGCCAAACCCTTAGGTGAGCGGCATGGCTAAGAACCGATCTTCCGAAGGGCGCGGGCCCTCTCAACGGCAGTTGCGCGTGGGCGAATTGATCCGCCGCCGCCTGTCCGAGCTTTTGCAGCGGGGCGAAATCCACGACCCCGATCTGGAACGCATGTCCATCACCGTGGGCGAGGTGCGCTGCTCCCCCGACCTGAGCGTTGCGACCGCCTATCTGCTGCCGCTGGGTGGCGAGGGCAAGGAAGAGATGTTGGCGCTCTTGCGCAAGAACCGCCACGAGATCAGGCGCGAGGTCGGCAAAGCCCTGTCGATCAAGTTCACGCCCGAAGTCCGGTTTCAGATCGACGACACCTTCGACCGCATGGAAGCGACCCGCAAATTGTTCGAGGATGACCACATCCGTCAGGATCTGGACGACTAATGCGCGCGCTTTGGGTCATTGCAGCACTCTGGGCCAGCCCAGTGGCGGCTGTGACCTGCGAAGACCTGACGTTTGAGGGCCATAGCCTCACCGCCTGCACCGTAGACGCGCAGGAAGACCTGCGGCTGTTCCATAGCGACGCTGATGGCGCCGTCTTAGGCGGATTTCGCGCGGTTGAAGGGTTTGCGGGCGGCACGCTCGCCTTTGCGATGAACGCAGGCATGTACCATGACGACCGCGCACCCGTGGGGTTTTACCGCGAAAACGGCGTGGAAACGCAGCGCCTGATCACCTCGGACGGGCCCGGCAACTTTGGCCTGCTGCCCAATGGTGTGTTTTGCTTTGGCGATGGCGCTGCGCGGGTGATTGAGACCTTTGCATTTGCCGACCAAAACCCCGCCTGCCCCTATGCGACGCAATCGGGACCGATGCTGGTGATCGATGGCACGCTGCATCCCCGGTTTATCCCAGACGGGAGCTCAAAATTCATCCGCAACGGCGTTGGCACTACCGGCGACGGCAGCCAAGCCGTCTTTGTTATTGCCAACGATCCGATCAATTTCCACACCTTCGGCCGCGTGTTCCGCGATGTTTTGGGCCTTCCGCAGGCATTATACTTTGACGGCAAGGTTAGCCGCCTTTATGCGCCAGAACTCGACCGGTCGGACTTTGGTTTCCAGCTCGGTCCGATTGTGGGTGTTGTGGAATAACTGAACAGCCCGGCAATTGAACCGGGCCGCAAACACCTATGAACTATCCTTGACCAAAGTTCGCACGCAACTGCTCTGATGGAATTTTCCCGTGACGGTCAAACAAAGCCGACTTTGAAGGCTAACCATTCCTTCGGGCGCAGGCCGCCATTTTGGCTCTCTTTCCGAATTTTCCTAGCGACGTGAAGCCGACGGCTCCGCAACTTTGAACCCCTAACCGGACGGAACCGCCGGTAGCAAACTTTTGGAATTCGACTTAAGCAGAGCGTTGCTGGCGCCCAATTCCGCACGGCCATTGCAGCATCCCTCATGTTTGCATGCAGGGTTGGCCCATCGTTGCGTGCAATGCTCTCTGGCAAACCGTCGCTCGAGACCAATTGAGACGCGAGGTATTGATAGATCGAGAGTGAGCTTTCCGTGACGGCATCTACTCTGTCTGGAATGTTCGCCCCTGTTTCATTCATTTGAATTGTTGTATTTTTGCTCATCTCAGAACCTCCTTGAGCCAGGTGAGAAACCAACTTTTGCTGAAAACGATCTTGCAGGCCGCACGACAATCGCGCGCAATTTCGCTTGAACTCTTGCCGCAGTTTCCTCGCGACTGATCACATTCTTCTGAACCATGAAAATCACAATTTTCTCCTCCTTAGTTTTTCAGAGATGGACGCGTGCTTGGCGCCTACCTCTCTCGAATCGTATATCACAAATTCTCGAAGTTGGGAAATAGAAATTCGAGAGTCTCGAACTTTACAGCTGGAGTCTGGCCTAAACCACCCGACAGGATCGCGCTTCCCGCTGCGATAACCGCTGTCGCGCTGCGCATCCACTGAAATGCTTCTCTTGCTTGCGCGACGTGAAGTCGAAAACTTGCAAAATGCGAGTGAACTATTGCATCAAGGCTTTAGATGTCGCTTTAGCCAAGCAAATGAACACGATCACGATACAGGCTTCTGCCCTGGAAAACTCGAAGTTGGAAAAATGAAATTAGAGAAACTCGACGCAACATCGGTTATCAACGTGATTGATCTGGTCGCTGTATTCACAGGAGAAAGTCGCCGGAATGTGCTCGAGATGGTCACGCCACTACGGATTAGCGCATCATCACTGAGCAAACGAAAATCTTTTCCCGACAGCTTTCTGGCTGACCTCGAGGGGTTCATTATTACGCTTCCACGAGAAGCGCGCGCAGCGATCGCGGCCTATGTGACCACAATTACCGACGCGAAACAGCCCACACTTAACAACGACTTCGCCGAATGGATCGATGCCAAAGATGTCACTAGCCAAGACTTCGTGGATCGGTGCGCAAATGAAAATGGGCACTATCTCATATTTCGCAGTCCTGCAGAGCGCCAACTCGAAATCGCAGATATGACGATCAATTTCGATACCCAACGGAATATACTTCCACACTTCGAAACAACATTTTATCGTGGCGACGACGCTTTTAGCATTATCAAGGGACAGATCTTTCAAATGGGCAGCTACGTCCACGCGATCGGCAAAGTTCTCAACAATCCTGGTATGCGCTTCTCCAAGTTAAGGCCCTATACCCGACCGAACGGTTGTACAGACATGTATGGCATCCGGCTTGGCAAATCCCAAGACGGCAACCTGCCCTACGCGCACATGATCTATTGCTATCAACTTCGCCGACGCCGCAGTTTTAGTACGGTAAGGAAGATTTTGTCGGTTACTCATCCATATGATGACGACGGTAATGTTGTGAATCTCCTATCTGAAGAGATTGACACAATCGGTGAAATTCTCCGCCTTATCGCCCCAACGGGCCTGAAGGAAAATGGACTTGTAGCCGAGTTCTTTGGGGCTTGAGGAAGCCCCGTTGACCTCGCCACTGCGGCTCACTAGCTAGGCGGAAATTTAGCAAGCGAGGCGGCAAATGGCGCGCAGGAAAAAAGGCCGGGATATTTCGGGGTGGCTGGTGGTGGATAAGCCCGCGGGGATCACCTCGACCGCTGTCGTCAACAAGGTCCGCTGGGCGCTTGAGGCCAAGAAGGCCGGACACGCGGGCACTTTGGACCCCGAAGCGACGGGCGTATTGGCCGTGGCGCTGGGCGAGGCGACAAAGACGGTGCCCTACATCACCGACGCGCTGAAGGCCTACCAATTCACCGTGCGGCTGGGGCAAGCGACCAACACCGACGACGCCGAAGGCGAAGTGATCGCGACCAGTGATGCGCGCCCCTCGGACGATGAGATCAAAGCCGCCCTTGGTGGATTTGTCGGCGATATCATGCAGGTGCCGCCGCAGTTTTCCGCGGTCAAAATCGATGGCGAGCGTGCCTACAAACGCGCCCGCGATGGCGAAGAGATGGAGATCGCGGCTCGCCCCCTTTGGGTTGAGGAACTGCTGCTGGTGGATCGCCCCGATGCCGATCACGTCACGCTTGAGATGACGTGCGGCAAGGGCGGCTATGTCCGCTCAATCGCCCGCGATTTGGGAGCAAAGCTGGGCTGTCACGGTCATGTGCGCGAATTGCGCCGCGTCTGGTCCGGGCCGTTTGATGCCACGGATGGTGTGACGCTGGATCAGGTCGACGCAGAGGCGCGCACGCCTGCGCTTGATGCCCGTCTCTTACCGCTTGAGGTGGGTCTGACCGACCTGCCCGAAGTGCGCTGCCTTGCCGAAAGCGTCGCCAAATTGCGCAACGGCAACCCGGCAGAAGTGATCGCGTCAGACGCCAACTACGGTGATGAGGTCTGGGCCTCTTACGATGGGCAGGCCGTGGCCGTGGGGCAGTATCTGGGCGGCAAGATCCAACCCAGCCGGGTGTTTGTCACCGGATGATCGTGCGGAAACACCAATCCGACACGGCGCGCTCAACCGCGACCTATTCGGATTGTGAGACCTACCGATATGCGCTGACGCGGCACTGGGGCGACGGGCCAAAACTGCTATATGTGATGCTGAACCCGTCCAAAGCGACGGAGTTGGCCAATGACCCCACAGTTGAACGCTGCGAGCGGCGGGCGCGCACCTTGGGGTATGGGGCGTTCCAGGTTACCAACATCTTTGCGCTGCGCGAAACCGATCCGCATCAGATGCGCAAACATGCTGCCCCAAACGGCCCCGATAATGATGCGGCATTGCGCCAGGGCGCGGCCTGGGCCGATCACATTCTGGCCGCCTGGGGCACCCATGGGGCGCATCAGGGGCGCGGTCCAGCAGTTGCGCAGATTTTGCGTGACACGGGCCAGCCGCTTTTCCATCTTGGGCTGACCAAAGACGGGCATCCGCGCCATCCGCTTTACATGGCCTATGCCCAACCCTTGATCCGGTGGAACGATGATTGATGGCTTTGCACAGTCTTACGTGACCTGCGGCGACGTGGCCCTTTCGGTGCATCGCGCGGGGAGAGGCGCGCCGCTGATCCTGCTGCATGGCTATCCGCAAAATCACCACTGCTGGGAAAAGGTGGCACCGACGCTGGCGCAGCATTTCGACGTTATCGTCCCTGATCTGCGCGGCTATGGCGACAGCGATGCACCGCCCGACAATGCCGATCACAGCATCTATTCCAAGCGGCAGATGGCCGCCGATATTGTCGCATTGATGGACGCGCTGGCGATCCCGCGCGCCCATATCCTTGGGCATGATCGCGGCGGGCGGGTCGCTTACCGCTTTGCGCTTGATCATCCCGACCGGCTGGACCGGCTGGGCATAATTGAGATCGTGCCGACGGGTGATTTCTGGGACAGCTGGAACGCTGACCTGGCGCTCAAGGCCTATCACTGGACCTTTCTGGCGCAGCCTGCGCCGCTGCCCGAACGGATGATTGGCGCTGACCCGGCGGGCTATATCGAATGGACGCTAAGTGCTTGGAACAACACCAAATCGCTTGCGCCTTTCAGTGCCGCCGCACTCAAAAGCTATACCGCGCAGGCGATGGACGCCGCGCACCTGCACGCGATGTGCGCCGATTACCGCGCCGGGGCCACGTTTGATCGCGCGTTGGACACGGCCGACAAAGGCCGTCAGATCGCCGCCCCGCTGCACTTTTTGTGGGCCGAGGGTGGGTTTCCCGCGCAAACCGGTGATCCGCTGGCGCTTTGGCGCGGCTGGGCACCAGAGGTAACGGGGCAATCCTGCGTCTCTGGCCATTTCGCGATGGAGGAAAACCCGCAAGCGGTGCTGGATGCCTTCCTGCCCTTCTTTAGCAGGCGTTAACCACGCCGGCAGATTCATGATCTGTTCTCACCCGATATGTGGTAGACGCTGACCCGTCGGGGGCGACTGTTCAAAGGTTTCGTCATGTTTGCAATTTTGGGTTTGATCGGGGTCGCATTGTCCGCCGCGGTCTTTGTGGACTTCGGCGGGGAAGAAGACGCCGACACCGATAACATTGGCGACACCAAAGAACCCGATCCCGAAATTGTCTCTGTCAGTGACCTGCTGTCCGACACCGGCGAGGCGATGCCGGGTGCAGAGGCACTGGACACCGAAGAGGGCGAGCTGCCCCTGAACCAGATCATCTATACCGGCGACGAAGGGGCCAGCATCGCGGCAGAGGACGGTGATGATTACCTCCACGGCGGCGACGGTGCTGATGAACTGTATGGCGGCGCTGGCAATGATGAACTGCATGGCGGGCGCAACGACGACTTTATCATCGGGGATGAGGGCGACGACACGCTCTATGGCCACGTCGGGGATGACGTGCTTGATGGTGGTGACGGCAACGACACCTTGGTTGGCGGCGATGGCGACGACAGGCTTGATGGTGGCGATGGTGACGATGTCCTTACCGGCTATCTGGGCGACGACACGCTGATCGGCGGCGATGGCGCGGATATGCTCAACGGTGGTGGCGGCAATGACCTGCTGATCGGCACCGGCGATGACGACACGGATTTCCTCAACGGTGGCTCTGGCGATGACCGGATTGAGGCTGGCGTTGGCGATCACCTGAATGGCGGCACCGGCGCTGATACCTTTGCGGTGCTGAACAATGGCGGCGCATTCATCGACGATTTCGATCCGGCAGAGGACGTGATCGAACTTGGCTATGACACCGTGCCGCCTGTGCTGACGACCGCCAACGGCGACGATGGCCTGACCCTTTTTGCCGATGGCGAGGCGGTGGCGACCTTGGGTGGCGTGACCACGCTTGATCTGTCCACGGTGCGGCTGATCCCGCTGGAAGCGGCTTAACGCGCGACCCAGCACACAAAACCCTTTTCAAAGCTGTCTTTATTGCCTAAACGCACGCATCCGCACAGGGAATCCCCTTGTCGGACCCTCCATGGGCCTTTCTGGACGACATCCCGGATCGCGCCATCAACCCTTTAACAAAGGAGACCCCGATGTCGATTACTGCTGAAGACAAAGCCCGGATCATGAAAGAATTCGCCATCAAAGAAGGCGATACTGGTTCCCCCGAAGTGCAGGTTGCGATCCTGTCCAGCCGGATTGCCACACTGACCGAGCACTTTAAGACCCACAAAAAAGACAACCACGGCCGTCGCGGCCTGCTGAAGATGGTGGCCCTGCGCCGCAAGCTTCTGGACTATACCCGCGGCAAGGATGAGGCCCGTTATCAGGACCTGATCAAGCGCCTGGGCCTGCGTCGCTAAGCCGACGCGCCACAGTCAAGAATACGTCGAACGCCCGCCTTGCGCGGGCGTTTTGCGTTAAGCGGGCGCGCTTTGACGAAAGCGGAACCCGTCCAGCACAAAGAGCCCTGCACCGGCGGCAAGGCCAAAAGCGCAACCGATCCATGCGGTCCCGGCGTAGTCAGTGAAAAGCGTGGCCCCCGCCAATGTGCCTGCCGCAAACATCGTCCCGCCAAAGTGCGACACGGATACCAGACCGGACCCTGCACCGGGCCGGTCCGCCATCAGGTCTTGCACGTAACCGACGGTCACCGACAGCAGAATGCCCGCGCCGATCCCGCCCGGAATGACCATGATCCAGGCCGTTGCCATGTCGGGCATGCCCGCAAAGATCGACAGAAAGCCTGCGTAGATCGTGATCCCGACAAAGATCATGCCCGTGCGCGTCACATAGCGCAGCAGTGCCGCCGCCATCAGCATGATCGGCGCCTCGATCAAAGCGACGGCCCCGGCAAACCAGCCCACGTCGGCCTCTGACCCCGCCAGATTGTTCAGGATCAAAAGCCCCAGCAGAATATTATACAGCGCGTTCACCCCGATGATGATGGCGATCAAGACCATGCGGATCATGACGCGCGGCTCTGTCACCTCGCGCAGCGACGCGAAAAAGCCCAAGCCCGATTGCTTGTCCAACGCTGATTGATCGCGCGGCCAAGACGTGGCGACCAGCAGCAAAACGACGGCATTGATGCAGGCCATGAAACCGTAGACGGCCAACAGGTCCATGCCCCCCGCCACGGCAATGGCCAGCACCGGCGGCGTCAGGCCAAAGGCCCCGGCAAATGCCGCGCGCACCAGCGACAGACTGAAGTCCTTGTCCAGCTTGGGATTGTTGCTGGCCGAGAGGCTCGCCATGGCGAAATACTGGGTGAATGTCGTGGCCGAGATCGGGAACAACACCACATGCGCGAGGATGAACGTGGCCTTGGCGGGCAGGAAAAAGACGCAGCACGCAGCGACAACTCCGACCGCCGTGCAGCCCATCAGAAACTCGCGATAGCGGCCTGTCTGATCGGTGTAGATCCCCACCGCGACCGAGGCCAACATGCTGAAAAGCGCGCCAGCGGTGCTGATAATCGCGTAAGTCGTGTTGGACAGACCCAACCGCTCAATCCCGATAACCGACTGAAACGGCACGATTGCCGCGACGGAAATCCCCATCAACGTGATGCAGAAAAACGCGAGCCGCAGCAGGCGATCGTTCCAGGAATGTGCGAGAAGTTGCAACACGTTGCCAGTCCTTATGGGTGGACGCCGACCATAGGGCCGCCATGCAACATTGGCGAGAGAAATGAAACAAACCGGCGATCATTCCCCTTAAGGGCGTCCGGCGACTGCGACAAAAGGTGCCAGAGATTAAAACAGGGAACGATCATGAAAAAACAAATTGCCGAATTTATCGGGACATTCACCTTGGTGCTGATCGGCTGCGGCTCTGCCGTGATCGCGGGCGCTGATATTGGCCTGACAGGGATCAGCTTTGCCTTTGGCTTGGCGCTGATCGGCATGGCCTACGGGATCGGTCCGGTGTCGGGCTGTCACATCAACCCAGCCGTGTCGCTGGGTGCTGTTGCCGCTGGCCGGATGCAGATGGGCGAAGCCATCAGCTACATCATCGCGCAGGTGGCGGGTGCCATCGCAGCGGCTGCCGTGCTCTTTTTGATCGCGAGCGGTAAGGCGGATTACGCAGTCGCCGAAAACGGTCTGGGCCAGAACGGCTGGGGCGCCGGTTACCTTGGCGAATACAACATGGTTGCGGCCTTTGTGTTCGAGGCTGTCGCGACCTTCCTCTTTGTTGTTGTGATCCTTGGCGCGACCGGTTCTGGCGCACCTGCGGCGATGGCCGGCCTTGCGATTGGCTTGACGCTTGTCGCGATCCACCTCGTTGGCATCAACGTCACCGGCGTATCGGTGAACCCTGCGCGGTCCATTGGGCCAGCACTTTTTGCAGGCACTGGCGCGCTGTCGCAGCTGTGGCTTTTCATTGTGGCGCCCATCGTCGGTGCCGTGGCGGCTGGTTTGCTTTTCAAATCTGGCAATTTGGACAGCGACGGCTGACGATCCCGATCTGACCAAAACCACCAGAGAGCGCCCGCAAGCCCAGCTTGCGGGCGTTTTCGTATTCAGGGCCGCAACAAAAGCCGCGTCAATGCAGGCAGGCCCGTGGCGATGTCGCCCGACCCTTTGGCCGTCAGATCATCAAGCCCCAGATAGGCGGCATAGATCGCTTGCGGCAGGTCAGGATCGGTCAGCCCGACCCCTGCCAAAAGCTTGGCGACAAAGGCGACCCGGATCGCGTCGACCTCTGACAATGCCGCGCTGACGTCGCTGTCGGTCAGCGCCCAAGCGCGCACCGCAGGTTCAATGGCGCGGCCACCAAAGGCATCTGGCGGGGCCTCTGCCGCGCGGGCCAAAAGGCGCTGCAACTGCGCGGCTGCATTGGGTTCTTGGGCGACGGCATCGATCACTTCGGTCGCGACCTTGGTGCGCCACAGGGCCAGCATCTGCGCCTTGTAGTCCGGCAAATCCTGAAAGTGCCAGTAGAACGACCCCTTGGTCGTTTTGAGCGTGCGGGCCAACGCCTCTGCCCGCAAAGCGCCCGGCCCGTCGGCGGCAAGCGCACGGAACCCGGCAGCCAACCAATCTTCTTTTGTAAGGCGCGGCGATTTGACCATGTCCAAACATACGCTGCCGTATTGACTTGCGCAAATGATGATTCCATACGGTAGCGTATGTTATTGGAGATACCCGCATGACACAGACAAACCGATGGCACCTTGTGGCCGCTGTGCTGATGACCCTGACCGTCTTGATCCACGTCTTTCTGGGTGGGCCAGAGGTGATGGACCCGATCCGCGCCAGCACGCTTGATCCGCTGGTCATCGCCGTCACGAATGTGGTCTGGCACGCGATCACGCTGCTATTGGCGATCTTCGCGGTGGCGCTGTTCTGGCTGAGCCGTCATGCCAACCGCCCGCTTTGGGCGCTGGTCTTGGCCATGCAAGTGGGCTTTGCCCTGATCTTTTTGGGCTATGGGATCGCCGACCTTGGGACGATTTGGCCGATGTCACAATGGGTTATCTTTCTGGGCATTCCCGCGCTGATGTTGATGGGTGAAAGGACCCGCGCATGACCAAATTGCGCAATCTGCACCGGGTCATCGCGATGATCCTCGCCGCGTTTGTCGCGGCACATCTGGGTAACCATGTGCTGATCTTTGCCGGGGCCGATTGGCATATCCGGGGCATGGATGCGTTGCGCATCGTTTACCGCAACCCCGTGGTCGAGCCGATACTGATTGCGGGCTTTGCCGTGCAGATCGTGATCGGCCTGCGCCTGCTGTGGCAGCGCGGCTGGCCGCAGCGCTTTTGGCCGCGGTTGCAAGTCCTCTCGGGTGGTGTGCTGGCGCTGTTCCTGATCCAGCATATCAGCGCCACGCTACTCGCGCGCGCAACCATCGACACCAACATCTACTTTGCCGCCGCCGTGGTCAGCCGCGCGCCATACGTCTGGTATTTTGCGCCCTATTACACCCTTGGCGTCGCCGCCCTTTTTGCCCATATCGCGGTGTTGCTGCACCGCCACCCAAAACGCCGCCCGTGGGCTTGGCCGGTGCTGGCGGCAGGCCTTACCTTGGGCGTCGCACTTGTCGCGGCGATGATGGCCATCGACCTGCCCCCTGCCTATGACGCCCACATCGGCGACGGTTTGCTTTAACTGACGCGACAACCTCTTCCCAAACACACCAATCCCGTGTATGCGGCCCCCATCTGAGACGTGGCGCCTCGACCCCGGCGCCATACAAAGGATAGGGGTCGGCGGCATGGGGCCGCCAATTCATAGGGCACTCGGACCGCCGAGATTGGCCCATTCAGAAAGACGATAGATGTTTAACGAAGTGAAAAAATCCATCCAGTGGGGTCCTGAGACTCTGACACTGGAAACAGGCAAGGTTGCCCGTCAGGCCGACGGTTCAGTCATTGCCACGCTGGGCGAAACCAGCGTCATGGCCAACGTAACGTTCGCCAAAAAGCCAAAGCCGGGTCAGGACTTCTTTCCGCTGACCGTTCATTACCAAGAGAAATACTATGCCGCCGGTAAAGTCCCCGGTGGTTTCTTCAAGCGCGAAGCGCGTCCGACCGAAAAAGAGACGCTGACAGCACGCTTGATCGACCGTCCAATCCGTCCGCTGTTCGTCGGTGGCTTCAAGCATGAAGTGCTGGTGATGTGCACCGTGCTGAGCCACGATCTGGTCAACGACCCCGATATGGTCGCGATGATCGCCGCATCCGCTGCGCTGACGATTTCCGGCGCACCGTTCATGGGCCCAATCGCTGCTTGCCGCGTCGGCTATGAAGATGGCGATTACATCTTGAACCCTGAAATGGACGACATGCACAACCTGCGCATGAACCCAGAGCAGCGTTTGGACCTTGTTGTTGCGGGCACCAAAGACGCCGTGATGATGGTGGAATCAGAAGCCTACGAGCTGACCGAAGACGAAATGCTGGGCGCTGTGACATTCGCACACGAGCAGATCCAGCCGGTCATCGACCTGATCATCGATCTGGCCGAAGATGCCGCGAAAGAGCCGTTTGACTTCCAGCCGCCAGATTACTCTGACCTGTCTGCCGCTGTGAAAGCCGCTGGCGAAGACAAGATGCGTGCCGCCTATGCGATCCTTGATAAGCAGGAACGCACCGGTGCCGTAGCACAGGCCAAGGCTGACATCGTTGAAGCCCTGACCGAAGAACAGCAAGAAGATCCGAACCTCGGTTCTGCCCTCAAAGGTCTGGAATCATCCATCCTGCGCGGCGCTGTCGTGAAGGAAGGCAAGCGGATCGATGGTCGTAAACTCGACGAAATCCGCGACATCGTGTCCGAAACCGGCATCCTGCCACGGACCCACGGTTCGGCGCTCTTCACACGCGGCGAAACCCAAGGTCTGGTTGTGACCACATTGGGCACCGGCGACGATGAGCAGATGATCGACGCGCTGTCGGGCATGTATAAGTCGAACTTCATGCTGCACTACAACTTCCCACCCTATTCGGTTGGTGAAGCAGGTCGCGTGGGCCCTCCCGGACGTCGTGAGATCGGCCATGGTAAGCTGGCTTGGCGTGCGCTTCAGGCGGTTCTGCCTGCGGCAACCGACTTCCCCTACACCATCCGTCTGGTGTCCGAGATCACTGAATCCAACGGCTCATCCTCGATGGCCTCCGTTTGTGGTGGTTCCTTGTCGATGATGGACGCGGGTGTGCCGCTTAAGAACGCGGTTGCCGGTGTGGCCATGGGTCTGGTCATGGAAGACGATGGCGAATACGCGATCCTGTCTGACATCTTGGGTGACGAAGATCACCTTGGCGACATGGACTTTAAGGTCGCAGGGACTGAGAACGGCATCACCTCGCTGCAGATGGACATCAAGATCGCAGGCATCACGCCAGAGATCATGAAGAAAGCGCTGGAGCAGGCGAAAGCAGGCCGGATGCACATCCTTGGTGAGATGGGCAAAGCCCTGACGGGCGCCAAAGATCTGGGCGTGCACGCACCCAAGATCGAAACGATGCAGATCAACACCGACAAGATCCGTGAAGTTATCGGGTCCGGCGGTAAGGTCATCCGCGAAATCGTGGAAGTCTCTGGTGCCAAGGTCGATATCAATGACGACGGTATCATCAAGATCGCATCCAACGACGCCGAAGCCATCAAGAAAGCCCACGACATGATCTGGTCCATCGTGGCCGAGCCAGAAGAAGGCAAGATCTACAAAGGGACCGTTGTGAAACTGGTCGACTTTGGTGCTTTCGTGAACTTCTTTGGCAAGCGCGACGGCCTTGTGCACGTCAGCCAGATCGAAAACCGCCGCTTGAACCACCCGTCCGACGTCCTCAAAGAGGGCCAGGAAGTTTGGGTCAAATTGCTGGGCTTTGACGACCGCGGCAAGGTCCGCCTGTCGATGAAGATCGTCGATCAGGAAACCGGCGAAGAAGCGAAAAAGGAAGAAGCCGAAGGCTAAGCGCCTTTGCTTTGAAGATAAAAAGCCCCGGTGGAAACACCGGGGCTTTTTTGTTGGTGCCAGTCGGCAGGTCACCGCGAATTGGCTGCCGCGCCTTTTTGGAATGCAGCCACAAATTCTTTTGCCATCGGCTCCCGAATGGCCACTAGCCCGCCGTTCACAATCGGTTTTGTCAAACCATCAACAGAAACGACTGCGCCGCCAGCTTCACGCACCAGCAGAAGTCCCGCCGCGTAGTGCCAAAGGTGCAGGTGACGGTTCCAGTAACCGTCCAACCGGTCGGCCGCGACATAAGCCATATCAAGGGCAGCAGCGCCAAGCTGGCGCAACCCAGACGCAGATTGAAGCATGGCGTGAACGACCGCAACCGCCTCGGGCATCCGATCCGAATCCGCGCCGGGCATCCCGGTTGCAAGCAGGGCATCACGCAATTCGCCGCCTTGGGCGACCTGCAATCTAACTTCGCCATTCAACCATGCACCCTCGCCACGCGCGGCGGAGAATGTCTCCTGCCGCAACGGATCATTGATGACCGCGGCAACAATCTCTCCATTCTCTTCTAGCGCAATGGCCACAGCCCAATGCGAAAGCCCGCGGGAAAAGTTGGCGTAACCGTCCAGCGGGTCGACGATCCAGCGGCTTTGGTTGTTTCCCGCGATCTCGGGCGCACCTTCGATGAGCAATCCGTGGACAGGGTGGGCAGAGGTCAAGTGATCACGCAACAACTTGGCCGCTTTGGCATCGGATGCGGCGAGAAAGGCCCGTGCCTCGTCTGGGGACTGAGACGCGTTTTGCGCGAGATGGAAGTCCGCAAGCAGAATTTGCCCGGCCAACTTTGCCGCTTCGATCATAATGGCGAGTTCTTGCCGTGGCATCGTGACATCCTTGCTTGCGTAGCCTGTCAAACTGGCGGACGGAATGTGTAGAACCGACGGCCCGACAAGACAACGCAATCGCGTCAGAAAGTCGAATTTTGCCATCCTCTCAAGCCTTATTGGGGGACGAAAGTAACCCGGTGCGATCAAGGCAGATGCTGCGTCATCGCTGGCCCAGCAATGGGCCCCAAAAGCCACCGACCTGTGCCCAACATCCCACACTGCGCAGGTGCAGCGAAAATCTCCCTATCGGTGAAAAACCGGAGCGATGTTATTCAACCCGCCAGAAAAAGCCCGAAACGGGCACTGACGAGCAGGTCTAACGATGTTGACACGACGCAAATTTGCCGCCGCGGCTGCGGCCTCTTTTCTTGCGGCCCCCTCTGTGGCGCAGGCTGCATGGCTTCCCTATAAATTCCGCCCGCAAGAGGTGGATGTGAACGACGATCTGCCTGCGGGCGAGATCCACGTCGTTAAAGACGATTTCTTTCTCTATTGGACCTTGGGCAATGGCCGTGCGCGACGCTATGGCATAGCGATTGGCGATCAGGGGCGCAACTATACCGGTGTGCTGACGATCCGGCGCAAGGCCGAATGGCCCAGCTGGATTCCGACCCGCAATATGGTCCAGCTTGAACCACATATCTACGGCCCCTACCGTGCCGGCCTACCCGGCGGTCACCCCAAGAACCCGATGGGCAGCCGCGCGCTGTATCTGCATAACCGGCGCGGGCAAGACACCTATTTCCGCATCCACGGCACCCCGCAGCCCGAGACCATTGGCAAAAGCTTTTCGTCCGGTTGCGTGCGCCTGACGAACGACCACGTGGCAGAGCTTTACGCCATGGTCCCGGTCAACACCCACGTCTATTTGTTCTAAGAACAACGCCGCAAAAAAAGGGCCCCGCAAACTGCGAGGCCCTTTTCACTTGAATGGCATTCTTACTTCAGTGACGTCAGCCGCAGATAAGGCAAGACAGTCCGGAAGTCGCCAAACTTGGCTTTGGCATCCTCATCCGACACCGTCGCCGGGATCACCACATCATCACCGACATTCCAGTTGGCGGGCGTCGCAACACCCTGCCCCGCAGCGGTTTGCAACCCGTCCAAAGCGCGCAGCACCTCAGCAAAGTTGCGGCCGACGTTCATCGGATAGGTCATCGACAGTTTCAACTGCTTGTCCGGCCCCACGATAAAGACCGAGCGCACGGTCGCGGTGTCGTTTGGCGTGCGGCCATCGGGCAAATAGGCCTCGCTTGGCAGCATATCAAAGGCCTTTGACAGCTCCAGCCCGGCGTCCGCCACAATCGGGAACGTCGGATCAGCACCGCCCGCCGTCTTGATGTCACCCTTCCACTTTTTGTGGTCCTCGACACCATCGACGGACACGCCAAGCACCTTGGTGCCGCGTTTGGCCCATTCATCGGCCAATTGCGCCACAGCGCCAAACTCAGTTGTGCAGACGGGTGTGAAATCCTTCGGGTGGCTAAAGATCACCGCCCAGCTATCGCCGACAAAATCGTGCAGCGTCATGGTCCCCTGGTCAGTCTCAACCGTCAGGTTCGGGATCGTGTCGTTAATGCGCAGGCTCATCGCGATTCTCCATTTCAGTTTGACGTTTGATCACACCATATGGCCGCGCTTCGGTGCTTGAAAGGCCCCTTTGTCAGTGCCATCGTGCGCGAAACTTGCGGGCGGAGAATTGCCATGACGGACACCACGAATTTCTACATCAATGGCGCTTGGGTGCCCCCTGTCGCGCCGCGTCCCTGCGATGTGATCGACCCCGCCACAGAAGAGGTTTGCGCGACGATTTCACTTGGCGATCTAGCTGATACCGATGCCGCGGTAAAAGCCGCCTCTGACGCGTTTCCCGCATGGGCAGCGACGCCCCCGGCTGATCGCGCGGCCTATGTGGCGAAAATCCTTGAGCAATATAACAAGCGCTCCGAAGAAATGGCCGAGGCGATCCGCCTTGAAATGGGCGCGCCCATTGACTTGGCCCGCGATTCCCAAGCCCCCTGCCTGCCCGATCACATCGAAGACTTTCTTGAGGCTTTCAAGGACGTCGTATGGGATCGCCCCCTGCGGGATGACGCGCCAAACGACCGCATCATCATGGAACCCATCGGCGTTGTCGGGCTGATCACGCCATGGAACTGGCCGATGAATCAGGTGACACTCAAGGTGATTCCGGCGCTCTTAGCGGGCTGCACCATTGTGCTGAAACCCTCGGAAGAGGCCCCGCTGTCCTCACTGCTTTTTGCAGAATTCGTCCACGATGCTGGCGTGCCTGCTGGGGTCTTTAACCTAGTAAACGGCGACGGTGCGGGCGTTGGCACGCAGCTATCCACCCATCCAGACGTGGCGATGATTTCCTTTACCGGCTCAACCCGCGCTGGCACGGCAATTTCCAAAGCCGCGGCAGAGACGCTCAAACGGGTAAAGCTGGAACTGGGCGGCAAGGGGGCCAATGTGATCTTTGCCGACGCCGATCCCAAGGCGGTCAAACGCGGCGTGCGCAAGTGCATGAACAACACCGGCCAGTCCTGCAATGCGCCAACAAGGATGCTGGTCGAACAATCAATCTATGACCGCGCCGTGGAAGAGGCCACCGAGGCCGCGCATAGCGTCAAAGTTGGCCCGACCACCGAACCCGGCCGCCATATCGGACCGGTGGTGAACAAATCACAGTGGGACAAGATCCAAGGCATGATCCAAATGGGGATCGACGAAGGTGCGCGATTGGTGGCCGGCGGCACCGGCCTGCCCGAAGGCGTCAATCGCGGCTATTATGTGCGCCCTACCGTCTTTGCCGATGTGTCCAACGACATGAACATCGCGCAGCAGGAAATCTTTGGCCCCGTGCTGTCGATCATCCCGTTCAAGGATGAGGCCGAAGCGATCGCCATTGCCAATGACACCGCCTACGGTTTGACCAATTATGTCCATAGCTCTGATGGTGCACGTCGCAACCGCATGGCCCGCGCCCTGAAGTCCGGCATGGTCGAAATGAACGGCATGAGCCGGTCGTCAGGGTCGCCTTTCGGCGGGATGAAGATGTCGGGCCGCGCCCGCGAGGGTGGTCTGTGGGGGATTGAGGAATTCCTTGAGGTCAAAGCCGTCTCAGGCTGGGACAATACGACTGACTAAGCTCACCGTTGGTCCCGGGGCAAAACCTTGGGGCCGCAGCCCCAAATTTTTCGCCGAAAAATTTGCCCCCCGCGCCGCAGGGGCGCCAAAGGCGCAATCCTAGAATGGAGCTTTAGCGGTGATCTTTATCCCCGCACCACCATCAGGGTGGCGGAATTGCAGCGATTCTGAATGCAGCATCAGCCGGGGGTGATCCAGCGCCTGGCCCGTCGCATAAAATGGATCACCTAGAATCGGATGCCCAATTTCCAGCATGTGCACCCGCAACTGGTGTGACCGCCCGGTCTTGGGCATCAACCGCACCCGGCTTTCCCCATCCCGCGCTCGCACAACCCGCCAGTCGGTCTGCGCTGGTCTGCCGTTTTCGTGATCTACATGCTGTTTGGGCCGGTTCGGCCAATCGACGCCAAGCGGCAAATCAACCGTGCCGGTCTTCTCTGCCATCTCGCCCCAGACCCGCGCGACATAGACCTTTTTGGTCTGGCGCTTTTCAAACTGCAGCCCCAGATGCCGCTGCGCGTGCGGCGTCAGCGCAAAGATCATCACGCCCGAGGTATCGCGGTCCAAGCGGTGCACAAGCAGCGCCGTCGGAAACACGGCCTGCACCCGTGCCATCAGGCAATCGGCAAGATGCGGCCCCTTGCCCGGCACCGACAAAAGCCCCGAAGGCTTATCAACCAAAACCACTTCGTGATCGTCATGCAAGATGACCAGCGGGTCCTGCGGTGGGTTATAGTCGCTGCTCACCCGTAGTCCCTTGCGCCAAAAATGGCAGAGCCGACACGGATATGTGTGGCCCCCAAGGCGATCGCGCTTTCAAAGTCGGCGCTCATGCCCATAGACAGGCCGGACAATCCGTTGCGCGCTGCGATCTTGGCCAGCAATGCAAAGTGCAGCGACGGCTCTTCATCCACGGGCGGAATGCACATCAATCCCTTCACCGGCAGGTCCAACGCCTGACAATCAGCGATGAAGGCATCCGCCTCGGCAGGCAGCACGCCCGCTTTTTGGTCTTCCTCGCCGGTGTTCACTTGCACGAACAGATCGGGGCACGCGCCCTCCTCTTGCGCGATCCGCGCCATGGTGTTGGCTAGCTTTGGCCGGTCCAGCGTGTGGATGACGTCAGCCAGCTGCATCGCTTGGCGGGTTTTGTTGGTTTGCAGCGGCCCGATCAGATGCAGGGTGATTCCATCAAACTGCGCCCGAAAGCCCGGCCATTTGCCAGCCGCTTCCTGCACTTTGTTCTCGCCAAAGCTGCGATGGCCTGATTCCAGCACTTTTTGGACGCGTGCATCGGGCTGAACCTTGGAAACGGCAATGAGCTCAATCTCTGCGGCGTCCCGGCCTGCGCGGGCTGCTGCGGCTGCGACGCGGGTGGCGATCTCGGATAGGGACATGCCAGCCTCCTGAATCTATTGAATGTTTCCTGATTTCCCTTTCCATAAGGCGGAAGCGGGGCAAAGTCATGCCGGTTTCGTGCAAAAACCGTGTGTGACACAGATGCACCATTTTTGCCGGACCCTACTACAACTGCTGCAAATAACTTGAGTGTGCAGCCCGTTAGGCGCAATTACACACTCAATGCCGGACGTTCTGGCATCTTTTGGAATGCAAACACGAGGGTTTAATCCATGAAAAGCATCCTTCTTACATCGACCGCTCTGGTTGCCTTCGCTGGCGCCGCTGCGGCCGACGCACACGCCGAATCTGGCGTTTCTTTCGGTGGTTCGGCCACTCTGGGCTACAACGATGCCGGCGATCTCGGCGGCACCGGTGACGGCTTCTACTGGGACGCAGAAATTGCAGTCACAGCAACAGCAGCTCTGAACGGTGGCGTTACTGCAACCGCAACAGTTAACCTTGACCTGGTCGACGGCACCGTTGGTGACGACCCGATCAGTGCTGGCGACTATGTGCTGACACTGTCTTCTGACATTGCAAGCCTGAGCGTTGGTGACGTAGACCCAGTTGCAGAAGACCGCTGGGGCGGTGTTGACGGTTCTACCGTTGCTGACTTCAACGACCAAGACGTGCACTTCGACACAGCTGGCTTCGAAGCCATGCTCGTTGGTGAAGCAACTGTTGCTGGTTTCACAGCTGCTGTTTCTTACGGTCTTGACGCAGGTGGCGGCAACGACCTGACCGGTGAAGCTCTGGACGCCATGCAGATCCACGTTGCTGGTACTTTCGGCGATTTCGGCATCGAGATTGCTTACCAGGAAGAGTTCGGCGATGCCACCACACTGACACCTGAAATCTTCGGTATTGGCGCATCTGCTTCCTTCGCTGGCGCAGACATCGCTGTGTCTTACATCGACGACGGCACCGAATCTTCGACAGGTATCTCTGCTTCTTACCCAGTTGGCCCTGTGGTCATCGGTGGTTACTACAGCATGAACGATGTTGCAGAAGACAACTACGGTGTGTCTGCTGACTACGCAAACGGCCCAATCTCTGTGTCCGCTGCTTACGACATCGACGGTGGCGAAGCTGGTGCTGACGACGTTGCTTCTTACGAAGTTGACGCTTCCTACGACGTAGGCAACGGCCTGACTGTTCTCGGCGGTGTGTTCGGTGACGACACCGGTGGTGACATGGGCTTCTATGCCGCAGCTACATACGACCTGGGTGGCGGTGCCGAGCTGCTGTTGTCATACGCTGACGACGGTGACGACGGTACTCGTGGCGAAGACCTGGGTGGACCAGAGTACATGGAAGGCATGACCGTTGAGGCATCCTTCTCGTTCTAATCGAACGAACCTGATCTAAGTGAGAGCGGTCCTTGCGGGCCGCTCTTTCTTTTTGGGCCAACGCCTTTGGCCACAGCGGCACGCAAAGCCTTGTGAAACAATGCAATAGGCTTGTGACAACCGCCCCCCTTCGCTACACATTTGGCCAAGACTTGAATGGGACGAGGGTTCAATCGTGACACCAATTATCCGCATCACAAAACCCGCGCTGGCGGTGGCCCTGATGGCCGCCCTTTCTGCCTGTGGCAGCAGCAGCCCCTTTGGCAGCCTTGGCTTTGGCGGATCAACCCCGCCCGAACAGGCCGTTCGCCAAGCCGCGCGCACCACTGGTGCCGAAAGCGTCGCGGTGAACCGTTACCTTTGGGCCGCTTCGCTTGATGTGCTGAGCTTCCTGCCGATCCAGTCGGTCGATTCTTTCACCGGCGTCATCGTCACCGGCTACGGCACCCCGCCCGGCGGCAGCCGCGCCTACCGCGCTACGATCTACATCACCGATCCCGCTCTTGATGCACGGTCCCTGAACGTCGCACTTCAAACCCGCAGCGGCACAGCCTCGGTCGAAACCCAACGCGCTGTCGAAGACGCGATCCTAAGCCGTGCGCGCCAGCTACGCATTGCGGACGGCCGCCTATAGCCTGCCGCCCCCATTTGGCCTATATCCACGCCGGGCCAACCGCCCGGCGTTTTCTTTTGAAAGTCTGATCCGATGTCCACCTACGCACCCGCTGAAATCGAACCCAAATGGCAAGCCGCCTGGGATGACGCCGAGGCCTTTAAGGCCACGCGCACGGGCGACAAACCCAAGTATTACGTGCTTGAGATGTTCCCCTACCCTTCTGGCCGGATCCACATGGGGCACGTACGGAACTACACGATGGGTGACGTGATCGCGCGCTACAAGATCGCAACCGGCCACAACGTGCTGCACCCGATGGGTTGGGACGCCTTTGGCATGCCAGCTGAGAACGCCGCGATGGCGATTGGCGGCCACCCCAAGGACTGGACCTACCAGAACATCGCCGACATGAAGGCACAGATGAAGCCCATGGGCTGGTCGCTGGATTGGTCGCGCGAACTGGCAACCTGTGATCCAGAATACTACGGCCAGCAACAGGCCATGTTCATCGATTTCCTCGCTAAAGGCCTGATTTACCGTAAGAAAGCCACCGTGAATTGGGATCCGGTTGATATGACCGTGCTCGCCAACGAACAGGTGATCGACGGCAAAGGCTGGCGGTCCGGGGCCGAGGTGGAACGCCGCGAGCTGACCCAATGGTTTTTCAAGATCAGCGATTATTCCGAAGAATTGCTCAACGCGATTGACCGGCTCGACAATTGGCCCGCCAAGGTCAAGCTGATGCAGGCTAACTGGATCGGCAAATCCCGCGGGCTTGAGTTCAGCTTCAAGCGCACCGATGGCGGTGACCCGATCAGCGTCTATACCACCCGGCCCGATACGCTGATGGGGGCGTCCTTTGTTGGCATTTCACCTGATCATCCACTCGCCAAAGAGCTTGCGGCCGACGACCCAAAGGTCGAAGCCTTCCGCGTGGCCTGCGCCAAGGGCGGCACGACCGAGGAAGCGCTGGAAAAGGGCGAAAAGCTGGGGTTCGACACCGGGTTGACCGTGCAGCATCCGCTTGACCCTGACTGGCACCTGCCGGTCTGGATCGCGAACTTTATCTTGATGGACTACGGCACCGGCGCGATCTTTGCCTGCCCAGCCCACGACCAGCGCGACCTTGATTTCTGCCGCAAATATGACCTGCCGGTGATCGACACCTTCTTTGCCATGGACGACCCAACGCCCGTAACCGACACCGCATTCGTGCCGCCCAAGACCGAAAAGGTGCGCTGGGTGAACCACTTTGCAGGCCTGACCGAAGCCACCGGGCAGGACGCCGTGGACACGACGATCGCCTATGCCGAAGATCAAGGTTGGGGCACCGGCAAAACTCAATTTCGTCTGCGCGACTGGGGCCTTTCGCGTCAGCGCTACTGGGGCTGCCCGATCCCGGTTGTCCATTGCGACGACTGCGGCGTGGTGCCTGAGAAAACGGAAAACCTGCCGATTGAGCTGCCCTACGATGTTTCATTCGACGTCCCCGGCAACCCGCTCGACCGTCACCCCACATGGCGTGATTGCGCCTGCCCGTCTTGTGGCAAGCCCGCGCAACGCGAAACCGATACGATGGATACATTTGTGGATTCGTCATGGTATTTCGCCCGCTTCACCGCCCCCCGCGCTGATACGCCCACGGTCGCAGATGATGCGGCCTATTGGATGAACGTCGACCAATATATCGGCGGGATTGAGCACGCGATTTTGCACCTGCTTTACAGCCGCTTCTTCGCCCGCGCGATGAACATGACCGGCCACCTGCCGCAGGGCACCGAAGAGCCGTTTGACGCGCTCTTTACCCAGGGCATGGTGACCCATGCGATCTACCAGACGCCATCGACCACCGGCGGCAAGCCCACCTACCACTACCCCGAAGCCGTCGAAGAACGTGACGGCAAGGCATTCCTGATCGCAGACGGCACAGAGGTTGAGGTCGTGCCATCTGCCAAAATGTCCAAGTCCAAGAACAACGTCGTGGACCCCGACCGCATCGTCGCGGAATACGGTGCAGATACCGCGCGTTGGTTCGTACTCTCCGACAGCCCGCCCGAGCGCGACGTGGAATGGACCGCATCCGGGGCAGAGGCCGCGTCAAAGCACCTTGCCCGCGTCTGGCGCATCGCGTCAGAGGCCGCCAGTGCAAGCAATCCTGAAACGCCCGCTGACGACGATCTGAAAAAAGCCACCCACAGGGCCATCGCCGATGTCACCTCTGGCGTTGAGACCTTTGGATTTAATGCCGCGATTGCAAAGCTTTACGGCTTTACCAACACACTGGCGAAATCTAAGGCCGGGGCCGATGCGAAACGCTGGGCCGCCAAAACGCTGGCGCAGCTCATGGCCCCCATGACCCCGCATCTGTCCGAGGAAATCTGGGCGCTACTGGGTGGCGAGGGCCTGATCGTCAACGCGCCTTGGCCCGTCGCGGACCCCGCCATGCTGGTCGAAGACACTGTAACGCTGCCCATTCAGATCAACGGCAAGCGCAAGGCAGAGGTGCAAGTGGCCGCCGACGCCGCCAAAGCCGACATTGAGGCGCTTGCGCTGGAAACAGTGGCGCGGCAACTTGACGGCGCGACACCCAAAAAGATCATCGTTGTCCCCGGCCGGATTGTGAACATTGTCATCTAAACCCGCCCTGCCAGCCCGCCGTGCCGCCCTTTTGGGGCTGCTGGCGCTGGCGGGCTGCGGCTTTGCCCCCGCCTATGGCACGGGGGGTGCCGCGACACCGTTGCGCGGTGCGGTCAGTGTCGTGGCCCCTGAAACGGTTGCTGGCTTCCGCCTGCGAACCCGGCTGACCGACCGCCTTGGGGCCGCTCAAACACCGCGCTATGTCTTGACCATCGCGCTTACCCAAGACCAGACCGCTGCGGCCATCACGACCGAAGGCGACACCACACGCATCAACCTGCGCGGCTTCGCTGAATGGTCGTTGACGGACACCAGCGGCGCGACCCTCGCAGAGGGCAGCAGCCAAACCTTCACCAGCTATTCCGCGACCGGTTCAACCGTCGCCACCCAAGCCGCCGCCACGGATGCAGAGACCCGGCTGGCGGTGTCCTTGGCCGATATGATCTTGGCGGACCTGACCGCCACAGCAGGGGATTTGCCCCGATGAAGCTGACCGGACGCGACGCCGCCGCCTACCTGAAAAAGCCCGACCCGACCCATGCGGGGCTGCTGATCTTTGGTGCTGACGCGATGCGTGTGTCTGACAAACGACAAGCGGTGATCGCCGCCCTCACCGGCCCCAATGCCGAAGAGGAAATGCGCCTCACGCGGATCGCCGCCGCCGATCTGCGCAAAGATCCCGCGATGCTCAATGACGCGCTTAAGGCGCAGGGCTTCTTTCCCGGCCCCCGCGTCGCCTTTGTCGAAGGGGCGACCGACGGGCTGTCCAAAGTCTTTGACGCGGCCCTTGCCGATTGGCAGCCCGGTGATGCGCAGATCGTCGCCGCTGCGGGCCAGCTGACCGCCAAATCCGCCCTGCGCAAAGTGTTCGAGGGCCACCGCGCCGCCGTTGCCATCGGCATCTACGACGACCCGCCGAGCCGCGCCGACATCGAAGAAGCGCTCGCCAAGGCCGGACTGACAGACGTCCCCCGCGACGTGATGGAGGCCGTGACAGCCCTGTCCCAATCGCTGCAACCCGGTGATTTCCGCCAGACGCTTGAGAAACTCGGCCTTTATAAACGTGGCGATTCGGCCCCGGTGACGGTGGACGAATTGAAGGCTAACGCCCCGCAATCGGCAGAGGTCGACGTGGACGATATCATTAATGTGGTGGCAACCGGGGATGCGCAGGCCATCGGCCCAACCCTGCAAGAGCTTTACGCCCAGGGCGTCGCGCCTGTGACCCTTTGCATCGGGGCCATGCGCCACTTTCGCCGGTTGCATCAGGTGGCGTCAGACCCCGGCGGGCCAGGGCAAGGTGTCGGCAAACTGCGCCCCCCCGTCTTTGGCCCCCGTCGGGACCAGATGACACGACAAGCAGGCCAATGGGGCCGCGACCGGCTGGAACGCGCGCTCACCGCGCTGACCGATACTGATCTGCAAATGCGCAGCGCGTCCACCGCGCCAACCCACGCGCTGATGGAACGCACCTTGATTCGCCTTGCAATGATGGCGCGCCGCTAGAAACGCAAAAGGGCGCGCCGCATATCGGCACGCCCCTTTGACTGAATTCTTTGGCGTTCAGGTCTTAGAAAGAACCCGAAGCGGCAACCAGTGCGGCCAGCAGGCCCAGCACAACGTAGCCAGAGTTGATGGAACCACCAGGTGTAGGTGCGTCAACAATGACGACTGGCTCAACGATTTCAGGGGCCAGACCACCAGCGGTGGCGGCGGAACCAGCAACTGCGATGGCAGCGGCGGCAGCAAGTGTAGTCGTAATACGCATTGTCAAATCTCCGTAGGTTTAGATGTGAGAAAGGCTGGCACGAGGCCAGCCTTTCCTATTCAAGCTTCTAATCGGTTGATTAGAAAGAGCCAGAAGCAGCAACCAGAGCTGCAAGCAGGCCGAGAACAACGTAGCCGCTGTTGATCGAGCCAGCAGGAGCAGGCGTGTCAACTACGACAACTGGTGCTTCCATGACTTCAGGGGCCAGGCCACCAGCGTTGGCAGCGGCACCAGTTACAGCGATAGCAGCTGCGGCGGCGAGAGTAGTGGTAAGGCGCATGTCGGTACTCCAATTAGATGCACTTTGATTGACGATCACGAATTGTCTATCGGCGTTTTCATGTCAAAACAAGCCACTAATTCAAATCGGCTGGTTCGTCGGCCACATTACGGGCGCTCAAGAACCAGGAATCCGGTGCCTGGCGACACTGCCTGATTGCTTTTTATGATAGCGCCACCAGCCGCGACCCAGTAAGTGTTTGAAAACGCGGTATTTTCACCCTGACATGACTCGTCAAACCGCCTTGTCGGCGTTGATTTGCCCAAAATTTCAACAGTTTCAGACCCTGTTAATGCGATGCTGCACTGCAACACCTCCTGTGAAATTTGGTCGAGGTCGGTGATCGTTTCATGGATTCGTTGCGCGTTTCCGCCGCCTGCCGCGATGGCCGCGCGGACGCCAGAGACCTCTGCCGCAAGCAGATCACGCGGGAATCCCCGTGTGGCGGCAATGATTCCATTTTCCAGCGTTACGGCCACGTTGTCGGCACTCAGCCAGGTCACGCGATTGCCGTTTGTTGAGGCCACAACAAGCGACGCGACCGAATTTCCGCCATAGGCCGTCACCAACATAAAGGCGCCGGGGTTGGCATCCGCCTGCGCGCGGGTCAGCACGGGTGCCGCGGGCTGCGTCGGTTCACCTCCGCCAAACCGCTGCTGAACGACCCCAAGGAATCCCTTGGCGGCCGAGTTATCATAAAGCGGCCCACAGGCCGTCAGCAGCGCCAGAGCCGCCCCCAAAATGGTCGTATTTTTCATCGCCAGAAACGTCCCCAGGTATCGTCCAGATCAGACAGTTGTCCGCCGCGCACGGTTTCATAGAGCCGTCCCTGCACTTGCACGCGCGCGCCGCCATCTCGTGACAACGACTGCAGCGTGGTGCTGGTGGTGCGCCGCGATGGGGTGCCAATAAAGTAGTCGTAAGGGATCGTGATCCGAATCCCCTTGTCGAACGATCCTTCGCCGAACTGGTCAAACGGCATGTCGGTTAGCGTAAAGTAACCACCGATCTTCCAGCCGTTCTCAAATTCGCGATCCAGCGCAAAGGTTGCGCCCCAGTCGCCTGCCAGATAGCGGCCTGCATCGATCCGCGCCTGAAATCCCTTACCGATGTCATAATAGGCTGACACATGACCACTCACGACCGTATAGTCGCCATCCTCAACCCGGTTTCGGAACCCCGTTACCGGATCACGCACGGTCTTGTATTGCGCAAAGCCAAGCCCAAGATCCTGATCGCGCATGGCAAGATAATTAACCTCGGCCCCCAGCGCCCATTTGCTTGCCACCGGCGCATAAAGCACCTCGGTCGAAATGCCACCGTACATCTGTTCAAGGTAACCGGCCGTGACGCGGCCATACACCTCTGGCGCAAGGCGCGTGTAATAAGAGGCCGTCAGGTGCCGCAGGTTCAAATCGCCATCACGACCAAAGAACGCCTGATCCGTCCGCACGTTTGCATAGTCGTTGGGATTGTCGAAAAAGCGCAGCGCCTCTTGCGCACCAAGCGCCGATTGCCGCACCCGGCCAGAGATCACCAGATTGCGGCTGACCTGATATTCAGCGTCGACCTGAAGGCCCACATCCGCCTCGAGCGAGCTGGTGCCGCTAAAAATCACAAGATTCAGATAAGGCCCAATGCCCCAACGGAACCGCGATTCCGGTTCGGGATTCATCACCAGCCCATCTGACGCGCCCGCCTGACCAAAGGTCGCTGCATCATAGATCGCCGCCGTGCCGCCGACGCGGTTTTCGTATTGTTCGATCTGGCGACGCGGCAGCGTCACCGACGACAACGGCAATCCGGCTTGCGTCGGTTCAAGAATGAATTGCTGAACTGACGGCGGGATAATCTGCGTCATCATCCGCGCGACACGGCCCATTGCCTGTGCCTCGGACCGGTACCGCGTGTTTTCATACCGCACGCGCGCCGTGCGATCTGTGATCTCTAACCCGACAAGTTCTATCCCTTCGACTTGCAACAGCTGGGTCAAACCGGCACGCACTGCAGGTTCTGGTTGTTTCGCCTGATCCCACGTTTGCGCCGCGCGCTGGTCAGCCGTCCGCACGCGCACGGGAGCCGGTGCCGGTTCCAACCCACTGGCGGTGGGGCGTTTTGTCGGGTTGATCAGGAACGTCGCACTTGCAGACAGGTCTTCGCCATTCAGATAGGCCGCATTCAACTCGATTCCCGGACGCGGACGATAGGTCACCCCAAAGTTGAGTGGGGAACTGACGTTCACCGCTGGAGTAAACGTCTCTTTCAGATAGGCGTTTGACGAATACTCAGCCTTGATGCCGAGCGTCGGCGTGATCTGATATTCAAACCCACCAAACAAAGCCGCATCGCCGCGGAAGAACTGGTTGACCGAAATCGTGCCGCCGTTGCCCGCGTCTTCGTCGTCTGCTTGCACCCGGTCGACATAGACAGGTCGCGTGTCAAAATAGGGGTCGATCGCACTAAAAGGGTTACTGAACCCGTTCCTGCTACTCAAACGGCCCCAGCCCAAACCACCAGTGACGATCAGCTTTGACCCGACTGACTTGGACCCGACGATGTACTCCGAGCCAAACCGGCCGGTCCCGAGAAAGTCGCGCAGCCCGATTGCAATCGCCGGCAGATAGCGGCTTTCGTCCGTAAGGCGGTATTGCAGATCAAAGCTGCGGTCGAAGGTTTGCTTGGACCGCGCCGCATCCGGGTTATCCGGGTCCACGATCTGCCAGTTGTCGAACGTCGAATAACGGAACGCACCCGACAGTCGATCCGTCAGTTGGTAGTTGAACGATGTCTTATAGCCACCCGATCCCGCATAGCTGAGAGTGGCGGCGATGTCGCCTGTGTTCGCGCTTTCGGCTGTCGGCATTTCCAACAGGCCCGGCGTACCGAAAATTGTGTATGAAGGCCCACTGTCCTGCGCCCCTACCGCCTGACCCAGCGCCAGCAGCATCGCTGCATACCCGACTGTCCGCACATAACCGCTGCGCATACCGCAACCCCCGCCTCTTGATTGTTGGCTCGTTTCTAACCCGCACGCATTCAGATTGGAATCGTCTTTTTAGGATGCGGGCGGGGTGTTGCCCGTCCATCTCAAGGCACCCAGCGCGGCATGTCGCCCCGTCGCCAATGAGGCCGAGATCAGGTAGCCGCCGGTCGGTGCTTCCCAGTCCAACATCTCACCCGCTGCGAAAAGGCCGGGCTGGCTGTTGAACATCAAATCATCGTTCAACGCGTCGAAACGCAGCCCCCCCGCGGTCGAGATCGCCTCATCCAGTGGACGCGGCCCTTGGTGGGTGAGCCGCAAGCCTTTGATCGTGCTTGCGAAATCACCCCCAAAGGGGCGTCCAAATTCGTTCAGCAGGGCGATCCGCACCGGGTCAAGCCGCAGCACCTTGCGCAGATGATTGGACAGGCTCGCCTTGCCGCGCGGCTTGGCCAAAGCCTGCTGCACCCGGTCCAGCGACAGGTCGGGCACAAGGTCTACGACCAGCGGCGCGCCGTCGCGCATCGCGGCTGAGACCTCGTAAATGCCGCCGCCTTCGATCCCACGGGCCGAGATCACAAATTCGCCACGCGACCGCAGGTCACCCGACGTCAAGGCCACACCCTTGACCGGCTTGCCCAAATGCGGGGCCATATGCGGCGACCAATCGACCACGAACCCGCAATTTGCAGGCCGAAACGGCACCACTTGTGACATCTGATCCCACCAGCGCCCGTCCGACCCCAGCCGCGCCCAACTGCCGCCGCCCAGTGCCAAAATGTAGACATCCGCGCGGATCGCCGGATGGTCCTGAAACAGCGCAGCACCATCCTGCCAACCGATCCAGCGGTGCCGTGTGCGCAGCGTCACGCCCTGCGCATCCAACCGCTGCAACCACGCCCGCAACAGCGGCGAGGCCTTCATCGCCTTGGGAAACACCCGCCCCGTTGATCCGGTGAAAAGCGGCTGCCCTAATCCTTTAGCCCAGGCCATGATCGCCTCTGGGCCAAAACCCGCGACCGCCGTCGCCAAGGCGGGCGGCATATCCCCGAATGCCGCCTCAAAATCTGCCGTGATCTTGGTCAGGTTCAACCCCGACTTGCCCGCCATCAGAAACTTGCGCCCGACAGATGGCATACGGTCAGCCAAAGTCACCGCAACGCCTGCCGCCGACAACACCTCTGCCGCCATTAGCCCCGAAGGACCGGCCCCAATGACAAGCGCGGTTGTCACGCCTTTTCAGCTGCCGGGAACCCGCCCTTGATCTCGACCACACGCTGTGGGAACGGAATTTCGATGCCTTCGGCCTTCAGCGCATTCCAGATCAGGAACAGCACATCGCTGGTGTATTTGTTCTTGCCGTCGTCGATCCCTTCGACCCAGAATTCGACCGCAAAATTGATGCCGCTATCGCCAAAACCGCGCAGCTCTACGTCGGGCAACTCAGGCTCTGACAGCACGCCGGGATGTTTCAGCACCGCCTTTTGCACCAGATCCGGGATCAGGTTAATATCCGTGTCATAGCTAACGCTGAATTCTGCCTCGAGCCTGTTGGCACTTCCGCTGTCGGAATAATTCACCACCCGCGTGGTGATGAAATCCTCGTTCGGGACGACGATCCAGCGGCCATCGTAGGTTTCAAGAATGGTGGCCCGCGCCGTCATCTTGATGATCGTGCCAGCCTCACCGCCGTCCAGCTCCACGTAGTCGCCAACGGTGGCTTGCCCTTCGAGCAGCAGGATCACACCGCTGATAAAATTGGACGCGATCTTTTGCAGGCCAAAACCCAGACCCACACCCACCGCACCACCGATAATCGCGAGTGAGGACAGGTTTATCCCCATGATATTCATCAACAAAAGGAAGGCGAAGCCAAAGATGGCAAACTCTGCCGTCTTGACCAGCAATTGCCGGATCGCAGGCCGCATGGGCTGCTTTTCGATATAGGTCGCGGTCTGGCTGTTGGACCATGTGCCGAACCAAAACAGGATGCTGCCCGCAATCGCACCACGCACCAGCGCCATGATCGAGAACTTGATATTCCCGACCCCAACGGTGGTTTCCGTCAGGAACAGTGACACGTCCTCAAGGATGCCCAGCGCGTAAAGTGCGGCAATCGGCACGACCACATATCGGGCCAGTGTGCGCAGGAACGGTTCCTTGATGATCTTGTCGGCCAGCGCGCGCGCCGCCAGAAAGATAAAGACCCGTTTGCCGAATGCGATCACCGCGCCAGAGCCAAAGATCGACCGCGTGACCTGTTCCCCGATGGCCGTCAGACCGTAGGCCAACAACGGCAGCAGCAACGGCAGGAACATCAGCAGATAGAGCCGCCCTTTGGACAGGAGAGAGGTTGACCCTTCGGGCGGTGTCAGCAATGTCGTGATCCGCCGCGACATGATCCGGTTGATCAACCGTGCCAGCAAATAGGCTGCAATCAGCAGCCCAAACTGAGACCACGCCGCCGGTGACAGCAGCCAATCCTGCGCAATCTCGATCCCCTGTTCGAGGTAACCGCGCGCGGTTTCCATAAGTTCACTGTCCATGATGTCGTCCCATTGGCGTCTTACCCTCTGGTTTGACGCGATGCGGGTTGCGACACAAGCCTTATGACCCGTGCCATCTGGGCAATACGCCCCAAATTGCCTATGTCTGGGGCATGACCCACCCGCTTGATGATTTGATCAACCAAATGATGGCCACTGCTGCCGCCAAGGGCGATTTCGACGACCTGCCCGGTGCGGGCAAACCGCTTAAGCTGGATGGCAATCCCAAGGACGCCTTGCTGAACCGCATGATGACAGAGGCGCATGCCAAACCGCCTGCTGTCACGCTCAAGGAACAGATCAGTGCGGCACAGGCGGAGCTTGCCAAGCTGACTGACCCCGGAGCCCGCAAAGCCCAGATGAAGGTCATCGCTGATCTGCAAACCCGTCTGGCGATTGAGATCGAAGCCATGGGCAAATACGGCTAGCCCCCGAACGAAAGGCGCAGATGCGCAAGCTCGGCCCCGACATTCGCACGTTACTCATCGGGCAAATTCCGGCAGATTTCGCCGATTGGATGGATTTTGTCGCCATCGGTGCGTTGCTGGCCTTTGTCTGGCAGGTGGACACCTTTGTCTTTGCCCTGCTCGCCGTGTGCATGGGCCTGCCGTATCTGATCTTTGGGCCGCTCGCCGGGGCCCTCGTGGACCGCAGCAATACACGCACCATCCTGATCGCCAGCAACATTGGCCGCGCGCTGGTCACCGCCACATTTTTCTTTGCGCCCAGCTGGCCGGTCTTGCTGGCCCTAGTCGCCCTGCGCAGCACGGTGGATACCTTTTACACCCCCGCCAATCAGGCGGCCATTCGCAAGCTGACCGACACCGCCCAGCGGCCACAAACCAATGCGATCAGCTATGGCATCAACCAAGCCTCCAAGATCGTGGCCCCGTCTTTGGGCGGCTTGGCCCTGATCTGGATGACCCCGCATCTTGTCTTTGCAATGAATGCGGCCGCATCCTTCTTGGCCGCCGCCTTGTTGATGCGTCTGCCGCAAATGCCCCGCGTGGCAACTCAGGGCGAAGCCTCGGACGGTATCCTCACCACATTGCGCCGCGCGGTCGCCCTGCTATCGGACACCCCCATCCTGCGCGCCGCCATTGGGATGATGGCCGCCGGATACTTTGCCATGTTCTTCTACGACACGCTGATTGCCCCGCTCACCCGCGACCTGGGCTTTAGCCAGACCCATCTGGGCCTCTCGCTCGCTGCTGTTGGCGCAGGCGGCGTGATCGCAGCAGCAGCCATGGCGCGTTGGGCGACGCTCAGCCGCCCCTTTGTCTTTGTCGCTATTGGCGGGGCCATCGGCGGTATCGCCGTCACGACCATCGGCGCGGTTGAGGTCATTGGCCTCCCAATCACCTTGCCTGTCTTTCTCGGCGCGTTCTTTGTGCTTGGCGTCACCTCGGCCATGTCGGTCGTGCCGTTCCGCACCGTGCTGCAAAACAACACCGATGACACCTCAATCGGTCAGATCACGGCGCTGAGTGAGGCGGCCAACACCATCGCCCTGCTCACCGCGCCATTTATCGGCGCAGGTCTGGCGGCATGGTCGTCAATTGGTGCGGCCTTTGTGCTGGGTGGTCTGGTCCTGCTAGGCATCGCGTGGCGGGCGTGGCGGCTGCGGGACGCCGCCTAGATCATCGCCTTGATCGCGCTGACATGGGGTTGTTCCGCCCCCAAGGCTGCCGCACAAAGCTCTCGCGCCACCGGCATCACGTCGTCAAACACCCCGTCCAAAAGCCCCGCATCCAGCGCCTGATCCGCCGTCCATTTTTGCCCCGCCATCAAGAGCAGCTTGGCCCGCGACGGCCCGACCAGCGCCTTTAATCGTTTCGGATCAGAAGGTTGCGGCAGAAACCCCAGCTTCATCACCGGGTAGAAAAACTTGGCTCCCGGCACCGCAATCCGCAGATCACAGGCCAACGCCATACCAAAGGCACCGCCTGCCAGCGTGCCGTTCAGCGCCCCCACCGTCAGGCCGGGGGTGGCGGCAACGGCGGCTGACAGCTCTTCCCAAAGCGGGCTCTTGGCAAGGCCCTTTGGCGCCTCATCCAGATCAGCCCCGGCGCTGAAGACACTACCTTCGCCGGTCAAGATCACCGCCTTGGCCCCGGCGGCGATTTTGTAGATGCCGATCAGCTCTGTCAGCATATCCGCCGTTAACGCGTTCGCCTTATCCGCGCGGTCCAGCGTGACGATCCACAAATCGTCCTCTCGCGTGACCCGGATCAAATCAGACCCACCGCACGGCGGACGCCTTCTTCGCGGAGCGACACGTCGCCACCCAGATATTCATCCGCGGCCGCTGTGCACATCCACAACAGGGTCTGCGCAGGCCATTCGGGCGGAATATGATCCTCCCACGCCAGTTGGCTCACCGGGTTGATGCCGCTGGCCTTGATCTCCCGTTGCATCTCTGTGGCGACCGTCCCCGGCGACAGACCAAGCACCCGGACTCCCGCGCCGCGCGCCTCCTTGTCGCCTACACCGGTCAGCATCAGCGCGCCTGCCTTGGAACTGCAATAGGCGGCCCACCCCTCAACCGGGCCATGAGCCGCACCGCTTGAAATGTTGATGATCGTGCCGGACCCTTGCGCGATCATCCCCGGCAAAGCCGCACGCATCCCGTGCATCACACCTTTGAGGTTGATGTCGATGGTATGGCTGTAAGCCTCTGGGTCGATAGTCGCCAAATGGCCAATCGGATCGATAATGCCCGCGTTATTGATAACCACGTCCAACCCGCCAAAGGCATCGCGAGCGGCATTCATCGCCTGCTCAACCTCCCAATAGCGGGACACGTCACAGGGCACCGCCAGCGCCTTTGGTCCGATCTGCCCGGCCAGTTCCGTGATCGCATCCCGCGACCGCGCTAGCAGCGCCACATTGGCCCCCGCATCCGCAAATGCCAGCGCCGCAGCGGCCCCGATCCCCCGGCTTGCGCCTGAAATCAGCACTGTTTTCCCTGTCAAATCGACATTTTTCATCGCTTTCCCTTTCGGTCGCCACCCTGCGGTCATATTCTCTTGGTCAGGATGCCCCGACCTTGACCGCCAGACTTTTGCGGCAAATCATAGAATAAACCCGTATTTCCGAAAGGTAACACTGATGACCCAACTGCAAACAATCAAGACCGGCGTATGCCTTGCCGCCCTTTTCAGCGGACAAGCCGCCCTCGCCGACGTCACCGCAGCCGAGGTCTGGGAAAGCTGGAAGTCCAACCTTGATATCTACGGCGAAGACGGCGTGACCATCGGGTCAGAGGATATTGGCGGTGGAACCGTCACGATCACCGACCTCAGCATGGCGATGGATGACGGTGACACGGCTGTCGCTGGCACGATCGGCAACATCACATTCACCGAAAACGGCGACGGCACCGTGGCGATCACGATGTCCGACACACTGCCCATCACCGTGACCAGCAGCGATGGATCAAGCGTCGATATGTCGGTCACAAGCACCGATCTCGCGATCACCGCCTCCGGCGACCCAGACGCCGTCAGCTACGAAGTCAGCGCCGAAAAATACAGCTTTGTGGTCGATAACATCACCGAAGCAGGCCAGACGACCGACGTTGAGGTCGTCATGACCGCCAATAACGTTGCGGGCGAATATCTTATCACCGCAGGCGACGTGCGGAACTTCAAGTATGCGTTGACCATGGCCTCTGTTGACGTGCTGATCGACGGCAAGGACCCAAGCACGGATAGCGTTGTGCTGGTGTCGGGTAAGATCAACGGCCTTTATGTCGATGCCGACATGGACCTGCCCGAGGGGCTTAGCTTTGAAGACCCCGAGAACATCGATCTGACCAACTTTGCGATCAACGCCAAATACGGGTTGAGCGATGGCGCTTATATCTTTGACGTCACCGATGGTGCCGAGAACTTCGCCGGCAGCGCCAGCACCGGGTCTGCGGACGTCGACATCAGCTTTTACAGTCAAGCGGTGTCTTACAACGTCCTGACCAAGAACATTTCAGTCGATACCGTTGTGCCTGATGTGCCAATTCCGGGGATGGAATTGCCGCTGGCGTTGTCGCTTGGGGAATATGGCATCAACGTCGCCTTCCCGTTGGCCAAGACTGAGGAACCAACCGACTTTGCCTTGGGTCTGAACCTGACAGACCTGACCATCAACGACGACATCTGGGCGATGGGTGATCCTGCGGGCGCACTGCCCCGCGATCCGATCACGATGCAGATCGACCTGACCGGCACGGCCAAGCTTTTCTTTGACCTGCTGGACCCAGAACAAGCCGATGCCATCGCCATGGCCGACGTGCCCGGCGAATTGCACAGCCTGTCGCTGAACAACCTTCTGGTGACCGCCGTTGGGGCCACGCTTGATGGCACCGGGGCATTCACCTTTGACAACACCGACCTGACCACGATCCCCGACATTCCCCGCCCAGAAGGCGAGGTGACGCTGAATCTTGCGGGTGCCAACAAGCTGATCGATACCCTGATCCAGATGGGCCTCGTGCCAGAGGATCAAGCGATGGGCGCGCGGATGATGATGGGCATGTTTGCACGCAATGTCGGCGACGACCAACTGACCACCACGGTTGAGGTCAACGCCGAAGGTCACGTGATCGCCAACGGTCAGCGCATCCGCTGATACGCACCCTATTCCCTGTGCCCAACGGCGGCGCAGGGACACCCCTTCCCTAACAATTGGACGTTTCATGAAACTCACGCGCTTTGTTCTGCCCCTTGCCCTGATCCCCGGTGCCGCTGTCGCGGATCTCACGCCACAAGACGTCTGGGACAACATGTCCGCCGCTTATGCCGCGGGCGGCATGACGCTTGAGGGCAACCCAGAGGACACCGGCAACGCGCTTGCCATCAATGACGCCGTGATCCGTGTCACCTATCCCATTGTCGGCGGGTCTGCGACGATGACACTGCCCACCATGACCCTGACCGATCTTGGCGACGGCACAGTGGGCATCGAAACGCCCGCCACCTATGTCATGGAAATGGCCGCTGAGATCCCCGGCGAGGACGGCTTGGTCAGCGCCAATATCGCCATCGCCCAAACCGGAGCGACCAGCGTGGCCTCTGGCGACCCCGGCGACGTGACCTATACCAGCAGCGCTGAGACGATGGACCTGCTCGTCAACGACCTGACCGTGCCGGGCGAAGAGGTCAGCTTTGAGATGGAAATCGATAGCGAAGGCTATGTCTCAACCACCCGCGTGACCGAAGGTGACAACCTGACCGTGGTGTCCGACATCACCAATAACGACGCAAAGACAAGGTTCATCCTTGATGCGGGCTTTATGAAACAGGAAAACACCAACAACAGCGGCATCCTGCAAACCCGGTCCACCATCGTGTTACCGCCTGACATGAACATCCTTGACCTGACTCCAGCCCTGATGGCGGGTCTGTCGTTCACTGGAACATCTAATTCCGGCCCGTCAAACGGCACGACCCTCACCTATATCGATGGCGAACTTTCAAGCGAACAATCGCAAAACGCGGGCGATGCGGCAGCAAGTTTTAGCATCGACGCCAATGGGATCGGTGGCGGCATTCTGGCCGAATGGTTTGAATTCACCGTAATGGATCAAACCGTCATGCCGTTTCCGATTTCTGGCAGTGGCGGCAATGTGACGGCGGATTTCCAAATTCCGCTCGTGGCAAGTGACACCCCGCAGGACTTCAAATATGCCTTTGGGATCAAGGAACTCGCCATCGACGAGGGCCTTTGGGGAATGTTCGATCCCGGCAATGCGCTTGATCGCAGCCCCGCTGATTTGACTCTGGACCTGTCCGGCAGTCTGAACTGGGGGCTCAATGTCCTGAACATTCAGGAACTGATGGCGCTTGAAACGGCGGACACCTCGCCGATCACAATCAATTCCCTCTCGATCAACGATCTGGGGCTCGCGGCCCTTGGGGCTACGGCCAAGGCCGTGGGCGCGTTCACCTTTGACAATTCCGACATGGAAACCATCCCCGGCATGCCCCGCCCCGAAGGCACGGCCACCGTGTCCGCCACAGGCATCAACGCCGCGATTGATCAGCTGATCGCCGCTGGTCTCATCCCCGAGGAAGAGGCGATGATGCCCCGCATGATGATGGGCATGTTTGCCCGCGTCGTGGGTGATGACGCGCTTGAGACCGTGGTTGAGGTCAACCCAGAGGGCCATGTGATCGTCAACGGCCAGCGCATGCGCTGATCACCGCGTCCACATCCGCCTGTGTGCGGCAGTGAAAAACAGCGGCGCTGGATCCCTCCAGCGCCGTTTTTATTTGCGTGCGAAACCGTGCGTCCTTGCGCAGTGACTTCCAGCCAAACCGCCACTGCTGCCGCAGCCTGTCGACATTGCCCTCTGGCAGCTCTGCCCGCGTGGTGCCACGATGGCGCAGGGGGCGCTGCGCCAACCGCCACGCCCGCCGCCACAGCGGTGGGTCCAGCCAGATCACCGCCTGCGCCCGTGGCATCGCCAGCGACAACAGGCTCGGTCCGCCTTCGATGACCCAGCGATCCCCGGCCACCACTTCGGACAGCAGCACCTCAATCTCATCCCGTGGGCGTTGCTGCCAGCCCGTCGTCAGCTTGAGCGCATCAAACGACACCGCACCGCCCAGCTTGGCCGCCAAATGGGATTTCCCCGCCCCGTTCGCACCTGTGATGATGATCCGGTCCATGCAAGAATTGTAGCGCGGAGGTTGAAGGAATGCACGAGACCCTTCCGTTGTCGCCGCACCGATCCTTTGCTAGCCCTGCAGCATGACAACAGCCCAACGCTTTGCCCCAAACATCGAACTGGCTACGGCCCTATTGCCGCATGTCCACGACCTAACCAGCGACGGATCGCACGACCTGTCGCACCTGATGCGGGTCTGGACCAACGTGCAGCGCATCACCGCGCGCGAAGGCGGCGACCTGCAGGTCCTGACCGCCGCGACCCTGCTCCACGACTGCGTTGACGTGCCCAAAGACTCGAACCAGCGGGCCATGGCCTCGCGCCTGGCTGCCGACAAAGCCACCGCCATCCTGCGCGACCTCAATTGGCCCGAAACCCGGATCGACGCCGCAGCTCACGCCATCACCGCCCACAGCTTTTCCGCCAACATCGCGCCGCAAACGCTTGAGGCGAAAATCCTCCAAGACGCTGACCGTCTTGATGCCATCGGCCATATCGGCATCGCCCGCTGCCTTTATGTCTCTGGCCGCCTGAACCGCGCGATTTATGATCCCGACGACCCCATCGGCGCGGATCGCCCGCTTGATGAACTGCAATTCGCGATGGACCACTTTCAGACGAAACTCCTGAAACTATCCGCCGGGTTTCAGACCAAAACCGGGCAGGCGCTTGCCGCTGAACGCCATCAAACCGTGCAATCCTTCTTTGATGGTTTGATGGCAGAGGTCACGCCCCAGCCATCCTGACCCTTGCGGGACACCGCACAGCAGACTACCTCAGGACCTAGCAAAGGATCCCGCATGACCGAACTTTCCGACCTGACCCAACGCCTTTTGGACGAAGCCCGCAAAGCCGGTGCTGACGCCTCTGACGCCATCGCGGTGGAAGGCACATCCGTGTCCATCGACGTGCGCGGCGGCGCGCTTGAGAACGCCGACCGGTCAGAGGGGATCGACATCGGCCTGCGCGTACTGATCGGCAACCGGCAGGCCTGCGTGTCGTCATCCGACACCAAACCTGACACCCTGCGCACCATGGCCGAACGCGCCGTCGCCATGGCCCAGATCGCGCCAGAGGACCCCTATGCAGGCCTCGCCGATCCCAGCCAGCTGGCCAGCAACACCGACACCGCTGCACTGGAACTGTACGACGACACGCCCGAACCCGACCCCGCCGCCCTGCAAGACGATGCCGCACGGGCCGAGGCCGAAGCGCTGAAAAACCCTGGCATTTCTCAGGTGCAGCAATCCAGCGCGGGCTATTCGCACCGCCGCATTCACCTGTCGGCGTCGAACGGGTTTGACGCAGGCTACGCCCGCACTGACCGTGGCATTTCCTGCCTCGCGATCACCGGCACCGGCACGGACATGGAACGCGACTACGATTACGACAGCCGCATCTTCCAGGCCGATCTGCGCGACGCGGCTGAGATTGGTCGCATCGCCGCCGAACGCGCCGTGGCACGCGCCGGTGCGACCCGTCCCAAGACGGGCGCATACCCGGTGATGTTTGACGAACGCATCGCATCCTCGCTTATCGGCCACCTGTTGCAAGCCATCTCTGGCGGTGCCATTGCACGCGGCAGCAGCTGGCTGCGCGATGCGCTTGGTGAACAGGTCCTGCCCAAGGGCCTGTCGGTGATCGAAGACCCGCACCGCATCCGCACCTCCGGCTCAAAACTCTTTGACGCCGAAGGGTTGCCCACATCGCGCCGCGCCATCGTCGATGACGGCGTGCTGACCGGTTGGACGCTGGACCTTGCTACGGGCCGCAAGCTGGGCATGCCGTCCACCGCCAATGCAGCACGCGGCACATCATCGCCACCGTCGCCCAGCCTGACCAATATCGCGCTGACCCAAGGCGACAGATCCCGCGACGCGCTGATCGCGGACATGGGCACCGGCCTGCTTGTGACCTCAATGATCGGCTCCACGATCAACCCCAACACCGGCGACTATTCCCGCGGCGCATCCGGTTTCTGGGTCCAGAACGGTGAGATCACCCACCCGGTGAACGAAATCACCGTCGCAGGCAACCTGCGCGATATGCTGATGAACATCACGCCCGCCAATGACGCCCGCGCGCATCTGTCCCGCGTCATCCCCTCGCTCTTGGTCGAAGGGCTCACCCTTGCTGGCGACTGATGACGTCCCTCTTTTGATCGAGGCGGCAAAGCGCGCCGGTGACATCGCCAAATCCCACTTCGGCCAAAGCCCAGAGGTTTGGGATAAGGCTGATAACGCAGGCCCCGTGACCGCCGCCGATCTGGCCGTCAACGCAATGCTGCACGACATGCTGCGCGCCGCGCGGCCTGACTATGGCTGGCTGTCGGAAGAGGACGAAGACAGCACCGCCCGTCAAAGCGCCGAGCGCGTCTTTGTGATCGACCCCATCGACGGCACCCGCGCCTTTATCGAAGGCGGCAAGGACTGGGGTCACTCCATCGCCGTGGTCGAAAATGGCAACCCCATTGCCGCCGCCGTCGCCATGCCAATGCGTGACCAGATTTATAGCGCGGGCCTTGGGGCGGGTGCATATCTGAATGATGAGACGATCAACGTCAGCGCGGAAACCGACCCCGCCAAAACCGCGGTCCTGACGGCCAAGCCCAACCTGTTCCCAGAACACTGGACAGGTGGCACCCCGCCGCCTTTCAAGCGCACCTTTCGGTCATCGCTCGCCTACCGGATGGCGCTGGCCGCCTGCGGTCGCTTTGATGCCATGCTGACCCTGCGCCCCACATGGGAATGGGACATCGCGGCGGGCACGCTTTTGGTGACAGAGGCGGGCGGCACCGTGACCGACCACACCGGGGCCACGCTGCGGTTCAACAATGGCCACCCACAGGTGCAAAGCGTGCTTGCTGGCGGGGCCGTACACGCACCGATCCTGGCAGCACTTGCCTAGGTAATATGCGCCATCAGGAAACCGCCCGTCACCTCGTAATGTGACACCAGCAGTTTGACGGCCTTTTCCTCATCCGACGAAAGCGCGGCATCAAGGATCTGGCGGTGCTCATCCTCAATCGCGCGGCCCTTATAGGTCGATGAGCGTCCGGCAAGATAACGGTAGCGGATATTCAGATCATATAGCTGGCTGCAAAACCGCAGCAGCAGCGGCGACTGACAATTCCCAATCAGCGCCATGTGGAAATTCTTGTGTTCCCGCTCAAACCCGTCCGACCGTTCAGCGGCCAGCTTGGTCATCCGGTGGTGCACCAGCACAAGGTTCTCTTCCCATTTTCCGGTGGCGTTTTGCATGCTCTTGCGCAGGGCTTTAGCCTCGAGCGAGCAGCGCAGTTCCAGAATTTCGTCAAAGTTCTCGCGGCTTGTCTCAGCCGCGCGAAACCCGCGCTGTTCATGCCGCACGACCAGCTGATCGGACACCAACAGGCTCAGCGCCTCGCGGATCGGGGATGCGCCAGTGCCCAGCTTTTCGCGCAGGGCACTGATCTTAAGCTTTTCACCCGGCGCAAGGTCACCCGTCAGGATCAGCAACCGCAGCTTGTTATAGGCAAGCGTGGTCGCAGAGTCTTTCTGGTTGGGGGATGCGCCGAATGAAAGGTCCATCATGTTCCTTTAGCTGGCTTTGACCGCAGCAACAATGTTGGCGAACTCTTCGTTGGACAAAACATCTCGCTTGGCGATGCCGGCCTTTTTGACCTCACCCAGAATTGCGCCGATCTTGTCGTCGTCCAGCTCGCCCATGCCCAGCTCGCCCATCTTGTAGATGATGGATGCTTTGCCTGACTTTTTGCCCAGAACCACTTCGCCCTCTTTGCCGGTCAGGCTGGGGTGCGTGGCGAACATGACCAGCGGGTCGTTCATCACATAGTTGATGCCGATCCCGCTTTCCCGGATGAAGTTGCCGTGGCCCAGAACCGGCTTGTTACGGGCAATCGGGATGTTGGATTTGGCGGCGATCATCTCGGCCAGTTCGGGGATCTTATCCAGCTTGTATTGCGTGTCGTAGCCATACAGCAGATGCAGGCCCATCATCAGCTCTTCAAGGGCCGCATTCCCCGTCCGCTCCCCCAAGCCATTGGCGCAGGAATGCACGCAGACCGCACCCGCCGTGACAGCAGCGAGTTCAGTGGCGACACCCATGCCGAAATCATTGTGCGTGTGGATCTCAATTGGCAGGCCGGTCATGTCGTTGACCCAGCGCACCATATGCTTGATCGCCTCTGGCGTCGCACAGCCCATCGTATCAACAATGCCGATGCTGTCCGGTGGCGCGTTGTCCATGATGTAGTTGCACAGGTTGGTCAGATCATCCTTGCGCGCGCGCGTGGTGTCATAGGGAAAGAACAGCGCGTGCAGCCCGTTTTCGCGGGCATAGTTGATCACAGGCGCGGTTTTCTTGGCCACGTCTTCCCATGTCCAGCCAAACTGCGTGACCAGCTTAGGATAGCCGATTGGCACCTCAATCACGACACCATCGGCGCCGCATTCCAGCGCCAGATCAATGTCTTTCTGCATCGCGCGGGCAAAGGTGAAAATCTTCGACTTCAGCCCAAGCTTTGAAATCTCCTTGATCGCGGTCTGATCGTCTGGCGACACCGCTGGCATCCCCGCCTCGATCCGGTCGACGCCAAGCTCATCCAACTTTGTCGCAATCTCGATCTTATCATCGACAGAGAACACAACGCCCGGCGTCTGCTCGCCATCGCGCAGGGTCGCGTCGTGAATTTCGACCTTTTCGGGCAAGTTCAACCCACCCCGGACATCCGCCTCAAAGTTGTAGGGGCTAACCCACCATTTGCCATCTTCAAGATGTGTTTCGCGCATCGGTAATTTCCTTCTTCGGGGCAGAGCTTAAGTGTTTTCGGGGACAAGGACGAAGTCAAAATCGACCTTGTAATAGGGAACGGTGGCATTGCGGCCAATAGCCAGATCATCGGGTAAAGCGTCAAGATCGGTGGATTCCACGTAGTCCATGATCAGGTCTTCGCGGACGCCAAAGACCGCGTCGGTATCAAGGTAGGGATCGCCATTGGCAAAGACCTCCGTCACCAGCGATCTCAGCCCGTCTGCCTGCACAATGAAATGCAAGTGCGAGGGCCGCCAAGGCGTGCGCCCGGTGGCACGGAACAGCTCACCCACCGGGCCATCATCGGGTACCTTATAGGGGGCGGGCTTGACCGTGGTGATGGCATATCGCCCATCCGCGCCAGTCTTCATCGAACAGCACAGGTTAAAGTCGTCCTGCGCGCCATCCTGGCTGTAATAGAGACCGTTTTCAGCCGTCTGCCACAGCTCGATCATCGCGCCTTCGACCGGGTTGCCATCGACATCACGCACGTAGCCTTCGACCACGACCGTGGCACCGTCGTTGTCCTGCTTGATGTCACCACCCACGGGCAGCAAGGGCGCGCCGACCGAATGGAACGGCCCCAGCACGCTGGACGATGTGCCGTCGTGTTGCGACCCGATCATATCGACCAAGGACGACAGGCCCGTCACGTCAGAGATCAGCACAAACTCATTGCGCTCATCGTCCGTAATCTTGCCTGCATCCGTCACAAACTTCAGCGCCCGCGCCCATTCCGCATGGGTCAGCTGCGTCTCTTTCGCAAAGGCATGCAGATGCTCGACCATGGATTTCAGCACAAACATCGTGCGCGGATCGGTGTCGTCACTGCAGTAGTTCAGGAACGCCTGCGTGATGGTGTCGATTGTGACGTTCTTCATGTCAGAAGGCTCCGAAAGTTAAAGTAGTGCGGTGGACAGGATGGGGTATTGGATCAACAGGATCAGCACCAACAGCATCAAGAAAGCAAAGGGTAAAGCCCCAAGAAACACATCCTTGAGCGAGATATTGGGATCGTTCAGCGTGCTTTTGATCACAAAACAAGAGATGCCAAGCGGCGGCGTCAGCAGCCCAATCTCGGCCCCGATCACGGTGATGATGCCGAACCAGATCAGGCTTAGCCCCATGCCCTCAATCAAGGTGATGAACAGCGGCACGACAATCAGAATGATAGATGCGGTATCCAGCAGCGTGCCAAGCACCAGCATCAACAAAACATAAAGCAGCATGATCTGGAAGAACGACAGGTTCCAGGATTGCAGCAACGAATCCAGCTGATTGGGCAGACCCGCAAAGCCCAGCATCCGGCTGTAAAAGGACGCCATGGTGATCAGCAGCAGGATCGCTGCCGTGATATGGCCAGTTTCGACAAGCGTGTCCCAGAAGTCTTTCCAAGACATCGACTGCCGCGCGACAGCCACGATCAGCGCCAGCGACGCGCCTGCAGCCCCCGCCTCAACCGGTGTTAGCCAACCTGTGTAGATGCCGCCAAGCACCAGCAGGATCAGGGCAACAACAGGCCATGCCTTTGAAAACATCTCACCATTGCTCATCGCAGCAATGCCGTCTGCCTTGATGTTGTCGCCGATAAAGGACGGCCAAAAGCGTGCCATCAGATAGATCGCAGCCATGTAGACCGCCGTCAGGATCAGGCCGGGAATGATCCCCGCAAGGAACATTTCCCCGACCGAAACCTCGGCGACAAAGGAATAGATGATCAGCATCGCAGAGGGCGGAATGATCATGCCCAGCACCGATGACCCGGCCACAACACCCACCGCAAAGCGCTTGTTGTAGTTGTAGCGCAGCATCTGCGGCACAGCGATTTTCGTGAACACTGACGCCGAGGCAATCGACGACCCCGTCACAGCCGCAAAGATCGCATTGGCCCCCACGGTCGCCATGCCGATGCCCGCCAGCACCTTGCGAAAGGCAGAGTTCATGACATCGTAAATGTCCCTGCCTAATCGGGCCTTCGAAACAAGTAGCCCCATCAGCGTGAACAGCGGGATGGTGGCAAAGTTGTATTCCGTTACCCCATCGCCGACCGCGACCTTTAAGAAGTTGAAGGCGAGGATCGGTTTGCCGGACATGAACCAGATCGACAGAAACGACACCAGTCCAAGAGCCACCGGAATATAAAGGCCAAGGTAGACAAGGGCGACGATCGCAAGGACCGACAGCATACCAATTGTAAGGGGATCCATGTCCTAGACCTCGCCGCTGGTTTGGGCGGTCACATGGCGGGGATCGCGATCCCCCAAGACCGTTTTGAAAAAGAACAGGATCGCAGCCCAAGCGCAGCCAAAGGCGATCACAAGCCGGACGGGCCACCAAGGGGCCTGCAAGATGCCGGGCGTGCCAAAGTAGTCGCAGCGCGCCAGCCCGGTCCTGAAATCTGCCCATAAGTTGCCCGTCGGGGCGGGGCCAAATTCAGGTTGCTGGAAGAAGTGGCAGCTTTCAAAGCTTTCGGTGAATTCGGGCCAGACCGTCCAGACGATCAGGCACATAAAGATGCAAGAGATCGCATCAAGAACCCGTGTCAGCGCCCCACCAAAGCGGGGTGCGGTGCTGCGCATCAGCCCCAAAAATCCGTCAGACCGGGTCAAACGCCCCGTCCGCACAACGTCTGGCAACTGAAGGAAAACGATCAGCGCCAGCGAAAAGATCACGACCTCGACCACACCGCGAAACGGCGCGTTGAAGAGGTTCCGAGAGATCACGTCAACATTCATGATGGCAACCAAGGCCAGCAGCACAAAGGCGCCGCTGACATTGGCCGCAATCGCGATCGCCACGACCCAGCGTTCGATTTTTTGCAATACCGTGACGATCATTGTTTTGGTTTACTCCGCAGCCCAGTCGCGCAGCGGCATAAAGCCTGCAGCAGCCAGCTTGCCCATATAGGCTTCCAGCATTTCGGTGCCGGGTGCGCCCGCGCCGTCCAGACCAGCAGCCCATTCAGCTGCGATGTTTGGCATGGAATTGGCCCAAGCCTGACGCTCTTCCTGGCTCATCTCAACGATTGTGCCACCAGCATCGATATAGGCCTGACGCGATGCCTCTGCGCGATCCATCGCGATACCCGCAACATGGTCACGGTATTCGATGGCCACGGTCTGAAGCACCTCTTTGACCTCATCAGGCAGATCCGCCCAAACGTCGGCATTCACGGTCACTGTCTTTGAGTTCACAGCGCCCAGATCAGCCTGCAGCATGTAAGGGGCAACCTCGACAAAGTTGAACGTTGCCGCAGCTTCCGGCCACGTCATCGCCGCCTCAACCACGCCAGTTTGCAGCATGTTGTAGAAATCAGGCAGGCCGCCACGCACACCAGCCGCACCGGGGATGCCTTCAAGATAGCGCAGGTTATAGCCCGCACCGGCAACCTTCAGGCCTTCGATATCCGCCAGGGAATTCAACGGCTGCGTCGAAAACATCTGGTAGGTGTCCAGCACAACGCCGGTTGCCAGATAAACCTGGTTTTCCGCCGCAAGCTCCGCGCCCATCTGTGGGAATTCGCGTGCGATTTCATCAACCGCCTGCGCGACAACGCGTGCATCAGACGACACGAAGGGCGTCACAGCCGAAATACCCTGCGATGGCAGGGCGGAGTTGTGGAAAATCGTGGTGACGATACCGATATCGCCAAGACCCAGCTTGATGCCCTCCAACACCCCGCGTGGCTTTACGATCTGGCCGCCATAGGCTTCCATCCATTCGATCTGATAGTTGCCGCTTTCGGCCAGCAGTTCATTCACGCGTGGAATGAAAAAGCCCGAAAACTCAGCAACCCACATCGACCGCTCTGGATAGCCGTCGATGGCCGTCAGATTGATCGTTTCCTGGGCCGATGCCGCTGTCCCGATTGCGCCGGACAGGCCAACCGCAACCCCAGCCGCAAGGGCAATACGTCTTGTGAAAATCATGGTCTCTCTCCCGTTAGTGGTTCTTCGTCGTCTGGTTTAACTGGCCTTGCGCCAGTCTTCGTTGATGATCGTGCCAGCCCCGCGAAACAGCTTTGCCAAGGGGCAAAACTTCGCGACCTCCTGTGCGACCTGATCCAGCTCTGCCTGTGTGGCAGCGCCGTCAGATACAACTGTCAGATCAATTTCTTCAAACGGCACGTCGATCTCTTCCTCCAAAGTGACGCCAAGCCGGTTGAAACGCGATTTGACCGAAATCTTCAGGTTGCCGATGTCCACACCCAGCTTGGCCGCGCATTTGTGGCCAATGGTGTTTGTGCAGCCCGCCAGCGCGCTCAGCGCTGTGTCGGTCGGTGTAAAGCCAAGGTTTGTGCCGTGGCGTTCGATGGGTTCGTCAATGATCGCACTTAGATCACGGGTGCGGACATGAGCGACAGAATGGCTTAGGCAATTTGCCTCAACCGAAAGCGTCACCGATGTTTTCATCTTCACCGCCATGTCAAATGATCTCGCAGGCGTCGTCAAAGTCAAACCGCGGCAGCCGCTGGAACAGCGCCGTCTCATCGGCATAACCAAGGTTGCAAAGGAAGTTCGATTTCAGCGGCGTGCCGTCAAAGAACTCTGCATCCACAATAGCATTGTCGAACCCCGAAATCGCGCCAACATCCAAGCCCAGCGCGCGGGCGGCAATCATGAAATAGGCGCCCTGCAAGGTGGAATTACGGAACGCAGTAGATTCGATATGGGCCGCCTTGCCTTCGAACAGATGCCTGCGGTCTTCATGCGGAAACAGCTTGGGCAGCTGGGTCCAGAACTCCAGATCATATGAGATGATCGCCGTTACAGGCGCGTTCATCACCTTGGGCACATTTGCGGGCTTCAAGGCCTTCGCCAAACGCTCTTTCGCGGCAACAGACCGCACAAACGTGAACCGCGCGGGGCAAGTGTTCATGCTGGTGGGACCTGCGATCGTCAGCGCGAAGATCTCGTGCAGCAGCTCATCCGACACCGGCTTATCCGTCCAGGCATAATGCGACCGCGCACCGCGCAGGATCAGATCAATCTCTTTGTCGCCAAGCTCTGTGATCTTGCCGCGCAAGGCGCGCACATCTTCTTGCGCGGCAGCGCGCAGATCACTCAGTGTCGTCCCGTCTTCCATGATGCCTCCCAGAATCTCACCCCCAAAAGTGTCGTGATTTTTCCCAAATGTCCAATAAAATCGATTTTTTATTTGCGCGCCGCGAGAGACAGGTTAGGCTTCCCCCAAATTCAGGAGGATTAAGATGCCAAAGTGGGATGACTACAAGGCCGAAGCGAAATCGCGCGGCGCGCTTGCCATGGAACTTTTTGTGGTCCGCACAAAGCCCGGCAGCGACATTGACCTCGTCAAAGCAACCCTGCCTGACCACCTTGCCTACCAGCAAAAGATGGAAGCCGCCGGGTCTTTGGTCATGGCCGGTCCGGTCTCTGATGAGACGGGCGAGATGATGCAGGCCGAAGGCATGGTGATCTACCGCGCCGCCACGCTGGACGCCGCCCGCGCCCTGGCTGACGGCGATCCGATGCACGCCAACGGCGCCCGCACCTATGAGATTCGCAAGTGGCTCGTGAACGAAGGCAGCCTCAGCTTTACGGTCTCCCTCTCCTCGCAATCCGTATCAATTGGTTGATTTTGTCGATTTAGCGATATTCATTGCAATAAAATCGATATTATGGAATCCTTTCCTACCCAAGGAGACCTGTAATGCAGCGAAATCGTTTTCTGCCTGACATGTTGTCGACGCTGTTCGACCGCCGCCGCAGCGCCCGCACCGATGATGACCCGCGCGACATCAACCAGCTTTGCTATGCGCTTCTGTCGGAAGAGGGCGAGGTTTCGGGCCAAAAACTGGCGGAAGTGATCCTCGCCCGGTATCGCGCCTTTGATGACGCCGACAAGCTGGCGTTCTTTGAATTCCTCAACGAAGCGCTGGACATTGACGCAGCCGTCCTCGCCGATCTGGCAGCACAATATAACGAAATCCCAACCATCGAAGCCTACACCAAAGTCGCCGAAGCCTCCGCCGCCAAGCGCCGCAAACTGTTGCGCAGGCTTAACCAGCCAAACGGCGCCACGGCTGATCTGGTGTCGATGCGCGTGGACCTCTTGGGCCTGATCCGCGACCACCCTGATCTTGCCCGCACCGACCTTGATTTCACGCTGCTTTTGCGCAGTTGGTTCAACCGCGGCTTCCTCGTGCTCAAGCAGATCGACTGGAACGCCCCTGCCGTACTGCTGGACAAGATCGTGGCCTACGAGGCCGTGCATGAAATCGACGACCTCGATGATCTCCGCCGCAGGCTAAGCCCGCCGGATCGCCGTTGCTTTGCCTTTTTCCACCCCGCCATGCCAGATGAACCGCTGATTTTTGTCGAGGTCGCGCTGACTGACAAAATCCCCGGGTCGGTTGATCAACTGCTGTCGGAAGACCGAAAACCGCTTGCCGCCAGCGATGCCCGCGCCGCCGTGTTCTATTCCATCTCCAACTGCCAGCAAGGCCTCAAAGGCATCAGCTTTGGCAACCTCTTGATCAAACAGGTCGCCAAGGAATTGCAGCTTGAATTCCCGCAGCTGGCCGATGTTGTCACGCTCTCCCCGATCCCCGGCCTGAACCGCTGGCTGGGAAAACAGCTTGATGACCCCGAAATCGGACATGTCGCCGCCGCGATCCTTGCCGGCGAAGGGCAACACGACGACACCGAAACCCTCGCCGCGCGCTATCTGACCGAGGCCAAGCGCGACGACGGTGCCGCCCTTGATCCTGTCGCCCGGTTCCACCTTGGCAACGGTGCCGAAATTTTCGACGTCCACGCCGAGGCTGACAGCTCCCTGAACGGCAAAGGTCAGTCCAGCGGCGCGATGGTGAACTACCGCTACGACCTGTCCCAAGTTGAAACCAACCACGAAAACTATGCACGACACGCCAAAATTGCAGCCTCCAAAACCGTGAAGGCGACGGCCAAGGCTGCGATCAAAACCAAACCACACGAAATCGCCTCATGACGACACCGCAAGCCTCAACACCTTGCAAAACTATGCACGTCGCGCCTCAATAGCGCGACACCAAGACCAAAGACCTGGCGAAAACGCCAAACACCATCTGGGAGGATGATATGAAAACGATGAAACGATTGACCCTTGCGGGGCTGCTCCTCGCATCCACGTCCGCAGCGGCCCAAACTGTTGAAGGGCCCGAAGTGAACTGGAGCTTCTCAATGTGGGGCAACCCACGCGCCTTGTCCGCAGGTATGGAAGCCATCGCAGAAGAGGTCGCGACCCAAACCGGCGGCAACTTCAACATCGAAATCTTCTACGGCGGGCAGTTGTCCGGCAGCCGCGAAAACCTCGACGGTTTGCAGCTGAACGCGTTTGAGGGTGCCGCGATCTGTAACTTCTACCACCCCGGCAAGAACCCGGCGTGGATGGTGTTCTCACTGCCGTTCCTGCCTTTGGGTGACCCTGCGGTTGACCAATACGTCCGGTCCAAGATGTTTGAACATCCCGCAATCGTGGCCGACATGGCGAACTGGAATGCCATGCCGTACATGTCCGGCCTGCTGCCGCAGTATGAAATCCTTGGCAAAGGCGATGCACCCACCGAATTGTCCGACTGGTCCGGTCTGCGCGTCCGTGCGGGCGGTGGTCTTGGCGACGCGATGGAGGCCCTCGGTGCCACCAAGCAGACCCTGCCAGCGGGCGAAACCTCGACCGCGTTCCAGCGCGGCGCACTTGATGCGGCGGCCTTCCCCTACACCTATGCGCATGTGTCATTTGGCATCGCGGACGAGGCGGATTGGTTCACCTCCAACCTCGCCCCCGGCACGTCTGAATGTGGTTGGGTCTTTAACAAGACCGCCTTTGACGCCTTGCCAGAGCAGTATCAGACCCTTCTGATGGACCTGCGCGGCATGGGGATGGACGTGGAACAAGCAGCCTATGCCGAACAGGACGAAAAGAACCTGCCGGTGTTCAAGGAAACGATGCAGGAAATCGTCTATTCCGATGAACAACTGGCAGAGTTCCGCGAAATCGCGGGTCAGCCGGTGTGGGACGCATGGATCGCTGCCAATTCTGACGCTTTTGATGCGCAAGGCGTGTTCGACGCGATCTGGGAATACGCCGCCGAAGCGCAGTAACCCCACCTGATCCGACACACTTCGGACCGGGCGCATGATCCGCGCCCGGTCCTCTTTGCCCTTTCGTCAAAGGATCATCCATGTCGACCCAGACAAACCCAGAGCGCACCGTCCTCGGACGCCTGAACCGGGGCCTGATGCCAATCGAAGATGCCGCCAACCTCTTGGCCGCCTTCGCGATCATGGCCCTGATGATCCTTGGTGTGTTGCAGATCGTCCTGCGCACCGTCTTCAACACCCCCATCGATGGCTACATCGACCTGGTCGAGCTTTCGATGGCCTCCATGGCCTTTCTTGGGGCCGCCTATACCCAACGCCTTGGTAGTCACATCCGGATGGAACTGCTCATAGGCCGCCTCTCTGGCCGCGCCCTTTGGGCGGTTGAGGCTCTGGGTGCCGCCATCGCGATGTTCATCATTGGCGTGCTGATCTACTACAGCTACGGCCACTTCATGCGCGCCTACACGCTGGGCGACACCACGATTGACGCCGAATACGTCACATGGCCGTCCAAACTGCTGGTGCCCATCGCCTTTTCGATCTGGTGGTGCCGCTTGGCACTGCAATTCCTTGGCGCACTCCGCCTTGTCGTCTACCCAAACGCCACCCCCATCGCGGTCGTGATCGCCAAGGACGTGGCCGAACAGGCCCAGGACGAAATCCACGAAGTCATGGGTGACGCCGCCGACCTTTCCGATCCGGGAGACAGCAAATGATCCTTGGCATCGGCATGTCCGACCCGTTCACCGTGGGCATCATCACGCTGTGCCTGCTGCTGTTCCTGATCCTGATCGGCGTCCGCGTGGTCTTTGCCGCCGCCGTCGTCGGGCTGCTTGGCCTGATTGAGTTGCGCGGCTGGGGCCCTGCCGCTGGCATCGTCGGCACGATCCCGCATTCCAAATCCTCGGCCTATGCGCTCAGCGTGCTGCCGATGTTCATCTTCATCGGCTTTTTGGCCTTCCACGCGGGCATGACGCAACAACTGTTCGATGCCGCCCGCAAATGGCTCGGCTGGATGCCGGGTGGCCTGGCCGTGGCCACCGTCTTTGCCACCGCAGGGTTTGCCGCCGTCTCGGGCGCCTCCACCGCAACCGCTGCCGTCTTCAGCCGGGTGGCGATCCCAGAGATGCTCAAATACGGCTACGACAGGCGCATGGCCGCGGGCGTCGTTGCCTCTGCCGGGACGCTGGCCACGCTGATCCCGCCCTCTGCGATCCTCGTGATCTACGCGATCATCGTCGAACAATCGGTGGGCAAACTGCTGCTCGCGGGCTTCCTGCCGGGGATCTTCTCGGCCGTGGTCTATGCCGCGATCATCGTGGTCTGGGCGATGCTCAAACCCGGCTCTGCCCCGTCTGTCAAAGGCTTCACCTGGGGCGAGCGGATGCAAACCCTGCCCGGCATTTCGCCCATCGTGCTGGTCGTCGTCATCATCATGACGTCGATCTACGGCGGCTGGGCCACCCCGACAGAGGCGGGCGCCTTGGGTGCATTCGTCGTCTTCATCCTCGCCCTCGTGCGCGGCACCCCGCTGAAATCGATCAAAGACAGCCTGATGGAAAGCGCCAAGCTGACCGTCATGATCTTTTCGCTGATCTGGGGCGTGCTGATCTTTGTCCGCTTTCTGGGCTTTTCCGGCATCCCCGGCGCTTTCACCGAATGGATCGTCGGCCTAGACGTCGAGCCGATGACCATCATGATCTGCATCCTGCTGGCCTACGCCGTGCTGGGCATGTTCATGGACGCCATCGGGATGCTGCTGCTGACGCTGCCCGTGGTCTACCCCGCCGTCATCGCTCTTGGCTTTGACCCGATCTGGTTCGGCATCATCGCCGTCAAAATGGCCGAGATCTGCCTGATCACGCCCCCCATCGGGTTGAACTGCTTTGTGGTCAACGGCGTCAGGCCGGACATCCCACTTGGTCAAATTTTCCGTGGTGTCGCGCTCTTCTTTATCGCCGACGTCATCACCATCGCCGCCCTGCTCATGTTCCCAGAGATCGTGACATGGCTGCCAAACTTTGATTTTGAAGCATGGTGGTCCGGTCTCTGGGCCGCCACCGCCGCCAGCTAAGGATAGACTGATGCGCCTTCAAACAAGCTTGCCGCTCGCGACCGCCAACGCGATTATCACCGAAGCCCTTATTCTGGGGCGCAAAGCTTCGCTTTTGCCACTCACGGTTGTTGTGCTGGACGCGGGCGGCAAACTGATTGCGATGCAATCCGAAGACGGCTCCGGCCTGACCCGTTTCGACATCGCCTTTGGCAAGGCTTACGGCGCGCTTGGCATGGGGATTTCCAGCCGCTTGATCCGGGATCGTCTGTCCGAACGCCCCGCCTTTCAAAACGCCATCGCCGCCGCCTCTGACGGGCGGTTCATCCCCGTCCCCGGCGGTGTCTTAGTCGAAAACGCGGACGGCATCACGCTGGGTGCCGTGGGCATCTCGGGCGATACATCCGACAAAGACGAATACTGCGCGATTGAGGCGATCAAGGCCGCCAACCTCTCCCCCGAACCGGCAGAGCCGAACCCCGACTGGCGCACTTCATCGCTGTCCGACCACTACCCTGCGTCGACTTAGAACGGTTCATCCAGATGGCGATGGGTCACTTGCAGACGCGGCAATTCGGCGTCCGAAGGATCGGCCCGATGAAAGGTCGATCGCCCCATATCCGCCTTTGGAATGACCATGCAGCGCACGAACCGCGTGACACCTTTGTCTTGCAAGGCCACGGCCCGTACCGGCGTATTCGCAGGCTCAAACCAGCTGTCACCGACGGTCATTTCCGTGGCCGAGGTCGCGGCCTCAATCCGCAAGGCACCGCTCACCAGATACCGCCAACCGCTGCCTGTATGCGTATGCCGATGCGCCACCGCCCCAACCGGGAACGCCACCTCATCCAGCCGCAGCGCCCAGCCGCCGTCCGGGATCGATACAGGTTTGCAAGCCAGAACGCCCGGCCCGGACAACGCATCGGCGGTCACCAAGAACTGCAAGTCTGCGGGCCCCAATCCGACCTTGCCAATCCCCAGGGGCGCGTCACATCCGCGGTCTTTCTCAGCACTCCAATGCGCCGCCACAATGACCTGCACCTCTTGCGCAAACGCCGCATCGACCAAGCTCATGAACATCGCGCGCATCCCCCTTGCCGTATAGCGACCTTAGCATGAGGGCCGCGCTCCTATCCACTATCCTGATGATCGCAGCCGCGTTTGTGCTTGGCGCCCGCACCTATGGCGGCCCAGTGTTTGAGGTCGGCGCAGGCATCTGCTTTGCCGCCCTCTGTCTTGTTGGTCTCGCCACGAGCACCCTGCGCGAATGGCTGCTTCTAGCCGTGGCCACCGTGCTTGGCATCCTGTTGCTGCAAAGCGAAACCGGGGCCGCCACCTTTGCCGAAGCAATGGGCCTCGCCGCCTTTTTCTCAGCCTTCATCATGCTGCTGATGGCGCTCAAGATCGCGGCGGAACGGTCCAATTCGGTGCTTGTCGTGGGCCGCTATCTGATTCAGCAACCCGCCGCCGGACGCTTTATCGCGACGGCCACCGGTGGCCATGCCCTTGGCGTCTTCCTGAACTTTGCCGCGATCAGCCTGATGGCCCCGCTCATCCAAAACGCCGCCAAACGGCCCGACGGCAGCACCGATACCGATCTGGAACGCCGCCAGCTCTCGGCCCTCTTGCGCGGCTTTGCATGGATCCTCCTCTGGGCGCCCACCACCTTGGCCCAAGCCGTGCTGCTGACCCTGTTCACAGAGGTTGATCTTGCCCGGATCGTGACCTTGGGCATTCTCACCTCCATCCTGATGATTGGCGTTGGGCTGTTCTATGACCGGGCCGAATGGCGCGGGGTCGCTGCCGCACCCACCACGCCGCCGCCCTTCCCAAAGGTTGCCCTGCTCCGCCTCGGCACCGTCTGCGCCACGCTCATTTTGGCCACCGCAGCCCTGCAGCTTTGGGCCGGGATGACAACCGCGCTGGCCCTGATGTTCGTGGCCCCCAGCGTCACCCTGTTGTGGTTCGCCGCTCAGCGCCCGCCCGGCGATGCAATCGGGGTGCAGCTCGCCCGGTTCTGGCCCGCCCTCACCGGCAACGCCGCAGGGCTGGCGCGGTCGGCCATCGCATTGGGGCTGTCGGGCTTCATCGGTCGCGCCTTGGCAGACGTGCTGCCTATGGCCGCCTTGACGGCACAGCTTGATCTGGCAGGCGTGCCGGGCTGGGCGTTTCTGGCAGCCCTTCCGGTTCTGATCACAATGGGTGGGCAAATCGCGCTCAGCCCGATCATCCTCGTGGTATTCATTGGACAGGTGGTGCAAAGCATCCCGAAGCTGCCCGCCGATCCCACCAACATCGTCTTTGCCCTCAGCGCGGGCTGGGCGATTTCGATGTTCGCCTCGCCCAATGCCACCGCAACCTTGTTGATCTCGGCCACCACGAACATCCCGCCCACGCGCCTCACATGGGGCTGGAACCTGCGCTATGGGTTGATCTGTTACGCTCTGTTGGTGGTGATCTTTGCCCTGATCGAGGCCTAGCGCGGCGGAATGCCCTTGCCGCCGCCCTCTTGGGTCACCCCATCAATCAGCACAAACATGATCGTGCAAGGCTCTGTCCCGCGATTGGCCCAGGCGTGGTTCGTGCCGCGCTGCACAACGACGTCCCCGGCCTTAAGCAGCACATCATCCTCTTCATTGTCCATCAACATCCAGATCTCACCATTCATGACGATGCCGTAGTCCACTGAATCCGTGCGGTGCATCCACGGATGTCGCCCGCCCTGCACCACATTGGCCCCTGCCCCCATCTCGGCAAAGGCATTGGCCCCATCCTCACTCGACAGCTTGGCCATCACCTCCGGGTCTTCGGGCATGAACTCCACACAGCGAAACACCGACCCATTCTTGGGAGGATGCAGAATGAAATCGCCCGTGCAAGTCTCCGTCGGGCCGTCATATTCCGCGGGCGTCCGATCGGTCAGCCAGAAATTCGTCAGCCGAACGCCGGGCCGATTGGGCCGCTCCAACATCTGCGTCGCCATCTGGTCGCTTTCGATAATGGCCGTGCCATTTGCATCATGCCCCGTCACAACGCGGCGATACTCTTTGTGTTTCATGCGGTTCTTTCTTTCGGTTTGGCCATGCGATCAAAGATCACCACGCCGGTAAACAGGATCAACCCAATGGCTGCACTCAGCCAGCCTTGGAACAACAGACACAGCCCCGCGACGCCAACGATCACGCGCAGCCACGCAGGCAACGGCGCGTTCAGCGTGCCGATGATCGCCACCGCAATCGCAAAGGTGCCGACGACAGCCGTCACAACAGCCACCACATTGCCAAGCAGGTCCGCGCCCATCAACAAGCCCGGCCCGTAGACAAATGCGAACGGCAACACAAAGGACGTGGCCGCATAGCTCGCCGCGACCCAGCCCACCTTGTTGACATTGGCCCCCGCGATCCCGCCTGCCACATAGGATGCCAGCGCCACTGGCGGTGTGATGGTCGAGATACATCCATAGTAAAACACAAAGAAATGCGCCGTCAGCACTGGCACATCCAGCTTGACCAGCGCGGGCGCCACCACCGTTGCCAGGATTAAATAGGCCGCCGTTGTTGGCAGCCCCATGCCCAGGATGATCGAGGTCAGCATGGTGAAGAACAGCGCCAAAAACAGATACCCGCCAGAGGCCACATCGATCAGCGTCGCGATCTTGGACCCAAGGCCCGTGACCCCCAAAATCCCCGCAATGATCCCCGCAGCCGCACAGGCCGCCGAGATCGTGACAACCGACCGCGCGCCCTCTGACACGGACCGGAACAGCTTTTCAAAGAACACCCGGTCGATCTTGCGGTTCCAGACGATATCCCCCGCGATCAAGACCACCATCGCCCAAAGTGATGCCATGAAGGGCGAATAGCCCATCAGCATCATCGTGATCAAAACGCCAAACGCCGCGATAAACGGGCTGCCGTTCAACAACACCTTGGACAGCGCCTCTTCGCTCACAGCCGCCCCTTGGTTCGGCGCGATGCCGGATTTCACTGCCTGCAAATGCACCACCATAAAGGCGGAGCCAAAGAACAGCAGCGCAGGCACAATCGCCGCAGCCATCACGGCGGTGTAAGGCACGCCCACAATCTCAGCCATGATGAACGCCGCAGCCCCCATCACCGGCGGCATGATCTGCCCGCCGGTAGAGGCCACAGCTTCAATCGCCGCGGCCTGATGCGGGGCATAGCCTTCGCGCTTCATGATCGGGATGGTGACTGTGCCGGTCACCGCCACATTGCCCGCCGCCGACCCGCTGACCATGCCAATCAAGGTCGAAAACAGCACCGCCGACTTGGCCGACGCCGCGCGCAATCCGCGAGTGCAACGCACCGATAATTCAAAGAAGAAATCGCCCGCGCCAAAGTTCGACAATAGCGCCCCAAAGATCGTGAAGACGATGATGTAGGTCGCAGCGACCCCCACCGGAATGCCGTAAATTCCTTGGGTATCCGTCGTCAAAACCTGCACGATCCGCGACAGCGTGGCGCCACGCCCCTCTAACACCCCCGGCATATAGGGGGCGACAAAGGGGTAGAGGAAGAAGACCAAAGTGATCGCCGCGAGGATCAGACCAATGCCTCTGCGCGCTGCTTCGAACACGATGATCAGCAGCACGACACCGGCATAGAAATCCATGTCTGTGGTGATGCCACCGCTAAAGGCAATCGGCTTCCACCGGGTCAGCATCCAGACGCTCGCCGCGACGGTTGCCACGACCAAAAGAGCCGAGATCACGCGGTCAATCGAAGTCCCCGCCAGCCTCTCGCTCGCGGGCTTGATCACGAACAACAGCGACAGCGCCAGCATCACATGTGTGACGCGCATCGGCATGGTGGAAATCGCGATGACGCCGGACACCACCATCAGATGATAGGCCCCCAACGCCAAACCAGCGAGGAATATGCCGTTCTGTAATGTCAGGTGACGGGTCAGCGATGCCATGGGAAACCTAGTCGCAAAAGGAAAGTGAGGCGCAGTCGCGCGCCTCACCCTTGTCTTAAGTCAGCAGCTTATTGCCCGTCGAAATAGGCCTGCGCCCCGGCATGCAGCGGGATCGCAAGGTTCAACGACATCGCCGGATCAATCTGGCGCGCGTTGGCGTTTTCCGCCTGCAACTCTTCCAGATTGTCAAAGATCGCCGCCGTCACCGCCTGCACCGTCGCCGCATCAAGGCTGTTGGGTGCCACAAGCATGTTGTTCACACCGATCACACGGCCCGCTTCGGCGGTGCCATAGACATCGGCAGGTACTTCAACCTCGACAAAGGCGCTGTTGGCCTCAAGTGCGGCCTCAAGCATGCCTTCGGAAAAATCGATATAGCGCAGCTCGGCCCCGGCCGTTGCCTGCATCACCGCACCAGACGGAAAGCCCGACAGCGCGAGGGTCGCATCGACCGTGCCATCGGTCAGCTGGCTAAAGCCGTCGGCATAGGATACGAAACTTGGTGTGATATCCTCGACCGACATGTCATGCAGCGGGAAAAGGAAGTTCACAAACCCCAAGGTGCCGCCGCCTGCTGGACCCACGGCCACGCGCTTGCCGCGCAGGTCTTCGATGGTCTGAATATCGCTATCGGCCAAGACCATCATGTGCAGCACCGATGGGTGCAACGCCGCAACCGCGCCAATATCAATCGGGCCGGTGCCGCTGTAAGGACCCACGCCCTTGGTCGCCAAAACGGCAAGGTTGTTGTTGGTGATCGCGATTTCAACTTCGCCGCTGGCAATCAGATTGGGGTTCTGCACCGACCCGCCGGTGACAATCGGCACCATCGAAATGCCGTTGCCCGCATGTTCATTCACGACGTTCGAAATGCTCTGCCCCATCGGGTAGAACGCGCCACCCAAAGATGCTGTGCCGATACGGAGTTCTTCTGCGGCTGCGGCGGTGCCCAGCACCGTGATCGCAAACGCGCCCGCCAGATTTTTCAAAGAAATGGTCATAGATTCCTCCCTCTATTCTGTGGCCACAATACCTATGTTTTTGCAAATTTCTACAAAAAATCGATTTTATTGCCTTTAAAGGGGAGAGGGCCGCGCGCCTTAACCTTTCCTAACGTACGCGCGAATTAACGCAGGTTAGGACTTTGGTGCGTATGGGTTCTGTATGGTTTCTGCATAGGCTGTGCATGGATTGTGCATTGCCCCTTCGCGGCATAAGTTGCGTTAACACCCACGCCAACATCACGGATATGCCCCATGACCCAACGCCTGCACCTTGTCTTCGGCGGAGAGCTGATCGACCCCACCAAAAATGCGTTCAAGGATATCGAAGCCATTGATATCGTTGGCATGTTCCCGGACTATGAAACCGCCTACAACGCATGGAAGTCCGCCGCGCAGCGGACTGTCGACAACGCCCACATGCGGTATTTCATCGCTCACATCCACCGCCTCCGCGACGAAGAGGCCGCGGCCTCCGCGACCGAAGAACTGGGCAGCTAAGCCTTTGAAATGGCAGGGTTAAGCGGGACATCCCAAGACGAAGCCATCGTCTGGGTCCGGTGCGACGACAGCACCCGCTTGCCCGCCATCGACGATATTGCGCATCGCATTAACCAAGATGGCGACCCGATCCGCTTCGTCATAACCCAGCGAAACGACCCCGTTATGCCGCATCCCAAGGGCGGTCGCGCGCTGCGGGTCTTTCTGGCGACACATCGTCCGATGCTCGTGATCCTTGTTGGCGGGGTGATTGACGCGCAAATTCTAACCGCCTGTGAGGCGACGCAAACCCCTGTTATTACTGTTGAATCTCGCCCCGACACCCTGCGCGAAATGACCGGCGGCTGGTTCCGCGCCAGTGCCCGGCCCGCGCTGTCGGGCATCGCCACCTCCTTTGCCACCGACGCCAGAGCGGCAGATACCCTGCGCAAATTGGGCGTGCCTGCGGATCAAGTCTTTGCCATTGGCCCGCTTGAACAAGGCGCGCGCATCTTGCCCCATATTGACGCCGAACGTCATGAAATCGCTCAACAATTACGGAACCGCCCCGTCTGGCTCGTCCGCGCCGCAGCCATTCAAGACGCCGAAACTCTTGCCGTTGCGCACCGTCACGCGACACGCAAATCGCACCGGCTATTGCTGGTCATCATCCCCGAACGCCCGATCTTCGGAGAGGATTTTGCCAAGGCTTTCAATGAGATGGGCCATCAAACCGGGCTACGTTCGCGCGGCGACGATCCCGACGAATCCAGCCAGGTCTATGTGGCCGATCTGGATGGCGAAGATGGCCTATGGCTGCGGCTCGCCCCGATTTGCTTTGCCGTTGGCACCCTGTCACGCGGCGCAAACCATGACCCGTTCGAGGCCGCGGCCCTCGGTTCTGTCGTGGTTCATGGTTTAAAAACAGAGCCTTACGAGGAACGGTTTCGAAGGTTGGTCCGCGCCGGGGCAAGCCTCGCCATCTCGGAACCCACAAAACTCGGTCCCACTATCGAACAACTCTTATCCGCTGATCGTGCCGCCGAAATGGCCGTCGCCGGGTGGGAGGTGACGTCAAGCGGGGCTGAAATCAGCAACCGTCTTGTGTCCCTGATCCAGGATCGCCACGACACGATGGGCCGCTAAGATGCGCCCCCCCGCCTTTTGGTCCAACGCCCCGACCCGCCCTGGCTGGCAGGCGCGTTTGCTTGCGCCGGTTGGCGCACTCTATGCCGCCGCCACGCGCCAACGGGTTTCCCAACAGGCTGATTTTAAAGCGAATATTCCGGTCATTTGCATCGGCAACATCAATGCAGGTGGCACCGGTAAGACGCCGACGGCCATCGCATTGGTCGAACGTCTAACCGGCTGGGGCATCGCGGTTCACGTGGTTTCGCGCGGGTATGGCGGGCAGCTAGACGGGCCTGTGCAGGTTGATCCGACGGCGCATACTGCGGCTGACGTGGGAGATGAACCGCTGCTGCTCGCGGCCTTTGGCCCCACATGGATAGCAAAGGACCGCGCCGCTGGTGTGAAGGCCGCGCAGGCCGCTGGCGCACAGGCCATCTTGCTTGACGACGGCTTTCAAAACCCAAGCGTGAACAAGGACTTATCCATCGTCGTCGTTGACGCGCAACAAGGGTTCGGCAATGGCTGCGTGATCCCTTCCGGGCCGCTTCGTGAACCCGTGGCAGCGGGCATGAAACGCGCTGACCTGTTGCTATCGATTGGCAACGACGCCGCGCAATCAAAGTTCGGCACGACCTGGCCTGATACGCCCCCGCACCTGACCGGAGAACTTGTGCCGCTGGTCACCGGGATGCCGTGGCAAAGCCTTCGTTTACTGGCTTTTGCGGGCATCGGGCACCCTGAGAAATTCTTTCAAACCTTACGCGCCATGGGGGCCGATCTGATCCGGGGCGAGGCGCTGGAGGATCATCAACCGCTGACCGATGCGCTGATGACACGGCTTGAAGTTGAGGCCAAAGCACGGGTCGCGCAATTGGTCACGACCGAGAAGGACGCGGTGCGATTACCGCCCAGCTTCCGCGCCAAGGTGCTGACATTGCCGGTGCGATTGCAGCTGTCGGATTGGGGGACTTTGGAAGCAGAGCTTGCCAAATTGGGCCTGAAACCAAAGACTTAATCGTCCAGAAGGTGCTGATGCTGTCCCAGCTTGGGTGCTGGCCCCTTGGGCGCGGTATCGCTTCCAGACATGCGGATTGGTGACCGGACACCGGGGATGCCATCAAGGTCAACCTGCATCCCGCGCGCCACGATCTGGGGATCCGCAAAGACCTCTGCCATGTCGTTGATCGGGCCCGCCGGGACGCCATGCGCCTCGCAGGCCGCGAGCAGATCGGCCTTGGTCATCAGCGAGGTCCGCTTGGTCAAGGCGACCGTCAAGGCCTCACGATTGGCCAAGCGATCCGCGTTGGTTGGAAATTCCGCCGCAAGCTCTGAAACTTCGAGCAATGTGCAGAGCTTGCCAAATTGGCCGTCGTTGCCAGAGGCGATGATGATATGCCCATCCGCACAGTCAAACACCTGATAAGGCACGATATTCGGATGCGCATTGCCCAGCATTTGTGGCGCGTCACCGGTTGCCAGATAGTTCATCGCCTGATTGGCCATCACGGCGGTTGCCACGTCCAAAAGGCTCAGATCGATATGCTGACCCTGCCCCGTTGTCTGGCGCTGGTGCACCGCAGCCAAGATCGCCGTGCTGGCATACATGCCCGAAAAAACATCCGTGACCGCGACGCCTACCTTTTGCGGCTGCCCTGACGGGTCGCCGGTGACCGACATCAGACCAGACATGCCCTGCAAGATGTAGTCGTATCCGGCGCGTTTGGCATAAGGGCCGTCTTGCCCAAACCCGGTGATACTACAATAGATAAGCCGGGGATTGAAGTCAGACAGGGACGCATAGTCGAGCCCGTATTTTGCCAGGCCGCCAACCTTGAAATTCTCGATCAGCACATCCGCATCTGCCACCAAATCGCGCAATTGCGCCTGCCCTTCGGCAGTGCGGAAATCGATCACGACAGAGGCTTTTCCGCGGTTGCAGCCATGGAAATAGGCCGCGTCTTCGCCGATGAACGGCGGGCCCCATTGGCGGGTGTCATCCCCTGCCGGGCTTTCGACCTTGATCACCTCTGCCCCGAGATCAGCAAGAGTTTGACCGGCCCAGGGGCCAGCCAAAATCCGTGCCATTTCAATGACTTTCAGACCCGCGAGGGCTTGCATCAACCTGCGATCTTGTCGTCAAGCAGCGCCGAGAAATCAGCGTAAGCCATGTTGGAATACTTCGTCCCATCAATGATGAACGATGGGGTAGAATTGATGGCATCACGCTCTGCATTGGTTTGGAACCAGGTCACAAGGCTTTGCGCCATATCCGCGTCTTCCATGCAGGCATCAAGGGTTGCATCATCAAGGCCCGCGACCTTGCCGATGGTCTTCAACGCATCGACGATCTGCGCCGGATCACCGCTGGCGGTCCATTCGCGCTGCTGTTCGTAGATCATGTCAGAGATGCCAAAGAACCGGTTGGTATCACCGCCGCAACGCGCAATCATCGATGCCCAGAGGCCGAAACGGTCGAAGTAAACCTCACGGTAGATGAACTTGATCTTCCCGGTGTCGATGTAGTCGGTTTTGAGCTGTTTGAACGCCCCCGCGTGGAAGGACGCACAATGTGGGCAAGTGTAGCTGGCGTATTCGATCACCTCGACCGGGGCGTCGTCGCTGCCCAGCACCATATCGGTGATCAAGGATGCGTCGCCCGTTGCCTCTTGCGCGTTGGCCATACCAACCAAAAGCTCTGACGGTTGGCCGGTGCTGCTGCCGTTTTGGACGACCCAAGCGGCCCCTAGGCCAACTGCGACTGCGCCGCCGCCAATGAAAAGTCTGCGATCCATGTGGATACCTCTAAGCGTTATGATTTGTGTTTGGATAGGACATTCGTGGCCAGCGCCTCAAGTGCCATGCGCAGATCATCGCTTGCGACATCGCGCGACACCTCTGCAGCTTGGGCAAGGACCTGTGGGTCAGGCTTTGCCGGGGCTTTGGGCGCTTGCGTGAACGCAGCGCGGCCTTCGGCGAAACCGGTGGGGGCTGTTTGGGTGATGCGCACACGTGAAATGGCGCGGTAGCCATAGCAGGCGTTGACCTTTTCGCGGATTTGTTCGCGTTGCATGTCCAGCATCGGGGCCATGGCACCGGTGGTCAGCAGGGTCAGCGTCGCACCCATGCCGCCTTTGCCGTAAGTTACATTCACCGGCTGCGCGGATTGCGCGGTGGCTTCGCCCACAATCTCGGCCCAATGGGTCAAAAGCCGGGTCTCGGCAAAGCCGCGCCCTTCGCTGGCGCTGCGCACCCGGCTTTGTACCAGCGTTGCAGCCCGTGCGAATCCACGGCCGCGTTTGGGGTATGATACTGGCTGTTTCATCATTCCGGTCTAATCTATGTGGAATGACGCGCCAAGTCAGGGGCATGTCGATTTAAGGGGATAACTTGTGCGTGACCGCGCGAAAGAGCTTTTGGCCTGGTACGATGTCCACGCCCGCGTGATGCCATGGCGCGTTGGACCGGCAGAGCGTGCTGCGGGCGCGTTGCCTGATCCATACGGCGTTTGGCTGTCAGAGGTGATGTTGCAGCAGACCACTGTGGCTGCTGTGCGCGACTATTGGCGCAAGTTCATGGCGCTTTGGCCGACGGTCGCCGATTTGGCTGCGGCAGAGGACGCCGATGTCATGGCCGCTTGGGCCGGGCTTGGCTATTACGCGCGGGCGCGCAACCTGTTGAAATGCGCGCGAACCGTTGTTGCCGACCACGGTGGGGTCTTTCCAACTGATCGCGCAACATTGCTGACCTTACCGGGGATTGGGCCTTATACGGCGAGTGCTGTGGCCGCGATTGCCTTTGACGCGCCAGAGACGGTGCTGGACGGCAATGTGGAACGGGTCATGTCGCGGCTTTACGATCTGCACGACCCTTTGCCCGGGTCAAAGCCGCAGTTGATGACATTGGCCGAAGGTCTGACCCCAAAGACGCGGCCCGGCGACTATGCACAGGCTGTGATGGACCTTGGGGCCACGATCTGCACGCCCAATAACCCAGCTTGCGGGATTTGTCCGCTGCGCGATGATTGTGCGGCACGGATCGCGGGCACGGCGGCGGAAATACCCAAGAAGACGCCAAAGAAAAAGACACCAACGCGCACTGGGATCGCTTATGTGGCACGCCGCGCAGATGGGGCGTGGCTGCTCGAGACGCGACCCGAAAGAGGGCTGTTGGGCGGGATGCTGGGTTGGCCGGGGTCCGATTGGTCGGATGCGCCGGTGGAGGCCCCGCCGCTCAATGCGGACTGGGTAGAGCTGGACGCCACGGCGCGGCACACGTTCACGCATTTTCACCTGGAATTGACGATCATGACGGCGACCGTTGGATCGGATGCCGCGCCGAACCGTGGCACGTTCATCGACAATCAACAGTTTTCGCCCAGTTCTTTGCCGACAGTCATGCGCAAAGTTTTTGATCTTGCGGCATCGGTTCAACGCAACGATTGAGTGATTGCCGGCAGATCGCTAGTTTCAGGCAAAAGCACAAAGAGGCGCAGATGACAGCAAGTCCAGACACCGCAGCATATAGCCGCATTCCCGCGGCTTTGCCGTTCTGGCTGTCGATTGCGCTGGTGCCCATCGTCTGGACGGCGGCCATTTTTGGCGGATGGACCTTGGCGCTGACACCCGTGGCAGCATGGTATCTGTTTTCGATCCTCGATCTGATCACGGAACAGAATACTGACAACGCCGATCCACAGACTGACGATGCACAATTGTTCTGGCACAGGGCGATCACGATCATCTGGGCCCCGATCCAGTTGCTCACGATCTTTGGGCTGCTGATTTTTGTGAGCCAGACCGACCACCTTGCCGCATGGGAAGAATGGGCGCTGTTTGCAGGCGTTGGCATCATCAGCGGCACAATTGGCATCAATTACGCCCACGAACTGATGCACCAAAAGCCCAAGCTTGAACGCGGGTTGGCGGATGTCCTGCTGGCAACGGTCCTGTATTCCCATTTCCGGTCAGAGCATTTGCTGGTGCATCACCGCTATGTCGCAACACCCAAAGACCCAGTGACCGCACGCTATGGCGAAGGGTTCTGGCGCTTTTTCCCGCGCGTCTTGTGGGAATGCTATGCCTCTGCTTTCAATGCGGAAAAAGCGATGTTGGCCCGCAAGAGCCTGCCTTGGACCCACCGCAGCAACCCGTTCTGGCGCTATTGGGCTATGCAGGCCATTTTCTTGTGCGCCGCGATCTGGATTGGCGGGCTTTGGGGGTTTTTCCTGTTTGGGACGCAGGCGGTTTGGGCTGTCTTTCAGTTGGAACTCGTCAATTACATCGAACATTATGGCCTGACACGCAGGCACTTGGGGGATGGCAAGTACGAACACGTCATGCCGCACCATTCGTGGAATTCTGCGCAACGGGCGACGAACTGGTTGTTCATCAACTTGCAGCGCCACTCCGATCACCACTACAAACCTGACCGGCGGTTCCCGCTGCTGCAGACCTACGACGATGTGGAGGCGCCGCAGTTGCCCTATGGCTATCAGGTCATGACGATGGCGGCGCTGTCCCCGCGGCTGTGGCGGAAAATCATGAACCCAAGGGTGCAGAATTGGCGGGCGCAATATTATCCCGATATCACCGATTGGACGCCCTACAAGAACGCGACCAACCCGATGCCGCGCTAAGGCGCAGGTTCAAAACCACGATCGCGGGATGCCGCAAGGATCGGCTGCCAGAATCCCATATCCGCGGCCCACAACGGGTCATCAAGGCCCTGATCCGTGCCGTAAGTTTCAGCCACATCGCGCAGGGTTTTGGCATCTTCCGGCGTACTGTGGGCAATGTAGATCGGGTCGGCGATTGGCGTCGCCTCTTTCTGATCGCGGTAGCGGAACGAATAATTCAATGGGGCCACGACGATGGTGCCTGGGCGGGCCTGTTCGAAAATCTGGCCTTCAAGCTGGACCTGCAAGGGGCGGTCCTTGATCGGGCGATACATGTAGATGATGTCAAAGCTGCCGAAATCGGTGAAATCCAAGGCGTCACCATGCAGAATCTCACAGCCCGGCGCACCGACTCGCGCCATCCAGTCGCGCGCGTGATCCACATAGCCGCCGTCATATTCAAGACCCACACAATCTTCAAAGAATGACGAAGCACCAAAGACCTTGGTGCCACCCCCACTGCCCACATCAATAAACCGCGCGGGACGGGGGCGACCTTGGGCCCGGTGAAGGCGGTAGACCGCCGTCATCAAGTTGAAAAAGTAGGGTCCGGTGAGGCCAATATCGCGGTGGTTCAGCTCTGGCACGCGGTCGCGGTCTTCGGCCAGCGGATTGGCCAGCGCGAAAAGCGCACGCATCATATTGTGCACATAGCCGTCCTCGCGGCCGCGCATCCTGTTGGAGCTTTCGGTGATCAACGGCTCGAAGAACGGGACCGTTTGCCGTTGCACCAATTGACCCATCCGCTTCCACTGCTGCGCGCGCAGCGGCCCGCGTTTCTGGAGGTCGCGACGCTGCGTGGACAGACTGCCCGGACCATTGGCAAAATCCAAATCGCTTGGCGAAAGACTGCGGATCAATTCGCCATAGGGCCATTCAAGGTCGGCGATCTGCTGCCATAGCGATGTCATCTCGTCGGCTTGGTCCGATGGCACAGGTTGTCGCAGAATCGCGGCCAAGCGGTGGCTCAGGCCTTCCAGCTCTGCCTCCATCCTGATCAGGTTTTGAACCGCAGTGTCGATCACGGGTCCGGGCCGACACGGACCAGCTGTTTGCCAAAGTTGCCGCCTTTGAGCAGCGCAAGGAACGCCTCTGGCGCGTTTTCCAGACCCTCTGCCACGGTTTCGCGAAACTTGATTTGCCCGCTGGCGACCATCGGCGCGACCTCTGCCAGAAACGCAGGATACCGACCAAAGTGGTCAAAGATGATGAACCCCTGCACCCGCAAACGGCGGGTGAGGATGTTGCGCCATGCCATCGGCAGTGGCGCGGCTTCTGCGATGCCTTGGCCCGAATACCACGCGATCATGCCGCAAACGGCGATACGCCCGTGCGTGTTCATGCGGGTCAAAACCGCCTCGGTCGTTTTGCCGCCGACGTTTTCAAAATAGCAATCGATGCCCTTGAGCGCGGCCTCCTTCAGTGCGGCGGCCAATGATTTCGCGTCATGTGCGCGGTGATCGAGGCAGGCATCAAGGCCAAGCTCCTCAACCGCAAAGGCGCATTTTTCTGCCCCGCCTGCCACGCCGATCACATGGCAGCCTTTGGCCTTGGCCAATTGCGCGGCCAGCGATCCGACGGCCCCAGTTGCGGCTGAGACGACGACCGTTTCGCCCGCCTTGGCCTGCAAGATATCATTCAGACCAACGAACGCCGTGATCCCCGGCATGCCCAACACGCCAAGTGCGGTCGAGATTGGAGCAAGGGCTGGATCAACCGGGCGCACGCCGACGCCATCACTGATCGCATGGGTCGCCCAGCCAAATTGACCGGTGACGATTGCGCCGACCGGGAAGTGCGAGTTCTCGCTCGCGATCACCTCACCCACGGTGCCGCCCTCCATGACACCGCCGATGGCCACCGGATCGGCATAGGATTTCACGTCATCCATGCGACCGCGCATATAGGGGTCGAGCGAGAGCCAAATGTTTCGCACAAGGAACTCACCCTTTGCGGGCGCAGGCAAAGTGATGTCCTGCAGGGCGAAATTGTCAGGCGTCGGCTGCCCGTTTGGGCGACTGGCAAGGGTGATGGCGCGAGCAGTTGTCATGGGCATTCCTTTGGTGATTTGCCCGTGACCTTAGCGATTTCAAGCCGGGATAGAAGCGGCGTTAGACTTGGGAATGCACTGCCATGACCTCGACCGACAGAACCGTGGGGAGGTGCCGGGCGATTTCGGACCAACTGTCGCCTTCGTCGATGCTGGCAAAGATAGAGCCTGAGTTGGTGCCAAAGTAGACGCCCGCCGCATCGCCCTTATCAACAGCCATGGCCTGACGCAGGACGGTGAAATAGCAGTCTTGGGCCGGCAAACCGTTTTGACAGGCATGCCATGTGGCCCCGCCATCACGTGACCGCCAGACAGCGGCAGAGGCATCGGGCGGATAGCGGCCTACGCTGTCACCGTTGAGGGGAAAGGTCCAGATCGTATGTGGATCGCGCGGGTGCACGCCAATGGGAAAGCCGAAAAGCGACGGTAGGCCGTCGGTGATCGCAGTCCAATTGCGCCCGCCGTCGGGGCTGCGGAAAGTGCCGTGATGGTTTTGTTGATAGATCAGATCGCCATCGCCGGGCGCGCGCACCGCGTTGTGAACGCAGGAAAAAACCTCGGTTGGGCTGACAGGTTCACCGTGGAAATCGGGCAGCACGGTGTTGTCTTCATTGCTGCGCCGCACCCGCGGTTCCCAAGTGGCACCACCGTCTTCAGAGGCAAAGAAACCCGCCGCTGAGATGCCGACCCAGATCTTTTCAGGCTCCGTTGGATGGGTCAGGATTGTGTGAAGCGTCAGGCCCGCCGCACCGGGCATCCAGTCGGCGGCACCTTCTTGGGCCGTCAGCGCAGGCATACGTTCCCAGGTCTCACCCCGGTCGTGACTGCGATAAAGCTCTGCCGGTTTGGTGCCTGCATAGATCACATCGCCAGCAGGGCGCAGGGACCAAAGACCCTCTGCGGCCTCTTCAAACACGCCTTTAAAGAACTGCCAGTCGCCGCCTGAACAGCGCCACACGCCCAGCGGAAACCACCCACCGCCAGCGGCGGCAAATATGTCGCCCGTTTCGGGGTCACCGATCACGTGATTGACGGGCATGCCGTCGCAGAACGGGCCGCTGACTGACCACGCGCGCCGATCCGGCGATGTAAGCACAAAGGCACCTTTTGTGGTGCCGACGAGAACCTTGGTTTCCATGCTGACCCCCTTTTGCTTACCCGATCATAGCACAAAAAGAAAAAACCCCGCCACAAGGGCGGGGTGAAGTTATGTGCTCCGTGGACTTGCCAAGATGACAAGCGGGCCACAGGCACCGGCGGTATTCCTTTAATTGTGCTTGGCCATCTCTGACCGAATTTGCTGGCGCAGCAGGTCAATCGGGACCTTTTGGCCGTCGCGCTTGAACTGCCAATAGGTCCAGCCATTGCAGCTTGGCGCGCCTTCCAGATGAGCGCCGACCTGATGGATCGAGCCTTTGACATCTTCGCCCACAAGCGTGCCATCCGCGCGGACCTTGGCCTTGTGACGACCGTTCAGGGACCAAAGCTCTTCACCCGGGCGCAACATGCCGCGTTCGACCAGCACGCCAAAGGCGACGCGGGGTTCGGCGCGTTTCGACGTGGAAACCTCAAGCGCTTCTTTGTCGAACTTACGGATTTTGGACAGACGCTTTTCTGCAACCTTGCGATAAGCGGCCTCGCGTTCGATGCCGATGAAATCACGGCCCAGCATCTTGGCAACCGCACCGGTGGTGCCCGTGCCAAAGAACGGATCAAGGATCACATCACCGGGGTTCGTGGTGCCGACAAGCACGCGGTGCAGCAGGCTTTCGGGTTTTTGCGTCGGATGGGCCTTGTCGCCGTTTTCATCTTTTAGCCGCTCGTGCCCGGTGCAAATCGGCAGAACCCAATCGCTGCGCATCTGTACGCCTTCGTTGAGCGCCTTGAGCGCTTCGTAGTTAAAGGTGTATTTGCTGGCCTCTTCCTTGGACGCCCAAATCATCGTCTCATGGGCGTTGGTCAGGCGCTTGCCGCGAAAGTTCGGCATTGGGTTCGACTTGCGCCACACCACATCGTTGAGGATCCAGAACCCCTGGTTCTGCAATTCAGCGCCCATGCGGAACACGTTGTGATAGCTGCCAATGACCCAGATCGCGCCATTGGGTTTCAGCAGACGGCGGGCAGCGGCCAGCCATTCGCGGGTGAACCGGTCATAGACCTTGAAGCTGTCAAACTGGTCCCAGGCATCGTCAACCGCATCGACCTTGGAATTGTCGGGGCGATGCAGATCGCCTTTCAGCTGCAAATTATAGGGCGGGTCCGCAAAAATCAGATCAACCGAGCCAGCGGGCAGGCTGTTCATGACTGCAATGCAATCACCATCAAGAATAGTGTTGAGCGGAAGCGTTTTCGCCTCCGGCACCTTCGTTTTGATCGTCATATCTGCCTCTTCGTCCCCGGCGGATTTTCCCGCTCGTTGGTTGACCCCAATGTGAGTCAGAGACGATTCGCTGGCAATAATTAAATTGAATCAATCACTTGGATTTTTTGCTTGGCACAAGATGTTGTGGACAGGCTTAAACGAACGACGATGATGTGGAGTGACACCGTGTCTTTTGAGTCCCGCTTTGTGCTCAACCGTTGGGTAGCCTGCATTTTTCTCCCAGCCATAGCCAGGATGCTGTTGCGCCAAATCCACCATCAGCCGGTCGCGCCACACTTTAGCCACAATTGAGGCCGCCGCGATGCTCAGGCTGCGCGCGTCGCCCTTCACAATCGTCTCATTGGGGATGTTCAGCCCACGCGGCACCATGTTGCCGTCAATCAGCGCGTAGTCTGCCGGTTGCCGCAGCCCCGACAAGGCACGGACCATCGCGATATGGCTGGCGCGCAGGATGTTATTCTGATCAATCTCAGCCACGCTGACGTCGACAATACAGACATCAGCGCTGACCATCAGCGCGTCATAAAGCGCATCGCGCCGTTTCGCGCTCAGCTTTTTGCTATCGTTCAAACCGTCGGGAATGCGGTCCGGGTCCAAGACCACAGCGGCGGCAGTCACCGGCCCCGCCAATGGGCCGCGCCCGACCTCATCCACCCCAGCAATCCGGTGATAGCCACGCAAAAGGGCGGCTGTCTCAAAATCGAAACTGGGGGTCTTGGGTATCATGCCTTGTTTTGATCGCAGCCCGCAGGGTGCTGCAAGTCAAAAAGGGGGCGTCAGGACATGTCCGAACCTGACGCCCCCAAGGCGGGATGCGGTCGCTGGGGCAAGGACCGCGCCCCGATCCCTTAGCGACGCGCGGTGGTATAGCCTTGGCGGCGCAGGCACGCGGGGTCGAAACCGTTGTGTGCAGCGTCACGGGTCAGCACCCGAACTGCGCAGCTTTGTGGCAGGCGCGCCGCATAGCGGTAGTTCTCTGTCAGGCAGCGACGGGCAAACATGTTCTGTGTGCCAAACCGTGTCTCGACCGATTTGAAACAGCGGGCGGGCAAGACCTTGGCGTTATGGCGCGGCTGGATGCCACCACGATCACGCACAGGGCCGGGGTTCAGGCGCGGTGCATTGTTTTGGACCACGGGCGGCGCATGGTAGTTCGGGTTCAAGGCGCGGGGCTGCACGGGCTGGTAGGCTGGCGCGCTGTCATTGTCATTCCGGTTGCTCAGCGCTGTGGCCACGATCCCAGCGGCAACAAGGCCAAACAGAAACTTGCCAAAATCGTCATCGTTAAATTCCTGCGCCTGCAAAGGCATAACAGAGAGGGACAGCGCCGTAACACCTGCAATCATCGTCTTAATCATGGTTTCACCTTTCGTTTGCGCGCCCTTGGCAGAGGTGCGGGACGCCGGGTGAAACCAACTTGGCGGCAGTGATCCCCGCCAAACAATAACCGCCTCTGGTTATCGGATTTCGGCGGGGGTAACATGACCCGATATTGAATATCAGGGCAGACACAGGAGATACGAGAGCCATGAAAAAGCTGACTTTCCCTTTCCTTCTGCTCATGCTGATCGCCACCGGCGCGCAGGCAGCCTGCTTTGCCGACTATAAGGCCAAGCAAGATAACCCATTGCGGCTGCACTATGGTGTGGCCGAGATAAATGGCAATTGCACAGAAGAGCGCGCGACGAACCAGTTGACGCGCCGTCTGAATGCCGATGGCTGGACCTTGCTGAATGTGCTGGGCGTCTTTGATGACGCAGGGCTAGAGGAACGAAAGGAAAGCGCTGGTGACTACTTCCTCCGCTACTGAAGCACGCGAAATCGGCAATCGGATTGTGGTGGGCGGCATTGTCGCCATCGTCTTGATCCTTGCCATTGCAGCAGTGCTCTTGTTTTTGAACCTGCCGGACGCCAACGCGTTTAACGCGCGGGTCGAACAGTTGTTCATCGAAAACGACAACCTGACATCAAACGCCGAGATCAAGCTGCTGGAAATCCTTGCGGGCTCTGGCACGGCTTTCTCGGATACCTTGTCGTCGTATCGGTTTGTGATTTTCGTGCTGCTGGTTTTTGCGACGGCGCTTTTGGTGGCGGCAGTCGCCTTCCTTGTGATGCTGATCGCCCTGAACCGCCGGATGAGCCAGATCGAACGTAAGGGGATTGAGGTCAACTCGCTGCATATCTCGCGTGACGAAAAGGCGGTCTACCTCAACGATTTCCAATTCAAGCTGACCGATGCCGCGATGGAAACGCTATCGGTGTTGGCCGAGGCACGCATGGATGATGAGGTCATGTCAGGTGCTGAAATCGAAGGCGTAATTTCAGGCCGTGATGCCGCCGACTGTGACGAGGCCGCTGGCGCCACCCGCATCAAGCGCTTGCGGGACACCCTGGGCAACCAGATGGTGAGCGAGCTGCTGGTGAAGAATATCGCGCGCAAAGGCTACATGCTGGCGATCGACAAGGACGTCATTCGGATGCGCTAGGGCGTGGCGGGGTCACTGTGCGCAGCGGTGATCCCCTCAAACCGCACAAATTTGGCGACCCCGGCAGGATTCGAACCTGCAACCTGCCCCTTAGGAGGGGGCTGCTCTATCCAGTTGAGCCACGGGGCCATGCATTCGATATCCTCTTGTTTACGCTAACCGTCAACCGATCTTGGCCTGTTGGCCTTTTACAACCCGGTGCTGGCCCGCTAAGTGTGATTGCAGAGCAAACAACGATCAGGACGGACCACCGTGACCATCCCACCTCGCCGCCCGTTGACACTGCGTGATGTTTCCGAGGCCTCTGGCGTGAGCGAAATGACCGTCAGTCGTGTCTTGCGCGACAAGGGCGATGTCAGCGCTGCCACTCGTGCCAAGGTGCAAGAGGCCGCGAAACGGCTCGGATATGTGCCCAACAAGATCGCAGGGTCATTGGCCTCAAGCCGCGTCAACCTGGTTGCTGTGATCATTCCGTCGCTCAAGAACATGGTCTTTCCAGAGGTCCTGTCAGGCATTTCAGAAACGCTCGAAGATACGGTGCTGCAGCCCGTCGTGGGAGTCACCGATTACCTGCCCGAAAAGGAAGAGAAGGTCCTGTTTGAGATGCTGTCATGGCGTCCAGCGGGCGTCATCATTGCCGGGCTTGAGCATTCAGAACCGTCCCGCGCGATGTTGACACAAGCCGGTGTGCCAGTGGTCGAAATCATGGACACCGACGGCGAACCCGTTGACGCCTGCGTCGGCATTTCGCACAGGCGCGCGGGCCGCGTTATGGCCGAGGCAATCCTTGACGCGGGCTATCGTCGGATCGGGTTTATGGGCACCAAGATGCCGCTTGATCACCGCGCCCGGAAACGGTTCGAGGGGTTCACCCGGACGCTCGCAAGCTCTGGGATCGAGATTGTCGACCAGGATTTCTATTCCGGTGGTTCGGCCCTCGCCAAGGGGCGCGAAATGACGGCCGAGATGTTAGGGCGTAACCCCGACCTCGATTTCCTTTATTTTTCAAACGATATGATCGGCGCGGGCGGGCTGCTGTATCTTCTCGAACAGGGCATCGATGTCCCGGGTCAGATTGGCCTTGCCGGGTTCAACGGTGTCGAACTCTTGGACGGGCTTCCGCGCGCATTGGCAACAATGGATGCTTGCCGTCATCAGATCGGTGTCAAAGCGGCACAGATCATTGCCAACCGCACCAAGGGCATCATCGATGATGACCCGATTGTCGCGCTGAGCCCAACGATCTCGCTTGGTGACACACTGATCCGCAGCTAGCCGTCACGCGGCACGGATATCGCCGCGATCTGCCAAAAAGGTGCGCACTTCGCGCAACGGCATGGGTTTGGCATGCAGGTAACCCTGTGCCGTGTCACAGTTGAACGCGAGCAACATGTCTTGTTCCGCCTGGGTTTCGACCCCTTCGGCCAAGACGGCAATCCCGAGGCATTGCGCGAGGTCGACGATTGCCCCGGTGATGGTCTGCAGTTCTTTGTCGCGATCGATGTGGCGCACGAGGCTCCGGTCGATCTTGATCTGACTGACAGCGAATTTGCGCAAAGTTGCGATGGCCGCGTGGCCGGTGCCAAAATCGTCGAGCTCCACCCGAAAGCCCGCCTCGATCATCCGGTGGACGTTCTGAACAATATGGCCCGCGCGTTCATCCAGAAGCGTGGATTCAAGCAATTCGATCCGCAAATTGCTGTGGGCGATGCCGTGGGCGTTCATGTGATGCGTCAGCCGTCCAATCAAATTCGGATCGCTGATCTGGGCCATCGACATGTTCAGACTGACGCAAGGGTTGGGCACACCCCACTCCAGCATTTGGCGCACGGCCTTGCACGATTGATCCATCACTATATCGTCCAGCGCCTCTGTCAGGCCCGCGTTCTGGGCCACTGACAGGAACTCTGCCGCTGATACGGGCGGCCTGTCGGCGGGCAGCCAGCGGATCAACGCTTCATACCCTTGGATATTGCCCGTACGCGCATTGATCTGCGGTTGGAAGAACGGTTGGAACTCGCCGCGCTGAATGCCTTCTTGCATCCGTTGTGCGATGTCGCTGTTGCGGATTGTCGCCTCTCGCATTTTTGGTTCAAAGACCACGATCCGCTGTGCACCGCTGCGTTTTGCCTGACCGAGGGCAATCGCCGCCCCCAAGAGGGCCTCACTCGCAGGGTTTTGCGTATCGCGTCGCACAAAGGCGACGCCGATGGAGGCGCCGATATGACATTGGTGGCCATGATACCCGATGGGTTGCGCGATGCGCCTGCTGATCCGTTCGGCATAGCGCAAAACCTCTGCCCGCGACTTGCGCGTGACCAGCAAACATATGAATTCGTCACCGCCGACACGCGCGGCAATCCGTGGCGGCGTCGGCCCGCCCGATAGAATATCCGCACAGGTGCGCAGCACGAAGTCCCCGGCTTCTTGACCGAACACTTCGTTCACAGCCTGAAAGCGGTCCAAGTCGATATGAAGCGCGACAATCCGCTCCCGAGGCGTGAGCTCTTGGGTTAGCTGGTCAACTTCCTCCGCCAAACGGTAGCGATTGCGGAGCCCCGTCAGATCATCGGTCATCAGCAGCGTGTTCAGCCGCTCTTGCTGTTGTTTGAGCGCGGTGATGTCCACCCTCAGCCCAACGCGTCCGCCATCGTCAGTTTTGCGTTCGACAATGCGCAACCAACGCCCATCTGATAGCTGTTGTTCGACATCTGAATTGCCATCTTCATGCGCCGCCAGCCGGTCGCGGAGCCATTCGTCTTCTCGACCGATGGCGTCAGCGTATTGGCCCCGCGCGAGGCCGAACTCCAGAATGTCCTTGAACTTTGCCCCACGAACCATGGCCGGGGCGCTGACCTTGTAAATCTCGCGGTAGGTTTCGTTACACAGGATCAGCCTGTCATCCGCGTCATACAGGACAAACCCGTCAGACAGCGCGTTCATGCCCGTCAGCAACTGGTTCTGTGCGCGTGCGGCCACGCTTTTGTAATAGTGCAGCTGAGAGATATCGCGCGTCATCACGACAAAGGTTTTGTGATCCCCACCATGGAACATCACGGTGACCGCGTGCACCTTGGGGCGGTCGCCCGCTTCGCGAAACAGAAAGTCGCATTTGCCCGATTGTCTGCGCCGCACCCGATCAAACAACCGCCGGACCCGAGATTGGTCCAAGTTTGGGTTCAGCTGCCAGACTGTGCGATGGCGCAGCCGTCGCATATCCTGCCCCATATAGTCCCGCGCTGCAGCATTGGCAGAGATCAGTTTGAAGGTTTCACCATCGAACGTATAGATTTGCGCGGTCGCGCTTTCGTACATGCGCAACAAGATCCGGCGCGCAAGGATATCCTGCGCTGCAGACATTTCTGCAATTTGAACCGGGTCGGTTTGCATTTCTCACCACTGCATTAATCAGCGGCACATTATCGTCGCAGGGGTGAAGCAACCCTTAAAGTAATCCCGAAAATTGAAACTTGTTCTTGCGCAGACGGGCCGACTGCTTAGTCAGCCCATGGGCCGTGCTGATCCTTGGCCCCATTGTCCATCCGGACAAAACCATGACGTCCAAAGTAATCTCGCTGTCCCTGGATCATATTGGCGGTGCCGCGCGCGGTGCGCATGGCGTCAAAATAGGCCAGACCAGAGGCAAGCGACGGCATCGCAACGCCATGGGTCGCGCCAACGGCGACGACGGCACGCAAGGCGGCGTGGTTGCCACGCAAGTAGTCCGCAAAGCGGTCCGCATACATCAGGTTGCGGTCGGGATCTTCGGCCAAGGCAGCGGCCATGTCGTTCAACATGTCTGACCGGATAATGCAGCCTTCACGCCAGACCTTGGCAATATCAGGCAGCGGAAGCGCCCAGCCAAAGGCCTCTGACGCGGCTTCGATCATGGTAAAGCCTTGCGCGTAACATAGCACCTTGCCTGCGATCAGCGCGCCTTCGAGCTGGGCCAGATCAAGCGCACCGTCGATGGGCTGTGGTGCGGCGCCAAAAAGGTCCTCACCCGCTGCACGCTCACCGACGCGCGATGACAGGTTACGCGCAACGACAGCGGCCTCAATCGCGGGGATCGGGGCGGCCAATTGCTGCGCTTCGATCACCGTCCAGCGGCCTGTGCCTTTTTGACCTGCGGCATCAACGATCATGTCCAGCATCGGCGTGCCGGTGGACGTGTCCTTTGCCAAAGCGACCGCGCCCGAAATCTCAATCAGGTAGGATTTGAGCGGGCCGTTATTCCAGCCCTCAAACACCTTGCCGATGGCATCCGCGTCCATGCCCATGCCGTCGCGCATGATGCCGTAGACCTCTGCGATCATCTGCATATCGGCGTATTCGATACCGTTGTGCACGGCTTTGACGAAGTGGCCCGCGCCTTCTTCGCCCATCCAAGTGGCGCAAGGCGTGCCTTCGTATTTGGCGCTGATCGCTTCGAGGACATGGGCCACGCGGTCCCAATATTCGCGCTTGCCGCCCCCCATGATCGACGGGCCAAACCGCGCGCCTTCTTCGCCGCCGGACACGCCGATCCCCAGAAACGGGCCGGTCGCCTCGCGGGCGCGACGGTTGGTGTCATGGAACAATGCGTTGCCCGCATCAATAATCATGTCGTCATCATCGAGGAGCGGACGCAGGGCCGCGATTTGGTCGTCAACGGGCTGGCCTGCTGGCACCATCAAGATGATCGCGCGTGGCTTTGCGATGGCGGCGACCAGATCTTCGAGCGTGTCTGTCGCTGTGATCTTGCTGGCCAGATCGCCCGCCCCTGCTGCGAAATCCTGCGTGACAGTCCCCGTCCGGTTCCACACAGCGATATCAAAGCCCTTGTCGGCGATGTTCAGCGCCAGCGCCGCACCCATCGTCCCCAAGCCAATCAAACCTATTTCTGCGTTCGACATTTGGGGTGCTCCTTCATTGTATACCATTCCATACTTTTCGCGACGCCGCCGGAATGTAAAGACCACGCGCGCCATCTGCGCCAAAGAAAAGGCCCGCCAAAGAGGCGGGCCTTGTGATCTCTTGAGTTGCGCTGACGCTTACTCGTCTTTGTGCTTATGCGGTGCCCAAAGCTTTTTGTTGGTCAGGTAAAGCAGGACCGACAGGACTGCCAAGAACAACACGCCAGTCAGGCCCGCTTGCTTACGCGCAACCAGCTTTGGTTCAGCGGTCCACATCAGGAATGCCGCGATGTCTTCGGCTTCATGCTCGAGGCTGTTGGAGTGGCCGTCGTCGAAATCAACGTCCTCACCCCAAAGCGGCTGAGACATGGCGATCCACGAACCGGGCACCATGTGGTGACCGTGATCGTCGATGCAGGTCTCAGGGAAACCACCAGAGGCGAAGGCTGCGTTGTAGAAGCCATCCATCGGTGGGTCCATTTCCAACGCGCACTCAGGCTCTTCGTGGTAGCCGGTCATCAGCGATGCGATGTATTCCGCACCGCCCATACCTTGGAACAGCTGTGCCAAACCGGTGCCGTAAGGACCGGAGAAACCCGCGCGTGCCTTTGCCATCAGCGACAAATCAGGCGCGTTCGACAGTGCCGAGCCGGGGAACTTGTCGGCAGGCGTGGCAGGGCGGAAATCGCCTTCACCATCAAAGAGCGCCTGATCGAACACTTCATATTGCTCGGCATAGGCGCGCATCTGATCTTCGGGCAGGCCGGGGCCGCCTTCGTCATGCAGGTTACGGAATGCGACCAGTTCCAGACCGTGACAGGCAGAGCAGATCTCGGTGTAGATCTTCAGCCCGCGCTGCAATTGGTTCTGGTCGTAGCTGCCAAATGGCCCCTCGAACGAGAATGCGTAATCCTCAATCTCGGTTTCCACTTCGGCGGCCAAGACGGGGCTGGCGGTCAGCGCCAGCGCCGCTGCGGCGGAGAGTGTCAGGTGACGGATCATTGTCATAGTTCCTTTCTCACTCGGCCGGGGTGGCAGAAGATTTGCCATCCGTTTTCGCCGGGTAGTGCGCATTGAAGTCGTCTTCGATTGTGGCCGGTTGTGGCAGCGGCTTCTCGATCACGCCAAGCAGCGGCAGGATCACAAGGAAGTATGCAAACCAGTAGGCCGAAGCGATCAGCGAGATCCAGTCATATGGGAACTCCGCAGGACGCGCGCCAACCCACATCAGAACGATGAAGTCGACGACCAGCAGCGCAAACCACCACTTGAACATTGGGCGATAACGGCCAGAGCGGACACGGCTTGTGTCCAGCCAAGGGGCCAAGGCCATCACAGCAATCGCGCCAAACATCGCCAGCACACCAAAGAACTTGGCGTCGATGATGCCAAAGCTCAGGAAGTTGACGATCTGCACAACCCAGACGTCCGCAGTAAAGGCCCGCAGGATCGCGTAGAACGGCAAGAAGTACCATTCGGGCACGATGTGCGACGGTGTCGCCAGCGGGTTTGCCGGGATGTAGTTATCGGGGTGACCCAGATAGTTCGGCATAAAGCCAACGATCGCCATAAAGACCACGAGGATCACGGCCAGCGCAAACAGGTCCTTGATGACGAAGTATGGCCAGAATGGCAGCGTATCTTTGGCTGCGTCTTCTTTGCTTGTGCGGCGCACTTCAACACCGGTTGGGTTGTTGTTGCCCGTGGTGTGGAACGCCCAGATGTGGACCATTGTCAGGCCCAGCAGCACGAAGGGCAGCAGATAGTGCAAAGAGAAGAAGCGGTTCAATGCAGGCTGGCCAACGGCGCTGGCACCCAAGAGCCATGTCTGAATGCTCTCACCCACAAACGGGATCGCACCAAAGAGGCCGGTGATCACAGCAGTACCGTGGAACGACATCTGACCCCAAGGCAACACGTAGCCCATAAAGGCGGTGCCCATCATCACAAGATACATCAGCATACCGATGATCCATGTGACCTCACGTGGGGCCTTGTAAGACCCATAGTAAAGGCCGCGGAACATGTGCGCATAAACCGCCACAAAGAACAGCGACGCGCCGTTCATGTGGAAATAACGGATCATATGGCCGCCGTTCACGTTGCGCATGATATGCTCAACCGAGTTGAACGCCATATCGACATGCGGTGTGTAGTGCATCACCAGCACGATGCCGGTGACGATCTGCAAGATCAGCGTAAATGCCAGAACAATGCCCCAGATCCACATCCAGTTCAGGTTCTTGGGCGTGGGGATCATCAGTGTGTCATAAGCGAGGCCCAGGATCGGCAGGCGCTTGTGCAGCCACTTCTCTCCGCCGGACTTCGGTTCATAATGGTCGTGGGGAATGCCACCCATGGTTCTTCTCCTTAGCCCAGTTGGATCGTTGTTTCGTCCACGAAGGACGCGACAGGCACAGGCAGGTTGCGCGGGGCTGGCCCTTTGCGAATACGGCCCGACGTGTCGTAGTGCGACCCGTGGCACGGGCAGAACCAGCCGTGAAAATCACCCTGCTCGGCCAGCGGCACACACCCAAGGTGGGTACAAACGCCCATCTGAACCAGCCAGACACCATCTTCGTCCATCGCACGGTTTTCGTCCGTGGCGGGGACAGGCCCAAGGTTTTCGTTGTTCGCGTCCGGATCAGGCAGCGTGTCCACATCAACGGCGCGGGCTTCTGCAATCTCGTCCTCGGTCCGGGATCGGATAAACACAGGCTTACCCTGCCACAGCACGGTGATCTGCGTGCCCGGATCGACCGCGCCGATATCGACGCGGATCGAGGCCAAGGCCTGCACATCGGCCGATGGGTTCATCTGATTGACAAGTGGCCAAACGGCCGCGCCTGTGACCACGGCACCAGCGCCAGCTGTTGCGTAGTACAGAAAATCGCGGCGGGTGCCCTGATGTTCGTCTGCGTGTGACACGAATTACATCTCCGGTTGTTGCGGCCGCTGGGACCATAGCAAAGACATAGCTGGCAATTCCTTGCCGACCGTTCGGGCGGTATGTAGCCCCGTTCTACGCCCTCGTCCAGCGGACAATCCAGCGCAGGGGCCTTGTGGGTCAAAAGGGCTTTCGATGGTGTTAATGTCGATGGATGCTGTTTTTGCGCGGGATCGGCACCAAATCTGGCCCCTGTTGCAAAAAATCGCTGCTCGGCAACAAGGTTTCTGCACAGGGCTGACAGATGACTGAGAGTTGATTAATGATTGATTCATAAAGACTTGTGACAGTTGATGGTGCGCTCTACCAAAAGATACCGGATTTAGGATCGGACGATTCTCATGTTGGCCCGTCTTGGGATGATCATATCGCTTTTCCTCGCTGCACCTGCTGCGGCCGAGATTGAGTTGAGCTTTTATGGCGGCGCCCAGAACGCCCCCCATTCTGATGTCTTTATCACGGGTGATTCCAACTATCCCGCCAAGACCTTTATCGGTTGGGAAGGCCGCTCTTTTGAGGCACCGCCCTACTACGGATGGCGTGCCACGCTGTGGCAGTCACAGACCTTTGGCTACGGCATCGATTTCGCCCACAACAAGGTTTACCCGCAAGAGGGTGAGCTGGATGGCACACCGTTTGAAACGCTCGAATTCACCGACGGCCTGAACACATTGACCGTCAACGCCTACCGCCGCTGGCCCGGTGCCTTTGGCGTGGCGACACCTTATGTGGGCGGTGGCCTTGGCGTCGCTGTGCCCCATGTTGAGGTGTCCAACGGCATCACCGAGACCTTCGGTTATCAGGTCACCGGCCCAGCCGCGACATGGATCGCCGGGGCAAGTTATCCGATCAACGACGACTGGTCCGTCTTTGGCGAATACAAAGGCACCTATTCCCAAAACACCGCCGATCTTGATGGCGGCGGCACGCTAGAGACCGACATCATTACCAATGCGGTCAATCTTGGGATCAGCTTTTCGTTCTAGACGTCTAAGCGCCACCTGACATTGCTTTGCCACTGCACACTGCGACGCGGGCCCAAAACGGCTGTGGAATACCCATCCAAAACCCGGTCAGCGCCGCGAGCCGTCGTTTTATTCCGGCTTTGTGTCCATCATTGCCTGATGCTGGCAGAATTGGGCATGCCAATCCGACAACGCCTTGTGGCCCGTCCGCCAACCACGCGCGTCATGACGCAAATCGACATATGACAGTGCACAGGCCACCCCGATTTGCGCCATGTTCAATGGGCCGGACAGGTGGCTCATCCAACGGTCATTGATCGCGGCAATCCCCCGGTGCGCCTTGCCCCACTGCGCCTCAACCCAATCCGCGGATTGTTCATTTTCGGGCCGCAATCGCATCTCATAAGACATCGCGACTGTTGCATCCATGATCGCATCGGCGGTCGCCTCAAGCGTCAGAACCTCCCACAGGCGGGACGCAGGATAAAGGCCGCTGCCCGCATGATCATCCAGATATCGCGTGATCACACGGCTGTCGTAGATCGCCGGACCATCCGCGCGGATGAGCGCCGGGATCTTGCCCAAGGGGTTGGCGGCGACGACCTCCGGCGCAGAGTTCATCGGCGTGGTGCTGACAGGCACTTCTTCCACGGTGTCCATCAACTGCGCCATGCGGATCAACACGCGGCATTTGCGCACAAATGGTGAGGGCGGAGAGATCAGAAGCTTCATGATGCAGGTCCTTTTGCTGGATCAGGAAAGGTGACCCCATCCTGCCCCGGTTGCCAAGGGGGATACTTGTGCATGATCGCCGCAAATGCGGGAGACGCCAAGAAACGGTCCAACCACGCCACCACATGCGGCCAGTCCTGCGCATCAAACCACGCGCGGTCGATATTGGCGAACTGCCGCACAAAGGGCAGCGTGGCAGCATCGGCCAACCCAAACCGGGGTCCCGCCAAATAGCTATGTTCCGCCAAACGCGCGTCCCACTCCCGCAGAATGGCCGCCGCCTTTTCGCACTCAACCTCTGGATCAAGGTCCGGGAATCGAACCGCGTATTTCGTATGGTCCAGTGCTGATTTGAACGGGCCGTCGCATTGGTCAATCAGCTCTGCGGCGGTGTCGCTCTCATCAAGCCAGCCTTGTGGATCAGACTGCTGCAAAGCCCAGATCATGATGTCGCGCGATTCGTCGATTGCGATGTCGGCCTCTAGGCTTGGCACCGTGCCAGACAGGGACGCCGCCAGGAACGCCGCAGGTTTATCACGCAGCAGAATTTCACGCAGCTCGACCCGAAGACCTGCGGCCTTTACCGCCAGCCGCGCCCGCATCGCATAGGGGCAGCGTCGAAAGGACCAAAGGATCGGTGTGGATGGCATGGGGTCAAAGCCTCCGGCGGGGATTTTTATCAACCAGTGAAAGGTGCTGCGACCAGATGGGTTGCCGTGGCACCCTTGATCCGGGTCGTGACAATTTGGCTTTCAGGTTGGTCGGTGTCAAAGTGCACTTCGGCAAATTGCGGCGTGCGCCCCATGCGCGGGTTTTCCATCAGCACGGGATGGGTCTGGCCGATTTGGCTTTGCAGGTGTTGGGTGACGGCCCGTTCACCTGCCGCGCGCAAGGCCGCGGCTCGCGCCTTGATCGTGACGCCATCCACCGCAGGCATCCGCGCGGCGGGTGTTCCCTGACGCGGCGAATAGGGAAAGACGTGCAGCCAAGTCAGGTGGCAATCGTCGACCAGCCGCAGCGAGTTTTCAAAATGCGCATCGGTCTCGGTGGGAAACCCGGCGATGATGTCGGCACCAAAGGTCATATCAGGCCGCAGCTTGCGCGCATCTTCAGCGAACTGAATCGCATCGTCGCGCGTATGCCGCCGCTTCATCCGTTTGAGGATCAACGTATCGCCATGCTGCAATGACAGGTGCAAATGCGGCATCAATCGCGGCTCTGTCGCAATGGCCTGCATCAGGTTTTCGTCGACCTCGATGGAATCGATGGACGAAATACGCAGCCGCGGTAAATCCGGCACCAGCCGCAAGATACGCATGACCAAATCGCCAAGTTTCGGCGTTGCAGGCAGGTCCGCACCCCAGGACGTCAGATCAACGCCGGTCAGCACGACCTCATGGTAGCCCTTGTCCACCAAACGCTTGATCTGATCCACAACAACACCCGCAGGCACTGAGCGCGAATTGCCGCGACCGTAGGGAATAATGCAAAACGTGCAGCGGTGGTCGCAGCCGTTTTGCACCTGCACATAGGCGCGGCTGCGGGTGCCAAAGCCATCAATCAGATGCCCCGCCGTTTCTGTCACCGACATGATGTCATCCACCTGCACCGGTTCGGTTTCGCCGATCAGGCCCGACCATGTAGCGGGGTTCATCTTTTCGGTGTTGCCGATCACGACATCGACCTCATCCATGTCTGAGAATGTCGCAGGCTCTGTCTGGGCGGCACAGCCAGTCACGATCACGCGGGCGTCCGGGTTTTCGCGGCGCAGTTTACGGATGTCTTTCTTGGCCTTGCGCACAGCCTCTGCCGTGACCGCGCAGGTGTTGATCACCACGGCGTCTTGCAGGCCCGAGGCGGTGGCGAGTTCCTTCATCGCTTCGGTCTCATAGGCGTTCAACCGGCAGCCGTGATTGGAAAAGACCGGTGGATTAGCCATGCCAAACCCCGTCAAAGACGTGGGCCGTCGGGCCGGTCATCCAGACGCCATCCTCGCGCCAATCCACATGGATCGTGCCGCCGTCCAGATCGATCCGCACTTTGCGCCCCGTCAATCCGCGCCGTGCAGCCGCTACAGCCGTCGCACAGGAAGATGAACCAGAGGCGAGGGTGATTCCCACGCCCCGTTCCCACACGCGCATCCGTAAATGATCAGGGCCGACCAGATTGGCAAACTGGACATTGGTGCGTTGCGGATAGAGCGGGTGATGTTCGATTTCGGCACCGCGCGCGGCCAGATCAATCGCCTCGGCGTCATCCACAAAGAACGTGCAATGCGGATTGCCCATGCCGGTCGCCGTGGGTGCGCCATCAATTGGCAATTCCAGCGTGTCCATCGCGTGAGACAACGGAACATCCTGCCATTCTAGTTGTGGTTGCCCCATATTGACGGACGTCAGCCCCTGCCCGGCATCCACCGCATAAAGCGTGCCACGTTCTGTCGTAATGGTCAGTGCATCGCGCCCAGTGCGGTCCATCTCGTAGCGCGCGATGCAGCGCGTAGCATTGCCACAAGCGGCGGAAGTGGAGCCATCACTGTTATAGAACAACAGGTCCAGATCCTGACCTTCGGAAATCACCGCCAATTGGTCAAACCCCACGCCCCGGTGGCGGTCACCGATTGCCACCGCATCGGCGGACGTCACGGCAAGATCGGTCCCGCGCGTGTCAATCACAACGAAATCGTTGCCAAGCCCGTGCATCTTCATGAACGGCAAAGGAGGGTGCGCTGTATTGGTCATGCTGGCGCATATAAGCGAGGGTCGCAAAGTTATCCAGCCACATCGCCATTTGTGGGGTTGACCCGGTGGGCAGGTGTTTCTAAGTAGCCGCTCTAGTGGGCCGTTAGCTCAGTTGGTAGAGCAACTGACTTTTAATCAGTGGGTCGCAGGTTCGAATCCTGCACGGCTCACCACTGAATCACCGATCTAGCCAGCTTGCCCAAGATAGGCACGCAGAGCGTCGGGCGGGTTCGCAAACATCTCCTTGGTATCGACCGGCGTCGCGGCGACATTGTCAGCGAGCAAAATGACCTGATCCGCCACTTGGCGTGCATCACTGGGGTCATGTGTGACCATGAGCACAGTACGACCGCTCAGCTTTTCGCGTGTCAGATCAAGCATCTCTGCCTTTAGACCCGGCCCAAGGGCCGCGAATGGTTCGTCCAGCAGCACAATTGGCCTGTGCGCCACCAAAACCCGTGCAAGGGCCGCGCGGCTTTGCTGTCCACCCGACAGCGCGCCCGGATTGCGATCCGCCATGCCGTCCAGCCCGACGGCCCGAATCGCCTCGGCCACTTTATCTTTGTCAGAACCCGCGAGCCGTAGATTGGGCCCTAGCCCCAGCCCGACATTTTGCGAAATGCTCAAATGCGGAAACAGGTTGTTGTCCTGAAACAGCATCGAAATCGGCCGGGCATGGGGCGCGGCGGCGGTGATGTCCTGCCCCTCCCAACTGATGCGCCCTGCAGCAAGGGTCTGGAACCCAGCAAGGGCGCTCAGCAGCGTCGACTTCCCACCGCCCGATGGCCCGATGATCGCCGTGATCCCAGGCTCAACACGCAGATCGGCCCGCAATTGGAACGCGCCCAGAAAGATGCGCAGCCCATCAAGTGTCAGCATCGCGGCGGCCCCCTTGGTCACACAGCCAGAATAGCGCAAGCGACAGCGCCAGCAACAACAGCCCCGCGCCTGCCGCAGCCTCCATCTGATAGGATCCCATCAGGCGATACATTGTCAGCGGCAGCGTTTCCTGCGCGTCCCCGGCAAACAAGGTAATGACCCCCAAATCCCCCATCGACAGCGCCGCCGCCAATCCAGCGGCAAAGCCCAAGGGCCGCCGCGCCCGCGGGATCACAACGATGCGCAAGAGGTCCCAGCCACGCAGGCCAAGGCTCGCGCTCAAACGGCCATAGTCGCGCTTTGCGTCTGCCACGGCGGGCGCGATGGCCCGCACCGCAAAGGGCAGCGCCAAGGCCGCGTTGACCAGCACCGTCACAGGCAACGCGACGCTGCGCGGGGACACGAAGGGATAGACCAGCACGAAGAGCCCCGTGCCCATCACCAAGCCCGATGCCGCCAACGGCAAGACGCCAACGACAGACACCGCCACGCCGCCCCGCATGGCCAGCGCAAGCGCCAAAGCCACACAGAGCACTGCAGAGGCCACCGCCACTATCACCGACCGGCCCGCCGCCGCCCAAACCGCGTTTGGCATGTCGAACAACCCCGGTGCGCCGCGCAGAAGCACCATCAAAAGCGGCAGGGCCAGAAACACCGTAGCAAACGTCAAAGCCAGCGCATCAAAACCGACGCTACCCTTGTCCCAGCGCTGCACAATGCGGTCCAACCCGCGCCCCATGCCTTGCGACGGCGTGACTTGCCACGCGACAAAGGCCGCTGACAGGCCCAGCGCAAACTGGATACACGCCAACAACGCGGCCCGTCCAAGATCAAAGTCAAATTGGATCGCCTGATAGATCGCCAATTCCACCGTGGTCGCCCGTGGGCCGCCACCCAGCGTCAGCGCCACGGCAAAGCTGGTCAGGCAAATCAGAAACACCACCAGCAGCGCGCCCGGCACGACACGCGCGAGCATCGGCACCTCAAGCAAGCGAAAGACCGATCCGTTCAGGGATGCGGTCAGGCGAAACCGCTCTGCCGGGATCGCCTGCCAGCCTTGCAAAATCAGGCGGACCGCCAGTGGCAGGTTGAAAAACACATGGGCCAGCACGACGCCCCAAAAGCCATAGATGCTGATCTGCGGGAAGCCAAGTGCCGCCAACGCCCCATTTAGCACCCCGCCCCGGCCAAAGACCGCAAGCAGCCCCAGCACGGCCACGATGACCGGAAGCAGGAATGGCGCCCCCATTAATGTGATCAGCGCCCTGCGCCCCCGGAAGGACCGTCGCGCCAGGGCGCGCGCGGCGGGCACCGCAAGGGCAACGCTGATCAGGGCAGAGGCAATCGCCTGTGTGATCGTAAACCGGACCGCCGCCCAATCAGCAGACGACACCCCCCGCCCAAGCTCTGCCCGCGCGGCGACGGCAGCAAGGGTGCCAAAGGTTAACCCCAGCACCAATGCCATCGCCAGCCATGCGGGCAGGCGGTTGATCACTGCGACAAGGCCGCGCGCCATTCCTCAAGGGCGGCGTCCCGTGCGGCTGCGGCATCATCTGCCGACAACAGCAAGGCGGTTTCCGGCGTCACGAGGGTATCAAAACCGTCCGGCAAACCGTCGGCAGGCACCTTGGCAGGATACATCCAGTTTGTGGTCGGGATGATCGATTGAAACCCGTCTGAGACCATGAAGGCAAGGAACTGATCGGCCAGCTCCGACTGATCGGTGCCCGCCAGTTTACCCGCCACTTCGACCTGCATGTAGTGGCCTTCGTCAAACGCCCAAGTGACCTTGCTGTCGTCCTCTTCGGCGATCAGGTGATAGGCGGGCGAGGTGGTATAGGACAAAACCGCATCGGCCTCGCCTTCCAAGAACAGGCCGTAAGCCTCTGACCAGCCGGGAGTGACAGTGACGATGTTATCGGCCAAATCGGCCCAAACGCCCGCCGCATCATCGCCGTAAGCGGCCTTGACCCACATCAGCAGGCCCAGACCGGGTGTCGAAGATCGCGGGTCCTGGATCAGGATCTTGGTGTCGCTCTCGGCCAACGCGCGCAGCGACGTTACCGCGTCCTCGCCCGCATTACCGACAAAGGCAAAGTAGCCCCAGTCAAACGGCAAAAACTCTGGATCATCCCAGGCAATCGGCAGGTCAAGATCGGCGCTCACACCATGTGGCGCGAACAGGCCGGTTTCGCGGGCCGCTGCCGTCAGGTTGGTGTCCAACCCCAGTACGATGTCGGCCTCCGTGCCTTTGCCCTCAAGCTGCAAACGCGCCAGCAAGGCGGCACCGTCGCCCGCACCTGTGAACACCAAATCACAGCCGCACACCTCTTCAAATGCCGCCTCGACCGCCGGGCCGGGGCCCCAATCGCTGACAAAGCTGTCATAGGTCATCACGTTCAAAACGGGCGTTTCAGCCAATGCGCTTGTTGCACAAAGCGCTGCTGCAACGCCGATGGAATAAGTCGTCTTCATGTCGTCCTCCAAAAGCGGGCAGGCGAATGGGGGACTGCGTGATTGCAAGACCTTCCCTCCGCCGGTCCTAACCGGTTCAGGTTCAACGGGTCAGCTTTCGCAATCTCAGGCCAATTGGCCCCCCCGAGGTATGGCGGAACCTAGGGGGACTTCAGCGTAAGGGCAAGGGGGGTTACTCGGCCGCAACAAGCCGCGCGGATCTACGGCGCGCCAGCCATTCAGACAGGTTCGCCCCCAGCATCAGCATCGCGGGTGTCACGATCAGCGTCAGGATCGTGGCAATCACCAGACCCCCGGCAATCGCGCTGGACAATTCGGTCCACCACTGCGTCGACGGCGCACCATAAACGATCTCTCGGGTGCCGAAATTCAGGTTCACGCCAATGACCATCGGCATCAGGCCCAGCGCCGTGGTGACAGAGGTCAGCACCACAGGCCGCAAACGCTGCGCGCCCGTGCGCAACGCCGCCTCTTTGGCCGAAGCGCCCGCCTTGCGCATGTCATTGTAGGTGTCGATCAGGATGATGTTGTTGTTCACAACGATCCCCGCTAGCGCGATGATCCCAATCCCGACCATGACGATCCCAAATGGGCGGCCCGTCACGATCAGCCCCATCAAGACACCCGCAATCGAAAAGATGATCGCGCTCATCACCACAAAGGCCTGATAGAAGCTGTTGAATTGCAGCACGAGGATCACAAACATCAGGAAAATAGCAGAGGCAAAGGCACTCCCCAGAAAGATCATCGTCTCCGCCTGGTCCTCTGCCTCTCCGGCAAAGCTATAGTTGGCCCCATCGGGCATCCCGGCCTCTTCCAAGGCAGCGGTCAGCGCCAGAACCTGATCATTGACCAGCACGTCGGGGGCCACGTTCGATTCAATCGTCACGACCCGCTTTTGATCAAGCCGGACAATCGTGCCCACCCGCTCTGACGGTTCAAAGGTCACAAAGTTCGAGATTGGCACCAGCCCCGATGTCGTCGGCACCCTCAGGTTGCCAAGCTCGGCCAGCGACCGTTCTTCGCGCGGGAACCGCACCCGGATGTCCAGCGACCCATCGGTATCATCGGGCCGGTAATCGGCGACCGTGATCCCTTGGGTCAACAGCTGCACCGCCTGCCCCAAAAGGCTGACGTCCGCACCAAAGCGCGCGGCCTCTGCCCGGTTGACGTTGATCGACACTTCCACCCCCGGCAGCGGCCGCGTGTCCGTCACATCGGTAAAGCCGCCCAGCTCATCCATCAGCCCGCGCACCATCTCAACCGCTTCGGCCTGTATCTCGGCAGAGTTTGCAGTGATCTCAAGGCTGATCGGTTTGCCGTCCGTCGGCCCGCCGCTTTCGGTTTGCACCTGCACATCGATCCCCGCGATGTCAGATACGCTTTCGCGGATATCGACACCGATCTCTGCCGCTGTCCGGCGCTTGTCCCAATCAATCAACTCAAGCTGCAGCGTCCCGATGGTTTCCTCGTCCCCCTGCCCCGCGCTCATCATGGAACGGGCATAGACGCTCGCGATTTCATCATACCCCAGCACGCGATCCTCGACCGCCCGGACCAAAGCGTCACGCTCAAAGATTGAAAAGTTGTCGCGCGCACGGACCTGCACCTGCATGAATTCAGGTTCAACATTGGGAAAGAACGTCACCCCGCTGCCGTATTCGCCGTAAGCCTTGAACGACGCAAGCAAGAGCGCCATCGCCAACATCAACGTCGCACCGGGGCGCAAAATCGCCCATTGCAGCAGCCGAACGTAAGCCCCCGTCAACCCGCCAATCTCGCGCGGGTCGCCAACCTCTGCCGCATGCAGCGCAGCCTTAGCCTTGGCCGACTGTGGTTGCCGCTTGCCGATCAGGCCGCCCACCACAGGGATGAAAATCAACGCCATGAACAGCGAGGCAAAGAGCGTCAGGATCACCGTGATCGGCAGGAATTTCATGAATTCACCGACCATCCCGGTCCAGAACAGCAGCGGAAAAAACACGCTCAGCGTTGTCATGGTGGACGCGATGATTGGCCACGCCATCCGCTTGGCCGCAAAGGAATAGGCCTCTTTTGCGCTGGCCCCTTCCTGCAAGCGCCTGTCTGCCAATTCGGTGGTGACAATCGCACCATCCACCAACATCCCGACCACAAGGATCAGCGCAAAGAGGACCACGATGTTCATCGTGTAGCCCATCAGCCACAACGCTGTGACACCGGCCAGAAACGCGCCAGGAATGGCGAGCCCCACAAGGATCGACGATCGCGGCCCCAAGGCAAAGACCACAACGATCATCACCAAGATCACCGCCGCAATCACATTCGCCTCAAGATCGTTGAGCATCGATTCAACCTGCTCGGACTGATCCTGCAGATAGGTCACCTCGACCGTATCCGGCCAATCCACGCGGATGCTCTCCACCAGCGCCTGCACTTCTTGCACCGTTTCAATGATATTGGCACCGGACCGCTTTTTGACCTCAAGCGCCAGCGCAGGCTGGCCATTTATGCGGGCGAATCCGTCTGGGTCCTCAAACGTGCGGCGGATCGTGGCGACGTCGGCGAACGTCACCACTGCATTGCCGCGCACCTTGATCGGCATGGACATCACATCGTCCAGATCCTCAATCAGACCGGGCACTTTCAGCACGATACGCCCCGCACCCGTTTCAATCGCACCCGCTGCAATCAGACGGTTGTTGCGCTGGATTTGGCTGATCAATTCGTCAAAGGATAGGTTGTAAGTCTGGAAAACCGTGGGGTCGATCAAGACCTCCATGAATTCGGTCCGTTGCCCGCCGATATCCACCTCAAGCACGCCGCTCAGACCTTCAAGCTGGTCTTTCACGTCATCAGCAAGGTTGTTGAGCGTCCGCTCAGGCACCGGACCCGACAGAATGGCGGTGATGATCGGGAAAAGAGCCGTGTTAATCTCTGTAATGGTGATGTCTTGTGCGCCGTCAGGCAGCTCACCATTGGCGCGGTCTGCCGCCTCGCGCACCTTATCCAGACCCTCTTGCGCGTCGAAACCGGGACTGAATTCTAGCTGAAGACTGGCAAACCCTTCAGAGGCATGCGCCTCCATTGATTCAAGTCCTGTGATCGACCCGAACTCCGTCTCCATCGGCTCAATCAACAGACGTTCGGCGTCACCGGGGCTGATCCCGTCAAGGCTGGTCGAGGCATAGAAAAGCGGAATTGGAATTTCCGGGTTGGCCTCTTTCGGGATCGCGCCATAGGCCAAAGCGCCCACGCCAAGGATCATCAACAGCGCCATGACCGCGACGCGGGTCCGTGAAAAGGCGGCGTCAATCAGCGCGTTCATGACTGCGGCTCCTCTTGTTGCGGTGCAACTTCTTCGCCTTCACTGACAAAACCTTGCCCCACGGTCACAATGTCCACGGTTTCCGGCAACCCCGTGACCCAAACGCCGTCGATCTGGGCGCTCACCACATCGATCGGGTAGAACGCCACGACGTTTTCAGCATCTACCGTCTTCACGCCCAACCGCCCGTCAGTATCCAGAGACACGATACTGGGTGACAGGAAATGCGCGACAACCTCGCCGGTCGGAATGCTGATCTCGGCCGAGATGCCAGCCGGGATCGCGCCATCCTCGTTGGGTACTTCAATTTCCGTCAGAAATGTCCGGGTTTCCGCCGCAGCCGAGGTGCCGACAAAGCTGACAACACCCTCGCGGACTTCACCGGTGATAAAGGACACGGTTGCAGGTTGCCCGTCCTTGATCGTGTTCAGCGACTGCTGCGGCACCTGAATCGACACTGTAAGCGGCGTATTATCTACGATCCGCCCGACTTCGGTCCCCGCAGACACGAATTCACCCGGGTCCAGATCGAGCGTTTCGATCCGCCCATCAAAGGGGGCAAGGATCATCGCGTTCTCAACTGCATCCTGCGCGGCAATCAGTTGATTTTCCGCCGCATCAACAGCCGCCTGTTGCTCTGACAAGCGGTCGGCTGTCGACACACCACGATCATAAAGCGCTTGGGTATCAACCAAATCCTCTTGCGCGCGGGTCAAATCCTCTTGCGCGCGGACCAAGTCCGCCTCGGCGCGTTTGACTGAAATCCGCGCAATCGCTTCGCCTCTCGCAACATTCTGGCCCTTCTCGACGAAGACTTCGGCCACCTCACCCGTCGTTTCCGCCCGCAACGCGCTGTCGCGATCCGGCAGGGCCTGGCCTTCAGCTTGGAAGAACTGCGTCACCGCCTCTGCCTCTGAGCGGCGCACTGAAACCGAAACCGGGGCCGGTTCTAGCCGTTCGGCCTGATCGCCATTGTCTTCGGTAGGCAAAACAAAGCCGCTGCCCATCCACCCCACAACGGCCAACAAAAAGACCGCGGCGATCCACGTCGACCGTCTGGCACCTTTGTCATCTTTAAACGAAAGCGGGGCGGGCGACGGGGTCTCTTCGGACATATTGGCCTCCAAAAGGCGGGTCTTAAAAATATTGATCTGTTGTCGCGATATATGTGGTTGCACCGCAGACGCTAGGGGTTAGTCCAGAATATCTTGCCGGATTTGGTCAAAGATGCGCGCCCCGATGGGGATCAAATCGTCAGGAAAATCGTAGTCGGGATTGTGCAGGGCGGCATAATCCTCGCCTGGGCCAAGACATAACATGGCGGCTTTGGCACCCCATCCGAAGACACCAAAATCCTCTGACGCCCGCATCGGCAGGCCATTTGACCCATGCGGCACACCGACCTTGTCCATCGCCTGTTGTGCGACAACCGTCGCGTCAGGATCGTTGATCGAGGCGGCAAAGACATCGCAATCGACGAGGCTTAGGCGCAATCCATGGTCTTGCGCCTGTGCTGCCGCCATGTCCCGCGCGGCGGCCACCATATCCGCAAGCGCGGCATCATTGGCGGCCCGCAGCGTTACATTGATAACCGCATCACCCGGCGCAATGCCAAAATTGGGCGCGCCAATCTGCACATGGGTCACAGTCACAAGGCGGAAATCATCGTCCAACGCACCGCCCGGCCCCAAGGCGGTGAGCGCCGGGATCAACGCCGCGACGGCCAAGCCGGGGGATACCCCTTCTTCGGGTTCGGCGGCATGGGCCGTTTTGCCTGAAAGGCTGATCTCCAACCCTTGTGAGGCGCAATTGATCAGCCCAGCCCGCGTTGAGACATAACCAAAGGGCCGCCCGGGTTCGTTGTGGATGGCAAAGGCCCAATCGGGTGCAATTTCTGCAAAGCGCGGATCAGCAACGACCGCACGCGCACCGCTTCCGTCTTCTTCGGCCGGCTGAAACATCAGTACGACACGCCCCGTCTTGGGCGGGTGGCGCTGCACCAACCGCCCCAGCGCCAGCAACATCACCATATGCCCGTCATGGCCGCACAGATGACCATTGCCGGGTCTCTGCGATTTCCACGGCACATCCGTCAGCTCTTGGATCGTCAGGGCATCAAGCTCTGCCCGAAACAGGACCGTCGGCCCCGCAGCGCCGCTGTCAAAGACCCCAGCCACCCCATGACCGCCCAAACCCGTCAACACAGCACTGGCCCCAAGCTTGCCCAGTTCAGCGGTGATCGTCGCGGCGGTCTCAACCTCTGCGCCCGAAACTTCTGGCCTGCGATGCAGATCGCGGCGCAGCGCTGTCAGCTCTGCAATATCTGAATTGGTCAACATCGCTCCACTCAATGCGCAACACTTCACCGCGTCAAGCTGTCCGGGGGCTTCCCCCGCAGGCGGCTTTGCAATATCGGATGGCGCGAACAAAGGACGCGTCACATGTCGATCAACAGCTTCGGTCATCTTTTCCGGTTCACCACTTGGGGTGAAAGCCACGGCCCAGCGCTGGGGGCGACGATTGACGGCTGCCCCCCCGGCCTGGAAATCGACGCTGCGATGATCCAGCACTGGCTGGACAAGCGCCGCCCCGGTCAGAACAAGAACACCACCCAGCGCAACGAACCTGATGCGGTGGAAATCCTGTCGGGCGTGTTCGAAGGCCGCACCACCGGCACGCCGATCCAACTGATGATCCGCAACACCGATCAGCGCTCCAAAGACTATGGCGATATCGCCAATACCTTCCGCCCCGGCCATGCCGACATCACCTATCACCAGAAGTACGGGCTGCGGGACTATCGCGGCGGCGGGCGGTCCTCTGCCCGTGAAACCGCTGCGCGGGTTGCTGCAGGCGGGGTCGCACGTGCTGCGATGCCTGATGTGCAGGTCACCGGCTACATGGTGCAGATGGGCGAGAAAAAGATCGACCGCAGCCGCTTTGACTGGGACGTGATCGCGCAAAACGACTTCTGGTGTCCCGACGCGCAGGCCGCGGTGGAGTGGGAAGACTACTTGCAGTGGCTACGCAAGGATGACCACAATTCCGTCGGCGCGATTATCGAGGTTGTCGCACGCGGCGTCCCCGCAGGCATTGGCGCGCCAGTCTATGGCAAGCTGGATACCGATCTGGCCGCCGCCATGATGTCGATCAACGCAGTCAAAGGCGTTGAGATCGGCGAAGGCATGGCTGCTGCCGCGCTCACAGGGCGCGAGAATGCCGATGAGATCTTCATGGGGAATGACGGCCAACCCGTCTATTCGTCCAACCACGCAGGCGGCATCCTTGGCGGGATCAGCACCGGGCAAGACGTTGTTTTGCGCTTTGCCGTCAAACCGACATCCTCGATCCTGTCCCCCCGCCAATCCATCCGCATGGACGGCACCGCGACCGAGGTGGTGACCAAGGGCCGCCACGACCCTTGTGTCGGCATCCGCGCCGTTCCCGTGGGCGAGGCGATGATGGCTTGCGTGATCCTGGATCATATCCTGCTGGACCGCGGCCAAACCGGCGGTGTGCGCGGACAAATCGGCTAAGTGTTTCGCGGCCCTTGGCCGCGACCGGCTGGGGGCTTTGCCCCCAGACCCCCAGGATATTTATAGACCAAAGAAAGTCAGGTCGGGTTCGCGGGCTGCTTGCTCAGTTGCACCGCGAGAATGCCGCCTGCAATGATCACGACGCCCAGCATATCCATCAGGCCAAGGCTTTCGCCCAACAGGACCGAAGCGATCACAACCCCCAAGAAGGGGTTGAGAAAGTGGAACGTCGACGCTTTGACCGTGCCAATGCGACCCACCAACAGAAACCAGACCACGGTTGCCGCAAGCCCCGGCACCAAAGTCGTATAGGCAAAGGCCACGATCAACTGCCAACTATAGGTGACATCCCATGTCTCCAGCGCCAATGCAGGCCCCCAAAGCAAGGCGCTGCCGACCAGCATTTGCAGGCCCACGATCATCAGCACATTCCCGCCCGACGATGCGCCAAGCACAGCCAGTGTTGCGACAGTCAGTGATACCACGCCAAGTGCACACAGCGCGATACCATATAGATCTGCCCCACCTTGCAATCGCGCGCCCATGATGATGCTGACCCCGACCAGCCCGGCAAACAGCCCTGCGATCCCCAGCGGTCGCACCTTTGTCCCCAGGAACAACCAGCCCGCCGCTGCCACCAAAAGCGGCATGGTCGAGGCGATGATGGTCGCCAGTGAGGCCTCTACCGTTTGCATGGCGACAAAATTGAGCCCGAGATAAAGCGCGTTTTGGCAAATCCCAAAGACCACAACGCCCGTCCACTGCTTGGACGTCAGTCGCGCGGATTGGCCCAAGGCCACCGCGATCGCGACCCCAATCAGGCCAGACATCAAGAACCGCAGCGCGAGCGCGGAAAGTGGCGGCGCATATTCCACGATCACCCGCGCCGAGGTAAAGGCCGAGGACCACATGGCGGCAAACGCGAGCCCCATCAGAATTGCCTTAATGTCCAAGCGCCGCACCCCAATCTACCCGCTGGTGATAGGCCCATTCGCGCGGGCACCGCAAGGCCAGTGTGCCGCCGACACCGTCATGCCGCGCAGTGACCAAAAACGAAAAAGGCCGCCCCGAAAGGCGGCCTCATTCATCTTTCGAACGCAGGAACGATTAGTCGTTCACGCTGTCCTTGAGTGCCTTCGCGATGGTCATCTTGACCACTTTGTCGGCTTCTTTCTTGAACTGCTCACCGGTGGCAGGGTTGCGCACCATACGCTCTGGGCGCTCGCGGCAGTAGATTTTGCCAACGCCGGGCAATGTGACAGCACCGCCGCCAGCCACTTCGCGTGTGATGATCGCGGTGACCGCGTCCAGCGCGCCGCCGGCTGCTTTTTTATCTACGCCCATTTCTTCGGACAGTGCAGTGACAAGCTGCGCTTTGGTCATTGGTTTCGTCGCCATTTTACTGGTCTCCCTCGTTTTGCCCGATTTATGGGGCCTCTGCCCGTGATAATAACGGAATGTGGTGGCACACCACAATGTTTTGTGGCCTCTGGCAAGCGAAAATAAGGGGTTTTGGCAGGTTTTTCAGCTTTCCGAGGGGTCAAAGGAAGGCGGTTTCCTCAAACGAGCGCAATTTCCGGCTGTGAATCCGCTCAAGCGGCATCTCGCGCAAACGCTCCATCGCGCGAATTCCGATCATCAGATGCGCCGCAACTTGCGTCTTGTAGAACGCCGAGGCCATGCCCGGCAGCTTCAATTCACCATGCAAGGGTTTGTCCGACACACACAGCAGCGTGCCATAAGGCACCCGGAACCGAAATCCGTTGGCGGCAATTGTTGCACTTTCCATATCAAGCGCCACCGCACGCGATTGGCTAAGTCGTTGCACCGGGCCTTCGTGTTCGCGCAGTTCCCAGTTGCGATTGTCCAGCGTGGCGACCGTGCCGGTCCGCATGATCCGCTTGAGCTCATAGCCCTGTAGCTTAGTGACATCCGCCACCGCACTTTCTAGCGCCACCTGTATCTCCGCGAGCGGTGGGATGGGCACCCAAACGGGTAGGTCCGCGTCCAGCACAGCATCCTCGCGCAGATAAGCGTGGGCCAGCACGAAATCACCCAGACGCTGACTGTTCCGTAACCCAGCGCAATGGCCGACCATCAACCAGGCATGGGGCCGCAACACCGCGATATGATCGGTCGCGGTTTTGGCGTTCGACGGCCCAACCCCAATATTGACCAAGGTTATCCCGCCACCGCCGGGCCGTTTGAGGTGATAGGTCGGCATCTGTGGCATCTTGGCTGGCACCGGAAAGTCGGCCTTTGGATCCGTAATCTCAACATTCCCTGTGCTGACAAAGCTGGTGTAGCCGCTGTCGGGGTCGGCAAGCACCTCGCGGGCGTAGGCCTCAAACTCCTGCACGTAGAACTGGTAGTTGGTGAACAACACGTGGTTTTGGAAATGCTCTGCATGGGTGGCCGTGTAATGCGACAGCCGCGCCAGCGAATAATCCACCCGCTGCGCCGTGAAGGGTGCCAGCGGACGCGCCCCATCGGGGTAGGTAAAGCCGGTGCCGTTGACGATATCATCATTGGTCGTCGCCAAATCCGGCACGTCGAAATAGTCCCGCAAAGGAAATTCCATCGCGCCACCATGGGGGACCGTAACATCATCATCGTTGGCCACGGCGAAATGCACGGGCATCGGCGTTTCAGACACACCAACCACAACGGGGACACCGTGATTTTCCAGCAATAGCGAAATTTGTTGTTCGAGGTAATTGGCGAATAAATCGGGCCGGGTGACGGTCGTGGCATAAGTTCCCGGCTCAACCACGTGACCAAAGGCAAGACGACTATCCGCCGTAGCATAAGTCGTGGTGGTCAGCCGCACCTCGGGATAATAGGCGCGGTAACGCCCGTCGGGCATATCACCCCCCAGCACCGCCTGAAAGTTGTCGGACAAGAACCGCACCGCGCCATCATATAGGTCGCGCAACCGCGCTACCGCCGCCGCCGGATCGGTAAAGGCTTCGGGTGCAGGCGCGTCAGGTGTGCGCATGGTCATTGTCGGATCAACAGTCATTCAGGGTCCTTTATCAGTTCGGTCAGTTCAAATTTCGTCACGTCTACCAGCCCAAGATCACTAATCCGTAACTCTGGAATGACGACAAGCGCCAGCAGTGAATGCTGCATATAGGCATTGTTCAACGTGCAGCCGCAGTCCGCCATCGCGGCAACCATGCGGTCCGCACCGGCTGCGACCTCAGCGGCGGGGCTGTCAGACATCAACCCGGCAATCGGCAGCTTCACCAGCGCGATCTCAGCCCCGTCTTTCCAGACAGAGATGCCGCCGCCGACCTCGCCCAGCCGATTGGCCGCCTGCGCCATCATCGCCCGGTCTGTGCCCACAACGATCATATGGTGGCTGTCATGCGCCACGGTTGAGGCCATTGCCATCTTGCCCGAATACCCAAAGCCGCTGACAAATCCATTGACCACATCGCCCGTCGCCCGGTGCCGTTCGACCAGCGCGATCTGGCACACGCCGCCTTCGCCCTCGACCACGCCATCCACTACGGGCAAATCCGCCTCCAACGCTTTGGTCGGGGCCTGATTTTCGACCACACCGATCACGCGGGCCGTCACGCGGTTGCGCCCCTCGGGGGCGGCAACCTCAAAATCCGTATCCGCCAGAACCTTACCCATGCGCATCGTCGCTCGCGCATCATCGGGCCAAGCATAATGCGGGCAATCCACCGTGATCTTGCCGTCCCTCGCGACGGTCTGACCGCGTGCAATCACCTCTTCAATCGGCAGCGTCGTCAGATCAGAGGTCAGGATCATATCTGCCCGCCGTCCCGGCGCAATCGACCCCAGCTCGCGTTCCAACCCAAAGTGGGTGGCGGTGTTGATCGTCGCCATCTGCAAGGCCACCACAGGTTCACAGCCGCAGGCAATCGCATGCCGCACAACCCGGTTCATATGCCCGTCGTTCACCAACGTCCCGGCCATGCAATCATCGGTGCACAGGATAAAGTTCCGCGGATCCAGACCCTTCTCCGTCACTGCCGTGATCTGGCTTTCAACGTCATACCACGCCGACCCCAGCCGCATCATCGACCGCATCCCATTGCGCACCCGCGCAATCGCGTCCGCCTCTGCGGTGCCTTCGTGATCGTCCGCCGCACCGCCCGCCACATAAGCGCTAAAGTCTCGACCCTTATCCGGACTGGCGTAATGCCCACCCACGGTTTTGCCTGAATTCATCGTCGCCGCCATCTCGGCCAGCATCTGCGCATCGCCGTTGATCACACCGGGAAAGTTCATCATCTCGCCCAAACCGATGATCCCCGGCCATGCCATCGCCTCGGCCACGTCATCGGCCGAAATCTCAAAGCCCGTCGTCTCAAGCCCCGGCGCAGAGGGCGCACAGGACGGCATCTGCGTGTAGATATTGACGGGCTGCATCAGCGCCTCGTCATGCATCATCCGCACGCCGCGCAGGCCAAGCACATTGGCGATCTCATGGGGGTCGGTGAACATCGTCGTGGTGCCATGCGGGATCACGGCAGCCGCAAATTCTGCAGGTGTCAGCATCCCGCTTTCGATATGCATATGCCCATCACAGAGACCGGGGATCAGATAGCGACCCGCCGCCTCAATCACCCGTGTGTCAGGACCAATACAATGCGATGCATCCGGCCCGACATAGGCAAAGCGCCCATCGGCAACAGCGACCTGCCAGCCGTCCAGAACTTCGCGGCTTTGCACGTTGACCAGCTTACCGCCACGCACGACCAAGTCGGCATGCGCGCGCCCTGCCGCCACCGCGACCAAGCGCGGCGCAACCTCTGCCCATGATGTGATGTGATGTTCCATCCCCAAAAATGTCACCGTTTGGGGCGGTCCACAAGGGGGGTCAGTGCGTGTTGAACTCCAACGGCTTCTGGTCCGGGTTCAGACGCACAATGCTCATGTTCAGCGCCGCCGCGACACAGACCCACACCATGTAGGGCACAAAGGCCATGCCAGCCCAGAAATCCAGGCTGAACGACGTGATCATGCAACCCAGCACCGAAAACCACAGCCCCGCCATGGCCATCAGCGACGCTTTCCAATGGCGCAACCCAAAGAACACAGGCGTCCACAGCGTGTTGAACGCGATTTGCAGCGCCCAAAAGGCCAGCGCATAACCGCTGCCCTCAAGCACTGCGACCCGCGCACCGGCAAAGGACATCAGGATATAGATGCTGGTCCAGGCGATGGGAAAGACCCAGTTGGGCGGCACCCATGTGGGCTTATTCAGCCCCTTGTACCACAGCCCCGTTGGGAATAGCGCCCCCGTGGCCCCCGCAGCCCCGCAAGCCACAAAGAACATCGCAAACAACATCCAGTCCATGATCGGCACTCCTTTGCGACAGGCTTACGCCTGCGGCGAACCTTTGCCAATGCCGTCCCGCGCTGCAAGATCGGCCAGAACGCCAATCACAGCTGCAGAACGCGGCTCATTACGCTGCCCGCGCGCGGCGGCATCCACCAGAAACGCAACCTCTGGCAGCGGATCGGCATAGATCAACGCAGATCGCGGCATCACCGTTGAGACCGCGGCCATAACACCGGCCTGCCCCATCCAAAGCGCCTTTTGCCAGGACGCCGTATGCGCGCGCTGCGTAATCGAATTGTAATGCTGCTTGCGCACTTCGCCGCCGATCCCGGCATAGATCAATCGCGCGGCCCAAATCCCCATCCGCGCCCCGCGAGGTAACGCACCAATCCCGGCCTCTGACCGCCGATAAAGACGATCCGCCTCAGCCAAGAGCGCCTTGACCATGCGCCGCACTTCCGGTGTCGGAAGCGGGTTGGCCATGAACATGTCTGGCGTAAATCCGTCTTTCGCCAGCCAGTCGGTGGGTAGATAAATCCGGCCTGCCCGCGCGTCCTCACCCACGTCACGGGCGATATTGGTCAACTGCATCGCAACGCCCAGATCACAGGCCCGGGCCAGCGCCTCGCGGCCCCGCACGCGCATCAGCACGCACATCATTGCGCCTACGGCGCTTGCAACCCTCGCAGAATAGCCGCGCACGTCCGACAAGGTGGCATAACGGTGCTCTGCCGCATCCCAGGCCAGCCCCTCCAGCAGCGCCTCTGGCAAGGCGCGCGGCATCTCAAACGCGTCAACAATAGCGGCAAAGGCTCGGTCTTCGGGCGCATCCTTGGGCCGCCCGGCATAGGCCAGATCAAGCCTGTCCCGCAGCCGTAATACCGCTGCCGCCTTGTTCTGCCCCTCGTCCACCTCATCATCGGCCAGCCTGCAAAAGGCATAAAGCGCAAGTGCCGGGTCGCGCACGCTGCCGGGCAACAGCTTGCTTGCCGCATGAAAACTCAGCGACCCGGTGCGGATCACCTCACGGCAATGGTGCAGATCATCTTCGCGGATCATTCGGCGGCCACCTTCATCTGCGGACGCGCGGGCGCTGCGGGTACCATAGCATCCAAAACCTCGGCACTGCTGACAACGCCCGGCACACCTGCACCGGGATGGGTGCCAGCCCCGACCAGATACAGACCCTTGGCTTCTTCGCTGACATTATGGGGCCGGAACCACGCGCTTTGCAGAATGCGTGGCTCAATCGAAAATCCAGAGCCGTTGGGCGACAGATACCGGTCGCGGAAATCCTCGGGCGTAAAAACCAATTCTTCGGTCAAATGATCCTCGAACCCAGGGATCAACCCGCTCAGCACCTTGGCGACCTTGGCCTTATAAACCGTCGCTTCTTTCGCCCAATCCACCGGATTGTCGTGACCCAGATGCGGCACCGGGCTGAGGGCGTAAAACGTATCATCTCCCGCAGGTGCTACGCTTGGATCGGTCACAGCCGGGCGATGCACATAAAGCGACATGTCCTCCGCCAGCTTGCCCTTGATGAAAATGTCCCGCAGCAACCCCTCGTATCGTGGCCCCGCCATGATAGTGTGATGCCCCACATCGGCCCATTTGTCCGCCGTGCCCTTGGTGCCAAAATACCAAACGAACAGCCCCATGGACCACTTGCGGCTCGCAACCTTTTTCGTGGTCCAGCGTTTGCGCGGCGCATCGCGCATCAAATGCGTATAGGTGTGACCAGCGTCCGCATTGCTGACCACCAGCGGCGCTGCAATCCGCTCGCCACCTTTTAGCCTGACCCCTTGCGCCTTGCCATTGGAAACCTCAATCCGGTCCACCTCTGCGCCGAACCTGATCTGGCCGCCTTGGCTGCGCACCACCTTGGCCATCGCATCGGCAATCGCCTGCACACCACCCATGGCGTAATGCACGCCGAATTCTTTTTCGAGGTATCCGACAAGCGCATACATGCTGGTCACATTCATCGGGTCACCGCCGATAAACAGCGGATGGAACGACAGCGCCATGCGCAACCGCTCATCCTTGACCCGTGCCTTTGCCAGCCCAAGGATCGACCGATCCGCCCGCAGCACCGCAAACTCCGGCAGCACTTTGACCGTCTCCCAAAGCCGGTGCATCGGCTTGGTCAGCATCCCCTCAAACCCCACGACATAGCGCCGATAGGAATCCCGCAGAAACCGTCGGTAGCCCGCGACATCCTTGGGATTGAACTTGGCAATCTCGGCTTCCATCCGGGCGGTGTCGCTGCACGCTTCAAATACCGACCCGTCGCCCCACTTGATCTGATAGAAGGTCTCAAGCGGCTTCAACGTGACATCCTTGTGGAAATCCCGCCCACAGGCCGCCCAAAGCTTTTCGTAAACCTGCGGCACTGTGATAATCGTCGGCCCCAGATCAAAGCGATGCCCGCCTCTGCTGATACTCGACCCACGCCCCCCGGCCCGATCCAGCCGGTCCAGCACGGTCACATCATACCCCTTTGCCCCCAGCCGCATCGCAGCCGAAAGCCCACCCAAACCGGCGCCAATCACGATGGCAGAGGGGTCATCCACAGATTCCATACCATCAGACTAGAAGTGTCAGCTTTAGTTTACAATGATCTTGCGGAGTTACGTTGACATAGCCCATCGGAATCGCGTCAAATGTCTAGGCAAGTTGACACCAAAGGGCCAAATGTGAGCCAGACCGTCACCCTTTCCTTCTTCCGCTTCACCGGGTTCTCGACCCGTGCCTGGGCGTTGATGATGATGGGTCTGGCGCGCGGGCCATTGGGCAAAACGCCCGACATCGGCTTTTGGAAACTTTGCGGATCGGGTACCGGCCACGGCTTCAATCTCACCCTCAATCCATCCGTGATCGCGATCCTTGCGGTGTGGCCAGATGCCGAAACGGCCCGTAATAGGGTCGAATCCGCGCCGATTTTTAACACCTTCCGCAACCGCGCCAAGGAAAGCTGGTCGGTGCTTTTAACCCCCACCTCGGTGCGCGGCGCGTGGGATGGCAGCACCCCCTTTGCTGCGACCACCAACCAGTCCGCCGGGCCGATGGCTGCCCTGACCCGTGCCGCGATCCGGCGCAAGATCATCCCGCGCTTCTGGCGGCAGGTCCCCGACATCTCCGCCAACATCGGCGCGGACCCGAACGTCACCTTCAAAATCGGCATCGGCGAAGTTCCGATGCTGGATCAGGTCACTTTTTCGATCTGGCCCGACAAATCCGCAATGGATGCCTTTGCCCGCACCGGACCGCATGGTGCCGCGATCAAAGCCGTCCGTGAAGGCGACTGGTTCGCTGAGGAACTCTTCGCCCGTTTCACCGTCCACTCGGACATCGGCACATGGGGTGGCACCTCCCCCCTCGCCGGATTGGAGGCCGCATGACCAACCCTTTCCCTTTCTCCGCCATCGTCGGTCAGGAAGAGATGAAGCAAGCGATGATCCTCACGGCCATCGACCCCTCCATCGGCGGCGTGCTGGTCTTTGGCGATCGCGGCACAGGCAAGTCCACCGCCGTTCGCGCATTGGCTGCTTTGCTGCCCCCGATCCGCGCCGTAAAAGGTTGCCCCGTGAACTCCGAAAAGCCCGCGTTAGTGCCTGAATGGGCCGGTTTAGGGTCGAAACGCACCGCCGAACGCCCCACACCGGTCGTCGATCTGCCCCTTGGCGCGACAGAGGATCGCGTGACTGGCGCGCTCGATATCGAAAAGGCGCTGGCCCACGGCGAGAAGGCCTTTGAACCCGGCCTGCTCGCGCGCGCAAATCGCGGTTATCTCTATATTGATGAGGTCAACTTGCTTGAAGATCACATCGTTGATCTGCTGCTCGACGTCGCCCAATCCGGCGAAAACGTCGTCGAACGCGAGGGGCTCTCGATCCGCCACCCCGCCCGCTTTGTCCTCGTCGGCTCCGGCAACCCCGAAGAAGGCGAATTGCGCCCGCAACTCCTTGATCGTTTCGGTCTCTCGGTTGAGGTCGCAAGCCCCAAAGACGTCGACACCCGCATCGAAGTGATCAAACGCCGCGATGCCTATGAAAATGACAACGCCGCTTTCATGCTGCGCTGGCAGGCCGAAGATGCCGCGATCCGCGACCGTATCCTTAAGGCGCGCAAGGCCCTGAAACGGCTCAAAACGCCGGAACAGACACTGCGTGACGTGGCAGAGCTTTGCCTCGCACTCGGCTCTGACGGCTTACGCGGGGAACTGACCCTCCTCAAAGCCGCCCGCGCCCATGCCGCGTTCCGCAATGATACCGCCCTCACCCGCGGTCACGTCCGCGCAGCCGCCCCAATGGCGCTGCGCCACCGGCTGCGTCGTGACCCGCTGGACGAGGCCGGTTCAGGCACCCGCGTCACACGCGTGATCGAAGATGTCCTTGGATAGCCCCTGGGATCGGGCCCTTTTGGCCCTGCGCCTTTTGGCGATTGATCCCGGTCTGGGCGGCATCACCATCCGCGCCCGCGCAGGGCCTGTGCGTGACGGTTTGGCCGCGAGCCTCGATGTCTTGGGCAGTGCCCTGACAAAGCTTCACCCAGCAATGACAGACGACGTCTTGTTGGGTGGAATGGACCTGTCAGCGACACTTGCCGCAGGGCATGTCGTCCATAAACAGGGTCTATTGCAGGGCAAACAGCCCCTCGTGCTGACAATGGCCGAACGCACGCCCGCCGGTTTCGCCGCCCGCGTTTCCGCACATCTTGATACAGGCGGCGGCCCCCTGATTGCCTTCGACGAAGGTGCCGATACGGACGAGATTGTCCCGACCGCCCTTGCCGAACGCATGGCGTTCCACATCGATCTGAACGATGTCCGCCACGGAGAGGTGAACCTGTCGAATACCCCCCTGCCCACGGCCTATCTCACCACCCATACCCCCGCGCAACTGGCACAGATCGTCACGGTCGCTGCGCAATGTGGCATCAGCAGCCTGCGCGCCCCGAGCTTTGCGCTTCGCGCCGCACAGGCCCACGCGGTCCTGAACGGACGCAAAGCCGTCTCTGACGAAGACATCGCGACCGCCTGCACGCTGGTCTTCGCCCACCGCGCGACCCAAATGCCCGAGGCAGAACCACCCACCCCAGAATCAGAATCAGAGCCTAATTCGGGCGAAAAGACCCAAATTACCGACCTCGACCTCCCTAACGAGCTCTTGCTCGACGCCATCCGCGCAATGCTCCCCGATGACCTGCTCGACCGGGTTGCTGCCGCCAAGAACCGCAGCGGCAAGGGCAATGGCACAGGTGCGACTCGCAAGGGCAACCGCCGGGGCCGTCCCCTACCAAGCCGTGCGGGCCGCAAAGGCGACGATGCCCGTATCGACCTTGTGGCGACCCTACGCACCGCCGCCCCTTGGCAAACGATCCGCCGCCGTGAATCTGGCCGCGATGGCCTGCAAATCCGCGCCAGTGACTTCCGCACCAAACGCTTCGAAGAACGCTCTGACCGCCTGCTTATCTTTGCCGTCGATGCCTCCGGCTCTGCCGCTCTTGCGCGTCTGGCCGAGGCAAAGGGCGCCGTCGAACTGCTCCTCGCACAAGCCTATGCCCGGCGCGATCACGTCGCCTTGGTCAGCTTTCGTGGCACCGAAGCCGAAGTGCTTTTGCCGCCCACCCGCAGCCTCGTGCAAACCAAACGCCGCTTGGCCAGCCTCCCCGGCGGCGGCGGCACACCCCTCGCCGCTGGCCTCCAAACAGCGCTTGAACAGGCGCTCCATGCCGGACGGCGCGGCCTGACACCGACCATCTGCATTCTGACCGACGGTCGTGCCAATATCGCCCGCGACGGCACCGCGAACCGCGCCCAAGCCGCAGCTGACGCCCAGCAGATGGCCCAAACCATTCACGCCCAAGGTGTTGAAGCGCTCGTGATCGACACCGGTAACCGGTCCGCAGAGGCGCTCAAAGCCCTTTCACAGACACTGAATGCGCCCTATTTGCCGCTGCCCCGCGCCGATGCCAACCGGCTGTCTGCTGCGGTGACAGACGCACTTGGCGACTAGGACATGCGCTGGCCGCCGCCATCCGATTGGCCCATGGCGACCCACAGCCGCCAGATCTTTTGCCGCCCCCACCGCTGGCACGTGCAAGAGGCAGGCACCGGCGACACACTGCTGTTGATCCACGGTGCAGGCGGGTCCAGCCAAAGCTGGCGGGGCCTCTTTCCGATCCTTGCCCAAAACTACCATGTCGTGGCCATCGACCTCCCCGGTCAGGGGTTCACCCAATCGGGCGCGCAACGCCGCTTTGGGCTGATCCCCACGGCGCACGACCTCACCACGCTTTGTCAGGCCGAAGGCTGGCAACCCACCCATATCGTCGGCCATTCCGCAGGGGCCGCGATTGCGCTGATGATGGCCGAGCGCCTGCGCCCGTCCAAAATCACCGGGATCAACGCAGCCCTCAGCAACTTTCAGGGCGTCGCCGGGTTCCTCTTTCCGATCTTGGCCAAGGCGCTGGCGATGACGCCATTAACCGCAAGCGTCTTTTCCAACACCGCCTCGCGTGCCACCGTCCACCGTCTCATCAAAGGCACCGGTTCAACCCTCGATGACGCGGGCGAGGCACTTTACCTGCGGCTTGTGCGTGACACCGCCCATGTGGACGCCACCCTGTCGATGATGGCGCAATGGGATCTGGCCCCTTTGCTTGCACAACTGCCCGACATCACAACGCCCACGCATTTCATCACCGGCAGCCGGGACACCGCCGTACCGCCAAATACCAGCGCAGATGCAGCCAAGCTCATGCCCAATGCGACCCTGACCGCGCTGGATGACCTTGGCCATCTCGCCCATGAAGAAGCCCCCGACCAGATCGCCGCCCTGATCACCGCGCAATAAACAAAGAGGCCGCCCGGTTTCCCAAGCGGCCCCAATTCTTGTGACTGTAGACGGCGCCTTATTCGGCGGTAAACGACGCGAGGAAGGCATAAAGGTCAATCGCCTCTTCTTCCTTACGCACCTGATAGGCCATCTTGCCGCGGGCGCGACGGTTCTCCAGCTGTTCACGCAGCCAATCGGTTGGGTCCTGCACGTAGCCGACAAATGTCTCTTCGGTCCAGACAACGCCGGTTTCACCCAGCTCAACAATGCTCTCGCCATAGCGGAAATCTTCGACAATCCCCAGCTGACGACCCGCCACACCATAAAGGTTCGGGCCCGTCTTGGCGTTGCGCCCGGCAAGCACTTCACCGGAATCGTCCATCACTACGTGGCAGGCAACGCACTGACGGTTAAACTGCTCTTCTCCGGCAGCCGCATCACCAGTGGCCGCATGGCCATCCGCAAACGCTGGTGCAGCCAAAACGCTGAGTGCTGCTGCAATCTTCAAAGTCTTCATAGTCTTCTCCCTTAGAAGCAAAATCATTGACCGTTTGCCCCAGTCTGTAGCCAACCTAGCGCTGGCTGTGCCAAGGTCCAGTCCGTAACCCTAAATTTATAGTGACAACGCTCATGCCACCGCATGCGCGATCGCACATTGCTTCCACAAAGATGCCAAAGCTTGCACAAGATATTCAATATCAGCGTCCGTATGCAGCGGTGATGGCGTGAACCGAAGCCGCTCTGTCCCCTTGGGAACCGTAGGATAATTGATCGGCTGCACGTAGATGCCCCATTCGTTCATCAGGTAGTCCGCCAGCATCCGCGTCTTGACCGGATCCTTGATCAGAACCGGCACGATATGGCTTTCATTCCGCATATGCGGGATGCCTTCCCGGTCCAGCAAGGCCCGCAACCGCGCAACCTGCCGCCGCTGCTTGGCCCGCTCCATGTCCGACTGCTTGAGATGCGCAATCGACGCCCGCGCTGCCGCCGCCACCGCAGGCGGCAAGGCGGTGGTAAAGATGAACCCGCTGGCAAAACTGCGGATGAAGTCACACAGCGCCGCAGACCCAGTGATGTAGCCACCGACGACACCGTAAGCCTTGCCAAGCGTGCCTTCGATGAGCGTAATCCGATCCGCTAGCCCGCGCTCCTCGGACACGCCACCGCCGCGTGGCCCATAAAGCCCGACCGCATGCACCTCATCCAAATAGGTCATCGCGCCATACTTTTCGGCCACATCCACGATCTCCTTGATCGGGGCAATGTCGCCATCCATGGAATAGACGCTCTCAAACGCCACGATCTTGGGCACATCCCGCGGCAGCCCTGCCAGCTTACGCTCCAGATCCAGCACATCATTGTGATTCCAGATCACCTTCTGCGCCTTGGAATGCCGAATACCCTCAATCATCGAGGCATGATTGCCCGCGTCCGACAGGATCACGCAGTCCTTCAACCGCGACCCCAACGTGCTCAGCGCCGCCCAGTTCGACACATAGCCGCTGGTGAACAAAAGCGCCGCCTCTTTGCCATGCAGATCAGCCAGTTCCGCCTCAAGCAACAAATGATCGTGGTTCGTGCCGCTGATGTTGCGCGTCCCGCCAGCACCCGTGCCCGTGCGTTTGACCGCCTCGCACATCGCCTCGATCACTTTCGGGTGCTGACCCATCCCAAGATAGTCGTTTGAGCACCACACCGTCACATCCCGCACGCCGTCTTCGGCATGGTTTGCAGCCTTGGGAAACTTGCCCGCCTTGCGCTCAAGCTCGGCAAAATAACGATAGTTCCCCTCATCCTTGAGGGTCTCAATCTGGGCATTAAACAGTGCGTCAAAATCCATGGGTCTTGTCCTTGTCGAGTTCGGTCTTGGGCGCAGGCAACATCCAACGCCAGAGTTTCGCATCAGGCAGCGGCACCACCATCAGCCAGTGTTCCAGCAGCGCCAGCGCCGCCAAAGCCGTCAGCAGGCCAAAGCCCGCAATCGTCACTTCATTTCCCGCGTGCCATAACCGCTCGGCACAAACGGCCAGCAGCGCGGTCAGCACCGTTACCGCCACCGGAAAGGCGAGCGTAATCGGGCCACGGGTAAAATAGGTTTTCAGATGGGCCAGCCGGTCGGGCACGAATTCCGTGTTTATGCGTGGCACGCCAAAAAACAGGTTCAGCTTGGCGCAGATACGCGCCAGAAACAGCACGAGGAAGGTCGCAAGCGCCACGCGGTTTTCAGCGCCAGCGCTGGCCAGCACCAACCCCCAAAGCCCGCAGACCAGCAGCAACTCATGATAAGACACCGTGCCAAAAGCGCGGATAAAGCGCGCAGGTCCGATCAGACCCGGCGGGCAAGCCGTCGTGACATGGCCGGTAATGACACCCGCCAAAAACGCCAGCTCAATCCAGCCCCAGATCAACAGAGCACCGATAAAGCCAAGGTAAACGCCCGTAACGCTGTGCATCCCCAAAGACGCCTGCACCAAAGCCGCACCTATCAGCGCCGCCGGCACGCCCGCAATGACCGCCAACTTATGACCCCCACTACGATCCGCACGCCGGACGACAAACAGGATCAAACCCGTGGAAAACCACCAGGCGAACAGCGCAAAAAGGGCGGCAATCCAACTCACACAACCGTCTTTCTTTTGAACCCAAATATCTTGGGGGTCCGGGGGCAAAGCCCCCGAAAAAGGGGGTGGGGGGGCGGGCCCCCCAAACACATATCAACCCAAACGACGCTCAATAGGCTGGCTCCAACCGGGGGCTATCAGGCACCGCATTCTTTTCCACCGGGATCGTCAGAAGCGAGATAAACGCCATCCCAGCCTTTGCCGATCCAACCATCCGCTTGGCCCATCCGCCAAAGCCACCCTGCTTACGCCCGGCCGCGATCTGCACATTGGCCGCCTGCATCTTGTTCAACTGCGGGATCCAGCGCGGATGATCAATGTCCAGCGTCATCGGGAACACCTGCCGCGAAATCTCGGACGTCTTGCGGAACACTTCCTGCCCGTACCATGCCGGATCAACACCCAACGCTTTGTGGAACTCTGGCCGCTGATGATCACGCACCCACATGGTCGAATATACAGCGGTCAGGAAAAACTTGATCCACAGCTTGTTCATCCGCGATTCCGTTAGGTTCGGGTCTGTTTTCAACAACAGGGCAAAGGCCTCACCATGGGAAAACTCATCGTTGCACCACTCCCGGAACCATTTGAAAATCGGGTGGAACCGCTTGTCGGGATGCTCCTCCAGATGGCGATAGATGGTGATATACCGCGCATAGCCAATCTTCTCGGACAGATAGGTCGCGTAGTAGATGAACTTGGGCCGGAAATACGTATATTTCTTCGCCTGCGTCAGAAACCCAAGGTTCACCGCAATGCCCGCCTCGCGCAGCGCATCATTGATGAACCCCGCGTGCCGCGCCTCATCCCGTGCCATCAGCTGAAACAGCGTTGTGATGTCTTCGTTTGATCCGCGCCGCTTCATTTCCTTATACAGCACGCAGCCCGAAAACTCAGCTGTGCAGCTTGAGATCAGGAAATCGATGAACTCCGCCTTCAACGCAGGCTCCATCCCGTCCCAATCAACATCATCCCAATCGGCATTTTTCTTGAAATGCCCCTTGTTCGGGTCTGCTTTCATTGCGGCGATCAGCTTGTCCCACTCCCCGCGCACAGGAGTGACGTCAATCGCGTCCATCTCGTCAAAATCGGTGGTGTAGAACCGTGGCGTCAGCAGCGTGTTCGACATCGCCACCTGCGTCGCCTCTTCATTGGTCAGCGGTGGCAGCGCCTCTTGCGCGGCAATGGCTTCTTCGGCGGTCGAGGCCTCTGATGAGTGCATATTCATGACATCACCTCTTCGCTGAATGAAAACTCGCATAGCTCCATGAACTCCAGATCACCCGTCGCACGAGTCCAAAGCTGCTCCAGCTTGCTCGCCCGCGTAATCACAGCGGTGCGCTGTTCTTCAATCATCTCACCGAAGGCGGCCATAATCTCGGGCCCCTGCACCTGAACCGTATCGCCGGGGTGGATCACCGCCCCATTATCCAGCCGGACATGCGCCGACAGTTCTTCAAACCGATGCGAGATTGTCACCGTGCAAGGTGCGGTCTCTTTCGTTCGCGTAATCAGTCCCATGTGAGTTCCCTTTCACAAGGCAACAGGGCGGCTAACCCCATCGCGGTTTCAGTCCAGCAGCCGGGCAAAGGCCGCCACGTTATCTTGCCCATATCCAATCAGTTCCACGGCCATCCCCGTGGTGGGGTCCAGAATGGCGTGATTGCCATTGGCCCGCCGCACGACCTGCACGGGCGCATCACTTTCCACGTCATGCACAAGCCGTTCACGGTCGATCACACGGCCCATCACACCCAGAAATCCGGCCTTATCCTCGGACGACACAGCAATCTGCGCGCCGGTCTCATCCATCACCCGGTAAACACCATTGCGATCACCCAGCAGCACGATTGTGCGGCTTTCCACCACCTCGGCAGGTACCAGCACCCCGGTTTGCGGCACATCCGCGAGCTTGGCATAGCTCACCAGACCAAGGCTGCAGACCATCAGCGCAAACATTGCCTGCACCAAAAACTTCGGGACCATCTCGCGGTCACGATGCCGCATCTGTTGTTCAAGCTGGCTCATGATCCCCTACTCCGCTGCGACGGCACCGCCGCCCTGTTCCGCCCGCGTCACCACAGGCTGGCTGATCCGCGTCTCTGCGGCCTCAGCGAAAATCTCGGCCACCGCTTGCGCATCCTTGATGCAGCGCAGCGCGGGCTGCGTGCGGGCCATCCGCCAGGGCCGCACATGCGGCCAGGACATCATGAACGACAACCGCGCCTCGCCAATTAGCTCAAACGCCAGCGTGCCGTGCCCGGACTTGCGCAGGTCCAGCGAGGCCGTGCCAATCCAAGTGTATGGCAGGTTCAGCGTCATGGTCAGCGCCGCCCCGATCCGCATCGCCACGCGCTTGTTGGTCAGGGTGTAGACGGCAGACCGCGCCTGAATATAGGCCAGCAGATATAAGACCCCGCAGGCCAAGAGCCCGGACACCACAAAGGGCACCGCATGCATCAGCGCAATTCCCAGCGGAAACTCCGTGCTTGAAACACCGACACGCCACAGCGCCAGCAGCGCGAAATACGCAGCCACCCAGCGGATCTTGTAAGCCTCGCGCGCCAGCATCCCCGCATCGGGCGACCCCTGCCATAGGATATGCTCATCCTCGGGCAGTTCTTCCGGCAAGCCCCTGACAGGCTCAAAGTTAAAATCGTCGTGGCTCATATCGTGTCCCCTGTGATCGTCAGGGCCGGTTGGCTGGACCGGCCCCTTGGTGTTCAGGCCCTAGGCATCGCCAGCGGCATAAAGCGTGCCGCCCGCGTAGTAGGCCATGATCTTTTCTTCCTCGAGCAGTGTGACCTGTCCCGCGTCCTTGATCGTTGGAATGCCGTCCCAGTTATGCGCATGCAGGCTGCGGACTTTGACCTGATTGGACAGGATCCGGCACATATTGATCGGGATCAGCCGTGTTTGACCGGACCCTTCCGGGTTCAGATCAACGGTCAGAAAACGCACCAGCGCCTCTGGCACATCAACCCACATATCAATGCAGCGGCCAATGACCTCGCCGTCTCCACCCACAACTGGCAGACCCCGTGGGTCGCGCCCGGCACTGACGTGGAAATCCTCCAGCATCGACAGCGGCTTGATCTTCACATGCCCGTGCGCATCCAGCTCTGGCGCGTCCCGTCGCGGTGCCCATGACGCGGGCCCGACCCCATCAGCCATCGGATTTCCCGTCGGCACCCAAGGCGACCCGGTTGAGGCGGCAGAGGGCGCAAGCGCCAGATCGGTGCGCATCTTGCTGTTCTCATAATCCATGCTTGGCACCGTCAGCTCACCGCGCCCATCGCGCAGCTTGAACGTCTTGGCCTTGGGCAGCGGCAGCAGGCTCTCGTTGGCCGGCACTTCATCGCTGTCATCGCGCAACGGATAGCCTTCGCGCTGGTTCTCTGTTTGCAGGTAATAGACCAGTGCTGCGAAAAACAGCCAAAACAGCCAGATCGCAGCGCTCGCCAAATCGAAGTCGCCAAAGAATGTGTTACCAAGCATATCGTGTCCTCTCGGTGGTCATGTTGGAAAATCCGCCAGCTGCAGCTTGGCAGAGGTTTCCGTCGTCATCGCCCGGACCCTTACCAGGGGCCCCAGAACGATCAGGGTCATGAAAAGAAGGCCAATCTCGGTGTGGTAAACAACCGAATAGCCAGTGGCAGGCGTGGCGAGCGCCTCTCCCAAAGTGCCGTTCCCAGCGGCATGGTTCACAAGGTCACGCAGGGTGCCCCCGATAAAGATGGACAGCCCAGCACCGGTGGCCTGCGCGGCCCCCCATGCGCCAAGGGCCAGCCCCCGACCCGCAACACCTGCGGTCGGCATCGTCATGGCGGCCGTCAGGGTGGCAACCCCGAACAGACCACCGCCAAAGCCGATTAACGTGGCCCCGGCATAAAACAGAAAACTTGAATTCAGTGGCGCGGCAAAGATCACAGCGGCAAAGGCCGCGAGCCCAACCAGAATGCCCCGCACCGCCATCCGGTAAGGGTCCAACCGCTTGGCCAGCCAGCGGGCCGCCATCCAGAACCCGACCAATGCGCCGCCTGCCCAAGTGGCCGTCAGCAGCGTCGTGGCGCTGACGCTCAGCCCGAGGATTTCGCCGCCATAAGGTTCCAGCAACACGTCTTGCATGTTGAATGCCATGGTCCCAAGGAACACGACCGCCAGCAATCGCCCGGCATCGCCGCCGCTGGCGAAGTCAGCCCAGGCATCGCGGAATTGCGGGCGCGGTGCCTCGCGTTCGGCCCGGCTCATCGGTGTCACCCGTTCCTGCCGCCAAAGCGCGATCAGGTTCAACAGCAGCGTCGCCACCGCTGTCCCCTGCACGACCTGCACCAGCCGCAACGCGCTATAGTCGCGCAGCAAGGCCCCGATCACCACGGCGCTGAACGCCATCCCGATCAGAAACATCACATATAATAGCGCCACGACCTTGGGCCGCGTTTCCTCAGTCGCGCGGTCCGCCGCCAAGGCCAGCCCCGCCGTCTGGGTCATATGCATCCCCAAGCCGGTCAACAAAAACGCCAAAGCCGCGCCGCCGTAGCCCGCCCAATCGGCATCAATGGTGCGATGACCCGACAGCACCAGCAGCGCCATCGGCATGATCGCCAGACCGCCAAACTGCCACATGGTCCCGAACCACAGATAGGGGATGCGCTTCCAGCCAATCGCACTGCGATAGGTGTCCGACTTGAACCCCAAAAGCGCCCGCAAAGGTGCCACAAGCACCGGAATCGCGATCATGAACGCCACTAGCGACGCCGCGATCCCTTGTTCGACGATCATCACCCGATTCAGCGTGCCCAGCAACATGACAGAGGCCATGCCGACCGAGACCTGAAACAAGCTGAGCCGCAGCAACTGGCTCAGCGGCAGATCATCACTGACCGCATCACTGAACGGCAACAGCTTGAGGCTGACGGACTTCAGGGCTTGCGCTTTGAACAACATCAGCGCCCCCCCTCGAACGTCAAACAGGTCGAGATGTAGAAGCCCGACTTCACCCGCTCAATCTCGCGCAGGTTGCCTTTGACACCCGCAGCGCGCAGCGCATTGGCGACCCCCGCCGCACGGTGCGGCACCATCTGGGGCGACCGGTCCGCACGGGGGAACAACTTGCCCGCCCGGAACATCGCCATCAGCAACGGGGTGCGCGGCGGCAGGGTAAAGATCACCTTGCCATCGACCCGGCGCACCATCTTGGCCATCAGCGCCGCGATGTCGGCGGCGGAATAATAGATCAACGAATCCATCGCGACGACATGGTCAAAGGCACCAAAGGTCGCCTCCAGCATATCGCCCGCCACGAATTCGATATTGCCGCGCAGATCACGTGGGCAGCGTTCTTCGGCGATCCCCACCAACTTAGGCGAGATATCGACCGCGACCACCTGCGCACCGCGCCCGGCAAGTTCCACCGCCATCGCGCCAGTGCCGCAACCCGCATCCAAGATCCGCGCGCCGCGCAAATCCTCTGGCAGTTGCGCCAACATCAACGCGCGCATCCGATCACGCCCCGCCCGCACCGTCGCGCGCACGCCGCTGACCGGCGCGTCTGATGTCAGACGCTCCCAGGTCTTGGTCGCAGAGCGGTCGAAATAATCTTCGACCCGGTCGCGTGTGGTGGCGTAGTTGCTCATCGGTTTCGGTCTGACTTTCTTTCGTTAACGTCCCTTAGGACTTTGGTGCGCATGGTCTGTGCATTGGTTGTGCATCAGGCGTGCATGGTTTCTGCCTAGTCGAATCCCAGCAGTTCGAAGATTTCACGATCTGGTAAGGGTGCCGGTGCCAGCGGCTCTGTCCCGTTCCACAGAGTTTCGGCCAGCCGGATGTATTCTTTGCGCACCTGAACGATGTCTTCCTCGTCCGCCATCTCGAAAAGAGTCTTCTTTTTCAAACGACTACGGCGAATGGCATCCAGATCAGGCATATGCGCGATGCGGTTGAACCCCACGGTGCTGCAATAGCGATCCACCTCGTCGGTCTCGCGGCTCCGGTTGGCGACGCATCCTGCTAACCGCACCTTATAATTGGCAGATTTCGCCTGAACCGCCGCAATGATCCGGTTCATCGCATAGATCGAATCAAAGTCATTGGCCGTGACAATCAGCGCCCTGTCCGCATGCTGCAAAGGGGCAGCAAACCCGCCGCAGACAACATCGCCCAAAACATCAAAAATCACCACATCGGTGTCTTCCAACATGTGATGTTGCTTCAGCAATTTCACTGTCTGACCAACGACATAGCCACCACAGCCCGTCCCCGCAGGCGGGCCGCCAGCCTCAACGCATTTGACGCCATTGAAGCCTTCAAACACGAAATCTTCGGGCCGTAATTCCTCGGAATGGAAATCCACATCCTTCAGGATATCGATCACCGTCGGCACCAAGGATCCCGTCAGCGTAAACGTGCTGTCATGCTTGGGATCACAGCCGATTTGCAGCACCCGTTTCCCCAGCATCGAAAACGCCGCCGAAAGGTTGGAAGAGGTCGTCGATTTGCCGATTCCCCCTTTGCCGTAAACCGAAAAGACCTTGGCCCCCTCGATCTTGGCGCTTTCGTCCTGATGCACTTGCACAGAACCCTCGCCATCTAACCCCTTGAGGTTTGGCACATTATCCTTGGGGCTCATGACAGCCCTCCTTTCATCAGGGCGACGCGCCCCACTTTGATATTTTGTTCAGAAATTGCGGGCATCATTCGGCTGCGACCCCCTCGACGTGATCTTCCAAAGCGTCCGCTGCATCCTGCAACGCCGCCAATGTGTCTTGATCCGGTGCCCAATAGTCCCGGTCGCTGGCTTCCAGAAGCCGATTCGCCATTCGGGCGCTTGCTTGTGGGTTCAAATTCGCCAATCGGTTGCGCATTTCGTCGTCCAGCACAAAGGTCTCGGACAAACGCTGATAGACCCAAGGCTCCACCTCGCCAGTCGTCGCTGACCAGCCCACAGTGTTGGTGATATGCGCCTCAATCTGGCGCACGCCCTCATGGCCATGCCTCAGCAGGCCCTCGTAAAACTTCGGGTTCAGGCTGCGCGAACGGGTCTCAAGCGCCACTTGATCCTGCAGCGTCCGCACCTTGGCCCCGCCCCGTGTTTGATCACCGATATAGACCGGCGCGGCCTTCCCCTTGGCGCGTTTCACCGCACGGGAGATGCCGCCAAGCGTATCAAAATAATGGTCAACCGTGGTCACGCCCAGCTCAACCGATTCCAGGTTCTGATAAGCTAAGTCCACGTCTTTTAACGCTTTTTGCAGCAGCGCTGGGTTCTTCGCGGCCTTACCATCGACGCCATAAGCGAACGACTTGCGCGCCTCATAGGCATCGGCCAATTCGTCCTCATCCCCAAAGGCAGAGCTGTCGATCAACTGATTGACGTTCGACCCATAGGCCCCTTCCGCATTGGAAAAGACCCGCAAAGCAGCACTTTCCAGATCGCAACCCATCTCTACCGCATAGGTCGTAGCGTGCGCCTTGATAAAGTTCATCTCGGCTGGTTCATCTGCCGTCGCGCACTTCAATGCGGCCTCTGCCAGCATCCGCGTTTGCAGCGGCAAGAGGTCCCGGAAGATGCCCGACAGCGTCATCACCACGTCAATCCGGGGCCGCCCAAGCTCTGACAGCGGGATCAGTTCCGCCCCAGCCAAACGCCCAAAATTGTCGAACCGCGGCGCACATCCCATCAAGGCCAGGGCCTGCCCGATCGGGCCACCGTCGCTTTTGATATTGTCCGACCCCCACAGCACCAACGCCACGGTGCGCGGCATTTCGGCGTGGGTTTCCAGCAGCAATTCGGCCTGTTTCGCACCTTCGGATAGGGCAAAGGCGGTCGGCATCCGGAACGGATCAAAGGCATGCAGATTGCGCCCGGTGGGCAGGATATCTGCGTTACGGATCACATCGCCGCCGGGCACCGGAGAGATAAACTGCCCATTCAGCGCCCGCATCAAGGCGGGCAATTCATGATCTTCTTTCAAAAGCTTAGCGACCTCTGGCGTGGCATCCGCCATCAGCTCCAGCATCTCGCCGCGCGCCACATCCGACATCGGCTGACCGACAATATGCAGCCCATCGGGGATCAACGCCCCTTCGGTTTCCTGCACCGTCAGCCACAGCTTTTCTATGTCACCCGTTGGCAAATCAACTGCCGCCGCCTGATCACAGATCAGCGCCTCAAGGTCGGCGCGGGCACCGTCCGCGTCCTCCATGCTGCGCCACCGGGTCAGGCTGTCTTTCAGCTCTGCCAGCCCCTTATAAAGACCCGCTTGCGCCAAGGGCGGCGTCAAATGGGTCACCGTCACGGCACCAGAACGGCGCTTTGCAAGGCTCGCCTCGCTCGGGTTATTGGCGGCATAAAGATAGACGTTCGGCATCTCGCCAATCAGGCGATCCGGCCAATCGCGCCCGCCCAATCCGGCCTGTTTGCCGGGCATGAATTCCAGCGCACCGTGCATCCCAAAGTGCAACACCGCATCCGCGGCGTAGGTATTCCGAAGCCATTGATAAAACTGCACAAAGGCATGGGTCGGGGCAAAGCCGCGCTCAAACAGCAGGCGCATCGGATCGCCCTCATAGCCAAACGCAGGTTGCACGCCAACAAAGACATTGCCAAAGTGCTGACCCAGCACAAAAACACCGCGCCCATCCGATTGCACCCTGCCGGGGGCCGGGCCCCAAGCGGCCTCGACCTCTTCCAAGGTCGGGGTGTCGCGCACGATCGTTTCGGCGTCGACATGGGCCGCGACATTCGCCTCTTGCCCATATTGCTGGGCGTTCCCTTTCAGGATGGCGTCACGCAAATCATCCACCGATGCAGGCACATCAACCTGGTATCCTTCGGACTTCATCCGAGTCAGGGTGTTGAAAAGGCTCTCAAAAACGCCGAGGTAGGCGGCTGTGCCAACAGCGCCGGCATTGGGCGGAAAGCCAAACAGAACCACCGCGATCTTCTTGTCCGCGTTGGCCTTGCGGCGCAGTGTGGCAAGCCGCGTGACCTTTTCCGTCAGGCTCGCGACACGTTCATGACAGGGGGCCATCGCCTTGTGCGCATCCAGCCCCTGACACATGTGCTTGCAACCCTGACAGCCGGTATCCCCGTGCCGCCCGGCAAAGACGGTTGGATTTGTGGCGCCATCAATCTCTGGCAACGCCACGAGCATCGTCGTCTCAATCGGGCCCAAACCCTGTTCGCTGTCCGACCATTGGCCCAGCGTCTGGAACTCCAGCGGTTGGGCAGCGATGTAGGGCACATCCAGCCGCTGCAATAACTCAACCGCTGCTGCACTGTCATTGTAGGCAGGCCCACCGATCAGCGAAAACCCCGTGAGCGAGACCATCGCATCGACCTGCCCCATAAAGTAGTTTTCGACCGCTGGACCGCCGTCCAACCCACCGGCAAAGGCAGGGATCACGCGTAAACCTTGGGCCTCAAACGCGCGGATCACGGCGTCGTAGTGCGCGGTATCACTGGCAAGGATATAGCTGCGGAGCATCAGCACGCCGACCGTGGCTGTGGTGCCATCGGCGCAGGGCAAGTCGTTGATATCCGTGGTAATATGGTGGCCGGGCAAATCAGGGTGATAGAGACCCACCTCAGGATATTCGATGGGAAGGTCTGCCGAAACCCGTTCCCACTCCGGGCGGTCCGCATAGCGATCCAGCAGATAGCGCAACATGCTTTCGATGTTGTCGTCGGACCCGCCCAGCCAATATTGCATCGACAGGAACCAAGCGCGCAAATCCTGGCTTTTGCCGGGGATCAGCTTGAGCAGTTTGGGCAGACGTCGTAGCGCCTTCATCTTCTTTGCGCCCGATTGACGATCCTGTTTGCCCGCGCCGCGCAGCTTTTTCAGCAGGGCCATCGCACCGCTCGCGGGCTTTGCCATATCCAGATCGCCCATCCGCGTGATCTTGACGATGGCACTGTCTGAAATCAGGCCGACCATGGCGTCGCAATCGTCGCGCCGGGCCTCCATCGCGGGCAAGATTGCCGCAACGTGTTCGTCGAGGAACAACAGATTGGCGATGATGATATCAGCCTGCGCGATGGCGTCTTTCGCGGCCTCCAAAGCGGCAGGGTTTTCGCCCCATTCAGCGGCGGCGTAAATCGCAACTTCCAGACCCGGAAACTGCGGCGCAAGCTTGGGTGCGACACGTGCTGCAGGCCCAGCAGAGTGCTGGTCAAGCGTGACGATTACCACGCGGTAGGGATTGTGCATCACCTCATCGCGCATAATGGGCCTTTGCTTCGTAGAGTGTCTCGAGGCTGATTTCGGCCAGCCCTTTTTCGGCGGCAAATGTCTCTGTATTCCGGCGCGCCTTGCCACGGACAAAGAACGGGATCTTCTTCAGTTCTTTCTCTGCATCCGCCAACCAGACCAAGACATCAGAGCCTGTTTCGGTCTTCGTTGGTTCGGAAATATCCCCGCCTAAGGCTCCATCATTCGGCAAAGGTGAATGCCCGCCGTGATGGCTTGGACCGGCGGCGTCATGGAATTCGAAATCATCGCGGAACATCGTCAAAAGATGCTCTTCCAGCCCCATCACAAGCGGGTGGATCAGCGTGTCAAAGATGACGTTGGCACCTTCAAACCCCACCTGTGGGGAATAGCGGGCGGGGAAATCCTGCACATGGACGGGGGCCGAAATGACGGCGCAAGGGATGCCGAGACGCTTGCCGATATGGCGTTCCATCTGGGTGCCAAGGATCATCTCGGGGGACAGCGCTTCAATCGCGGCCTCAACCTCAAGATAGTCATCGGTGATCAGCGCATCGACGCCGTAGTCCTTAGCCAAGGCCCGGATTGGACGCGCCATTTCACGGTTGTAGCAACCGATGCCAACGACCTCGAACCCCATCTCATCGCGGGCGATGCGGGCATGGGCGGCGACATGGGTGCCGTCGCCAAAGATGAACACGCGCTTGCCAGTGAGGTAGGTGCTGTCAACAGAACGGGACCACCACGGCATCCGCAAGCGGCTTTCGTCGGGCTGGCACGGCAGGCCAGTGATCGCGGCAACTTCGGCGATGAAATCGCGTGTGGCACCCACGCCGATGGGGACGATTTTGGTGTAGGGCTGTGCGTGGTTCTTTTCCAGCCAGCGGGCGGCAGCCTCACCCGTTTCGGGGGCGAGTAAGACGTTGAAATGGGCGGCGGGAAGCTGCGCGATGTCGGAAGGCGTGGCACCAAAGGGGGCAACCACATTGACGCTGATGCCAAGATCAAACAGCAGGCCCGTGAGTTCTTCGATATCATCGCGTGCGCGGAACCCAAGCGCCGTTGGGCCAAGGATGTTGCAGGTCACGTGGGCCGTGCGGTCTTGCGGGGCGGCGAGGGTGCGGACGATCTGATAAAGCGTCTCATCCGCGCCGTAGTTTTCCTTGCGGCTATAGCTTGGCAGTTCCAACGGGATCACCGGGATATCCAGCCCCATGGTTTCGGCCAATCCGGCGGGATCATCCTGGATCAGTTCCGCCGTGCAGGACGCGCCGACGATGATGGCTTCTGGCTCGAAACGGTCCACGGCGTCTTGGCACGCAGTCTTGAACAGGGTCGCGGTATCTGACCCAAGGTCGCGCGCCTGGAAGGTGGTATAAGTGACGGGCGGGCGGTGGTTGCGCCGTTCGATCATGGTGAACAGCAGATCGGCGTAGGTATCACCCTGCGGCGCGTGCAGCACATAGTGCAGGCCCTTCATGCAGGTCGCGACACGCATCGCACCCACATGGGTCGGGCCCTCATATGTCCAGACGGTCAGCTTCATGCGCGGCACTCCCACAGGGAGTGGTCGGGTGGGGGGAAACGTTTGGCATCGCCAAATGTGGCCCCACACAGATGGTCTTCCGGGCGCACCATCATGCCCCCATATCCATCTGCAACAACGACTTGCGCCGCACGGGACGCGAAAAGAGCCCGGCAAGGTCGCCAGCCTGTTCGTAGAAATGGACCGGGGTGAACACGAGTTCGATGGCCCATTTGGTGGTCAGCCCTTCGGCCTCCAACGGGTTCGCCAGACCAAGCCCGCAGACTGTCAGATCAGGTCGGGCCGCGCGGGCGCGGTCGATTTGCAGGTCGACATCTTGGCCTTCGCTGATCTGAGGGCCAGCGGGCAACAAGTCCAGATCAGGGCCATGCAGCGCGTCGTGGATATAGGGGCTGCCAACCTCAACCGCTGTCATGCCGCATTCACGGGTCAGGAAACGGGCCAGAGGGATCTCGAGCTGACTGTCAGGGAAGAAGAATACCGATTTGCCGCTCAGCACCTCTGCCGCTTGCGCAATCGCCTTGCGGGCGCGGGCGCGAGGGGCGGCGGTGACGCGTTCAAAGACTTCATCGCTGACGCCGAATTCGGTCGCGATGGCCCGAAGCCATGCAGTCGTGCCTTCGTCTCCGAACGGAAATGGCGCGGCGAGATGGCGCGCGCCGCGACGCTCTAGCGCGGCATGGGTGTCGCCAAGGAATGGCTGGGTCAGGGCAAAAACGGTGTTCGCGCCAATGGCCGTGGTGTCGTCGATCCGGCGGGCAGGCAGCAGCCGGATATTGTCGATCCCCATCTCATTGAGAAGCGACAGCATCTGATCCTCAACCACGTCAGGCAGCGCACCGACCAGCAGCAATTCGCGAGCGGTCGTGTCTTTCAAGACAGGCACCATACTGGCGAGACATGCGTCTTCGCCTTGGGTAAACGTCGTTTCGATCCCGGAGCCCGAGTAGTTCAGCACGCGCACATGGGGGGCATGAACCTGGCTTAGCCGTTCAGCGGCGCGGGCCAGGTCGATCTTGATCACCTCGGATGGGCAAGAGCCCACAAGGAACAGCTGCCGAATGTCGGGCCGCCGCGCCAAAAGCCGCGCAACTTCGCGGTCAAGTTCTGTGTGGGCGTCGGCCATGCCGGCCAAATCCGTCTCTTCGAGAATCGCTGTGCCGAAACGTGGCTCGGCAAAAATCATGACACCTGCCGCGGATTGCAGCAGGTGGGCGCAGGTCCGGCTGCCGACCACAAGAAAGAACGCGTCCTGCATTTTGCGGTGCAGCCAGATGATCCCGGTCAGGCCGCAAAAGACTTCACGCTGGCCGCGTTCCTTGAGGACAGGTGCCGTGCGGCACCCCCCGCCTGCAGGTGGTGTCAAATCATTCATTGGCCCACCTCCGCATCAAGCCGTGCACGACGAAGTTTGAGGATGAATTGACCGGCGTTGATGACGTAGGCCGCATAGGCCGCGAGGGCGAGCCACATGAGACTAAATGCGTCGAGCGCGGAGGCAAAAAGCGCATATAAATAAGCAAGGTGGAGGGCGATGACGGCGAAGCTGAACACGTCTTCCCAAAAGAAGGATTCAGCAAAAAGGTATTGCCCAAACACCACCTTTTCCCAGATCGCGCCAGTGACCATGATGGCGAGCAAAAAGCCGGTTTTGACCACGATGGAAATGGTCGCCAATTCGTATCCTGCGCCCGTGAACAGGAATCGTACCACCAAGGTCAACGAGATCAAAAAGACGACAAATTGAGCGGGTGCCAGAATGCCCTGCACAAGGGTCCAACGGGTCGCGTCACGACGCCTGCGCTGGTCGGGCGTGTAGAGAGTACGCGTAACCCGCGGCGCAACCCCCTCCTCGCTGATCGTGGACATGTCCACCCCTCCTGACAGTCTGCCCTGTAAGCGTAGGTGGCATCCGTGCAATGTGTCAACCTTGCTTTACACATTGAAATCTAAGGCTTGTCTGGCTTGGCCGCGGCATCAAAATCGCAGAATTTTCATATTTTGTTGACCAATTTCGAGCCGTATCCGCCACAAAGGCGTGATATAATGTCAATTTTCTTTGACATTCTTCATGCCAATCAAGAGAATGCTACAAGCTTGGATTTCACACTCCAAAAGTGCGAATCCGGCGAAAGGACACGCGAATGCCTGATGACCACAGAAATGATGGCACGATGCATACTCGTGGAAGTTCCGGCGCAGCGCGACCGGAAGATGAAGCTGTGTCCGCCGACGAACGCGCCGAGAACGGCATCAAGATGCTCGAATCTGCAGCACAATCGCCTGATCCCGGAATGTGCCAAAAGGCGGTCGGCCAACTGCTGTCGCAAGGTATTCGCCCCGAAGAGGTCGCCGATTTCTACATCCCAGAGGCCGCACGGCGCATGGGCGAGGCGTGGTGCAAGGATGAAATCGGGTTTGCCAATGTCACAATAGGTGCGTCGCGATTGCAGTCCATGTTGCGCGAACTCAGCCAAATCGGGGCGCGCGACAGCGAAGCCAAGGCCGACGCGCCAACCGTCTTGCTGATTGTTGCGCATGACATCCACCACACATTGGGCGCCATGGTCGTCTCTGGCCAGTTGCGCCGCAAAGGTGTTTCGGTGCGCTTGATGTTGAATGCGCGGCCCCACGACGCGGCAGCAGCGGCGCGACGAGGAAACTACGATGCAATTTTCTTGTCAGCAAGTTGCGGTGAAAAGCTTGAAAGCCTGCGCAAAATCGTAGATTCAATTCGGCAAGATCAGGACCAACCCACACCGATTGTCATCGGCGGGACGGTTTTGATTGGATCGACCGATGTTTTGAAGAAGACTGGGGCGGACTATACGACCAATGACCCGGACGAGGCCTTAGATCTTTGCGGATTAAACAACAAAAGTCGCCAGCGCCTGACCCACGAGCAGGTAAGCTGAATGGACCGTAACCCCTCAAAACGCTGCGCGCGCCAATGACGTCGCGCGGCACGAAGTACTGGAATTCCGGGGCAATCCCCCTGATTGGTCCTGATATCCTTGGCGATATCATTACCGAGGTGGCCGACATCGGGATTGTCGTGAATGACGACGGCACGGTGCTCTCTGTGCTCGTGAACCCCAACTACGAGGCCTTTCGCCGGTTGGAGCAGATCGAAGGCAAGGACGTGCGGTCCGCGTTAACGGTTGAATCGGTGTCAAAATTCAATGAGCGTTTTGCGGCATTTCTTGAGAACCGCACCGATGTGCGCCCGGTTGAGCTGAACCACACCAACGCGCGGGCGCAGTGGGAATTTCCTGTGCGCTACAGCTTTCACCACATCGGGCCAGACGGCGCGGTGCTGATGCTAGGGCGTGATTTGCGCCCCGTTGCCGAGATGCAGCAGCAATTGGTCAAGGCGCAGCTGTCGCTCGAAAGCGACTATGAAGCCCAGCGCGAATACGAGACCCGCTTTCGCGTCTTGATGGAAAGCTCTTCGGACGCCGTGATCGTTGTGTCACTACAAAGTGGTAAGATTTCGGATGCCAACGGACTTGCCGCCAGCCTACTGGGTCTGACCCGCGAACGGTTGGTCGGGACCGGCTTTGCCAATGGGATTTCCACCACCAAACCCGGCAATGTGCTGGATTTGGTCGCTGACCATGCGTTGTCGGAATCCGAAGACGCCTTTCCGGTTCAGCTAATCCACGACAATTCGTCGGCTTCGCTTTACGCCAAGGCCTTTCGGGTCGCGGGCGAGCGATTGATGCTGTGCCGGATCAGCCCATCACAGGCTGTCGGCTCTGCCGCGGATCAGTTGTCAGGTAACCTGCGTCAATTGTTCCAGGCCGGACCGGATTCGATTGTTTTCACGACTGCCAATGGCACGATCTTATCCGCGAATGAGGCGTTCCTGGACATGTTGGACACCGCCCATGACAGCCGTGTGCGCGGACACAGCCTTGCTGACTTTTTGCAACGAGGATCGGTTGATCTGAAGGTGATGACCGAAAATGCCGCCCGTTCGGGAAAAATGCGGATGTATGCCACCAAGGTGGCTGGGGAATACGGAAGCCCCCGCAGCGTTGAGATTGCCGTGACCGAACTGCAAGCGGGCGACACGTCTGTCTATGCATTCTGCCTGCGCGAGACGACCCGCACCGAGGCACCGGCCACGTCGAGCGGACCGCTGGACGACAATATGCAGTCCGTGATGGAACTTGTAGGCTCTGCCAAGCTCAAAGACATCGTATCGGAGACCACGAATGTGGTCGAAAAGATGTGTATTGAGACGGCGATTGAACTCACGATGAACAACCGCGTAGCTGCCGCTGAAATGCTTGGCCTGTCGCGTCAGTCGCTTTACGTCAAACTGCGCAAATTTGGCATGTTGAGCCGCGACTAGACCCGTGCGGGCCTAGTGATTGCTGTGGTCATCGTGGGCGGCGTCCATGTCCATCGCCTCGACATTGAAGACAACCTCGAGCCGTCCGGCCTTCTCAAAGATCAGCACGGCAGGGATCGTCTCGCCCGCTTCAAGCGGATCACCGTTGAGGCCCATAAACATCACGTGCTTGCCGCCAGGCTCAAAGGTCACCGTTTCACCCGGCGCAATCTCAACCGCCATGAGGTGTTCCATCTTGGCGACATCCCCATCCATGTCGGTGTCGTGTAGCATGACACGTGGGAAATCGGCCTCGATCCCCAAGAGTTTATCCGCTGTGTCGCCGGTGTTTTCGATCACAAGGTATCCAGCACCAGCCTGCGCAAGCTTTGCGCTTTCGCGCGCGACCGGGTGCATCACCTTGAGGTCCGCGATCTGATAGTCTTGGGCAAAGGACGTCGTGGCGAAAAGTGACAGTGCGATTGCAGTCAGCGTGCGCATGGTTTCTCCAATTCGTTTCGCTCGAGTTAGCGCGCGTGCGCTGGACCTTCCAGCCCAACCTTGCGCAATCGGCGGAAACTTTACCGTGACGCCCGCGTTATGGGGCTAGCACTTGGTCGCGCCGGTGAATTATGTCGGCGCACATGGTATTGTGATGTGTGTCGTGGTATGCACGCTTAGGTAGAAATCATTTCTTGTTCTCTTGTCTGATTGCACATTTTGCCGTGCAATATCATTCAAGAGATCGACTTTGTGGGACAAACGAATGGCTGCGCGAGATTTGACTGAACTTCTTTTGAAGCCTCAGCCGCTGATTATCGGCATCGGGGCCTCTGCTGGTGGCTTGGAAGCATTGCAGGACTTTCTTGCAAATCTACCCGACAGTCACAACTATGCCATTGTAATTGTTCAACATCTTGACCCAGATCACGACAGCCTGTTGTCGTCGCTTTTGGCCAAACGCACCAATACACCTGTGCACACGGCGGTCGAGGGCAGCATGGTTGAGCCCGGAAACATCTATCTGATCGCGCCCGGCGATTCTTTGACCGTGGCGGATGGCGTTCTGCACACAGAAGATTTCGCAAAGCCGCGTGGACGGCGGCGGCCCATTGATCAGTTCTTTGAATCACTTGCCGATAACTCAGGCTCCAATGCCGTTGCGGTTGTATTGTCCGGGACTGGCAGCGATGGCAGCAATGGTATCCGCGCGATCAAGGAGCAAGGCGGTTTGGTCTTTGTCCAAGACCCCGAACAGGCCAAATACGACGGTATGCCGCGCTCTGCGATTGAAACGGGCGCGCATGATTTGGTCTTGCCTGTGGGCGAGATGGTCGAGGTGCTGAACGACTACTTCAATCACCTTGGCGGATTGCAGCCCGACCACCTGACCGACGCCCAGTTTATCGAACGCGCGATGAAACATGTGCGCTATCGCACGGGCCATGATTTCAAGAACTACAAGCCCGCGACGCTGCTGCGCCGGATCGCCGTGCGCATGTCAGTTCTGGGGATCACGCAGCCCAACGATTACCTGAAGCGGCTGATCGAAAGCCCGTCAGAAGTGAACCGGCTGTTCCGCGACATTCTGATCAACGTCACCAGCTTTTTCCGCGATCCCGCTACGTTCGAGTTGCTGGCCGAAAAGGTGATCCCGGAAATCCTGCAAGAGGATGAGCCAGACCGCGAGGTGCGCATTTGGGTGCCGGGCTGCTCCACCGGGCAAGAGGCTTATACCATTGCCATGCTCTTTGCCGACGCGATTGAGCGGTTGGACCTTGTGCGCAAGGTGTCGATCTTTGGCACCGACATCGATGACGATGCACTGCGGGTTGCGCGGCAGGGGGTTTATCCCAATTCGGCTGCGGATGAAGTGCCTGAAAACCTGCTGCACAAGTACTTCAACTGGCGTCCCGACGGCTATGAAGTCACCAGCAATCTGCGCGACATGGTGCGGTTTTCCAACCAATCGATCATCAAGGACCCGCCGTTTTCGCGGCTTGATCTGGTCACATGCCGGAACGTGCTGATCTATTTCGACAACGACCTGCAAGATGTTTCTATGCGGGTGTTCCAATATGGTCTGCGCGAGCGCGGCTATTTGCTGCTGGGATCAAGCGAGAGCCCCGGCCTTGTCGATGATTTCTTTGACGAAATCTCCCAAAAGCACCGCCTCTACCGCCGCCGTCCCGGTCAGGCCGCACGGCTTGATTTGCACACGTCATCGCGTGGGGGGTCGTCCCGTGCTTCCTTGGAGCCGAAGGCGCCATCGCAAACGCTTGATCCCTATGCAGAGCATTTGCTGAACGACTTTGCCCCACCCTATGTCGTCCTGAGCCACACCGGAGAGTTGCTGTTTGCCTCCGAAGGGGCCGCGAAATACCTGCAGATGAAATCTGGGGCGCCCGCAGCTTGAGATCGTCAAGCTGATGCGGCCAGAGCTTTCGACCGCCGTTCGGCGATTGCTGAACCGGAAACTTGGATCCAATGACACGATCGCCCAAGATTTTCAGGGCGAATTGGGTTCAGAGACGGTGCGCATTCGGCTCAGCCGTAAGATGCTGCCGGACGAACAGCAATTGCTGGTCTTCCAAGATCAGCTGATGCCCATTCCGCTTGATTCAACAGAAGCAGCTATCGCGATTGTTAGCCCGCCGACCGAGTACATTCAGGAACTCGAGGTTGAGCTGGACGAGGCGCGGCAGACCATCCGCACCACGGTCGAAGAACTTGAGACATCCAACGAAGAGCTCAAAAGCTCGAACGAAGAAATGATGTCGATGAATGAGGAACTGCGCTCTGCCAACGAAGAGCTGACGACCACAAATGATGAGCTGAACAACAAAATCGCCGAGGTCCGCGAGATCAATGGTGATCTGGAAAACCTGATCAGCAGCACGCAGATTGCCACCGTCTTCCTTGATAGCGATCTGAACCTGCGCAGCTTTACGCCCGAAGCGCAAAAGATGTTCCGCTTTGTGTCCAACGATAAGGGGCGTCGGATCGACGATATCGGCACCGACCTTGATATCCGGCAGTTGATGGATGACTGCTGCAAAGTGTCCGAGAAAGGCCGCCCGGTCGAAACTGAATATGCGACGCTTGGGTCAGATCGGGTCTACCGCGCGCGGATTGTCCCCTATCTGGAAGAAGACGAATTAACCGGTGGCATCGTGTTCACGCTTGTGGACATCACCGAAATCCGCGGCCTCGCGGTTGAGGCGGACCGCCAGACCCGACTGGCGCAAGCGCACTTTGCTGAAATCCAAGAGCTTTATGATATCAGCCCGCAAGCGATGGCGCTGGTCAGCGAAGACATGACCTATACGCGCGCCAACAAGCAATTGGCGACGATGAACGGGCTGGACGTTGCAGACATTGTTGGCAAGCAAGTCACGCAGGTTATCCCTGTTATGGGCGCGCAGATCGCGCCTGTGATCAAAACCGTGCTTGAGACGGGTCAAAAGGTCGAAAGCCTGCGCGCGATTGGCCATACCTTGTCTGATCCTGCTGATGAACGTGTCTGGGAGGCTGATTTTTATCCCGTTCTGGCCGGAACAGATATCAAAGGTGTCGGCGTAAATGTGCGGGACATCACTGAACACGCCCGCATGTCGTTCGAATTGCGCCGCATGATGCAGGAATTACAGCACCGGGTGAAAAACATGCTGGCCAATGTCCTGGCACTGGTGTCGCGCGCAAGTCGTGATGCGAAAGAGGAAAAAGAGGTCTTTGTTGCCCTGTCCAAACGCATTCAGGCACTGGCGCAGACCCACAAACTACTGACGCAATCGAATTGGAGCTCTGCCAAACTGCATGAGCTTCTGGTGCCAGAACTGGTCGACGTCTACGGCGATGACCGGGTGCAGCTGAAGGGGCCGCAGATCGAAGTGAATGCGCGGGCGGCGTTGTCGCTGGGCATGGCGATCCACGAGCTCGCCACGAATGCCGCCAAATATGGGTGTTTTTCAGTGCCCGAAGGCAACGTCAGCCTGAATTGGATCAGGCAGGACGACGGTGAGCGCAACGATTTTATCTTTACCTGGCGCGAAACGGGCGGGCCTGCACCAAAGAAGACTGCAAAGGACGGATTTGGCAGCCAGCTCATTCGCTCTACCATCGAAGGTAGCTTGAACGGCATCGTTTCGTTCGAACGAAAAAAAACCGGCTTGGTCTGCATCATGCAGATTCCGGCCAATGTACTTATTGAGATACCTGATGACACGATCTACGACATGCTCACGCCGTAAGGTTCTATACGTCGAGGACGAGGTGATCGTCGCACTTGATGTCGCAGATGGACTGGCCGAAGAGCTGGGCCTTGATGTGCGTGTGGCCCACAACCTGACCGCAGCGTTCCGTTTAGCCGAAGCCGAAGAATTCGACTTTGCTTTGCTGGATATGAACCTAGGCCATGGGGAACGCAGCACCGAACTTGGGAAACGTCTTGCCGCGTCCGGCACGCATGTCGTGTTTGCCTCTGGCTATAACCGCAATGAGATCGATGAGATTGCGAATTTTCAGCTGATCGAAAAGCCATTCCAACTCAACGATATTCGGACTGCGTTTAAGGCGGCCTAGCCCGTGCAGGACGAGACCCCAAAGCGAATCAGCTCTGCCCCTGAGATGCGGTAGACCCCGTTGATCCGGTTGCGGCCCTCTTGCAGGAACCACGTCTTGATCGGTTCGGGGTAATAATGGGCCATCACGCGGCTCACGTGATCAAATTCCGACGCAGGAAGCGGTCGGCCATAGCTGCTGGGGCCATGAAATCCAAACGTGGTGGAAGGTGCCACACAGGTCTGCGGCAGGCCAATCAACATCGTGCAGGTCGAATAGCAGATATTGCCCCGAATCTCGACCGGCTGCCCCGTCGCCCGCAGGTTGCGCAGCTCGATCAGTCGGTCTTTCACGACACCCCCGCGGTCATTGCCAATGACGACCGTCCCATTGGCCAACGTCATCTGCGCAGCGGCCCCGGCAGGGATCAACAGACAAAAAGCAACCACGAACTGCCTGACAACAGACAGCACCAACACATACACGTTGTGCATCACAATACCCAATCCTTAAGGGTCTGGTGAAACCAAGACCCGCGCCCCCACGGCTGGGATAGGAGTGACACGCTGGGTGTTAACACCGCATTTCACGGTGCCCGGCTATCTGCTTGGGAATTGTCTCAACACTGGTTCGTATTTGACAAAAATTGCCGTCCGGATGCAAAAAACGGCGCGGTTTTCACCACGCCGTTTTGGTCGAAATCTCAATAAGCTTAGTTGGTGCCTGATGTCGTGGGTGTCGTAGGCGTTCCGCCACCGTTACCACCGCCGCCACCGCCGCCGCCTCCGCCGCCATCACCACCGCCATCACCACCGCCGTCGCCGCCATCACCACCGCCGTCGCCGCCGCCATCACCACCGCCGTCGCCGCCATCACCGCCACCGTCGCCGCCGTCGTTTCCGCCGCCGCCGCCAGCGCCAAGAGCAACCGCACCAACAACCGCTGCAATCGGCCCAATGGCGGTCACAAGACCAGTTTGTGAATCGGTTAGCAGATCAATGCATTGCTGCAGTTCGGCATTGGCAGGCAGCGTACAGTCAACGGCCGCTTCCTGCGCAAACGCAGTGGTTGAAAAGGCTGACAACGCCAGTGAAGCAGTCAAAACTCGAAGTGTCATAGGACAAACCCTGTAAAAATCTCTGCGTATTGATAACAGAAACCGCACCAAGACAGAAGATCATAATTCTAGAACACGGGGTTATTGGAGTTTTTCAGTTAACAAACTCCTATATTGCCGCCATTCATAGCAGTCCTGCCAAAACGAAGACCACAACTTGTTGCGTTGCTTTTTGCGGCCTTTCGCGGCAAACCGGTTTGGTCAACAAGTGGGGACGAACATGAAGGACGAAGGCAGAGGGTTGCGCGCCGCAGAGACCGGTCTTGCATCTGACGATTCGCTCGATTTGCAGTCGATTGCCGGGACGCTTTGGCGTGGCAAATGGCTGATCATGTTGACCTCTCTCATCGGCCTGTTGGTCGCCGGTTACTACGCCTTTGTCGTGGCTGTGCCGCATTACCGGGCGACGGCTGTTGTCATTCTTGAGACCCAACAAGACAGCGTTGTGGACCTGCAAAGTGTTGTCGGTGGAATTTCGGCCGACACCTCGGCAATCAATTCGGAGGTTGAGGTGCTGCGCGCGCGGTCGCTGATGGGCAAAGTCGTTGACCAGTTGAACCTGACCGCAGACCCCGAATTTAACCGAAACCTGCGTGACCCGTCCCTGCGCGACCGCTTGCGCACCCAGCTTTATGGCCTGCTTGGCCGGACGGAACAGGCACCCAATCTTTCTGAGCAAGACGCCGCCGCTCGCGAACGTGACGCAGTCGTCACCCGGCTATTGAGCCAGGTTACAGTGCGCAATGTGCCATCCAGTCTGGTTTTTCAGGTCACTGCCGAAACAGAGAATGCGGTGAAGTCCGCCCAGATCGCGGATACCATCGTTTCGGCCTATATCCTCAATCAGCTTGAAGTGAAGTTTGAAGCAACTGAACAGGCGACCAGCTGGCTGTCGGATCGGGTTGCGGCGCTTCAAGTTGAACTTGAAGATGCCGAAGCGCAGGTGAAGGATTTCAGTGCGGGCACAGATCTGGTGTCGATCGAGGGGCTTCAGGCGCTGGAGCGTCAAATCAAGGACCTACGCGACCGGATCACTGCCGCCGAAGCGACAGAGGTGTCCGCCGCAGAAGTCGTGGCAAACCTGTCCAATGCCACAGACCGCGATGCACGGGCAGAGGCCGCATCTGACCCACAACTGACCCGCCTTTTGGTGCGTGCGCGCAGTGATGACGCGATTGCAACTGCCTTTGACACCCGGTTTAACCAAATCCTTGCCCGTGCCGAACTTGAGGCGACGCGCAGCACTCAACAACTTGAGGCTCTGCGTGGGTCGCTGGCCCAATTGGAAGATCAGATCGACCGGCAGGGGCAGGATTTGATCGCGCTGCAACAGCTGCAACGTGAGGCGGAAGCGTCCCGGTTGCTTTACGAATATTTCCTTGGTCGGCTGAAAGAAACCTCTGCCCAAGAGGGCATCCAGCAGGCCGACAGTCGCATTCTATCGGATGCGGTTGTGCCCATCGAACCATCCGAGCCACGCAAGACGTTGATCGCGTTGATGGGCGCGGTCTTGGGTCTGTTTGGTGGCGCGCTGCTGGTGACATTGCGCGAGAACAGCAAGAACGATTTCCGCACGGCAAGCGATCTGGAAAGCTTCACTGGTGAGGCGGTGCTGGGCCAGATCCCGTTGATCCCCGGTCGCGGTCGCAAGCGCACGTTGGAATACCTTGGTCAAAAACCAACTTCTGCCGCTGCCGAGGCAATCCGCAATTTGCGCACCTCTGTCTTGCTGTCCAACGTCGACAACCCGCCGCAAGTGCTGTTGTCGACGTCATCCCTCCCCGGCGAAGGCAAGACGACCAACTCTTTGGCGCTGTCCCAAAACCTTGCTGGCATGGGGAAGAAAGTGCTCGTGATCGAAGGCGATATCCGTCGCCGGACCTTCCAGAACTACTTTGAAGGTCTGCCCAAAAAGGGGCTGGTCTCTGTCCTGACGGGTGATGTGCCGCTGGACGACGCGATCCTGAGCAGCCCGCTTTTGGGTGCGGATATTCTGGGCGGTGAAAAGACCGCAACCAATGCCGCTGATCTGTTTTCGTCTGACAAGTTCAAGACGCTGCTGCAAGAAATGCGGGTCCGCTACGATTTCATCGTGATCGACACGCCACCCGTGCTGGTGGTGCCCGATGCGCGGATCATGGCACAGCACGTTGACGCAGTTCTGTTCACGGTCAAATGGGACAGCACGACCAAACCGCAGGTTGATGAATCGCTGCGCCTGTTCCGCGACGCCAATTTGCGCGTCGCCGGTCTTGTCCTGAGCCAGATCAGCCCGCGCGGGATGAAGCGGTATGGCTATGGCGGCAAATATGGATCGTATGGAGCTTATGGAGCGAAATACTACACCAACTAGGTTGATGCGGCTCTTTGCGGTATGGCTTTTGCTGGTCACGGCGCAGGTTGCACATGCACAAGGATCGGCGGAAAAGCCGCTTGCCGTCGATGGTGAGATTGCCGCCGACGGGCGCAGCGTGACCCTGAATTGGTTCTCTGTCCCACGTACGAATGCAGGCGCTGTCACGGTCAAACGACGCATCCTTGGCGAGACTGGTGGGGACAGTTGGCAAACGGTCGGTGCCAACCTTGGGACGGTGTTCTCCTATAGCGACAGCACAACCCAACCGGGCGTTGCCTATGAGTATCAGGTGCTGCGCAGTGGTCGTAGCCTGATCGACGTGGGCTATTGGGCCACCGGCGTTGATCTGCCCCTGAATGCGGACCGCGGGCAGGCCTATCTCATCGTGGATGAGACAATTGCCGCGCCACTTGCAGACCACATCGCGCGGTTTCGTCGCGATCTTCAAGGTGACGGATGGAACGTGACGCAACGCGATATAGCCCGTCACGCCGGCAATGATCCCTTGCGCAATCTAGAGGTCGTGAACCGGCTGCGCACTTGGCTGGCCGGACAGTATGAAGCGCAACCCGATACCACCCACGCCATCATTCTGATTGGGCGCGTTCCGGTGTTTCAGTCTGGTCGGATTAACCCAGATGGCCATGACGCCGTGCCGCAACCGACCGACCTCTATTATGCGGACATGGATGGGTTCTGGCGCATCACGGCTGCGGGTGCTCTGATCCACAACGAGGTGCCCGGCGATGCCATCGAGATGCAGGTCGGGCGCATCGATTTTGCCAATTACAGCGACCGCGACCCCACCAAAGAGGTGCAGCTTTTGCGGTCCTATTTTGATAAGAACCACCATTGGCGGCATGGACTGCACGGCGATCTTCGCACGGGCTACGGCAGCAAAAAACATCTGCTGACCGAGGTGAATACCTTGCGCAATATCGTCGGGCCGGACGGATATACCGAAGGCGGGCACCATGATGTCGGTGAAGAACAACCGTGGCTTTGGGGCGTGGACTTCGGCGATTGGAATGGGAAGCGATATGCAGATGCCCATGCGATCAAGGCGGTTTTCACGATCAATTTTGGCAGCGGAAAGCAGCATTTTGCCGCCCCTCACAACCCGATGACAGCCGTGCTGGCGCAGCCTTGGTATCCGATTGCGGTGGGCTGGGGCGCGCGCCCCGCGTGGTGGCTACACCACATGGCCCTTGGCGGCACGATTGGTGAAGTCCACTTTCGCACTGTCAACAACGGACGCGCGGCAGAGCCTTATCTGGACAGCATGGATTATTTTCCGACCGGCGATTACCTGTGGCGCAATCCTGTCTGGGTCAATCTGTTGGGTGATCCAACCGCGCGGGCGTTTCCGCTCTTGCCGCCTCAATCACTGACGGCGCGGGCCACGGACGACGGCGTGGTGCTGAATTGGACGTCTTCCCCTGACCCCGATGCGCATGGTTTCCATATCTTTCGTGCATCAAAGACAGGCGGTATGTTCATCGCCCTCAACGGCGATACGCCGATCACCGAGACAACTTTTTCCGACCCCGAACCAGCGACCGCCGATGCGGTCTACATGGTGCGGGCTGTCGGCAAGAAGGACGTCTATGCGGGATCCTTCCAGACCCAATCCCAAGGCATTTTCGCCGAAGTCGATGGCGCGGTCTTGTCTGCACCGACGATCACCCTGTCCGGTTCTATGGGCCAAACGATCGCTTTGCCCCAACAGTTTAACGCCCCCGAAAATGGGATCATTCATGCTGTGATTGCGGGTCCTGACGAGGGGAGGCTGCGGTGGTCAGAAGGCGCTTGGATATACCAGCCTGCCGCGGATTTTGTTGGGCAAATCCGGTTTGAATATGCTGCATCCGGGGCCGGACAAACGGTGACAGGCGACGTCGTGATCGACATCAACTAGCCCCTGCCTTGCGCCCTTTTTGGTAGTAATCCTCGAACCACGCGACAAACCGCGCGATCCCGTCACGGAAATCGGTTTGAGGCTGATACCCCGTCAATCGGCGCAACAAATCCGCATTGGCCCAGGTTGCGGGCACATCGCCCTTTTGCATGTCGATGTAGTTGCGCTTGGCGGGAACACCCAAGCAATCCTCAATCGCGTCAACGAAATCGAGCAATCGCACCTTGTCGGAATTTCCAATATTTACAACGCGATATGGGGCGACCGGTGACAGGCTGTCACCCTCTGGCACCTCTTCACCGTCTGTCGGGCGGACCGGGGGCACATCCATCAAGAGCCGGATGCCCTGCACAAGATCGTCGATGTAGGTGAAGTCACGGAACATCTCACCGTGGTTGTAGATATCAATCGGACGGCCATCGAGGATCGCATCGACAAACTTGAACAACGCCAGATCGGGCCGCCCCCAAGGTCCGTAGACCGTAAAGAAACGGAACATCGTGGTCGGCAGGTTCCAAAGATGCGCATAGGCGTGCCCCATGCTTTCGTTTGCCTTCTTGGTCGCCGCATAGATCGTAAGTTGTTCATCTGCCTTATGAATTTCGGCAAACGGCATATCCGTGTTGGCCCCATAGACCGAAGACGTTGAAGCCATCATCAGGTGTTCAACGGCATGACGCCGCGCGGCTTCCATGACGTTGAAAGTACCGACCACGTTGCTGTCGATGTAGGATCGCGGGTTTTCGAGGCTATAGCGCACCCCCGCTTGTCCAGCGAGGTGAATGATGATGTCAGGCGCGAACCCATCAATTGCCGCGTCGAGCGTCGCGATGTCCTCCAGCATGCCTTCGGTCGCGGCAAAGGATGGGTGCTGCAAGAGCATCCCATGGCGACGCTGTTTGAGGGCGACGTCATAGTAGTCCGTCATCCCGTCAAAGCCGTGGACAGCAAAACCATCCGCCAACAAGCGTTGGGCCACATGATAGCCAATGAACCCAGCGGTTCCTGTGACAAAAATGCGTTTCACTGCGCCGCCCCCCAAGATGCCTTCACGTGGTCAGACCATGGCTGGCCCGGTACCGCAAGTCACGGGAAATGGGGGGCGTTTGACCCTAGGCTTCGGCGAAGGCGTCCTCTTCGTCGTCAAGGTAGAGCCGCGTAAAGTCCGCATCATCCAGTGGCGTTTGACCATTGGTCAATGCGTCCCAAAGATCCGACCCTTCAAGGCCGCTCCGCGCATCGCCAACTTCGGTCAGGCTAAACGTACCAGACCCGGAGCCGTTTGCGAGCATCGTCAGGGTCACTTTGTCGGTCGCATAGTCCACGGTGATCTGTGCGTCCTGGTTATTGCCCAGACCTGTGATGCGGATGTCGTCAAAGTTGCCAATAAGGCCGTCCACGTCGATCAGCGTATGTTCACCTTCGGTGCCCGCAAGTTCGCTGACGTCGATTTCGAGTGACCCGTTTTCAATGTTCACGCCGCTTTCAACATTGGGGCTGTCACCCATGGCGCCTGAACGCATTTCCGCGATCGCCGAAAAGCCTGTATCGTCTGCGACAAAGCTGAGGTTGCCGCCATCTTCAAAGCGCAGGACAGCTGTGTCACCGTCGTTGTCGTCAAAGCCAACTTTGGCTTCGTCGCCTTCAATGGTCAGGCTACTGCCATCTTCGACGTCATAGTTGCCACCGTCCGTGGCCAGAATTGCTTGGCCGTCGGTGACATTCGTCTGTGTGGTGCCGGACATGTCGCCGGCATTCACAAAGCGGCCGCCGTCAATGTTAATCGAAAGCGTGTTGCCATCTGCGTAGCCATCGATCCAAATCTGGCCCGCTTCGGAGATGTTAAACTCCCCACCGCGTGCGCCGGTTTCGATCTGACCTTCGACAGTCAGTTTGCCGTGCGTCGCAGACAGTTCACCGCCGGACCCAAAGTCCAGGTTCTCAATCACGGTGTTGCCACCGTAGTTGACCCAATTGCCCGCAAGATCGACGCTGTCGCCGTGGAACGTGCCGGGCAAATCCTCTGTCGTCCAGTTCAGGCGATTGTCCCAGCGGATGCCATCGCCCAGCTCGTTTGGAACAAAGCGCAGGGTCGTCGCGTCCAGCCGGAAATCAGGCGTAATGCCAAAGCCTTGCTGGAAGAATGCGATGATGAGATCCGCGTCAACCACGTCACCCAGGATACCGTCCGCCTGCAGGCGCAAGAAGTCCCCAAGGTCCGCAATCGTCGCGTCCGGGTCGCCCAAAAGCTGCGCGGTGAAAAGTTGGATTGTGGTTTGGTCGAGAACGTCGAAGTCGAGGCCATCGGTGTTCACCGCAGACACATTCCCAGCGTCATAACCGTTTTGACCCTGCCAATTATAGATGATGGTATCATCAAAGTAGGGGTCATTTTGGTTATCAAGCGCCCTGTGGGTCCAGGGCTTTTCGGCCAACTCGTCCGGATTGTTGGGGTCGGCCAGGTGTGCGACGATGTTGTTGATCAGTGTTGTGTCAACGCCGCCATTGACAGCACCCATCGTCAGTGCACCGATGTTTTGACCGGACTTATGAGCCCCCGAGGTGATGATGTTGTCCGTCACCAAGGAGTAGTTGCCGGTTGGACCGTTGCCGTTGTAGTCGCCGCCCAAAAAGCTGACAGCAGCGTTGTTGTCGATAAACGCGTTATCTTCAACAAAGGCACCGCCCCTGAATTGCGCACCAAATGAACCCGCCCGCATCGAGATGTTGTCCCGGAATGTGAGGTCCAGTGCCGATGGCTGAAAGTAAAAGTTGTGGCTATACTGACTAGGCGGTTGGCCATCGGCGGCGTTTCCGTCATCAGAATATCCGTCCGCCCACCCCGTGTGATCATAGATATTGCCTTCGATCAGGATGCCCTTGGTCGAAGTCACGTATGCGCCTGCGACGCGATCAACGTGGGGCGAAAATGTCACTCCATCAGCAGGCACTTCTGTCACAATATCGTTTGCGTAAGAGTTCCGGATCGTCAGGCCGCTGCCGCTCTGAAAGCCCAACATGCTGCTGAATTCGACGTCATCAAAAAGGACGTTGTTTCCAGACAGTGAGTTGACGGTGCCTGCAAATTCGACGTCGGAGAAGACAATATTGTGGCTGTCGCCTTGATAGATCCGCACCATATCGTCGATCACAGGACGGTCGCCATCGCCATAGGACGTGATGTGAACCGGGTGCAATTCGTCTTCACCTGAAACGCCCCACGCGATAACGCGGCCCAATTCGTCGTAGGAATAGCCGCTTTCAAGCAAAAGCCAGTGCGACGTTTCGGAATTGCTGCCGGTGATCCCGTACCAAACGTCCATCCCGGCGTCCTGATCCAACGCCATACCTTCGCTGCCACCATATTCTGGATGGTTCATCAACCAGCCCTGAGTGATCTTGCTGACATCGAGACCTTCAAGGGCCGCAATGTCGGCGCGGCTAAGTGCGTCGTCGCTGTTGGAAACATAGACCGGGCGGTGAACGTCGCCGGTTTCGACGACGACATCATCGTTGGAATCCGTTTCCAACATATAGAAGTTGCCTTCGCCCCAACCTTGCTCTTGCGAACCTTCAACAACAGAATGTTCGCTCTCAAACACTTCGGTCGTACCGTCTTTGTATGTCACCTCATAGCGATAGGCGACATCTTCGGTTGAATCGGAAGTCGTCAACACAAGCGCCAGCGTGTTGTCAGGATTTACCGTCACGTTGCCGTGGGTCGGAACATCAATGATCTGGATGCTTTCGATATCGGCGTGATCGTCTGGTGTGACGGTCAGAACGCGACCGGCCATCGCCTCGGGGCCCACAATCTTTGTCAGAACGCCATCATATTCGGGCAGCTCTTCGACCTCAGGCGGCGCAACCACTTCGGGTTCGTCCGCAACTTTTTCGTCTGTATCTTTGGTCTGGCTTGGCTTCGTTGAGTAGCCATCATCGGTCCCTTCAACGGGATCGGGCGCGTTGGAATTCTGATTGTCGCCAGCTGTAGAGGCGCGGGCGTTGTCATCACTTTCATCTTCATCCGTAGATTTCGCCGCGGTCGAAACCGAATTGCTTCCCGAGGACGAACCGCCCAATGCCATGATCGAAAAAAGTGACATAAGCGCAGTTAAGATAGCGGCAATCATAGACGCCTCCTGAATAAGAAGCTGAGCCTCAGGAAGGCAAAGCAACAAACACCGGATCCCCATGACCGGCAAAAATGAAGAAATTCCCTAACGCAGGAACAACAGCGTTAACCAATCGTTACCAATTACGGCTGAAGTGGGGCCGAATGTATGTTGATTCTGGGGCAGTCGCGGTGACGCCGACGCAGTTTCGCGGTCCGCACTACGTAACGAACGCGGTGATGTGACCTGCTTTCGCGCCATAAAGCATATGTTGGCAGAACGCCGCCGATCCATCGAAATCGGGTCGGTTGTTTCCCGCTGGCACCACTCATTTTGCCACGGTCGCGCAGCGAAACTTTCGAGATGGTCAGTCCTCGCGCGCGCAACTATCGTCGTTCGTATGCTTAAAGCCCGACACGGTCACGCCGCCCTTCTCTGTCTTTCGCTAATGTCTTTGGCGTCCAATGCCACGGCGGACACTTTGCGCATCTTGCACGCATTTGCTTGGCCGCATGACGGGATCGTGGGGCTGTCCGGATTAGAGATGTCAGAAGACGGGTCAGCCTTCACAACGATCAGTGACAGGGGCTGGATCATTACCGGCACGATCATGCGGCAAGCGGGCGAGATGACCGAGGTAACTGTGGAGCAACACCTGCCGCTCCTGGGGAACGATGGTTTGCCGGTTGCGGCCCGCCGGGTCGGCGATTGGTCAGATGCCGAGGGCCTCGCCGTTCACGCCGATGGCCGGTTTTGGGTGGCCTACGAGCGTTGGGCGCGTGTGGCAGAGCACCCCGGCCCGACGCAGGCCAGCAAATGGATCAGGGATCACCCCACCTTTGCGCAATTCAGTGACAATCGACAGCTTGAGGCGTTGGCGCTTCACCCTAACGGCGATCTGTTTGCCTTTAGTGAGGAACCTCTGGCGGATGGGTTTCCAATTTACCGATTGCGGGATGGCACGTGGGGCATCGACGGCACAATCACACAAAGCGATAGCTATGCCATCGTTGGTGCGGATTTTGACCATGACGGCGCACTTTACCTGTTAGAGCGCAAATTGGTGTTGGGCGTGTGGTGGCAAAGCCGGGTGCGGCGGATTGCTGACATGGCCGCGCCCGACCAGATCGAAACACTCTGGGAATCGCAGCGCGGGGCATATGACAACCTTGAAGGTCTCAGCGTTTGGTATGATGACGACGGTCTGCGCGTGACCATGGTGACGGACAACAATAGCGACGTTGACGAGCCAACAACATTTGTCGAGGCAAGATTGGAAGTCGATCCGTAGCGGTTAATCTTGGCCCGATAGGTCGCGGGTAAAGACCTTGTCCGCCACATCATCCAACGCAGCGTCTTGGCGGTTCGCCACGATCACATCAGAGATTTCCTTGAACGCATCTAGATCGGTCATGACGGTCGAATTGAAGAATGTCTCTTCTTTGAGGTGCGGTTCAAACACCACGACTTCGATCCCTTTTGCCTTGATCCGTTTCATGATCCCCTGGATGGAGCTGTCGCGGAAGTTGTCGGACCCTGCCTTCATCGTCAGCCGATAAACGCCGACCGTCTTTGGACGCATCGCGACGATTTGTTCGGCCAAAAAGTCCTTGCGCGTGGTGTTGGCATCAACAATCGCACGGATCATGTTTTGGGGGATATTGGCGTAGTTGGCCAAGAGCTGCTTGCTGTCTTTCGGCAGGCAATAACCGCCATACCCAAAAGACGGGTTGTTGTAATAGTCGCCAACACGGGGGTCGGCGCTGACCCCGTTGATAATCTCGCGGCTATCAAGACCAAGGCTCAACGCGTAGCTGTCGAGTTCGTTGAAATAGGCGACCCGCATGGCAAGGAAGGTATTGGCAAAAAGCTTGATCGCTTCGGCCTCTGCCGGACCAGTCAGCAGGACCGGGACATCGTCCTTTTCGGCGGCCGCAAGCAGGGTATCGGCGAAAAGGCGGGCACGGTCTGAACGCTCGCCAACCACGATCCGGCTGGGGTAGAGGTTATCGTGCAAGGCGTGGCCTTCACGCAAGAATTCAGGGCTAAAGATGACCTGATCGGTGCCGATGTCGGCGCTGACCTTTTCGGTGAAACCCACCGGAATGGTTGATTTGATCACGATTGTCGCTTGCGTGTTCAACGCGATCACGTCGCGGATCACAGCCTCAACCGAGGATGTGTCAAAATAGGCGGTATCGGCGTCATAGTTGGTGGGCGTCGCGATAATCACAAAGTCCGCGTCAGCATAGGCCAGCGCCTTGTCAGTGGTGGCTTTCAGGTTCAACCCACCCTTGGCGAGCCGCTTTTCGATCTCTGGGTCCATGATCGGGGCTTTGCCAGCATTCAGTGCCGCGACCCTGTCTTCATCAAGATCAACAGCAACAACATCATGTTGACCGGCCAAAAGAACGGCATTCGACAGGCCAACATAGCCAATTCCAGCAATCGCGATTTTCATAACTCTGCCTTCACACAAACTTCTTGGGTGGTCTTATCACCGACAACCGCGGCATTGCCAGCGATCCAGATGATGATGGTTATTGGCTGTGTCCGAGGGGTAGGGCGTCATGGTCATCAATCATGTCCTCAAACGCCGGCATTTGGACAGATTTGGGCGCAACTGGCGCTGCGTCAAAGAGCGTTTCGTGACCCTCCCAAATCTGGCAGTCAAAGCCACGTACCCGGCAACCCGCCAACGACTGCGCATCAACGTCGTACCAGAAAATCTTGCCCGTGATGAAGTTCCCAAAGACGATGTCGTCGTGGCTTGGAAGGCTTTGCCTAAAGGTCTGTGCGTCGATTGGATTTGTGAGGGACAAGGCCATATCGCGTAGGTCAGTGTTGAGTAGATAGGTTTGCTGAGTTTCGCGTTTGATATCTGGATGCAGCACAATCAGCGGCAAGCGATTGAGCGCCATATCGCTTAGGAAACCGTCGCCGCCGACGGCTTCACGGCCCTCATCTGAGGTAATGATCACGACGGTGTTGTCCATCAGGTCACGGGATTGCAGCCCTTCAATTAAGGTCGCGACAGCACCGTCAGCCGCTTGAAGTGCAGCGGCGCGGGTCGGATCATCTACACCGGGGACATTGTAAGGCGCATGCGTGCCGGTCGTCAGTGTGCCGACAAACCACGGTTGATCTGCGGGCAAGGTGTCAATGTAGTCGAGCGTTCGTTCCATGAGTGACAGGTCGTCGATCCCCCAGCCATTGCGGCTGCGGGCCTCGTCCCACGACGCGTCGCCAAGGGTGATCTCAAATCCCAGATGAGCCAGAATGGTGTCTTTCGACATATAGGCCAGGGGTGCCGATTGCAGGAATGCGGTGTGATATCCCGCATCGCGCAACTGATTGGGCAAAGCCAAACGTGCTACGTCTGACGTCGGGTCCAGCTCTTCCCATTTCGGGAAGCGCTGCAGGAACGACGGGGTATCACCGGTCAGCGTTGCATAAAGCCCATTGGCGGTGATGATTTGACGGCTGACGAAATTCTCAAACTGAAGGCCCTGCGCGCCAAGCGATTTGAGGGTATCCATGTCTCCCCTGTCCAAACTGGCGAGCGAAAGACCTTCGAGGTAGACGATCATAAGATTGTAGTTGCCCGGCCCTTGGATCGGTTCACTTGACCAGGCCAACGATGCGTCCGCTGGCTTGTTGAGATCGGACGGTAGGTTGGCCTGACCGGTGACCGGAATGATCGGAGCAGTCTGTATCCAATTGGGCGCATCGGGGTAGGAGGCGACACCAAAGAACCCAATGAAAGCGACGACTGGCATCATCGCATAACCTGCGATCATTCGAATGTGCCGCTGCATCATAAAGACCATGCCGATCAGAGCGGCCACACCGATCACGCCAGCGTATTTCACCGCATCTTCAGTCAAGGAGCCACGCACAAAGGTCGGATCAAGCCCCATACCGAGGGTCGACATGCGGATATGGTCAAAGTTGAATTTCACATGTTCGACGTTCGCGGCAAGAAACAGCACAAAGACCACGACAGCGATCCGAAAGACGGTCTTACCAAGAAAACACATCACCGCCGCCGCCAAGATCGCGAAGCCAAGATCGTGGGCGAAACCCCGCGCGACCACACCGGCATTGTCGGCAAACCACTGCGATTGCGCAGCGCCGAATGTCATTCCGGCCACCGCTTCGGGCCCTTCGAGGAGCTCGCGTTCTTCCATCAGCTTGCGAACAGCATCAAAGCTTGAAACCCGTAGCGCCAACGCCCGCCATGCGACGCTCATAAATGCCAACACCCAGAAGTAGCTGACAAACTGCTGCCAGCGTGGTGTCGTTGTGGGTTCTGTTTGCATAGGAAAACTCAAATCAGGTCATCATGAAAATCGTGCCGGTGACGTTAGGACTTCAACTGGCATCCGTCAAAGCGTACTGCCGGTGACCTACGCTTAACATGTTGAACTGTATTAGAAATACAGCAATAACCGCTTTGGTGTCATGCTTTTGCCAATTTCGTATGTCATTGAGCGCACTAGCGAATTGAACTGGTTTCAAGTAATTTCCATAGAACCCGTTACCGAAAGCGGGCAACGACCACGAGGTTTCGAATGAAGAGCATCATGCCGGTGTTGCTATGCGGCGGATCGGGCACGCGCCTTTGGCCGCTGTCGCGCAAAAGCTATCCCAAGCAATTTGCGCCGCTGATTGGCGATGAGAGCCTGTTTCAGGCATCAACGCGCCGCCTTTCCGGGCCTGCATTTGGTGCCCCCGTCGTTGTGACCGCCGATCCGTTCCGCTTTATCGTCGTTGAACAACTTGCCGCAATTGAAGTTGCCGCTGCTGCCGTCCTGATCGAACCAGAGGGGCGTGATACCGGGCCTGCTGTGTTGTCGGCTGCACTTCATGCTCGGGCCGCTGATCCTGAGACTTTGATGCTGGTTGCGCCATCTGACCACGTGATCCCCGACAGTGATGCCTTTGTTGCGGCCGTCGAGGCGGCACGCCCTGCAGCCGAAACCGGAAATCTTGTAACCTTTGGGATCGCGCCGGACCGGCCCGAAACCGGTTATGGCTACCTTGAACTTGAAGCGGCGGTTGAAGCGGGCGCTGAGCCTTCACCATTGCCTTTGGCTGCGTTCGTCGAAAAACCAGATGCGACGCGGGCCGCTGACATGTTGGCCTCTGGCAAATACCTTTGGAATGCGGGGATTTTCTTGTTCCGCGCGGACGTCATCTGCAAGGCGTTCGAGGCTCACGCGCCTGAAATGTACGCCGCTGTCAGCGCAGCGCTTGAAAAGGCGCAACGTGATCTCGGCTTTACCCGGCTTGACCCGACACATTGGGCCGATGCGCCCGCACTGTCCGTGGATTATGCGGTGATGGAAAAAGCCGCGAACCTGACCGTGGTGCCGTTTTCGTCCAGTTGGTCGGATCTGGGCGATTGGGCCGCGGTCTGGCGCGAAACCCAGAAAGACGGCCTTGCGTTGTCAGGGCCCGCCACGCAAATCGATTGCCAAAACACGCTCTTGCGGTCGGAGAACGGCGCGCAGGAAATCGTGGGCATTGGCCTGACGGATATGATCGCCGTCGCGATGCCCGATGCCGTTTTGGTGGCGCACAAAGATCGCGCGCAAGAGGTGAAGCAAGCCGTCGCAGCGCTGAAGGAAAAGCAAGCGCCACAGGCCGTTTCCTTTCCCAAAGATCACCGCCCCTGGGGTTGGTTTGAAAGCCTCGTGATTGGCGGCAGGTTTCAGGTAAAACGAATCGTCGTGCACCCCGGTGCCGCACTCAGCTTGCAATCGCATCACCACCGGTCCGAACACTGGATCGTCGTGGAAGGCACGGCCAAAGTCACTGTTGACGACGAAGTAAAGCTCGTGAGCGAAAACCAATCGGTCTATATTCCGCTTGGCGCCGTCCACCGGATGGAAAACCCCGGCAAACTGCCGATGGTCCTGATCGAGGTGCAAACTGGGTCTTATCTCGGTGAAGACGATATTACTCGCTACGAAGATGTCTATGCCCGTGACTAATTCTGGGACCGGCCAGCGTTTGAAGCGATACAGCTCGCCCTCCGAAGGCATGCCGTACTACGTTGCGATTTGGCTGTTTTCTTCGTGATGGATCACCGCAACCAGAACCTGGCCTCGGCGTTGGCAGCACGACGTTTGACGCGCGGCTTCCGGCGTTTGGCTGGCGCGCATATGCAGCGCCGCTTTTCGCAGCAAGCAAAAGTTCGGTTGGTGATCTACTACGAACCAAACCGCATCAGCTATGCACAGGTCTTTCCGTTTTTTCACTATCACCAACAGCTGGCCGACCGATTTGGTGTTGAAATCCGCGGTGTCCCGTTTGATGCGCTTCTGAATGGCGATGGTGGCCCGATTACCGATGCTGACATCGTTATTTTGCAGCCATGGTTTACGATTACCCCTGCCGACCTCACACGGGTTTGGGAAACGGCGCGAGGCAAAAACCCGAACGCGGAAATCTCTTTTCTTGATTCATATGCGCATAACGACCTGAGGTTGGCGCGGCATCTGCCCAATGACCTCAAGCACTACATCAAGAAATCCTTGTTTGTAGATCCGGCCCACTACGCGACGCCCTTCCGCGGCGATACGATGATGATGGATTACTACGCCAATCTATTTGGCGTTGAAGCTGAAGCACCCGATTTTCAGGTGCCGCCTGACTTTCACAACAAACTTCAGCTTTCGCCGAATTTTCTGACAGCACCGCATTTTGTTAATGCGTTTTCCGGACCAAAGCCGCCGCCAGTCGAAGGGCGTAGTCTGGATATGCAGCTGCGCCTTGGGAAAAAAGGCGGCGAACTCTATAGCGCAATGCGGCATGCGTCGCTTGATGCGGTTGCCAAAATTCCGAATTTACGCGTTTCACCGGCAGGCTCACTCGACTATGCGGCCTACATGGCAGAGATGCAGCAATCCAAGCTGTGCTTTAGCCCCTTTGGATATGGCGAGCTATGCTGGCGAGATATTGAGGCAATTCAAACGGGCGCTGTCATGATTAAGCCGGACATGTCCCATCTGCGCACATTGCCTGACCTCTACGAACCCAGTGTGACATACCTGCCCGTCGCTTGGGACTTTAGTGACCTGTCCGACGTCGTGACAGCCGCACTTGCAGACCCCTTGCGATGCCAGACCATCGCGGATACCGCATGGTCGCGCGCCAAAAGCTACCTCGATGACGCCAATTTCGTCGATGACATTGCATTTTTGTTTTAGGCCAAACCAGACGCACGTATGAAGACCGCGACGAAAGGGCCAATGGCTTAAGCATGGAAACGCAATCATCCGAACCAAGGCGGCTTAAGGCGCGCGCGGTCAGCGCGGGCGGGTGGAACACGTTCATCACCATCGCAACGCAGGCATTACGGCTTTTGAGCAACTTGATCCTGACGCGATTGTTGTTGCCAGAGGCCTTTGGCATGATCGCCCTGACCGGTGTGTTCCTTACCGCTATCGCGCTTTTTACTGATATTGGCGTCAATCGCAGCATCACGCGCGAACCCGATGGCGAAGATCCAAAGTTCTTGCGCGTGGCATGGGTCATTAAGATCCTCAGGGGCATTGCGGTGGCCACTGGTGTTCTCGTGATCGCGGTCTTTCTCTACTTTTTTGGATCGAGCGCCTTTCCTGCAGCATCAGTCTATGCGCAGCCCGAATTGCCCGGCCTAATCGCACTGACCGCGCTTTCGCCAATCCTGTTGGGCGCAGTCTCGACCAACTTTGACGTTGCGGTGCGGCGGCTCGAATATTGGCGTTTTGCCTTTATCTTGATCGTAGCTCAGGTGCTGTCGCTCGTCGCGATGGTCGCCTTTGCGATGATCAACCCAACAGTTTGGGCGCTCGTGCTTGGGATGTTGGTCAATGGCGCAGTGCAATGTGTGCTCTCGTTTTGGATGATCCCCGGACCTGCCATGCGCTGGACATGGGACCGCGACATTGCTTTGCGGATATGGAACTTTGGCAAGTGGTTGATCGGGTCTTCCGTAATGACCTTTGTCGCGCGCAACACGGATAAATTCGTGATGGGCGGGATTATGACCTCTGCCGGGTTTGGCATCCTGACAATCGCCCAGACATGGATCGCGGCAGGAACCACGTTTGTTGCCCGGCTGACAGAAGGCGTCGGATTCCCGCTGATCGCCGAGGTGATGCGGACCCGCCCGGGCGAGCTTCAAACGCTGTATCCAAGGTATCAACGCGTCGTAGATTTGATCTGCGTGACCGGGTTCGTGTTTTGCTACTTTGCCGGACAGCTCTTTATCGAATTGCTCTATTCAACAACTTACGCGACAGCCGGTTCCTATATTCAGCTGTTGTCCCCGACCTTTCTCTTGTTGCGGTTTGATGCGCTTGGAAACTTGATCCTCAACGCGGGCAAAAGCCGGGGCACGGCAATCGCATCTGCAATTCGTGCCGCCGCAGTCTGCGTGCTTTTGTTTTTGGGTTATCATTTGGGCGGCGTAAAAGGCGCATTGATCGGCGCCGTCTTATCCCCTGCCGTTGCAATTCCATATCTGTTGGTTTTGTCGCGACCAATCCTGGGTGATCGACAATCGGCCATCAGTATCGTCTGGCTCTTGGTCTCCCTAGTGATCACCGGTGTCGTCTATATCACCACCTCGATCTAACGCCTGACCGTCCGGACCCCGCACACTATTTATACTCGATGAGCTTTGGTTGGTTTCCTCGAAATCGCCGCCAGTAATAGTCGAGGACACCAACACCTTCGGGGATTTTGCCCAAGGTCAGAAAGAACGCCTGCGTCAGGTCCATGCCGCGCAAGCGAAGGCGCGCGATTTGCGCGGGCAAAATCAATAGCGTCGCGAGCGCCCAACCGCCAGCGATCAGCGACAGGACATTCACAAACGGGATTAACAGCCCCCAAAGCACCGCGCGGCGGGTCTGTGGCACGTTGTGGTATTCAGGCGGTGCACCATGGATCGCGGCACCCTCGGCATAGGCGTGACCAGCGCGCCTGTTGCGCTGCCACCACTGGCCAAACCGGGTGATTGCGGCATCATGCAATGTCATGGGCGCGTCGAGACGGTGGATCGTGCCGCCCTTTTTGCGCAGCCTGACGCAGAGCTCAGGCTCTTCACCCGCGATCAGATTGGGGTCAAAGCCACCCACGGCGGTCAGTGCCGCTAAGCGCATCAAGGCATCACCGCCACATGCCTTCGCCTCACCAATCGGTGTGTCCCACTCTGCATCTATCAATCGGTTGTAGATGCTGGCATCGGGATGGCGTTCCTTGCGACGTCCACAGACTACCACGGCGGATTCATGCCCGGACAGGAAGTTTTGCGCGGTCGCGACCCAGCCGCTCTGTAACTCGCAATCGCCATCGATGAACTGGACGAACTCGAATGGGCCAACCGCTAGCAAGCCTTCTAGCCCAGCGTTGCGGGCGCGAGCCGCGGTGAACGGTAGGTCCTGATCAAGCACGACAACCCTAGCACCCAATTCCTCGGCCGCTGCGACACTGCCGTCGGTTGAACCGCTGTCGACATAGACGACGGTTTCGATCTGTTGCTTGAGCGAAGAAATGCACCCAAGGAGCCGCTCTCCTTCGTTTCGGCCGATCACGACGGCACCTATTTTTGCGCTATTCGTCATGGCGTCGCGAATGGATAGCAAAGATCAAGTACTGGATGATCGGGGAACAATTTCGCCAGCTCTGCCCGATCAGCAAGGTAGACCTTGATCAGATGATCCTGGTCTGCTTGCGAAAGCGTGGGGCGATCCTGAATGGTGCGCGAGCGTCTGATCTTATCGCGCACAGACTTTGGCACCAAGGCGCGGCGCAGCACCCTTGCGACCGGGTTGTCTATGAAGAGCGACTGGAGCGGAAAGCGGCGCACCCTTTCGGATGACACGTTTTGCGCGGGCAAATCATGCACCCAAGAAACGGTGTCCGGTAGGTCCAGGAATTGCGCGATCTTTGCCAGTTCCGCGTCGGGGTCCTTTTTGATTTGCTCGAGGCTAGTCAGAAATATCTGATCCACACCATAGGCCGCGACAAAGGGCGCGATTTGCATGGCGTAGCGCCCGTATTCGGCGATTTCGGGCAAAACCTTGAGGGCTACAGACGCATCACTGCCGACTTGTTCCATGCTCCAGGCATGGATGTAGTGGGACACCGCCCGATCAAGCGGGTTGCGGACCATGTAGATCAGTTTGGGTGCTTTCAGCGCACCTTGCATACGTTCGAGCGTCTTGGGATGGGTCGGCAGCTTGGTGTAGTGTGTGCTCGCCTCGCCCTTCAATTGGTCGGGCTTGGCCTGATCGAACAGGGCCGCGTACCAGTCTGGTCCCTGATCGTAGACGTCATCGTCTGAGAAGTAGTTCGGCTCTTTCGGGGTGGTCATAAAGACTTGCGGCTGCGCCGCAAGCTGCGCCTGCAGTGTCGACGTGCCGCATTTCATGGCGCCGATGATCAAAAAATCGGGCAGCATCTTATGTGTCTTCCGGGCGGTAAGGTTTCAGCGGGTCGCCGACACCGATCCAAATATCCCGCGCTTCGTTTTTGACGCCGGGATGGGACGACTTGCCCAACAAGCGGCGGAATTGCGCAATTCCGCGCCCCGTGTGCCAAAGCAGATTGGCCGCAATCAGGCCAAACTGCCCATGTGCTTGGCGCAGGAACCGAGAGCGGGAATAGTAGAAGTAGGTGGGGAGACGCTTGCGCTGCGCCTCAAGTGACTTCACCGGGCCGCTTCCGCCGCGATAGTGGATGGCCGTTGCTTTGTCAGTGGTGACAAGCCGCCAACCAGCACGTTTGGCCCGAAGACAATATTCAGCGTCCTCGAAGTACAAAAAGTAGCCGTCGTCCATCAAGCCGATCTGATCGATCATGTCACGGTTCAGCAAAATGCAGGCAAAGCTTGCCCAATCGATGTCAGCGTCAGGTGTGCCTGGCGGCAGAGCGACGACATAGCCTGCAAGCAGTTTTGTGATGGGCCCTGTCGCGGCGGCGCGGGCGAGTTCACTGAGCGGTGACGCGAAACGGAAGTGGCTGACTTGGCTCGATCCGTCATCGCTGGCCAATCGGGGGGCGATGAAGCCTGCTTTCGGGTCTTGTGCGGCACGGTCCAGGATCGCGCGCAAGAAGCCTTTTTCCAAAACCGCGTCGGAATTCAGAACCAGCACGAACCGGCCATCGCTGTTGGTAATTCCCAAGTTATGACCGCCGGAAAAACCGGTATTGCTGTCGGACTTCACCAACTGGACAGGTGCGTCGGGGTGTCGCGCAATCCAATCAGCAATTTGCTGGTCGGACCCATCGCCAGACGCATTGTCTACGACGACGATATCGCCGTTGATGCCGTCCAAATCGTCCAACACGGACTGCACGCAGGCCAGCGTAAGATCGCCGGTTCGATAGTTAATAATTGATACTGAAATGTCGCGGGACATGGCCGTTCTATTGCGCCTGACGTCTGTTGATCCGTTTGGTCTGGCGGGTATAGGGGCTAATCGGTTGCGGGGCTAGCTCTATGGCATTCCCATCGCCAGTCTCACCGTCTTGCCCTTGCCACTCTAGTCGTCCCCAAAGCGCACCCACCACAAGCCATGTAAGCGGCGTCATCGTTCCGTTCGGAATGAGGTCTAAAAGATTCACACAAAGCACAATCGCGAGCGTGGTCGTCTCTGGCCCCACGACAAAGCGCTTACGCCGGACATAGAGCAGGATAAGCGGCGTCACCATGAGGCCAAATTCGCCAATATATCGGGTCCAACCACCAACGCCAAAAATGATCACCCAATAGCCATCGGTGACGCTGATGTCCTGACCATTTTCGTCATAGACTCGCGCGCGACCCCAACCACCCCAGCCAAAAAGCGGCCTATCGTTCGCTTTCGCCAAAAGGATGTTCTCATTATCCAGCCGAAATTGGAGAGAGCTGGCGCGTTCTGCGTCGATTTTGGACGCCAGCGAAACAGCCGTACCGCCCGTTACCAATCCACGTTCTCGGAGAACCGGGTAGGTGAGAACGATCGAGCCAATCACAAGTGCGGCAAGCATTTGCGTACGCTGGGGCAAAAAGAACGCGATCGGCGCAAGAGCCAGGGCAATGACAGCTGCACCCAGTGAATTTGACAGAAGAATGGTCATCATTATCCAGGCGGCCATCCATAAGAACTGCTTGCGCCGCGCTGGCACAACAGCAGCGGCACCAATTGCCGCGACAACAGACATGGCCAGGAAGATTGCCAACCAAAGGCCATGATCCAAAAAGACAAGCGGTCGAAACCCACCAGAACGGACATGCTGCATCCATGAATGCGGGAAGAAGCCATAGACCATGTTGTTGAGCTGCGGAGAGGCCCGAATTTCGTAGAGCGCGAGAAATGAATAGGCAAAACCAGCGACGGCAAACACGATCAAAATCAAGCGTTGCTGTGCGGGAGCCGCTGCAAATCGGTAAGCGAGAATAAACGGCAGTAGCATGATCAAGATGCCAAGTACCGCTGAGAACCCGTCGTAAACCCTCAAGCCCTGAATGAACCCTGTCCGATCCGTGTTGGTCAAAACGGTCAGAAATGCGCCCACAACCAACGCCAAAAGCATCGAACGAGCTATCCAAGACCGCGGCACCCATTGTTTGAGTGCCTCAGTGTCGCGCTTTCGCAGCGCTAAGAATGCAAAAAGCGCCGCTGCCAGAGCAGGAATACTGGTTTTGTCAAATGTGGGCAGCAAAGGCAGATCAAGTCCGCTGATTGCCGGCAGCAAAAGATAGCCCGCAATGACCGAGACCAAGATCGCAAGTGTGGTGCGGTACTTTTGAAAAAGCACCATCACAACAAGGGGCCAGCTATAGAGAACGACTGACGCAAACATCTTCTGTGACCTCCTTTCTTGTTACTTAGCTTCGCTTTTGCACAGCTGTTTGTCCGGCGACCTTTCTGTCAGATCTTTGGGGCAAACAGGTGACGACAATGCGAGCGTTCGGTGCTCACTCCGATAATTAACCCCTGATCGCCACTTTTGCCATCACGGCGTCGCACTTCTGCGTCGGCACCTTTTCAATCATTCCATCGAGCAGGATCATTATATGCCACAGGACAAATTTGCGGACCATTCATCTGGTCTTGAGAGCCCCGCAACCCATGTGTTTGACGTCACGCCCGATGACACAACAGACCTCGTTTCCGTCAGCCGCGCGCTGAATGTCGCGACCAGCGGAAGCGTCCGACTTACGTCTTCTGACGGAAGCATTGCGACGGTTCATGTGGCCGCAGGCGTTGCGTTTCCAATCCGGGCATCCCGCATCTGGGCAACGGGGACGACGGCAACTGGCATCGTGGTTCTGTCCTAATGAGCGGTATCGGTCTTGGGGTCGGGCTTGGCTCTGCGCAGGGGATGCTGGGTGGCGAAAGCATGCTGGTCGACGGCGTGCTGGTGGTAACAACGCTCCAGGACGGATCATTGGAAATCACCGCCGCGGACGGTGATTTGACCATCACCGTCTTGGCACCATCCCCTTTTGAGGGTGTGTACGCCACGACCACCGCGCAATTGCAGCTTGGTCCGGTCAATCTGGTGCCCGCAGAAATCTCTGGTCAGGGTTTGGCCGGTGAAACGCTGTCAGTTGTGCCGGGTCTTTGGATTTTCGACGCTGCACTTGCAGCGCCGGACCTGAACTATCAGTGGACCATGGATGGAAGCGACTTGTCTGGTGAGGTCGCGACAGATCTGATCATTCCTCGGAATGGCGCAGACTACGCTGTCACCGAAACGCTCAGCCAAGCGGGCGCAGGCCAGAACGCGGTCGCCAGCAACACAATCAGCGTGCCGTATCCATCCCAAAGCGTCACAATCCCCGCTGGCACTGTCACAGAAGACCAGACCAATTTCCCGATGCGGTTCGACATGTCGGACTTGTCGCCGATGCTATGGGACGCGCTGCGCGTTGATGGCGGCAACCTTCGTGCCACCAATGCTAGCGACACAGAAAACTATCCCATCGATGTGGTTTGGATCGACCCTGCCGCGCAACGCGGAACAGTCTTCGTGCGTCAGGATTTGCAAAGCGCGACCGATGTAACCTTTGATCTTCGCGTCCGAAATACGGACGTCTTGGCCGAAGACCCCAGTGCAGCAAACGGGCGCAATGCAGTTTGGGCCGATTACCTTTCCGTTCTGGCCTTCCCTGATCGGACAGATCGCACCGGGCAGCACAGCGTGGTCGAAGCTGGCACATTCGCCAATGATTATGTGCTCGAAAAAGTCAGCGGCGACATCCAAATGCACCAGGGCCTTACTTGGGACGGAACGCATTGGTTCGTCGTCGATACCAACCAGATTAAGAAGTTCGACGCCCAATGGAACCTGGTTCAAACGATGAACGACCCAATCGGGTTGTCGGCTCTGCCGGGCGTAAATCACCTTGGCGACCCGTGTATCCACAACGGAGAGCTTTTGATCCCACTCGAAGTGTGGCCATCAGGGCCGTTCACCAATCAGCACATTGCGGTCTACAGCACCGATGACCTGAGCTTTATTCGAAGCCACGACATCTCTGCGGCTGGACGAGAGGCATCATCTTTCGCCATCAACCCTGCGGATGGAAACCTGTATTGCACCGACTACACGAATGGTGCCGATATCCCTTACTTCACAACAACGGGGACCTATTTGGGCACGTTGACGCTGTCGCAGACAGTCAATCAACTCCAGGGCATCGTTTTCCACGACGGAAAAATGTTCCTGACATCGGATTCCACCGACCAATTGTTTGAAGCACTTCCCGACGGGACGGTTACACCCTCCCCGGTCTTTACGTCCCTTTTGGGCGGTTCCTTCGAAGGTATTGCAAGCGACGGAACCGATCTTTACGTCTTGATCGACAGTACTCCGTCGTGCGTCTATCGACTACTTGACGCCACAAAGAGCGATGTTCTGCCTTTTGCAGATAACAGCCTAAAGGTGTCGAACATCCCGTCTCAAAACGCTTGGACGGCAAGTGTCACCACGGTGCCTTACGCATTGCCCCACAACGGTGCTGTCATATCGGTTGTCCGTGAAGGCGGCGAAACGAACAGGGCGACAGCGGCAATGCGCACGTCGTCAAATCCGAACAGCTACAACGGCTGGTCAAATACGGATAGTTGGATGGCGCCGGGAGCCACCCGCGAACCTCAACTCACCGAACAGGTGCGCATGTCTTACGGTTACAGCGGCACAGGCGACCGAAAGCTGTTGCTGGATGGTGCGCCCTACGCGGTTGGGAGTGGTGTCACCGCAAGACCGGGCGGCAGCCTCATGTCATGGTTCACCGGGGCCGAAGATTCGTCGCCCACAGAGAATGCAAGCGCCGGGTTGTCTTTCGCCTTCCTATTTGACGGGTACGCATCTGACGCCCGTCTTGCGGCGGAATTTGCGAACTTGAACAACCCGAGCAATTTCTACATCACGAATTCAGGATAGAGGCGAAGCTGATGAATCGTAAGATTGGCCTGACGGGCATCCCACAGACAAGTTCCTTTGCCATCCAAGTTGCGCAAGGCGGGCGTATCGCGAACGGTTCGACCGATAGCTGGGGCGAAGACGGAAACCCTTGGGGTGATCCGACACCCGGTGTCTCGGCGACGATACGGCTAACCAAGCGATCGCATTTGCAGGTCGCCCCGGAAGGCATGTTTTTTGAGGTCGATCTGTTCGGATTTGACACGCCGCCGCCGGTTGACTCAAACGCCTATGACCCGCAGCACCACGATGTCTATTACTTCTGGAACTTCGGCGATCCCGGCAGCCGATTCACAGCACCTCAGAACGTGATGGAACATCAGCGCGACGCGAATGTCGCCTATGGTCCGACAGCCGCGCACGTCTATGCAAATCATGGCGACTATGATGTCAGTGTCCTGATCATTGAACCTGCCAGCGGCAAGACAACCGTTGCCACCTTTGCAATCGGCGGGGCAAACCCTGACACGCCAACTATTCAGGATCCCGACGCCTTTTTCGAAAATGGCCAAACGATTATTGTGGATCAGACTGGTACTGGGCTTGCGGCCTATCCGAACGCCGTCGTCCGGACAACGCCGCAACAGGCCGTCTCATATTGTGACAATAGATCTGCCCCGCACCGCATCATGCTGATGGACGATCAGGAATGGACCAGTAGTGGTACGATGAGCTACGGCGCAAACAGTCCGGCACTTCACATGGTGCGATCAAACACTGGAACCAACCGACCAATCGTCAATTGGGTCAGCGGATCGCGATTGATCTACTTCGTCAACTTTGACCCGACGAACGAAAAGGACGCGGTCTTCAATGGCGTCGATTTTGTCGGTGGCTGGGACAGCACGACAGAAACAGGCGACGGCAACCATTCGTGCTTTCAGCAAAGCGCCCATCAAGGTGATTACCTGCTGGTGCACGATTGCGATATCAAGAACTTTGGCGCGCATGCCTATAGCGCGCTGTCCTTCACCAACGAATTGGGCGTTCGGATCTTCTCAAACGTCGTGTCCGAAGGAACGCGATCCTATCATTTCTATGAAGAGATCAATGCCCCCGTCGCCTATTTGGGCGTACGTGCGATGTCCAACATAAATGCACTGTCGGGCGGTCCAAGGCTGAACGGTTCCTCTTTGCACAACGATGCCGCGATCCTGCGGTTCCAAAGCGCCAAGAACGTGGTTCTGGACGGCTGCGACATATTTGTCCGGACCGGTTGGTTCGAAAACTACTTTGGCGTCATCACCCAGCAAGCCGCTGTTCGCTTTGACCAACGCGCCAACCGCGGGACGCGGTTCAATGTCCAACGGTGCAGCATCGAAGGTGGCCTTTCAGTTAACCGCATGAATTCGACGATTCGCGTGAATGTCCAAAACAACCTCATTGAGCGTTCCATCCTGAGCGGCACAGCATTTGATCGCCGCATTATCATGTTGTCCTATGGTGGAGCCACAATCCGCAACAATTTGATGATCGTGCCCAACACGCCGCGCATTAACTTCTATGGCCTCTTTACGCCCAACTATTTTGTGCAAACGGAACTGTTTGAAGACGCGGGCGCGCAAACCGGAAACGTCGCCGAATGCGCGGCAGGGCCGATCAAGATTTACAACAACACCTGCATAAGCTTGATGGACAGCGCCAACGCATCCAACCCTCCAGCTGTTCTATATCAAAATCCAAACCTCGGGACATTCACCGCCGTCAGCGAGATTAACAATGTCTTGCATTCCCCCTCAACCGGCACCCCGTCGGTGGCATTCGCACCCTTCGATGAAACGCCGCTTTGGGCACCCCGTCACACAGGGTACCGTTCAAAGTATGAACGGATCGAGATCATCATCCCAAGTGACGTCGCCGATGGTGCCAGTATCACGATGGGTTATCCCGCTGGCCGAGGCCCCAACGATTACGAAGATCCCCCGGTTGAATCGCACCGTATCGGCCTTGGAAGCTACAAGAACGCAAACCCCAGATACAATGTGCCGGTCACCTTTGACACGGACACGCTGACGATCTCGAACGACAGCGGTTCAACCTGGCCCGCAGGCGAAGCGGTCGTCGTTTTATTCTGCCCCGACAGCCCAGTGACGTTCGGCAATTTTGCGACCAACAATCAAACTCTCTCGGCCTATTGCCCGGGCGATGGGTCGCTCGCGCTTGGGACTGCAGATGAAACACTGCGTGCCGTTGGCGACTTTTACGGGCAATTTCGTCCGGTTCATGCCTCGCAAGGGGCGTTCGAGGCCAGCTTCTAACGCGCTTCAAGCCTGTTTACTCACGCGTCGGCTATCGGCATAGACTATGCTCAACGTATTGAGCAGAGACAGTTTATGGCCGATCCGACCAACGGGACACGCATCGCTTACTTGACCGGGCATTATCCGGCCGTGTCGCATACTTTTATCCTTCGCGAGGTCGAGGCATTGCGCGCCTTGGGCGCGGAGGTGTCGACCTACGCTATCCGCAAACCCTCTGCTGACCACCTACGTGGCCCGGCAGAAGTTGCGGCAGCGCAAAACACCTTTTACGTACTTGCCGCGGCCAAAAAAATCGCACCCCTGCTGCGCGCGCAACTTCGGCTTTTTCGTCAACCAAAGCTCTACCTCGCGACACTTTGGCTTGCCCTGCAAATGCGGGCGCCGGGGTTGCGGGCCCTTATCTACCAACTCATCTATTTTGCCGAAGCCACAATCATCGCCGATGATCTGGAACGCAAAAAGATCACGCATCTGCACAACCACTTTGCCGACGTCAGCGCCAATGTCGCGGTTTTGGCGGCCAAGCTTGCGGGAACCAAATTCAGCTTCACGCTCCACGGCCCAGCAGAGCTTTATGCGCCAGAGCGTTGGAAAATTGGCACCAAGATACATCACGCCGATTTCGTCGCTTGCATCAGTCACTTTGCCCGCAGTCAGGCGATGTATTTCTCTGACCCCGCCGATTGGCCCAAGCTCAAGATCATTCATTGCGGCGTGATCCCTGGCCTTTACGACCAACCCAAGTCGCAAGACTCTGATCGGACGCATTTCGTTTATGTCGGGCGGCTGACCGCGATCAAAGGCGTGCGCATCCTGCTGGAAGCCTTTGAAAAAGCGCGGACAACCGCACCGAACCTGCACCTGACAATCGTTGGCGATGGCGACGATCGTGCCGCACTCGAAACACTTGCGAAGCCTTTCAAAGACCAGATCACCTTTGCTGGCTATCAATCACAAGACGACGTTGCGGCGACCCTTGCCTCTGCTGACGCCTTTGTCCTTCCCAGCTTCGCCGAAGGTTTGCCTGTCGTCCTGATGGAGGCGCTGGCCGCGAAAGTGCCGGTGATCTGTACGCAGGTCGCTGGTGTTTCTGAATTGGTCGAAGACGGCGTCAACGGCTACATCGTGCCGCCCGGTGACGTCGACAGCCTTGCGAGCCGGATGGTAAACCTCGCTGCAGAGCCTGCCGCACGGCGGGCAATGGGGACAAGCGGGCGCGCAAAGGTGGTGGCTGAGTTCGACATCAACGTCGAAGCGGCCCGCCTCGCGCGCCTCTTTGACGGTGACCTGTCAGGTCCACCGCGCCCCGAACCTTTAGCAAAGGATGGGCAAGCCTGATGTGCGGCATTACCGGCTTTCTGCAAGCACCTGAAGCGCTGACCCAAGACGTCCGCTCCGCGACCATCACGCAAATGATGGACGCCATCGCCCATCGTGGCCCCGATTCAAACGGTCATTGGTCCGACGCCAAAAGCGGCCTCAGCTTTGGCCACCTGCGCCTTGCCATCGTTGATCTGACCAGTGCCGGGCACCAGCCCATGACGTCCCACATCGGCCGCTATACCGTCACGTTCAACGGCGAAATCTACAATCATAAGACCATGCGCCAAGACCTGGTTGATGCCGGTCACGGCGTGGATTGGCGCGGCGGTTCTGATACTGAGACGCTCTTGGCCGCCATCGACGTTTGGGGGCTTGAAACGGCTCTTACCCGCAGTGTTGGCATGTTCGCACTGGCGCTTTGGGACCATGAACGCCAGACGCTGACCCTTGCCCGCGACCGGATGGGGGAAAAGCCGCTTTACTATGGTTGGCAGGGCAATGGCGGTCAAAAAGCCTTCCTCTTTGGATCAGAGCTGCACGCGCTCAAGCAGCACCCAGCGTTTGAAAACCAAATCAACAGGAATGCCCTGCCGAACTATCTCCGCCACGGCAACGTGGGTGAGGATCAGTCGATTTTCGCAGGCATCCACAAGGTGCGCCCCGGCGAAACCGTCACCCTTTCCGCCAAGAACCCGGATCCCGTCGCAGCGCCCTATTGGTCCGCCGCTGACATCACAACGCACGCCAAACACACCAGTCTGACACCTGAAACCGCCACTGATGCACTCGAGGCTTTGCTGCTGGACGCTGTCGGCCAGCAAATGATGTCCGACGTCCCGCTTGGGGCCTTTTTGTCCGGCGGCATCGATTCTGCGACCATCGTCAGCCTGATGCAGCACCTCTCGGACCGGCCCGTGCATACGTTCTCCATCGGGTTCCACGAAAAGCGATATAACGAGGCGGAATTCGCGGCCCAGATCGCTGGCCACCTCGGCACCCATCACACCGAACTTTATGTCGGCACGAAAGAGCTTTTGGACGTCGTCCCGCGACTGTCTTCAATCTATGATGAACCCTTCGCCGACAGCTCACAGATCCCCACCTTTCTTGTCGCGGAACTGGCCCGTCAGCACGTCACAGTGGCCCTGTCGGGTGATGGCGGGGATGAGCTCTTTTGCGGCTATGACCGCTACCTGCAAGGTGCCCGGCTTTGGGACAAGACATCGAAACTGCCCGCTGCCTTGCGTGCCCTAGGCGCGGCCCCCTTGCGCGCCATGCCTGCAACGCTCTTGAACAAATTGATGGAGCCGATCCGCGCCACACCACAAGGCAAGGAACCTAACGGTCAGCGGCTGCATCGCTTGGCGACCTATGGGTCCAGCGCGTCGGTCGAGGCGCTGCACCGCGAAATGGTCGCCGTCTGGCAGTTCCCGGAACTGGCGGTGCTGAACGGCAGATCCGGTGACGGTCTCTTGACCGGGAATGCGCCTGCGGCAGGCGATCTGAACACCAGCGAACGGATGATGCAGCTGGACCTGATGACCTATCTGCCCGACGACATCCTGACCAAGGTGGACCGCGCAACAATGGCTGTGGCCTTGGAATCGCGCGCGCCCCTGCTCGACCACCGCGTCGTGGAATTCGCATTCAAAATGCCCTTTGCGTTCAAGGTGCGCGAGGGCCAATCAAAGTGGCTGCTGCGTCAGGTGCTTTACCGCCATGTCCCGCGCGAACTCATGGAGCGCCCGAAAATGGGGTTCGAAGTGCCAATCGGCCTCTGGCTGCGCGGCGACCTGCGCGATTGGGCCGAAGATCTGCTTTCAACCGATCGTCTCAACCGCGAGGGGTACTTTGACGCAAAGCTGATCCGCCAGAAATGGGACCAGCACCAAAGCGAAAGCCACAATTGGGGCCGCCAGCTTTGGGCGGTGCTTATGTTCCAGGAATGGCTTTCGGCGCAGTCCTAGTTGGACTTGGCCAAAGGTGCAGGCAGGGGGCGTTCCGCCTCAATCTGCGCGACGGCCTTCTTCTTACCCATCCGCAAGGCACGCCGCTGATAGTTGCGGATAAAACTGCGCAGCGCCGGATCGTCATGCTGGCGGTTTCCCTTCAGCATCGCGCCGAAGTAGCCTTGCAACATGGCAAGCCCGCCCAAGATGATCGGCGGATGGCGCATCTTGTTGATCGCCGTGGCGATAAAGTACAGCGGATCGGACCCCATGTAATGCTGCCCAAACCCATGGCGACGACGGCCCGTGTAAATGCTTTGCTGGCTCGATCCCATTGGGCGCAAATGCTCAAACCGCAGGCCTTCTTCGTCCCAGCTTTTGGGGGTCCAGCCCTTCATCCGTGCGGTATGGCAATCGATCCCGTCCCACATGACCTCGTGCACAAAGCCACCGATGTCCTCAAAGCACGCAACCGAAAACAGCTTGGTCATGCCAACCGACATCTCGTCGCCCGCAGTTTCAGCGACCAAATTGCCACTCGAATTACGCGCATAGGGCTTGCCCGAACAGGTCCCGATCCGGGGATCGTCCTGCATCCGGCCGATCAGCGTGGCGAAATAGGCAGGCGGCAAATCAAGGTCCAGATCCAGCTTGCAAAGATAGGAAAAGTCGCCAAGCGTCACCTGATCGAGCCCAAAATAGAACGCCTCGATCACACCGGGGCCCACGGCCCGATGCCCGCGATCCGGCTTTTGAGCGACTTTGATCCAATCATGCTTGGCGGCATATTCGGCAAGGATTTCAGGCGTTTCATCCGTCGACCCATCATCCACGATCAGCCACAGGGTTGGCTGCAAGGTCTGGGCCACCATGCTATCGAGCGTCCGTCGCATATAAGCGGACTCATTCCGGCAAGGCGAAATTACGACGTAGGAATTGGGATCAGGCATCATTCATCTTTCAATCGGGCAACGCTACCAAAAGCCCGCACTTTGGCGGAACATCATGCGCAAGCTGGCAAGGACATAAACAACAGCGTCGAACCCAAAGCCAAGGATCAACAGAACCGCACGGCGCAAGCTCTTGTCGCCACCGCGAAAGAACGCGGTGACACGCCACGTCAAAAAGTGAAACGGCACAAAGCCATGCGGCCATTTTGGCAGATCGGACTTGATGACATTGCCAAGCCAGTCAGGATCACCTGCGGCGGCCATCAGCATCTCATGTGCCTCGACCTGACTTGTCGTCTCACGACGCAATTTTGCAAAAAGAATGGAATTGATGGCACTGCCAATGACAATCCGGACTTGGTGGCGGATCAGTTCTGGGATTGTGCGGATCGACTCGTAGACATGGAAAATTTCTTCATCGCCATCAATGCGGGTCAGGTCTTCAGACGCGGTCAAAAGACCCGTCAGCATCATTGCGCGCACGAAACCATCCTCCACCGGCAACCCGGCAGGCAATCCGATCTGACGCGCCATCGGGCTGCGCATGACATAAAGCTGGCCGCAAATCGCGGTCTTGAAATCGGCAAGGCCGCCGCCGCTGGCCGCAATGATCTTGCCGACGAAACCGGTCGGCAGATCATCGTGCACCACGTCCTTTACAGGACAACTGGTAAACGTCTGCAATGCGGACCGGTCGCGCAAAGCCTCGACCATACGCCGGATCGTGTCCGCGCGTGGCAACGTTATATCGGCGTCCATGAACCCTAGAACCGTGGCGTCGGTGCGCGACACCTCTTGCACAAAGCGATGCACGGTCCGGGATTTGCCACCTTGGGCAAGATCAAGCACCTCGATCCGCGCAGCAACCACGGCTGGCAGGGTCGCGATCTTGGCGCGCGCAAGCGCCACGGTTTGATCTGTGCAGCCATTGGCCAACAGCACCACCCGCACATCCACATCCGCGTCTGCAAACACATCCTGTGCCGCAAGCGTATCAAAGAGGGCGGCAATGCCATCCGCTTCGTTATGCGCAAAGATTCCAAGATCAAAAGTGGTCATAAAGCCCGCAATCACCAAAAACGCCTACATGCCGTATAAAGCATTTCTTGGCCATAGTTGGTCCAGAACATGATCAATCCCAAAAGGCAAAGCGCACAACCTCGTGCATAGCCGCGAATTGTTGCCAACCTACGCATAACGATAACAAAATCGTTGGCGGGCACGGGGTTTGGAAATATCCAATCCCATGGTATGGGTCCGTCGATCTTATTTTTGAAGATCAATCGCCATCATGTTGCCGTTTCCGGCCTGTAAGGGCCACTGTAGTTGATCGAAAAGAGTGTATTCATGTCCAGCACCAGCGAAATTTCCGAACGTTCTTCGTGGTTTAGCGGGCTTTTGCACGGCGGCACCTTTTGGCTGATCGTCATGACGCTGGCGGCTGGCGTCTTCTTTTGGGACGGCATCGGCGCACTGCTAGAGGCTTGGCAACTGCCAGAATACAGCCACGGCCCGCTGATTCCCGTGCTGTCTGGCTTGCTTTTCCTGCGTCAGCTCAAAGAATTCCCCGAACGTCCCGGCCCAATCCGCGACCGCTGGATCGGCGTCACAGTCATTATTGCCGCCGTGGCGATGGGGTCACTGGGCAAACTGTCCAACATCAATGACATCGTGGCCTACTCTCTTATCCTGTGGATCGGCGGCCTGCTGCTCGTCAGCTTTGGCTGGAAAACGGGCAAGCATTTCTGGCCGCCTGTTGTGCACCTTGTCTACATGCTGCCCCTGCCCGGCGTCATCTACTACAAGACGACCACTTTGCTGCAGTTAATCTCGTCCGAGATGGGCGTGTGGTTCCTCAAATTGATGAGTGTTCCGGTCTTTCTGGACGGCAACATCATCGACCTTGGGGTCACAAAGCTTCACGTGGCCGAGGCGTGTTCTGGCCTGCGCTACCTCTTCCCGATCCTCAGCTTTTCCTACATCTTCGCGGTCCTCTATAAGGGCCAGATGTGGCACAAGGCGGTGCTCTTGATCTCAGCTGTGCCGATCACGGTCTTGATGAATTCTGTCCGGATCGCAGTGGCAGGTTACATCGTCAACAACTGGGGGCTTGAGTGGGTCGAAGGGTTTTCGCATTTCTTCGAAGGCTGGGTGATCTTCATCGCCTGTATCCTGATCCTTTTCCTGCTGGCTCGCATTCTGCTGTTCTTTAACCCCGTGAAGATGGGGCTGATCGAGGCGCTGGACCTCGACACCGATGGCCTTGGCACGCAAGCGATGCGCATCCGTCACATCATGCCATCTGCGGCACTAATCACGGCGTCCGGCGTTATCATCGCTGCAACGGCTGTGTTTTTGTCACTGCCGGATCGCGGGACTATCCGTGTGGAGCGCGAAACATTCACCACCTTCCCGCGCAGCTTGGGGTCATGGGAACAATCCGGGCCACGGGTCATTCTTGAACCCGGTGTGGCAGACGTATTGGGCGCAGACGACTACCATCAGGTGGAACTCGTGTCGCCAAATGCCGCAGCGCCCGTGAACTTCTTTTCGGCTTGGTACTACGACCAAAGCAGCGGCGGCGTGCACTCACCCGAGATTTGCCTGCCCGGCGGCGGGTGGGAGATTGCGTGGCTGGAACGCACCGATGTCACGCAGCTTCTCAACAGCGACACGCCCTACAACATCAACCGCGCGATCATCCAAAAGGGCGAGACCCGGATGATGGTCTACTACTGGTTCGAGCAAAAGGGTCGGCACATCGCATGGGATTTTGCAGCTAAGTACTGGCTGATGGTTGACGGTATCAAAACCGGCCGGACGGATGGCGCATTGGTGCGCCTGACAACACCAATCCGCCCAAATGAAACTGACGCCGAGGCAGAGGCGCGCTTGAATGACGTCCTGATCCAGGTGCAGGGTCCGCTGAACCGTTTCATTCCCACAGGTCCGTAGCGCGGAGACGACCGACTTGATCGCTAGCTCTGCGCCTTGATCCGGGCCGGAACGCCGACGGCTGTCGCACCCGCTGGCACGTCCTCTAGCACAACGGCATTGGCGCCGATCCGCGCCTTTGCGCCAATACGAATTGGCCCCAACAGCTTGGCCCCGGCGCCCGCATAAGCGCCCGCCTCAAGATGAGGCGCACCACCAGAGGCAAGTTGCCCAAGCGTGACCTGCTGCATGATCATGCAGTCTTCGCCCACCACCGCATCATGGTGGATCACAACACCAGTCAGATGCGGAAACCGGGCCGAGACTGCAATCGTCGCGTCCCGGCTAATGTCAGACCCACTGATCACCGTCCAAAACATATGCCGCAGCTTGCCCCAAGCGCCCTGAACCTTGCCCAAGACCCCACCTTTGTCGCGCCCACGTTGATAGGTATGGATGGCGGCAATCAGCTTTTTGTCCTGATAATTCAAGAGAAACATGGCGGGCTACAGGTCCACAAAAGTCGTCGGCGTCAGCCCGGAAAGGTCCGCCGCAATCTGCGCATCCAGCTCATCCAGAAATGCAAAACGCTTGCGATACAGCGACCGTTTATTGGGCTTGATCGTTTCAATATCCCGGTGCGGCTGCACCACGGCGAACCGATACATCATCTCATCAACCCGCTCACCGCCACGGTCGTCCCAAATGGCATCATAGTCAGGGGTCAGATCCTTGGTCCCAAAGAACGGATGCTGGTGGTGCCGGTGCGCCTGCGTCACCGCATAAATCTCGTCCACGCCAATCTCTTTGCAGATCATACGCAGCACATCAAAAAGAAAGTCACGCGGCCGCAAGCCGAACAGCGCCTTTGTCAGATCGCGGTAAAGGTCCAGCGCCCCGTCGCGTTTGCGTCCCTGCAACCCGCCAACCACCGCCTGCAAACCACCGTCCGGCTGGCGATACAGCGAAAACGCAAGCGAGAAGGATCGGAAATCCTCCACGAACAGATTGATCGCCAAACCGCCCTCGCGCATCAGCCATTTGGGTTGGTCAATCACCAGCCGCAGCCCCGCAAACCGTTCTGATAGATCGGTCAGGATCAGCTTTTCATGCAAACCAAATCGCCACGGCGCGCCCAGCGCACCAGTGACATCATAGTGCCCCTTGATCCGCGCCAAACGCTCGGCGGCATCCCAACCTGCGCATTGATAGGGCCAGACCAAAGCACCCAATGTCTGGGGCCGCGCGTCCATGACATCGGCCAGAATTGACCCCGGTTCAGCAGTGACAAACGGCATCACCGCATCGCGATGGGCATAAGCCGCACGCATCAGCTGAAGCTTGAATTTCGCGTCACTGGGTCCCCAACCGGGGAAGCTGGCCTGCGCCGCACGGGCGGTTTGGGTGAAAAACCCCGCCACGCTAGACCCCTCCGTACGGGTCTTTGTAACGGCCAAATCTCTGCTTGATCAGCAACCAAATTACTGGCGGTTGTTCGATGAAATACCGCCGCCAGCGCTGTCTCGGCTCTTTGATCACACGGTAAAGCCACTCAAACCCCAGATTGGTGATCCAAGGCGCAGGCCGTTTCAGCGTCTCGGCCTCATAGTCGATCGTCCCGCCAAGCGGCAAAAACAGTTTCACACCGGGAAACCGGTCACGGTAATTGACGATGAACTTTTCCTGACGGCCGCCGCCAAGACCCACCAGCAACGCCGTCGCGCCAGAGCTGTTGATGGCATCCGCAATCTTGTCGATCTCTTCGGGTTTGCCGTCAAAATCAAACGGTGGCGCATAAGTGCCAACGATAATGTCGCGCCCCACGCGTCCATTGATCCGCGCCGCTGCCTTATCGGCCACACCGGGCAGACCACCAAGCAGGAAGACCGTGACGTCCGGGTTGTCTTTGTGATGCATATAATAGCGCGGGAAATAGTCTGAACCCGACACCCGTTCACGCACAGGAATGCCCATCAGTTTCAGCGCGCCGTAGAGGAACTGACTATCGCAGGTGATCAGGTCAAACTTTTGAAAAGCATCGTAGAATTCACGATCCTTCTGCAATTTCACCAGCATATCGGTGTGCAACGTCAGCATCAGACCCGCTTCAAAGTCTGCTACGACGTCGTCCATCGCTAAATCATGGACGAAGACGTTCAAAACCTGCCGCTTTTCGGCCTTTAAGAGATCTTTGTTCAACACTCAAAATTCCGTAACCGTTCGAACTGCGCCCCGCCGCACTCAAACCACATAAAGGGGTTCGCTAACAGGCATTTTCGCCCAAATCAATTCGCTGCTGCTGACACCGTCGTGTTCAACAGTGACGGTGTGATTTGCTGAATCACGCGGCTCCAACGTGTAACAGGCTGTTCGGCCACAAAGATCACGTCGTCAGGGCGCAACTCAAACCGGGTGGCGAGCGTAAAGTTCGCGGCATTGCGCGCATCCAAGTGCCACGCCGTGACTGCACCAAACTCACGCGGATCGGGCGAGGCGCGCAGCACGTAAATCTGGCTCACATCCCCCGTTTCAACTGGCACACCCGCGCCGCCATCAAACAGCGCATCGGCAAGGCTTGCTTGCTGTTCATAAGGCAGCGGGTAACGCGACTGCTGGCCGACTTCGCCCGACAAATAGACATAGTCACGATCAACCGCGCCCAAATCGGTGCGAGTCAGGAAATTGTCCCGTGCTTCGTTTAGATTGGCACGACGCAAGGCAACCTCTTGGGTCAATTCGTTCAACGCCGAAACACGCGACGTCTGCCGCAACTGCGCCAGCGTGATCTGTTGCTCAAAATAGGCCTGCGCCTGAGACAGCTCAAACGCGGTATCCACGAACACCGAATCTCCGCCGATCAAACGGATGTTACGCAAACGCGGGTCGCTGAACAGGTTATTGAGCGGGATTTGATAAAGCGTACCATCACGATATAGCCGCACAGATGCGAAATCCTGATCCTCAACCGTGATGCCACCGGCGAGTGACAAAACCTGATCCAAAAGAACCGGCGTCAGCGCAACTGGCACCACCACGGGATTCGCGACTGCGCCGCCGATCGATACTTTGCGCGAATTGAACTCTGCAATCTCAAGGCTGAAAGTCGGGTCGATCTGGTTTTCGACCAACCGCTGGAACAGCTCTGCCTCGGCCTCATCAATGGTCAGCCCGGCAAGCCGCACACGACCCACATCCGGAATGTTGATCGACCCATCATCCTGCACGGTATAGCCCTGCCGCGCGTTCTGTGCGGCCAGCAGACCCGAAAGCTCTTCCACCGTGCCGCCAACACGCGGTACCGCAAGCAGCACAACGTCGCCCACACCAATCTGATAGGGTCCGGGGTCCACGGGCGGCGGCACACGCAATTCCAATCCACCGGGTCGCGCCGGATCATCCAGCACAGGTGCCGGCAAGGCCCCCGCCCCGCGCAGGCCAGAGCCACCCCCCGCCGTGCCAGAGAAGATCGCAGGCAATGTGCGCGGGCGATAGGTCGCGCGATTGGCCAGCAACACGCTTTCCCCCGTCAACGCCACCACCCGCACGTTCGTCCCATCCGCAACGCCCGCTTTGATCGCAGGGCTGTTGTAGGCCACACCGCAACTGGCCAGCAAAGCGGCACAGCACATCATCATGAGTTTACGCACAGGTCGTCTCCTTCGGGGTGTGGTCATGGCACAATACGAAATGTCAGGACACCTGAAAAGTCGCCCGCCCATTGCCGGGATTGCACGATCCGGCCACTGCGGTCGAGCCAATAAAGATTAAGAAATTGTTGCGTCTGGCTGGCGCAGTCTTCGGCGATCAGTGTGGTCGCAACGCTGACATCACCAAAGGGCACATCACGCGCACCGCGCACCGCGACATCGCAGACATAGGCCCGCCGTTCTGCGCGGTTTTCGCCGTCAATAAACGTGTGGAACCGGTTCACCTGCCCCGCCCTGCGCGCAAAGATCAGCACCTGCGATTGTGCCACATCCGACCCCATCATGTCACCGCCCAAGCCACGGCTGGCCACCAGCACACCGCGGTCCAGTGTCAGACTGGCCCCATCGGCAGAGACATAGGTTTCAAACCCGTCGCGCACGGTCTGCCGCACCACTTGCGTGCCAGCCCCCTGCGACAAGACACCCACCTGCAAGCGCGGCGCACCTTGCTGCGCCAAGGCGGCAAAGTCCGGATTCGGCGCAGGCGCAGACCCCTGAAGCGACAGGCCACCACATCCGGCCAGCATCAGGACCGCAAAGATCGTCGCAATCCGCATCATCGCCAGAACACTCCCCAGCTATCCGACAGCTCAGCCCCACGCAGATCGCGCGTCACACCATAAAGACGGTTCCGCACGTTCAACCGCGCACCACCATCGCGCAGGATGGGCCGGATCACTTGGGTCAGGTTCCGCTGTGACGGCTGGCCCGTGAACCAGCTCACTGGCACTGATACGCGGATACCCTTGTCAAACGACCCTTCGCCGAATTCTTCAAAGGAAACGTCAGTGAGCGTGAAAAACGCCCCCACCTTCACGCCATTGTTAAACTCGCGGTCCAACGTGACCGTCGCGCCCCAATCGCCCGCCAGATAGCGGCCCGCATCAAGCTGCCCGTAAAACCCATTGCCAAAGTCATAATAGGCCGAGGCATGGCCCGTCCAAACGTCGTATTCCTGAAACCCGAACCCGCCATCAAAGTCGCGCTGCCGGGCATAGTTTGCCTCTGCTCCTAGCGCCCAACGGCTGTCGATGGGATACCACAACACCTCGCCCGAGACGCCGCCGAACATTTGTTCCAGATAGCCCACGGTAACCCGCGCAAAGACGTCATCGCGCGGACGGCTGAAATACTCACCTGTCAGATAGGACAGCTTGGTGTTTTCATCGGCAAAGTAGCGCACCGATTCCGACCGCACCCGTGGCAGAACCGAATTCGATTGCCGCGTCGCGTTCGAGATCGTGCTGTAGATCGGCTGGCGTATCTCGCCAGACAAAACGACACCCGGACGTGGGGCGTAAGAGCCAAAGACCTTCACCCCGGTTTCAAACCGGAACGGGTCATCAGGGTCAAAAAGCGAGGGCGTGAAATACGTGCCCCAGCCCAAATTGTCGCCAGGATACAGCCCTGCGAGCTCCCCGGACCGATCCATCGCGCCAGCGTCTTCGATCCGGGCACGGGTATAGCTTTGCCAGCTGTTGTCGGGGCTGAATTCCAACTCCTCAAGATCGCTCCGGTTCAGCGTCACGGTGGTGACAGGCATACCAAAAGTGACAAAGGTGATCTCAAATGACTCGACACTCGGATCAACGCGATTGGCAAGCGCACGCGCGGCCCGGCCCAGCGCTTGCGCCGCCGCACCATACCGCGTGGTAACAACCCGCAACCGCGCCGTGTCGCCCTGCACCGCGAAGTTTTCCAACGTCAGACCCTGACGCGACAGCGCAGACCGCAGATCGCGCGAGCTGGTCACATCCACAGACCCACGCGCAACCAACGCCGCAGGTGCATTGCCCCGTCCGCCTGGAACCGGCGGATCCGCAGGGTTGAAGACATAGCTCAGCGTCAGGCCCAGATCATTGCCGTAAACCGAGTAGGCCCCTAGCGTCACACCATTATCGAACTTGTATTGCGCACCAAAGTTCAGGGGCGAAGACACGGCGCGCAGCCCTCGGCTTTCTTCCTGTGTGTATAGATCAGGCGAATACTCGGCCAACAGCGTCAGCTTGTCATTCACCGCCCAGCTGACCCCGGCAAAGGGCGCAACATCGCCGCGGAACCAAGCGCCAAGATCGACCTGACCCGTCGTTGAAATCCCGCCCTCGTTGACGTCTGGCCGCACCTCAAACCGATCCGAAATGCCCGCAAACGGCGAACCAAAGCCGTTGCGCCCCGCCAAACGGCCCCAGCCCAATCCGCCCGTCACCGTGATTTGCGGCGTCAACGCTTTGGTCGCGACCACATATTCGCTGCTGTAAATCCCTGTTCCGCCGAAATCGCGCAAGCCCACGGATACTGCAGGCCAAAGGTTGGACTCGCGGATCACCTGGTAACTGACGTCAAAGCTCCGGTCATAGATGTCCGTGCGGCCAAAGTTGAAGCCCTTGATATAGCTATAGCGAAACGATCCCTGCAGGCGCGGCGTCAGTTGGAACGTGAAGGTATTGCGCAACGTGTCGCCAAAGCCCGCTGTCGTCAGCGCAATTTCACCGTCTTCCAGCACATAGGCGTTGGGCATGTCGATCAGACCCGGCGTGCCGTAGAATGACAGCGTATCGGCCTGCGCAGGCGCTGCCGCGCCGAACACCACCATCGCCGTCAGAACCCGCCTTGTCGCTTTTGCGATCATTTTGCCCTCTTGCCTCTGCGCGGTTTGCATAACACGCCGCGCCGCAACGTCCCGCCATTTCTACCGCAACCCGTTCCACTCGGACGGAAATTGCGCCACAATGGCAACAAATCCCAAGGGCAGCACGCAGCAGATATGAGCCTTTTGAACCGTTTATGGCCATGGCGCCAACAGGCCAATGCGGCGCCCATCGCTGTGGACCCGCCCTGCTTTGTGATTGGCGACGTGCACGGACGAATGGATCTGTTGGATAAGCTGCTGGATCGTGCGCCAGAAGGGGCCGCGCTGATCTGTGTCGGCGATTATGTGGATCGCGGCGATCATTCCGCTGATGTCCTGCGTTTTTTGCAAGGCCGACCCGACATCACCTGTCTGATGGGCAACCACGAAGCAATGATGCTCAAGTTTCTCGACGAACCAACGGGCAAAGCCAGCCGTTGGCTGCGCCATGGTGGGCTACAGACTTTGGCGAGCTTCGGCGTCACCGGTGGGGTCGAAACCAGCGATGACGCGACCTTGCAACGGCTGGCGGATGAACTGCGCGCCGCCATGGGGCCGGAGCTGATCGCTTGGGTTGCAGACCTGCCCTGCCAGTTTTTGTGCGGCAACGTGCTGGTGACCCATGCCGGGGCCGACCCTGCTCTCGCGCCGGACGAGCAAGACGACAAGGTGCTGATCTGGGGCCACCCAGACTTTGCCAAGCGCCGCCGCGACGATGGGCTTTGGGTGCTGCACGGTCATACGATCGTCAACATGCCAGAGGCCAAAGACGGCCGCATTGCCATCGACACCGGGGCCTATGCCACCGGTCGCCTGACAGCCGCGCATTTGACAGCCGCAGGATGCACATTTGTTCAGGTGGACCACACTGATGCCTGACGTTCTGCCAAATTTCCTGATCGCGGGCGTCCCAAAGGCCGGGACTAGTTCTGTCCACGGCTGGCTGGCCGACCACCCCGATTGCATCGGATCGCTAGAGAAAGAGACGTATTTCCTCGTCGATCCCGGCACCCACATGCACCGCCCTGACAACCACGTCAGCAATGGTCTGGCAGGCTATGCCGCGCATTTCCCCGCCGGGGCGCAGGCGCAGATCATCATGGAATCCACCCCCGCCTATATCTACAGCGCCACTGCCCGCGACACCCTGCGCGATATGTCGGGCACGCCAAAGTTGCTCTTCATCCTGCGCGAACCCAGCGCCCAAGTTCATTCGCTCTTTCGGTATTTTCAGAACAACTGGGATTGGGTTCCCAGCGACATGTCCTTTGCCGACTTTCTGACCGCCTGCCGCACTGGCCCACACGACTTCAAAGGGAATGAGCTTGCCCAGAACTGTCTAACCAACGCCGCTTACGTGGATCACCTGATCCCATGGCGCGACGCCCTCGGCCCTGACCGGATCAAGGTCATGCTTTTTGACGATCTCCTGGCCGACCAATCCGCCTTTGTGGCCGACGTCTGCACGTGGCTACATCTCGATCCGACGTTCTTCGAAACCTACGCCTTCCCGCGCGAGAATGAGACGTATCAGCCCCGTTCGCGCGGGCTGCAAAAGCTCAACCTCGCGATTCGCAGCCGCCTGCCCAAAGGTGCCGCCTACAACGCCGCCCGTGCAGTTTACCGTCGCCTGAATACCCGCGTGCCCGATGCTGTGTCGGTGACCGAGGATAAGGTGTTGGCTGATCTAAAGGCCGAGTTCAGCGACGCCAACGCGAGGCTCGCAAAGGCATTCGATCTCGATCTGTCCCGTTGGTCCGCTTAACCGCGACTTTCATCGGCAGGCGCAAGCGGACGGGTCAGCATCCAGCCCAGCACCGTTAGCCCCAGCGACAACCGCACGACCACCACCCACAGGATGGCCCAAGCCGCACCAACCGCGCCGCCGTCCGGAATCATCCAGAATGAAAACGCAAAGGCCGCGATCAGGCAGATCAAGTTGATCCATAGCCGCAGGGCAAAGTGGTGACCGGCCAATAGCGCGTATTGCGTGACCCCCATCACCAGTTGCAGCGCCGCCGTGACCGCCACCATGACAATCAGGAACCGGTCCACATAGGCCGCCCCATAAACGGCACCCACCAGCCATTCGCCAACCGTCAGCGCCCCGACCACAATCGCCAGCCCCAGCGCCAGATTGGCCCCCATCACAAGGGCCGTGATCCGTCGCAACAACGGCGCATTTCCGGTCGCCGCCGCCTTCGCCATCCGCGAGACGGAGGCTTGAGAGATTCCGATCGCCAGTGTCTGAATGGCCGTCAGGAAATAGTAAATCGCGCCAAACAGCCCCAAGGCCTCAAAGGTCACAAATTCCGCCAAAACCAAGCGCGGCACATACAGCGATATCATCTGCAGCGCGCCCGCAATGGACATCGGCAGCATCCAAAGCATCAGGCCAAACGCCTGTTGCAGGTTAGCCCGACCAAAGGGACCAATGTCAAAATCCACGTCATCCTGCGCAAGCGGTCGCCGCTCTGCCACCACGATGATCGCGATCCAACACAGCGCTTGGGCCACAAATCCCGCCCCAACACTGCCGGTCACTGCAAACGTCACAGCAAAGCACAAGGCACCCAACACACCGCGCAAGACTTGGCTTTTCACGACGACGTCGAACCGGCCCCGTGTCTGCGCAATCCCGTAATGCAAGGTCGATTGCATATGCGGGATGCGGGTCAGCACCACCGCTGAAATCACAAAAATAAGCGCCCAGGTCGCGTCGCCGTATCTCCCGACAATGATGATCGCCGCCAGAATTACGGCAGCCACCGACAAGAGCACCCGCAGCCGCAGATAATCCTGATCGCTGCGCACCGGCCCAACATCAACTGCCCGGGCGTCGCGCAGCGACAACCCTGTTAGTGCGAAAACGGGCGTCGCAATTGCGGTGGCCAAGGTGATGTAGCCCACCTGCTCAGCGGAACCGAGCCTCGCGACCACAATCAAAACCACCCATTGCGCGATAGAAAACACAAGGTTGCCAAACAACGTCTTGCGGACGTCGCCAAACAGACCGCCCTTCTTTGCAGTCGTCATGCAGCGCCACCCGTCACGCGGGTCCAAATGGCGATGTCAGGCGCGCAAATCTCTTCAATCCGCGCACGCAGTTCTGGTGTTACCTCGGTCTGATGTGCAGGCCGGATCGTGCCCTTGCGGTTCTCATGGCCCAGCTTGATCCGAACGCCCAGCGCATTGCGCAAATCGTCCTCAAACGCCTGCAAATCGTCCAACCGTCCGACGACATCCATCCGGGACAGGTTCGCAACAGCTGCATCCACAGCCGACGCGCTGGTGAAATCCGACCCCACGGGCAGACCGCTGAAATACTCGCCATAGGTGGCCCCCATCAGCCGCGCGCGATCCGTGTCCAGAAATGCGTCCAGCGGCTCTTCGATCCGGCCAAAGGCACCGGGGCGCTGATAGGACCAATTGTAATGCGAGATGAACCGCGCAACGGGATCACGCAGCAAGGTTACGAACTTATACCGATCCGCAAACGCCGCATGGGCCGCCTGACTGAACCGCACATGTAGCGACAAGCAACGCACATCATCCAGCAGCAGATACAGCATCATCTGTTCACGCAGGTCCAGCACATCAACCAGCATCGCCTCGCGGTCAGTGCGACCCGTGAACATCTCAAACGCGCGAAAACTCTCTTCGGGCTTCACGGTCGCTTGGCTGAGAACATAGCGTTTGCGCAGCGCCCGCCCAGCGGACGTCCCACCGCATTTGGGCACATGATGGAACACCACACGCTGCGGGATCGTACGATCCTGCAACGCCTTCAGCTGCCGCTTGGCGGTGTCCACAATACCCATTCTTGGCCCCAACACATCTGTCCCAAGCTGCATAAGCAAATTGGGGCCAACCGCAAAGGGTCAATCACATTACCGGTTCGGGGCGTTGTCCGAATTCGACGACGCTGCCCAAAGATTGATCGCCTGATCTGAGGCGAGCACATCAATCGCGTCCAACTCCGCCTTGGTGAAGGACAGGTTCCCAACGGCACCCGCGCAGTCTTCGATCTGGCTTGGCTTGCTAGCCCCGATCAGTGCCGTGGTAATGCCTTCGTCCCGCAGAACCCAAGCAATCGCCATCTGCGCCAAGGTCTGACCCCGGCTTTCCGCGATCTCGTTCAACCCACGAATGGCATCCAGTGCCTGTTCGGTGATCAGCGATGGGGCCAGCGACTTTTCCTGCGCGGCACGGCTGTCTTCGGGAATACCGTTGAGATATTTTTTGCTCAGCATCCCCTGCGCCAGCGGCGTAAAGGCAATCGAACCGACCCCCAGTTCGTGCAACGCATCCTTGAGGCCATCCGTTTCCACCCAACGATTGAACATATTGTAGCTGGGCTGATGGATCAGGCACGGCGTGCCCAAGTCATTGAGAATGCTGACAGCTTCCCGCGTCTTTTCCGTGTTGTAGGACGAGATACCGGCATAAAGCGCACGGCCCGACCGCACGATGTGATCCAAGGCACCCATGGTTTCTTCCAGCGGGGTATTGGGATCAAAGCGGTGGGAATAGAAGATATCGACATAATCCAAGCCCATCCGCTTGAGCGACTGATCACAGCTTGCGATCAGATACTTACGGCTCCCGAATTCGCCATATGGTCCGGGCCACATGTTATAGCCCGCCTTTGACGAAATGATCAGCTCATCGCGCAGCCCATGGAAGTCTTCGGCGAGGATCGACCCAAAGGCATGTTCCGCACTGCCCGGCGGCGGGCCATAGTTGTTGGCCAAATCAAAATGCGTGATCCCATTGTCGAATGCCGTCCGACAAAGCGCGCGCTTGACCTCATGCGGGGTGTCGCCGCCGAAGTTATGCCAAAGCCCCAGCGACACTGCAGGCAGTTGCACCCCGGACCGCCCACACCGGCGATAGATCATGCGGTCGTAGCGGTCGGCGGCGGGTTCGTAACGCATCAGTTCATCCTTTGATTGGTCGCGCAATCATCCTCCCGCAGAACACAAGTTCAACCCTTAATCAGAGGCGATCAGGCTTAACTCTGCGGCGGCTGATTTCAGGACGTCCAGATAGCCCTGCAGGCTTTGCATCGTGTGCCGCTGGACAGGCGCGTGGACCGACAAGGTCGCCAGCAAGCGGCCCCTTGTGTCCTTGATCGGCACCGCGATTGCGGACATGCCTTCCATGAATTCTTCGTTGTCGGTGGCAAACCCTTGCTCTCTGGACGCACTCAATTCTGTGCGCAGTGCAGCAGGATCGGTGATCGTTCGCCCCGTCATCGCCTTGAGGTTCAGATTGGCGAGCAGCCGGTCCAGATAATCGCTTCGCAGGCAGGACAGATGCATCTTGCCGCTGGCCGTGCAGTAGAACGGCACCTGACTGCCGATAGGCAGATTGATCCGAAGCGGCCAATGCGTTTCAACCCGATCAAGATAGAACATGCCATCGCGGTCAGGGATCGCAATGTTGCAGGTCTCACCAACCTCATCTGCGACCCTGCGTAGAACCGCCAATCGCAGCCCACGCACCCGTTCCGACGTCATCGTATCGACCGCCAACCGCCGCAATCGCGGCCCGGGCCCATAGGACCGCCCGTCGATATCGCGCTGCAAGAACCCTTGCTGCTCTGCCGTGGCAAACAGGCGATGCACCGTCGGTTTCGGCAGCGCCAACACCTCGTTCACCGCCGAAGGGGTAACGGGCACGCCGGCCCGCGCCACCTCTTCGATCACGGCCAAAAGCCGCAAGTTCGTCGGGATTTGCCCTTTCTCTTCCACGCTTTGGTCGTCCGGCATACCTGTTCCTTAACGGTCCGGGAGAAGCGATAGCGCAAGTGATGGTGTCAGCGCCACAATGATCCAAACGCTCAGCAAAGCGACCAGATAAAGCGAGCTAAAGGGCAACAGTCTAAAGTAGGGCACCCCTGTCACACCCGACGCCACATAAAGGTTCAAACCGTAGGGTGGCGTGATGAACCCGATGGACGCACCAACAAGGAAGATCACCGAAAAGTGGATCGGATCAATGCCGACGCTTGCCGCAATCGGCGCAAGGATCGGCGCCAGAATGATCGTCACGGGAAGTGATTCAAGGATCATACCGGTCACAAACACAATCGCCATGGACGTGAACAGCACCGCGTAATAGCCGCCCATACCGGTCACAAAGTCGCCGATAAAGTCCTTGGCACCAAGCGACGACATCACCTGCTGCATTGCAACAGACACCGCGATCAATGGCACCAGAATACCTGTGATCTGCGCAGACCGGGACACAACGCTTGGCAGCTGCGGGATCGTGAAACCCTCAACCACGAACATCGACAGCACGCCTTTGTCCTCGACCGGCAAGTCGGTGGAGCTGCCCATGATCTTGTTAAGCGGGTAGCAAATGATGCCCACCAGCATACAGAAACCAACGGTCACGCCAGCCGCCTCAGTGGGTGAAAATTTGCCGGTGTAAATCCCCCACAGCACCAGCCCGATAGCGAAAAAGCCAAGCCAAGCGCCAATTGCGGTCTTGAACATCCGCGACAGCGACAGACGGATCAGGATGCCCCAGCCGTTAATCGTGCAAACGATAAAGGCCATGATCATCATGCCCAGCACCATCAACGAGCCGGGCAAAATACCCGCAACAAAGAGGTCAGAGATCGGCAGGTTCAGCAAAAAGCCGTAGACGATAAAGATGATCGACGGCGGGATAATGATCCCGACGGTGCCGCCCGCCGCTGCCGTCGATGCAGAGAAGCGTTCATCATAGCCGCCTTTGACCATTTCAGGGTGCAGCATCGACCCAATGGTCGCCGTCGTGGCAGAGTTGGAGCCTGAGATCGCCGCAAACAGACCACAGGCCGCAATCGATGCCATCGCCAGACCGCCGCGCAGCCAGCCGAGACAGGAATAGGCAAAGTCAGAAAGTCTTCGCGCGATGCCCGATTGGTTGATCAGATCGCCCGTCAGAATGAACAAAGGCATCGCAAGCAGCGCAAAACCCTTTGAGAAGACGTTGATCAGCTCGTTGCCCGTATTGGCCAACGGCAGATCAATCACAAAGCTACAGCCGATCACCCAGTAAAAGATGACCAACAAAACCGGGGTGCCAAGCATGAACAAGAACGTCACGCCCAATGAAATCAGTGTAATGAGTGTCCCGTCAGACATTAGACATCTCCCCCGATAACGGCTTGTTTGATAATGGGCGTCCCGGCTCGGTAATTTCCCCAGTCTTCAAGCCAATTGCCGATGACGCGACCGGACATAAGGCTGAACGCGATGGGCACGGTGATGTAGAACCACCACTTCATCACATCGTCGACACCATCCACCAGTTGGAAGTTGTCCGCCGACAATGCGGTAAACCGCAGCGAGGTCGTGATCGCGATCCAGCAAAAGATGAACCACAGGATCGCATCCAATGTCAGCGCAGCCATCTGCCCGCCAGGGCGCATCTTGGACCGGAATTCGCTAAAGCTCAGGTGCGTGCGCAGCTTGACGTTATAGGAACAGGCGAACCACGCCATGACCATGAAAAGGAACGGGGGCACGGTCGTTGAACCGGACCACTGGTGCGAAAAGACAAAGCGGTCAATCACGCCCCAGCAAATAATACCGGCGATCACCAGATAGGCGGCAACCGAAATGCCGCGCTCAAGATGTCGCTCAAGAAAAGGGATGAACCTGTACATCAGATGCGCAATGTATCCGACAACAAATGTCGCCACGAAACAGAACAGCCACATGCCGTCCGTGTCAAAAGCGCTGCGCATATCCCAGGTGCTGCCCGAGAATATCGCAGGAACAACAGCCAACGCTTCCGCGAAAATCGACATCTAGGTCCCCCCATAGTGCGTCAAACGCCGCGCTGACCGCGCGGTCTTTCTTTGAAAAGGGCCGGCCCGAACTCCTCTTCGGACCGGCCCCTTAGTTCTTAGCGTAGCGCGCGTTTAGGCTTTCCACCAGCGGCGCGGCTCAACGTTCTCTGGCAATGTGTCAGCGTCGATTTTGCGCACTTCGTCATAGATTTCCTGATAGGTATCCAGACCGCCAGACCAGCCGTTCAGCCGCTCGCGCCATTCTTCCCACAACTGTGGCTGATACTCGGGCGAGCACATCTCTTCGGCCTTCTTGATCTCTTCCGCAGACAAGAACGCGTTGCGCACGTTGTTCTGAGCAAAGATCGTGTCAGGCAGCTGTGGATCGGATTGACCAACCGTTTTGACCAGTGCCGCCTCGTTCGCGGCCTGAACATGGACCTGCGCCAGATAGGACGATTCCATCACAGCATCCTGCAATTCACCCTCAAGGCTGTCGAACACCGATGCGGACATCGCGGTGTGCTCTGTGCCGCAGAAGAAGTTCAGGTGAACCGACTGGGATACAACAGGCGACATGTTGGCGTATGCCACGGCAGATGCCCATGTCTCGGCCCCGTCAATCAGGCCCTGCTTCAGGCCATCAAGTGTTTCTTCCCAGGCCACAGGAACCGGGTTCAGGTTCAGCGCATTCATGGCGATACGGCCAAGCTGCGTGCCTGTTACGCGATTCTTTGTGCCTGCAAGCTGATCGATGCTTGTGACGGTCTCTTTGTCTTCCCAAGCCAGACCCAACTGGATGCCGCGAAGTTCAGCGTGCGAGAACAGGAACTTCAGACCGTGGCGCTTTTCATAAGGCTCACGCAAAAGCGCCTGCGACGCTGGCGAATAGAGGAAGTGATACTGATCCGCGCGGTTACGGAACATATAGGCATAGTCCAGCACGTTCAGATATGGCGCACCACCGGCAGAGTTCTGCGTCGATGCCGCATAGATATCCACGATGCCCTGCTGTGTTTTCTCAACGCAGGATGTCTGGCCACAAATCTGGTTGTCACCAATAAACTCAACACGGATTTCACCGTCTGTGCGGCTTTCCAGATCACGCGCAAATTCAAGACAGCCTGCACGCTCGATCAGCAGGTTGCGGGCGTTAAAGCCAGCCGCGCCAAACTTCAGCGTGTATTTCGCTTCTTTGGCGAAACGCTTCTCATAGGTCGATTCCGCAGCGCTGGCCAAATTCGCGAGGCTCATCGCGCCGCCAAAGCTCCCAGCGGCAAGCAAAGTGGAGCTCATGCCATACTGACCAGCCAACTTAAACAAATCACGGCGCGAAATACCGTTTAGTTTATTCATCAACTTCATAGTGTCCTCCCAGACTGTCTATTATTGAGACTCTTATTCTCAAAAAAAGACTAGTATGGTTCCGCTAATCTGCATAGACTTTTTTTCAGAAATGAAAGGATCGCCGCCGTGCAAGCTGATTTTGTCGTCATAGGTGCTGGCTCAGCGGGCTGCGTCGTTGCGAATCGGCTGAGCGAGAACCCCAACCATAGTGTGATTCTGCTCGAAGCAGGCGGGAAAGACTGGAATCCGTGGATTCACATTCCCGTCGGCTATTTCAAGACGATCCATAACCCATCCGTCGACTGGTGCTACAAAACCGAACCCGATCCCGGCCTGAACGGACGATCCATCGAATGGCCCCGTGGCAAGGTCCTCGGCGGGTCTTCATCGCTGAACGGTTTGCTTTATGTCCGCGGCCAGCCGCAGGACTATGATCGTTGGCGTCAGATGGGAAACGCTGGCTGGGGCTGGGACGATGTTCTGCCGCTCTTCAAGCGCGCCGAAAAGAACGAGCGCGGCGCAGATGACTATCACGGCGACCAAGGTCCGCTTTCTGTCAGCAATATGCGCATACAGCGCCCAATCACCGACGCCTGGGTCGCCGCCGCGCAGGCTGAAGGCTACCCGTTCAACCCCGACTATAACGGTGCCACCCAAGAAGGCGTTGGGTTCTTCCAGCTGACCGCCCGCAACGGGCGTCGCTGCAGCACTGCCGTCGCCTATCTGAACCCCATCAAGGATCGCAAGAACCTGACGATTGTGACCCACGCGCTGGCGCAAAAGGTCGAACTCGACGGCAGCCGGGCTACTGGCGTCACCTATCAGGACCGCTCCGGCAAGACCCACACGATTAAAGCCGGGAAAGAGGTGATCTTGTGCGGTGGGGCGATCAATTCGCCGCAACTCCTGATGCTCTCAGGCATTGGTGAAGCGGCGCAACTGTCCGAACATGGCATCACCGTGCAAAAGGATCTGCCCGGCGTCGGCAAAAACATGCAGGACCACCTGCAAGCCCGCCTTGTCTACAAATGCAATGAACCGACCCTCAATGACGAGGTCAGCAGCCTGTATGGGCAAGCCAAGATCGCGCTGAAATACGCTATGTTCCGCGCGGGTCCCATGACGATGGCGGCCAGCCTGGCCACCGGTTTCCTGAAGACCCGGCCAGAGATGGAAACGCCTGATATCCAGTTCCATGTGCAGCCGCTCTCAGCTGAAAACCCCGGTAAAGGTGCGGACCCGTTTTCTGCCTTTACGATGTCGGTCTGTCAGCTTCGCCCCGAAAGCCGAGGCGAAATCCGGCTCGCCGGTCCGAAACCCACGACCTACCCCAAGATCATCCCCAATTACCTGTCCACAGAGACCGATTGCCGAACCATCGTCGCAGGCGTCAACATCGCCCGCCGGATCGCCAAGCGTGCACCGCTGAACACCAAGATCAGCCAGGAATACCGCCCGCACGAAACGCTGGATATCGACGACTATGACGCCACGCTGGACTGGGCCCGCGACAACACCGCGTCGATTTACCACCCAACCGGCACCTGCAAGATGGGGATTGGTTCGGACGCCGTTGTCGATGAACGCCTGCGCGTGCACGGCATCAGCGGCCTGCGCGTCGCCGATTGTTCAATCATGCCGGAAATCGTGTCTGGCAACACCAACGCACCCGCCATCATGATCGGCGAAAAGGTCAGCGACCTTATCCGCGAAGATCACGCCTGATTTAGCGGAACAGCGTAAAGTCGCGGTTGATGCTCAGCGCGAGGCTTGAATCCGTGTCCTCAACGCCACCGTCCTTCGACACGGTATGGCGCGCCGTCGCAGAGACGTTCCAATCGCGCGTCAACTGGTGGCGATAAGTGACAGACGCCGATGCGCTGCTGCCGTCGTCATCCGCAGACCCGTTGTAATCGAGGCTGGCCAGTGATGCTGCAACCGACAGGCTGCTGGTCGACGTGAGGTCAGTGGAATAGCTGGCCTGCAAACGGCGAGCGATCGCGCGATCGCCCTCGTCCGTGACAAACCCATCCTGCGATGCACGCAATGAAATCGTGCCGTTGCGCAGCTCTTGGGCAAAGTTGATCCGGCCAAGGAACGACAGATCGTCATCCTGTTTGATCGCGCCAACAGTATAACTCAGCGTTTGGGTCTTGGTCAGGTCCGTGGACCGGGTGTAGGTCAGACGATCATCAGACCCGCCGATATCCACCGTGCGGTTATAGGCAAACCGGCTTTCGCCGTTGCGCTGCTGGATTGTCACCCCAACGTCAAAACCAAGCCCGTCATCAGTGGAACTGGCGCGACCACCGGCACCATCATCCACGGTCGTTTCAATCTCGGTAAAGCTGACGGTCGCGCTCGCCGTCGTCACGCGATTGACGTTTGCTGCCACACCCAGCGACGCATCCCTGCGGACTTGCTCGGTGTTCAGCAGGTTCGCACGGTCGTCTGTGCTATACCCCAGTGAGGCATTGACGGTGAAAACCCGGGTTACATCAAACCGCAACGCCAGATCAGCTGTCCAAATATCGTTGTCAAACAGCGACGTGTCGCCTGCGTTGTCGTAAGACAGGTCCGTGAAACCTACATCGACACGTGCCCCAAACGGTGCCTCCGCACCATATTCCGCCGTGATCGAACCCGAATGCCGCACCCGTGTGCCTGTGGTCTGAACAAAGCTATCTTCGTCCAGCGCCGCGTTTTCATCGATCAGCACGTCGGTGCCATCAATGTCGTCCTGGGCAAATGAATACCGGGCCGAAAAGTCCAACTGCCCGTTCTGCTGCGCATAGGACAACCGGACCCGTGGATTGATGATCCCAAATTCGCTGTCCGCCTCAGAGACTTCAAGGATCCGGGCATCCACCGCAAAGTTGAATTGCTGCGTCCGTGTTGCGCGGTTGATATCCAGATCGACGGCAGAGAACAGATAGTTCGTATCACCCACCTCGGCGCCCGCGCTAACGCGCAGGCGTGATGGGTTGTCATCAGCGACCTGCGCCAAAGCGCTGATCCCGACACTACATAACAAGACAGATAATACTCCGCGTTTTCGAAGGAGATCGAAACGGGTCAACCGAAATGTCATGCGCTAGCTTCCAGTGTGATTATTCGAAAAGGCGACGCTCTGGCGCGACCAAGACATCACCATCCTGCAACACGATATCGCGTACCATTTCGGACCCATCAGCAATTGCCTGATAGTTGATGATAATCGTGCTCACAGCACCGGTTTGGGTATTGGTACGACGCAACTGGATACGCTTCTGTGCGGCAAAGCTGGTAAAGCCACCACCGGCAGACATCGCCTGCAACATGGTCACACCTTGATCCAATTCTTTAGGACCGGGTGCCGCCCATTCTCCCAAAAAGAAGATGTCGACGGTTGGGTCGGCTGCTGGTGCGCTTGGCGTGCGGGCACGCAGCTGCTGAACCGAGACGAAAACATTTGGCGTCTGCGCGAACTGGGCCGAAATACCCGACGCGATCAGCGAACCGATCTGGTTTGGCGTCTTGCCGCTGACGTTCACCGAACCCGCAAAGGGGAACGTGATGCTGCCATTCGGAAGCACAAGAACGCTCCGGTTCAAGCCCGGATCTTCCAGTACCTCGACCGACAACGTGTCGCCCGCGCCTACGCGATACCCGTCTTGCGCCGCTGCGACATTCGCAAATACCAGCGCAAACAAGAGAACAAGAATCTTTTTCATCAGGTGACCTTTTGTCAGTTAACGCACCCACCAAGGAGCGTTATTCACGCGTTAACCTTTGGGGGGAACCATTTTCTGGTGCAATCCCCTAAATTTCGCTGTTTTGTTTCCTAACCGTCACAGAAACACATTGAAATAAGGCGCCTTTGTGGCCGTCACCCCCTATTCGGCGGGGGTGACACCTTCTGCGATCAGTTTTTCGGCTTCAACCTTCGCCAGATTGATTTCCGGGAACTGGGCCGTGTTCTCGCTCACAGTTGATGCCGCGTTAAAGAGCTTGAGCGCCTCAGGTTTGCGATCAAGGTCCCGATAGACGACCGCCAGATGATATAGAACCGACGGTTCCTCTGGCAGACCTTCTGCGGCAGTCTCAAGATGGGTCAACGCCTCGTTCAGGTCGCCCCGACGGTATGCAATCCACCCATAAGTGTCCTGAAACGCTGGCACTTCTGATCCACGCAAACGGCGGGCCACGGCATAGGCACGCTCAAGGCTTTCAGCATCATCGCGGCTGTTGGCCAGCAATGTCGCAAGGTTGTTTGCAATCAACAGCGACCCGGACGCACGTTCATAGACCCGCTCATAGATCTCAATCGCGCCTTCGGTGTCACCCTCTTCCGTCAGAATGCTGGCCTGCGCCCAGGCCAAAGCCACGGAATTCGGCATGGCTGCTGTCGCGCGTTCCATCAGTCGCTGGCGTTCTTCTTCGTCGCCTTGGGCAGAGGCGATGCGGATCAACGTAGTCCATGCCGCTTCGATCTGGTCGTTCTCGGCCACAAGGTCTTCCATCATCGTGCGGCCTTCTTCGACGCTACCAACGCCAACAAGCGTTGACGCCACGATCATCCGCAGCCCCATGTTCTCTGGATCGGCGGCAAGGCTTTCCTGCGCAAATTCAAGCGCCTCCTCCGTCTCACCATTGGCAAGCCGGGCACGGATCAGCGCGGCAACCGACTGGATCGACCCGTCCGTGGATGCGAGCCCCTCAAGAATGCCAATCGCATCTTCGACCTGTGCCTGCGATGCCAAACGCGTCACTTCGAAACCAGCTGCAACGCGCGTGGCGGTTTCACCACCAATGCGGCGCAGTGTTTCTTCGATCTGCGCGACCCGTGGCCAATCTTCGCGCGCGACCTGCACGCGGCCAAGCGTGGTCAACAGATCAAGATTATCCGGCTGAACACGCAGAGCATTCACCAGCGTTTCCTCAGCCAGAATCAACCGGTCCTCTTGCACCAGCAGGTTTGCAAACCGCAGGCTCGGCCCTGGCGCGTTGTTCGAGGTATCGACTGCGAGGGATACAAAATCGCGGGCCAATTCATGGCTGCCACTGCGTGTGAACGCATCGGCCATCAGCAACATCGCTTCCCAATCATCAGGATTGTCGTCAATGGCGGTCCGCAAAATCGTCACAGCCTCATCCGGCTGATCGTCCGAGATCAACCAAGTCGCCTGCATCTTAGCCGCAGCACCGTTCGACGAATCGGCGGCAAGCACCTCTTCGACCAAACGCCGTGACCCGACCTCGTTCCCGGTGGCCAGCAACATCCGCGCCAGCACAACCTTGGCCGTGTTCAAATCTTCAAGCGCGTCGGGGTCCTCAGTTGCGGCCAAATCTGTCGCGGCAACGATCTCTTCAATCGCGGCAATCGCGCCATCACGGTCACCGTTTTCGAACTGAACACGTGCACGCTGCGTCGATAGGATCGTCACGTTGTTACCAACAGCGATCAGACGGTCGATCTCTGCGATCGCGGCCTCGGGCCCTTCAGCGCTCATAACCAGCTCAATCAACGTGTTGCTGGCTGGCAATTCTGTTGGGTTCTTTTCAACGTAGCCACGCAAAAAGCTGATGGCATCCGGCACTCGACCTTCGCTCGCATAGAACTGCAGCAGCGCGGGCAGGAATTCTTCACGGTTTGGGAACTGGTCGATCAGCCCAACCAAAGAGGTCTCAATCTCATCACGCCGATTCAATTGGCCAAGCATCTGCAACCGCATGATGTGCAGATCGACCTGATCATTGCGCTGCGCAATCAGCTCGTCCATCTGCGCCAAGGCAGAGGCGACATCCGTTTCGTTCATCGCCTGCTGAATCAAAATGAACCGCAGCATCGTGACGTCTGGAAAATCACTGATCAAAGCGGCAGCTGCATCGGCGGCCTGACGTTGTGCGACAGCGTCTTCTTCTTCGGTCGCCGCGCGGAAATTCATCGCGACTTGTGCCACACCCGACACCGGATCATCTGGCAACAGCTCCATCAGCTTTTTGCCGTGGCGTTCCAACTGATCCCAATTCTGGGCATCCATCGCCAATAGCGTCAGGGCGCGGCGGGCGTCTGCATCCTCTGGCAGCAGTTCTGCCAAACGCAGATACTGCGCATTCGCACGCGCAGGCCGGCCCATATCAAGAAGCATCTGCGCATAGGCGGTGCGCGCCTCAATGTGCTGGCCGTCCAGCTCGAACACGTTGCGGAACTCAATCTCGGCGCGATTGAAATCGCCCTCTTCCATAAGGGCAATCGCACTTTGATAGTGCTTGTCTGCCCGCTCTTCCAGACTGTCGCAAGCGACAAGCACAAAGCAAAGCGACAACGCCGCGAGCGGGCGCAACATATTCAACATGGTCAGACCTCTTGTTCGGGTGCGGGGGAAACCCCCGCCTAATTAGCAGCCAGTCCCGCGGGCGATGGCTACCAGAGTCCGAAGCATAATGCGAATGTCGCCGGAAAAGGACAAGCTTCTCGCATAGAGATCATCAAATTGTGCACGTGCGACAAATTCACTGTCGTGACGCGTTGAGATTTGCCAAAGGCCAGACAGGCCAGGGCGCAGATCGAAGTAACGGATCCCGGTGTAGTCTTCACGCTGGTCGACTGTGAACGGACGCGGGCCAACAAGGGCCATGTCGCCAAGCAGTACGTTCAGAAACTGGGGCATTTCGTCGATTGAGGTTTTGCGAATAATCCGACCAAACCGCGTGATACGGGGATCATCCCGCAGCTTTTGGTTCAGGTCCCACTCGGCTTTGGCATCAGGATTCGCGGCAAGATGTGCTTCAAGAAGCGCATCTGCGTTTGGCACCATGGACCGCAGTTTGAAAAGACGAAACGTCTTCCCGTTTTGGCCGACACGCTCTTGCGCGTAGAACGGATTATGCCCGTCCAACGCAACAATCAGTGCAGAAACAATAACGATTGTTAGAATGATCGGCGCAAACAACAGCACCAACAGGCAATCGAACGCAGGCTTGACGAAACGCGCATAAAGGCTGTCCGTCGAACGTGATTTGCTGACTGATTTGATCGCCGAAAGAATGACCGGCTGATGGGATGATCGGAAACTTGATAGATCGTCATCATGAAACGACATTAAACTTTTATCCTTAAACACGCCCAAAAAGGGGCTACTTATAACGAACGATTAGGGATGACGTATCGGCAACATCAAAAACGGTCGTCTTACTCATCCCCCGTGGCTGATTACCAACCACATCCGTTTATAGTCAATTTTTCAGTAAATTTGCAAACAATCCCGTTCGAATCTTCACTCTTGGTTAAGTTTGATCCTCCGATTTTGCTCAAATGCGCATAAAATGATGAAAATCTACGCGTTTGCGCCATGAAGCCGACAGAATATTTTGTTTCAATATGATGAGACGACGCATCGATTTAAGGAAATTGTGGATTTCTAGGCAACGATCAAATGGTGTTCTGCGAATCGGGACGCTATCTATCAGGCCTGCCACGCAGAGATATGGCATACATTGCGCAACAAGAACGAGGCATGATCGGCTTGGCTAAGACCGACGACACCGAAAAGGCGACGCTTTGGTCCAAGCTGTTTGGACGCAAGGGCGCAGCTTTGCTTGCGCCGCAACCCGATCCGCCGCCATTCCGCAGCGCCCGCGCCTTGGACGATGACGAGGCCGACGACTCCATCGATGAACCGTCGGGCGATTTCTTTTCCACCGGCTTCGGCCTCAAGCGCCGTGCCTTCACGCTTCTGCCCGACCCCGACTTCCTGTTCTGGAGCCCGGGCCACAAGCGGGCCTATTCGGTGCTTGAATACGGCATCATGACCCGCGCCCCGATCACCGTGATCACCGGTGATGTTGGTGCGGGGAAAACCACGCTTTTGCAGGCCCTGCTGGAACGCGTTTCTGACGACACCATCGTCGGCCTGATTTCGAACGCACATGGCAACCGCGGTGATCTGCTCCGCTGGGCGCTGTCGGCCCTGGATGTACCCAGCCCACGCGAAGCCAACTATGTGGAAACCTTCCAAATTCTGCAGAACTTTCTGGTGGATAACTATGCATCCGGCAGATACGCGATTCTGGTGATCGACGAAGCGCAGCAGCTCTCCCCCGAGGGCCTCGAAGAACTGCGGATGTTGACCAACATCAACACCCGCACAGATGAACTGCTCCAACTGGTCCTCATTGGCCAGCCAGAACTGCGCGAAGTGATTTCACGCCCAGAGATGAGCCAGTTCGCCCAGCGCATCATGGCGTCGTTCCACCTTGGTCCGATGGATGCCGACACGACCTCTGCCTACATCCGCCACCGACTGGAACACGCGGGCGGATCAGGCGATCAGATTACCGACAGTGCCGCCGCACAAGTCCATTTGCACACCGGCGGTATCCCTCGGTTGATTAACAAGTTATGCGACTTCGCAATTGTTTATGCTGCGACCGCCGAACAGCAGGTCATCGACAAAACGATCATTCAAAGCGTGATCAACGATGGTCTGTTACAAGGGGTTACGGCAGACCCCCAAGACGAAGGTTAAGGTCATGGGTCCACTTATCAAATTCTATTGGACATTGTTCCTGCGCCGCCTCCCCGTGATGGCGGTCTTGTTCATTCTGTTCTCGGCCGCAGGGCTCGCAACAGCGTGGCGCCTGCCCCCAACTTACGAAGCCTCGGCCCGTCTAATCGTCGAAACGCCACAAATCCCGGATGAGCTTGCGCAGTCAACGGTGCGGATCTCCGCCACCGAAGAGATTGAGTTTATCCGGCAGCGTCTGTTCACGCGCACAAACCTGCTCGAAATCCAGCAACGTCTGCGCGTGCTGGAAGACACCTCAGATATGTCACCCGATCAGATCGTGGCCGAGATGCGCGGGCGCACCGATATCCGCAGCTTTCAAAGCGGCTCTGGCACCCGTGGCAACCGACCAACCCTGGTTACCGTTCGGTTTGAGGCACGCGATGGCCGCATCGCCGCCAACGTGGTCAACGAATTTGTGACCCGGATCATCGACGAAAACGTCAGCCTGCGGACCGATACCGCCGAAGACACCCTCGACTTCTTCAGCCAAGAGGTTGAACGTTTGAACGCGGATCTGAACGAACGCAGTGTCGCCATTTCAGAGTTTCAACGTGAAAACAGTGACGCCTTGCCAAGCGACCTGTCATTTCGTCAACAGCGGCTCGCCCTTTTGGAAGAACGCATCGCCACGTCCGAACGCGAGCGCACGAACCTGAACGAACAAAAAGAACGCATCCGCATTGCGTTTGACCGCACAGGCGGGCAGCCAGTGCAAACACAAAACTCGACCGAACAGCGGCAGTTGGCAAGCTTGCGAACCCAGCTGCGACAGGCTTTGACCATCTATTCAGAGACCAACCCTAACGTTGTGTCTTTGCGCAATCAGATCGAATTGCTCGAAGCGCAATTGCTCGCCGAAGCCGCGCAACCAAGTTCGAACAGTGCAGCAGAGCTGATCCTTGAATTGCAGCTATCGGAGATTGATTCCCGGATTGAACGGGTCAACGAGGATATGGCCCGCACGCAGACCCAGATCGAGGAACTCACCGATAGTATTTCCCGCACGCCCAATGTCTCCGTGACCCTTGATGCTTTGCGGCGCGACTATGAAAACGTGCGGTCCCAATATGACCGCGCGGTGCGCAGCCTTTCCAGCGCCAACATGGGTGAACGGATCGAACTGACGGCCCGTGGTCAGCGGATCACCTTGATCGAAGCGGCACGCGCACCAGATGAGCCCAGCAGCCCCAACCGTCCGCGCGTCGCGATGATGGGGATCGCGCTCGGCCTTGGCTCTGCCGGTGCTTTCTTTTTCCTTCTGGAACTGCTGAACCGCACCATCCGACGCCCGGTCGAACTCACATCCGCCCTAGGCATCACGCCCATCGCGACCATTCCGTTTATCGAAAGCCGCGGGCGCCGTGTCTTCCGCCGCTCGGTCAAGGTCTTGGCGATTGTCGGGGCAATCGTCGCCATTCTTGGCGGCATCTACGTGGTCGACACCTACTACATGCCGATCGAACTGATCGTGCAAAAAATCCTCCGCAGGTTGGGCATGTGACCCGTCACCTGCGGCAGACGTAATCAAAGAGGCCCGCAATGGAAAAGCTACAAAAAGCGATTGCCGAAGCGCGCAAGACCCGCACCGGCGCTCCCGTCGGCAAAAAGACGACAAGGGGTAAGACCAGCGCCCAGCCCGTCGTCAGCAATGGCGTCTGGGATGACATTCCGTTGATCATGCCCGATGCAAAGCATATGACCCGCAACCGCGTCGTGTCGCACAAAGCAGATACCGCGTCCTCTGCGTTCGACGTCTTGCGCACCAAGGTCATGCAGCAAATGCAGCAAAATGGCTGGAAACGGCTGATGATCACCTCGCCCATGCCAAACTGCGGCAAGACCACCCTAGCCGCGAACCTAGCTTACGGCGTGTCCCGCCAGGGCGCGAAATCCGCGCTCTTGTTTGAACTTGATCTGCGCAAACCAAACCTCGCCAACATCCTCGGTCAAAAGCCACCCCATGACATCCGCGAGGTCTTGACGGGGCAAGTCCCACTGCAAGACCAAGCACTGCGGATCGGTCCAAACGTCGCTGTCTCAATGGCTGCGCGCCGGTCCGTTGATCCGACCCGCTACCTGACCTCTGACGAAACCCAAGAGCGTCTCCGCGAGATCGAGCAGATGTATGAACCTGACATGATGATCTTTGACATGCCGCCACTGCTGGTCAACGACGATGCACGATCATTCCTGCCTTATACCGATTGCGTGCTGCTCGTGGCCCGGGCGGAATCCTCCACCAGCAAGCAGATCGACGTCTGTGAAAAGGAAGTGTCCGAGCATACCAATGTTGTTGGCGTGGTGCTCAACCACTGCAAATTTGCCGACGAAACCCAAGGCTATGGCTACGGCCAATACTAGCGCAGCAGCCCGCGCAAATACTGGCCATAGGTGTTCTTGCCAAAAAGCTCTGCGCGCTTGCGTAGGCCATCGGCATCGATCCAACCCGCCTCAAACGCGATCTCTTCGGGCGACCCGGTTTGCAAACCCTGACGGTCCTGCAAGGTCCGCACAAAGTTGCCCGCATCCAGAAGCGACGCGTGTGTCCCGGTATCCAGCCAGGCAAACCCGCGCCCCATTTTTTCCACCGTCAGCAAGCCCGCCTTCAGATACATCTCAAGCAGGGTCACAATCTCAAGCTCACCCCGCGCCGATGGCGTCACTTCGCGTGCCAGTTTCGGCGCGTTGCCATCCAGAAAATACAGCCCCGTCACCGCATAGGGCGATGGTGCGACCTCTGGCTTTTCGATGATCGCCTTGACCGTCTCGCCGTCGAAATCGACAACGCCGTAACGCTCCGGGTCCGACACGCGATAGCCAAACACGGTCCCGCCCTCAGGCTTTTGATCCGCCTTACGCAGACTGTCCGGCAACCCGTGTCCAAAAAAGATATTGTCGCCCAAGACCATCGCACTTGGCGCACCGTCCAGAAAATCCTCAGCCAGAATATAGGCCTGCGCGAGGCCATCCGGACTGGGCTGCACGATCCAGGTCAGGTTGATACCCCACTGCGATCCATCACCCATAAGCCGTTGAAATTGCGCCTGATCTTGCGGCGTGGTGATCATCGCAATATCGCGAATACCCGCCAACATCAGGATGCTCAGCGGATAGAAAATCATCGGCTTGTCATAAACCGGCAGCAACTGCTTTGAGACCGCCAAGGTCATCGGATAAAGCCGCGTGCCCGACCCGCCTGCCAGAATGATACCTTTGCGCTGCGTCATGCGCTTGCCTCCAAAACCTCGGCCACCACGCGGGTTAGCGCGGGCTGCCATGCGGGGGGTGTAATGCCAAAAGTGTCCACCAACGTGGCGCAATCTAGCCGTGAATTGGACGGCCGTTTTGCCGGTGTTGGATAGGCGCTGCTGGGGATATCGGTCACTGTCACATCCTGCCCGCTCGCCGCAAAAACCGCCCGCGCAAAGTCGGCCCAGCTCACATGCGGCTCCCCACTGAAATGATAGGTGCCCGCCTTGCCCGCATCCGTCAATTGATCCGCGATCTCCAAACAAGCCGCCGCGATCGCATCTGCGGGCGTTGGCCCCGTCACCTGATCAGCCACCACATTCAGCGCATCGCGATCCGCGCCAAGTCGCAGCATGGTCTTTACGAAATTCGCGCCATCCGCCGAAAACACTGCCGCTGTGCGCAAGATCACCGCGCGGCCACCTGCGGCGCGCACGGCAACTTCACCGGCCAATTTGCTGCGCCCATAGGCCCCCAATGGCCCCACCGGCGCATCAGGCGTCCAAGCGACCGCACCGCTGCCATCAAACACATAGTCGGTTGAGATGTGCACAAACGGAATGTCCTGCGCGGCACAAGCCGCCGCCATCAAACCCGGCGCTTCGCCATTAATCCTCGTCGCTAGCGCCTCTTCTTCTTCGGCCTTATCGACCGCCGTATAGGCCGCTGCATTGATGACAGCCTTTGGCGCAACTTGGGCAATCAGCTTGCCCACCTGCTCTGGCGCGGCCAAATCCAATGTCTCGCGCCCCACGCAGGTCGCACCCATGCGCGCCAACGCCCGCGCCACCTGACCCGATTTGCCGAACACCAGCACCGTCATGACGTGCCAAGCCGTTCGCCCACGCCGTCCCGGTCCATCAACCCCTGCAACCAGTCACCATTGTCGAGATACCATTGCACCGTCAGGCGCAGCCCTTTATCCACCGTCACCGACGGCGTCCAACCCAGCTCTGCCTCGATCCGCGTCGCATCAATCGCATAACGCTGATCGTGGCCCGGTCGGTCGGTCACAAACGTAATCTGATCCGCATAGGGATGATTGGCTGGCCGCAGCTCATCCAGAATGGCGCAAAGCTTGCCCACGAGGTCAATGTTCTTCACCTCATTGAACCCGCCAATATTGTAAGACCGACCCGACACACCCTTGTCCAAGGCCAACAGCAACGCGGTCGCGTGATCCTCAACATAAAGCCAATCGCGGATGTTCTCGCCCTTGCCATAGACCGGGATCGGCTTACCGCCGAGCGCGTTCAGAATGACCACGGGCACCAGCTTTTCCGGGAATTGGTAGGGGCCATAGTTGTTCGAACAATTCGTCACGATCACCGGCAAGCCATAGGTCTCTGCCCATGCCCGCACCAGATGATCTGACCCCGCCTTGGACGCCGAATAGGGGCTGCGCGGATCATAGGGCGTGTCCTCGGTGAACAGCCCCTCCGCGCCCAACGATCCAAACACCTCATCGGTTGAGATATGGTGGAACCGGAAACCATCCGGCCTGCCCTGCGCCACCCAATAGGCGCGCGCAGCCTCTAGCATTGTGTAGGTGCCGATCACGTTGGTTGATACAAACTCGCCCGGACCATCAATCGACCGATCCACATGGCTTTCCGCCGCAAGATGCATCACGACGTCGGGCTGATGCTCTGCAAATACCCGGTCCATCGCCGCGCGATCACGGATATCGACTTGTTCCAGCACATAGCGGTCACTGGTCGCAGCCTCGGCCACATTCGCCAGACAGGCCGCATAGGTCAGGCTGTCCACGTTCACGACCGCATCGCCCCGCGCAATCGCCTGCCGCACCACGGCAGACCCGATAAAGCCTGCGCCACCTGTCACCAAAATCTTCATGCGTCATACTCAAATGGGCTGTCAAAGTCGGCCAGTGCTTGGGCTGCGGCATCCTTGTCAGACAGCACAGGCTGGCCTGTCATCGGCCAATCGACCCCGCAGCTGTCCCACCGCACGCCGCCATCCGCGTCCGGCGCATAAACGTCGGAACACTTATAGATGATCTCGGTCATCGGTTCGAGCGTGACAAAGCCGTGGGCAAACCCCTCGGGCACCAAAAGCTGCACACCGTTGTCAAAGCTCAAAACCTCGCCCACCCATTGCCCATAGGTCGGGCTGCCCTTGCGGATATCAACAGCCACATCAAACAGCGCCCCGCGCCCGCAGCGCACCAGCTTGGCCTGCGCATGGGGTGGGGCCTGAAAATGCAACCCGCGCAACGTGCCAACAGCATCGCTAAGCGAATGATTATCCTGCACAAAATCATAGTGTAGCCCAGCGTCATCCAACGCCGATTTCTTCCAGCTTTCGCAAAAGAAACCACGCGCATCGCCAAATCGTTTTGGGGTGATCTTCATCACACCCGGCAGGGAAGTCGCCTCAATCTTCACGCATCAATTCTCGCACTGAACACTATTGCTATCGGAGTGCTGGATCGCCCCTGCAAATGCAAGTCTGGCATTCCCCACCCAAGATTGCCGTGTCAGATGCGCACCACCTAGGACTTGCGATAAATCGTCATCGCAATCAGCGCGCCAGACAGAAATCCACCCAAATGGGTCTGCCATGCCAGATGCCCGTTCAGCGCCACATACATCACGATATTGATCGCAATCAGCAACCCGGCCATGCGGATGACCGGCCACATGTCCTCGCGCAGATCGACCCGGTCCAGATAGTTCCAGCCCAGTAACGCGCCCGCCAAGCCAAACAATGCGCCAGATGCCCCAACCATCGGCTGTGGGGTCTGCGCCAACAGGGCATAGGCGACCGCACCGCCAAGAACAGAGCCGCAGTAAATCACCAAAAAACCGCGCCCGATCACCCGGTCCATCACGGCGCTGCCAAGACTGAAAAGCGTGATCATATTGACGACCAGATGCCCCAGCCCGCCGTGCAAAAACCCATAGGTCAAAAACATCAGGATCGGCTGCGCAGGATAGTTGGGCCGCCAATCCGCCAAAAGCCCCGGCCAGAACCCACCATATTCATAGACCGTCTGCCGCAGGCGCACGACATCAATCACCTCCCAATCAGACAACGTCAGCGCCAGTTCAATCAGGCTACACAGCCCAATGAGACCAATCAGCACCGTCAATTGTTTTGGCGTGCGCGCGATGTCCTGTGATTGCTCTTGTGGGTCGGAACGGGTCAACGGGGCGGCCTTGGACTAATGCGCTTGGGCAAGGTTAGGGGTATCAACGCCCCATGCCAAGCCAATGCGTGCTTGACGCTCAGCAGAGAAATCGGAACACTCCCCAAACATTCTGTCACGCTTTGCATTTAAGGTCGCGCGCTTTGGATACGCACACAATGCCAGCCACCGGCCCCGCCCGCCTCTCTGGCGAAGAAGGGGAAAAGACACGGCCTCCCGCCGTGACGATGCGCTATGACACCCTGCCCGATCTTTTCGCCGCGATCCCGCAACTGGCTGAACTGACCCGCGACCGCCCACGCGCCAACGAAGACGCGCAAGACGTGCTGTTTCGCCTGCGCAGGTCGAACACACCAGAAGAGGCGATCACCTTCACCGCCTTTGCATTTGTGCCCAAGCTCGCGATCTGGTGGGGCTATGAATGCCTGCGATCCATCCCCGAGGTGCTGACACCGCTTGACCGCGAGATGATGGATGGCGTCGCTCAATGGATCGGCCAGCCCACCATGGAAAACCGCCATGCCCTGATGCGCGATGCGCTCTGGGCACCTGAAAAGTGCCCTGGTGTGCATCTGGCGCTGGCGGTCGGTTGGTCCGGCGGCTCTATCGCGCCCAATGATCCTGCGCCCGTGCCGCTGCACCGCTGTCCGCGCGCAATTAACACCGCAGTACTGTCTTGTTTGGCGCAGGCCAACATTTCCCGCCGCACGATCTATTTGACGCGGTTTATGGACGTGGCACAATCGCTCTTCAAAGTGTATTGATCCGTCAACACACACCTGAATCGCCCGGACTTTCATGACGCTAACGCTGAAAATCGACAATTATGACGTGTTGCAGGACGGTGGCCCCACCTTTGTGACCGTCACTGGCAAAGGTCTGCAAATTGGCCGCTCGACCTCGATGGACTGGACCTTGCCAGACCCTGAACGCCATATCTCAAGCCATCACTTCAGCATTGAATACCGCGACAGCGCCTATTTTCTGGTGGATTGTTCGACCAACGGTGTGTTTCTGGATGGCCAGCGCCACCGGATCGAGGGGGCGCACCGATTGCAGTCGGGCGACCGGTTTCAGGTCGGTCACTATTATGTCGTAGCCACGGTCGAAGGGGCAGCGCCCAAACCGACAGGTTTCACACCGACTGCCGCAGCCCCTGCAGCAGCACCTGCACCCATGGCACCACCAGCTGATGACCATGATCCTTGGTCGATGGGCGCGCCTGCCACGCCGATCAATCCCAATCCGACGCCAAACCGCGATCCCTTTGCAGACTTTTCGCAAGATTTCATCGTGAACCCGCACGCCCCCGTGGCGCCGCCCGCGCCGGCCCCCGTGCCGCAGCCATCGCAACAAGGCTCTGCCTCGCCCTTTGGCGACGCACCTGCCGCCGCACCCGCGCCGGGGATGCAACCGATGGTGCCACAGGCCGCCCCGCCCCCCGCCGCCGCACCGATGCCGGGTCAGGCACAGGCCGCTGCTGGCAATGTGCTCGCTGCGTTCTGCGAAGGCGCGGGCCTGCCAGCAGGCAGCTACGGTGCCGCCGACGCAGAAGCACTCGCCCGCGAATTGGGCCGCACCATGCGGGTCGCATCGCAAGAACTCATGGCGATGCTGCAAGACCGCGCCTCCGCCAAGAAATTCACCCGTGGTGGCGAACGCACCATGATGGGCAACACCGAAAACAACCCGCTCAAATTCCTGCCCGACGCCGCCCAAGCGCTCGAGGTGATGTTCCTCCAGCCGCGCCCCGGCTTTATGGAAGGTGGCACCGGCATGGACGCTGCCTTGCGCGACGTGCGCACCCACCAAATGGCGGTCTTTGCCGCGATCCAACCGGCGCTGATCCAACTGCTAGCCGATCTCTCGCCCGAAGCCATTGAAGAAGACGCAGGCTCCGGCGGCTTATTGTCGGGCGGTGGCAAGCGCAAAGCCTGGGACACTTTTGTCGAACGCTGGGACGGCAAGGTTGGTGCACACGAGAATGGGATGCTTGGCGCGTTTTTGGAACATTTCGCCGAAAGCTATCGGACTGCCGTGCAATCGGCCAAAAGATAGCGTGCAAAATCAACGCCATCGCCACACTCTTGTCACAGAAGTAAGGAATCCCTTGCTTGACCCGCGCGACAGTTGACCGCAGGGTAACACGACAACTTTGCTGGCCAGAATGGCTCACCTGACGGGGCAGGTAATCGAACGATGACGCTAGAATGGCTCAAAGACCCAATTTCTGACGACGAACCCGCAGGCCCTGACCTTGAGGCCGCGGATGACGCGAGCTTTCTGGACTACTACTACGAGGCCGAAGCGCTCATGCCAGAGCGTTACTTCACCCCCGGCATCAAAAGCGACAAAGACGAATTCAGCCCTGGCACACTCTTCGACAAAAAGTCGATCAACCTCAAAGACGACAAAGCCAAGATCGAGGGTCTACTGAAACGCAGCCGCGACCTGCGCCTTTTGTCCCTTTTGGCGCGGCTGTCGATCCTCGCGGGCGATCTCGCAGGCTTTACCGAGGCGCTTGAAGGCACCGCTGACGTGCTCGAAGCCTTCCCCGCCGACGTGAACCCCAAAGACCTTGCCGATAAACGCGGTGCCTTGGATGAACTCGGCAATTCCGTCGTTGTCGGCATCCCGCTGCAATACGCCGAACTCGCTGGCCCCGGTGAGGTGAGCTTTCGCCGGATGCAAGTAGCCCAAGGCAAGTCGGACCCGCGGCAGGGCGAACTGGGGCTGGACCCCGGCAAACTGTCGTCCGAACTTGCCTCACCCGGCAATGCAAAGGCCGTCGATGCGGCCCACGGCTTGCTGTCCCGCGCCGCAGATGCGCTCAACCGGATCAAAACCGCAGGCCTGTTGAATGATCCGCCGTTTAATCCCGCACTTGATGCAACCGTAACCACGGTCGCCGAACTGCAAACCATGATCGCAGGTGCGCGCCCTGACCTTCAGCCATGGAACGCCGAAGACGCCGCCGCACCGGCCGCCGAAGACGCAGCACCCGAAGATGACGCGCCCTCTGAGGGTGACAGCCCGACCCCCGTTGCCGCCGCACCAGTTGCGGCCCCTACAGTTGTCACCAAAATCCCATCGCGCGCCGCTGCCGTCCGAACCATCAGCGCGATTGAGGCTTATTTCGCCACCCATGAACCTGCCGCCCCGGCGCTCTTGCTGATCACACAGGCGCGGCTTTTGGTTGGCAAACCGCTGATCGAGGCAATTGAAACGCTTTTGCCCGCTGACGCGCCCCGCGTGATGATCGACTTTGGGCCTGCGACCGGCTTCAAAATGGATATGAACCGGCTCAAAATGCTGGCAGGCGAATCTGCCAGCCTCGCAGGCACCGTCGAAGACGAAGACCTTGGCGAAGAACCCGTTGTCGGTAACCGCGCTGATGTCGCAGGCCACCTGTCAGCATTGGAAGAATTCTTCCGCGCCCGTGAACCGGCCAGCCCCATACCAGTTTTGCTATTCCGCGCGCGGTCGTATCTTGAAAAAGACTTCGCCGCGATTGTCGCCGAACTCATACCACCACCGGCTGAGATACAAAGCGAGTAAACAACCCCTATCGTTTCCGCCAACACCGTCTCAACCGTTGACTCACACCACCATTCGCAGTTTCATCTGCTTCAAATATTGGGAGAAATAAGATGGCTTCAGATTCCGCAACAGGATTTATCAAACGTAACCGTCCACCCCGCGTGAACATTTCCTATGCCGACCCCTACGACGCCGAAAAGGTTGTCGAATTGCCCTTCGTGATGGGCGTCATGGCTGATCTCTCGGGCAACGCATCCCCGGTCGAAAAAGAAGCCATCGGTGATCGCGACTTTACCGATGTCACGAACTCCACGCTGGACGCCTATGTTGCGGCTGTGAACCCCGGCCTGTCCTTCAACGTCGAAAATAAACTCGACCCCGATAGCACCGACCGTCTGGGCGTGAACCTCGAATTCAAATCGATGGACGATTTTGGCCCGGCCCAGGTGGCCCGTCAGGTCCCCGCGCTGAACAAACTGCTTGAAGCACGTGAACAGCTTGCCAACCTCGCCCGCTATATGAACGGCAAATCGAAGGCACAGGATCACATCCGCGCCCTTCTTGACGATCCAGAACTGATGGCTGCATTGGCCGAACGTGCCGGGTCCGACGATGATGACGACGACGCCGAAGACAAGGCGTAACGCATAAAATACGGAGCGCGCCAAACCACAGGTAAGGCGTGCTATCAAAACGACGAACAGGGGACATCTGACGATGGCAAATGACGGCACACAACAGGAAGGACAAGTCGAAGGCGGCGCGCTGAGCGAGCTCGACGAGTTTTCCGACATCCTGCAAAAGACAATCAAGCCACGGACTGAAGAAGCTTCGAAAGAAGTCGACAACGCCGTGACGACCTTGGTCAAAGAAGCACTGAGCGATGACAGCCTCGTGCAAGAGGACATCATCGACACCATTCAGGGGATGCTGGCCAAGATCGACGAAAAGCTGACCGCGCAGGTCAACCAGATCATCCACGCTGACGAATTCCAGAAACTGGAAGCCAGCTGGCGCGGTCTGGCCTACACGGTCAACAACTCTGAAACCGACAGCAGCCTGCGCGTGAAGGTGATGAACGTCGGCAAGGACGAACTGAAGTCAGAGATGCGCCGCTACCCCGGCGCCAAGTGGGACAAGTCCCCACTGTTTACCAAAATCTACAGCCAGGAATTCGATACGCTGGGCGGTAAGCCCTATGGCGCGATCGTGGGTGACTTCTACTTTGATCACTCCTCCGGCGACGTGAACCTGCTGCGCGACATGGGCAAGATTGCCGCCGTCGCACATGCGCCTTTCCTGACCTCTGCCGCGCCTGAACTTCTGGGCATGGACAGCTGGAACGAAATGCCAAACCCGCAGGACCTGAACGAGATTTTCGACACGCCTGATTACGCGGGCTGGAACTCTCTGCGCGAAAGCGAAAACTCACGCTACATCGGCATGACCCTGCCGCGCGTGTTGTCGCGTGAACCCTACAGCCAGAACTCCACTTCTGTTGTTGAAGAATTCAACTTCGAAGAAGAGACCGATGGCCACGCAGGCACCCAATACGCATGGATGAACGCGGCCCACGCGATGGCCGTCAACATCAACCGTGCGCACAAGGAACACGGCTGGACCGTCCGCATCCGCGGCGTGCAGTCGGGTGGTGAGGTGATGAACCTGCCGACCCACACCTTTGACACCGGTGACGGTGCCAAGGACATGAAAATCCCGACAGAAGTGTCCATCACCGACCGTCGCGAGGGCGAGCTTTCGAAGGCGGGCCTGATTGGCCTTGTCCACCGCAAGCACACCGACAAGGCGGCCTTTATTGGTGGTCAGTCGCTCTATAAGCCCAAGACCTACACAGATGCAGAGGCAACAGCGTCCGACAACATGTCGTCCCGCCTGCCCTACATCTTCGCTGTGTCCCGCTTTAGCCACTACCTCAAGTGTATGGTTCGCGACAAAGTCGGCGGCACGCCTGACCGGACCCAGATCCAGAACGATCTGCAAAGCTGGATCAACAACTACGTCACCGCCAATCCTTCGACCGCAAGCGAAAAGGAAAAGGCACGTAAGCCGCTGGCAGCCGCCACGGTGCAAGTCATTGAGGACGAAGAAAACCCCGGCTACTACATGGGTAAATTCTTCCTCAAACCGCACTTCCAGATGGAAGGAATGGATATCGGGATGTCTCTCGTGTCCAAGCTACCGTCTGGTGGCTAAGCCCTGCTTTTTTAACCCCCCTGTCGGGAACGTATAGAAAGACCGACATTTCAAAAGGAGAAGACCCCAATGGCAGTTGATATGTTTTTCAAAATCGACGGTATCGAAGGCGAATCGAAAGACGCCACGCATACCAACGAGATTGACGTACTTGCATGGAGCTGGGGCATGTCCCAGTCCGCAACCACCCACATCGGTGGCGGCGGTGGCTCTGGTAAGGTCAACGTGCAGGATATTTCGTTCACAAAGTACGTGGACAAATCCTCACCTGAGCTGATGAAGGCCTGTATGACTGGCCGTCACATCACCGAAGCAACGCTTGTTGTGCGTAAAGCTGGCGACAAGCCACTTGAGTACATGACGATCAAAATCAGCGACATCATCGTCTCGTCCGTCTCAACCGGCGGTTCCGGTGGCGAAGATCGCCTGACAGAGAACGTTTCGCTGAACTTCTCTCAGGTTGACTACAAGTACATCGAACAGACCGACACCGGTGCTGAAGGTGCGAAGCCTGACGTCAAGTGGGACATCGCCAAGAACGAAGCGATGTAATCCCTGCGGGTGACCCGAACACCCGCAAACAAGACACTGGACCGGCCTTCGTGTGGGGGCCGGTTCGTTCCCAGAACAGCATGACTTGCCCCGTCGCGGGCCGCGCGGTTCTTAGCGCCTGACCCGACTGACAAGGCCCAAGACATGAACGCCACCACGTCAAGAACACAGGACAAAACGCTGGCCCCACGGGACCGGCACCAATTGTCCTTGATGCACGTGTTTCGCGCCGCCCACGCCAATCGTGATGCCGCGAAAGAAGAAAAGACGCTCCTTGATGGTGACCGCGAACTGACCCAGCGCAGCAAAGAACGCCGCGCCGGCACCGACGAAGACACCCTGCGCCAGCACCTCAACCGTGACCTGGCCAGCCTGATGAACACGGTCAATCTTGATGCGACCGTCCCGCTCGAAGATTACCCCTACCTGCGCAAATCCGTGGCCAACTTCGGCTTTGGCGACCTCAGCCAGATGGCGGGCACCGTGGACGGACCGGCCCAAATCGCCGCACTCATCCGCAAGACCCTTCTGGCGTTCGAACCCCGTCTGATCGCTGACACGCTCGAAGTCACGGCATCCGAGGAAACCGATATCGCGGGGGCCAAGCTGACCTTTGACATCACCGCAGAAATGGCCGCCTCACCGGTTGATATCCCGCTGAACTTCGTGGCCGAGGTCGACAACGGCGCGGGCAAAATCCAGATGACCAAGTTGCGGGTGCAAACGTGAAAAAGGAATTCCGCGACACCTATAACCGCGAATTGGCACTTCTCTACGAACGCTCAGCGGAATTCGCCAAAGACTACCCCGGCATCGCCGATCGTCTGGGTGGTTTGGTGCGCGACAACCTTGACCCCGCCGTCGCTGGCCTGCTCGAAGGCACCGCCTTTATGGCCGCCCGCGTGCAGCTGAAAATTCAGGATGAATTCCGCACCTTTTCCACCGAACTGCTGAACCAGGTCTTTCCCGATGCGCTGGCACCCACGCCATCGGTCATGCTGGTGCAGGGCAACCCGCCCTACGACAACAAGGACCTCGTGGATGGCCTGCATTTCGATGCCGATGCCTACCTTGATGCCCGCTTTGTCGACACCGATCAGCGCGTGTCTTGCCGCTATCGCCTCTGTGCGCCGCTTTCGATCTGGCCGCTGACCATCAGCAAAGCCACCTACCACGCCAGCCCGGCACCCTTCCTCGCGGCGGGGGAGGCTGAGGTCGCCAAAGGCACCAAGGGTGGCCTGCAACTCACCATCTTCCGCCCGCTTGCTGCCGACAGCGACCAACCCGGCGGCCCCCTGTCAGAGATTGCCGCAGACAGCCTGCCGATCTACCTGACCGGTGATCTGCCTGATGCCGTCGCACTCTATGAACAAATCTTCTGCGATCTCAAACGCGCCAGCCTGCGCTACCTTGATAAGCACGGCGACCCGGTCTTCGTCCGCCTTGATCCGCGCGCCATCGAACAGCTTGGCTTTGACGACAACGACCATCTTTTCCCGCGTAACGGCTCCATGTTCGACGGCTTCGCCCGCCTGCGCGAGGCTTTCGTATTCCCGCGCAAGATGCTGGGGTTCCGCCTGACCAACCTGTCCCGCGTGCTCCCGCATATCGCCCAATCCGACGTGCAGCTTCTGCTCGAATTCGGCCACGCCAATCAGGGCCTCGCCGCCCGCGTGGAAGCGGCCGATTTCGCACTCAACGCTGCCCCGGCCGTCAACCTGTTCGAAGAACCCGCCAGCCAAATCCGCATGGACGGTAAACGCACCGAATACGTCGTGACCCCCGACAGCAGTCCGCTGACCCATTACGAAATTCACAAGGTCACAGCCGTCAACGCCTACTACGCCGACCTCGCCTCAAAGGTGCCCGTGCATCCGCTTTATTCCGTACCACAAGGTATCGGCAAACCCAGACAGGCGCTCTATTTCACGACACGCACGCGCCAGCGTCGGCCAACCGCCAAAGAACGGCGCTTTGGCGCGACCCAACGCTATCGCGGGACTGAAACCTTTATTTCGCTTTTCGAACCACCCGAAACCGGCGCGCAGGGTCAAGCGCAGCGGCTCCAGATCCGCACCTTATGTTCTAACCGTCACCTGCCGGAATATCTGCCCATCGCGCAGTCGCGTGATGATTTTCATATGTGCGACGACGTCAGCGTCTCGCTCGCTGTTGTCGCCGGTCCCACGCCGCCGCGCGCGGCACTCACTGACATCGAAAAGAACGCAGGCCACCGCAACACGGCGGGCGACAACTACTGGCGGCTGATCAGCTATCTCTCGTTGTCGCAGTTTGCCCTCGATGGCAACGACGCGGTCTCTGCCGCTGACAGCCTGCGGGAAATGCTGTCGCTTTTCGCCGACCTCTCCGACTCGATTACAGAGGCGCAACTGCAAGGGATCAAAACCGTCGAAACCCGCCCCGTCGTGCGTTCAATTCTGCGCTCTGGCAGCTACCACGCCGCCCGCGGGATCGAGGTGAAAATCACCTTCGACGAAAGCGCCTTTGAAGGCTCCGGCGTTATCCTCCTTGGCGCGGTGCTGGACCGGTTCCTGTCCGAATATGCCGCCGTCAACAGCTTTACCCAAACCATCATCGCAAGTCAGGAACGCGGCGACATCACCACCTTCCCGCCACGCACCGGATCAGGGCCGTTGATATGAAAACGCCCACCCCGAAAGAGACGCCAACGCGTCCCGTCGAAGGGATCGGCTACCTGAGTTTTCTGCGTGCCATCGAACAGCGATCCGGCGGCAAACCCCGCATCGGCGAAAACACCTCCCTGCGCGAAGAGACGGTGAACATCGGCCAAGACCCCCTCATGGCCTTCCCCCTGCACGACCTGAACCGCCTGATGGACGGCAAACGCGGTCTGCCTGAGGTGCGCAACAACATCATCGGCTTCTTTGGCTCCAACGGCGCGCTGCCGCTTGATATCACGGAAGAGGTTTATCGCTGGGCTGAATCCGGCGACATGGCCTTTGTCCGCTTCACCGACATCTTCGCCACCCGCTTTCAGCAGTTGTTCTTTCGCGCATGGTCCGACAGCCGCGCCATCACCCAGTTTGATCACCCCGATGGCGACCGCTTTGCCACCTACGTCGGCGCGGTCCTTGGGATCGGAACGCCCGCGTTCCAGGACCGCGACAGCCTGAACGACCTCAACAAACTGGCGCTGGCCCCGCTGGCCATTGGCCGCGTGAAAAGCCCGCGCAAACTGCAACAGATGCTGGAAAAGGATCTGGGCGCCGACATCCACGTCGAAGAACATGTGCCCGTTTGGATCGCGTTCGAGGATGACGCCCGCAACGCCCTTGGCATGGCCGGATCATCGCTGGGCCGCGACATGTATCTGGGTGCACGCGCGCAATCGGTCGAAGAAAAGATCGTGCTGCATATCCATACCGAAACGCTCGATGAATACCGCGCCTTTCTGCCCGGCGGCACCAGCCACGCGCGCCTGCATGACATCGTGAACTGGTATCTCGGCGCCGCCTACGAGGTGAACGTCTCGCTGACCCTGCCCGCCGACCAGGTGCAGGCCGCCAAAATCGGCGAAAGCGCGGAACTCGGCTGGATGGCTGTCATGCCCCAGCGCGTGCCGCCACCCGCAAACACACCGGTCCAAGGGGCGACATACGCCTTGACCGAAGTCGCATAACACATTGATAATATATAAGATTTCCAAGGGGACGGAAAATGGCTGAGATCAATATCGAAAAATATGCCGGGAAGATGAACCGCGCAGGCTACGACGCATTCCTCAAGGCGATGCGCCACGCGCGATCTGAAAAGAACCGCAATATCGAAATGGTTCATTGGCTGTTTCACGTCGTCGCCAACAAGGATTGCGACGTCTCTGTCACGCTGAACGCGCTGAATCTCGACCGGGGTGCAGTGTTGAAAGAGCTCGACGCCTCCATGTCACGCCTTGATAAAAACGTCACCGAAAGCCCCGGCATTTCCGAAGGCATGTCCAGCACCCTGAACCACGCCTGGACCTATGCGACGCTCTTCTTTGGCGAGGCGCAAATCAGAACCGGTCACGCGCTCTTGTCGATGCTCAACGACAAGAACCTCGCCCGCGAAATCACGCGCCTGTCCCCAATCCTTGGCGGCATCTCCGCAGATCAATTGGGCAAGGAAAGCCGCAGCCTGTGGAAGGAATCCGAAGAAGAAGACATGCGCCCAATGGACGGCTCTGGCCTGTCCTCAGGCGGTGGCGAAGGTGCCGCTGGTGATCCCGCGGCCTCTGCCTCGACAGCGCTTGGTCGCTTCTGCAAGGACATGACCGCCGCCGCTGGCGACACCGATAAGATCGTCGGCCGCGACGACGAAATCCGCCAGATCGTTGATGTGCTTTTGCGCCGCCGTCAGAACAACCCGATCCTGACGGGTGAGGCCGGTGTCGGCAAAACTGCCGTCGTCGAAGGTTTCGCCCAGCGCCTCGCCGCCGGTGACGTGCCCCCTAAACTCAAAGGCACCAAGCTTTACGAGATGGACATCCAGGCCATGCAGGCCGGGGCCTCCATGAAGGGTGAGTTTGAACAGCGCCTCAAGTCCCTGATTGATGAGGTGCAATCCAGCCCGACCCCCATCATCCTCTTCATTGATGAGGCGCACACCCTCATCGGCGCAGGTGGCGCACAAGGCACCGGCGATGCCGCGAACCTGCTGAAACCCGCCCTCGCCCGTGGCACCCTGCGCACCATTGGTGCCACCACGCAAAGCGAATACGCCAAGTATTTCGAAAAAGACCCCGCCCTGACCCGCCGCTTCCAGCCGGTGCAAGTTGACGAACCCGATGTCGACCGCTGCTGCTACATGCTCCGCGGCATCCTCGACCCCATGGAAGCGCACCACAAGGTCCGCATCAGTGACGAAGCCATCGTCGCTGCCGTCAGCCTCTCGCATCGCTACATCCCCGCCCGGCAATTGCCCGACAAGGCGGTCAGCCTGCTCGACACCGCCTGCGCCCGCGTTGCCGTCTCGCAATCCACCATCCCCGCGCGCATCGCCGACCTGAAAGAGGCTATCGTATCGCTGGACGTCGAAATGTCCTCCAAGACCGCGCAAAAAGACCTTGGCGAGGAAAACGAAGAACGCCTCGCCGAAGCCGCCGAAGAAAAAGCCGCCAAGGAAAAAGAACTCGCCGAATACGAGGAAAAGTACGCCGCCGAAAAGATCGTCGTCGACCGCATCCTTGCCCTGCGTGCCGCCCTGACAGAGGCGGAAGGCGGCACCGACGCGATGGAAGAAGAAGAATCCCACCAACCGGCCCAGCCCGCAGAGGCTGAAGAGGACGCACCGGCTGAAGACACAGCGACGGGCGAAAACGCCCCGCCGCCCCCCGCACCCGAGGTCAGCGAAAACATCCCCGCCGACCCGGACGCCATCCGCGCCGAAATGCTGGAAGAAATGGCCAAACTGGAATCCGGCAACCCCGACGACCGCATGGTCTACAGCCACGTGGACGAACAGGCCGTCGCCTCGATCATCTCCGATTGGACGGGCATCCCCGCAGGCCGGATGATGGCCGATGAACTCGACCGCATCCTCAATCTGGCCGACCACCTGAAAGAACGCGTCGTGGGCCAAGACCACGGCCTTAAGATGATCGCCAAACGGATCGAAACCAACCGCGCAGGCCTGTCGAACCCCAACAAGCCCATCGGTGTCTTCATGCTCGCCGGTCCCTCGGGCGTCGGTAAAACCGAAACCGCGATTGCCTTGGCAGAGGAACTCTACGGTGGTGAACAGAACATCATCACCATCAACATGTCCGAATTCCAAGAGGCACACTCCGTCTCGCTCCTTAAAGGGGCCCCTCCCGGCTACGTCGGCTATGGCGAGGGGGGACGCCTTACAGAAGCGGTCCGCCGCAAACCCTACTCCGTCGTGCTGCTTGACGAGGTGGAAAAGGCCCACCCGGATATCCACGAGATGTTCTTTCAGGTCTTCGACAAGGGCATCATGGAAGACGGATCGGGTCGCCCGATCAACTTCAAGAACTGCCTGATCCTGCTGACCTCAAACGTCGGCACCGACGTCATCATGGACGCCACAGACCAAGGCAACAACAACGACGCCATCGACCCCGAGGCGCTGAACGAGGCGCTCAAACCCGCCACGCTCGAGGTGTTCCCACCGGCCCTCATGGGCCGGATCGTCACGATCCCCTACTTCGCCCTGTCGTCAGAGGCGCTGCACGGGATCACCAACATCAAGCTCAAGTCGGTAATCAAACGCCTCAAGGATGCCCATGGCGCAACCATGACCTTCAACAAGGACGTGCTCGACCACATCGTCTCGCAATGCCGCGACCCCGACAGCGGTGGCCGGATGATCGACAACATCATCACCAACTCCATCCTGCCCGACCTCAGCCGTCAGGTTCTGGCCAAGATGGTCGCGGGAGAAGAAATGCAGGCGGTCGAAGTCGTCATGAAAGACGGCGAAATCGGCTACGACTTTAGTTAAACGACCGGGCCGCGCCACACCGCGCGGCCCAACACTTACGGTAGGTTCCCCCAAACATGTCTCTTAATTTCTACGTCGTCCGCCGTGGCGATGAAGTCTTTCGCATCATGCGCGCCCACTACGGCGACGCCAAATTCTTCGCCGATCAGGCCAGCCTCACCGCCAACCTGCAAGCCAACAACCCGCATATCCCCAATATCGACCTGATCTTCCCCGGTCAGGTCATCATGCTGCCCGACACGCCTGCGAACGCCGCCGAAATGGTCTGCGTCGCACCTGATCTCGCGACCGCCTCCGGCGCGCTGGCCAAGACCATCGCGGAAACCGACGGTGTAACGCAGTCGATCATGGAACAGCTCTCGGCAGATAAACTCTTCAAGGCCTCCGGCATGGGGTTTCTGGATGGCGTCACGAAGATCGGCGAATCCGCCGCCGACGACATCCGCAAGGTCGGCCTCGGCTACTACCAGATGCAGGCCAAGACCATCACGCGCAGCCAATACGACTACCGCCGCCAGGTTTCCCTCAAACGCGCCGACGCGAAACTCGGCATCATGCGCCCGCTTCTGACCCCCGGCAAAACCGGACGCCAAGCCATCCGCATCGACCGCACGGCAGAGGTCCGCACCCACAAGATCAACAAAGAGATCATGAACCTTGACCGGGTCACAAAACTTGCCAAGAACGGCGCGATCATCCTCAAGGTGGCCGATATCGCTGAAAGCGGTGTCAAAATCCACACAGCCTCCAACAACAAGGAGCGCACCGTGATCCTGCTCGATAACGTCGGCACCAATGTCGGCGCGGCTATCGGTTCTGGCCTTGTGACATTGGCCCTTGTTGGCACCCCCGTCGGCTGGGGCGTCATCGCCGCCGTGGCAATCGGTGGCGTCGTTGGGTCAATCGGCGGCGACCTCCTGATGGACGCCATCCAGGAAGAAACACTTTACGACGCGGACGGAAAACGCATCAACACCAAGCTCGATCGCTTCTGGAAAAACTTCTACGACTGACGCCCCACTTTCTTTGGAATTCAAATATCTTGGGGGCGCGCGCGTCAGCGACGGGGGCAAAGCCCCCCTCCAAACATGTCGTGCGGCGAATGCCGCGCCTTTGGATCACACCGGGTCGCTGAACCCTGCCGCCTTATGGCTGCCATCGCAAAACGGCTTGTTCTTGGATACGCCACACCGACATAGAAACGTCTGACCAACCTGCCCCATCTTGTGGCCGGTGCCGGTGGTCAGCTCGACATTGCCCGTAACCTTCAACGGCCCATCGGGAATGCGCAGCGCCGCAACCGGACCACCGCTTTCAGACACTTGCCCCGCGACCTCTGCCTTGGGCTCTCCTGTGGCTTCAAACCCCGCCTCAACGTGGGAATAGTCACAATAGGGTTTCGTCTTGGACATGCCGCACCGACACAGTGTCACCCGCGTTTCGGCCGCTGCCCCATCCACTGACACGTCACCCGCAACCGCCAGCGGCCCGTTTTCCAGCACGGCAATCCGGTTGATCTTGGGCGCCGCCTCACCCCGCCCATCCGCAAATTCAAACGCCAAGGCACCAGACGGACAGGTCCGCACCATCGCCGCAATCTCTTCGGCTGGCGCATTGTCCGGCTGCACCCAAGGCCGCTGTGCAGGGTCAAACACATCCGGCAGTTTCAAGAAACAATTCCGCGCATGGATGCAGCGCTTCATGTCAAAGCTCACGCTGATCTCTGCGCCCTCATAGGTCTTCCGTCCCATCTGATCCTCCCTTGCTGTTGTCTAACCGGCCTCTTCCAACACTTGATCCACAACGGTCTTATAGGCCTGCATTTCGGCGGTCATCACCGGTCGCGGCGGTGCGACGGCTACCGCAGGCGCAGATCCGGCCCCGCGCATTTTGCGATCCGCCCAAGCCTTGAGGTCGGCCACGGTATAGTTACGCAGGAACGGATTGGCATTCACCACATTCGCCCCCATCACCGCCAAGATCGTCTCGCCATCATTGCGCGACAGCACTGTATTGGCACCACCCGGCCCCAGAAAGTGCGCCAGGTACAAGCGTCCCGGACTAATGCTATGCCCCCGGCTCGACAGGAATCGCTCATTCTCACGCGCCAGATTGGTCACCATCTCCCGGCTCAGCGTCGGGTCCGTCCGCAGCGCCAATTGCTCAGCGCGGCTCATGGTCCGCGCCAGATCAGGGCGATAATCGCGCATCATCCGCAGCCATGTGCTTTCGATGAATTGCCCCAGCCCGGTAGCCGTCGACAGCGGGTTCTTGGCGTTGGCATTGCCCGCACTTTCCACCCGGATGATCTGATTGACCAAGGCTTCAACCGCCCCGGACGCGGCCCCCCCGCCTGATGCCACCACCGTCCCGCCCTGCGGATTGACGGTGAAAGGATCAACCGGCGTGCCGTTCTGGCGGAACTCAAAATGCAAATGCGGACCTGTTGACCGACCGGTAGTGCCGACATAGCCAATCACCTCGCCCTGCGCGACCTGCCGCCCAGCCCGCATCCCATCGGCAAAGCGGCTCATGTGGGCATAACGCGACTGCAAGCCGCCCGGATGATCGATGTAGATCACGTTGCCATAACCGCCGCCATCACCCACAACCCGCAACGTCCCGGCCAATGCCGCGACAATCGGCGTGCCCGTGGGGGCGGCCCAATCCACCCCGCCATGCAAGCGCACGGTCTTCAGGATTGGGTGGTGCCGCGGCCCAAACTTACTGGTCAGTGTCCCCTGCACTGGCGTCGTAAACCCACCCTGTGATGCGGCCCCGGCGCGACCCTTGTCGCTAAAGCAACTGAACTTGCCCTCATCATCCGCGCTGACATAGCAGGGCATATTGCCCGACGGCCCGGTGATCCCCGCAAACAGGATCTGCCCCGGTCCGCCGCCATCTGGCCCCGGTGCAGGCGCGTATAGCACTGTGACCTCATCACCGGGTGCGGCAAAGGCATCCAGATCATAGGCCTGGCTCATCATTACGATCATCTCACCCACCAGCGTCGTCGGCACGCCTTTGCGGATCACCGCGCTATAGACCGCATCCAGCAAGCGGTAATCCTGCTGCGGCGCGGCCAGATTTGCCGTAGGCGACGACAGCGCAAACAGGTCCACATCGACCCAAGGATCAGCGGCCAGTTCGAACCCCAGCGACCCGCGCCGCGCAACCGAATTGATGTAGCCCTGCGGCCCATAAAGCGACAGCTGCAAGGGCGCCAAAACGCCCGCATCCTCACGCGCCCGGATCGCCACAATCGACCCCGGTGCCATCTCTTCGGCCTCTGGAATGATCGCCTTGATCTGCTCCGCCCATTGCGCGGCTGCGTCTTCTGAAAAGCCGTTGGTCGCCAGCACATCCGCAATGCTGCGCGCCGTGACCATGCGCACCACAATGTCCTGATAAAGCGCGCGCCGCTGCGCCTCTGGCCGCACAAAGGACACGCTCGTGGTGTTCTCGATCCGCGTCTCGACATAACTCGTCTGCTGCGCTTCATCATCGCCCAGCGCTGTGCCCCAGCTGTCATCGCTATCGGCGGACACAACCACCACGTCCAAATCCTCATCCGACGTGGCAACCTCGGCCACTGGCAAGGCCGGGGCATTCAAGGACGCAGACCTCTGCGCCTGAAAGAACGCGAAATCCTCGCGGCTACTGGGCAGTGCGGTGATCAACTGCCGCTCCTGCACGATCAAGGGCTCGCGCACCAGCGACAGCCGCCCTGGTGCCGGGTTCCCGACCCGCCGCGCATCCAGCGCCATCGGCCCCGGCAAGCTGATGCTGTCCTGCGCCCCGCCGGTTTCGAACCGCAGGATCATCGGGTCACCCGCAATATCAACAAATGGCGTCGCCGCACGCACGGGCGGTGCCGCGACCTCATCAGTTTCGACCTGCACGAATTGCTCTTCGCTGCCCGCCTCTGCAATCACCGGGTCATCATCGCTGCCGCTGAAGAGCCAGACCAGCCCCAAGCCCAACACCACCACCGCCACGCCGCCCCCGGCGATCATCGCAATGCGCTGTATTCGCCGCTGCGCACGGCGCTTCTTGGCCTTCGCCTGAGATTTCTGGAACGCGGGATCGACCTCGATCATCGCGTCATCCTAGCGGAAGACGCCTGTGCCGCCGGTATTGCTCAGCGTGCGGCGGGCCGGGGCAGCAGGCGCCGGGGCGGCAGGGGCTGCCGGGGCCGCAGCGCGCGGTGCCGATTGTGTGTTGGTGGTGCGGCGCGGCGCAGAAGTTGTTGACTGACGCGGTGCCGGGGCCGCAATCACCTGATCGGGGCAGCGCACATCATCCTTCAGCAAGATCTGCCGCCACAACTCAATCGACGGATCCTGCCCCGCGTATTCCCCGTCAAACTGCGAGAAATAGAGCGTGACAGACCCCCGCGACCCGCCGCCCCAAATCCCATCGATCTCGGCGTAATAGCAATTCATCCGCTTCATCTCGGTCTGGATCGACCGGGCGAGCTGCGCTTGCGGCGGATCAAATGCGCCAGATTCCACAAGGCTCACGTAAAGCTCCCGGTCGCCCTCCGCGAACTGGCGGCGCAGGGCCACATCCTCGGCGCTCACCTCAGCCCCACCAATCGCCGCGCCATCATCCTCTGCGGCCACGTCAAAGCTCGCCTCGACGACCTCTTCGGGATAGCCCACGATGATCGACGGGGTCGGCAAACCGCCAGCGCCCGGCACCGGGCGCGATGCGTTTGACACCGGCTGCGGCGTCACGGTCAGGATCGACACATCGCCCTGCACCTGCCCTACGCTGGCCGCCGCGACGGACACAGGCGACACCGCACTGACTGTGTTAACCGGACGCACTGGTTCGATCAAAACAACCGTCTCTTCGGTCACAGTCCCGACCGAAGTTGGCGCCGCCCCAACTTCCCCGGCAAAGTCCACTGCAATCCCGGCGTCTTCCCACATCGCGAGCAATTGCGCCCGCGCCGAGGGTGAGACGCTTTCCAACATCTCATAGTCCTTCTGCGTCAACGCCACGCCACTCGTGGCACGGCGAAACACGAAAGGTTCCGCCAATGTGGACGCCGCCCAAAGGCCGGTATCGGGCAAAATCGTCTCTGTCCCATCCTCTGCCACTTCGACCACGGGGTCATCGGCAGGGGGTAGCAATTCGGTCGACGGTAATCCCGGCACCGTCAATCGGTCCAGCATCACCGCGGTCAGGTTCTCGCCCGCCTCCGCAGGGCAGGCCACACCGGGCGGCACCGCACTGAACAGGGCAAGATCGGGCGTCACCGCCGCAACCTCTGCCAGACTGGCATCCATCGCACCGGCCCCGATGATCCCCTGAGAGGCCGCACCATGACAGGTATCCAGCACAACAACCCGCTCACCATCCGTGCCAAGCAGATCAACCACTTGCACCGAGGCCGCAGCAAGATCGGCAGGCGTCTCCCCCGCCGCCGCAACGGGCTGCACATAGCTGACACCATCCACGGCAAAGCCATGGCCCGCATAGTAAACCACCACCGATCCGGGCTTCCCGGCAAGCTCCGTCAGGGCCGTCTCAATCTCTGATTTCGGGGCGTTTTCCAGCCGGGTCACGGTGAACCCAAGGCCAAACAGCGCCTCTGACATCCGCTCCGTGTCGCGCCGCAGATCGTTCAGCGCAGCAGACCCTGCATAGCCCGTATTGGCAATGACAAGTGCCGACCGTTCTTCTTGCGCGACCACCTGACCACCGCTCAGGCACAGCGCCGCCACCCCGCAAAGGCGGGACAGGCCGGTCAACATGGTCTGCACGGTCCGAGTCATCAGCGTCCTTCCAGCTTTCAAGGTAATGCAATCCCGCCGTTCAGGCTAGGGTTGTGGTGTTAAAAACAACGTCCAGCGTTCGGTCTGTTGCGTGTCCACTTCGATAAAATTGGCGGGCAAATGCCCCCGGATCAGGCAGTCTTCCACGCCGCGAATGACAAAACGCGCGGTGCCAATGCACATCGGTGTGCTGCCATTCATCACCTCATTGCCAAAAACGTCCTGCGCAAAGACGTAGATATACCGCGCCGTCAGGCTTTCCTTGATCGCGTTTGCGCATTGGTTTGGGCCAATCGTCCACCAACCACGGGTGACAAAGGTGTCATCCTCAAACTGCCCGATTGCCACGTTCACCACGTCAAATGACTGATTACACACCGCAAATGCCGCCTTTGCGCCGCCGGGCAGGACGGAAAGGGCAGCGGCTGTGATGACGGAAAAGGCAAATCGGCACATGCGGCATTGATACAACGCATCTTCAGGAATGCGAAAGCAAACTCGTCTAGGGTCACGCATGCTTTGCGCGGGAACCCGTTTTGTGGCACCACATTTGCATTGCTGGGGGCACATTTGATTTGAACAAGGGACGTCCTGATGGATTTTTCGACCCTTCGCATGACCTTGGCGATCGCAATCGCCACGCTTCTTCCCGGGACGGCCTTGTCTGACGACGCTGACGTCGGCAAGCTTCAGCAGTCATTTGGTCAAGAATTGATCACCGTGCGCATTGGCGACTTTGCCGAAACCCACGACATCACGCTGGCCGCCTATCAGACCTTGGTGAACCAAGGCATCCCGACAACCCTCGTGAACATGCCCGTCGCTGAACAAAAGCAGCTCCGCGCGCTTGTGCCCGGTCAAAGCGGTTGGAACGTCGGCGTCTTTCGCTAGGGTCAATCGCCCGCAAAACCCCCGATAATCATAGACAAAGCAGCGACCGGTCTAATACCATTGCGGCACATCACGATGAACCGGGGAAGCTATGTCATTTTTCAAATCCATCCAAAGCGCTGTCGTCCTTGCTGGGTCGCTCGCGCTGACCGCCCTGCCCGCCGCCGCGCAGGACGCCGCAGAATTTTCGCTCGAACTGAATAACGCCGCAGAAACCACCGCCGGTGGCTGCCGCCTGACCTATGTTGCGACCAACAAAACCGGTCAGGAACTGGGCCAAACCGCCTATGAGGTCGCCGTCTTCAACGCCGAAGGCGTGGTCAGCCGCATCCTTGTGCTGGAATTTGGCGCGCTAACGGTCGGCAAGACCAAGGTCGTGCAGTTTGACCTCTCTGATCAGCCCTGCACCGGCCTTAGCCGGATCGTCGTCAACGACGTCGCCGCCTGCACCTTGGCTGATGGCAGTGGCGAGGGCGATTTTTGCCTCTCTGGCCTCGTGACCGCCTCGCGCTCCACGATCCAGTTTGGTATCTAACCATCATTCGGCCCGCGCCACAGACGCGCGGACCAACCGTTTTTGACAAAGGCATTCCATGAACGCTCCTGACCTATCGGCCTTGAACACGTCCACCCTTGCCGTGTTTGCCGCGCTTGGCATCATGTCGTTGCTGGCCTTCACCGTGGCCTTCTTCAAGGTTTTCCAATTCGCACGCATGGGTGTTGGCCGTGGCCGCGCTGCCGAAGACATCCTCGAAGACTGGCTTGGCGGCCGCGCTGACGCCGCCCTGTCCCGTGCCGCCGAACGCCGCTTTGTGCTGGCCCGCGTGTTGCAATCGGTGTTCTCTGGCCTGCGCGCCCGACCCGACAATCAGGAATTTGCCGAAGAGCTTGGCAGGCAAACCGCCCTTGTCGAACTCTCCAACATGACCAGCCGGATGCGTGTGCTGGAAACCGTGGTGCAAGCCGCCCCGATCTTGGGCCTCTTGGGCACCGTGATCGGCATGATCGACGCCTTTAGCACGCTCGCAGGTGCCGATGGCGCGGTTGATCCCACGCAGCTTGCGGGCGGTATCTGGACCGCGCTGACCACCACAGCCGCTGGCCTCGCCATCGCGCTGATCACCTACTTTATCGCCACATGGCTTGAGGGCCGGATTGAAAGCGAACGCCAATCGATTGAAACCCTGATCTCTGCGGCGATCCACGGGCGCGTCGACGCCAACACCCCGCAATAGGGCGACATGTCCAAGACCCGATCAAAGGTTGCTCTGCCCCGGCACCAGGGGCGCTATAACATCGTGTTGACCCCTCTGGCCGACGCGATGTTTCAGCTTTTGATCTTCTTCATGCTGTCCTCCAACCTCGCGCCCTATTCGCTGCTGACCCTCAAAACCGGCGTCACAGGCGAAGAAGGCGCCGAAAGCTCGGGCCAGGATATCCCGGACCAAATCGCCGAAGCACCACCAAACGCCGCCATTTGGACGGTCGACGCAGGTCAGGTCACGGCCCAGGGCCAACGGTTCGAACCCGGCCAGCTTGCCGCCCTCGCCACCGCGCTTGCCGCCAATGACGACGCCGCCGTTGTGCTGATCCTGCGTGATACTGCGCAGGTGCAGGACCTCTCGAACGTGCTTGAGGCGCTGACCGCCGCCGGTGTCGTCTCAGTCCAAATCGCCGAAAGCGGGGGCGCATAGATGCAGGCTCTCCCCCGCCCCAAAAAGCCCATCCAGCTTGATGTCTCGCTCGCCATCGTGAACATCGTGCTGCTGCTGATCTTCTTCTTTCTGGCCACCGGCCAGCTCTTGAACCCGCCCGCCCAAGGCGTCGATCTGGCCGAGACCACCGATCTGCCTCTGGATCAACTGCCCTCACCGATCCTTGTGGTTGGCGCTGCTGGCAATTGGGAACTCGACGGCCAACCCTTGGCCCCTGACCTTCTGGGCGTCAGCATCGCCGATCTGCCACAACCGCTGACCCTGCATATCCTGATCTCTGGCGATGCCCCAGCAGGCACCCTGCTTGAAATCGTCAACCGGCCAGAGCTGTCAGACACCAATATGAAACTGGTCACGCTGCGCGTGCCGGGTGAAGACGCATGACCGGGCGCGGCGGCAAACCTATTCATTGGTTTGAGGCCTTTGGCCTCTCTGCCCTCGTCCACGTCGGTCTTGTGTTCTTTGCGCTGGATTTCGTCCGCGACCTGCAGCTTTTCGCCCCGTCCGAGGATGAGATCACAACCGACATCATCGTCACCAGCCTGCAATTCGACAACATCGTGATCGAACAACCCTCTGACACGACAGGAGCAGAGGGCGATCTGGGCGAAGGGTTGGAAACACCCGCAGACGCCGCTGAAAGCCTGCCCGCACTTGCCCCCGAACCCGCGCCAGAACCGGAACCTGAACCCGCGGTTGAGCCTGAAGAACCCGAAGAGCTTGTGGCCGAAACCCCCGAAGCCGTCGAACCCGAAGCACTGACGCCGGAACCCGTGGAACCCGAGGCGCTGACCGCTGAACCGGTCGAACCCGAAATCGCCGAAGCCGTGCCAGAGGCGCTTGAGCCGATCACACCCGAAGCCCCGGCACTCGCGCCCGAACCGCTCAGCCCGCTGCGCCCCGACGATGACACCATCGCGGCTCTCGCGCCCATCGACGGCGGCTCGCCCGAACGACTTTCAGCCGCCGCACCTTCGATTGCGCCGGTCGCGGTGGCACCGACCACCAGCACAACAACAACGCGCGTCGCGCCTGTGTCCACTCGACCGCAGCTGACACCGCCCGCGCCGCGTCGTCCGGCGGTTGAACCCCCCGCGCCCGGCAGCCCGCAGGCCATCGTCAACGAATTGGTCGCCAAGATCCGCGCCAACACCACCGACGCCTGCCTTGTCGCGATGCCGCAGCAAGGGCAAGACGGCGCGCCGGAACTCGTCATGCTCGCCGCGGACGAGCCCAGCATCACCGACTTCGCCGCCGATGTGTTGTCAGAGATTGACCCCCGCCCATCCCAACGCGGTGTGTTGATCGATCCGCGCCAATGCGCCGCCGCCACCTACATCCGCGAAAATACCAGCTACCCCGCCTTCCGCCTGTCGCTTGGCGTGGTCGAAGACCGCCTGCCCTCAGGTGAGGAACTCACCGGTGTCGTGGGTCGCGCGGCGGGCGCTTATGTGACCCTGCTGCTGGTGGATGATAACGGCGTCGTGCAGGACATCGGCAGCTACCTGACCTTTTCTGGCGCTGACGCCCGGTTCTCGGTCCCAATGCGCCGTGAAGGGGCCGCGCGGGATACCTCACAGATGCTGATCGCGCTGACGACCGACAGCCGCCCCCGGACGTTGGATGCGCAAAACGGACAGCTGGCAGAGGACTTCTTTCCCGCCCTCAAAGCAGAGATCGGGACCAGCGTCCCCATCGTCATGATCCCCTTCGAAGTCCGTTAACCCCACCGTACGGTTAACGCATCTTAGGACTCTCATGCATACAGGTTGTGCATAGGTTCTGCATGGTTTTCATATCGTTTCTGCATTGCCGTTATGGCAGCAAATCGAACACCGCAATCGCCGCACCCGCACGCCCATCCCGACCGGCAATCTCGGCCTCAATCAGCGGCAGCAAATCTGACGCCCGCGCCCCGTTGTTGGCTGCTGCCGCCGCGATCAAAGGCGCGTCAGAGGCGACCGCCATAATCATCTGCGGCTGCGGTTCACCACTGCCATCACTGTTCAGACCAAAGCTAAACGTAGCACTGCCATCCGCCCCTTCGGTCATGCGATCCGTCAGGTTATAAACCCCACCAGCCGCCGTGATCAGCACCAGCCAAACAGGTCGGCCGCGACGGTCGCTCAGACGGCCAACGATAGACCCACCGCTTTGCATCTCATTGGAATCCAACACCAAAATCGGTGGCGCGCCTTCGGTTTGCTGCAGCGTGCGCCCCATATCAAGGGCGGCGCAATGGGTATCCAGCACAGCTGTGGTGCTGATCGTCGGACGGCTGTCAAAAGCCTCCTCGAACGCATCAGCCAGACCGCTGAACGCCCCGTCCGTGTTGCTAAACGTCGCCACAACCCCGGCCTGCGGCCCGGTTGCGATCCGCGTGGCGTAAGAACAAGGACCGGCATCGAAATTGGCAAGAAAACTGGCGCGAGTCATCGGTCCAGACGGCGTTGACGTCACCGGATCATCCAGCGTTTCGTTCTCAGTCGCTTCCGCTTGGCGCAGCCCTTCGGGCAGCATCTCATTGGGGATAAGCCCTTGTTGCCACGCAACAAATCCGCCCAACCCGCCAATGACAAGCAAGATAAGAATCCATCGCCCAATCCCCCCGCCGCCGTCACTTGATCTGCGTCTGGCGGGCGTCCCAGCCATCGTGTTTTGCCCCGGTGCAAAGGTCCCAGGTGCAGCTGTCACACCGGGCGCAAACGTGCCAGGTGCGACGCCTGTTGGCCCGCCAAACGGGCTGGCCGACGTGGCATCCGCCGCTGGCGGTATCAGTCCCGGTGCCCCTGTTTGCATCGGCGGTTGCTGCAGTCCCGGTGTGGTCAGGCCAACGGGTTGCTGACCAGCAGGCGGCTGAGTCTGGCCATCGGCCACAGGCCGCGCGCCGCCATATTTCGCAGGAATATCAGCAGGATGATCCAACAGCCGGATCACATCCAGCATCCGCGCAGGCCGGTGAATTGGGTCCGGCTCCAGCATATGCGCCAGCAAGGGACGCATGCCGTCCGGCACATCTGACAGGTCAGGAATTTCTCGCCGCGCATTAACTGCCTCAACGACGGATGCACCCATATCCAATGGCTCACCCCGCAGGGCCGCCGCCATCAAAAGACCAAGGCCATAGATGTCGGTTCTTGGACCAATCTCACCACCAAAGTGGCCAAGCTGTTCGGGCGATATGTATTTGAATTTGCCCGCCAATTGACCGTGCAGTGTGTTTTCGGCCATCTCGGTCGACTTGGCGATCCCAAAGTCGATCAGCACCGCCTCGGACACTTTTCCGTCGCGCAACATCACGTTGTCAGGCGACAAATCGCGGTGGACCACATCCATCTGGTGGGCCCGGTCCAGACCACGCGCGACGCGCCGTAAAAGGCCCCGTGCTTCGTCTTCGGTCAGGGGGCGTTCATCACGGACGAAATCCGAAAGGGACACGCCGTCAATGAACTCCATGATCAGACAGAACCGGTCGAGCGCTGCGTCTTTCACAAAGTTGAAATAGCGCACAATCGCGTTGTCAGAGAGACCGCAAAGCACCTTGGCTTCGCGCATGAAAAGCGCTGCGATTTTGCTGTCATTGGCCAGCGATTGCAGCACGATCTTGATCGCCACGGCATCACCGGTAAAGGCGTTTACACCACGGAAAACCTCGCCCATGCCGCCTGCGCTGATCAGCTCTTTGATCTCGTAATTGTTGTTGATCATCGTGCCAACCGGCACGGCATCCTTGGGCGCAGAGGGTTCATCGATTGGCGCGTCTGACAGATCATCAGGGGGCGGCGCGATGGACGGTTCCTCTGGCACCTCGTCAGGCTCTGGTGTCGCCACTTCAACGGCGTCTTCCACGGCAGGTGGCGCGGCAATCCCGCTGGGCTCTGCCGTTGCGGCGTCCGTGACGGGTGGAGAGGCAATGTCGTCATCTGCCTCGGGCGTCTCATCAGCTGTGGGCGGGCTGGCGAGCCCTGTATCATCAGCCGGTGCTTCGGTTTTGGGCGGTGAGGCTATACCGTTCTCGGCTTCGGTCGGGGCCTCTGTCACAGGTGGTGACGCGATCCCGCTCGTGTCGGCGTCAATCGGTGCCGCCGTCGTCGGTGGGGTTGAGATGCCCGTGTCGTCCGCCTCGGGAGGGTTCGTGACAGGGGGTGTCGAAATCCCGCTGTCTGTCGTTTCCTCGACCGGGTCGTCCGGCAAAGCCTCTGCGGTGGGTGGCGAAACCGCGGGCGGCGCATCGCTGATGATCTGAGTGCGATCATCTTCGGGGGCAGAGGCTGGCACGGGTTCAATGACCGTGCGGTCAGGATCCTCGGCAGGAGGCACAACCGCCCCGGCAATCACGGTGCGGTCCGCATCAGTGGGTGGCGTTGTTGTCCCGTCATCCTCTTGCGGTGGCAGGGTCTTTTCAGGGTCAGGTGTATCGTTTTGCATCACACATCCCCCCTAGAAAAACGGCTCTGGCGGGAGACAGCGGACCACGACGGCGGTGACGTTATCCTTGGCACCGCGATCGAGCGTTTGCGCGATCAAATCATTGCACATGGATTGGGCCGTCTCACCGCGTTTCAACGCCTCTGCGATGTCGTCGTCGCTGTTGTGTTCGGTCAGCCCGTCAGAGCAAAGCAGGAACATATCGCCTTGCCTGATCTCACCGCTGACCACATCGCAATTGGGTTCGTCTGATACGCCAATCGCGCGGGTAATGACGTTCTTGCGGGGCCAGTTTTCGGCCTCTTCAGCGCCGATCATGCCAGCGTCCAATAGCTCTTGCACCTCGGTATGGTCGCGGGTCAGCTGCTCAAGCTCACCGCCGCGCATCCGGTAGATGCGGCTATCACCGGACCAAATGCAGGCATAGCTTTCCTCATAGACCAGCAGCGACACAAGGGTTGCGCCGACCGTGCCGCCGCCAAGACTGGCGGCATGTTCGCCGATCTTTTGGTGCGCGCGGGCAAGGCGTTCCATGAACCGGGCTTGCAGATCACCGGCTGAGATCGAAAAGCCTACTGTCTCCATCTCTCCGGTGATGGTCTGGCTGGCAAAATCGCCTGCGTCGTGGCCACCCATGCCATCCGCCACAACCCAAACGCCGGATTCGGGGCGCACGAAATAGCTATCCTCGTTGTGGTCGCGCACGCGGCCCGTGTCGGTCGCCGCGCCCGTTTCAAACAAGAAGTATTCGGTCTGCATTCATCGCCCCTTAGTCCGTCATCTGCGGCAAATCCACAGGCGAGACGGTGTTATCATTATTATCGGCCGCAGGCGGCACGGTATTGTCGGTGACGGGGTCGGCCATTGGCGCCTCGTCTTCAAGTATTGGCATCGGAACGGCAGCAGGGGCCGTCGCGCGCACGGCGTCGGTCATTAGCCACGCAAGCACGGGCGCATCGGGTAGGCCGCGCGTTACATGCACAGCAGCGCCACCCGGGCCCTCGCACCAAAGATAGCTGCGGGCTGCTGCCGCGCGCGTATGATCCACCTCGGCCACGTCACCCCACAGACGATCCAGATCGCCATCACCGCGGGCCGCCCAAAAGTCGGGCTCGATGGCCGCGGCAGGCGGTGGCAAAACCTGGGCCACATGGGATTTCACGTGGTTGGTGAAATCGGATGCGCCCGTTCCGGGGTCGCGCACAAAGCTGCGCAGGGCATCGGCCAAGGCCACGTAAATCTGCTGATCACCCGATTGGACCGGCGCAGGCTGATCCGACCCGGCAACGGCAGCCGCCAGTGGAAAGCGGCGTCCCACAGTGTCGCGGGACGGGGCCATGACGCCAAAGATCGGGCCAACCTCGCCCACCAGCGTACCGCCGAACCAGAACCGGATAATCGGGCTCGCCTCGAACAACGGCCCCCAACTGTCACCCCAGCTTTCGCGGATCGCGGGCATCACGTGGTGCAGCCATTGTTCCAACGTGGCCTGCGCCGTTTCGGGCAGGCCATTGGTGACGAAATCGCCAAACGACGGATGCTTGCCATATAGCCCGACTGAGACGCCGTGATCTGGGGTGCTTTCGGTCATGCCATCAATCCAGACTTTGCGGGCAGCTAAAGTCGCTGAGTTCCCGCATCGTGAAAGGGTTGGTTGCGGCGCTAAAGCCGAAGTCATAGCTGATGGAGCGGCCACCGATGTTGAAGGTCATCCGCTGCTGGCCGCCGTTATCCTGAATGGATGCAGCGCGTTTCATCAGACGCAGGATCGCCCAGGGACCGTCCTGGAACCCGATGGCAGATGTGCGGTCAAGCGACGGGAACAACAGGATCGTGGCGGACCCGCCTGCACCCGGCCAGTCAAACGCCTTGGCCGGATCACCGGTGCGCGACAGCATGATGGAACTGTTGATGTCCAGCTGCGCCTGTTCAACTGAGGCGTGGTTGCCGACATGGCGCACGGTGATTTTGACCTCTGGCGCGGGGGTGCCCGCAGCAAAGAAGGCCCGGCGAATTTTCTCGGCCCGGTCAAACTGGCGCAGGGTCGCAGGCGACAAACGGTCGGCAAGGGGGCTGTTGGGATCAACGGAAAGCCCATCGCCGGTGCGGATTACATGGGGCGCGAGGTAGGTATTAAAGTAACGATCCATCGTGCCGCCGGGGCCAAAGAACTGCCCGAATGTGCCGGGTGGCAGTTGCCGGGGTGTGTCGGCAAAGGGGAAGAATGACGCGATTTCTTCGCGGCAGGTGAACGCGATCTCGTTGGTCAGGGCGCGGTTCATCTCGGCCAGCGTCGCGTCAGAGGCTTCGTTGCGGAAATCCTTTTCGGCGTCGTTCACAAATTCACGCAGATCGCCCGGCAGGCGGGAATTATTGCGGGTCAGGTTCGACAAAAGCTGCGGCAAAAGCGCGGCGGATTGGCCGGGGTTGGATGACGCGAGGCGCAGGTTGTCACGGATCGCAGCAAGGTCAGCGAGCACGATGTCAATCGGGCGCTGGCCCTCGGCCCCTTCCAGCAGCACATGCCAGTCGCGGAATTGTTCCTGAATCCGCTCCACCGGGCGCAGCGGCCCATCGGCAGCACCGCTGACGCGGTTTTGGTTCTTGTTGTCGCGGGCGGCATCAAGCAGGACCTTTCCCGCTTTGTCCGACCGACGACGCGCGCCATCGAGGAACACATTGCCCAGCGCACCGGCGATGCCAGCCCCACCACCTTCAGCAGCGGCGGCTTCGGCCTCTTCCGCGGCGGCGGCGATACGTTCAAGCTCTCGCATCAGTTGGGTTTCACCATCCACGGCCTCAACCAGTTTCAGGATCGGCGAAGAGAACGGCGCAGAGGCGGCGGCAAGGATGTCGTATTGCGGTTTGTCGGCGGACAGATTGGCAAGCTGGATGTTGTCGAACATCGCATACCACGCGTCGCGGAAATCCTGCCCATAGCGCGATTGCAGCGCCTGATCGAGGCCGCGCATCTGGTTGTCAAAATTCACCAGATCGGCCTGATCACCCAGCACCCATTTGTCGCGCTCGAGCGCGTCGCGCACGTCCAGAAGCTGGTCAAAGAAGAACGACCAATAGCCCTCGTAGGTATAAAGACCCGGCACGCCGATGGTCGACAAATCAGCGCCGTCCTTGGTGATAAAGACCAGATTAGCATCGTTGCCGGTGGCCTGCACAAGGTTGAAGTCGATCAGCCCCGCCGTGCTGGCGCGGTCGGTGATCAGCGCGTAGGCCTGATCGGCCAGCGACATTTGCACGATGGCAGAGCGGGCCGCGTTGACGGTTTCCTGATCGATCTCGACCTGAATGTCGCGCGTGTCGTCCAGCTCCAGCATGGCATCAAGGTGTGCGTTTAGGGCGTCACGCTGGGTAATCTCAAACGCGCCAGAGAATTGTTCGCGCCAGATTGTTTCGAACCAGGCCTTGATCGCCGCATCGTCGGTTTGCGGCGCTTGACCGCCCAGCAGCATGTAGACCTTGAGCGCGCGGTAGATCTGCGCAGGTTCGCCCGCCGCGCGGATTTGCGGCAGTTGTGTTTCAAGATCAAGGATGAGCCGCGGGCGGAACATCTGTTCCAGCGCATCCGCGTAGGCGCTGTCGGTCGCCACGCTAAGGCGTTCGCGCTGACCCAGCCCAAGACCTTCCCAGAAGGTCGGTTCAGTCGCCACGCCGTAACCGGCAGGCATGGCGCGCAATTGATCAAGGTAGGGCAGGATTGGTTCCAGACCCGGATCGCTGATCTCGGTCCGGGCGATTTCGTCTTGGGCCGCACGGGCGTATTTCCCGGTCTCTTCCTCTGCGTTTTGCACAAGGTTGAGGTTCTGCCAAAAGCTGAACCCGAAAACGGCCAAAAGGCCAAGCGTGGCCAATGAAATCGCAGAGAAACCGATGCTGCGCAAAATCGCCGTGCGCCGCACGGCACGGGCATCGTGGCTGACCCAATCGCGTTCCTCAAAGATCACGCGTTTCAGCAGGTCATGGATAAAGAACGACTTCCCCTGCCCCGACATGAACGACGGCGCAAAGGCGCCGCTGGCGTTTTCGGTCTGCGCCATGGCACCCAGCACTTGGTCAATCGGCGTGCCCTCTTGCGTACCAGAGGTGAAGTAGAAGCCGCGCAAAATCGCGTTGGTTTTGTGTTTGGACGGCGCAAAGACACGCCGCAGAAATTCGCTGACGTTTTCGCGCATGAGGGCCATCTGACCCGGCAGGCCAAAGATCGCGACGCGGCTAATGCCATCGGGTTCTTCGGACAGACGGTCGATCAATTCGTCGGACAGACGGCTGACCAGCTTGTCAAATTCGGGCCCCACGTCTTCGTGGGTTTGGGCCGTGCGATCCTTGGTCTGAAAGGTCACGCCCCAAACGGCTTTGCGGCGATGCTGGCTAAAGCTGCTGAAATATTCGCGGAAGCCGCTGATCAGATCGGCCTTGGTGAACAGCACATAAACCGGGAAATCGACGCGCAGCGCCTCGTGCAATTCGGCCAGACGGTCACGCACAATATTGGCGTGCTCGGTCAACTGCTCATCGGTTGAGGTCATCATATCCTCAGCCGAAAAGGCGAGCATGACGCCGTTGATCGGCTGGTTCGGGCGCGAACGTTTGAGCAGTTGCAAGAAAGAGGTCCAGCTTGCGCCATCAGCCTCTGCATCGCTGTCCTGGGTCGTGTAGCGGCCCGCGGTGTCGATCAGGATCGCGTCCTCGGCAAACCACCAGTCGCAGTAGCGGGTGCCGCCGAACCCTTCCATGCCGCCGTCTTCATCACCTGCAACCGGGAATTCGATGCCGGAGTTCTTGAGCGCAGTGGTCTTACCCGCGCCCGGCGGGCCAATGATGATGTACCACGGCAGATCATAGAGGTATGTCGAGCCGCCGGATTTCTTAAGCCGCGCGAGGGCGGTGTTCATCTTTTCGGCAAGGACTTTGCCATCGCCCGCTGGTTCCTTGACCAGCTCTTCTTCCATCTCTTTGGCAAGCTTGCGCCGTTTGCGCCATTTCAGCGCTTGGACGATCAGGATGATCCCCAACAGAACACCGATCACGGTGGCGCGGAACCAGACGGCTTGGGTCAGCCACCACGGGATCATGCCAAAGCCGAACCAGATCGCCAGACACAGGCAGATCACACCAAGGATGATCGCAGGAATACGCATCCAAGGCTTCCACTTGAGGAAGCGGAAAATTGCGGTGAACCTCAAAACGTGCCCTCTTTCGCCATCATGATCTCAACCCGGCGGTTCAGGGCGCGACCCTCTGCGGTGCCGTTGTCGGCAATTGGTTCAGCCTCGCCGCGCCCTTCGATGCTCAGGCGGTCAGGGTCGGTCATCAGATCGTCCAGCACGTCCTTCACAGCAGCCGCACGGCCTACGGACAGATCAAGGTTGGTCTTATACTGACCCCGGCCAGAAGGCTGGATGTCGTCGGTGTAACCCAAGATACGCACCGGCCCTTGTTCAGCATTGAGCGTATTCACGATATGTCCGGCGAGGTCCGAAAACTCTGGCCGCACCGTCGCGCTGCCAGAGCGGAACAGCAGGGTGTTGCCGACGCGGATAAAGATGAATGTTCCCTTTTCGCCAACCTCGACCGTGCCATCGGCGATCTGGTCCGCAAGTGACGCGCGGATGCGGTCGATCTGGGTGCTGTCCACAGGGGCGACAAAGGCCTGCACCGGCGCGGTGCGCACAAGGCTGATGTTCGCCACATTGGGGTGCATGCGGAAAAGCTGTGTGGCCAGCGACCCGCCTTCGCGATTGATATAGGTGGACATGCCTGCATAGCCCGCGACCACAACCACAGCCGCGACAGAGGCGACGATCCACATGGGTAAACCGCCGAACCGCTTTTTCGCAGCCATCGGCACAGCAGCCCAGTTGACGGCGATGTCTTCATCCGGGCGCGGCTTCACGCGACGCAGCGTCTCATAGATCGCCGACCGAATCCGGGCCAGTTCAACGGCACCGTTCGGCATGGTGCGGTATTGCCCTTCGAACCCAAGCGACAGGCAGACCAGCATCAGCTCCAGCAGGCCATAGCGTTGGGCCGGGGCCTGCATCGCCTTTTCAGCCTCTTGAAAGAAGCCAACGCCGGAATCGCGTTTTTGAAAGAAGCGGGCGACCATGGAGTATTGCAGCCATGTGCCCTTGTCGGTGCCGGGCAGGTTTTGCACGATATCGTCGGCGGTGCCACAAAGGACATAGGTACCGATCTGCGCCTCTTGCGGGTCAGCGCCCTCTTGCACGGCGTTGCGTTCAAACGTCTCAATCTCGCGAACGACGTGGTTCATCAGGGGCTCGGCCTGCATTTCCACCATGCCGGTGCGCAAGCGACCAAAGAGGATCAGCAGGTTCGCGGCGGCCGCCAGGAGGGGGTTTGACGGACCCCCCTTGCCCAGGCCTGTGGCGCGCAGCGCCTGTTCCAAAGCAATGCGCGGGGTGTCCGTGCCTGTGGGTTGTTCGGGCTGGCCTGATGGCACCTCTGGGAAAAACCCTTGCGGCTGTGCGCCGGGGGCTTGGCCGGGTGCCGGCTGCGCCGGGGGCAGCGCGCCGCCAAGCCATGTGTTGCCATCTTGTGGGCCGGGAGCGGGAGTGCCGATGCCGGCACCCGGTGCAGGACGTTGCGGTGGCAGCGCGCCACCAATGACAGTCCGGTCAGCCGCAGGCCCACCGGGGGCCGCACGCGGAGGTTGGGCCGGCTGCTGCGGCAGCTTGCCCCCAAAGACCGTCTTGTCGTCGTCCTTTGACATCAGTTCTTCTCCGGTATGGCCCAGAGTTCCAGCTTCAGGTCAGGCCAGTCGCCCGCAAAGTGCATGCCGATGGCCGGTGCGGTCGAGAATTCCTGCCACATCGGTGTGTTCTTCTCGAGCAGGAAGTAGACATTGGTGCTGACCACCCTGATCTGACGTGGCGGGTTTGGCAAATGCACAAGGCTGATGCCCGGCAAGTTGTTGGTTACAATCTCGCGCATACGGGTGTTGGGGCCGACCTTGCACAGCTCTGGGAACTGGCTTTGGACCTGGGTCAGCGGCTTGGCGCTTTCGACCTCGATCACAAAGGTCGCGTCGCGGAAGAGGTTCCGGTCTGAGACCTCGGCCAGATAAGAGTTCTGGCGCACTTGGTTCAGGTTCAGACGCACCGCGCGGCCCACATCACGCGAAAGGGCGCGTTGGATGTCGGACACCACGGGACCAAAAGTTTCTTTGGGGTCGCCATGGTCATACTGGCCATAATCGCGGGCCATCCGCTCACCTTGGTCAAAGGTCGCAAGCTCGCCCGCGAAAGCGATCAGATGTTCATAAAGCCGTTCGGGATGCACCGCGCGGCTCGTCGCCATGTGGCGCAGCACGCCAATGTTGCGGTTGAGCGTCATCAACATCAGGTAATCGGTCGCTTGCATCCCACCGCCAGCGGAAGGATCAGAGGCATAGCGCGCAAGGCTTTCCAGCTTTGCCTCGATCCAGCCGATGACGCGCGTCAGATAGCCGATGGTGACAGGGTGGACCGCCAGGATCAGCGCAGGCGGCGGAACGGTATCATCAAGCGAGATGACGCCATCGCGGACCTCATTGATGCGGGCAATGCGCAGGCACTGGTAGCCGGGCTTTGCCGATTTGCGCACGTCGAGTTCAAGGCGCGGCACAGCTGTTTCGATCAGGTGTTCGACACGGGCGTTTGACGCATTGTCCGCCACCGTGGCCGAGGATAAGGCGTAACGCGTCGTCGCGGCCTCTGGCCCGACGCCCACGTCTTGGCCGTTTTGGGACATGTCGGGCAAGGTCAGCCAAACGAACAAGCCTTTGGCATCTTCTGGCACCTCAACAGGTTTGGGCAGATCGCCTGCGTTGGGCGCGTCAAAGGGCGTGCCGTCGGGCATAATGCCAGTCACGGTGCGTAGTCCAAAGCGGCCTTGCTGCGCCATGTCGCGATCAACTGTCATTTCGGAAATGCCCCATGGATAGGGCGTGATCACATCGGTGCGGGCCTGGATCAGCTTTTCAACGTAGCGGTCGGCTTGCTGGAGGTGCTGCGGCTGTAGGAACAAGCCCTCTTTCCAGGCAACTTTGCTAAACCACGACATTGCAATCCAATCATCTTCAATAGGCTGGGCGTTGCGGGCAAGTCTGGAACCTTGACCCTTCGCGGTCAAGCCTTGGGCCACCTAAAAAGCGGCCCCATCAACGTGTTAAGGGCCGGGTATTGCAACCCGGCCCTCTCGTTTGTTTAGAACTGGAAGCGCGCCTGCGCCGTCAGGCCCCAGCTTTCCAACCGGTCGCTGACACGAATGTCGCCGCGGACCGAAGCGTTGAACTGCTTCACCGCACCAAATTCACCGGGCTGCAAGATCTTCACGTAGTTCAGACCAGCGCTGATTTCACCGTATGTGCCGAGGTTCTCGGATGAGATTTCGGTCACATCGCCGTTGTCGGCACGGGTAAAGGTCGAGGTCGGATTTTCCGCAAAGTCATTGTAGACCGTCAGCGTGCCGAACTGCGTCAGCGCAGACACACCATCAGCGCCCACCTTGGTCCTTGTCAGCGTGCCGCCGACAAACCCGATCTGGCTGTCAAAGTCGTCAATCTGCACAACACCGCGACCAACAAAGTTAATCGGATCAGTCGAGATTTTGCTATAGGCAAAGCCCACAGTCGGAACGAAGGTCAGATCCGTATCTTTGACCGGGATGGAGTAGGACACAGCGCCCGAAAGTGTCTGACCCTCGGACGAGAATGTCTCGTCATCCAGACCCAGCGATGCGCCGCCAGAGGCTGACACGTTGGTTGCGGTATAGTCGGTCTTTTCGATCCGGTACTGCAGGTCGACGGCCAGACGATCACGCACCGCTGCGACATAGACGCCGCCGTAGGCCTGGGTAAAGTCGACGTCTGTGACAGAAGTCTGCACATCAGACAGGCCGCTGTCCTGGCTGGTGTCCGGTGCAAAGATCGGCTGGTTCGATGTCCCGATGTTCACGCCACCGATGGCACCAAAGGCAAGGTCCCAACCGTCATAGAAGCCGTTGAAACAAGCGTAGTCGCCACCGAGCTGCACACCGTAGTAATCTGCCGAGATGCTGCTGTCGAAAGGCTCTGTCGTGCCGTTGATCTGTTCAATCTGACCGGTTGCATCAGCAGACCCGCCAATGGCCCGTGCCCAGATACCCGCGCCGCATGGATTTTCATCCTCAAACGCAAGGCCGCTCACGAAGGGACTGGATGGACGGTTGATAACCGAACCGATCAAGGATTGTGCCAGAACGATTGTACCGGCGATCGATGAGATACCTTGATCAAGCGCGTCAAAGACCACCAGATCGCCATCATCGTTCTGCGTCAGACCGTAGACGATAATCCCGTCGGTCAGTGACAGGTCCGTCACATCTGGCAGGCCATTTGCAACCGCGTCGATTGTGCCCTGGCCGTTTGCGGCATCCAGAACGACAATGTCGTCCACCTGCTCACCGCCTGCGCCCAGCACGTTGAAGTTCAGCACAACGTCACCTGTGACAAACGACCCTGCCGACATCACGATTTGGTCGGACGTCCCAACTGTGCCGCTGAGGTCAATGTCGAGGTTGAAGGTCTGCGCACCAAGCGCGCCGCCGATGTTCACCTCATCACCAGTCGCCGCGTTACCAGTCAAGTTCACGCGGCCACCGCCACGAAGGCCGTCACCAAAGGTCAGGCTGCCTGAGCCAATGATCAGACCGGTGTTGCGGAACGCGCCCTCGACCATGCTGCCATCACCAAATGTGGCAGTGCCGGTGTTTGTGCCAAGCGTCCCGGCGCGCAACGTCGCACCAGCACCAAGCGTCAATGTGCCGTTGCTGGTCAGGTTCTCTGCCGCAAGCGTGGCCCCGTCCGCGACAGTCAGAACCGATGCTGCGTTTGTTGTCAGATCACCCGAAATTTCAAAGAGATCGCCGTTGACCTGCAACTGACCAGTTGCACCAAACGCAATGCTACCGTCGCCAATCGGATCGGTAGAGCCGGGGAAGGAACCTTCGATAAGCTGCGTGGTGCCGTCAGTTGTGATCAATGTGTTTGCGGTGACTGTGCCTTCCAGCGTTGCATCGGTCAGGTCAACCGTTGCGCCATCGGCAAAGGAAATCTCACCTGCCAGCGTCCCGTCATTTATGGTCAAGGACGAGGTACCGCTGAAGTCGGCCGTGCTGCGTGACGCAAGGGCGAACCCGTTGGAGATGTTAATCTCACCCTGGTTCGTCACAATCCCGGCGACAAAATTACGATCATCCAGTGTCAGCGTGCCGCTGAATGTATTGTCGATGGCACCAATATTCGAAGTTGGCCCGCTCAGCGTAAAGGCCTGAGTCGAAGACCGCGCCGTCGCCTTTGCGCGGGCATCCGCAGGGTCGGTATTGATCGTGCCGGTGTTTGTCAGCGTACCTGTCACGTCACCAAAGTAGTCAACGAGGCCGGAGTTGACGAAGTTGCCATCAATCGTGCCGTCCAGCCGGGTGTAGCCAGCGGCGAGGTTCTTGACCAAGCCATCAACCGTTTGACCCGCGTTGATAAAGAAATCGCCAGAGCGGTTAATTACGTCCGCGGTTGTGTCATCATTCAGGTTCAGCGTGCCACCGTTGTTATTGATGGTTCGCGTCACATCACCGCCATTGAGGTTCAGATCACCGCCGGTGACGTTGACGACGCCAGTGAGGCTTGCGCCGCTCTCGTGATCGACGGTGCCCGTGCCTGCCACTTTAAGCGTGCCGCTGATGACGCCATCATTGGTCAATGTACCGCCAGAGATCGTCACGGCCTTGGACAGTTCGCCGTTGTTTGTCGATGTCCCGCCCGTCTGGATCAGCGTGCCGTTGAGCGTGGCCCCTGCATTCACCGCGACAGTGCCCGCGATATTGCGGATGTTGGCGCTGGCGTCAGCCAGAATGTTCACGTTACCCGCGTTCACACGGGTATCGCCGGTCACAACGCCGCCGTTCATGTTGAATGTGCCGGTCCCGCTGATGATGCTCGATCCGATCACGCGCGAGTTTGGACCCGAAGTGACCGTGCCGTCGGACACCCTCACATCACCAAAGACCTTACCATTCAACGAAATGTTGCCGCTGTTGTTGGTCACATCACCCGTCACAGTGCGGGCAGACCCGATGGTAAAGTTGATACCGTTGTTGCGGATGTCGCCGACCGTATCGTCGGTGATCAAGAGCGTCCCGCCATTCGCGGTGATCCCGCCAATGAAGCTGCCGCCGTCCGCCGTCAATGTGCCGCCTGTCAGCGTTGTCACACCAACCGTCCGAGAGCCATCTTCCTGGGTCCATGTCCCGCCGCGCACGCGCACGTCTTGGACAACGACGCCGCTGTTGCTTGCCAGCCCGTTGTTATGCGTGATTTCGCCGTTCCAGCGTCCGGTCGCGTCAATGTTCAACGTGCTTTCGTTGATCATTGTGGCCTGGCCGGTTCCGGCCACTGTCACCGTGCCTGTGTTGTTGCGCAGCGTGCCGGTTGAGACCAACCCGTCAACATTGACGTCACCGCCATTGTTCACGACGTCGAGGCCAACAGCACCGTTCGCGTTGTATGTGCCCGCTTGGACGGTGACTTGTCCGGTAACTTCACCAGTTTGCGTTGTGGTGCCAGCAACGTTGCTTACCGCGCCGTCCACAATGCCGTCGGTTGTGATATCAACGGTGCCGCCTGCATTGATCAGCGTTGGAACGATGATCGCACCATCAACGGTGGTTGTGCCGCTGTTGGTGCGGAACTGGGCGTCGAATTCGCCACCGCTTGCGGTGATGTCACCACCGGCGTTAATCACGTCGCCTTCGAGCGTACCGTCAGTGGTTTCAAGCGCACCACCTGCGTTCACACGGACAACATCAGCCATCGTGCCACTTGTCGTCACGCTGCCACCGTTGATCGTAACGGTGCCGTCAATCGTGCCTTGGTTGTCGATCGTGCCGGAATTGTTCAGGACAACGCCGGTCAGCGTGTTCCCGGTTTGCACTGTGACGGCCGAGCCGACATTGGTCAGCGCCGCAGTCGTATCACCATCCACGATGATCGTGCCGCCTTGCCCGCGCAGCCCACCAGCAAACTCGGTGCCGCCCGCGTTCAGTTGCCCACCCAAAACTGTTGTCTGTCCGGTGACGACGCCACCGTTGGCGTCAAACGTACCGTCCTCTAGCCGGACGGTGCTGTTAAAGTCACCCGTGCTTTCCACTGAACCGCCATCAATCAGCAGTGGCCCGGTCAACGTGCCAAGGTTGTTCATATTGCCGCCGACATTGTCGACATAGCCGGTCAGCGTTTGGCCGCTTTCAATTGTAAGAAGTCCCGCAGTATTGCGCACATCCGCCGTCGCGCTGTCGCGAATGTTCAGCGCACCGCCCTGATTGAGGATCTCAGCAGAGAAGCTCGCGTCATCAACATTCACTGTGCCGCCATCAAGCGTCAGTTTGCCCGTAATGCTGCTACCAACCAAAGCGTTGAAAACACCACTACCATCCACGTTGACATCGCCATCCACGATCCCGGAGTTCGTGAAGATGTCGTCAATCGCGTCTGTCGCATCACCCGACAACATGACGTTACCGATGAGAACATCGTCCAGATCAGTGGAGCCCTTATTGCTGACATAGTTATGGGTCCATGTGGACCCAAAATCGACGTTCACATGGCCGCCTTCGTTCACGATGTCGGTGGAGGAATTGACCAAAATATTGACCGTCCCACCGTTTGCGACAATGCCACCGGTGAATGTGCCGCCGTCGTCGTCAACGCTTCCGCCGTTGACCGTCACAAGTCCAGCAATCTCACCAAGTGAACTGTTGACCAGATTACCCGTGCCAGAGACCGTGACAGTGTCGTCGATCAGGCCAAAGTTGTTGATTGTGCCGCCTGACAAGGTCACGGCATCCGCAATCGTGCCAGAGTTGTTGGTTGTGCCGTCCGTGCTTCCATATGCGCCCGACAGCGTAATCCCATTCGCGATAGTCACAAAGCCGCCTGCATTCGTGACGGGGGCTGTTGTGTTTACCGTGACATCCACGGTGCCTGAATTGTTCAGGATGCCGGTATCGAAATTACCGCCAAGCGTGTTGATGTCGCCGCCGCCGTTCGTGACCAGACCCGTGATGGTTGAGCCTAGGTTTGCATTCAGCGTGCCACCGGTCAGCGACGCGGTGCCCGTAATGGTGTTATTGTTGTCAAAGGTGCCGCCATTGACTGTCACCGTGCCGATGACTTCGCCATCGTTGGTGGTTGTGCCGCCTTCGTTGGTGACGCTACCCGTGACAACGCCGGTCCCAAGGATATTGAGCGCGCCGCTCGTGCTATCGGTGCCATTGGTGATCGCGGCGGAAACTGCGCCATCCACGTTCGTTGTGCCTTCATCGTTTTCAACAGCGGTGATCGTCCCACCGCTAAGCGTGATGATACCGGTGTCGGCATTGGTGATCGTGCCGTTGATGGTGCCGTTATTCACATTCAACTGACCCGTGCCGCTGACATCGATGCCGCCCGTCACATCGCCGATGTTGGTAAAGACACCGTCTTGCACCGATGCGGTGCCGACATATGTGCCGACGTTGTTCACGACACCATCCGTCTGGGTGATGTCACCGGTAAGGGTGTTGCCGCTGACGATCAGCAGTTCACCACCATCGACATTCACATCCACGGCGTTGGCCGGGTCGTTGCCGTGCATCACGGACACAAGTCCAGCATCCAGATCAATTTGCCCGTCGCCGCCAGACGTCGAGAACGTGCCGCCCAGCAAACGCAGCTCCCCGCCATCGACGGTCAGGACATCTTTGATCTCCCCGTCTTGTGCCAGGAATAGGCCGCCGTCAACGTCGACCTCGCCGCCATAGTCGCCAAGGTTCGTCAGCTGGCCGCCTTGCAAAAACAGGGTGCCAACCGCTTCGGAATTGTCACCCGCCAAGCGCAGGATGCCATCGCCCGTGCTGTTGACGGTGATACTGCGGTTATCGAAACCTTTGGTTGAAATGGTCGCAGAAATCTGCGCGACGTCCCCGGAATTTGTGACGTCAATTTCCAGATTGCCCATATTCCCGATCACGATCTGGGAATTTGCAGCTGAGGCATCTTCGCGGATCACATACCCAGTCACATCGAACGTGATTGAATCCGGACGCACAGCAGAGCGCACATCAACCTTGACGCCGTTCGTGCCAAAAATCACATCGTCGCCGGGATTGTTCTTGAACTTTTCGTTGTTGCTGCTTCCGTCAGCCGCATCGTTCCAGTGATCGCCAAAGACATCCCAGATCCCATCGACTGTGCCGATCGGCGCGCCCGCGTTGCCGTCGTTGTCATAGTACAGCGTTTCCGCATCCAACGGCGCCGCAGCCAGCAAAAAGGCCGACGTCAGTACAAGTGCAGATGACCCGAGAAGACGCGTCTTCAGTGATGTTTCGAGGTGCTGCGAGGTCAACAGGGAACGCATGACACAAATCCTTTGGTAAAATAACCGTTAACGCGGAACGAACCACGGTAAGACGCTGCAATCAACAAGAAACATTGGTTAACGGCCCATTCAGATTGGGCCGTGGGCAGACATGCAACGGTTCAATTTTGGCGCAGACCACTCATCTAAAAGGAGATTAGCCCAGAATCTACTTTCGTAGATGGAATGTATACGCGCAAGGCGGGAAGGTATGGTAAATCCCCGACGCCAGTAGGATTTGCCCCAACAATATCGCTTCTTGCAGCAGTTTGTTTACAAAAGGCTCTAGAATGTTGTTGTGGTAGTCTTCGTCGCCAAGATCCAATTCAGGTGGAGTCGTACCCTTCACAAAGGCTTCTCCGATCTGCGCACCAATGCCTTCGGGGATGGCGTCGCTGCCCGCGCCCTGCACGATCCGGTAGACTTCGGTGTAGGTGATCACATCGCCCGTCTTGAGCTTGTTAAAGATGTAATCGACGAGCTTGCTCACGAATTGGTTGATGTCAGCAGAGGCATTCGCGAGCGCCACGATTTCGTTCATGATCTCAAACCTTGGACCAAGGTTCTGGTTATCAATCGTGTAGAGGATCGGCATTTTCTCAAAGGCCGCGCCGTAGTCCCGCAAGAGACCGGAAAAATCGATGGGACCGGGGCTTTTGCCTGGGGAAGCGGCCGGGTTCGCGACGGCGGGCGGCATGGTCTTGTTGCCCCATGCCAATACGTCGGCAAGGAATGGCACCATGCGCGATTTGGCCTGCATCGAGTTCAGGATTTCGTCTTTCACATGGCGCGCGCGGATCGGCACGTCAGAGGCAAGCGACAGCGTTCCGCCCATTTCCTTGGCGGTGTTTTCGTGCAGCCCAGCGGCGTTGAAGGTGTCGCAGCGCAAAATGATATCGTCACTTTCGGCCATGATCTTGATGCAGGCCGCAGACGCCAGACCGCCGCCAAGGGAATGGCCGGTGATAATCAGACGGTTGTTCCACTTTGACTTAGCGCTGGCTGCCGCCCGACGGCCCGCTTGCCCGGCGGTCACATATTGCGGTGGCACTTGCCCCAGCCCTTGGGCAAAATTCACCGCCCAGTCGCCGTTGGTCCCGTAAAACAGCGCAGAGGTTGCCGTCCATTTGACCGTGAGCGTTGACCTGAACATGCGCCAACCGCCAACTTGCACCGTCTTTTCACCGGCCAAATTCGTAAAAAGCTCTTCTTTCAGGGGGAGCTTTTTGCCCAATTCAGCCATCGTCAGGCCCATCAGTTCGCCCGCACCTGCGGATTTGTCGATCACCTGATCTTCGGTAAAGCGGGCGGAGGCCAGCGGCGTGTCGAGGTCAAAGTTGAACTCCAGCCGCTGCCCCATGGCGATTTCGGCAAAGTCCTCTGGCTCGCTGTCGGACCCACGAAAAACAAGGACCGGCGGGCAGATCGAATCCGGGTCCGCATCATTGCCCGCTTTGGGCACATAGAAACGGCACAAGAACCCGTCGGAGTTCTTCATCTCCCATTCCATGGTCCAGTATTGTTTGACCTCATCCAGCTTGGGGGCCAGTTCCGGCGGGAGGTCCTTTTTCTGGTTGTCGTAGATATCAAGGTTGAGCAGCCCCGCGTATTGCACGCAAAGGTCAGAAATGGCGTCGCCTGCGCTGGTGGAACTACCGGCCATGCCACGTCTCTTTGCCGACTTGATTGTCGTTGTTCACGCGCTGGTCTTCGTCATCCGGCGAACGCACTTCACCCGGCGCGAGGAAGAACCCGCCCGCGCCTTCGGGAAGCTCTTGTGCCAACACGGCAGAAACGGCTTCGCCGGGCGTGCGACCAAGTTGTTCAAAGACGGGCTTCAACACCATCTGCAAACCCCAAGCGGTCGCCTGATCGCTGGGACCAGAGGCATCGATGTATTGGTCCGCAACCCTTTCGTAGCTAGCAACAATTTCATCAACGACCTTGTCGGGGCCACCGGTGAAATGCCCCTCTTGCGCGATCCGAAAGGCGATTTCTGAACTGACCAGATTGGCGTTGGCCAGACCTTCAAAATAGCTGGCAAAGACGAAATCATCATCGGGGGCCGCGTCATGTGGCTTGTATTGCGCCCAAGGGTCAGCGCCTGCGGCGAGCAAGGCGAGCACGGCCTCTAGATTGTCGCGCGGCGTCGCCAAGAGGATGTCACCGGTGCTGGAATAATGAGTGTTGGTCGCCTTCGGGCTGCCGCCAGAGGCCAGCCAGAGGTTCAGAAATTCCATTCCTGGACGATAATCGGGGAACCAAACGCGCCAGCCCTCAGTGTGATAGGTCACGGCGAGGAATGCCATTTCGTCGCTGTTAAAGCGCGGGTCTGCCCCGGCCGCAACAAGCGCCTCAGCTGCGCCGAAGTTGCGCGACAGGACCGCTTGGCGCAGCAAGGTATGCCCAAAGAGCGGCGCATCACTTGGAAACGGCATCGAGAAACTGCGATCAAGGTCATCGCCCAGCGCCGCGATTTGTTCGGGCGTGGGTGTCGCGCCCTCCACGATTACGGCGGCCACGTCTGTCACCGCATCAGGGGCGTCAGGAAAATTGGTGGTCACGGTCGTCTCCTTCAAATCTTGCGCGATCTGCGCGGCGTTGGCCTCGGCCTCGGCGTCTCGTTCGGCGGATGCCTCTGCCAGCTCTGTCATCGTCTCTTCGAGCCCAGAGGCGAACCGGTTCATCTGCCACATCTGGTAGCCGAAGAAGGCAACCAACCCGACCAGAACCGCCCCGGCCAATATGATCGGTCCGCGTCTCATCGGATCAGTTGATCTTGACCATTTTGCCAAGGATCTTGACCAAACTGCTGGCTGTGACTGAGATCTTCTTGCCGTTCACGTTGATGTCGCCATTGGCCTTCATTTCGATCCGGCTTTGACCCACGGTCAGGGTGATTTTGTCGCCTGCCGTAATCTCAATATTCTTGCCAGCGTCGAGCGTGTAGTTGCTCCCGACCTTGCTGTCCTTGTTCTTGCCGACCTCTTCCGAGTGATTTTCGCCAATGGTCTGGACCTTGTTGACCTCAACCGACATGTTCAGCGTGCCCTCGCCCATGGCGGTGCCTTTTTTGCCGTAGGCGCTTGGGATCGTCGGCAGACCTTCTTCGCTGTCGGATGAACCAGCGGGCGTCACCGCAGCCTTGTTGCCAGGGCCGACGCGGATATCCATGTTGCCATCAACGACCTGCAACAGGTTGTTGCCAATCTCGCTGGCTTTGTTGTGTCCGACGCTTTCGACCTTGTTGACGTTCACGCGCTCTGACTGGTTGTTCTCGATCTTGGAATTGCGGTCCTTTTGGGCGTGGACAAATATCTCTTCTTCGCCGTTCTTGTCTTCGAACCGAAGCTCGTTAAAGCCCTTACCCTGATGGGTGTCGGTTTTGAACGTGCTGCGCGTTTTGTGTTCGGGCAGGTTATACGGCACGTCGTTTTTGCCGTTGTACACACAGCCCGTGACAAGCGGTTTGTCTGGATCGCCTTCCAGGAATTCGACCACGACCTCCATCCCGATACGTGGGATGACCATGCCGCCCCAACCGTTACCCGCCCAATTCTGGCTCACGCGGCAGCGCATGGAATAGGCACCATCAAGGTCCCAGTGGAACTGCACAATGATGCGGCCAAAGTCGTCGCAATCAATCTCACCTTCGCCAACGACAACGGCGGTTTGCGGGCCATGCACCAAGGCCAGCGGGGTCTTGCGGTCGGGCGCATAGGGTGCGTCGACAGGCACGAACTGATAGCTGCCTTTGAAGACAAAACCGGGATCGCCTTCCCCGGACATGTATTCTTGATTGGCGAAGGAATGCGTTGCTCCAAGGCAAAGGTAGGTCTCGCTCACGACTTGCGACGCAGCTTGACCGCTAAGCTTTACCTTCATGCCCGCGCCAAGACTGACGCAATCGCCCTCGCTTGTGTGGCGATGATCCTTGCCGCGTTCCTGCGTAATCCGCGTGGCGATCAGGTCCTTGCCGTCTTGTTCCGTCAGGTAGCCGCCGGGGTAGTCATAGGCCTCGATCTCGCCCTCGGCATAGGTCGCATCGCCTTGCCGATCCACGTCCATCTTGGCCGTCGGAAACTTGAAATTGTAATCCTTGAGCAGCATGGCCCCTGTGGTCATGTTGCGGCCCTTTTGCCAGGTCCAAAAGTGTTCTTCATCGGCGTCGTGGTGGCCTGCCACGTCCATATAGGGTCGGGTCGTGCCGGGGACGTCGTCAAAGCTGTCGACGGCATCTGTGATGACCATCGTGTGCGACCCGTCGTCATGTTTGAAGTGGAACGACAATCCAAACCGTTCCATCAAACGACGCGCAAAGGCCAGATCAGTTTCCCGGTATTGGACGGTATATTCCAGCACTGGATAGCTCTTGTTGTGTTTGAATTCGTAAGCCGGGCTACCAAGCCCCGAATAGCTGCTGAGCAGTTCTTCAAGGATATCGGTGACCGTCATTTCATGGAAAATGCGTTGATTGCGGCGCTTGTCCAAAAGCGCGAACCAAGGTTCTAGCGTCAGCCTGAATATCGCGCGGTCATCGGTTTCCCCGATCCAGCGGCCTGAGGTGACGATGCCGTCAAAATACCGTTCGTTGTGGTCTTTGGTCTGGATCACAACTGTCGCATGGGTGCCCAACAACTCGTCCAGTTTCACGCTGACATCGGCGCATTGCGCTTCGACCTCGTATTCAAACAGGTTGTCCACGTGGTCGGTGCCGTTGAACCGGCGAAGGTGCAGAATGTCTTTGCCCAACGCGGTATAAAGCTGTGCCGCGCGCATGACTTGAGATGTCTTTGTTACCATCGGTCTGGTCCCGCAATCATTCTAATAGGTTCAAAACTTCGGTGGCTCAAAATATACGAGCCGCCCGACTGTATTTCCCGGACCTTCTGGTCCGGCGCAGTTCATTTCATAAAGGTTGTTGTTCTGGATCAGCTCGCGGCCATCGACCAAAACCGAACCATGGTTCGCAATCGGGCGGCACCAGCCACGGTTCACGTTGGACTTGATGCCACCAACCGTGCCGGGCTCGTCCCCGACCACCTTGTTGGTGCGCGACGCCATGGTGAAGGCTTCTTTGTCAGTGATCTTGACGCTGGGCACGGTCTTGGTCGCCCAATCAAGGCGCGAGATGATCATATAGGGGATCGGCACAACCGCATTGCCCACGGGGGTTTTGCAGACATCCGGCGCCATACACATGATGATGGCGTTGGGGCCTTGTTTGCGGGCGATGGTCATGTCCATGGCGTTATCCGATCTTTACACTTTGCAACTGACCGGTCGTGAACCGATCAGGGCCAGTCACAAGTGCGCGCCAAATCAGCGTCACCCGGTGCTGCGTTGCATCCGGGTTCGCCACATCGATATGCACTGTGTCCAGTTTCATGGTGTGGTTCTTGGTCACGTTCTCGCCTTCTGCTGCCAGCATCAGTTTTACCCCTGGAAGGGTCAGGCTGCGCCGTCCCCCACCTTCGGTCATACCATCCAGATGAATGGTCTCTGTTCCGTCCAGCATAGGGTCAATTTGCAGCGCGTGGGGCGCTGCGTTCCAAAAACGAAGATCATAATCCTCTGGCATGCGGGGGTGCCGGGTTGATTCCCAGTCGGCATCAAACGTGCCCGCGTAGGCCCGGCGCGGCATCCAGGCCTTTGCAATCGGGCCAAAGCCATGCACCGTCATTTCGGCGGCGGGGTCTTTGACCATGAACTCTGCCACGCTGCCGATTTGCGCCGCGGCAAAGCTTTGCTTGCCCTCAAGGCTTTGGGCCGTCGCAAAGCCCTGACCGGCAGGGTTGAGTTCGTGAATGTCGGGTGTTTCTGCCTCGGGGTCGCCTTGGGCCGCACCGCCATAGGCCAGATCGTAAGACATCGGCACCTGCGTAACCGCTTCTGGTTCGGACAGTGACCAGCCCATCATACCCTTGGACCACAACGCGGGCCCACGCACGCGGCAGGCATAGTGCAGCTTATCCGGGATATTCACCGAGACTTCCCAATCTTGCGCAGGCCGTCCATCCGGTGCGTGGGCCACGGCGCTGATTGTCAAATCCGTCGCGACCTTTGCCGGTGCGATTTCCTGTTCGGTCACAAGCGCAGAATTTGCCACATCACCTGCAAAAACATCTGTCAGCTCAAGCTCTGGACCCGGCTTGATTGTCTTGAGCGTGCCGTCTTCGCGGATCTCAAAGACAGCCTTAGCCACGACGACACCCACTTCGGTATCGTCCGTGTGCCAGTGCTTGAAAAACAGCGCACCAAGGGGAAGCAGCGAAGAAATATGCATACTTTGATCAGAATCCAAAATCGCTTCAATGGCGTCAGAGTGACAAGCTGACGGCTCTGTGTCCAGAATGTTGCCAGATTCGGGGCAGTTACGCAGGTCCGGAAAACCCCCGCTCTTGACGATTTCGACCACATGACCCTTATAAGACAGGGCATAATCCAGAAAAGTCAGGTCCGTTGTGACAGCAACAGTACAGCTTCAATTGACGGGATTGTCCTGCGCATCCTGCGTCGGGCGCGCGCAATCGGCCATAGCGGCGGTGCCGGGCGTGACGTCGGCGCAGGTCAATCTGGCCAATATGACGGCAACTGTCGCAATGGATGGCAACCTGTCGGATGTGACGCTGGCGTTGGCAAATGCGGGCTACCCGGCCGAAATGACCACGACCACCTTGTCCATTGACGGCATGACCTGCGCCTCTTGCGTGGGCAGGGTTGAGCGTGCCTTGCAAGCCCACCCGGCCGTTCAGTCAGCATCGGTCAATTTGGCGACCAAACAGGCGCAAGTCACCCACGCCGTGGGGGCCGTCGCGCCGGATGCCCTTGCCCAGATCGCAACGGACGCAGGCTACGCAACGCGCGTGACCGAAGCGGAAGACCCTGTCGATCGAACGGGGCAAGAAGCGGACGACCTGCGCCGGGCCACGATGCTCGCAGCAGCCCTGACTTTGCCAGTTTTCGTTCTTGAAATGGGTGGGCATCTGTTTCCTGCATTCCATCATTGGATCGCGCAAAGCATTGGCCACCAGACAAGTTGGGTCATCCAATGGGTCCTGACCACATTGGTTTTGGCCGGGCCCGGACGGGTTTTCTTCGCTAAGGGCATTCCCGCACTCTTACGTGGCGCGCCCGAGATGAACGCGCTCGTTGTTTTGGGCACCTCGGCGGCCTGGGGCTATTCGACCCTCGCATTACTTGCGCCCGGTCTCTTCCCACCCGGCACCCGTGCCGTGTTTTTTGAGGCAGCCGCCGTCATCGCCACGCTGATCCTTTTGGGCCGCTGGCTTGAGGCGCGAGCCAAAGGCCGGACCGGAGCCGCCATTCGCAAGCTGGCGGACCTGCGCCCCGCCACTGCGCGCATTCTGCAAAACGGCACCCCCGTTGAGGTCCCCTTGGCGCAGGTCAAAATCGGCGATGTTCTGATCGTGAAACCGGGTGAGGGCATTCCCGTCGATGGGCAGATCATCAAAGGTCAGTCATGGGTTGATGAAAGCATGCTGACCGGCGAACCCGCGCCCGTGGACAAGACCATCGGAGCTTCGGTTACCGGTGGCACGGTCAATGGGAACGGGCTGCTGGAAATGCGGGCCGACGCCGTTGGTGAGGCGACTGTGCTGGCCCAGATCATCCGCATGGTGTCAGAGGCTCAGGGTGCAAAGCTTCCCATACAGGCGCTTGTCGACCGGATCACCGGATACTTCGTGCCTGCCGTGATGGCCCTTGCCGCGGTGACGGTGCTGGTCTGGTTGGTTTTTGGTCCGGACCCGGCCCTGTCCTATGCGTTGGTCGCCGGGGTGTCCGTGCTGATTATCGCTTGCCCATGTGCAATGGGATTGGCGACGCCGACCTCGATCATTGTGGGGATCGGGCGGGCTGCAGGTGCGGGTGTCTTGTTCCGCAAAGGCGACGCTTTGCAAGCCTTGCAATCGGTCCGCATCGTGGCCTTTGACAAGACCGGAACACTAACAGCCGGTCGGCCCGAGGTTACAACCTTTCAATTGCAGAACGGATATCAAAAGGCGGACGTCCTGCCGGTTTTGGCCGCAGTCGAACAATCGTCTGAACACCCCATCGCGCAGGCCATCGTCCGTGCCGCAGGTCAGGTCACATTGCCGGATGTTACAGCGTTTGAGTCCCTCACCGGACTTGGGGTTCGTGCGGAGGTAAACGGCGCAGATGTTCTGATCGGGGCGGATCGCTTGATGGCAGATCGGGGCATCGCGCTAGGCGCGCTAGAGGACACAGGCAAAGCCATCGCAGCAAAAGGCGCATCCCCGCTTTATGCCGCCATCGATGGTCAGATCGTGGCCGTGATTGGCGTCACCGATCCGATCAAACCCAACACACCGGAGGCGATTGCGGCGCTGCACGCCCGCGGTATCAAGGTTGCGATGATCACCGGCGACAATGCCGCGACGGCGCACGCGATCGCGCAACACCTGCACATCGATCACGTCGTGGCAGAGGTCATGCCGGACGGAAAAGTTGCAGCACTCAACAACCTGCGGGACGCACATGGCACGATTGCCTTTGTCGGCGACGGCATCAATGACGCCCCCGCCCTTGCCACGGCGGATGTTGGCATCGCGGTTGGCAATGGCACCGATGTTGCCATCGAGGCTGCCGATGTCGTCTTGATGTCGGGTGCTTTGCCCGGCGTGGCGACCGCGCTTTCGCTTAGCCACGCGACAATGCGCAATATCCGGCAGAACCTCTTTTGGGCATTCGCCTATAACGCAGCACTGATCCCGGTCGCCGCAGGCGTGCTCTACCCGATATGGGGCATCACCCTGTCACCAATGCTGGCGGGGGCTGCGATGGCCTTGTCTTCCGTCTTTGTTGTCAGCAACGCACTGCGGTTGCGCCGCGCGCCATTGGTATAGGCCCTGCAGTTGTTCCGCGCGCGAGATGCAAAACTAGTTCAAGAAAAACTCAAATTTAATGTTTTTCCTTGAGGTTCCGATCAATCGATTGGGAATCAGAGTGTGAGAATCTTGGCAAAACTGAATGCGGGCATCGTTGCGAATGCCCGAACCATCCGGCCAGAGAGCCTTTGGAAAAGGTATGCCGCCGCTGCGCTGGTGCTGGTCCTGCTGATTATGTCGGCCCATGTCGCGAACCGATCCATGATTGAACGCGGGTTGATCGATGCAGATGTGATCCGAAAAGCGGGCGAAATGCGTCTGCTCACCCAGCGAATTGTCTTGCAAGCGGTTGAGCTTGTGAATGATCCAGATGCAGACGTTACCGTTGGCGATTTCACAGCCACGCTTGATCAATTTGAGGCCTATCATGACGACCTGAACGTCGAAACTGCAGTAAGCCCAGCACTTTGGTCAGCCTATTATGATGCGCCGTTGAACATTGATGCACGCGTGCAGTTGTTTGCTGCTTCGGCGCGGGGGGTGGCGCTTAGTCTTAGTCAAGGCGTTGCTGCTGATACCGCGCTTCAAACGATGATTTCTTTTGATCACGAAGATCTGGTGCGCGACCTCAGCCAGATCGTCAGTTTACTTGTCGCAGAATCTCGGGCGGGCATCACTGATCTGCGCTACTTGCAGGCCATGATTTCGGGCGGTGCTGTGTTGGTCATTTTGTTGCAAGCAGGTCTGATTTTTTACCCAGCGCATCTGACAGTCACGACCAAGATTCGGGAACTGCAAGAAAACCGAAACCGTCTGGAGCTTAACCAGGCAGAGCTGCGCCAAACGAACCTCGCTTTGGAAAGGGCCGCGACGCACGATGCGATGTTGCAATTGCCCAACCGGCTTGCGTTTGTAGACAAGGTTGCCGCGGCACTGACGCAAGATCCATCCGCATTCGGTGTCATGCACATCGATATCGACCGTTTCCGCGCGATCAACGATGCCGCCGGGGAACAGGCTGGCGATGATGTATTGATCATGGTGCGCGATGTCCTGCTTGAATTGATCGGCCCCCATGATGTTCTCGCACGGACAGGCGGCGACGAATTCATGCTACTCACGTTTCATGACGTGGAAACCCTGGCCATTCAGATTGGTGAACAGTTTTCGCACCCCGTTTCTTTGAACGGGCGGCGGTTGGACATCAGCCTCACGATTGGTATCGCTGACAACCCATCTGACCAAAAAGATCCGCTTGGCATCATTTCGAATGCAGAGCTCGCGCTCAAAGCTGCAAAGGCCTTGGGCCGTGGACAAGTGGTGACTTATTCAGAACAGCTGCGGGCGGAGCGTCTTAAGCGCGATCGTCTTGCCGCAGAACTGCCAGAGGCGCTGCGCAATGGTGAAATCAGGCCGTTCTTTCAGCCTCAGGTCAATCTGGCGGACAATTCGCTCGCCGGGGTTGAGGTTTTGGCAAGATGGCAGCACCCGACCCTTGGTATTGTGCCGCCAGACGTCTTTCTCCCGCTCGCCAATGCCGAAGGCTTGTCACGCAAGCTCGATCAGGTTGTCTGGTCACAAGCCATGCGGCAATTCCAGATTTGGGCCGAGGCAGGTTTGGACGTGCCACGTATTTCCCTTAATGCCGCACCTGATACCATTGCTGATGCGCGTATTGTTCCCAACCTCCTGATTGATATGGCCACCTACGGGCTGAAGGCCGAAAACCTTGCAATCGAAGTGCTTGAGACGACCTTTATCGGCAGCATTTACGACGCGGCTGCGATCAATATTGACCGATTGATCGGCGCAGGCGTGACTGTTGAACTTGACGATTTTGGCACAGGATACGCATCACTTTCAAAGCTCATTCAGCTCAGCCTTTCAGGGATCAAGCTGGACCAATCGCTCATTCACCCGCTACCTGCCCCCAATGCAGAAAGCATCGTGCGGGCTATGCTGGCCATCGCGAGCGAAATGGCCATCCATGTCGTCGCCGAAGGTGTCGAAACCGATGCGCAAGCCGCCTACCTCAAGAATGTGGGCTGCGACATCGGGCAAGGCTATGGCATCGGGCGACCCATGCCAGCAGAGCATTTTCACGAATGGATGACCGCTAATCCAGCACACTCAGGCGAGAATACGTCGCAAGGTACGCTCCGGGCTTGAGAACGATGGCGGCAAACCGTATCTGAGGCTTAACAAACGGATCGGATCATCAATGGCCAATTACCTCTATCAAAACGACCTGCCCGATGGGCTTGATCTTGGTCCTATTGTCGCCATCGACTGCGAGACCATGGGGCTTAACCCGCATCGCGACCGGTTGTGCCTGATCCAGATGTCGGGTGGCGACGGAAATTGCCATCTTGTGCAAGTTGCCAAAGGCCAGACCGCCGCGCCAAATCTATGCGCGATGCTGGAAAACCCTGAGGTGCTCAAGCTTTTCCATTTTGGCCGTTTCGATATCGCGGCGCTGATGCATGCCTTTGGCGCAACAACGGCCCCCGTTTACTGCACCAAGATCGCGTCAAAAATGGCCCGCACATTTACGGATCGCCACGGTCTAAAGAACCTTCTGCAAGAACTTGTTGGCGTCGATATTTCGAAGCACCAGCAGCAAAGCGATTGGGGTGCCACGTCACTGACCGACGCGCAGTTAGACTACGCCGCGTCCGATGTTTTGTACCTGCACAAGCTGCGCGACGTCTTGAACGACATGTTGGCGCGTGAGGGCCGGACCGAGATGGCGCAATCCTGTTTCGATTTCCTGCCGACCCGCGCGCAACTTGATCTGGCCGGTTGGCCCGAAATCGATATCTTTTCGCACTGATATGTCTGAAAAGCGCGACTACCTCTCAACTGCCCGCCGCGTCATCGCAGACGAAGCTGCGGGGCTTGCCGCGCTCGCAGACCAACTGGGGGCCGGTTTTGAGCAGGCTGTCGATCTGATCCTACGGGCCAAGGGCCGGATCATCGTGTCAGGCATCGGAAAATCCGGCCACATCGCGCGCAAGATCGCAGCGACGCTCGCGTCAACGGGAACACCCGCACAGTTTGTCCACCCCGCCGAAGCAAGCCATGGCGACCTTGGCATGGTCACAAGTCATGACATTGTGCTGGCCCTGTCTAACTCTGGCGAGGCACCGGAACTCGCCAACCTTGTGGCCTATACCCGGCGTTTTCAGATCCCCTTGATCGCGATCTCCAGTCGTGACGAAAGCACCCTCGCACGGCAAGCCGACATTCGGATCAATATCCCGCAACTGGGTGAGGCCTGTGGCTTCGGTGTCGTGCCCACGACTTCGACCACAATGTCGCTTGCTGTCGGCGACGCGCTGGCCATCACCTTGATGCAATCGCGCAGCTTTACCCCCGCAGATTTTCACGCCTTTCACCCAGGTGGCAAACTTGGTGCGCGGCTCGCGAAAGTGTCAGATCTGATGCACACGGGCGAAGCCATTCCAGTGGTCCAAGCCGATACCGCGATGAGCGATACGCTTTTGGCGATCAGTCAAAAGGGCTTTGGCGTTGTCGCGGTCGCCACCGCGGACGGAACACTGTCTGGGGTCATCACCGATGGTGACCTGCGCCGACATATGGACGGACTCATGACTAAGACCGCGGGTCAGGTGATGACAAAAGACCCGACAACAATTGCCCCGGCCGCCCTTGCCGAAGAAGCGGTGGCGCAGATGTCTGGCAAGATTACCTGCCTGTTTGCGGTAGATGCCGACAACAAGATCGCAGGCGTTTTGCATATCCATGATTGTTTGCGAGCCGGGGTGATCTAGGACCATGGCACCCGACAGCAACTTTCACAGCAGGCTGGTCGGTTGGTTCAAGATCCTCTTACCGCTCGCGGCCCTCGCGCTCCTCTCCACGCTTTTTCTATTCGCCCGCTCCCCCGCCGAAGAACCGGCCATTTCCTTCGCGGAACTGGACAAACTGGCGCAAGAGCAGCGCATCACCGCCCCAAGGTTCAGCGGCGTTTCAGACGATGGTGCCGTCATCGCAATCACAGCGGCCACGGCAAAACCTGAACCGAACGAGAGCTTAACGATCACCGGGCCGACCCTGTCTCTGGCCGCGCCGGATGGCACGCAACTGACGGTGAAGGCCGGATTTGGAACGATCAATACGGCAAACCAAACCGCCGAGCTGGGTGGTTTGGCACGGTTAGAGACTTCTTCGGGATATGTGATGGAGACCGAAGGTCTGACCGCCGATCTGACAACGGGCGAAATAACCTCAACCGGCCCCCTTGAAATTCAGGCCCCCTATGGTGACGTCAAAGCAGGCAAAGTGACGATCCTTGCCGCATCGGACGGAACCGGCCAGCGGATGGATTTCACCGGCGGCGTGAAACTGCTATATGATCCGACGAGCCGAAGTGAGTAGGACAAGACGATGAACCGTTTGATTGCCATCTGTTTGGCGCTGACACTGGCCACGCCGGCTTTGGCACAAACCAATATCAATCTTGGCGGCATTTCAGCCGACCCAACCGCGCCGGTTGAAGTCAGCGCAGACAGCCTTTCTGTCGATCAAGACAGCGGAACAGCGGTTTTTGATGGCAATGTCCTGATTGGGCAAGGTGATTTGCGGCTGTCCGCGGGTCGTGTCGAAGTGATCTATTCAGATGCCACAGGCGATATTGCCCGGTTGAAAGCCGCTGGCGGCGTCACCTTTGTCACCGCGACCGAAGCAGCAGAGGCGCAAGCGGCAGACTACGACTTGACCGCAGGAACCCTCGTTCTAAGCGGTGAGGTTCTGCTGACCCAAGGTGCAAGCGCGCTGTCCGCGGACGAAATGCGGATCAACCTGACCACAGGAAACGCCCAAATGACCGGGCGCGTGACGACTGTCTTTCAACAAGGGGGCAACTGATGGCCCCGGCGCTGACAGTTCAGGATGGTGATGCGGGCCTCAGCGTTGTGAACCTGCGCAAAAGCTATCGCAAACGCCCGGTGATCCGCGACGTCAGCATGACGCTTGGCAAAGGTGAGGCTGTCGCCCTTTTGGGTCCGAACGGCAGTGGCAAGACCACCTGTTTCTACCTCGTCGCCGGGCTGATTAACCCCGAAGGCGGCCGTGTTGTCGTGGACGGTAGCGACGTGACGACTTTGCCGATGTATCGGCGCGCAAAACTTGGGATTGGTTATCTGCCGCAAGAAATGTCGATCTTCCGCGGGATGAGCGTTGAGGACAACATCAAGGCGATCCTCGAAATCAGCGTCGGGGATCGCCACAAACGCCGCGAAAGGCTCGAAGAGTTGTTGTCGGAATTTTCGATCGAACACCTGCGCCGTGCCCCCGCGATTGCGCTCTCAGGCGGGGAGCGTCGCCGGGCAGAGATCGCGCGCTGCCTTGCCGCTGGTCCAAAATATGTGCTCTTGGATGAACCATTTGCCGGTGTTGACCCGATTGCAGTTGATGAAATTCGGCATCTCGTTGCCGACCTTAAGAACCGTGGGATCGGCGTGCTGATCACCGATCACAACGTGCGCGAAACACTGCAAATCGTGGATCGTGCGTATATTCTGCATGACGGCAAGATCTTGATGAGCGGAACGACGGATGAAGTCGTGCAGGACGAAAACGTGCGGCGCGTCTACCTTGGTAAGGGCTTTCGCGTTAACTAAATAGCCCGCGAATCCGGACAAGAACCCATTGACTCCAAGGGCTGTTTTCGCGCTCAATATAAGTGATGAAAGCCTTGGTTCAGAAACTTGTTCGCTTTCAGGCCTTGCGGCCTGACGAACAGCGCAAACCAAATTCTGGCTTTCCTCATCACTCCCCCTAGCGCGCGAAGAACCTGCTTTGGCAGGGCAATCGATGCGCGACCACGTCACGAAAAGGAGACACGATGCGGTATCAGATCAGCGGCAAACAAATCGACATTGGTGAAGCGCTACAAACTCATGTGCAGTCTGAACTTGATGAAATGCTGTCGAAGTATGCGGGCCGTCCGACCGAAGCCACCGTCGTCTTTTCCAAGTCTGGCCACGAATACGTCTGCGAAACCGTTGTACACCTTTCTACTGGTTTGACCGCGCAAGCCCGCGCGCATGAGACCGAAATCTATGCTGCTTTTGATGGCAGCAATGAGAAAATGGACAAACAACTTCGGCGCTATAAACGCCGTCTAAAGGACCACCATCGCGAGCGTTCACAACCGGTTGAACTTTCCGATGCCGACTCTTATATCCTCGCATCAACGGATGAGTCGGAAGAGGCCGAGAAGACAGAAGCAACGCCAATCATCGTAGCAGAGATGGAAACCAAGATTCCATCAATCTCTGTTGGCGAGGCGGTCATGCAAATGGAAATTTCGGACACCCAGGTGGTTGTCTTCCGAAACGAAAAGCACAACGGAATCAACGTAGTATACAAGCGGGACGATGGAAACATTGGTTGGATTGACCCGCGCGCGACTGGCTAGACCGGGCGCTTAGTAGAGGAAACAGACATGCTGGTGGCAGATGTTCTTAAGCCCGACGCCGTCAAAGTGATCAGCAGCTGCACTAGCAAAAAGCGGCTGTTTCACGACCTTGGTTCCCTTGCAGAAGGGTGCCATGGTCTGGAGTCGGCAGATGTGATCGATGCGCTGATCGAGCGTGAGGGCCTTGGTCCAACGGGTGTTGGCCACGGTATCGCGCTGCCACACGCACGCCTGCCCAATGTCGATGGCGTCCTTGGTCTGTTTCTGCGCCTTGAAAAGCCAATCGACTACGAAGCTGTGGACCGTCAGCCCGTGGATTTGGTGTTTTGCCTGCTTGCACCCGAAGAGGCAGGTGTCGAACACCTCAAGGCGCTGGCACTTGTGTCGCGCACGATGCGCAGCGAAGAGGTTTGCGTAAAGCTGCGCGCGAACACCGACCCTGCGACCTTGTTCGCGCTTTTGACCGAAACGACCGCCAGTCAGGCCGCGTAGTCGTCAAACCCAAACATTTGATAGTCGCGGGCAAAGGCCTGCCGCGTCGCGGATTCGACCTCTGCGTCGTAGATCACTGCGAGGCGGTCGGCCAATGGATCAGTAACGTCTGGCACGACGGGCATCTTTGCGCGGCCGAGTTGACCGGCGAGACCCGCTAGATCAGACCGCAAACGATCTTCGCGCAAGATCATGTCTGGTGGTCCAAATTCCACCATGCTTTGCAACACAGAGAGTTGCGTGGACCACGACGGATCAACCCGCGTGGCCGTCTGCGCCGACAGGTTGCTGCGCAGGAACTTCAGAAACGTCAAAAAGGCGCGACGATGCGCGTCCATGTCGTACTCAGGATCCGTCGCCGGGTCAGGCGTATGATCCGGAATCTCCAGCTTGTGAACCTTGCGCAGTGTGCCGCGTATTTCAGCAAAGCTGCCCGGTCCGGTCGCAAGAATTTTGTCGCAAAACGCTGTGTGGGCCCAAGCCACGGGATGGCGCAACACGGTAAAGCTGCGGTGACCTGAACGGTCATTCATCCAATCACGCAGCGTCTTTTGCCCGAAGTTACGTTGAAGATCGTCGGGCGTCACACCGTCAAGCGCGGCCATCCAGCTTTCGATCACTGGAACGGGGCCGGACTTCAACGGAAGATATAACAGCGAGGATTTTGCCGCGGCAACATAGGTCGGCACCAATGGGCCACGGCGCGGCTCAAAATTCGGGGTCCGGTTCAGGTTGAACCGGTCCATCCGCGCGAGCGTTTGTTCCATCTGCTCAAAATTGGCAACCTTGGACGACATCGGTGCAGGGTTCTGCTTTTTGAGCTTACGATCAAGGTTCGCAATCCGCCCCTCAGCCCCGAGGAACATGGCGAGGCCGTTCATCACATCGACGTCCTGCAAATCCTCGTAGGCCACATAAAAGGCGGTTTGCCCGGTCCGTTGCAGCGTGTTCAAAAGCTTGACCTGAAACGCCTGAAGGTCGGCCATATGCGCCTCAAACTCATCCCCGTCAAAGGTGACAGCCTGTGTCTTGGCGTGGGTCGCGTTGGTCAGTTTCCATTGCCCGGTGGCGCTCGCGATTTTCCAGCTGACAAAACTATCGACCGGATTGCGGGTCAGGATAATCTTGGCACAACGCGGGTCGGTCAAACATCCATCCAACACGCGCGGGTCATGATCGTTAAAGAACCGAAAGCCCGCCAAACCGGGGGCCGCCTTGACCGCATCGATCAAGGATTGTGGGTCCGCTTCGCGCTGCGCTTGTGTCACACCAAGCACATCGTCCTTGTCGGGATAGCCAACAAAATGAGGGTTAAACGCCTCTCCATGGCAGCTAAGATCAGCGAACGCGTTGATGTTCGCCTCAAGGAAATTCGATCCTGTTCGCATTTCGGCGAACACCACAAAGTAATCAAATCGCGCCACGTCTTATCGCACCAAATAGGGTTTTCGGGGTTGCGGCACGTTGTTGTCCGCAGGCGGGTCGACAGGGAAATCACCCATCAGATAGGGATGCATCCCCTGGTTCTTGAGGTTCTGCAGGAATTGCCCAAAGCCGGATAGGTCGTGCATGCGCGGCGCCTCTGCCAAGCGGCCCAGCGTCTTGCCAGTCATATCCTCGACCACCGTTTGCAGCGCTTCCATCGGAGACTCGATAAAATCCGCCATGGACCAAATCCGCACACGCGCCTTGCCATAAGGGGACCGCAGACAGCTTAGGTGTTCGTTCTCGATCCGCTGAAGCTCTGCCGCCTCTTGCCGCAGATCCGCAAAATTGCGGTTTGATTGGAACAGGGGGACAGCCCAACTGCCGGTGACCACGGCAATCTGTGCGTTCTTGTCGCGCGCCAAATTCCAGCTCATCGCTTGGTGATCAGTCGGCGCAAACTGAAACGCCTGCCGCTCGCCACGCGTGTTCCAAATCAAGTTGGTCAGGAACATCTGCGGATTATAGTCCCGCAATTTCACGTTGTCGGTTAGCGCGCCGTGAAAATGGCTTTGGCGACCGTCAAATTCCACCCGCTTATGATGATAAAGATGCCCATGCACCCGCGCGCCCGTCATCTTGGCCAACCAAGGCTCAAAATTCTCAAAGAGCTCCGTGAACCCCTGTAGCACCGTGAAAGGTTCGCAGGTGATCCCGTTTTCCCAATCGTTGTTCGGAAAACGGCTTTGCATATAAAGGCCAGGCCGTCCGCGCGTCCGACGTTCAACCGCTTTGGAAAAGATACGGTCGATCTTGCCGGGGTTCGGTTCTGCCCCCTTCATCACGGCCATATCGTCGTTCAGGAACGTCCGATAGAGCCGGTCGGCATGAGGCCAGATTTTGCGCGCCACAAAGCAGTCAGACCGGCGAAGCAACTGCAGGTGATCGTCGTAAAAGATATGCGGTTTGCCCTGAAAGTCGAACTTGGACAGGGTCAGCGAACGACTTTCGATATGCTGCGAGTAGAGCCGTGCAAGGGTCTGAAAATAGCTTTCATCGGGGATCCAGACGCGCCGGAAATACCGATCATAGGTCGGTCGGTCCGGGTCTTGCAGAATGGCCGAAAGGGTCTGCCGCGACAGGCACCACCATTGCGATCCCATGTGCGGCACAAGACCCTCGGGAATTCTGCGGCGAAATCTGATGCGACGTTGGAGCGCGACATATCGGTCAAAAAGGTAGCGGTTTCGCTTCCATGAGAATGGGAACCGCAGGGTAAAGCGTTCGTGGTCAAGGCCGCCAACGGTCCATGGAACGTCTGCCGTTGTTGCGCTTTCGATGAAATCTGTGCGCGGGCGGCCAGACAGATAGCGCCGCAATTCCTTGACCGGGCGCAATGGCATGCACGACCCCGACGCCAGATAGACGTGGCTGACCTTGGGAAAGGACCGCAGCATCAATTCCGATGCGGATTGCGTGCCAGCCACGATGCCCCAGGTGCCCCATTCGCACTTGTGCCGTTTGCAGAACAAAACCTTGTCGCCCATGTCGGTAAAGGCGTCCTGGAATGTTTCAAAGGTGTCATCGTCAACATTCTTGTCGACGTGAATGACAACCGGGCAGCCACCCGCCACCCAATGACGCGCCACCTGCTCTGCCCGGTCCAGGGCGGTGTGCACCAACATGACAATGCCGACGGTCATGCCCAGTTCCCCTTGGACATGAGGCCGAGAATCTCAAGTTGCCGCCAGTTGATGTACTTTTCGCTCCACTTACACCACAGGTCTGGGTTTTCCTCTGACCCGGCGGCATAGGCGCGATATTCGTGACTATTGGCGTAATGCTGTTGCCGCACCAATTCCTCCTTCGCCTTTTCGGCAAAGGTGCTGAGAAATTTGGTGTGCAGCATCACACCCGATGCTTTTTCGCCACCCCATTCGTCATAGACAAGGTTCAACCCGCGGGGCAGCAACATGTGGGTGGAGCTGACATAGGCATAGCGGCGGTCCCATTTGACCAAAGGCACCTTGTTAAGCGCAGGCGCGCGCGCAGGTTTATCGGCAAAAAAGGTCCGCGCCCGTGGTCCGCCTTGTATCCACAAGTTGCCGAACATCGGATTGCGTTCGATCGTGTAATTGCCGCTGTCGAACCATTCCGCCACTTCGAGCGGGTCCGAACCACGCTGGTAGGGCGTATTGTTTACCGGCCCCTTGGGATACATATCCAGCAGCATCGCGCCAAAGGACTTGATCGAAGAGGCATCCAACCAATCCGTAAGCGCGCGCAGCGGGCGCGTATCGCAGAACGGGTAAACCAAAAGCTCATCGGGGTCGGCCACAAGGCACCAATGGCCGTGGCCATATTTGGACTGCAACCGGTTCAGCCAATCGACACCAAAGCGCGATCTCTTATAGCTTCCTTCCGCCAACCAAAGCGAGACATCAGGCTGTTCCTTAAGGTACGCCTGTGCGTCATCGGTGCTTTCGTTGTCTACCATCAGGAAATGGTTCACGCCCATTTCGCGGTAGTATTGCAGGAAATACGGCAGCCGCAGATCTTCGTTGCGGAAAGTCGAAAAGACCAGGATATCGCTTGGCTTGATCTTGTCAGTGCGGTCCACAATCGACGTCAGCTCGCGGTTCTTGCGATGCGCGCGCGCAATCCAGCGTTTCCGCTGCAGCCGCAGTCGATATGTCTCAATCACACCCAATTCGATCCTAGCCTCGTGTGCACCTTGTCATGGGCTTACCATTCATCCGTAAAGACTAACTTGAAATGTGTGTCCCAGTCAGGGGGAACTCTGGTCATTTTTGTGCCGTTTGTCTTGGCCAAGCTCATATTCTTTATGGTTTTTTCCCAACCGTTGCGATCCGTCGGGTCCAGATAGACGGCGTCATCCCCCACGACCTCATGCAGGGCTGGAATGTCCGAGACCACGACAGGCGTGCCATGGGCCAGCGCCTCAATCGGAGGAAGGCCGTAACCTTCGGCAAATGTCGGAAAAAGTAGGGCCTGCGCACCCATCAGAAGCGTCGCGATTTGGCCGTCGTCAAGGTTTGGGCACTCGCGGACCCCTGCAACACCGGCATCAAGTCGGGCAAATACAGCCTCGTTATTCCATCCGCGCCGCCCGCAGATGAACAACTGCGGCGGATCGCTCCAACCCTCCCAGACATCCAAGAGCAAGGCATGGTTTTTACGTGGCTCAATCGTGCCCAACGCAACAAAATAGGGGCGATCAGTGTCTAAATCAGGCAGAATCGGCTTTGGTTCGGCAAGGGTAACGCCCAAAGGGGCCACAACAACGGTTTTGTCACCGTTCAGATGTCGTCCAAGATCGTCAGCGACAGCATTCGAAGACACCACAATCCTGTCCGCATATGCGTCGGTCAGTTGTAGCTTGCGGGCAAAGGATGCGGACGTGCCAGCGCGCTGCATGTCGGGCCAATCCAGCGGGATCGTGTCGTGGATCAAAACGCTCACATTGCCGCCCGCGCCAGAAACACCCAGCAAAACCCGCTGCGTAAGATTGCTGTGGCCAACGTTGTAGTAGCCAAATTTCCCCGGCATGTGTCGTGCCAGCAGCTTGCGCAGCCCATTCGGGCGACACCGGGCCAAAGCATGCCGTCTAACCAATGACTGCCCACGCTTTGCCGCGACAGTCAGCCGCCTGTTCGCCCGCGACAGCAGGTCCATTTTCCCCCAAGTATCAGTCTCTATTGCGGCACATAGCGCCCGCATACCGCTCTGATCCAACAGGACGAAGCCAAGCGCGGTGCGCACAAGTCCAAAGCCATTGGGCTGCTTGACCACCGCATTTAGATAAGCGAATTCGACCCGATCGACACCGGTTTGCACCAAACCCGCACGGCTGACCAATCTGGTCAGATCAAGCAGGCGCGTCACAGTCATATCAGCGCCAACCCGGCCCTGATGCGACCGTTATTGTGCGGCATTCTTCATCGAGATCATCTGGCTGAGATACCGTGCAAAGTCATCCTTAAGCTGCGGATGTGCCAGTGCAAATGCGACTGTTGCCTCAAGATATCCAGCCTTGGACCCGCAATCATAGCGCTGCCCTTCGAACCGGAATCCATAGACGCCACGGCCCTGCGTAATCTCAGCGGCGATGGCATCGGTCAACTGAACCTCACCACCCGCTCCGGCCTTCACGTCGCTAATGTTCTGGAGCACGTCTGGCGTCAGAATATAGCGGCCAATCACCGCAAGATTTGACGGTGCCGTCCCCTCGGCTGGCTTTTCCACCATGCCCTTTACGGTGACAACGCGGTCGTTTTCGGATGCCACGTCCAGCACGCCATAGGCTTTGGTTTGTTCCGGCGACACTTCCATGGCGGCAACCATCGCACCGCCAGTTTCGTGATAGGCTTCAACCATCTGCTGCAAACAAGGTGTCTCGCCCGAGATAACGTCATCGGGCAGCATCACCGCGAAAGGCTCATCACCGATCAAACGGCGTCCGCACCAGACCGCATGGCCAAGACCCATGGCCTTGTGCTGACGGATATAGGCAATCGCACCACTTTCCATATTGGTGTTGCGCAACACCTCAAGCAGCTCGTCCTTACCTGCGTTTTGCAGTGTCGATTCCAGATCGGGCGCATGATCAAAGTAGTCTTCAAGCGCGGATTTGCCGCGCGAGGTCACAAAGATGAACTCTTTGATGCCGGCGGCGCGTGCTTCATCAATCGCATATTGGATCAAAGGGCGATCCACCAAGGTCATGATCTCTTTTGGAACTGACTTTGTGGCAGGAAGAAAGCGGGTGCCCATGCCAGCAACAGGAAAGATGGCTTTGGTGACTTTGGTTTGCATAAATGAACCTGTAAGACGTTATTTTGTTGTGACCTAAATGACTAACGACAGAAAACCAAGGCTTCCGCACGATTCTGTCGGATGTTGGCGCTTATCTACCACCAAATGGGCGAACTTGTGACAATCGCGCTATTTCTCGGGCAATTCTGGATTTGGCGCGCCAAAGCTTGAATATTGGATCGCTGCGGTCAGATGGACCAAATTGCCCGCCCCAGTGCACCCAAAATCCACGTGGATCGAACCAGGCACGGTGTTTGAGCGGGCTGAGCGAGAACACAAAAAGCGTGACCCGTGTGCCATCCGCCACCGTATTGGCCGCCCGTTCACCTGCCTTGCTGGCCCGCCAGAAACGGGTGCTTTGCACGATGTGGCCGTCCTGATGCACCGTGATGGGTTTGAAATCAGAGGCCGTTTCATAACTGCTTTGCTGGTCAACATCCCGGGCCAGCCCGTCTGCCCAACCCGCATCGAAACCACGCAACAGGCGCCGCACATCACCCGGCATAAGGTCGCCCTGAACCATATGCCGGACCACGCGTTGGCGCTGCGCCGCGCGCGCCGGAACCTTGTCGGGTTCACCTGCGTGCTTGCGTTGAAAAACGGCAGTCGAGGCTGCAATCTGCGTCAAATCACGTGGCACCCGCCGCGCTGTGCGCCGCGCACTTTGGGCAAATCCGTGATGCACCAACGCGAATGGCACAAGCGCCGTCGCAGCACCAATGGCCGCCAAACGCATGTTCAAATCGGTTTCATCAAGATAGAACTCAAACGCCTCATCAAAGCCACCGACCTGTTCTAAAAGCACCCGGCGCACGGCCATATTCGTGCCTTCGGTCTTGGCAGTGATCCCGTCCTTGGGGTCAAAAACCTTGGGTTCTGATCCCCAATCGTCCAGCGGTTCAGCTGTTCCATCAGGCAAGATATGACGGGCCGCCCATTGCAGACTGATGCCGTTGCGCCCAATCACAAAACCACCCGAAATCCCCACGTTAGGGTCTGTAAATGGCCCGGTTAGATGCGTCAGCCACGTCGGTTCAGGCACTGCATCATCATCGATAAATGCCACAACTTCGCCCGCAGCCTGCGCGATCCCGGCGTTCCGCGCGGCAGAGATATTGGCCACTTCGAAATAGACCAGCTTGATCCGCCGCTGAGAGACGCCAAGCCCACGGCGGCTGGCAGCGTCGGCCACGACGATGATTTCAAAATTTGGATAATCGAGCTGGCAAAGGCCCGCCAAGCATCGGTGCAGTTCGTCGGGGCGGCCATGACTGACCACAACAACGCTGACCGCGGGTTGGTTCACGCCACACCCATCTCTTGCAACATCGTCTCGATCCGGGGGACGTCTTCGGGGTTATTCAACTCCCAAAATTGCCGACCTCGCGCCTCGACCTCAACACACAGCACATGCCGCCCCTGTTCAAGGAACCGCAGCTGTTCCAGGCCTTCCAGCTTTTCCAGCGGACCGGTCGGCCAGCGCGGGTAGGCCGCCAAGGCAGAGGGCCGGTAGGCATAGACACCAACGTGATGAAACACAGGCGTATCCGCATCATCGGTATAGGTTTGCCCGGTATAAGGGATCACCTCTTTGCTGAAATAAAGCGCGTTGCGATCCGCCCCGAATACAGCCGTCGTGCCGCCCACGCGACCGGCAAGCCGATCTTCCAGAAAACCCCGCAATGTGCGCCCTTCAGTCCGCAGCACAGGCGTCGCGACCTCCGCCACCGGATGGGCCGCTAGATCACGCACCAAATCTTCAACAAACCACGCAGGCGTCAGCGGCGCGTCACCTTGTAGATTGACCACAATGTCATAGCCACCGCCCAAGGCATCCAATGCCTCAGCACAGCGTTCGGTGCCGTTTTGACACGCCTCAGAAGTCATTACGACCTCTGCCCCGAACCCCTCTGCCGCCGTCTTGATCCGTTCATCATCCGTGGCGACGACAACACGATCTACGCCCTGCACCGCCATGGCGGCATCCCAGCTGCGGTGGATGAGGCTGCGTGCATCGCCATTCGCGCCGCGTAATTCCACCAGCGGTTTGCCGGGATAACGGCTGCTGGCGAAACGCGCGGGAATGACGACGAGAACACCCATCAGCCTTTGACCAGATCGACGCCCGGTGCGTAGGCAATAAAGAACGGGTTGGCGAATGTGTCTTTACCATATGCCAGCGGCGTATGGTCATCGAACCGCACGACTTTGCCGCCAGCACCGTTCAAAACGGCATGGCCCGCTGCGGTGTCCCATTCCATCGTGCGGCCAAGGCGCGGATAGATGTCCGCCTCCCCAGTTGCAACAAGGCAGAACTTCAACGACGACCCAGCACTCTTCATGTCTGCGGTGTTGTATTTCCCGATATAGGCGTCAGTTGCTTCGTCCCGGTGAGACTTGGACGCCACCACCAAGAGCGCCGCATTATCCGGTTTAGACACTGAAATTGGCTTCGTTTCGCCAATGGTGTCCTTTGCAAACGGTGCGGTTTCTTCCACCGTCTGACCGCTCGCGTCGGTATAGAACAACCGCCCCTTGGCAGGCGCATAGACGACACCGGCAACCGGCGCGCCATCAACCACATAGGCGATATTCACCGTGAAATCGCCACGGCGTTTGATGAATTCTTTCGTGCCGTCGAGCGGGTCAACGATCAGGAATGTATTGGCGCTTTCGCCATGGGTATCGGCTTGTTCTTCAGTGACCAAAGCGACATCAGGGAAGGCCGCCCGCAACCCGGCAGAGATCAGCGCATCCGCCGCCTCATCCGCCGCGGTCACTGGGCTGTCATCGCTCTTTGAGCGGACATCGAAGTCGGGGCTGTCGTAGATCTCCATGATCACATCGCCCGCTTCCAGCGCCAAGCGCCGAATTACTGTCGTGAGTTGCCCAAAATCCATTGTCACACCTTGCCTGCTGCCCGTTGCGCCGCGATTGATATACGCGACCGCGGTCCTTATGATCTGCCGTCAAGCGAACAGCAAGAATTTCGTGTCATCAGGGGGTAACCCCCCAAAGGAACGACTATGTTTCAGGCGCCCATCACAACCGAACGCCGTCGCAGCGTTTATGCCCTGCTCGAGCTGATCTATCACTCGATCGTCCGGGATGTGCGCAAAAGCCACCGCAATGCGTTCCTTGGGCTGGTGCTGAACATGATGCAGACCATCGTTTTCGTGCTGACGTTCTACCTAATGTATTCGCTGCTGGGTTTGCGCGGCAGCGCGGTACGCGGCGATTTCCTGCTGTATATCATGTCAGGCATTTTTCTGTACCTGACCCATACCAAGGCGATGCAGGCGGTGATCCAATCCGAAGGACCTGCATCCGCGATGATGCAACACGCGCCGATGACGACGGCGATCTCGATCACCGCTGCCGCACTGTCATCGCTCTACTTGCAGCTTCTATCGCTGTTGGTGGTGCTGTTCTTTTACCATGTGATCTTTAACCCCGTGGTGATCGACAACCCAGCAGGCGCGATGGCGATGCTTTTGATGTCATGGTTCACCGGGGTCGGTGTTGGCCTGATCCTGCTGGCGATTAAGCCCTGGGCGCCCGACGTCGTCACGGTCGTCAGCTCGATCTATTCGCGCGCCAATATGATCGCATCGGGCAAGATGTTTCTGGCAAACTCGCTGCCCGCATCCATGCTTGTCCTGTTTGACTGGAACCCACTGTTCCACACCATCGACCAAGCCCGCGGGTTCACGTTCATCAACTACAATCCGCACTTCAGCTCGGCGATGTATCCGCTTTATGTCGGCCTGGTTCTTGTGGCGATTGGCCTGATGGGCGAATTCTACACCCGCAAAAACGCATCCATCAGTTGGAGCGCATCGCGCTAGCCAAGTGACCTTTGGCAAGAATCGCGACTGAACGACCCAAAATAGCAATTTCAGCCATAATCGGTGGCTTCTGGCGCTTGCAGCCCCCGAACCCCAACCCTATATACGCCAAGTCGCGGGACGGCCCGAAAACCTGACCGCAAATCATGAACGTAAGGCGCGGGTGCCGGAACGGGTTCGCGCCGCTCAAACCGCCTGAAGCTAAAGGGATTTGAACCATGGCCAAAGTCATCGGAATTGACCTCGGAACCACCAACTCTTGTATCGCCATCATGGATGGCTCCAAACCGCGCGTGATCGAAAACAGCGAAGGTGCCCGCACCACGCCGTCGATCGTTGCCTTTACAGATGACGAGCGCCTTGTCGGCCAGCCCGCCAAGCGCCAAGCCGTCACCAACCCAGAAAACACCATCTTTGCCGTCAAGCGCCTGATCGGTCGCCGGTTCGACGACAAGGACCTTGCCAAAGACAAAAAGAACATGCCGTTCTCCGTCGTTGACGGTGGCAATGGCGACGCATGGGTCGAAAGCAAGGGTGAGAAATACTCTCCTTCCCAGATCTCTGCCTTCATTCTTGGCAAGATGAAAGAAACCGCCGAAAGCTATCTAGGCGAAGACGTGACCCAAGCGGTCATCACGGTCCCCGCATACTTTAACGACGCCCAGCGTCAGGCCACCAAAGACGCAGGCAAGATCGCCGGTCTCGAAGTGCTGCGCATCATCAACGAGCCGACAGCGGCGGCACTGGCCTATGGCCTCGACAAGAAAGAGACCAAGACAATCGCCGTGTATGACCTTGGCGGTGGTACCTTCGACGTGACCATCCTGGAAATCGACGATGGCCTGTTCGAAGTGAAATCGACCAACGGTGACACGTTCCTTGGTGGTGAAGACTTTGACATGCGCATCGTCAACTACCTCGCCGATGAGTTCAAAAAAGAGCACTCTGTCGATCTGACCAAAGACAAGATGGCCCTGCAGCGCCTGAAAGAAGCTGCCGAAAAGGCCAAGATCGAACTGTCTTCGTCGTCCACGACCGAGATCAACCAGCCGTTTATCTCTATGGGTTCAAACGGTCAGCCATTGCACATGGTGATGAAGCTGACACGCGCCAAACTGGAAAGCCTTGTGGGCGATCTGATCAAATCCTCGATGAAGCCATGTCAGGCCGCATTGAAGGACGCGGGCCTGTCCACATCCGACATCGACGAAGTCGTCCTTGTCGGCGGTATGACCCGTATGCCGCGCGTGAAGGAAGAAGTGACCAAGTTCTTCGGCAAAGAACCACATCAGGGTGTGAACCCCGATGAAGTTGTTGCCATGGGCGCCGCCATTCAGGCCGGTGTTCTGCAAGGCGACGTCAAAGACGTGGTTCTGCTGGACGTGACCCCACTGTCGCTGGGTATCGAAACGCTGGGCGGTGTCTTCACCCGCCTGATCGACCGCAACACGACGATCCCAACGAAAAAGTCGCAGACATTCTCGACCGCCGAAGACAACCAGAACGCCGTGACCCTGCGCGTGTTCCAGGGTGAGCGTGAGATGGCTGCCGACAACAAAATGTTGGGCCAGTTCAACCTTGAAGACATCCCGCCTGCACCACGCGGTATGCCGCAGATCGAGGTGACATTCGACATCGACGCCAACGGCATCGTGTCGGTTGCCGCCAAAGACAAAGGCACCGGCAAAGAGCAGTCGATCACCATTCAGGCCTCTGGCGGTCTGTCCGATGACGACATCGAAGCGATGGTCAAGGACGCCGAAGAGAACGCTGAGGCCGATAAGGAACGCAAAGAAATGGTCGAAGCGCGCAACAGCGCCGAAAGCCTGATCCACTCCACCGAAAAGTCGCTGGAAGAGCATTCCGACAAGGTTGATCCAACCACGGTTGAAGCTATCGAACTTGCGATTGCCGCGCTGAAAGACGACCTCGAAAAGGACGACATCACCGCAGACAAGATCAAGTCGGGCATCCAGAACGTCACAGAATCGGCCATGAAACTGGGCGAAGCCATCTACAAGGCCAGCCAGGAAGAGGCCGGTGAGGTTGACCCAGACGAAGAGCCAAAAGGCGCTGACGAAGAAGACATCGTTGATGCCGACTTCGAAGATCTGGGCGACGACAAGCGTGACTAAGGCGACAGCCTAGCGAAATGGACCGGCCCGAGGAACCGGGCCGGTCTTTTTCCATTCCCAAAGGGGAAAACTGAACATGGCAAAACGCGATTATTATGAAACGCTCGGCGTCGCCAAAGGCGCTGATGCTGCAACGATCAAAAAGGCCTACCGCCAAAAGGCGAAAGAGCTGCACCCCGACCGCAACTCTGACAACCCAAAGGCTGAAGAACAGTTCAAAGAGGCCAATGAGGCCTACGAAGTCCTTAAAGACGCTGAGAAAAAAGCCGCCTACGACCGTTTCGGCCACGCCGCATTCGAGGGCGGCATGGGCGGCGGCGGCCAGCGCCCCGGCGGCGGTCAGGGCGACTTTGCCTCTGCCTTCTCCGACGTGTTTGACGATCTGTTTGGCGACATGATGGGCGGCGGCCGTGGCCGCGGCGGCAACCGCGCCCAGCGCGGCAATGACCTACGTTATAACCTGCGGATCAAGCTTGAAGACGCCTTTGCCGGCATGCAGAAAACCATCAACGTGCCTACTGCCGTTGCCTGTGACGGTTGCCACGGCACCGGTGCCGAAGGCGGGTCAGAGCCGCAGAATTGCCCGACCTGTAACGGCATGGGCAAGGTCCGCGCGCAGCAAGGTTTCTTCACCGTCGAACGCACCTGTCCCACCTGTAACGGCATGGGTCAGACCATCAAGGACCCTTGCAAATCCTGCCACGGCGCAGGCCGCGTCGAGAAAGAGAAATCGCTGTCCGTCAACATCCCTGCAGGTGTTGAAACCGGCACACGCATCCGCCTTGCGGGCGAGGGCGAGGCCGGGATGCGCGGCGGTCCGGCGGGCGATCTTTATATCTTTATCGAGGTCGCCGACCACGAGCTCTTTGAGCGGGAACAGAACAATCTGTTCTGCCGCGTCCCCGTCAGCATCGCCTCTGCCGCCTTGGGTGGTGAGATCGAAGTGCCAACAATTGACGGTGGCCGCAGCCGCGTGAAAATCCCCGAAGGCTCGCAATCTGGCCGCCAGATGCGCCTGCGTGGCAAAGGCATGCCTGCCCTACGCGGTGGCGGTGCGGGTGACATGTTCATCGAACTCGCCGTCGAAACCCCCGTCAACCTGACCAGCCGCCAGCGCGAAATCCTCAAGGAATTCGACAATCTGAGCGAAGAAAACAATCCGCATGGGTCAAAATTCTTCAAAACGGTCAAGGGTTTCTGGGATTCGATGAAGGGTTGATCCCCTTCCCATCATCTATTAACCAAACATTCACCTGAATCGCGCGAAATGGGGCTATGTCCCATTTCGCCGAAAGCCCCAGCCTGTTTCGCGATCTGGACGAGGCAACGCCTGTCCCCGTCCCCACGAAACTGCCGTCCTATATCAAAGATCACCGCAAACGCCTGCGCGAACGGTTCCTGACCGGTGGTGCTGCGGCGATGCCGGACTATGAACTGCTTGAACTCGTCCTCTTCCGCGCCATCCCGCGGCAAGATGTCAAACCGCTGGCGCGTGCGCTGCTGGATCAATTCGACGACTTCAACAGCGTGCTTGCGGCCCCCGCCACTCAGCTCAAAACCGTCAAGGGCGTGGGCGATGCTGTGATGCTTGAACTCAAGATCGTGGAGGCTGCAGCCCACCGTCTTGCGCGGTCCCGCGTGATGCAACGGCACGTCATTTCAAGCTGGCAGGCGATCATCGACTACTGCCACACCGTCATGGCGCATCGCGATACCGAACAATTTCGCATCCTTTACCTTGATACCAAGAACACCCTGATCGCTGATGAGGAACAGGCCAAAGGCACCATCGACCACGTTCCCGTCTACCCGCGCGAGGTGGTCAAACGCGCGCTGGAACTCAATGCCGCGGCTCTTATCCTCGTCCACAACCACCCGTCCGGCGACCCGACCCCCAGCAGCGCCGACATCGAAATGACTGCCAAGATCACCAATGCCGCTTACGCCGTTGACGTGCAGGTCCATGACCACCTGATCATCGGCAAGAACCGTGAACTCAGCTTCCGCGCAGAGGGGCTACTCTGACACCCAAAGCTCGACCCGCCGGTTCATCTGCCGGCCCCATTCGGTATCGTCACAGCCCATCGGTAGCGCTTCACCAAAGGCCTCTGTTTCCAACGCGACGTTTTCCGGCAATGCGCCAAGCAGCCCCACAAGGTCACGCTTCACCGCTTCGGCGCGCGCGCTCGATAGCTCCCGGTTGGCCAAGGCGTCACCGCGGCCATCACTGAACCCCACCAGCCAAAGCGACCGACCGGAATAGTCGCCATCCTTGATCCGTTGGGCCAGCAAGATCAGGTTTGACCGCGATCCTGCGTTCAACCGAGTAGATCCCACTTCAAACCGAAAGCTGACCGATTGCCGCGTCAACGGTTTCAGCACCCGCACCATGCGCTGAAGTTCTGGCAAACCGACCTCTGGGCCCGCCGCCGCAATCGCGCTGACAAACCGCTGCCCCTGCGCATCCAGCGGAATCGGCACGGCCCCCTGATCAACAAACCCGGCCCGGCGCACGATAAGATGCGCCGCAGGTGTGCGGAGGTATGACAGAAAGTCACGCGCGACACGGTGCAATCGCCACTCGGGCAGATAGATGAATAGGGGCGCGGTCAACGGATAATCCTGCGCCTTAAGCGCCGTCAATCGCGGTGCCGCGACAAACCCGCAGGCATCTTTCAAGGCCAATGGGGCTGCGACGCCGGTCTCGCCCACACTGCCAAGGCCCAGCGCTGCCGGATCACGCGCGACGGCTTCCGCCATCTGGGCCGTGCTTGCGTGATACGTGATCGAGTTGCTGGGCGCACCGGCAAGAACGCCTTGCAAGAACTGCACCTGACCGTCCGTCGATGGCCCAAGATGAAGCGTTACGGCAAGGTCATCGCCACCGACGGCTTCCCAGTTCTCCAGATCGCCCCGAAACGCACGCGACAATTCCGTCAGGGATAGCCCCTCGACCCTGTTCGACGGCGACACAACGGGAACCAGCGCATCCAACCCCACGATCCGGCTTTGGGCGGCGGCATCCAAAGCGCCAAGGCCCGCCTCTGCGGCCAGCGCCAATTCGGCGGCATTCACCTCGCGCAGGGACAGCGCCATATCGGACTCGAATGCCATAAGGTCGGCGAACCCCTCGTCCGAGGTTGTGCCATGCAGTGTGAACTCAGCGACCGTTGCAGTCCCGTCAGACAACTCCACCCGCAGCCGCGTCTCATCAACCTGCACCAGTGTGCTGCGCCAACCCTGGGCACGAGCGAAGCCATCCATGAGCGCAGGCATCAAAACTTCGGTCATGCGCGCGGCACCCGAAATCCGGACAACGGGGGTGTAGGCGTCTCGATCCGGGCAGGTATCGCCGATGCAGGTCACACGGTCATAATCGAGCGCCAACGGTCCATAGGGGGATTCGATCTGTAGGAAGGTGCCATCATAGCCAATGACCCGTCCCGTGACGCTGAGCCCGCCGTTCAGGCTGGTAATGGTCACGTCCTGCGCAATGGCAGGCGCACAAAGCAAAAGTGCGGCGAAGCTCGCCGCACATTGCACAAGTTTTCTAATCCCTGATCTGCACGTCATTTCGACGCGAGTGTCAGGTCCTGAAACATGTTTTTCAATACAAGATATTCGCCGACCGCTTCGCATCCGGGCATTGTCATCGTCAGATCGGTTGCCGTGGCTTCATCGCCGGGCACCAATTGGAAGCTTTGGGCCTCTACAAGACGACCGCAGTTGCGCGCTGTGACTTCCGCCTCAACACTGATTTCCACCGCACCATCGCGCAGGGCCATGCCGGTTGGAAAGGTGTAAACCTCGGCCACCAGCGCATCCGGGACAGAGGCGTCGCCCAATGTCGTCAGAAACCCGCCAAGACCGGCGACAGCCTGCGTGGGGTCAGCAGCGGAGGCCGCCCAGATGTGGCCGTCTTCGCCATAAGCTGCGCCAAATTCAAAGGCATGCAACTGGACATCGTCTTCGCCCTGCCATTGCAGCACGGCACGGTCATACATCGCCAAGCTTGGCACACCCGTAATGGCCACGGCACCTTCGCCGTCGTCATAGGCTGCGATAAAGAATGCTTCTTCTGCGAGGGCAGGCACCTTGATAGTCAGGTTGCCCTCAGCGTCCGTGATCGCATTGAACATCATGCCCTGGTGGTGGATCGCCACCACTGCATCGGGGCGGCACACGTCTGACAAAGACAACTCAACCATCGCCAAATCGGTAGGCGTGGCGGTCAACACAGGATCGCAGACCGGAGCCTCGGCGATCGCGGGCGCCAGCGGCGGGCTGGGTTCAACATTCACGTCGGGAACGATAGGTGTTTCGACCAACGACATCTCAACCGGTGGCTCTTCTGCCGTCACGGCCAAGGACATTTGCGGCGTATCATTCGCGGTGGGCACAGACATCGCAGGTGTATCAATGTCCTTCAGATCCTCTGAATACCCAACCTTTTCAAAACGGGGCAGGCTGACACTTGGCATGGCAAGCGTGGTCGGCACCGCAATATTGGCTGCAACCGGAATGGCCACCGTTTCAGGGTCAAGCCGCGTTTCAGGGCCGCTGACGGGCGCATCTGCACCCCAGCGTCCGGCAACCGCGTCGCCGTATTGCATCACAAAGCCAATGCTCAGTGCGATTGCAAAGGTCCCACCGGCCGTCGCAATTTGTCGTTTTGTCCGTGTCTTCGCCATAACAGTTCCGTTCCCCAGCAAGAGATCGGGGTCAAACTGTCACCCTCCCGTGACCGCAGATGGACCGCGGAAAGGTATTAACATGTCGTAAATATGGCCGAGATCAGGCGAGCTTACCGTGGCAGTGCTTGAACTTTTTGCCCGAACCACAGGGACAAGCATCGTTGCGACCGGGGCTGCCCCAAGTGGTTGGGTCATCCTCGACAAAGCCTTCGCGCGGGGTTGACCCCTGCCCTGTGGCATCTGCCGTGGCCCGTGCCACGCCGCCTTCGGCTGCGGCCGCCGCCTGTTGTTGTGCGGCTTGCATCTGGGCGATCAACTGCTGCTGCTCTTCGGCAGACATGGGCCGGATCTGGCCAAGCTTTTGCGTGACTTCTTCGCGCAAGCTATCAAGCAGGCGCTCAAACAATTGGAAGCCTTCGGTCTTGTATTCGTTCAGCGGATCACGCTGCGCATAGCCGCGGAAGCCCACGACAGACCGCAGGTGTTCCAACGTCAAAAGATGCTCGCGCCACTTGCCATCGATGGTCTGCAACAAAAGCTGCTTTTCCACGTTGCGCATGGTTTCCGCGCCAAAGGCCTCTTCTTTCTCGGCCATATGCTTGGCGGTTGCTTCCTCCAACCGCTCTTGCATGACCTCGTCATCGACGCCTTCTTCTTCGGCCCATTTCATCACCGGCGCATCAATGCCCAGCTTTTCAATGGTCGCGGCATAAAGCCCTTCGGTGTCCCACTGATCGGCATAGGACTTTGGCGGCATATATTCGGTCACCAAATCCTCGATCACCTGTGACCGCATGTCTTGCGTGATTTCCGACAGGTCCTTGCTTTCCATGATCTCGCGGCGCTGGCTAAAGATCACCTTGCGCTGCTCGTTCATGACATCATCGAACTTCAAGAGCTGCTTACGAATGTCAAAGTTGCGCCCCTCGACCTTGGCCTGCGCGCGTTCCAATGACTTGTTCACCCATGGGTGCACAATCGCCTCGCCTTCTTTCATGCCCAGCGTGCCAAGCACCTTGTCCAAACGTTCGGACCCGAAAATGCGCATTAGATCATCGTCAAGGCTCAGGAAGAATGCCGACCGGCCCGGATCACCCTGACGGCCAGAACGACCGCGCAACTGGTTATCAATCCGGCGGCTTTCATGGCGCTCGGTGGCCAGAACAAACAGACCACCTGCGGCCAAGACCTTTTCCTTGTCGCCTGCATGCTCAGCCTCAATCTTGGCGCGCACCTCGTCGGGGTTCGCATCCGGATCAGCAGCAAGCGCCTCTAGCACCTTCATCTCGACGTTGCCGCCCAGCTGAATATCAGTGCCCCGACCAGCCATGTTGGTCGCAATCGTCACAGCGCCCAGCTTGCCGGCATCCGCGATAATCTGGCTTTCCTTCTCATGCTCGCGCGCGTTCAGCACGTTGTGCTCAATACCTTCGGCCTTCAGCAGATTGGACAGGAACTCAGACTTATCAATCGATGTCGTACCGACCAGAATAGGCTGACCCTTTTCATTGGCCGCCTTGATCTCTTTCACGACACCGTCGAATTTTTCCTTGGCCGTACGGTAGACCTGATCGTTTTCATCCTGACGCGCGATGGGTTTGTTGGTCGGCATCTCAACCACGCCAAGCCCATAGATTTCCATGAATTCGTCAGCCTCGGTCAGCGCCGTGCCCGTCATGCCCGCCAGCTTGTCATAGAGGCGGAAGTAGTTCTGGAACGTCACAGAGGCGAGCGTCACGTTCTCTGGTTTGATCGACGTACCTTCCTTGGCCTCAATCGCCTGGTGCAGGCCGTCGGACAAACGCCGACCCACCATCATACGGCCCGTGAATTCATCAATCAGCACGACCTCGCCGTCGCGCACGATGTAGTCTTTGTCCTTGGTAAACAGCTTGTGCGCCTTCAGCCCCTGGCTCACGTGGTGCACAATCGTGGCGCTTTCCGGATCATAAAGCGTCTGACCTTCGGGCAGCAAACCGCTGCGCGACAACTGCTCTTCCAGCCAATCGTTGCCTTCGTCGGTGAACGTCGCCTGACGTGTCTTTTCGTCCAGCGTATAGTGCTGCTCTTCCACGCCGGGGATAAACTTGTCGATCTCGCGATACATCTCGGACCGGTCCTGCGCGGGGCCAGAGATAATCAGCGGCGTCCGCGCCTCATCGATCAGAATACTGTCGACCTCATCCACAATCGCAAAGTTGTGGGGACGCTGGTACATCTGATCCAGCTCGGACTTCATGTTGTCGCGCAGATAGTCAAAGCCAAGCTCGTTGTTCGTGGCATAGGTCACGTCACAGGCATAGGCCGCTTTCTTTTCGTCCTCCGGCTGCTGGGGCACGACCACGCCGGTGGTCAGACCAAGGGCGGCATAGACCTTGCCCATCCATTCCGCGTCACGTTTCGCCAGATAATCGTTGACTGTAACGATGTGCACGCCCTTGCCCGTCAGCGCGTTCAGATAGGCCGGGAAGGTCGCCACAAGGGTCTTGCCCTCACCCGTCTTCATCTCGGCGATATTGCCCTGATGCAGGAAAATCCCGCCCAAAAGCTGTGTGTCAAAGGCCCGCAAACCCAGCGCACGACGCGCGCCTTCGCGGCAGTTGGCAAAGGCCTCTGGCAACAGATCATCAAGGCTCTCGCCGCCCATCGCCCGCTTTGCCAGCTCTTCGGTCTTTTCCTTCAGCCCGTCATCGGACAGCGCCTTGAACTCATCCTCAAGCGCGTTGATCTTGGCGACAAGCGGTCGCGTCTTTTTCACCTTCCGATCACTCGGTGTGCCAAAGACTTTCTTACTGATCGTTTCAAACCCGAGCATATCTTCTCCGAAATGGTGCGCAGCACCCGTCTAACATCTATTTGAGAGGAGGTTGCTTGTGGGCACAACGCGCCCGGCCTAAACAGGGATCAAGACCAGCCCCCTCGAGGCTTCAAATTGATGTAAGGGGCCGGATATGCACTGTCAACGTCGCGCCCCCGGCACGACACATCAAGGGATCGTTTAATGCTGAAACATGTGACTTTTGCGGGTGTTTTTGCCCTTTTCGCAGGGGCTGCCACCGCACAAGACGCCGATAGCGTCGTTGCCACCATCGGTGACACCGAGATTACATTGGGCGAGATGATTATCGTGCGCGCGCAACTGCCGCAGCAATACCGTGATTTGCCCAACGACGTTCTGTTCACCGGCATCCTGGATCAGTTGATCCAACAGCAGCTTTTGGCCGATAGCGCTGGCGCCGTTCCGCCCCGCGTGGCCTATGCCTTGTCGAACGAAACACGCAGCCTGATGGCCGGTGAGGCGATTAACGTCATTGCCGAAGGTGCCGTCAGCGAAGAGGCCGTCGTCGCCCGGTTCGAAGAAATGACATCGGGCGCAACCCCCGGTGAGGAATGGAACGCATCGCACCTTCTGGTCGAAACCGAAGAAGAAGCCATCGCAGCCCGTGACCGCATTGAAGCAGGCGAAGAATTCGCCGATGTGGCCCGTGATGTCTCCACCGGGCCATCAGGTCCCAATGGCGGGCAATTGGGCTGGTTCTCTGCGGGTATGATGGTACCTGCGTTTGAAGAAGCCGTGCAAACGCTGGAAACCGGCGGTCTGTCAGGCCCGGTTGAAACGCAGTTTGGTTGGCACATCGTGACACTCAACGACAAACGCACCTTGCCCCTGCCAGAACTGGACGCCATGCGCCGCGACATCGAAGCCGCGCTGCAAGAAGAGGCGATCACCGCCCGTCTGGCCGAATTGGAAGCTGAGACAGAGGTCACCCGCCCAGAGGAAGGTGCCTTTGATCCTGAATTGCTCGACGCGCTTGATCTGCTGGAACCAAAGTAATGACCCGCTCTCCGCTCGCCCCTGCCGCATTCCCGGACCTGCCCGCAATTGACGGCGTGACCTTTGCGACCGCGGCGGCGGGTGTGAAATACAAGGACCGGACCGACGTCATGTTGGCCCTTCTGGCCCCCGGCAGCACGATTGCCGGGGTCTACACACGCTCTGCGACGCGATCTGCCAACGTGTTGGATTGTCAGGCGAAAACCGGGCTCACCTCTGATGCGGGTGCCGCGATCATCGTCAATTCCGGCAACTCAAACGCCTTTACGGGCAAGGCGGGCGACGGGTCTGTCGCGCGCATTTGCGCGGCCATCGCGGACAAGACCGACATCCCGGCAGAGCGGGTGTTCACCTCATCCACGGGCGTGATCGGTGAACCGCTGCCAGACGACCGGATCACCGCAAAGATCGACGACCTGATCGCCGGTCAAAACCCAGACGCAATCGAAGCAGCTGCCAAGGCCATCATGACCACGGACACCTTCCCAAAAGGATCCGCCGCAACGGTCAGCGTTGATGGCAAGCCCGTCACAATCGCGGGGATCGCCAAAGGCTCTGGCATGATCGCCCCCGACATGGCGACAATGCTGGTTTACGTCTTTACGGACGCCAAAATTGGGCAAGCGGACCTGCAAGCGCTGCTAAGCGGGCACACCGATAAAACCTTTAATAACATCACGGTAGATAGCGACACCTCGACTTCTGACACCCTGATCATGGGTGCTACAGGGGCATCCGGGGTGGATGTGACCGGCCATGCAGGCTTCGCCGATGCCCTGCACGATGTGATGCTGGACCTGTCCCATCAGGTGGTCCGTGACGGTGAAGGTGCCACGAAATTCGTGACCATCGCGGTGACAGGTGCGGCGTCTGACGAAGACGCCCGCAAGGTGGCGATGTCGACCGCTAACTCGCCGCTCGTCAAAACCGCCGTCGCGGGTGAGGACCCAAATTGGGGCCGGATCGTCATGGCCGTCGGCAAGTCCGGCGCGCAAGCTGATCGTGATCGATTGCAGATCACGTTTGGCGATATTCTGGTGGCAGAAAACGGTTGGGTCGCCGCAAGCTATACCGAAGAAGCCGGGTCTAACTATATGAAAGCGCAGGATATTGTGATCGGTGTGGACCTTGGTCTTGGCACTGGCACATCCACCGTCTGGACCTGTGATCTGACCCACGGCTACATCACAATCAACGCAGATTACCGGTCGTGAAGGTCATTCTTGTTTCTGCCGTGGCCCTGATCGACGTCGATGGCCGGGTGCTTCTGGCGCAGCGGCCAGAGGGTAAATCCATGGCAGGCCTATGGGAATTTCCCGGTGGCAAGGTTGAGGCTGGCGAAACGCCAGAGGTCGCCCTGATCCGCGAATTGGAAGAAGAACTGGGGATCAACACCTGGGAAAGCTGCCTTGCGCCACTGACCTTTGCATCCCACAGCTATGATGACTTCCACCTGCTGATGCCGCTCTTTGCCTGTCGCAAATGGGAGGGCACGCCGCAGTCGAAGGAAGGCCAAGCGCTCAAATGGGTGCGGGCCAATCAACTGCGCGACTACCCGATGCCCGCAGCGGACGTCCCCCTGATCCCGATCCTGCGCGATTGGTTATAGCGCCAAAGATTAACGTGCCACGATTCGCCAAAGTACGCTGGTTAATGCGGCGATTTTGGCAGGTTGACGCGTACACCACCTGTACACGACCCGTACACAACCCGTGATGACAAAATCCAAAATGCCCCGGATTAATGCAGCGTTCTTAACCATGAAATGTTAAGAGAATATTCACCAAGTTGTTGGCATTTTAGAGAACCACGTCATGAGATTTCGCCTTCCAATCATCTTGCCGGTACTGGCATTTGCAACGGTCGCCGGCGCGCATAGTGGCGTGAAGGACCCGACCGTCATGGCGCGGATGAATGGCATGACGGATTTGGGTCGCGCGTCCAAGACCCTGGGCGAGATGATGCAGGGCAAGACAGCGTTTGATGCCGGTGCGGCCCAAGCCGCTGCAGCGGAACTGGCGACACAAGCCGCGCTAATCCCAGACCGGTTTCGCGACCCGGCCACCGATCCAAAGTCAGAGGCGCTGCCGATCATTTGGGAGCAGTTTGACGATTTCCTTGCGATTGCAGCCCGGATGAAAGTCGCAGCCGAATCCGCGCAGGGCATCACGACGCTGGATGATTTGAACGCGGCCTTTGCGGCCATCGGGCAGACCTGCCGGGACTGCCACCGGACATATCGCAAACCATAACCCAGCAACGAAAAAGGCCACCCGAAGGTGGCCTTTGATCTGTTTTGGAGGGTCGGATCAGAGCGTCCGCTCGACCTCTTCACGCTCGAAGATTTCGATCACATCGTCGGGGCGGATGTCGTCGTAGTTTTCGAACGCCATGCCGCACTCTTGACCGGACTGAACCTCTGGCACTTCGTCCTTGAAGCGCTTGAGCGTCTTGAGCGTGCCTTCGTGAATGACCACGTTGTCGCGCAGCAGGCGGACGCCTGCGGAACGGCGGGCGACACCTTCGGTGACCAGACAACCGGCAACTTTGCCGACGCCTGTGACCTTGAAGACCTCTTTGATGTTGGCGTAGCCGATGAACTTTTCCTTGATCTCGGCAGAGAGCAGGCCAGAGGCTGCTGCTTTGACGTCATCAACAAGGTCATAGATCACCGAGTAATAGCGGATCTCGACACCCTTTTGGTTCGCCACGTTCCGGGCCGTTGCATTGGCACGGACGTTGAAGCCAAAGACCGGCGCGCCAGAGGCTTCGGCCAGGCCCACATCGGTTTCGGTGATCGCACCGACGCCGGAATGCAGCACCCGCACGCGGACCTCTTCGTTACCAATTTTCTCCATCGCTTGCACGATGGCTTCGGCAGAGCCTTGCACGTCAGCCTTCACCAGAATTGGCAGCTCTGACACATCCTCGTTCGCTTTGGCGTTGGCCATCAGCTGTTCAAGGGTTGTCGCGGCACCGGCAGCGGCACGTTTGTCTTTTGCCGCCTTTTCACGGTAGTCGGCGATTTCACGCGCTTGCGCTTCGGTGTCGACCACGTTCAGCACGTCGCCCGCTTCGGGTGTGCCGTTGAGGCCGAGGACCTCAACCGGAACCGATGGACCGGCTTCTTTGACGCGGTCGCCCTTGTCGTCGATCAGCGCGCGGACTTTACCCCACTGCTCACCCACAACAAAGATATCACCCTGCTTGAGCGTGCCGTTCTGAACCAGAACGGTGGCCACAGGACCACGGCCCACATCAAGCTGCGCCTCGATCACCGCGCCAGAGGCGGAGCGGTCGGGGTTGGCTTTCAGTTCCAGAATTTCAGCTTGCAGCGCGATAGCCTCAAGCAATTCGGGCAGGCCCTGACCAGTGATGGCCGAGACCTCAACATCCTGCACGTCACCTGACATCTCTTCCACGATCACCTCGTGCTGGAGAAGATCGGTGCGCACTTTCATCGGATCAGCCGCAGGGCGGTCGATCTTGTTGATGGCCACGATCATCGGCACGTTGGCCGCCTTGGCGTGGTTGATCGCCTCAATCGTTTGCGGCATGACCGCATCGTCAGCAGCGACAACAAGCACAACGATATCAGTGACTTGCGCACCACGCGAGCGCATTGACGTAAACGCCGCGTGGCCCGGTGTATCAAGGAATGACAACAGCTGACCGCTATCGGTTTTGACCTGATAGGCACCGATATGCTGGGTAATGCCGCCAGCCTCACCAGCCACAACGCGGGCGTTGCGGATGGCGTCAAGCAGCGAAGTCTTACCGTGGTCAACGTGGCCCATGATCGTGATGATCGGGGCGCGCGGCTTCAGGTCTTCTTCTTTGTCTTCGACTTGGTCGATCACCTGTTCCACGTCCGCGTCAGAGACGCGGACAACGGTGTGGCCGAATTCTTCGATGATCAGTTCCGCTGTATCCGCGTCGATGGTCTGCGTTTGCGTCGCCATGATGCCGTTGGTCATCAGCGCCTTGACCACGTCAGAAACGCGTTCGGACATCCGGTTGGCCAATTCGCCGACGGTGATCGCTTCGGGCAGGGCCACGTCGCGGAAAACCTTTTCGCGTTCGGCAGAGGCACCCATCGCCTTGGCGCGGGCGCGGTCCTGTTTCCGCTTCATCGCGGCCATGGATTTCTGACGACCACCGCCGCCACGCAGGGCGTCGTTCAGCGTCAGCTTGCCAGAGCGGCGACCATCGTCATCCGAACGGCCCTTGCCAGGCTTGTTGTTGCGATCCTGATTTGCGCGATCGCGATCGGTTTTCGCGGGCGCACGTGTTGGACGGTCAATCGCGGCCTCACCGGGAACGGCAGCAGCGGGAGGTGTCGCAGCAGCAGCCTTGGCGGTTTCAGCGGCGCGTTTCTTCGCCTCTTCTTCCTCGGCCTTGGCCTTGGCACGTTCTTCGCGTGCGCGGTCCTCTGCCTCTTTGGCTTCGGCTTCGGCACGGCGGCGGTCACGCTCTGCGGCGCGCTCTTTCTCTTCGGCTTCGCGCTTGGCGGCCTCTTCGGTCTCGCGGGCCTTGGCCATCGCGAGCGCCTTCATCCGGCGTTCGAGTTCCGCATCCGAGATACCCGCAGGACGCTTGGAGGGATCACCACCAATCGGGGCCGATCCGCCAGCGCTTGGCTTTGCCGCGCCCGGCTTGGGCACCACAACGCGCTTGCGCTTGGTTTCCACCACAACGTTCTTGGTCCGCCCATGCGAAAAGCTTTGCTTTACGTTGCTGGGTCGCGATCCACCAAGACCGAGTGTCTTTTTGCCGTCGTTATCGCTCATCGAGTTACTTGTCCTTCCCGGTGGCAGTCGCACCACCGTCAATCTCGCGCAAGCCGTTCAGCTTTGCGGCTTCCTCTACTACACGGTCGCTGAGTCTGCCAGTGGCGAGCGCGCCATGTATCACACTTTGCCGCCCAAATGCCAAACCCAATTCCGTCGCTGTCAAACAGCCAAAATATCGGGCCCCTTCGGGCGTCCATAATTTCGCTTTGCCCCGCTCAGACCCGTCAGAGGCCTGCAACAGAACGCGGACGCGCTCACCACCGGCGAGCCAGCCCTTTACCTTTTCAAATCCGCAAACCGCGCTGCCCGCTTTGCGGGTCAATGCGATCAGGTCCACAACGCGGCGCGCCAGTTGTCTTTCAACTTCCTGTGCCAAACCTTCCGGCACCGTGACGGCCTGTTTCGCAGAGCGGCTAAACTGCCCCTTTGTCGCAATTTCAAGCGCGGCACGGTCGGCAGAGACATACATGCCCCGCCCCGGTAGCTTGCCCAGAATATCAGGCACCACAGCATTGTCGGGACCGACAACAAAGCGGATCAACCCTGATTTGGGCTGGCTTTCGGCCGTGACGATGCACCGGCGTTCCGGCCCATCGTCTCTGTTCTTTTTACCACCGCCCCGCGTCATCGCGTCTGGGATCAGAGGCCCATCAGGCCTCCGCCTCCGCGTTTGCTTCGGCGTCGTCGGCTTCGCCTTCTTCTTCGTCGGCCACCAGATCTGCGGGATCAACCCAACCCAGCATCACACGGGCGGTCATGACCATATTTTGCGCCTCTTCAAGGCTGACGTCAAATGGCTCTAGCACGCCGTCGTCTTTGGAGCGTTCGCCATCGATGGTTGTCCAGCCACCGGCCAGTTCCCAGTCGGCACAGGTTGCGAAGTCTTCCAGCGTTTTCACGCCATCCTCGGCCAGTGCCTGGATCATCAGAGGGGTCAGACCCTCAAAGTTGACCAGCGAGTCCTCGACGCCCAGCGCGCGGGCGGCTTCCATGGCTTTGTTGTTGATCGCCTCAAGGTAGTCGCGGGCACGGGCCTGCAATTCGCCTGCGGTGCCTTCGTCGACACCTTCGATGACCAGCAGTTCCTCAACCTCGACGTAAGCAACCTCTTCAAGGTTGGTGAAGCCTTCGGAGACCAGAAGCTGGGCAAAGAATTCGTCCAGATCAAGCGCATCCATAAAGAGCTTTGTGCGGACCTCGAACTCGGCCTGACGACGCTTGGATTCTTCTTCCTCGGTCAGGATGTCGATATCAAGGCCGGTCAGTTGCGACGCAAGGCGCACGTTCTGGCCGCGACGGCCAATGGCGAGCGACAGCTGCTCTTCGGGCACGACAACTTCGATTTTGCCGGCTTCTTCATCAAGAACAACCTTGGAGACCTCAGCAGGCTGAAGCGCGTTCACAAGGAAGGTCGGCATGTCTTCATTCCAAGGAATGATGTCGATTTTCTCGCCCTGAAGCTCGTTCACGACGGCCTGCACGCGGGAACCCCGCATACCGACACAGGCACCGACAGGATCGATAGAGCCGTCGTAAGAGATGACGGCGATCTTGGCGCGCGAACCAGGGTCACGGGCGACGGCCTTAATCTCGATAATGCCTTCGTAGATTTCAGGCACTTCCATTTTGAAGAGCTCGGCCATGAATTCAGGCGCTGTGCGCGACAGGAAGATCTGCGGCCCGCGCTGTTCGCGGCGCACGTCCTTGATGAAGCAACGGATACGGTCGTTGGGGCGATAGGCCTCGCGCCCGATCTTTTCGTTGCGGCGCAGGATCGCTTCGCCAGCGCCCACATCGACGATGACGTTGCCGTATTCCTCGCGCTTGACCATCGCGTTGATGATCGTGCCAGCGCGGTCTTTGAATTCTTCGTATTGCTTGTCACGCTCGGCTTCGCGGACCTTTTGCAGGATCACCTGCTTGGCGCTTTGCGCAGCGATCCGGCCCAGTTCAACCGGTGGCACCTCTTCGATCAGCTGTTGGCCGATCTCGGGGTTTTCCATGTATTGCTTCGCCTGCTCGACGGTAAACTCGGCCTGATAGTTTTCAAGTTCTTCTTCCTCGACCACGGTGCGGACGCGGGTGAAGGTCGCCTTGCCGGTCTTGCGGTCAATCGCGACACGGATGTCCATCTCTGCGCCGTAGCGGGACTTTGCCGCACGGGCGAGCGATTCTTCCATCGCTTCGACCACCAGATTGGGGTCGATCATCTTTTCGCGGGCCACGGCCTCGGCTGTTTGCAGCAGCTCAAGCTGGTTGGCAGATGTGATTGCCATCAGGTCTTCTCCTTGTTGGCGCTGGGGCGCTTTTTGGATGTTTTACGGGGCGCGACGTTTTCGTCGCTGTCGATAATGGTTTCGATCTCGTCGAATTGGCTTTCGTCGATCTGGCCTGCATCTTTGCGGCCCTTGAGCACGTCGCGGATCAGCTCATCCGTCAGGACCAGCTTGGCGTCGGTCAGCCATTCAAATTTCAGGCCGATGGTGCCTTCTTCGATCTCGATCAGCACGTCGTCGCCATCGATGCCAGCAAGCTCGCCCTTAAAGCGGCGGCGGCCATCGATGAGTTCTTCGGTTTCAAGCTTGGCCTCGAACCCTTGCCATTGGTCAAAGTCCTTGAGCCGGGTCAGGGGGCGGTCGATGCCGGGGCTGGAGACTTCGAGCGTATAGGCGTCAAGAATCGGGTCCTCGACATCCAGCACAGCGGAAATGGCGGTGCTGATCTGACCGCATTCATCAACCTCGATCGTGCCATCGGGTTTCTGTGCCATGATCTGCAGGATGCTTTCCTTGCCGCTCATCAAGCGCACGCGCACGATCTCATACCCCATATCCTCAACGGCGGGGGTGATGATTTCTGCGATACGGCGGTCAATGGCCGCTTTGGCGATCATGTCGGTCATGCGCTCTCCAGGCACAAAAAAACGGGCGCGCGGCCCGTTACGATTTCGGTGGTGCAGGGGGTGGAAGCCTGCGCCGCTGTTGTCAACCATATAGGCTATGGTCAGCAGAGGCGCAAGGCCCGGTGTTACTGGCCCAAAAGCGCGTTCAATTCTTCGACCACACTGCCGTTGAGTTCCTGCCCGCCGGTCAAAGCGGCCTTTGCAACCGCGAGCTGGTCTGCTGCCATATAATAGATATCGACAGAGGCATTGTAACGGATCGCTGCGGACTGCAATTGGTCAAAGTGATCGCCGTTTGGGAAAGTCGCAAGCTGACCGGCCAAGGACATGTTCGACAGCGCCTCGTATTCGGCATGCAGCTGCATGGTCCGGGCGTAGGCCGATTGGGTCAGGCGTGTCATCTTGTGATACATCTGGATTTTGGCTTGATGGTTAAGGCCGTGGCTGGTGTTGCGTGGCCGCGAGTTTGCCGCGCGCCCTGCCTGATCCGACGCGGTGGCCTGCAGGACCGATGACACAGAGGCTGTTGCCGTGCTTTGGGCGCTTGCGGGGTTGGCCATACGACCATTCTTGGAATCGATCCCGGATGCGGCAACGGATTGCACCGTACGCACTGTTTTTCCGTCAGCGGTAACGGGGCCTGCCAAAACGGCAGCACAGATCACAGCAAGGCAGGGGATGCCGAGCCGGAAACTGGTCAGTTGAATGAGCGAAAACACAGCCACAGCGGCCTCCAATACGCAAAATACTTTGAATTGCGATAGACGTGAATTGGGGCGGTTTTCTGACGTTTGAGCGAAAAATTGGCTCAAAATGATCATAAAACGCAAACGCCCCGCACAATGGCGGGGCGTTTACCGTGATTGTTTCGATTTGGCTTACGCCACGGACCAACGCTCTGCCATGCGGGCGTTGTCCATCTGCCAGAGGTTACCGACCGTGTCAGGCGACACGATGCGGTTGTTCACGGCCTGGACGTAGTTGGCGAACATTGGGATCAGGACCCCGCCATCGTCACGCAGGATTTGCTGCATCTCATGGTACTGCTCGCGACGCTTGTCGCTATCCAGCTCAGCACGGGCGCTAAGCAGCAGTTCCTGGAAGCGGGCGCTGTCATTGCTGTCCCACTGGCTGTCGTTCCAAGGCACACCGGCCTCGTATGCCGTGGCGAACATCCAGTCTTCGGTCGCGCGACCAGACCAGTAGCAAGCACAGAAGGACTTTTTCAGCCACACGTTGGACCAGTAGCCATCGGCTGGTTCCTGCACCACGTTGATGTTGATGCCAGCACCGGCAGCGGAAGCCTGATAGAGCTGGGCTGCGTCAACGGCACCTTCGAACGCCGCGTTTGATGCGCTGAGTTCGATGTCGATGGAATCAAGGCCTGCCTCATTGAGGTAGAACTTTGCCTTATCCGCATCAAATTCCAGCTGTTCCATTTCAGAATGGTAGTACTGGTTTGCAGGACCGATGGGCGTGTCGTTACCCACAGCGCCGTGACCCAGCAGGATCTTGTCGACCATTTCCTGTCGGTTGACGCCATACTTCAGCGCGCGACGCACGTTCACATCGTTATAGGGCGATGTGTCGGTCAGCATCGGGAAGCTGTAGTGCTGGTTGCCGGTGACTTCCTGAATGCGCAGGTTCGGGTTCGCCTTGAGCAGTGCTTCGGTCTTAAAGTCGATGCGGTTGATCGTGTCGACCTGACCCGTCATCAGCGCGTTCATACGAGCGGTGTTGTCGTTGATCGCGATGAATTCGACCTCATCAAAGAAGCCGGCGCCGTCGCCCTTGTAGTGATCAGGAACGCGTTTGCCGACAAAGCGGACGCCGGGATCAAAGGCCACAACGCTGTAAAGACCCGTGCCGATCCCGTTCGCGATGGCGTTTTCGATGTTGCCTGCTGGGAACATCAGGATGTGATAGTCAGACATCAGATAGGGGAAGTCGGCGTTGCCAGAGGCAAGCGTGAACTGCACCTGATGGTCGCCCATCTTCTTCATCTCAGTGATGGCTTCGACGATTGGTTTCGCCGCCGATTTGGAATCTTCGCCAACGTGCATTTGCAGCGAGGCAATCACGTCGTCGGCACCAAATGGCTTGCCGTCGTGGAATGTCACGCCCTGGCGCAGGTTGAATGTCCAGGTTTTGGCGTCTGCGGAAGCTTCCCAGCTTTCAGCCAATTCGCCCACAAGGCTGCCGTCTGCGGCAACTTCGGTCAGGCAGTCAAAGACCGTGCCGTGCGCGGCTGCGATCATGAAGATGTCTGAGTGTGTCCGGCCATCCCAGCTATCGGACGTGTTGGCGCCACCAAGACCAGCGGTCAGTTTGCCGCCACGTGTTTGCGCGCGCAGCGGAAGGCCCGTCAGGCCCAGCACACCGGCAGCAACACCGGTCTTAAGTAGACCACGTCTGCTAAATTCAGTCATATCGTTCTCCCTAGTTTACGACTTGGGGCGTTTCTCGCCCACTTAGATCCACCCACATGGTGGGCACGATTCGGTTACATCTTATCAACAGCAGCGTCGCCGATGTTATCAACTCCGCGTTCCTGCAGCAGATTTGTCAGCCAATCCGGGTCCATTTCAGGGACCGAGGACAGCAATAGGTCAGTATAGGCGTGGTGCGGTGGGGTAAACATCGCCTGCTTTTCCCCCTGTTCGACCACGCGCCCGTCTTTCATCACCACAACTTCGTCCGAGATCGCGCGCACGGTCGCAAGGTCGTGGGTGATGAACATATAGCTGAGTTTGAGTTCGTCCTGCAGCTTGGCCAAGAGCCGCAGAATGCCCTCGGCCACCAGTTGATCGAGCGCTGATGTCACCTCATCACAGATGATGAATTTCGGTTCAGCGGCCAGTGCGCGGGCGATGCCGATACGTTGCTTTTGCCCGCCCGAAAGCTCTGAAGGGAGGCGATTGAAATACTGGCTTGGCTCAAGCTCAATCTGGTCCAGCAGGCTGTCGACGCGGGCACGCAGCTCTTTCCCGGTCAGGCCGGTGTAGAATTGCACGGGGCGCGCGATGATATTGCCGATGGACATGCGCGGGTTCAGCGCGGTGTCGGCCATTTGATAGATCATCTGCGCCTGTCGCAACTGGCCCTTGTCACGTTTGCGGTAGTCGGCAGGCAGCACCTGCCCGTCAAACGCGATCTCACCCGCTTTGGGCGGCAAGAGACCGGTAATACAACGTGCCGTCGTGGATTTGCCCGACCCGGATTCGCCAACGACTGCGACGGTGCGGCCTTCGTGGATATCAAAGCTGACGTCATGCAGGACGGGCACGGTGCCGTAGGAGGCATCGACGTTGCGCACAGACACAACCGGCACGGCACCGCCAATCACGGATGGTTTCGCGGGGCGTTCAAAGCTGCGCACGGCCCAAAGGCTTTTGGTGTATTCCTGCGTCGGTGCGGCCAACATCGTGCGGGTGTCGGCGGTTTCAACTTCATCGCCCTTCAGCAGCACCTTAATCTGGTCTGCCATCTGCGCCACAACGGCCAGATCGTGGGTGATGTAGATCGCGGCGGTGTCATATTCGTCGACGATTTCGCGGATGCTGGCGAGCACTTCGATCTGGGTGGTCACATCGAGCGCGGTGGTCGGTTCGTCAAAGATGATCAGATCGGGACGGCAGGACATCGCCATCGCGGTCATCGCACGCTGCAGTTGACCGCCAGAGACCTGATGCGGGTAGCGAAAGCCGATGTTGTCGGGATCAGGCAGGCGCAGTTTGCGGTAAAGCTCCATCCCGGTTTCTTCGGCCTCGGGGCGCTTCATGGTGCCGTGCTGCACGGGGCCTTCGACCTGCTGGTCGATGATCCGGTGGGCGGGGTTGAAAGAAGCCGCAGCAGATTGCGCCACATAGGCGATCCGCTTGCCCAAAAGACCACGTTTGACCGCGGCAGAGGCTTTCACCAGATCGATGCCGTCAAATTCGACGGTGCCGCTGCTAATGCGCACGCCGTCGCGGGTAAAGCCCATGGCGGCAAGCCCCAGCGTAGATTTGCCAGCACCGGATTCACCGATCAGGCCCAGCACCTCACCCTTTTGCAGGGTCAGATCAACGCCGTTGATGATCGGGTTCCATTGTTCGTCGCTGCGCCCCTCAAGGCGGATATCGCGGATCTTAAGAAGTGTGCTCATTCTTTTAGCCCCGAAGATTTGTGCAGCATCCAGTCGACCACAAAGTTCACAGCCACGGTCAGCAGCGCGATGGCGCCAGCGGCCAGAAGTGGTGGCAATGCAGCGGTCGGTGCAAACTGGGCAAAGCTGATAAAGGACGCAGATTCTTTCACCATTGTGCCCCAGTCAGCCAGCGGTGGCTGGATGCCGACACCCAAGAAGGACAGCGCGGCGATGGTCAGGAACACAAAGCAGAAGCGCAGGCCAAATTCGGCCAACAGCGGTGCGGTCGCGTTTGGCAGGATTTCCTTGAAGATCAGATAGCCAAGACCTTCGCCGCGCAGCTTGGCCGCTTCGATATAGTCCATCACAACGATGTTCTGCCCGACGGCACGGGCCAGGCGGTAGACCCGCGTGCTGTCGATGACGGCGATAATCACGACCATAAAGATGGTCAGTGGGATGCCCCATTCAGCGGCCCAGACCGTTGCAATGGTCATCAGCAGAAGCGCGAAGATCAGCGACGGGATCGCCATCAGCACATCCACGGCCCGGCTGAGGAATTGGTCAAGCCAGCCGCCCAGCGTTGCCGCCAGAAACCCAAACGTGGCCCCCAGCAAGAATGCCAGCACGGTCGTCGCAAAAGCGATGCCGACGGTGTTTCGTGCGCCATAGATCAGGCGGCTCAGCACGTCGCGGCCAATTTGGTCGGTGCCAAGGGGATAGGCCGGATCGCCGCCCATCGCAGGATTGCCGCCGGGGATCACGTTGGCGCTGGCAAGGACTTCTTCCTGACCGTAGGGCGCAATGATCGGGGCAAAGACCGCCATGATGACGTAGATGATGATGATCAGGATGCCAAAGCTCGCTGTGAGCGGCATCGATCGGAAAAGCTTGCGCGTGCCCGCCGTGCCCACGTATTTGCCGAACTGCTTGAACCCGATGGCCAAGAGCATCGACAGCAAGAGGCCCTGCACCGCCCAGCGGAAAAAGACGACGCCCGCAACAGCAGTGCCTGCGTCATTCACGGTTGGCTTGAAGTAGAAGAAGACGCCCGCCACCAAGATCGCGGCGCCCAGTACATAACCAAAGGCCACGCCGTAAGGCATATCGCGGAACACCGGCGCGTTGCTCGTCGCCTTTTGCCCGGCCCACCGCAGCAGCCAACCGCCTGCGGCAATCCCGATAAGGATCAGCACAATCCACATTAAAGCGCTCATTTGGGGTGCCTCAGACGGGGGTTGGACAGGATCGACAAGATGTCGGCCGTCAGGTTCAGCAAGATATAGGCAGCGGCAAAGATCAGGCAGCAGGCCTGCACAATCGGGATGTCACGGTTCTTGACCGCATCCACGAAAAGGTTGCCGATGCCGGGATAGACGAACACCACCTCGACCACGACAACGCCGGTGATCAGATAGGCCAGGTTCAGCGCGATCACGTTGATGATCGGGGCCAAGGCGTTTGGCAGCGCGTGTTTGACGATGACGCGCATGGGGGACATCCCCTTGAGCCGCGCCATTTCGATATAGGGGCTAGCCAGCAGGTTGATGATCGCCGCACGGGTCATCCGCATCATATGCGCGGTCACCACCAGTGTCAGCGTGATCGCGGGCAGCATGGTTTTTTCCAGCCGCTCAAAGAACGTCAAATCAGCAGAGATATTCGACAGAGACGGGAAGATCGGGAAGATGAAGGCCAGAAACAGCGTCATCAGGTAGGCCATAAAGAACTCAGGGCTGGAGATTGAGCTGAGCGTGGCGACGTTCGCGGCCCGATCAAAGATCGTGTTGCGGTAAAGCGCGGCCAGCACACCAAGCGTTACAGCAATTGGCACTGCGATAATCGCGGTGGTTGCGGCAAGGAACATCGTGTTGGCCAGACGCGGGGCGATTTGTTCCGCGACACCGACATCACCGGCACCGCCAAGGTTGGTGCGAAAGTTCAACTGCGCAAAGCTGACACCCAGATCGCCGCGCAGCATCTTCGACAGCCAGTCAAAGTAGCGCACGACCATCGGCTGGTCCAAACCCAGATCGCGGCGGATGGTGGCAATCGATTCAGGCGTGGCACCCTGACCCAAAATCGCCTCGGCGAAATCACCCGGAAGGGCATTCACGGCAAGAAAGATGACGATGGATACGACGAGTAGGGTCAACAGCCCCAGGAGTAAGCGCTGGACAATAATCGATAATACGTTGGCCAAAGGAAGTCCCCAGATAGTCCCGGCCTTAGCCTAACGGCCAGTCGTTATCTGTAAAGGTCAAACATCCAGCAACCTGGGATTGCTGGCAAATCTGTCCATTATGCGCACTAATTCGTCGCTTATGCCCGGTTCTGACAGGGCGTGGCCCGCGCGACCGATGAAATGCAATTTCGCTTTTGCCCAGTTTTGCGCCAATTGATGCGCCGAGATCGGCGGGCAGATCATATCGTAACGCCCCTGCACGATCACCGCCGGGATATGCGAGATCCGGTCAAGGCAATCCATGATCTGTCGATCTGGCCCCAAAAAGCCGCCATTCACAAAGTAGTGGTTTTCAAGCCGGGCAAAGGCACGGGCATAATCCGCCGGGCTTTCGCCTGTCACGCCGTCGCTTCCCATCGCGGCAAGCGCGTTTTCCCAAGACGCCCAGGCACGGGCATAGCGGGTTTCCTGCGTCAGGTCGCCGCTGAACAAGCGCCGATGATAGGCGGCGATCATGTCGTCGCGCTCATCCTCTGGGATCAGTTTGACGAAGCGTTCCCATAGATCGGGCCAGAACCGCCCAGCGCCGCCACCGTAGAACCAGTCAAGCTCTGGCTGGGTCATCAAGAAGACGCCGCGCAGGACAAAGGCCATGGTGCGATCCGGGTGGCTTTGCCCATAGATCAGCGCCAGCGTCGCACCCCAGCTGCCGCCAAAGACGATCCAGTGGTCGATGCCAAGGGTTTCGCGGATGAGCTCAATATCATCGACCAGATGCCACGTGGTGTTGTTTTCAACGCTGGCATGGGGTCGCGACCGGCCACAGCCGCGCTGATCAAACAGGATGACGCGATAGACGTTGGGGTCAAAATAGCGGCGCATCGCGGGGCTGCAGCCGCCGCCCGGACCGCCATGCAGGACCACAACAGGAATACCATTCGGATTGCCGCATTGTTCGACGTAAACGCGGTGCCCATCGCCCACGTCGAGCATCCGCTGATCGAACGGGTCAATCGGCGAATATAAATACGCGGTTGCGCTCTTTTGGCTCAGGACCTTATCCATATCAGACCTATATAGGGCGTATGTCCCGGAAACCATGACAAGCGATGGAACGCAATGACCACCGACACAATCGACCCGTCCGAGATTGCCAAGTTTGAGGCGATGGCCGCCGAATGGTGGGACCCTGCGGGCAAGTTCAAACCGTTGCACATGATGAATCCGGTGCGGCTTGACTATACCACAAGCCAGATCGCCGCGGAATTTGAGCGTGATTTGGCGACCGAGAAACCCTTTGCCGGGTTGCGTATACTGGACATTGGTTGTGGTGGCGGGCTGCTGTGCGAACCGATGGCGCGCTTGGGGGCCACCGTCGTGGGCGTGGACGCGGCCCCGCGCAATATTCCGGTCGCGCAAATTCATGCCGAACAATCGGGGTTAGAGATTGACTACCGCGTTGGCACGGCAGAGGCGCTGGCAGATGCGGGTGAGCAGTTCGATGTGGTCCTGAATATGGAGGTGGTCGAACATGTGGCCGACCCCTTGGGCTATCTGACGGCGTGCCAGCAATTGCTCAAACCCGGCGGCTTGCACCTGTGTTCCACGATCAACCGCAATCCAAAGTCCTTTGCCATGGCGATTGTGGGGGCCGAATGGGTGATGCGCTGGCTGCCCAAGGGCACGCATGAATGGGACAAGTTCATCACACCGGATGAGCTGTTCGCTTTGCTGGAAAAGGCCGGGCTGACGCCGGTGGATCGCAAGGGCTATGTCTTTAATTTCCTGACGTTTGACTGGGCCATGTCGGACCGCGATCTGTCGGTGAACTACGTCACGGCGGCGACAAAGCCCTAGGCAGGTTTGCGCAAGACCCCGACAATGGTTTCGGTGTGCGCAAAGCCCATGCGCCGATATAGCCTGCCTGCAGCGCCATCGGTATCAGCCACGATGACGGGCGTGGCATCCGGCGCGCGATCCAATGCCCAAAGACGGCAATGCCGCAAGAGTGCTGCGCAGATGCCGCGCCGCCGATGGGATTTTCGGGTTTCGACGTGCTGATAACGCGCCACGTGGTCGTCGTGAAACATCCCCATGTGGGCGACAAGTAAGTCACCCTCGAACGCGCCGAACCATTGGCCCAGATCGCGGGCAATCTGCTGGCGGCGCGCATGTGAGCGGCTGACCAAATAGCGGGTGTAGTCCTCTGCGGCATACCCCTCTTGCAGACCAATCTCGTGCGCCATTGCGATCGTTTGATCCCAATCTGCGTCGGCCTCAATGGCGCGCAGCACGATGCCACTTGGTGTCTCAGCTGATGCAATGTCGCCCGTCAGGCTGAGTGCATCGCAGATGTCGCGATCGTAGCCATCGGCCAGAAACGGCGGCAGCACGCGATCCGCATCAAGGTCAGGGATATCCCAGACGATGGCGCGATGCTTGGCCTGAGGTAAATGCCGGACAAAGGCGGCTTCAACCGCCGCCTTATCCAGATCGGCGCGTTTCAGGATCAGCTGGTTGCCCATCCAATAGTCAGGCTCTGCCGGGGTTTCCTGCACCAGATAGTCGCCCAGATCGGTGACATGGGTTTGCCCATCCATCACCAGCAATTCGCTGCGCAGCGCCAGTGACCGGATCATTCCGAGAGTTTTGACCGCAGCGCCCGCAAAACCGGCAGCGTTGTCTTAACCCGATCTTCGCCCACGGTGGTGACAACATCCGAGATAATCGGCGCAATCGCGGCGAGGGCGGCATCGCGGGCAGCCAGACCGGCCGGGCTGATCGACACCATTTTGCGCCGGGCATCATCCCAATCCGGGCGCACATGCACCCAACCTGCCCATTCAAGCTTATTCAGGGTGTTGGTCATCGCGCCGCGCGTCAGGTGAAAGGACCGGGCCAGCTGCGCCGGGGATTTTTCGTTGTTGCTGTGGGCCAGATGGTTCAGCACCATGAAATGCGACAGCTCCATCCCCTTGGGCAAGACACGCGCAACGCTCATCCTTGCCAGCTGATCGACAGCAAGCAATTCCGAAAACAGCGAGACCGCAAGGTTTTGGTTCGGGTCGGGCATCAGGGTCCTGTGAAAGGGCTGTCGTGCGACAGCGATGGGATGCGTTGGCGTGCTTGTGCCACTTCCTTAAGGTCCAGATCAACCATGGCCGTGCCGCATTCGGTCCCCATATCCAGAATGACCTGCCCCCAAGGGTCCACCACCATGGAATGTCCATAGGTCGCGCGCGGCTTTGGCGCGGTCACATGTGTGCCGGTTTGCGCAGCTGCAACGATATAGCAGCCCGTTTCAATCGCGCGGGCGCGCAGCAGCGTTTCCCAATGGGCCGCGCCGGTAACGGGTGAAAAGGCTGAAGGCACAAGGATCACATCCGCGCCCGCCTGTGCCAGCGCGCGGTAGAGGTGCGGAAATCGGATGTCATAGCAGATGGTCAGGCCGAGCTTGCCCAGCGGTGTTGCCGCGACGACGGCTTGCGATCCCGGTGCGTAGCGGGCGCTTTCGCGGTATTTCTCGGTTTCTGAGACGACAACATCGAACATGTGGATCTTGTCATAGCGGGCCGCGACTTGGCCCGTTGGATCCACAAGGAATGACCGATTGGCGAAACGTTCACCACCTGCCACGGCAAGCGAGCCAATCGAGAGCCAACGTCCATGGCGTTGGGCGAGGTCGGACAAACCGGCAAGCGTTGGGTCGCGGTCTTCATCCACAACAAGGGCAGATTGCTTAGTGGGATCGGTGGTGATGAAGCCTGTGACCTCTGGCGTGCAGACAAGGTCCGCGCCTTGGGCATAAAGCGTTTCAACCGCCGCCATCGTGGTCGGCAGATTTACAGCAGGGTCATCACCGACGCAAAGCTGGGTCAGCCCAACCTTCACGCGGCCAGCAGGGCGTCCAGCTTGCCTGCGCGATCAAGGGCGGCCATGTCGTCGTAGCCACCAACATGGGTGTCACCGATAAAGATTTGCGGCACCGTGCGTCCGCCATTGGCGCGTTGCATCATGATCGCGCGCTTGCCGGGGTCGCCGGCGACGTCGATTTCCTGAAACGACACGCCTTTGGCGGTCAAAAGTCGTTTGGCCATGTGGCAATAGCCACATGTGGGCGAGGTATAGATTTCAACGGTCTTCATCAGGCGCATCCTTGGACAACTTGGGTTGCGCTATACTTAGGTGTCCTTGGCCACCCGCGCCAGTGTCAGGATGCACACCTGCCCTGCGCCAACGGACAGTGCCGCCTCGGATGCGGCGGCGAGCGTGGCACCAGATGTCATGACATCATCCACCAGCACCACCTTGCGCCCCTTGAGCAGCACCGCGCGGCGGGGGTTGTCGGTAATCGCCGCGGAAAGCGCGGCAAAGCGGGCATCGCGGGTGTGACCGTCGAGAGGCTTGGTCTTGACCGGGCGCAACAGGGCATCGGCGCAATGGGTGACGCCCGTCAGCTTTGCGATTTGCGCCGACAGCAAGGCCGCCTGATTGTAGCGTCGTTTGAGCAGTCGCGACCAATGCAACGGCACGGGCACGACCACAGGATCATCGGCCAAGATATCGCCCGCCCGTTGCACCATCCAGCGCGCTGCAGGGATCGCAAGGTCTGTGCGGTCGCCGTGTTTGAGCGCCAGAACCAGGCGACGGCCCTTGTCTTTATAGACGATCGCAGCGCGCCCTTTGATCCAGGGCCGCGCGATGGTCATGCAGTCATCGCATTGCAGGTCATCGGCGTCGCCCTCACCCAGCAAGGGCGTGCCGCAGCTATTGCAGACGGTGCCTTGGATGAACTGCGTCTCGCGCCAGCAATCCGCGCAAAGCCCGTGGTCCGATTCCACCGCCGCTTCGCAGCCGACGCATTGCGGGGGATAGATTGCGCGGATGACGCTTTGCATTACCATCGAAGCCTCCTACATGGAGCGGATGGAAACGCCGCCCCGCCTGAGTGACCGCCGCGCCCTTGTGGCGCATCGTGCCCGCGCTGCCGATCAGCCTGCGCTGTTCCTGCACGAATGGGTCGCGGATGAGGTTCAGGAAAGACTGCAAGAGGTTAACAGACCCTTTACAGATGTGGCGATTGTCACGGGGTGGCCGCAGGTTTGGGCGCGGATTTTCCCGAATGCCACCATTGTGCCGGATGAGGACAAGCTGGCGCTGGACCTCCAAAGCTATGATCTGGTGATCCACGCCCTGTCCCTGCATTGGGCGAGCGATCTGGTCGGGCAGCTTGTGCAATGCAAGCGGGCGCTGCGGCCTGATGGGCTGTTCCTTGGGGCGCTGTTTGGTGGCCAGACCCTGCAAGAATTGCGTGTGGCACTGGCCCAGGCAGAGGTTGCCGTGACTGGTGGCCTGTCGCCCCGCGTCGGACCCATGGCTGAGATTCGCGATTTGGGTGGGCTGCTGCAACGCGCCGGATTCGCGCTGCCTGTGGCGGATTCTGCGACAGTGCCGGTGGAATATGCCGACCCTTTGCGCCTGATGCACGATTTGCGTGCCATGGGCGAAAGCAACGCGCTGGCTAGCCGGATCAAGACTTTTACCCGGCGCGAAGTGCTGAACAAGGCGCAAGAGCTTTACCCCGAGGACGGCATTGCCACTTTTGAGGTCGTCACCCTCACGGGCTGGGCTCCAGCCGAAAGCCAGCAAAAGCCGCTGCGCCCCGGATCGGCCAAGGCACGACTTGCCGATGCGCTGGGCGTTCCCGAAATCGACCCAAACGCATCCAAATCCTGATGGGCGGCGTAAAGACTATATCTCCCGTAGATGTCGGGGTAAGGAACGGAGCATGACCATGTTTGACGCGACCCAGCAAGAGCGCCCGGCCGTTTGCCCAATGCACGCCCCCGCCGACCACCCAGCGGTGAAACCGGCGCGGATCGGCATTTTGCTGGCTAATCTTGGAACGCCCGATGGCACCGACTATTGGTCGATGCGGCGTTATCTGAATGAATTTCTGTCCGACAAGCGGGTCGTGGATTATTCCGCATGGCTTTGGCAGCCGTTGCTGCAGCTCATCATCCTGACCAAGCGCCCCTTTTCATCGGGTGCCGCCTATAAATCGATCTGGAATGAAGAGGCGGATGAAAGCCCGCTGTTGACCATCACCAAGGACCAGACCGCCGCGATCAAAGCCAAGATGGTGGAACAATACGGCGATGACGTGCGGGTGGATTTCTGCATGCGCTACGGCAACCCATCGACCAAATCCAAGGTCCGCGAGATGGTCGAGGCCGGATGCCAGAAGATTCTGTTTTTCCCGCTCTATCCGCACTATGCCGGGGCCACGTCGGCCACCGCAAACGACCAGTTTTTCCGCGCCTTGATGGAAGAAAAGTGGCAGCCGATTACGCGCACGGTTGAACCCTATTATGCGGATACCGCCTATATCGATGCCTTGGCACAATCGATTGAACGGGCCTATGCCGCCGCTGAAACCAAGCCCGAAAAGCTGATTTGCAGCTATCACGGCGTGCCGGAACGGTATCTGCGCGAGGGCGATCCCTATCACTGCCAGTGCCAGAAAACGACGCGGTTGCTCAAAGAACGGTTGGGCTGGGATGACACCCAGATCGTGACCACCTTCCAAAGCCGGTTTGGCCCAGAGGAATGGTTGAAGCCCTATACCGTGCAAGAAGTGGCGCGCTTGGCCGAAGAAGAGGGCGTCAAGAACATCGCCGTCTGTGCGCCTGCCTTTTCCGCCGATTGCATCGAGACGCTGGAAGAGATCAACGAAGAGATCAAGGAAAGCTTTGAAGAGGCGGGCGGCGAACAGTTCACCTATATCCCCTGCCTCAACGACGATCCCGCCCATATCGACGCGCTTTGCGGCGTGATTGATTGCAATCTTAGCGGATGGTTACACCCTGCTGGGTAAACCCTGATAACTCGCCTGCCGGTTGGTCGGTGATCATCGTGTGCACCCCGTCCGCCGGGCAAATCCGGTAGGGTGCGGAGGTCGCCAGTTTGTCCTGCGTGACTGCCACCGCCACATGTGCGCTCACCGATAGCATCGCCTGCTTTGCGGCCGCTTCGGCGGGGTCAAAGGCGGTCATGCCGTGGGTTTCATCGACGCCGCAAGACCCCAGAAACAGCAGATCGACACACAGCGCTGAAATCGCCGCCTCGGTCGCGGGGCCGGTGCAGGCCCCGGTGTGCACATCGTATTGTCCGCCCAGCACGATCAGGTTGATGTCGCTACGCTGGCTGAGGATCGTGACAATATCGGGCGCATTGGTGGCGACGGTCAGACCAAGATCGGCAGGCAGGATGCGCGAAATGGCAGAGTTCGTGCTGCCCGCGTCGATCAGGATCGTCTGACCCTTTTCAATCAATCCGACTGCCCGCGCCGCGAGCGCCTTTTTCTCTTCACTCAGGTAGTCGTGCCGTTTGTGCAATTGGCCGGGCGTCGGCGCGACGGCCCCGCCATAGACCCGCTGGCACAAGCCTTGCTTTGACAGATGCCGCAGGTCGCGGCGGATCGTATCCTCTGACAGATCAAAACGCCGCGCCAGATCGCCAGAGATCACGCGGCCATGGGCGGCAAGCTCTGTCTGGATCAGGTGGTGGCGTTGGGCCGTCAGCATCTTTCGTCCTCACAATTTGAAACTGTTGTTGCACGTTTTGCACGTTTATGCAAGTTTCAGCACAATTGAAGAAAGTTCCCGCATGACCTTGTCCGCCCGCTTGCACCCACATCAGCGCGTTTTCGCGTCTTTTGCCGTCTATGCCTTTGGGCTGGGGCAGATTTACCCGCGTCTGCCGGATGTTAAGGCCGCGATGGGCATTGAAGAGGGCGCATTGGGACTGGCATTGATCGGGGCCGCACTTGGCACGATGATCGCGCTGACCTTTGGCGCGCCTGTTGTTGAACGGCTGGGCCACCGGCGGACAGTGCTGTGGCTGACACCTGCGCTGTCGCTGTTCTTTGCCATCGCGATCTTTGCCTCTGGCCCGCTTGCGCTGTTCCTGCTGCTGATCCCCGCAGGCCTGACCATCGGCGCGCTGGAAATCGTGATCAATGTTGAGGCTGACCGGACAGAGGCCGCAATGGGTCGCCGCATCATGAACAGGTCGCACGCATTCTGGAGCTTTGGGTTCTTTGGCGCGGGTATTTTTGGCGCGTTGATGATCCGGCTGGGGTTGTCGCCACAGATGCACATGATGCTGGTGGTGCCACTGGTCACGGGGCTGGTTTGGCTGCTGCTGTCAGACTACCAGCCAGCAGCAAAACGCGGGACTGATACAAACGAGGACAGCCCAAAATTCGCGCGCCCCTCATTGGCTATTCTGGTGCTGGTCGGCGTGTCGATCTCGGCGATGTTGCTGGAAGGCGCATCAATCGACTGGTCCGCGATCTATATGGTTGAGGTCTTTGCGACCGCGCCCTTTATGGGCGGTGTGGCGGTCGCGGCGGGTGCGTTGTCACAGGCGATCGTGCGCTATTTTGCGGATCGGTTCGTGGACAAATACAACCCAGTGCGGGTGGCGCGCGCGATGCAGGCGATGATGGCGCTGGGCGTGATCATCATCTTTTTCGCCACGGGGCCCGTGATGGCGCTGATTGGCTTTGGGTTTCTGGGTGCCGGGACAAGCGTGTTGTTCCCGCTGACCATGTCGGCGGCGGCCCAACGCGATGACCGTTCTGCCGCGACCAACGTCGCCGCCTTGGCGCAGTTTTCCTTCATCGCATTTCTGCTGGGGCCACCGCTGCTTGGCTTTGTAGCAGAGCATTTTGGCCTGCGCTGGACCTTTGGCATTGGCCTGCCGCTGATCTTGATGAGCATGGCACTCGCCGGGGCCCTGGCCCCCAAGACGCGGTCTTAGATCAACAACACCTGCGTGCCGACGCCTGTCATCGAAAACAGCTCTGCGATGTGCTCATTATAAAGCCCGATGCAGCCGTTGGATGACCGCCGCCCGATCTTGCGCGTGTCATGGGTGCCGTGGATACGGTAATATTGCCAAGACAGGTAAAGCGCGTGTGTTCCCAAGGGGTTATCCGGGCCGGGGCCGATGTATTCGGGCCACTCTGGGTTGCGTTCGCGCATGGATGGTGTGGGCCGCCAATCGGGGCCTTCGACCTTGCGGATCACCTCTGTCCGACCTTTGCGGGTCAGATCCTCGGTCAGGGGCACAGATGTTGGGTAAAGCTTGTACACCGACTGATCAGCGGACCAGAAATGCAAGGCACGGCTTTGCAGGTCACACAGGATCGCGCCACCGTTCAGATTGCTGAAATAGGGCTGCCAATCCAGCGAGCGAAAGCTGGAGATATTGCGCTGCACGGCGCCATTGATGTCGCCCTCGACCTCTGTGCTGTTGGCGGTCTGTGCGGCGGCGCCGCTTCCCACGACAGCTGCAGTTGCGGCCAGAAAGCCGCGGCGCGACAGGTTGCTCTTCTTTTCCTCGTTCATCACACAATCCTTTCAACGGATTTTCGGGTTTGGGATCATCTAAGCACTTGCCCCAGCCCCCGCAAATCAAAGATATGTCAGAACGGCAGGCGATTGCCGATGTGTGTTTGAAGTGCCGCGCCCAAAGGGCTACTAAAAGCGAAACACTGAGGTGGGTATGACCATGTTAAGACGTCAATTGTTAATCGGTTTGGGGGCGCTTGGCCTTGCCGCGTGTAATAGCGGCACATCGGGTCGCATCGGGGCGGATGGCCTGCCCTTGCCACAGGTCTACAAGATCGGGCCGGAAGATACCGACGATATCCAGTTTCGGATGCTGGATAGCGTGAACACCCTGCGTGCCGCCGCCGGTGCGCCGCCTGTGCAGCTTGACTCACAGCTGAATGCAGCTGCTGCCACCCATGCCCGCGATATGTCGATCCAGAACCGGCCTTGGCTTTTTGGGTCAGACGGGTCGTCACCACTGGATCGTGCGCGCCGCGTTGGGTTCCGGGGGCGTGTGACGGGCGAGAACATCTCAGAAAGCTATGAGACAGAGCTTGAGACGCTGGCCGCATGGATGCGGCAACCCGACACCCGCGCCGTGGTGCTTGATCCGGCAGCAAGTCGGATGGGGTTTGCGTGGTATCAGGAATCCGCAGGTAAGCTGTGGTGGACGATGACCATGGGCAGCAATAGCCAGCCCATTCCGTCAACCAGCCCGTTCACAACGCCAGTGAATACGAACTAGGGATAGATGTAGACGAGGGTGCCATTTTTCACCATCGCATACATCTCTTCCATTTCGTCGTTGGTCACGGCGATACAGCCCCAGGTCCAATCGCTTTGCCCGACATATTCGGACGGCGTACCATGAAAAAAGATGTCGCCACCGGGGCGTTCGCCCATCGCCTTTGCTTTCGCGATATCGTCGGCATTGGGGTATGAAATACCGAGCGACAGGTGAAACCGGCTGTTGGGATTGCGCCGGTCGATCCGGTAGGCACCTTCGGGCGTTCGCCCGTCGCCTTCAATTTCCTTGTGGCCTTCGGGGGCGAACCCAAGGTTGAACTTATAGGCTTTCAACTGGGTGTCGTTGTGCAAAAGCTGCATCACGCGGGCATTCTTGAACACCTGAATGCGTGTCACCTCTGGCCCATTGTAGCGACGGAATTTCGACGGTGTGCAGGCGGTCACAAAGGCCGCAATCGCGCCCATAATCGCCACACGTCTGGTAAAGATTCTCACTGCCCGTTCCCCGGTCTGTTGCCGACTTTGGACGATCCATACACTATTTTTGCGGGGTCAGATAGCGCCGCTTCACGGGCGCGTGAACTGAGCTGCGACCTCGACATGGGCGGACCAGCGGAATTGGTCGACGACCTGCACCCAATTCAGGCGATAACCCGACTGTGTCAGCGTGGCAGCGTCCCGCGCAAAGGTGACGGGATTGCAGGAAACCATGGCAATGACCGGCACCTCTGACGTGGCAAGCGTTGCAACTTGCGCTTCTGCCCCGGCGCGGGGCGGGTCGATGACAACCGCGTCGATGTAGCGGAACTCATCGGGTTCAAGCGGACGGCGGAAGAGGTCGCGGGCCTCTATCGTGACCTTCTTCAGGCCCTGCGTTTCGCGCCATCCACGGTCGAGGGCATCGAGCATGTCGGCTTCACCTTCGACGCCGTGGACTTCGGCAGTCTGGGCCAAAGGCAATGTGAAAGTGCCGCATCCAGCGAAAAGGTCGATGACCCGGCTGGCCTTGCCGACCGCGTTTTGGACGGCGGACAACAGGGCCGCCTCCCCGTCGGTTGTGGCCTGCAAAAACGCGCCGGGCGGGGGTGTCACCTTGGCACCGCCAAAGACTTGATAGGGGGCATGCAGGGTGACGACCGGTTCATCCATCCACGTCAGCCGCGCGATGGGCTTGCCCTGGGCAAAGGCGGCCAGTTTGATCCGCAGCTCCGGTGTCAGCGGCAGCTCTGTGCCGATGTGAATGTCAGCACCCGCCGCGCTTTCGGTGACGGTCAGCGCGATCTCTGCCTTGCGCGAGGCGGCGATGACGGTCAGTGCCTCAAGATGCGGGAACAGCGCCACAAGACTTGGCGTCAGCAACTGGCAATCCGGCACCGGGATCAACGTGTCAGAGCCGCGCGCATGGAACCCGACCATCGCGCCCTTTTTGGTCCGTTTTCCCGCCAGTTTCGCCCGGCGGCGCGACTGCGGTGGCGAGGTATGGAGCGGCAGGAAATCAGGCGACAGCCCATGCGCGCCCAGCGCCTTTTGTACGATCCCCAACTTCCAATCCGCCACAAAATCATCCGTGGCGTGCTGCATCGCGCAGCCGCCGCAGCTTTTGAAATGCCGACAGGGTGCTGCGACGCGACTGACCGAAGGGGTGAGCACGCGCGCACCATCATCCAGAACTTCGATCACTTCGCCGGGCAGAACACGCGGGACAAAGTCGCCCTGATCAGTGCGGCCCATGCCAAGATGGGTCAGGCTTTCGACGGTGGCGGGCATTTATTCAGCGGCGTCCTTGATATTGATAAAGCCACCCGACTGCCGGTTCCTGTAACGCGCATAAAGCCCGCCCAGCGCCAGCAATTCGGTGTGCGTCCCCTGCTCTGCGATGCGGCCTTCGTCAAGCACAACGATGCGGTCCATCTGGTTGAGCGTCGACAAACGGTGGGCAATCGCAATGACGGTCTTGCCCTGCATGACGGTATCAAGCGCGGTTTGGATGCTCGCCTCAACCTCGGAATCCAGCGCAGAGGTCGCCTCGTCCAGCACAAGGATCGGGGCGTCTTTGATGATGGCGCGAGCGATGGCGATCCGCTGGCGTTGTCCGCCCGAAAGCTTCACGCCGCGTTCGCCCAGATGCGCCTCGTATCCTTCGCGGCCCGCGAAATCGCGCAGGTCACGGATAAAGACGTCGGCCTCTGCACGGCGAGCAGCGTCAAGCACCTCATCCTCGGTCGCGTCAGGGCGACCGTAAAGGATGTTGTCACGGGCCGAGCGGTTGAACATCGCGGTTTCCTGCGTGACCATGCCGATCTGGCGGCGCAAGCTCTCCTGCGTCACGGATGAGACGTTTTGACCGTCGATTTCGATCTTGCCGCTTTCAGTGTCGTAAAGTCGCAAGAGCAGCGCGACGAGCGTCGATTTCCCCGCGCCAGAGGCCCCGACAATCCCCAGTTTCTCACCCGAGGCGACATCAAGTGTCACGCCATTCAGCCCGCCATTGCCGCCGCCATAGGTAAAAACCACATTGTCGAGCCGGATCGCGCCGTCTTTTACCTGCATGGCTTTAGCGTCGGAGGCATCCACCAGCGAATGTGGCGGGGACAGCGTTTTGATCGCGTCTTCAAGTTCGCCCACGTTGGCATACATTCCCATCAACGTGAAACTGACCCAGCCTGTCATCTGCGCCAGCCGCAGCCCAATCGTGCCCGCCACCGCGATATCACCGGCAGTGGCCGCACCCTGCGACCAGAAATAAAGCGTGGCACCCGTCAGGATCAGCGGCAAAGCCCCCGCCAGTGTCATCAGGCAAAACCGGAATGATGCCGCCATCCAGCCAAACCGGACTGAGACCTGGCGCATGTCGTCCAGCGCGCGCAGGGCGGCCTGGTCTTCGTATTTGGCGTGGGCGAAAAGCTTGACCGTTTTGATATTGGTGATCGTGTCGACGATCTGGCCCGTGACCATCGCGCGTTTGGCCGCGCGTGCCTTGGACCGGGCGCGGATACGCGGCATGAAGAAGCGGATCATCGCCACATAGGCCACAACCCAAATCGCCAAAAACAGGGCCGAGCGGACATCAAGTGTCAGCATCAGCAGCACGGATCCAATGAGCGAGGCGAGCGCGAAAAAGACGGTGTGGATCGTCTCAATCACAAGGTCCGTGCCCGCGCGGGCCGCCTGCCCCTGCTTTGTTGCGATGCGACCGGCGAAATCATCGTCAAAGAAGGTGACCGATTGCCCCAATGTGTGACGGTGCAAACGCGCCATAATCTGGTTCATCAAGGCAGGTGCCACGATGACCGACTGGATAAGCCCGGACGTCCCCATGATCACCGGTCGCACCAACATAAAGAAAGCACAGACAACGAGCAAAAGCAGGATATTGTCGCCAAAGAAGGCTGTTGGATCACCGTCGAGCGCTGCGTCAATCACAAGGCCAAGGATCAGGGCAGATGCGACCTCGACCACGCCACCAAGAATCGAAAAGACAGAGCCGACGCCGATGTATTTGAATGACCCCGAAAACGCCCAGCGCATGAACGGCAAGAGCCGGTTGGGCGGCGGTCCGTCTGCAGGGGCAAAGGAATCAATCAGTTCTGACAGTGGTTTCATGATGGTGCCTTGTCGTGGCCCAGAAACCCGCCCGATTGCCGCGCCCAGAACCGCGCGTATTGCCCGTTTGCGGCCAGCAGACTGTCGTGCGTGCCGTCCTCAATTATCCGGCCCTGTTCCATCACGATGATCCGATCCATCTGCGCGATGGTAGACAGCCGGTGGGCAATCGCAATGACCGTTTTGCCATCCATCATGCTGCGCAGGGTGGTTTGGATCGCGGCCTCAACCTCGGAATCGAGCGCTGATGTCGCCTCGTCCAGGATCAGGATCGGCGCGTCTTTCAGGATTACCCGCGCGAGCGAGATGCGCTGGCGTTGCCCGCCCGACAGTTTCACGCCCCGCTCACCCACTTTGGCGTCGTAGCCCGGGCGTCCTTCGTTGTCTTCCAGACCAAGGATGAAATCATGCGCCTCGGCCTGTTTGGCGGCGGCGATCATCTGATCTTCGGAAGCGTCCGGATTGCCGTAGAGGATGTTGTCGCGCACGGACCGGTGCAGCAAAGCGCTGTCCTGCTGGACCATGCCGATGGCGCTGCGCAGGCTGTCTTGGGTCACGCCCGCGATGTCCTGACCGTCGATCTGGATAACGCCACGCTCAGCATCATAAAACCGCAACATCAGCTTAATCAGGGTCGATTTTCCGGCCCCCGAGGTGCCGACGAGCCCGACCTTTTGGCCTGCCTCAATCGTCAAATCAATCTGGTCCAGCCCGCCGGTTTGCTTGCCGTAGTGATGCGAGAGGGCTTTGATGTCGATCTGGCCCTTGGTGACCTCAAGCGTCTTCGCGGCCTTTTGATCGACCAGCGTGATGGGTTGGGCGATGGTTTCCATTCCTTCCGACACAACACCGAGGTTTTGGTAAAAGTTCGACACTGCCCACATGATCCAACCGCTCATCCCGTTCAGGCGCAGGGTCATCGCGGCCGCTGCCGCCACGATCCCCACGGTGGCTGCATCCGCCGACCAAAGCCAAATGGCCCAGCCAACAACGCCCAGCACCAAAATGCCGTTGAGCAGGATCAGCGCGATATCCATGATCGAATAGAGCCGCATCTCGCGCATCAGGGTCTGGCGCACGGTTTCAATCGCCTCTTTGGCATAGGCGATTTCGCGGTCGTGATGGGCAAACATCTTGACCGCGTGGATGTTGGTGTAGCTGTCCACTACGCGGCCCGTGACGGCGCTTCGGGCATCAGATGCGGCCTTGGACGCGGGCGCAATTTTCAGGATGACCCAGCGCAGCAGCACCAGATAGGGCACCAGCCAAAGCATCATCGGGATCAGCAAACGTGGGTCGGCGTTGTTCAGCAGGATCGCCGCACCGATCAGGTAGGCGATAGCAAAGGTGATCGCGTCAAAGACCTGAAACACCGCCTCGCCCGCAGCGCCCGGCGTCTGCATCACACGGTTGGCGATGCGCCCGGCAAAGTCGTTTTCGAACCAACCGACGGACTGCCGCAACACCTGACGGTGTGACCGCCAGCGGACCACAGCGCCAAAGTTCGGCAGGATCGTATTGTTCAGAAGCGCCACCTGCACCGCTTGCACCAAGGGGCGCAGCGTCAGCAGAAAGAGCGCGAGCAGCGCCAGTTCCCAGCCGTGATCGGACCAGAAGGTCGCAGGCTCCGCTTCGCCCAGCGTGTCGACAAGCGCGCCCATGTAGTAGAGCAACCAAATCTCAATCCCCGCGATGATCACCGATGTCAGCGCGGTCCAGATAAAAATTTTGCGGAATGGACGTGCGTATTGGCGCAGAAACAGCGCGAGTTTCTGCGGTGGTTGGTCGGTCTCCTGATACGCCGTATAGGGATCGACGAGGCTTTCGAAATATCGAAACACGGGGTGGGCCTCTGCCTTTCAGACACCTCATATAGCCCGGATCAGGTCAGAGGAAAACCAGTGCTGAGAAAACAACTAACCCGGCGGCCATGATCCGCATAAACGCCTGCCAGAGCGTCGGGTTTTTCAGCAGTTTGGACAGCAGGTGCCCGGCAAAGGTCCAAAAGATACAGACGCCTAGGTTCAGACCCGCAAAGGTGACCGAGAGCATCTGCGCCTGCACCAGTGGTGACAGGTCCGCGACATAGGCGGTGGCGGCAAGGGCGACGGCCCAGACCTTGGGGTTGACCCATTGGAACAAGACCGCTTCGATCAGGGTAAAGGGCCGGTCCGACCCTTCAACCTTGGCCGGTTTCGCGTGCCAAAGACGATAGGCCATGACCAAAATCCAAAGGGAGGCTGCGATCTTGAGCGCTAGCGTCAGGGCGGGGGCATTTTTGAGCAATGTGCCGATGCCAAGCCCAGTGACCGCCGCGATGATGCCAACGCCCAGCGCCACGCCGATGATGTGCGGCACAGTCGCGCGGAACCCGAAACGTGCGCCCGAGGCGGTCAGCAAGATCACGTTCGGCCCCGGTGAAAACAGCCCGAAGAACACGAAACCGATCAGCGCCAGCTCAGGCAAGCAGCTCATCCTTGGTCAGGGTGAAGCCGGAGGCGATCCAGCGCGCCTCTGCTTCTTTGAGCGCCCCACCAAGGGCGGCCCCTTGCACATCGGGCATCAGATCAGCCGCGGTCAGCGGAAAGGTCTGGGTGGCAGCATGGGTGACAGCATGGATGTCGGCGGGGTCAACCATTTGCCCAAGGCTGGCAGCCTCGATCATCAAGCGATCCAATCCAAGGTCCGCGCCATGGTGATAGGCCAAAGTCGCGGGGGGCATTTCACTTTGCAGTAATTCCAGCCGCATCGCCTGCTTTTTCGACAGGCGGAGGCGGTCTGTTTCACCGCCCAGAATGGCGAGGCGGCGGATCGGGTCGGGCGTGGCATCTTGTGCGTCTTCGACGTGGATCATCACCGGCAGAACATCGGGTGCGGCACCGGGCAAAACGCGCAAGAGCGCACCGCACGCCGCCATCGCAGCGACGGCAGGACCGGGGTCAGGGGCGGTGAGAAGCTTGAGCATTTCCTGACCAATCCGCTCTGCCGAAAGCGTATCGATCCCGTCGATACCAGCAGCACAGGCCGCAAGACCGTCTGCGTCAATGCCCAGCACCGGATCGCCGTAGAAGGCCGTAAACCGAAAGAACCGCAGGACGCGCAGGTAATCCTCTGCGATGCGCTGGTCGGCATCTTCGATAAATCGCACGCGACCCGCATTCAGATCAGGCAGGCCACCAAGCGGGTCGATCACGACGCCATCGGCCCCCGCATAAAGCGCGTTCATCGTGAAATCACGGCGGCGCGCGTCCTCAGCGATGTCGGTCGAAAAGGCAACAACGGCCCGTCTGCCATCGGTTTTCACATCGCGGCGGAAAGTCGTGATCTCAAACGGGATATCATCACAGATCACAGTGACGGTGCCGTGGTCGATCCCCGTTGGGACCACCTTCAGCCCCGCGCCTTTGGCCATTGCCATCACGGTGTCAGGCAGGGCATCGGTTGAGATATCCAGATCACTGACCGGAACGCCCAGCAGCGCATCGCGCACACACCCCCCGACAAAAAGCGCCTGATGACCTGCGTCATTCAGCATCGCGCAGACGGTTTGCGAGGCCGCGTCGGTCAACCAAGGCGCATCAATCCGGGTCATGACATGCGATCCGCAAGGCTGCGCAAGATACGCGCCGTCGCACCCCAGATGTAATAGGGGCCAAAGGGCACGGTGTAGTAATACCGCGCCCTGCCCTGCCAGCGGCGCGACTGGATCAGAAAGTTGCTGGGGTCAGTCACATGGGTCAGCGGCACCTCAAAGACTTCGCTGACTTCGCCCGCTTCTGGAACGGGCGCAAAGTCACCGTCAATCAGCGCAAGTACCGGGGTCACCTGATACCGTGTGACGGTTTCATGCGTCGGCAAACTGCCCAGCACGCGGACTTGCGAGGGGTCCAGCCCAATCTCTTCCCGCGCCTCGCGCAGGGCGGCAGCAACAGCATCCGCATCTTCGGGGTCCTGCCGCCCACCGGCAAAGGCGATCTGACCAGGATGGTGTTTGAGCCGCGCCGAACGTTTGGTCAGCACAACCCGACCGGTACCAGCCCGCACACCAACAAGGACAGAGGCAGGCGTCAGCGCCCGCCCTTCGGGCAGCACAACATCAGTGTTCAGATCGTAGTCAGAAGAGGCGCGGCCCGGTGCGGACAGCGCCCCTTTCAAGCGGCGTTCAAGATCAGGACCCGTCACCTGTCGCCTCAAACCCCAGCGTTTCAGGCGCAAATTCATAATGCGCCCCGCAGAACTGGCAGTCAGCGGTCACGATGCCCGCGTCCGTGGTCATATGGGCAATGTCCTTGGCCGAATAAATCGACAGGGATTGCCGCACCTGATCCTCTGAACAGCTACAGCCAAAGGTGATCGGCTGCGCATCGTAAACGCGCGGCTGCTCTTCATGGAAAAGCCGCACGAGCAGTTCGGTCGGTTGCACAGTTGGGCCAATCAGCTCAATCTCTTCCACGGTGTCCAGCAACGTATTGGCACGGGTCCAGTTTTCACCTTCGTCCGCGTCCAGAATATCCGAGGCGGTCAGCAAACCGTCTTCGGCGGTCGCGTCTTCCTTAGCCATTAAGGGCGAGGCCTTGGGCATATGCTGCAACATCACGCCACCGGCGCGCCAATGCTCGCCCTCACCGGGCAACATGCTGCGGCCATAGGTCAGCGAGAACCGGGTCGGGATCTGCTCTGACTGGGCAAAGTAGGTCTCTGCACAGGCAGATAGCGAGCCACCGGCGATTGGCGTGATCCCCTGATAGGGGGCCATGCCCTCACCCTGATCGATCAGAATGGCAAAGTAGCCGTCGCCGATCTGGCTGAACGGGTCTGCGTCATGATCCAGACGGTCCGCATCATAGCTGGCATAGGCCCGCATCCGCGCAGGTTTACCATCCTCTGTCGGACCATAATAATCGGTCGCAATGATCCGCGCCGCACCAGAGCCACGCACCTGCAACGACAGCTTCCAACGCAGCTTGATCGTTTGGCCGATCAATGCGGTCAGCAAGGCCATCTCGGCCACGAGCCCTTCGATGATGGGCGGGTAATCGTGCTGCTTGAGGACGTTTTCCAACACACCATCAAGACGCGCCACGCGCCCCCGGATGTCAGAGGCATCCAGTTGGAAAGGCAGGACTGTGTCGTCCCATGCGATTTGAGAGCTGATGCTCATGGGGTTTCCTAACGTGTCGGGAATTGGCATATCGCGCCTATATAGGCAGAGCAAGGCAAGGTCCAAGGGGCAGCGGCTATGATCAGACGTTATGGCAACGGCCCCCTTCCGGGGCAGAAGTACAAGGTCAGGGCCGGGGCCTACGCAGTTTTGCCGCGCGATGGGCAGGTTTTGCTGACGTGGCAGGATGATCCGCACTTTGAATTGCAACTGCCCGGCGGCGGGATCGACCACGGCGAATGTGCCATTCAGGCGCTGCACCGCGAAGTGTTTGAGGAAACCGGCTGGCGCATTGCCCGGCCCCGGCGGCTGGGCATGTTCCGCCGTTTCACGTTTATGCCGGAGTACGACATGTGGGCCGAGAAGGTCTGCCACATCTTTACCGCCCTGCCCGTCTTGCGACTTGGTCCGCCATCAGAGCCCGGTCATACCGCAGTCTGGGTCAGCCCCGCGTTTGCGGTGGAAAACGTCTATAACGAAGGCGATGCCGATTTCGTCGCGCGGCATTTACTGGGGTAGGTCGCGGCCTTCTACGAGGTGACCGTAGAGGGTGGTGAGGATGCTGATGCCGACCATCAGGGAAAGCAATTGAACCGCAAGTCCGACGACGATCCCCAAAATACTCTCGCTTCCGAAAAGAGACGTCGCAACAAGCCCGACGACAGCATTAAAGACGGCGATGAGAACAGCAACGCCGACAATATTCCAACCGATTGACATGGTATGCTGTCGGCTTTCTTTGAAAGTCATCGGAGTTTCCAATGCCGACGCGGGAAGAACAAGCGCATACATAAAGAAGACAGAACCGAACGCCGCGCCAAACACCATTTCAAAAACAGCGTCTTCCATCCCATAGTCTGTTGCGCCGGCACCGATTGCACCGTCCGCGCCCATAAGTGGAAAACCCACAAGACCCATCACGAACAGGATTGGGATGCAAAGCAAGAAAACCCATAAGGTCAACAGGATCGATTTTCCGATATACGGAAATGCACGGTCGCTCGTAGGTCCGTTGAAACGTGGTTCCTCTTCGAGCAAAATATAGCGATGCCAACCGCAGGCGACAAATCCAAGCACGAAGACGAATACCAGTCCGGCAGCTGCAATCAGAATAAAGGCCATTAGCCCACTGCCTGATTGCCCGGCGAAATATGCGGCAACTGTCGTCAGCAACAATGCCCCTAACAATGGAAAGGCTGACAACTTGCCGGCCAGGTTAAGATTGCCAAATATCGTTTGAAACGCATGAAGAAAAAGTCTGAGTGCCATCGTGCTCGCCATTGTTTTTTTTCTTGGTGGCATGCCCGAACTTTGGCGTCAACGCAGCAAACCTTGCCCTTGTTTCGCAAACCCGGTATCGCGCCTCGCGACAGAATTGCGAAAGGCCCTGCCCCATGTCCGCTCCGAAAAAAGTCGTGCTTGCCTATTCTGGTGGCCTCGATACCTCGATCATCCTCAAGTGGTTGCAGACTGAGTATAACTGCGAAGTCGTGACCTTTACCGCTGACCTTGGTCAGGGCGAAGAGCTTGAGCCGGCCCGTAAGAAGGCCGAGATGATGGGCGCGTCGAAGATCTATGTCGAAGATATTCGCGAAGAATTCGTGCGCGATTTTGTCTTTCCGATGTTCCGCGCCAATGCGCTGTATGAGGGGCTGTATCTGCTGGGCACATCCATCGCGCGGCCTTTGATTTCCAAGCGCTTGGTTGAGATTGCCGCCGCCGAAGGGGCCGATGCGGTGTCCCACGGCGCGACCGGCAAGGGCAACGATCAGGTGCGGTTTGAGCTTGCCGCATATGCACTTAACCCCGACATCAAGGTGATCGCCCCGTGGCGCGAATGGGATTTGTCGAGCCGGACCAAGCTGTTAGAGTTTGCCGAAGCGCATCAGATCCCCGTAGCAAAGGACAAGCGCGGCGAGGCCCCGTTCAGCGTGGATGCCAACCTGCTGCACACCTCGTCCGAAGGCAAAGTGCTGGAAGACCCGGCCGATGAAGCGCCCGAATACGTCTATCAGCGCACCGTCAATCCAGAGGATGCGCCCGACACGCCGCAGATAGTTGAGATCGGGTTTGAGCGCGGTGATGCCGTGTCTATCGATGGCGAGCGGATGTCGCCTGCGACGATCCTGACCAAGCTGAACGAGTTGGGCGGCGCCCATGGCGTTGGCCGTCTTGATCTGGTTGAAAACCGCTTTGTTGGTATGAAATCCCGCGGGATTTATGAGACGCCCGGTGGCACGGTGCTGCTTGAGGCGCATCGCGGAATTGAGCAGATCACCCTCGATTCCGGTGCGGGCCATCTGAAAGATTCGATCATGCCGCGTTATGCTGAGCTGATTTACAACGGCTTCTGGTTTTCGCCAGAGCGAGAAATGTTGCAGGCGCTGATCGACAAGAGCCAGGAACATGTCACCGGCACGGTGCGGGTGAAGCTTTATAAAGGGTCCGTGCGGACTGTGGCACGATGGTCAGATCACAGCCTGTATTCCGAGGCGCATGTGACGTTTGAAGATGATGCAGGGGCCTACGATCAGTCCGATGCGCAGGGCTTTATCCAGTTGAACGCGCTGCGTCTGAAACTGCTCGCCGCGCGCGATCGTCGTTTGAAATAAGTGATCCCCGGGGCGTAGGCCCCGGGATCCAACAAAATACCGCTTACAAACCAAGCCTTCCTACGTGCTTGGGACAGTCACGGTTGTAGCGGGAAATAGTTTCAGAAGTTCTTTACGGCCTGAGACGAAGTTCGTGCAATTTTTCGTAATATGGCAGTGCTTCGTTAAGAATATCCGTATTCTCCGCACCGACGTCGGGCAGAGGTCCTTCTGGCCCGGCAAAACCGGTGCTGGCATGGATCGCGCCATACCAATGCGCCGCCCAGATGCCGTCATCGGAACGCCCGCCAGCGGGCCAAGACAGCATCGTGGGATCAAAGGCTAACCCAATGTGATTGCACAGCTTTTCAAGCATGTCTTGAGGATCATTTCGGATGTCAAAACTGTCGATCACGAGACCGCCGAGCTGCTGATAAACATCCCATTGCTGACGAAAACCAACATCATCCGCGGTCATCTGGTCCCGTTTGACGCCATAACTCGCGATAACCCGCGCGGGATGGCGGATCAGGTGGATATTCACGCAGTCCATTGCCCAATCCATCGGGAAGCCTGCAATCATGTGATGGGGCATGTGTTTCATGTAGAAATGTGGCTTTTCCCCTGTGTTAGGGTCGAAACAGGCGGCGACAACAGAGGCCGGATCACTGTCATGTGCCGCCAAAATCGCATCGCGCATCGGGTGATTCTGGCCGGTGGCTGCAAGGTAGGGGGCGTAGAACGGCTCATCCCAGACAGCGAAATCTGGACGCGCGCCAAAGCTGTACATGAGCGCGGTCGACAGGTTACGCGGGCCAGACCACATCGCGATTTTCATGATGCACACCTAATGAAGAACCTATGCACAACCTATGCAGAACCCATGCGCATCAAAACCCTAATTCCGGTTAACCGTACGGTGCCTGACGCCCGTCCGCGAAATGTTCCAATCGGTAAACTGCGCGTGACATCACGCCGCGGTGAATTGATCGAAGGGCCGCCCCGCGCCAAGGATAAGCCAAAGGAGAGGTTCCATGTGCATTAAGACTCAGACGTTGAAATCCATTTTGCTGGCCTTGGCGATTGGCGTTGGCTTTATCCTCCAATCCAGCCCGGCCCAGGCGCGCGACATGCAGGTCGCAACATTTGCAGGCGGGTGTTTCTGGTGCATCGAATCCGATTTTGAGCGGGTGCAGGGCGTGAGCGAAGTTGTGTCGGGCTATACCGGCGGCACCACGGCGAACCCGACATATGCAACGCTGAAAGGCTCTGGCCATTATGAAGCGGTGCAGATCAGATATGACGCGGATCAAGTAAGCTACGCCCAACTGCTGAACCTGTTTTTCCGGTCCGTTGATCCAACCGACGCGGGCGGCCAGTTTTGCGACCGCGGTCCAAGCTATCGCACGGCAATCTTTGCGGCCAATGCGGCAGAGCGTCAGGCGGCCGAAGCGGCCAAGGCGCAGGCCCAGCGCGATTTGGGGCAAGCGATTGTGACGCCGATCCTGAACGCTTCTGCCTTTACCGATGCTGAGGCGATCCATCAGGACTACTACAAGGGTGACAAGATCATCCTGACGCGGCGCGGTCCGAAGTCACAGGCGGAGGCCTATAAGTTCTATCGCAATGCCTGCGGACGGGATCAGCGCGTGCTAGAACTTTGGGGTTCTGCGGCACCCTTTGCCAACCATTCTTGAGGCAAAAGCCCCGTGTTAGGGTCTAAATTTCTGCACTTCGGATAGATCAGGGATGACGTCAGCCGTGCCGTGACGCGTGACCATGAGCGCCCCGGCACGTATGGCCTGAGCAATTGCTTGCGGCATCGGCATGCCACGATCAAGACCCGCCAAAACGTAGCCAGTGAACGTATCCCCTGCCCCAGTCGTGTCTACGGGATCGACCTTGATCGCGTCGAAATGCTGGTGCCCGCTGTCACCGAACCAATCGGCACCATTTGCACCAAGCGTGACGATGACATCCTCGATCTCTAGCTGATCGGGGGATTTGCCGGTGGCGTCTTTGAGTTGCCTGGCCTCAACCTCATTCAAGATCAGGAAATCAAGGAAGGGCAGCACCGCCTGCACGCGATCTGCATCGAATGGGGCGGCGGCGTAGCCCACCCGCAGGCCCATGTCGTGCCCAAGCTTGGCGGCGGTGCGTTGCAGGTTGGTTTCGTTCTGAATGATCAGCCAGTCTTCGGTCTGTGCCTCTGACAAGGCAGATTGCAGGGTCGCTTGCGGGATTTCGCCGTTTGCGCCGGGGGCGAGGACGATCATGTTTTCGCCTTCTGAATCCACAAAGATCAGGGCCTGGGTCGTGGGCGCATCAACCTGGGTGATGAACCGGGTGTCGACGCCGTATTCCATCAAGCGCTGCACGGCCCACGCACCATCCGCCCCGACCGCGCCGATGTGATGCACGGTTGCGGCGGCGCGTGCGGCGGCGACGGACATATTGGTGCCTTTGCCGCCCAAGAAGGTGTCAAACGCGGTGGCCGAGAGCGTTTCACCCGCCACCGGGATGTGCGGGACGGTGTAGACAAGGTCGGCGTTGATTGAGCCGAGGTTCCAAATCGCCATGGTTAACCCACCTTGCAGGCCGCGATGACAGCCATGTTGAGAATGTCGTTCACCGTTGAAACTGTTGAACAAATCTGGATCGGCTTGTCGATGCCAGACAGGATTGGACCGATCACCGTGGCCCCCGCCATTTCCTGCATCAGTTTGGTGCTGATCGAGGCAGAGTGCCGCGCGGGTACGACGAGCACGTTGGCCGGACCGGTCAGGCGCTGGAACGGATAATTGGCTTGGGCAGAGGGGTTGAGGGCGACATCGACGGTCATTTCGCCTTCATATTCGAAATCAACCTGGCGACGGTCGAGTACGCTTGCCGCCTTGTGCATCTTTTCGGCGCGTTCGGACACGGGGTAGCCAAAGGTTGAGAACGACAGGAAGGCCACGCGGGGATCGAGCCCCAGATCGCGGGCGACAGAGGCACCTGCGGTGGCGATGTCGGCGAGATCTTCGTCGCTGGGCCATTCGTGGACAAGTGTGTCGGCCATCAGGACGATTTTGCCGTTGTGCAAAATGGCAGAGACACCGACGGCACCATGTGCGGCGTCGGCGTCAAAGACGTGGTTGATCAGTTCCAACACATGGGCCGATTTCCGCGTCGCACCCGTGACCATGCCATCCACGTGGCCATGTGCGAGCATCAGCGCGGCAAAGACGTGGCGGTCGCGGGCGGCCATGCGATGCACGTCTTGCATGTCGTAACCACGGCGGTTGAGGCGTTCGTAAAGGAAGGTCTTATACGTCTCTAAATCAGGGGTATTTGCGGCATTTACGACCTCAAGCTCTGTGATTGCATCGGCCATGCCTTCGGATTTGAGACGGTCCGCCACGTCAGCCTCGCGGCCCACCACGAGCGCTTTGCCAAGGCCGGAGCGTTGATACATCACGGCGGCGCGCAGCACGCGGTTGTCGTCGCCTTCGGCAAAGATCACGGTGGATTGAGCTTGACGGGCGCGGGCGTTCAGGCTGCGCAGGATGGATTGCGTTGGGTCCATCCGGGATTTGAGCGCTTCCTCATACCCTTCCATATCGACGATGGGACGGCGGGCAACACCGGTTTTCATCCCGGCTTGCGCAACTGCCGTGGGGATACGGTGGATCAGGCGCGGATCAAAGGGGGTCGGAATGATGTAGTCGCGGCCAAAGGTTAATTTCTTGCCGTAGGCCATCGCAACTTCATCAGGGACCTGTTCACGCGCGAGGTTGGCGAGTGCGTGGGCGCAGGCGATCTTCATCTCGTCATTGATGGCGCGGGCGTGAATGTCGAGCGCGCCGCGAAAGAGGTAGGGAAAGCCCAGAACGTTGTTGACCTGATTGGGGTAGTCGGAGCGCCCGGTGGCCACGATTGCATCCTCGCGGACGGCATGCGCATCTTCTGGCGTAATCTCAGGATCGGGATTGGCCATAGCGAAAATCACTGGGTTTTCCGCCATGTTAGACACCATTTCCTGGGTCACAGCGCCCTTAGCAGAGACACCAAGGAAGACGTCGCACCCCTTCATCGCGTCGTCCAGGGTGCGGGCAGAGGTGTTGGCGGCATGGGCCGATTTCCACTGGTTCATGCCTTCGGTCCGGCCCTGATAGATCACGCCTTTGGTGTCGCACATCAGGCAATTGTCGTGCTTGGCACCCATGGCCTTGACCAGCTCCAGACAGGCGATGCCCGCGGCCCCTGCCCCGTTCAGCACGATTTTGACCTCTTCGATTTTCTTACCCGACAGGTGCAAAGCGTTAATGAGGCCTGCCGCGCAGATCACGGCGGTGCCGTGTTGGTCATCGTGGAAGACGGGAATGTCCATCTCTTCCTTGAGGCGCTGTTCGATAATGAAACACTCGGGCGCTTTGATATCTTCGAGGTTGATGCCGCCAAAGGTCGGGCCCATCAGGCGAACGGCATTGCAAAAGGCGTCGGTGTCTTCGGTGTCGAGCTCAATATCGATGGAGTTCACGTCAGCGAAGCGTTTGAAAAGGACGGATTTCCCTTCCATCACCGGTTTTGAGGCGAGCGCGCCAAGATTTCCAAGGCCAAGAACGGCGGTGCCATTTGAAATGACAGCGACCAAATTCCCTTTGTTTGTATAGTCATAGGCGGTCGCGGGGTCGGCGTGGATTTCCTCGCACGGGATCGCGACACCGGGGGAATAGGCCAACGACAGGTCGCGCTGGGTGGTCATCGGCACAGTCGCTGACACCTCCCACTTGCCAGGTTTGGGATTTACATGAAACGCGAGCGCGTCTTCGCGGGTGTGTTTTGTGGTGCCGGCCATTGTGGTCCTCCCTGACGTGACGGTCAGTTTGCGCGATGCGATGCAGGGCTGCAACGGGTTCGTTTTCGACTTTCGTCGCTAACATTGGGCGGATAGGTTCACGGGGCGCAATCCGGGGGGTTTGATGAACGCAGTGACGCCGATGATGGCGCAATATCTTGAGTTGAAGGCCGGTTACCCGGACGCCTTACTGTTCTACCGGATGGGCGATTTCTACGAGATGTTTTTTGACGATGCGGTTGCCGCGTCGGCGGCGCTTGACATTGCGCTGACGAAACGCGGCAAGCATGAGGGCAGCGATATCCCGATGTGCGGCGTGCCGATCCATGCCGCTGAGGGATATTTGCTGACGCTGATCCGCAAAGGGTTTCGCGTCGCGGTTTGCGAACAGATGGAAAGCCCGGCGGAGGCGAAAAAGCGCGGTTCAAAGTCGGTCGTGAAACGCGATGTCGTGCGGCTGGTGACACCCGGCACATTGACCGAAGATTCACTGCTGGATGCGCGGCGGCACAACTTTTTGGCGGCCTTTGCGATGGTCCGTGATGAAAGTGCGCTGGCGTGGGTCGATATCTCAACCGGTGCGTTTCACGTGATGACCTGTCCAAGGGTCGCGCTCGCGCCTGAACTTGCGCGATTGTCTCCGAAAGAGGTGATCGTCGCGGACGGGGAAGAGGCGGAATTCGCCGCGTTAGTGTCTGATTCCGGTGCGGCACTGTCGACTTTGGGACGGGCCGCGTTTGACAGCACGGCGGGGGAAAAGCGGCTTTGCGCGCTGTATAAAGTCGGGTCGCTGGATGCCTTCGGCACGTTTGGGCGGGCCGAAATCGCTGCGCTTTCTGCGGTGGCCGAATACCTCGACATTACGCAAAAGGGCAATCTGCCGCTGTTGCGTCCGCCGGTCCAGGAGGGCCAACGCGCTGCGATGCAAATCGATGCGGCGACGCGGCGGTCACTGGAGTTGACGCAAGCCATGGCGGGAGGCCGGGCAGGGTCGCTTTTGGCCGCTGTGGATCAGACTGTCACGGCGGGCGGTGCGCGATTGCTGGAGCGGCGGTTGTCGTCGCCATCTTGCGACCGGGCGACGGTGCAGGCGCGGCAGGATGCGGTGTCATTTGCCGTGGAACAGTCACGCTGGACCGAAGATTTGCGCGATTATCTGCGCGGTGTGCATGATTTGGACCGGGCTTTGTCGCGATTGGCGCTGGACCGCGGCGGTCCACGTGACATGACTGCCATTCGCAACTCCATCGAGGAGGCGGGGCGGATTGCGGCGACGTTGCCGGAGGACATGCCCGCGGTTTTAGCAGAGGCGGGCGAAGCGCTGACCGGGCATGACGCGCTTTTCGCGCTTTTGGATGCCGCTTTGGTCGCGGAGCCGCCGCTATTGGCGCGGGACGGCGGGTTTATTGCTGCGGGGTATGACGCGGAACTGGATGAGGCGCGGCAGTTGCGCGACGAGGGGCGCGGTATCATCGCCAAGATGCAGGCGGAATTTGTAGAGCTGTCGGGCGTTGCGAGCCTGAAGATCAAGCACAACAATGTGCTGGGCTACTTTATTGAGACGACCGCGACCCACGCTGAAAAGATGATGGCGCCGCCGCTGAATGAGACGTTCATTCACCGGCAAACGACCGCCAATCAGGTGCGGTTTGCGACCGTCGAGCTAAGTGAGATCGAGACCCGGATATTGAATGCCGGGGGCAGGGCGCTTGAGATCGAAAAAAGGCTCTATTCCAGCCTAACTGGCGCGATTTTGGAACAAGCGGGGCCGCTGGGTGCGTTGGCGCGGGGGCTGGCGGAGTTCGACTTGGCGACCGGATTGGCGACTGTTGCACGGCGAGACAATTGGACGAAGCCGATCATCGATGACAGTCGCGCCTTCGACATTCGCGGTGGACGGCATCCGGTGGTTGAGGCCGCGTTGCAGAAGGACGGCGCGCCGTTTGTGGCGAACGATTGTGATCTGTCAGAACAGTCGATTTGGCTGCTGACCGGTCCGAACATGGCAGGTAAATCGACGTTTCTGCGGCAGAATGCACTGATCGCGGTCTTGGCACAGATGGGCGCTTGGGTGCCAGCGGCTGAGGCGCAGATTGGGATCGTGAGCCAGATCTTTAGCCGGGTTGGCGCATCGGACGATCTGGCCCGTGGACGGTCGACGTTCATGGTGGAGATGGTCGAAACGGCCGCGATTTTGAACCAAGCGGACGATCGAGCGCTGGTGATCCTGGACGAAATCGGGCGCGGCACGGCGACTTATGACGGGTTGTCGATTGCCTGGGCCACGTTGGAGCATTTGCACGACGTGAACCGCTGCCGCGCGCTGTTCGCCACGCATTATCATGAGATGGCGCAATTGGCGGGCAAGTTGGATGGCGTCGACAACGCCACGGTGGCCGTCAAAGAGTGGGAAGGCGACGTGATCTTTCTGCATGAGGTGCGCAAGGGAACCGCGGATCGCAGCTATGGCGTGCAGGTCGCGCGGTTGGCGGGCCTGCCTGATGTTGTGGTTGAACGGGCCAAAGTTGTGTTGGACGCATTGGAAAAGGGCGAGCGGGAAGGCGGGGCCGGGCGCAAGGCGGTCATCGACGATCTGCCGCTGTTTGCCGCGACACCCGCACCGCCGCCGATGGCCACGAAGGCGTCAGAGGTCGAGGACAAGTTGCAAGAGGTTTTGCCCGACGATCTGACGCCAAAACAGGCTCTAACACTGGTATATGAGCTGCGCGAGCTGTTGGAAAAGTCAGGTCGCTGACTGCAGAATCCCGTAGATTTCATCCTTTAGTGCCATGCGTGTTTTTCGCATCTGCGCCATGTTGAGATCATCAGTTGGTTCAACATTCGTCTCGGCCCGGTGAAGGGCGCGGTTGATGTCGTGGTAGTCGTCGGACAGCTTTGCGAAATGCGCGTTTGACTGTTTGAGGGCGTGCATCTTGTCCTGATGTTCGGGAAACTCTTCGTGCAATTCGTGAGGGACGTGAGACATTTGCGATCCTTTATGATTTCGCGGATTTGCGTGTTTTGGGGTGAAGCGAGGCAGCCAGAATGTGATCTGCGCCGTGCACGACAGCCTCGGCTTGATGCACGATCAGGGGGTCGGGCGGTTGGACCACGTCGGTGTCTTTGTCGGGATAATCGAGCTGTGACAGGAAATGGCGCATCGCGTTGAGCCGCGCGCGTTTCTTGTCGTTGGAGCGGATGACAGTCCAGGGCGCGTCGGCGGTGTCGGTGTAGAAAAACATCGCCTCTTTCGCTTCGGTGTAGTCGTCCCATTTATCAAGGCTGGCGCGGTCGATGGGGGACAGCTTCCATCGCTTGAGGGGGTCGGTTTCACGCGATGCAAAGCGGCTGCGCTGTTCATCGCGGGTGACGGAAAACCAATATTTAAAGAGCTTAATACCGGAACGGGTGAGCATGCGTTCAAACTCTGGCGTTTGGCGCATGAATTCGAGGTATTCATTGGGCTCACAAAAGCCCATGACACGTTCGACCCCGGCACGGTTATACCAAGACCTGTCATAAAGGACGATTTCGCCGGTTGTCGGTAAGTGTCTGACGTAGCGCTGAAAAAACCACTGACCGCGTTCTTCTTCGTTGGGTTTGTTCAGGGCGACCACCCGGGCGGCGCGGGGGTTGAGATGTTCCATGAACCGCTTGATCGTGCCGCCTTTACCGGCGGCGTCGCGACCTTCGAACAGCAGCACGAATTTCTGATCTGTTTCCTGGACCCAGTGCTGCACCTTCAGCAGTTCGACTTGCAGTGCTGCTTTCTCCGCTTCGTAGTCCGCCTTTTTCATGCGGTCAGCGTAGGGGTATTCGGCTTGGTCGAAGGCGTGGGTCGGGTCGGACATGTGGAAACTCCTCTGGTTAGAGAGGAGTTTCGCAGTTTTGGCGCGATGCCGCGTTGATTCAGGTCAAAGTCAGGCGGCGGGCATGGAGCTGACGCCAACCTGCGCGGGACGCAACAGGCGGTCGTGCAGCATGAAGCCTTCGGCCATCACTTCGAGGATATGGCCGGACTTGGTGCCGGGCACGGGGGCCTCGAACATGGCTTGGTGCAGCTGCGGGTCAAACTTGTCGCCGGGTTCAGGCACAATGGGGTCGATGCCGTGCTTTTTGAAGACGTTGATCAGCTCGCGCATCGTCAGCTCAATCCCTTCCAACAAGGCAGCGTTGGCGTCGCCTTCGGCCTCGTGCGTGGATTTCAGGGCGCGGCGCAGGTTGTCGTAGACGGGCAGCAGATCGCGGGCGAGCTTGGAGCCGCCGTAATTCTCGGCCTCGCGCCGGTCACGGTCGGCCCGTTTGCGCACGTTTTCCGCGTCAGCAAGCGAGCGCATCCATTTATCGCGAAATTCGTCCCGCTCCGCCTCAATATCAGCGATTTGGGCCAGAACGCCTTCTTCGCCAGCAGCTTCCAATTCGTCACCTTCGGCAGCGAGTTCATCAAGGCTAAGCGGTTCGTCGAGCGGTTTGTCGGACATGTGCGTGTCTTCCTGTCAGGAGCGGTCGGCAATCATCTGGCCAACCCGCTGGGCGGTGTAATTCACGATGGGCACGATGCGCCCGTAGTTCAGGCGGGTTGGGCCGATGACCCCGACCGCGCCAATAATCTTCTGGTCGGCGTTCATATAAGGAGAAACCACCAGAGAGGAACCCGAAAGTGAGAACAATTTGTTCTCGGACCCAATAAAAATGCGCACGCCTTCGCCCTGGTCGGCCAGTTCAAGGAAACTGGCGATGTCCCGCTTGCGTTCGAGGTCGTCAAAGAGGTTGCGGATGCGGTCCAGATCGCCTTCGGATTCGGGCAAAAGGTTGCCACGGCCGCGCACGATCAGGCGTTCATCGGCCGTGCCTTCGTCGGCCCAAAGGGCGGCACCGGATTGCACCAGCTCCGCGGCGAGCGCGTCGATTTCCTGACGGCGCGCTGCGATCTCGCGCTTAATGATGCTGCCAAGGTCAGAGAGGGTCTGGCCTTCGGCGATGGCGTTGAGGAAGTTCGCGGCCTCGCGCATGGACGACGGGGTTTGGCCACGGGGCGGCGTAAAGATGCGGTTTTCGACGTGGCCATCGGCGAAGACCAGCACAACAAGGGCGCGTTCCGGCGCAAGGGAGACAAATTCGATGTGCTTGATCGGCGCTTCGTGTTTGGGCGTCAGCACAAGACTTGCCCCATGTGTGACGCCGGACAGGGCAGAGCCGACGCGGTCGAGCAGGGTGGTCACATCGTCAGAGTTAGAGTCAAGGGTCTGGTCGATGCGGTTGCGATCTTCGCCAGAAAGGTCATCAACCTCGAGCAACCCATCAACGAACATGCGCAGGCCCAGCTCGGTCGGCATGCGACCGGCAGAGGTATGCGGGGAACCAAGAAGCCCAAGGTATTCGAGATCCTGCATCGTGTTGCGGATCGTCGCCGCGCTGACCTGTTCCGAAAGGGTGCGGGTCAGGGTGCGGCTGCCGACAGGTGCGCCGGTATCAAGGTAGCCTTCGACAACACGGCGAAACACCTCGCGGGTGCGGCTGTTCATCGTGTCTAGCTGTGGCGTTTCGTCTGTCATGGGTCACCTGATCGGGGCGGGCCAATTAAAACCACCCGCACGGGAACGTCAATCGGGGTTGGCAAGTGAAGGTGGGGCGCGTAAGCCCGTTGCGAAACAAGCCCCAGGAGTTTTCCCATGCGCCCATCCGGCAGAACGATCGACCAAATGCGTGACGTTTCCATCGACGTCGGCGTCACCCGCCATGCGGAAGGGTCCTGCATGATCAAGATGGGCGATACCCATGTGCTGTGCACCGCGTCGGTTGACGAAAAGGTGCCACCGTTCATGCGCAATTCTGGCCTTGGCTGGGTGACGGCGGAATACGGGATGCTGCCACGGGCCACGCATACGCGGATGCGGCGCGAGGCCAAGAACGGGCAGGGCGGTCGCACGCAGGAAATTCAGCGCTTGATCGGGCGGTCCTTGCGGGCTGGCGTGGATCGCGTGGCCCTGGGCGAGCGTCAGATCACGGTGGATTGCGATGTGATCCAGGCGGATGGCGGCACGCGCTGCGCGTCTATCACCGGCGGTTGGGTCGCGCTGAAACTGGCGGTTAATCGGCTGATGAAAGCCGGTGTCGTCACGAGCGATCCGCTGGTTGATCCGGTTGCCGCGATTTCATGCGGGATTTACGCCGGACAAGAGGTCTTGGACCTTGATTACCCCGAGGATTCCGAAGCGGGCGTTGATGGCAATTTCATCATGACAGGCGGCAAGCTGGTTGAGGTGCAGATGAGCGCCGAAGGCCAAACCTTTACCCGCGACCAGATGAACGGGCTGCTTGATCTCGCTGAAAAGGGGATTGGCGAACTGAACGCTGTGCAGATGGCGGCAGTTGGCTGATGCGGCGGTTTGACGGGGATCAGTTGGTTGTGGCGACCCACAATCAGGGCAAATTGGAAGAGATTGCCGATTTGCTGGCGCCCTACGGCGTGAAGATCACGTCAAACACGGATCACGGACTGCCGGAACCGGAAGAGACCGAAGACAATTTCGTCGGGAATGCGCGGATCAAGGCCCATGCGGCGGCGAAGGCCACGGGTTTGCCTGCCTTGGCGGATGACAGCGGGATTGAGGTTGATGCCCTTGGCGGCGCGCCCGGTGTTTACACCGCGGATTGGTCGGAAACGCCCAATGGGCGCGACTTTGTGATGGCGATGACGCGGACGTGGAATGAATTGGAGGCCGTCAACGCGCCGTTTCCCCGGACCGCGCGGTTTTGCAGCACGCTCGTGCTTGCCTGGCCGGATGGGCATGACGAGGTGTTTCCCGGTGTGATGGACGGACAGGTGGTTTGGCCGATGCGCGGGGATCAAGGGCACGGATATGACCCGATGTTCCAGCCCAACGGGTATGACATCACCTGCGGCGAGATGGATCGCTGGGAAAAGAACAAAATCAGCCATCGTGCGGATGCCTTTGCCAAGCTGGTCAAGGGCTGCTTTGCCTGAGGATTGGCAGGTCGCGGGCTTTGGCCTCTATATCCACTGGCCGTTCTGTCAGGCCAAATGCCCCTATTGCGACTTTAACAGCCATGTCGTCGGCGCGATTGATCAAGCGCGGTGGCAGGCAGCGTATCTATCGGAAATTGCCCGAGTGGGCCGTGAAACCGAAGGACGCGTTTTGCGGTCGGTGTTCTTTGGCGGCGGCACGCCCAGCTTGATGGAGCCGGACTTGGTTGCGGCGGTGCTGGATCAGGTGCGGGCGACGTGGAATGTGGCCAATGATTGCGAGATCACGTTGGAAGCGAACCCGACATCTGTCGAAGCCGGGCGCTTTGCGGGCTATCGTGATGCGGGCGTCAATCGTGTGTCATTGGGTGTGCAGGCGCTGAATGACGCGGATTTAAAGGCTTTGGGGCGTTTGCATTCTGCTGAGGAGGCGATGCGCGCGTTTGACTTGGCCCGGTCGGTTTTTGATCGGGTTTCGTTTGATCTGATTTATGCGCGGCAGGGGCAAAGCCTTGCGGACTGGAGGGCGGAGTTGGGCCGTGCGCTTGATTTGGCGGTCGATCATTTGTCGCTGTATCAGTTGACGATTGAGGATGGCACGGCCTTTGGCGACCGGTTTGCGGCGGGAAAGTTGCGTGGCTTGCCGGATGATGATGATGCCGCGGACATGTATTTTGCGACACAGGAGATTTGTGAGGCGGCGGGGTTTCGTGCCTATGAAGTTTCAAATCATGCAGCGTCGGGTCAGGAGAGCCGACACAATTTGATTTATTGGCAATCGGGTGACTATGCCGGGATTGGACCGGGCGCGCATGGGCGGTTGACCTTGGGCGGGACACGTTGGGCCACGCAGACGCCCTTGGGTCCGACGGAATGGTTGCGGCAGGTTGAGCGGGACGGGTCGGGAGAGGGTGCGCGTGAGGTGTTGTCGGAAGCCGACCGTCTGACTGAGTTCTTGTTGATGGGGCTGCGATTGCATGATGGAGTTGCGTTGGAGCGGTTGGAAGCGCTCGGTGGAGACATTTATGCAAATAATATCAATGGTTTAGTTGATATTGGGCAGTTGGAGATCGCGGGTGATCATTTGCGCGTCGCGCCGTTGTATCGGCCCGTGCTAAACGGCGTTTTGCGGGGGGTTTTGGCGGACTAATTGCCGCCAAGGACCCGCAATAGATCGTCCAGTTGTTCAAGCGACTTGTAACCGATGGTAAGCTTGCCGCCGTCCTGACCCGGTTTGTGATCGATGGCCACTTTCATCTTGAGGTGGGCCGAAAGCTCATTCTCGATCTGGACGGTGTCGGCATCTTTGGCGGTAGAGCCTGCGGGGCTCCGCTTGGTGCCCGGCTGCGGAATGCCTGATTTGGCGAGGCGTTCGGCATCGCGCACGCTGAGTTGTTTTTGAATGATGTGCTGCGCCAGTTTGGTGGCATTGTCATGGCCGACGAGGGCACGGGCATGACCGGCGGTCAGCTTACCCTCTGTTAGCCAGCCAAGCACGGGGTCGGGCAGGTTCAGCAAACGCAGAAGGTTTGCGATGTGACTGCGGCTTTTGCCCAGGGCTTGCGCCATCTGATCCTGCGTATGGCCGAATTTGTCCATCAGTTGCCGGTAGCCGGTCGCCTCATCCACGGGATTGAGGTCAGCGCGTTGGATGTTTTCGATGATCGCGATCTCAAGGACCTCGGTATCGTCAAAGTCGCGGACAAGGACCGGAAGGCTGTGCAGCTTGGCGATTTGGGACGCACGCCAACGGCGTTCGCCCGCGACGATCTGATACACCTCAGTGTCGTTCGGGTCGCGACGCACGATAAGGGGCTGGATCACGCCCTTCTCCTTTATCGAGGCGGCAAGCTCGGCGAGCGCGGCATCGTCGAAGGTGCGGCGGGGCTGGTCCGGGTTTGGCCGAATGCTGTCGATGGGCACGGTCAGATCGGGACGGCGTGGGGACGGATCCTCTGGCGTATCGGTCTGGACATCCGCCATGAGCGCCGAGAGGCCGCGGCCCAAACCACGGGGCTTTGTCGATTTTGCCATTTTAGCTGACCTTTCTGATCGGAGCTTTGGATTTTGTAAGAATTTCAGTGGCTAAGTCGCGATAGGCTTGGGCACCGGTGGAATTCGGATCGTAGGTGAGAACGGGCATCGCAAAGGACGGCGCCTCGCTCAGGCGGACATTCCGGGGGATCAGCGTGTCGAACACCAGACCGCCAAGGTTCTCGCGGGCGTCCGCCTCAACCTGTTGCGAGAGGTTGTTGCGCTTGTCGTACATCGTCAGGACGATGCCTTCGATCCGCAGGTCCTTGTTGGCGGATTGCCGAACCTCTCTGATCGTGAGCATGAGTTGGGAGAGGCCTTCGAGGGCAAAGAACTCTGACTGAAGCGGAACAATGACGGAATCGGCGGCGACCATCGCGTTGACGGTCAAGATGTTGAGAGATGGCGGACAATCGATCAAGATGTAGTCGAGTTGATAAGTATCCATGGAGAGCTGGCGCAATGCGTCATGGAGTAGAAAACTGCGCTTTTCATTGGAAATCAGCTCAATATCCGCAGAGCTGAGGTCCGTCGTCGCCGGAATGATCAAAAGATCGTCGACGTTTGAGGCCTGGATCGCGTCATCTGGTGCGGCATCACCAACAAGAAGGTCGTATGTCGTCACCTGACGTTTGCTATGGTCGATCCCAAGCCCAGTGGACGCATTGCCCTGCGGATCAAGGTCTATGAGGAGGACGCGGCAACCCGCCTCTGCCAACGCGGCGCCAAGGTTGATTGTCGTCGTGGTCTTTCCGACGCCGCCCTTTTGGTTTGCAACCGCAAGGATTTTGGCGCGGTTCAGGCTAGTCGGCGTTGGCACGTTGAATATTCCCTATCTCAAGTATGCGGCTGTCGCTGGCGGTCTTGCTTTGGTGCGCGACAAGATCAAAGGTCCAGTTTCGGCGTGCGACCTCGAGTTCCTGCGCATAATTTCGGCCCTTGTGCAGTAATGCAATGCCGTTTTTATTCAGATGCAACGCTGCATGGGCAAGAAGATCTGTGACGGGGGCAAGTGCGCGGGCGGACAGGATGTCAGCTGATTGCGGAGCGGCCGTTTCGATCCGGCTCGCGATGACCTGGCCTGTAATTCCGCATTCGCGGAGCGCTGTACGCAGGAACGTGGCCTTGCGCTGGTCGCTTTCGATCATTGTCACCGTACAGTTTGGACTGCGTTCAGCCAAAACGATGGCGACGATGATACCCGGAAAACCGCCGCCGCTACCAATGTCGGTCCAAATCTGAGGATTTGAAGGGCTGTGAGCCAGAATTTGTGCGGAATCAACAATATGGCGGTCCCAGACGTGCCGGAGATCGTCGCGGGAGACCAGGTTGATCTTGGGGGACCACTTTTGCACGAGGCCTTCAAAAATTCTGAGACGTTCCGATGTTTCACGTGAAACATCCAGAATTCCGGACAGATCATCCATTATCCAGCCTTTTGGCTGTTAAGGCGTTTCAGGTGGCTCGAGATCACGAAGAGCGCTGCTGGAGTCATCCCGTCGATCCGCCGTGCACGGGCGAGCGTTTCGGGGCGTGCGTCGCTGAGCTTTTGAACCATTTCAGCGGAAAGCCCGCCGATTTGTGCGAAGTCTGTATCAAACGGAATCAAAGTCGCCTCATCCTTTGCCATGGCGGCGATGTCCTTTTCCTGACGCTTGATATAGTTCGCATAAAGCGCGTCATTCTTGATTTGCTCTTCGATTTCTTCAGGGATTTCAGGTGTTTCCGGGCGAAGCCGCCGAAGCTCTGCAAAGCCGAAATCGTTAAGCGTCAGCGCGTCGAGGGCGGTCCTTTTGGGGCCATCAACGTTGAGCTTTGCACCCGTTGATGCGATTTCACGGGCGCCGATCTCGGTATCCGAAAGTAGAGTGACGCCAGATTTGATCTTATCCACCTTTTCTTGATAGGCGGTCCAGCGATCATCCCGGACGATCCCTAGTGTATGGCCCATTTCGGTCAGACGTTGATCAGCATTGTCGGCGCGAAGAAGCAGTCGAAACTCTGCCCGAGATGTGAACATCCGGTAGGGTTCGGCGACGCCGCGGCTGACAAGATCATCGATCATCACGCCGATATAGCTGTCTTTCCGGCTGAACGTCACCGATTCATCTTCGCGCGCCCGATGAACAGCGTTGATTGCGGCAACAAGGCCCTGGGCTGCCGCCTCTTCATAGCCGGTCGTTCCGTTGATCTGCCCTGCAAGGAACAACCCCGGACAATTCTTGAGCTCTAACGACATGCGGAGCGCACGCGGATCGACGTAGTCGTATTCAATCGCATAGCCCATCTGCTCAATTTCAACCGATTCCAAACCGGCCATCGAGCGCACGTAGGCCTCTTGCACGCTTTCTGGCAAGGACGTCGATATGCCGTTTGGATAGATCGTGTCAGTGGTCAGGCCCTCAGGTTCCAAGAAGACCTGATGGGAGTCCTTGTCGGCGAAGCGGACAACCTTGTCCTCGATGGACGGGCAATAGCGCGGTCCGACGCCATCAATATGCCCGCCATACATGGCAGATCGCGAGAGGTTTACGCGAATGATGTCATGGGTTTGGGTGTTTGTGTGGGTGATACCACAAGAAATTTGGCGGGCCAGCGCGCCCTGCGACATGAACGAAAAGAGGCTCGGCGTGTCATCGCCAGGCTGCTGTTCAAGCTGCGACCAGTCGATGGTTTTGCCGTTCAAACGCGGCGGTGTGCCCGTTTTTAGGCGTCCAAGCGGCAATCCAAAGCTATCGAGACGTTCCGCCATGCGCACGGACGCCTTGTCACCGACACGTCCACCGGGGCGAGAGACGTCGCCGATATGAATGACGCCACGCAGAAAGGTGCCGGTCGTCAATACAACATTGCGGGTTGAGATCATGGAGCCGTTTGACAGCTCAAGACCGGCAATCTCGCCATTCTCGACTGACAGGTCCGTCGCCTCGCCTTCGATGATCGTCAGGTTTGGCAGGGAAGTAAGGGCATTCTGGACGTATTCACGATAGAGCACGCGATCAGATTGCGCCCGCGGACCACGCACGGCTGGGCCCTTTGTCCGGTTCAACAGGCGAAACTGAATGCCTGCGGCATCTGCGGCAAGGCCCATCAAGCCGCCAAGCGCATCGATCTCACGTACGAGGTGGCCTTTTCCCAAGCCGCCGATAGCCGGGTTGCAGGACATGACGCCAATGGTGTCCTTGCGCAACGTGACCAAGGCAACCGAGGCGCCCATTTGGGCGGCGACCCAAGCCGCCTCTGACCCAGCATGGCCACCGCCCACGATCACGACATCAAAGTGTTTCACGTGAAACATCCTATTTTCCGATGCAAAAACTCGAGAATATCTCGTCCAAGAGGTTCTCTACATCAACGCGCCCGACGATTGTGTCAACAGCGCTGATCGCCTGCCGAATGTCTTCTGCGAGCAAATCGGCAGGGGCAGCGCCGTTCAGCGCATCAAGCACCTGTCTGATCTGATCTGTGGCAGCGATCATCGCAGATCGATGCCTTTCCCGGATTGCGATCCCGGCGGAGCCTGCTTGGGTCTGCAAAGTCGTTGTTATTTCTGCCACCAGCCGGTCCACACCTTCGCCAGACAGCCCAGAGACAGCCAACCCGGACTTCTCCGCAAGATCAGCTTTGCTTTGGGCGATGATGTCACCCTTTTCCAGCGCCATGGGCAAAGGTTCATCACCATCACGCAGAAATACCCGCATGTCCGCCAGTTTCGCACGTTTCAGAGCGCGTTCAACACCAATTTCTTCAATAATATCAGTAGTTTGCCTAATTCCAGCGGTATCCAGAAGAGTTACAGGCAACCCGCCCAAATCCATCTGAACCTCAATCACGTCGCGGGTTGTTCCAGCCACGTGAGAGGTAATCGCAGCATCGCGGCCTGCCAGCCTGTTCAGCAATGTCGACTTACCCACGTTTGGCGCGCCCACAATCGCGACCTCAAAGCCTGACCGAATCCGCTCTGCAGCTGCCACCCCTTTGATCTGGCCGGCCATGCCATCCGCCACGGATGACAAGAGCGTCGCAACCTCGGGCGTGACGTCAACGGGGACCTCTTCGTCGACAAAGTCGATTGTCACCTCAATCAGCGCGGCGGCACGGATCAGCGACTTGCGCCAGTCCTCTGCCAGCGCGCCAAGACCACCGGAAAAGACGCGCATGGCTTGGCGGCGCTGTGCTTCGGTCTCTGCGTCGATCAGATCGGCAAGCCCTTCGACCTGCGCCAGATCAAGCTTGCCGTTCTCAAGCGCACGTCGCGTGAATTCTCCGGGCTCCGCCCCGCGGCCACCAGCCTCCCCGACAGCCACCAAGACGGCCCGCGCAATCGCTGGACTGCCGTGCAAGTGAAGCTCGACCACGGGTTCGCCGGTAAAGCTGTGCTGACCCGGAAACGAAAGCACAAGCGCTTCGTCCAGCACCTGACCCATCTGATCCAGGATAAGGCGTAGACCGCGGCCCTTGGGCACGTCCGACATCAAATGGCCCGCGACATCAAACGCCGCTGCACCAGAAATCCGCACAATCGCGACGCCCGCCCGCCCTTCAGCAGTGGCGAGCGCGAATATCGTGTCACCCGACATCGGATTTAGGTGTTCATAGAATCGAAGAAGTCCGCATTGGTCTTGGTCTGTTTGAGCTTCCCAAGCAGGAATTCAATCGCATCCGTTGTGCCCATTGGGTTGAGGATCCGGCGCAGCACATAGGTCTTCGCCAGATCGTTCTTTTCAACCAAGAGCTCTTCTTTCCGGGTGCCGGATTTCAGAATGTCCATGGCAGGGAAGACGCGCTTATCCGCGACTTTGCGATCCAGCACGATTTCAGAGTTACCCGTGCCTTTGAATTCCTCAAAGATGACTTCGTCCATCCGGCTGCCCGTATCGATCAGGGCTGTCGCAATAATGGTCAGCGACCCGCCTTCTTCGATATTTCGTGCCGCACCAAAGAAGCGTTTCGGGCGTTGCAGCGCGTTGGCATCCACACCACCGGTCAGAACTTTACCGGAGGATGGCACGGTCGTGTTGAACGCACGTCCCAAACGGGTAATCGAATCGAGCAGGATCACAACGTCGCGCTTATGCTCAACCAGGCGTTTCGCCTTTTCGATCACCATCTCGGACACTGCCACGTGACGGTCAGCCGGTTCATCAAAGGTGGAGGATACAACCTCACCCTTCACGGACCGCTGCATGTCCGTCACTTCCTCGGGGCGTTCATCGATCAGCAGAACGATCAGATAGCATTCAGGGTGGTTCTTCTCGATCGAGTTGGCGATGTTTTGCAGCAGTACCGTCTTACCCGTCCGTGGTGGCGCCACGATCAGCGAACGCTGGCCTTTTCCGATGGGTGAGACCAGATCGATGATCCGCGCGGAGCGGTCTTTTTTCTGGTTCTCGTCGTCGACTTCCATCTTCAACCGCTCATCAGGGTAAAGTGGCGTCAGGTTGTCAAAGGCGACTTTGTGCTTGGTCTTCTCAGGGTCTTCAAAGTTGATCTGCTCAACGGTGTTCAGCGCAAAGTAGCGCTCATTGTCGTTGGGCTCTTTGATCAGCCCTTCGACCGTGTCCCCGGTGCGCAGCGAATGCTGGCGGATCATCTCGGGCGAGACATAGATATCATCAGGGCCGGGCAGGTAGTTCGCCTCTGGCGAGCGCAGGAAGCCGAAACCATCCTTGACGACCTCAAGCACACCATCACCGCCAATCAGCCATTCTTCGTCCGCACGTTCGCGCAGGATGGCGAACATCATGTCGCCCTTGCGCATGGTCGAGGCGTTCTCGATCTCAAGCTCTTCGGCGAGGGACAACAGATCCTTGGGGCTTTGCGCCTTCAAGTCGGCAAGGTTCAGACGGTGTTGGGACATATCAAATCTCAGCCCACCGCGAGGTGCGCATATCTCTTTTTCATTCGGAAAACGCTTTACGCCCGGATGGGCAGCGCAATTCATCTAAGCACCAAGGGGCTACGAGTCAACCAAGCCTTAGAATGGGCGGACAATCACGGCAATCACCACAATGAACATCAAGACGGTCGGCACCTCATTGACCAGCCGATAAGTCCGCCCCGTTCGGGTGTTCTGACCTGCCGCAAAATCCTTGCCCCGCACGGCCAGCCAGCCATGCGCCGCCGTCATCCCGATCACGCCCAATATCTTTGCCCAGCTCCACACCGCGCCGAAGTCAAAGGCCCCCATACCGATCAACAGCAGGCCACAGACCCAAGAAACAATCATCGCCGGGTTCATGATCACCCGCAGCAGCTTTTCTTCCATCACCTGAAACGTGCGATCCAGCTCTGATCCCACCTCGGCCCGTTCTGCGTGATAGACAAACAACCTCGGCAGATAGAACATCCCTGCCATCCAAGAGATCACTGCAATCACATGCAATGCCTTGATCCAATCATAGTAGGGCAAGATCCAGCTCATGTGATCCTCACTTTCTTTGCTCTGTTCTTCCTTAATAAATATAGAAAGAAAAGAAAGATGATGATGATGTAGGGTGCACCGAATCTGGGGATTATCATTTCATACGCAGGTTTATCCCCAGCCCTTTTTGCGCCTTCGGAGACAGAAATATTTTTTCAGTTCTCGGGAACCTATATTTTTCAATGGCTTACGCATCACCAAGATCCTCACAAAACCTTTAGACCTGTCTTGACCTTCCCCAAGCCCGATACTTTTGCACAAGACGACTTATCCTTATCCCACGTTCATAAGATGTTAAGGAAATCCCTGAACGATACCGTCTTTGCCCCTGCTTGCAATCGGGCCCCGTTCATCCCAAACCTGTCCCGCAGTGAACCCATCGGTTATCCCGGGACATATCCACATGGCTGAACCCATTATCCTTGCTTCAGGCTCTGCCATCCGCGCCACCTTGCTGCGCAACGCGGGTGTCGATTTCACCACGCAGGTGGCCCGCGTCGATGAAGATGCGATGAAATTAGCACTGCAAGCCGAATCCGCGTCACCACGAGATATTGCCGATGCTTTGGCCGAGATGAAAGCCCTGCGCGTGGGATCAAAGGCACCCGAAGCGTTGGTCATTGGCTGTGATCAGATCTTGGCACGGGACAAAGACATCCTGTCAAAACCAGCTTCGGAACAAGAGGCGATTGCGCAACTGACCTCGCTGCGCGGGCGTCCCCATCAGCTGTTGTCAGCTGCCGTGATCTATGGCGAGGGCAAACCGCTTTGGCGGCATGTTGGCGTGGTGCGTTTGCATATGCGGGATGCGTCTGACGGCTATCTGGCCGATTATGTTGCGCGCAATTGGGACGACATCCGCCATTGCGTCGGCGGTTATCAGCTTGAAGGCGAAGGCGCGCGGCTGTTTCATCGTGTCGAAGGCGACTATTTCAACGTCCTCGGACTGCCACTATTAGAGCTCTTGTCATATCTCACCTTGCGCGGAACACTACCGGGATGAACATTGCAACTCCTCTGGCCGGCGTGATCGGGAACCCGATTGGCCAATCGAAGTCACCCAAGGTCCACGGGCATTGGTTGCGGCGCTATGGGATTCGTGGGCAATACATTCCGCTTCAGGTGCAGGACCATGATCTGGCAGAGGTCATTCGCGCGATGCCCAAGATGGGGTTTGTCGGTGCGAATGTGACCTTGCCGCATAAGATCGCTGTGATGCAGCTAGCGGATCACATCAGTGATCGGGCCATTTTGATCGGGGCTGCCAACACGCTGATCTTTCGTGAAGACGGCAAAGTGCATGCGGATAATACCGACGGCTATGGTTTTATCGCCAACCTCAAACAAGGCGCGCCGGGCTGGAACCCCAAGGCCGGGCCGACCGCGGTGCTGGGTGCGGGGGGTGCCGCCCGCGCGATTATCTGCGCCCTGGCCGATGCCGGTGTGCCAGAGATTTTGCTGTCTAACAGGACACGCCCCAAGGCCGACGCGCTGCGCGCTGAATTTGGCACGCGGATTACGGTCGTCGATTGGGTGCAGGCGGGCAATATGCTCGAAGACGCGACAACGGTGGTGAACACCACATCGCTTGGAATGACGGGCCAACCGGAATTGCGGGTGCCGCTGGATGGGCTGCGCCCGGACGCGGTAGTGACGGATATCGTATATGCGCCGCTGCGCACACAACTCCTTGCCGAAGCGGCGGAGCGCGGTTGCACCGTCGTCGACGGGCTTGGGATGTTGCTGCATCAGGCCGTGCCCGGATTTGAACGTTGGTTTGGCGTGCGGCCAGAGGTGGATGATACCCTGCGCCGGGCCGTCATCGGATGACGTTTTGCCTTGGCCTGACCGGGTCCATCGGCATGGGCAAAAGCACGACGGCGCAGATGTTTGCGGATGCGGGTATTCCGGTCTGGGATGCGGATGCGGTGGTGCATGCGCTTTATGATGGTGGCGCTGCCACAGAACAGATCGCCAAGGTCTTTCCAAATGCGGTGACGGATGGGGCGGTGTCCCGCGATGTGCTTAAGCAGATCATCGCGGCGGACAAAACCGCACTCAAAACGATTGAGGGTATCGTTCACCCGCTTGTTGCCGCTGACCGGCAGGCCTTTATCGCAGATCATCAGGCCGATATTCTGCTGTTCGATATCCCGCTGCTCTTTGAGACCAATGCCGATGCTTGGCTGGACGCCGTTGTGGTTGTCACCGCCCCGGCCGCCGTTCAACGGCGGCGCGTGATGGACCGGCCCGGCATGACCGAGGATCAGTTCCAGATGATCCTGTCGCGCCAGACGCCGGATGCGGAAAAACGTGACCGCGCGGATTACATTATCGAGACGCTGACACTGGACGGCGCCCGCGCAGGCGTAGAAGATGTGATCCGGCAGATCAGGGGACAACAAGATGCGTGAAATCGTGCTCGACACCGAAACGACAGGCTTTGAGCCATCCGAAGGCGACCGAATTGTTGAGATCGGCGCGGTCGAGCTGATCGGTCATGTGCCCACGGGTCGCACCTATCACCAATATATCAACCCGCAACGGTCGATGCCGGCAGAGGCGTTCGCCGTGCATGGCTTGGGTGACGAATTTCTGGCGGACAAGCCGGTTTTCAAAGACATCGCGCAGGCCTTTGTTGATTTCATTGGCGACAGCAAGCTGGTCATTCACAATGCTGCCTTTGATATGAAGTTCCTGAACGCAGAGCTGGGCTGGCTGAACCGCCCGCTTTTGCCGATGGATCAATCGCTTGATACGCTCGCCATCGCGCGCAAGCGTTTCCCCGGTTCACCTGCATCGCTCGATGCGCTTTGCCGTCGGTTTGGCATCGATAACTCAAACCGGACGCTGCATGGCGCGCTTTTGGATAGTGAGATTCTGGCCGAAGTCTATCTGGAGCTGATCGGCGGCAGGCAGCCGGATTTTGCCCTGTCCGCGCAAAGCACAAACAAGTCGACAGATACATCTGATGAGGAATGGCGCCCCGGTCCACGTCCGGCGCCCTTGGCATCACGTCTGACCGAGGAAGAAGCCGCCGCCCATGCCACATTCGTGGAAAAGCTGGGCGACGGCGCTGTTTGGAAGCGGTTTAGTTGACCTTGGCTTGGTCCTGCTGACGGCGGGCAAGCTCTGCCCGGTAAAGCGCCAGAAAATCAATCTGCTCAAGGTTCAGCGGCGGGAAGCCACCGTCACGCGACACGTCTGACACGATGCGGCGCACAAATGGGAATGTGATGCGCGGGCATTCGATCAGCAGGTAGGGGTGCATCTGATCCTCTGGCACGCCTTCGATTTGGAAGACACCAGCATATTCCAGTTCCAGCACGAAAAGCGGCTCGCCCTTTTCCTTGGTCTTGGAGGTGATGTTCAGCTTGGTGATCACCTCATACTGGTTTTCGGTGCCGCGCTTGCGGGCATCCAGATTGACCTGCACCTGAATTTCAGGCTGCGCATCGCCGCCGACACCCTTTTGGGCAAGGATGTTTTCGAACGACAGGTCGCGCACATATTGTGCCAGCACTTTGCTGGTGATCTGTGGGGGCTGCGCTGGTGCTGCGCCAGCTTCGGGTTGGGCTTCATCGGCCATAAATCATCTCCGTCATACTAAGTTGGACCGCTCTTAGCAGGCGGCGCGGCAAGCCTCAATGCTAATGGCGGGTCCAGCCGGATGGATCCTGCGGCGGCTTGTTGCTAGGGTCGAGTTCTTCAAACTCGCCATCGATCACCCGATCCTGTGGGCCGCGTGGTTGCTGGGTCGGTTGTGGCCCCATCTGAAAGCTGGCGACATTCACCCGTGATCGCAGATATTGATAGACCCGCGCGCGCACTGGCGGGATCAGAAGTGCGAAACCAACGGCGTCCGTGAAAAATCCGGGCGTCAGAAGAAGCGCGCCGGAAAACAAGATCATCGCACCATTGGCCAAAGATTCCGACGGGTCGCGCAACTCGCTAAAGCTTGATCGCAGCTGCGCCATCTCACGCGCGCCCTGTTGGCGGACCAGATAGGACCCAATAATCGCGGTCACAACGACAATCAAAAGGGTCGGCCAAAGACCAAGCCAGCCCCCGATTTGAATGAACAAAGCGATCTCAATCAGAGGAATTGCAATAAAGAGGGCCAATAACGGCATGGGCTTTCCTTAAAGTGACGGGCGGGACAGTGGACTTGGCCCCTTTGCCACCCTACATAAGGTCCGAACCCGGCGGTTTCCATGCCGCGACAGAAAGAGGCCACGATGAACGCACCTATCATTCAGCTTTTGGTCCTTGCGGCGATAGCTATTTTTCTGATCATTCGCCTGCGCTCTGTGCTTGGCACGCGCGAAGGTTTTGAAAAGCCGCCAATCCCGCGGCAATCGGAAAGTGCCGTTGACCGCCGTGGCTTTGAAGTGATCGAAGGCGGCGTGGATCATGACATTGCTGATCATGCGCCTGAGGGCAGCGATACGGCAAAGGCCTTGGCTGAAATGAAGCGCGTCGATCCGTCGTTTAACGTGACCGAATTCCTACAAGGTGCGCGCGGCGCCTATGAGATGATTTTGATGGCGTTTGAGCGTGGTGATTTGTCAGACGTGACCCCGTTCATGTCCGAAGATGTGTTCGAGGCCTTTAGCGAAGTTGTTGACCAACGCCAGGCCGAAGGTCTGACGATTGAGGCACAGTTTGTCGGCATCAGCGATCTTGGCCTGAACGAAGCGACGTTTGATCAGGCGAACAACGAGGCCGAGCTGACTGTGCGCTTTACTGGCGAGATGACCTGGCAGGTGCGCGACAATGCGGGCGACGTGATCGAAGGCAATGACACCGAGATCAAGCGCCAGAAGGACGTCTGGACCTTTGCGCGTGAAATGGGCAGCGACAACCCCAACTGGCGGCTGGTTGCAACGGACGCATGATCCGGGCGCTAGCGGCGACCTTGGCGTTAACGGGGGCTGCCGTGGCCGAACCTACTTATACGTTTCTGGATTTCGAAGACCTTGATGGCTGGGCCGCGGATGATCATGCCGCGGCTTTGGCCGTTTTCACTCAGACATGTGGCGACATCCCAAGAACCGATTGGCAGCGGCTCTGTGCCTTTGCCAAGGACGGACCCGCCGCCCGCGATTTCTTTGAAACGTTCTTTCAGCCCGTCTTGATCGAAGATGGCGAACCGATGTTGTTCACCGGCTATTATGAGCCTGAGATCGCAGGCGATTTGGGCCAGTCAGAGGCTTACGCCCATCCGATTTATCGTCTGCCCGATGATCTGGTTGAGGGGCAACCCTATCTGACCCGGCAAGAGATTGAAGAAACGGGCGCATTGGCAGAACGCGGGCTAGAGATCGCGTGGCTTGCCGACCCGGTTGAGCTGTTTTTCTTGCAAGTTCAAGGCTCTGGCCGGATCAGGCTGCCGAGTGGCCGGGTCATTCGGGTTGGCTATGCGGGGAAGAACGGGCGGGACTATTCCTCTATCGGGCAAAAGCTGATTGCGGATGGGGTGTTTGAACCGCATCAGGTGTCGGCCGATACGATCAAGTCCTGGGTCAGCGAAAACCCAGAGGAAGGTCGCGCACTGTTGTGGCAAAACGATTCATACGTCTTTTTCCGTGAGGTGAATGAAGTGCCCGCCGAGAAGGGACCGATTGGGGCCATGGGGCGGTCGATCACGACGCTGCGGTCGATCGCGGTTGACCCATCGGTCACACTGCTGGGCGCGCCGGTCTGGATTGAAAAGGATGGTGACGACCCAATGCGGCGGTTGATGATCGCGCAGGATACCGGGTCGGCGATCAAAGGCGCGCAGCGGGCCGATGTGTTTTTTGGAACCGGGGCAGAGGCCGGGCGATTGGCGGGCAACATCAAGGATGGCGGCCGCATGGTTGTGCTGATGCCGGTCGAATACGCGCTGTCCAAGGTGTCAGAGCCGTTGGAATGAGAAAGCCGCGCCATCTGTCGCCTGAGGATCGTGCGATTTGGGATCAGGTCGCGCGGCGGGTTGAACCGATGCACCCCAAATTGCAAGAACCCAAGGCGGAGCCTACTGCCCCCAAGGCACCCGTTAAGCCCAAGGAAAGCCTGCCGTTTTTTGAGGTAGGGTCAAAGGCTGATTCCAAACGCAAGAACGACGTTTTGCCCGGATTGGGTCAGGCCTTGCGGCAAGCGCCGGTGCAGATGGATCACAAAGCCTACGGCAAAATGACCCGTGGCAAGCTGAAACCTGAGGGCAAGATTGATCTGCATGGCATGACCCTGGATGAGGCGCATCCGGCGTTGCTGCAATTCATCTACAACGCCTTTGATGATGGCAAACGGCTGGTTTTGGTGATCACCGGCAAGGGCAATATGCAGGCGCAACCGGGACAACGCGGCGTGCTGCGACGCTATGTGCCGCAATGGTTAAGGTTGCCACCGTTGAGCGCAAAGATCCTTGAAATTCGGCCCGCGCATATCCGGCACGGTGGCGATGGTGCCTTCTACGTTTACCTAAAGCGGACGCGCTAAACGGGGATGCACAAGCCGTGCAGCGACCGTGCACAAAGCGGCTGCAATCAGGAAATACAGCGTCAGCCAGATCATTTGCGTTGGAAAGTAAACGCCCAGATCGATGAAGACACCGCTGATCCCCGGTCCAATGGCTGAGCCAAAGACCATGATCGCCCCGGCGGCAGCCTTGATCGCGCCAAGGTGGCGGGTTCCGAAAAACTCAGCCCAGAACGCGCTGGCGAGGGTCGATTGCATGCCCTGTCCAACGCCGAAGATGGCCAAGCCGACAGCGGCCATGGCAATGGTGCTGGCCGACCCCGTGACAAAGAATGCCAGCGCAAAGGGCAGCATGTAGAACGGCAGCAACCGGGCTGACCCAAAACGGTCAATCGCCCAGCCGGTGCTAAATGTTGCGGCGACCGTCACGGCAGTCGAGATCGGAAAGAGCGCGACAAAGGCCACATGGCTCCATCCCTTTACCTCGGCGAGGTGCACTTGCTGAAACCACATGGCGGTGCCCCATGCCGGCGGGCCAAGCAAGGCCGGGACCAAGAGCCAGAACACCGGATGCCGCAATACCTCTGACCGGGTCCATTGGCGGCTGTCCATGCCGAAGGCTTCGGATTCCGCAGCCATAGACTGCGGGGTGCGTTCTTGCCGCAAAAGCTGCGTGACCACGGGGATCGTCAAGACAAGGATCACAGCGCAGGCGACCCAGAGCAGGCGCCAGTCTGTGGTGATCAGCAATGCGGCGAAGATGATCGGCAGGAATGCCGTGCCGATGGAAAACCCGATGGTTGCAATCGACAGCGCCTTGCCCCGCGTCGCCACGAACCAACGCGCCATCGCCACAACGGCAAGGTGGGACAACATGCCTTGCCCCATGAGGCGCAGCAAAAACACGGTGACAACCAGCCACCACACGGCGGGGGCCTGGGTCATCATCAGGCAGGCCAGCGCGAGGCCGATCATCACGAAGACCGCCAAAGCGCGGATGCGGAAACGGTCGGTCAAAGCGCCCGCCCAGATCATCACCACGGCAGAGGCTGTGGTGGCGATGGTATAGGACAGGCCCCATCCGCCATCGGTCAGGCCGTGCGCCGCTTTGATTTGATCGGCAAAGATCGAGATAAAGAAGGTCTGCCCGTAAGAGGACGAGACGGTCAGGATGACCCCGGCCAGCAGGAACGACCAGTTGTCGCGCAGGAAGTTAAGATAGGACATCAATAGGATTCCACGAATGGGCGCGAACACCATGGGTGTCACGCGTTAAGCAAAGTCAGACCACGCCAGACACGCGGGCGCAATCTGGTGAATAGTGTTTGGGGGAAATGTTTGGGGGCACATCAGGGGGAGCGGCGGGCGCTCACCCCTATACTATGGGCCGATTAGCGGCGCTGTGTCAAAGCACGTAGCGCGAGACGTCGGTGGAACGCGCGAGTTCGCCAAGATGTTCTTCGACAAAATCGGCGTCGATCGTGATCTCTTCGCCAGCGCGGTCGGGGGCGGAGAAGGATAGGTCTTCGAACACCCGTTCGATCACGGTGTAGAGACGGCGGGCACCGATGTTTTCGACGCTTTCGTTGACCTCTGCCGCGATCTTGGCAAGGGCAGCGATGCCGTCGGGGGCGAATGTCACCACGACCTCTTCGGTTTTCATCAGGGCGGAATATTGCAGGGTCAGCGCGTTGTCGGTTTCGGTGAGGATGCGGACAAAGTCATCTTCTGTCAGCGCGCGAAGCTCTACCCGGATAGGCAGACGACCCTGAAGTTCGGGCAAAAGATCTGACGGTTTGGCGACGTGGAATGCGCCCGAGGCGATGAACAGGATGTGATCGGTCTTGATCGGTCCATGTTTGGTGCTGACGGTCGTGCCTTCGATCAGGGGCAGCAGGTCGCGCTGCACGCCTTCGCGGGACACGTCGGCACCTTTGCGGTCCTGACCGGCGGCCACTTTGTCGATTTCGTCCAGAAAGACGATGCCGTTTTGTTCAACGGCTTCTAACGCGGCCTTTGTCACGGTTTCATCGTCGAGCAGCTTATCCGCCTCGTCCGCGACAAGCGCCTCATAGCTTTCAGCGACAGTCATGCGTTTCTTGACCGTGCGGCCACCCATTTTCCCAAACAGATCGCCAAGGTTCATCATGCCGCCCATGCCACCACCGGGCTGGCCGGGGATTTCCATGCCGCCAAAGGGGTTTGAGGTATCGGCCAGCTCAAGCTCAATCACGGTGTCATCCAGATCGCCTGACTTGAGCTTTTTGCGGAACATTTCGCGCGTGCTGTCGCGGGCATCGGTGCCTGCGACGGCGGTGATCACGCGATCCTCTGCCGCTTGCAGCGCCTTGGCTTTCACATCGTCGCGCATGTGTTCACGGGTGTCGACGATGGCCGCCTCAATCAGGTCGCGAATGATTTGTTCGACGTCACGGCCGACATAGCCAACTTCCGTGAACTTGGTCGCTTCAACCTTGATGAAAGGCGCGCGGGCGAGTTTGGCCAGACGGCGGGAAATTTCGGTTTTGCCGACACCGGTGGGCCCGATCATCAGGATGTTCTTGGGATACACCTCATCCCGCAGGTCATCGCCCAACTGCTTGCGCCGCCAGCGGTTGCGCAGGGCCACGGCCACAGCACGCTTGGCGTCTTTTTGGCCGATGATGAAACGGTCGAGTTCGCTGACGATTTCGCGGGGGGTGAGGTCGGTCATTTTGGAGTCCTGACGTAGGAAGAAGGGGGCAGGCGATGCAGCGGCACAAAGCCGGGCATCAGCCGGAGAAGGAAGGCGCGGATCCGTTCCCAGAAGGCGCCGAGCAACAGAAGGACGATCCCGAGGATCAGAACGGTGAAGGCCGCGCCATCGCCGTTGAATACGGCAGCGGCGACAGCGACAATATAGCCGATGGCGGCGATCAGGAACGACCGGCGGTCGATGACGATGGCGACCAGCGCGAAGATCGCCAGGATCGCGAGCAAGATGATGTTGGCGGCTGTGGTGTCTTGTTCCAAAAGCGAAAGCGCCATGGTGTTGACCAGCGCGGGGGCTGCGACGACGTGCAGCCAAAAGCCATTGGCACTCCGCCGTGTGACGCGGTGTGGGTCGGACATGTCAAACACCATCGCGACGGCAAAGACCACAAAACCAAGCAGCAGGGTGATCCAGGCAAAGGGGCCGCCCGCGGATAGCAGGAACAATTCAGAGGGATTTTGCGGCGTGCCGGATGTGGTTGCGGCCATCAGGATCGCCACAATGAACAGACCCACGGCGATCATCGCCATGGCAAAGGGCACACGGAACCGGGCCCAATAGATCAAAAGCGCCGCGGTTCCCAAGGCAAAGGGAAGCGGTAGGCTGCTGTAGTCCTCTTGGGCGACCATGAAGGGCTGCGCAAAATAGGCGGTGAGCGAGAGCGCGGCAACCGAGGCAAACATGACTGACAGCGCGATGGCCGGGGCCACCATGCGGCGCCGCACGACGAAATACTCAGACAGTGCCCAGACGGCTGCGGCGCTGATCAGGCCAAAGAAGACGGCGGATTGCTGCGGGTTTGAGATATTGTCGACGTAGATCACCCCGACAACACCGGCCCAGCCCATCGCAAGGATGATCAGGCCGACGACGATGAAGATCTCGTTGAATCCCTTGAAGAGCTCAAACGGCTCGTCGCCGGGTGCAAGGTTTTCGCGCGCGCCACGGCGGCTATGGGCGAGGGCGGCCATACTGGCGGCCTGTGCCTCTGTGATCAGGCCCGCAGCAACGGCGGCTTTGATGTCGGACGGGTCAAGCATGGATCACAAATCCGTCACTGGCATATGTTGCGAGCTGCAAGGCGGATAGGGTGGGCGCAACTTGAACAGGAGGCCCGCCATGTATCGCCGCACGTTTATCGCTACCGCCATATCCGCCCTTGCCACGCCGGTTCTTGCGGCTGGGCATGGACGTTTGGGTCAGTTGGAGGGGCGTTCGACGCATACATCCTCTGGCACGGCCGAGATTGCGGGCAACACCGTGAGCTTGCTGGACGACTTCTTTTTGGACAATGCGCCGGACCCGGTTGTCGGGTTGGGCAAGGACGGCACCTACGACCCGAACACCTTTATGGGTGAGCTCGCGGCCATGCGCGGCGCGTCGAGCTATACCGCGCCCGCAGGGATCAATACCGACGACTACAACGAGGTTTACGTCTGGTGCCGGGCGGCCAATGTGCCGCTGTCGGTCGCGCGGGTTAACTGATTTTTTCAACGGTCAGATTTCCGTTGGTGTAGACGCAGATGTCGGCGGCAATTGCCATCGCCTTGCGGGCAATTGTTTCCGCGTCCTGATCGCTGTCCATCATGGCGCGCCCAGCAGCGAGGGCAAAGTTGCCGCCTGATCCGATGGCGGCGATGTCGTGCTCGGGCTCAAGCACGTCGCCCGCACCGGTGATCACGAAAAGGTCCTTGCCGTCGGAGACGATCAACATCGCCTCGAGCTTTTGCAGATATTTGTCGGTGCGCCAATCCTTGGCAAGCTCCACGCTCGCGCGGGCAAGCTGGCCCGGTGTCGCCTCAAGCTTTTTCTCAAGCCGTTCCAGCAGGGTAAAGGCATCGGCAGTCGACCCGGCAAAGCCGCAGATCACGTCGTCGCCACCCGGCGATAGGCGGCGCACCTTGCGGGCTGTGCCCTTGATCACGGTCTGGCCAAGGCTGACCTGACCGTCACCGGCGATGACAACCTGCCCGCCTTTGCGGACACCGATAATCGTGGTGCCGTGCCATCCGGGAAATTCATTGTCCGCCATATCGCGCCTCTTTTCGTCGTTGCGATGTATATGGACGCTAGTTTTGCGGCAAACAAGGGTGGGGCTTGAACGCTGCGAAGCTGCCGCCTAGCGTGGCCCACATGGATCAGCCCGATGACGTCACATTCTATCTGGAACCCGGGCTTCTTGAGAGCGCCCAAAAGGGTGAGCATAATTTCATCGGATTGGTGGCAGATGTGCTGCAAGGTGCGGGTCTGACGCCGCATTTCACGCCGAACACCGGGGTGGCGCGGCTCCGGGCGGAAACGCGACCAGGCTATGCGATCTATCACATGGATCAACCCAACCATGACCGGGCGCTGACGATGCGGCGCGCCTATTTTTATCCGTTTTGGCAGATCGAGGCGTCGTCAAAACGCTGGGAATGGGACGTGGCCCTGACCGATTTTGACCCTGCTGCGGTGGACCGGGCAGAGGCGGATCGTTTTTTCAACTTTTGGGGTCGGCGGCTTTATCAGCAAAAGCCCACAAATGCCGTGCGCCAAAAGATGATCTATGTGCCGTTGCAAGGTCTGATCCGGCAGCATCGATCGTTCCAATGGTGCAGCCCGGTTGAGATGTTGGAGCGCACGGCTGCAAGGTACCCGCAGCACCAGATCATCGCGACGCTGCACCCGAATGAGGACTACACCTCTGCCGACCGGATGGCGCTGGCCAAAGTGATCGGACGCTACCCACGGGTCGAAATCATTGAGCGGTCAATGGAGCTTTGCCTGCGGGATTGCGACTTTGTCGTCACGATGAATTCGAGCGCGGCGTTTAGCGGATTTCTGTTTCGCAAGCCTGCCGTGCTGTTTGCGCAGATCGATTTTCATCACGTCGCGGGCAGCGTGATGCGCGACGGCGAAGACGCAGCGTTTGAGGTGGTGAACCAAGAACCCGATTATGCTGGCTACATGTGGTGGTTCTTGCAGCAGATGTCGATCAATGCGGGTCGGGACAATGCAGCGGAGCGGATAAAGAGCGTGTTGCGCGGGCACGGCTGGCCGGTCTGATCACGATTGCGACTTGATGACTGACGCCTGATCCCAGAGCGGTGCGTCATCCGCGTAGATAGAGCGTTCCGGTGCATATGTTGCAGGATCATCCAGCGAAGATGCGTGGGCATAGATCCGGTCGCCGGATCGTTCAGTATTCCGGGTCAACTGGGACCCGCAATTTGCGCAGAACCCGCTGAACGTAGACCGGCCTGATCCACCCTTCATCTCGTAAGTTTTGTAGGGGCCGCTGATCGAGAATGTGTCACGCGCAAGCGGAACCATCTCGGCGTGGCCAGACCCGGTCAGTTGCTGGCAGTCGCGACAATGGCATCGAAACATGGGTGCGTCGATGCGGACCCCTTCGTAGCGGACTTGCCCGCATTTGCATCCGCCATTCACTGGCTTTGGCATGTCAAACCCCCCATTTGTGAAAGCCTAAACCCAAATCAGGTGCATGTCAGCCTACCGCTACAACGAAAAAAGGCGCCCCGTTTGGGACGCCTTTGAATGCGTTGAGCCAATAACTTAGATCGAGGTTTCGATCCAGCTTTGCAGTGCGGCCTTGGGCGCGGCACCTGATTTGTTGGCGATGACCTCACCACCCTTAAAGACGAAGAGCGCTGGAATGCCGCGCACGCCCATTTGGGCGGGGGCGTTCGGGTTTTCGTCAACGTTCACTTTGACGATCTTCACTTTGCCTTCCATTTCTGAGGAAAGCTCTTCCAGCGCTGGGCCGATCTGTTTGCAAGGGCCGCACCATTCGGCCCAAAAATCGACGACGACGGGGATGTCAGATTGGCGCACTTCTGCGTCAAAGGTGGCATCGGTGACTGCTACGGTGGCCATGGGTGTTCTCCGGTAAATCAGGGTCAGGTGGGGAACCTAAGGTTGCCTTGGTCTGGGGTCAAGATGTCGTCACGCGGGCGAGAGCGGCTGCAACAATTTGTGGTGGAAGCTGCATGAGCGACGCATTTCGGGTCCAAAGGATCGCTGTGTCGATGTGATGATTGGGATAAACCTCTGCCAAAGCAGCGGCATAGGCCCCCATCTGTCGCAGCAACCCTTCGGGCGTTTCTTCGGGTTTTGCGGGGATCACGCGGTTGGTTTTGAAATCGACAGCCAGAATATGTGTGTCGGTGATAATCAAGCGGTCGATTGCACCATGGACGCGCGCGCCGCCAAGGGCCGGAATGGCGGCGGTGATTCCAACTTCGGCCCGCGCGTTTTGGTCAAAGACATGGCCCAGTTCCGGTGTGTCCAACACGCGGATCGCGTCGGCGATAAGCATGGCTGTTGTTTCGGGATCATGCACGTCAGGGGCGGCTGTCATGACCTGTAGGGCAAGTGCGGCGCGGTCCGCGGCTGGAACGGTGGGCAGATGTTCAAGCAGCAGGTGGAAGCTACGCCCGATGGCGAGCGCATCCTCGGGGTCTTGCCCGCTGGGGTCGCCGGGGACGATCTTGTCCCTGCCAAGATCGGATGGGGAAAGCGTTTTGGGCGTGTCGAACTTTGGCAGTTCGGCAAAGATCGGTGCGGCGATTTCCGCCTCGGTCGGAGCTGGGCGATCGACTTTTTCGCCCGCTTGCCAATCACCGGTTTCACGCCGTTGCACGGCAAGTTCACCGGCCATCGCCTCGCCCGCGCCGACGTGTTCCAGACCCGTACGCACCAGATCGTGCCAGCTGTCACCTTTGTCGCCAAGTTCACCCGCGGCCCCGACGATCAGCCAGTTTTCCGCGCGGGTCATCGCCACATAAAGTAACCGCAAACGCTCATTTGCATTGGCCTGAACCTTTTGCGCACGCAAGTCGGACATCGCGGGGGGGTCATTCGGAACGGTGGTTTTCCAGATCGCCAGATCGTCTGTCGTCAGAATTTCATCCTTCACTTCGTTTTTGCGGGCAGCGCAGTCGGGCAGAATCACAATCGGGGCCTCAAGCCCCTTTGAGCCGTGCACGGACATGACACGAATTTGGTCGCCTTGGTTGTCCATCTGGCGCTTGATCTCAAGATCGTCGGTATCCATCCAAGAGAGAAACCCGGTGAGGCTTGGTGTGCCCATGCTCTCAAACGCGAGCGCTTGGGACAAAAGCGCGTCGATTCCATCTTCTGCCTCTGCGCCGAGGCGGGCCAAAAGCTTGCGGCGGCCATCGTGACGCAACAGGATGCGGTCGATCAGATCAAAGGGCCGTAGAAAATCCGCCTGATCCAGCAAGTCTTGCAACACGGCAAGCGTGTCGTGGTGGTCGGATTTGCGCAGCGCCTCCCACAGAACACCCTTTGCGGGGCGATGGTGGGCGAGCGAAAAGAGGTCTTGTTCCGACCAGCCAAAAAGCGGGGAACGCAGCGCGGCGGCAAGGCTTAGGTCGTCGTCGGGCAGCGCCAGAAAGTTCAAGAGCGCGGCAATATCGCGGACGGCCAGCACCGCGCCGACGCGAAAGCGGTCAGCCCCGGCGACACGCAGGCCAGCGACCTTGCAGGCGCGGATGATCTCGGAAAACAGGGTGCTGCGGCGCTGCACGAGGATCAGAAAGTCACCCTCTGTAATTGCGCGCCGCCCGGTGCCGTCAGGCAAAGCCTCTGTCGCGATCATCCGTTTGATCTGGCTGGCGATGCGGTGCGCCATGCGGACGTCGTGGTGGTCGGGATGCGGCAGATCAACGGGATTGAACCACGCGTCCTTTTCATCCAGCACATCCGTTTCCACGGTCTTGTCGATGACAGGCCAGAGGTCCACGCGCCCTGGCATATCGGGGTGGAAGGGTTCGTGCATTTCGTCCTGACCAATCGCGGCGCGGCTTTCCGGATCAGCAAAGGTGGCATCCACGGTGTTCAGGATCGCCGTGGCAGAGCGGAAAGAATGCCGCAAGTCGGTTGAGCGGAGGCCGGGGCCGGGCGGGGCGAGCGCGGAGTGATAGTGATCCCGCATCCGATCAAACTCGCGCGGGTCAGCACCCTGGAACGAATAGATCGACTGCTTTTTGTCCCCCACGACAAAGATCGTGCGCGCCTTGCCGTCGCGGTCGGATGCGCCGGCGGTCAGCTCTTGCGTCAGATTTTTGATCACGGTCCATTGCGCGGGGCTGGTGTCTTGCGCCTCGTCCACCAAGACGTGATCGATGCCGCCATCCAGCCGGTAGAGCACCCATTGGGCGACCAAACTGTCTGTCAAAAGGGTGGCCGCCTTGGTGATCAGATCGTCAAAGTCGAGCACACCAGCCGCCGTTTTACGCGCTGCATAAGCGGCCAGAAACGGACGCGCGAAAGCGTGCAGAACCATCGTGCGGACGCGCGCATCAAAGGACTTGAGGAACTCAATCGCCGCCTCGGTCCGGTCCATCCAGTCGTGCAGGTCGTCAATGATCGGGGCCGCGGCCTCGACCGCCTTTTTGTGGTTTGACTGCGGGAAATTGACGGACTTTGAGGTGCTTTCCTTTGCGTAAAGAAAGAGCTTGCGGATGACCGCGAAGTCATCCCAATCAGGGGCGCTGAAGTTCAGCGCGGTGAGCGATTTGGCGAAGTCCTGATAGGTCTTTGTTTGACCCGCAAATGCCTCCGCGATGTCGCGCGCCAGATCAGCCTCCTGCCCGGTGAAGGCGATTTGCAGCGCATGTTCGCGTTTGGCATTGCGCGGCATGTCAAAGAAATCTGCGAGTGCTTCTTCGTCAACAGGCGCGGCAAAGAACGCGCGCCGTCCGGCGATTTCGGCCAATAGCTTGTCGACTTCGGCACCGGAAAAGTGGCGCATCAGATCATGGACGATCTCACGCTCAGGGCCTTGGGCCATAGCGTCCAGCACCTCTGTCCGGAGCAGAACAGCAGCGCGATCTTCCATCTCTTTGAATTGCGGACTGACCTGCGCCTCAAGCGGGAAACGCCGCAGGATGCTGGCGCAGAATGAATGGATCGTTTGGATTTTCAGCCCGCCGGGTGTTTCAATCGCGCTGGCGAAAAGGGTGCGCGCCTTGGACAGGTCATCGGCAGTAAGGCGGTCCTCCACACCCAGCTCGGCAAGTTGGGTGCGCAAAGCGTCGTCGTCTTTCATCGCCCACTCGCCCAAACGCTTGAACAGGCGGTTCTGCATCTCGGCGGCGGCGGCCTTGGTGTAGGTCAGGCACAGGATGTTTTGTGGTGAAGTGCCACGCAACAACAACCGTGCGACGCGGTCGGTCAGCACGCGTGTCTTGCCAGAGCCCGCGTTGGCCGTCAGCCAAGTTGAGGTGGTGGGGTTGGCTGCATCCACCTGTTTTTGCGTCGCATCGTCCCGGATCATGTCAGATCCTCTGGGCTTACGTCATCGCTGATGTCCCATTCGCCAAAGCGCGACAGGTGGTCATAGTCGCTGATGTCCGTGGTGGAGAACATCGCCATCCGCGCGGAATACCCGTGATGCGGTTGCCGCCAATGATGCAACAGCTGCGCGAAGTTTTCCCAAACCTGATCAGCAGGATGATCAGCCAGTGGGGCAGGCACGACCTTGGTTTCCTTGGAAATGCCAAGAAAGCTGGCGGCTTGCACAGGCCGCGTTCCAAGATCGGCAAAGGCACCGCGTTCGACCATCGCCGCCTCAAGCAAGAGCTGTTTGTCGAATTGCGCCTGCTGCTTTTTCGACGGCACTGCGCCGGTCTTGTAGTCATAGATCAGGGTCTGGCCGTCGTCGGTCAGGTCAAAGCGGTCGGCTTTGCAGGTGAGCTTGACGCCAGTTGCTCCAACAAGGATTTCGCCACGGGCTTCGGCCATCTGGAAATCCGCCTGGTCTTGTCGCTGCGCCTCATCCGCCAGAAACGCAGGCGCGACCTGTTCCATCCGGGCCATCCATTGCAAGCGGACGGCGGGCCAAGGGCAACTGATTTCAAGCTCATGCGCGGCGATATCCAATAGACGGGTGAGGGCCGCAGGGTCCCGCGCGTCGTGGCGTTCAGAGACAAAAACCTCGAGGATTTTGTGGATGATCTCTCCCCGCAACGGCGCATCGGCGCTGGGCTGCAGCGGATCGAGCTTGTTCAGGCGCAGGACCTTGCGGGCGTAGATCGCGTAAGGGTCGCGGATCAGGGTTTTGACCTGCGTGACGGAAATTTCGGTCGGTCGGGCGTTGACAGGTGGCCGGGGGGAGGGGCGCTTTGCACGCGGCACTTCAGCGCCAGGCTTGCCAAGGGCGGCGGATTTCGCAAGCCAGTCTCGCCCGCGCCCGCGCATCGCGGCCAATGCCTCTGGCCCATTTTGATCTGGCAGACCGTCGAGCAGATTTGTCAGGCGATTGACCCAGCGCGACGGCACCGTTTCCGCGTCGGCAGAGCGTTTGGCCCGGGTGATCCAGACCTCTTTCCCGGCGACGGCCTGTTGGTAATCGTGCGCGGACAGGCCGATCCGGCGCTCTGGCAAAAGTAGCCCCGCGTCTAGCCGCATCTGCCGGTTAAGCCATGGATCGGGGCGCGGGGCCTCTGGCCAGGTGCCGTCGTTCATACTGCCAAGGATGACCAGATCGGCGCCACCAACTCGCGCTTCGAGCGTCCCCCAGATCAGAATGCCGGGGTACCCCGCGTCACGGTCACGAACAGAGCCGCCGTTGAGGACCGTACCAAAGAGGGCGACATAGTCGGCGATTGAGAGTGTCCCGGCCGCGTCTGCATCGCGCGCAATCGTGTCGCAGATCGCGCGCGCTTCGCGTCCAGCCTTTTCGTCCCAAAGCGTGCCTGTCTCGGCATTTGATCCTGCAGAGAGCCGTTCCGCCAGCGCAACGTGCCGGGTCAGGTGATCGGCCAAGGGCGCGTCGGTGGCATCGATTGAATCGGTCAGGATGTCGCCAATCCAGCGCGCCCACGGCACGGATTCAGGATGCGCATCAGCCTCTTTCAGCGCCCAGTCAGCGAGGTCCTCAGATGTCAGAAACGGCGGGCCATAGCGGCGGAGCTTCATTTCCAATCGCCGGGTGCGCAGTAGGTGGTCGTTGCGCCCGTCACCCGCATGGGTCAACGGGTGCTTGAGCAGGACTAGAAGCGCCTCAGCCGTCATCGGTTTGCCTAGCATCTCTGCCACATGACGCAGCATCCGGCCCGATGCAGTCAACGCCAGTGGCATGCCTGCAGAATCGTCTGGCGTGATATTCCAACGGTCCAGCGCGGCTGCGACCTGGCGGGTCAGGTTCCGGTCCGGCGTGATCAGCGCGGCGGTCTGGTTGTCTTGTGCGGCTTGGCGCAGACGCAGGGCGATGGCTTCCGCTTCGGCCCTTGGGCTGTCCGCCTCGACGAGCGTCAGATCGGCGGTCGGGGCCATCAGATCGCCGATGGCAGGGCCTTCGGTGCGCCAGGCATGGGTGACGGGGGCCGGGCGGAGCGAGAGGGAAATCAGGCGATTGCGCGGATGATCGGGCGTCGCCGTCCAGGGTGCGACCAGATCGGGGCGCATGTCCAGACCATCCAGCAGCTTGCGGTAGCGGAATTGCGGGTGGTCTTCGGCGGTCAGAGGATCGTCGAGCGCGGACCAATAATTGGGAAGCTCCGGATCGAAACCGGGCAAGATCAGCGCGCCTTGCGGCAGGCGGGCGACGGCCTGCATGAACACCTGTGTTGCCCCGCGGGACCCGGTTGACCCGGCCACGATCACAGGGTGAGCGGGAGGAGTCGCTTGCCACTTTTGGCTCAGGTGTTCGGCGACTTGCCGCAGCCGGGATTGCGCATCAGGCGGGCGATCGTCCGACCCAAAGAAGGGGCGCAGGATGTTCAGAAATTGCAGCGCGCGTTGCCAATGGCCTGATTGATCCTCAACATTCAGGCGGGCCAGCACGTCGGGTGAAACGCCTTCGCCGTGCATCTCCTCCATCAAGGCGGCAAGGCTGTCGGACAGATCATAAAGCGCCGTGCGCGGCGCAAGATCAGGCTCTTTTTCAATCAGTGCGGCGACGAACTGTGACAGCTCCAAACGACGCCGCAACGGGGGGACCGGCGGCGGAACCCCGGCCTGCGTGGCCTCAAACCCCAGATCGGTGACAAGCCGCACATGCGGCAAAAGCCGGGCAGGGCCTGCGTCAAACAACGTGCGAATGCGCCGCTGCATCCGCGTGGTGTTGACGTAGATCACGGTGCGCGACAGATCATCCGTTCGGGCGGACAGGCCGTCGACAAGAGCCGCCGGAAAGTCGATGCCGGGGGCAGTGCCAAAGACACGCGGATGATCGGTGGGGTCAAACATGAGTGTTGAGCATTTCCTCGGCCAAGCGAATGCTGTCGGGTTTCCCAACGTCGCACCAATGGCCGGGGTATTCTACGCCAAAAAGACCTTGGTTGGCGGCGGCATCATCCCAAAGCAGGTTCATCGAAAAGGCGGGCTGATCGATCTTCATCAGGCCATCCGTCCGGGTCAACTGCAGCCCGGTGTAAACCGGGCCGGGTCCGCGCGTCAGGCGGCCATCGGTGCCGATCAGAAAGTCACCCTTGCCGGGATGGCCGACGACGCGGGATTGCGGCACGATCAAAAGAAGGGACTGCATAGGCTCGCGCCAGGCCGCGCAAAGTAGATCAATCGGGTTCGGGCCGCCCCAAACTGCATCGGTGTTCAGCGTCAGCACAGGGCTGGCGTTCAACAGAGGCAGGGCTTTGCGCAACCCGCCACCGGTTTCCAAAAGAGCGCCGCTTTCGTCGGAAAATGCGATGTCTTGCCCGGCAAGGTGGTCGCGGATCATGTGACCCTTGTAATGCAGGTTCACGACGCGCCGCCCGACTCGGGGCGTCTGGGTCAGGTCAAGCGCGTGATCCAGCAATGTGCGCCCGGCCACGGGGATCAGCGGTTTCGGGCGGTCGTGGGTCAGCGTGCCCATGCGGGTGCCAAGGCCCGCAGCAAAGAGAAGGATGGGATAGGTGGTCATGCGAACCCCGCCTTGTCTGGCGGTGGCAGTTGCGACAGCACGGTGTTGCGAAGGTCCGTCATTGCGGGGTGTTTGAGGTCGAGCATCAGGTTGTCCCACACGCGCGGCATGAGCGCGGTGTATTTCGGTTTTCCGTCCAGACGGATCAGGCGGGCAAAAACACCCAAGATACGCAGGTTGCGCTGGGCCCCAAGACAGGCGAGCTGCGGCGCAAAGGCTTGAGCGTCGTGGCTAGTTGCGGCGCAGTATCGCTGCGTCATCTCGGTTACGATTTCTTCTGGCACAGGGCGACGAATATCGCGCAGAAGGGACACAAGGTCATAGCCTTCGGGTGCGATGAAGGCGTCTTGAAAGTCGAGGAGACCAATTCGGGACAGGCCCTCTTTTGAAGGACGCCAGATCAGATTTTCGACGTGGTAGTCGCGCAGGGCAAGGGTTGTTGGATCAGGCGCAAGTCGCGCCATGTGGTCCTGCATTGTTGTGGCAAGCAAATCTCCGTCCGCATCTGGCGCATAATGTTCGGCGGTGATCCGGACCATGTCGCCCGCAACTTCTGGCGTGAGTTTCGGCAATGGTGGCGGCGTCAGCCCCCGCAGATGGATCAACACGCCGGTGGCAGCGGCATAAAGGACAGATGGGTCTTCGCCGGCGTCGAGCGCATGGGCCACATCCACCGTTCCGAGATCGGACAACACGAGGTGCGGATGACGGTTCAGCAGCACTTGCGGCGCACAAAACCCGTTGTCGGTCAGATAGCGGGCGATGTCACAAAACGGCGCGGTTTCAACCGGGCCGCTGTCCATCACCACGACGGTTTCGTCGTTTGGGCCGACAAGGCGGGTGTAGCTTCGGGCAGAGGCATCGCCGGCGATAGGTGTCGCGGTCCAATCGGCCCAGCGGGTGCCATCCAGAGGGTCAGACATGCAGCCCGCCCAGCCGTTCAGGCCAATCGCCGGGCATGTCCAAGGTCACGTGATGCGCCGCGTCGCCTGCAACAAAGTTAAGGTGTAGGGCGTTTGGTGGCGTCAGATCGCCAAGGCGGTCGGGCCATTCGATCAGGCACAAACCGTCGCGAAAGGCATCGTCGAGGCCAAGCTCCAACACCTCTTGCGGGTCTGTCAGGCGATAAAGATCGCAGTGCCAAATCTCAAACGCAGAAGTGTCATAGGTCTGGACAAGCGTAAATGTCGGCGATGGGACATCAAGATCAGGGTGGGTCAGGCTGCGGATCAGGGCACGGGCAAAGGCCGATTTTCCGGCCCCGATTTGCCCTGATAGCAACAGCGTGTCACCTGCGCGCGCGACCTTGCCGATTTCAGCGGCGAACCTTGCTGTCGCGGCCTCATCGGTCAGGGTGAAGTCTTGGGTCTTGGCCATGCCCGCAGACTAAATCGCGGGGCAGGCGCTGCAAGCCCAATCAGCGCTTGGCGAGCTTTCTGTCATGGGCTTGGGCGGTCAGTGGTGCCAGCACCCTTTGCGTGGGCTTGGTGATTTCAAACCGCACCAACGTCATCCGGCCCGCAAGCGGTTGCGCGTGGCACATGGCGTGGCGTCCGTCGATCAGGGTTACGCGGTCTGAAAACGGTTCCCTGATCCCGGTGGTGGTCGCGAAATCTTCGAGCCGGGGCCAAATCGGGGAGGGGAGGCTTGCATTGCGCCATGTCTTCATCGCGTCGCGCAGATCATGGTCTGACATGACCTCTTCATCGTCGGTTTCCCAAAGCTCGCGGTAGGCCTCATTGCTGGACACCAAGGTGTTGGCGTTGGAAAAGACGGCGATGGCGTCGGGGATCGTGTCCATGACGGCTTGTGCGGTTTCAACCTCGTTGCGGAAATGTCGGGTCAAAGACACCTCTGCGCTGATGTCTTCAAACAGAAAGGCCAGCGCGCCGTCGGGGTGCGGTCTGCCGGATACCCGGAACGTCTGACCGTCAGGCAGGTCCCAGTTTTCGCAGTAGGTGCCTTCCAATGCCTCAGCCTCAAGCTGGGTGAATTGTTCGCGCCATGACGAATAATCCTTGGGCTCTGGCAGTCGCCGCATATCGCGCATCCGGTTCAAGAGCATTTCAATTGTCGGGCGTGCGCTGAGAAATTCAAAAGGCAGACCAGTCATATCAAGGAAGGCCGGGTTGAACATCGTCAGCTTGCGATGGTCATCAAAGATCGCAAGACCGGTGGCCAGTTGGGCAAAGGTCTTGCTAAGCGTCTGTTGGAATTCGCGTTTGGCGTTTTCGGCCCGCACGACAGCATTGGCGTCAGAGGCAAAATGGACGGTGCCACCGTCCAGCGGCATCGTGGTCACGTCGAACCAATGTTCGGATTTTTCGCCATGCAGCTGGATTGAGACGCGGTTGACCGCCGCTTGCCCGTCTGGTCGTGGGGTGGCATTCAGGTCCGCAAACAGCTTGCCACCTGGCCAGACCTGACCAGCGACATCCTTGGATTCAGCGCAGCGATCAGAATAGGCAAGGTAGGCGCGGTTGGCCCAGATCAGCCGCCCGCTGTCGTCTTCGCGCCAGATCAGTTGCGGGGCTGCGTTTGTCAGATCGCGCAGCATCGCAAGCTCTTCCCCAAGGGCGGTCCGCGCGAGGGCGGCATAGTGAAGGTCTACGTCATTGCCATCTTGCGCGCCGAGAATGACGCGTTTCAGCCCATCGCGGTGGGTCAGCGTCAACATCAAATCGGTGCCGTTCAGTGGGGTCAGCGTTTGGGACTCGCCCGGCGCCAAACCATCGAGTTCAACGGCGAGATTGGGAAAGTCCTTTTGCAGCAACAACAGCAACGCATCGTGCTCCGACAGTCCATCGGGGCGGTCGGTGATCAGTTGGGTGCCGCCCGGCGTTGCGTCGATCAGGTCTTGGCCGTCGAACAGGAAAACCGGTTGCGATGGCGGGCGGCCTGCGACCGACATCCGGCGCCCGGGCATTTGCCAGAAGCGGAGGATCACCTGATGAAAAAGCCCCGCTGACAGAAGTGCCGCAAAGACGACCGACAAGAGCGAAGCCAAACTAAGTTCCATTGGATAAACCTCAACGCAAGTTTTGTTGAATTTGCGTTAAAATTCTTAACGGCTCGTTAAGGCAGGCCTAGCTGACAATAGGTTGGTTTTGGCCCAGCGCGCCTTTGCCCGGCTGGCCTGTGCGATCCAGCAATACACGTTCCCAAACCACGCTGACAATCGCGCCGCCCGTGGCCTGCCCGGCCCAGCCTGCGTGGCCGTGTCGCCGACCGTTGGTAAACTTCAGCGTCGCGCCGGAGCGTTCGAGCAAGGTCTTGGCAATGAAAAGGCCCAGCCCCATGCCTTCGTATCCGGGGCGCTGGGCACCGTCGATGCTGCCGCGCCGCCTGCGCACAAAGGGATCACCAATGCGGCCAATCACCGATTGCGGAAAGCCGTGCCCGTCGTCGGAGATCTCAATCGTGATCTTTTCAGGGGTCCAGGTTGCTTCAATCTCAACCCGGCTATCGGCAAAATCGACAGCGTTTTGAATTAGGTTGCGCAGCCCGTGGATAATCTCGGGCCTGCGTGTGATGGTTGGCTGAAGATCGTCGCTGTCTTCGTCGGCACCGATCAGAAAGGCGACCTCTTTCCCACGGCCCAGATGCGGTTCTGCGGCTTCACGCACGACGGTTTCCAAGGGGGCCGTGCGCAGGTGCAGATCGTCTTTGCCAGCGCGCCCCATGGATTGAAGGATATCACGGCAACGGTCGGCCTGTTCGCGGATCAGGGCCGCGTCGTCCAGCAACTCCGGTTGGTTTTCAAGCTCTTCAATCAGCTCACTGCTGACCAGCTTGATGGTTGCCAGCGGCGTACCAAGCTCATGCGCGGCTGCGGCGACCACGCCGCCAAGGTCGGTGAGTTTCTGTTCACGCGCCAAAGCCAATTGCGTCGCAAGCAACGCCTCACCCATGGTGTGCATTTCGTTGGTGACCTGACGGGCATAGATCGACAGAAAGATCACACCGATCACGAGGGCCACCCAGAACCCGAACTGGAACAATCCCGGCAGGACCAGTACTTCGCCCGACGCCGTCTCAATCGGGATGCTGTAGTGATAAAGCGTGGAGGTCAGAAAGATTGCCACGGCACCCAAGACCACCGTGCTCGACAAGTGCAGGACCGTTGCGGCGATGGTGACGGGCGCCAAAAGCAGCAGCGCAAAGGGGTTCGACAACCCGCCCGTCAGATACAACAGGACGCTGAGCTGGATGATGTCAAAGCTGAGGATAAAGGAGGCTTCACGCTCTGACAGGCGCTTGTTCTCGGGATAGAGGAAGCTGAAAAACAGGTTCGCAATCGCCGATGCCATAATGGTCAGCGCGGCGGCTGCGACCTCAATCTGGAGGCCATAGACCCGCACGGCCACAAAGATCGCCACGATTTGCCCGCAGATCGCGAACCAGCGCAGTAACACAAGTGTGCGCAACCGAACCCAGTTACTGCGCTCGCGCTCTTGCAGGACATCATGTATTTCAGTGGGCATCAGTGTCCTTTGGACTGCGACAAGCTGTGCCATTGTTACGGGCCGCGCAATCAAGGATCAATGCGACCAATTGAAAGGACGCCCTATGATCAAGATCGTATCGATTGCGGCAAGTGCAGCGGTGCTGGCAGTCTTGGGCACCACCTATCTGATGACCCAGCGCACGCCAGCGGGCTGTGGCGGTGGTGTTGTCGCTGGCGGTGACTTTGGTGGACCGTTCACGCTGGTCGATGGCACCGGCGCGACGGTCACGGATGCGGATGTGATCACAGAGCCGAGTTTGATCTATTTTGGCTACACCTTTTGCCCCGATGTCTGCCCGATTGATAACGCCCGCAATGCCGCTGCCGTTGATGTCTTGGCGGAACAAGGCATTTCGGCCAAGCCTGTCTTCATCAGCATCGACCCCGCACGGGATACGCCCGAGGTCGTGGGCGATTACATCCAGAACTTTCACCCCGATATGATCGGCCTGACCGGATCAGATGAGCAGATAGCCGCTGCCGCAGACGCCTACCGCGTCGTCTATAGCCGGGGCGACGATGATCCGGAATACTACCTTATGAACCATTCAGTCTTTACCTATTTCGTCACCCCCGAGGACGGCTTTGTCGATTTCTTCCGCCGGGAAGATTCGCCTGAAGATGTCGCGGCACGCATGTCCTGTCATGCCGCGCAAAGTTGAGATTTGACCGGTAGGCTTGTCACGCTAAATCCTCGGTATGAAACAAGGGATCGCAGGAATGGATAGCGAAGTGTTGGATTTAGGACCGGATAACACATTGCTTTTGGTCGACGACGACGAGGCATTTGTCCGGCGTCTTGGCAAGGCGATGGAAAAGCGTGGCTTTTCTGTTGAACTGGCGGAATCTGTGACCGCGGGCAAGGCCATCGCCACGGCGCGTCCACCTGCTTATGCAGTGGTTGATCTGCGGCTTGAGGACGGCAATGGCCTTGATGTCGTTGAAATCCTGCGCGAACGCCGCCCCGAAAGCCGGATTGTCGTGCTAACAGGCTATGGTGCGATTGCGACGGCGGTTGCTGCGGTCAAGATTGGTGCGACCGACTATCTGGCGAAACCCGCCGATGCCCGTGACGTGACCAATGCACTGCTTGCCCGCACGGATGAGCTGCCGCCACCGCCCGAAAACCCGATGAGCGCGGATCGCGTGCGCTGGGAACATATTCAGCGGGTCTATGAGCTATGTGATCGCAACGTGAGCGAGACGGCGCGCCGGTTGAACATGCATCGCCGCACCTTGCAGCGCATTTTGGCGAAACGCAGCCCACGCTAGGCGACGGATTTCAGCCAGTTGATAAAAAGCTTCAGGCGCGGCGACATGACGCCGGGCCGTGTGACGATGAAGTAGCCCAGACCGGATTGCGGCACTTCGATCACTGAAACCAGCCTGCCAGCGGTGACATCATCCATCACCAAAGCCTTTGACATGATTGAAACACCTGCGCCCGCGCGCGTCGCGGCGAGGACCATGCTCATGGTGGCGAGTTCTTTGGTCTGGCAACAGGCGGGATCAAGACCCTCTGACATGGCCCACATGCGCGTTTCACGATGCGCGGATTCAAAAAGCCAGGGCAGATCAGACATATCTTCCAGGGTTTTGTGGTCGCGTCCCTGCAGGATGCTTGGGGCCGCGACGACGACATAATCGGCAGGGGCCAAAAGCGTCGCATCCACGCCGGGCCAATCGCCGCGTCCGTAGCGCACCGCCATATCAAACCCATCACGCCGCAGGTCAGAGATGGCCATTGTGGGCGTGACGGACACGGTGATGTCCGGGTGCGCGCTCCAAAAGCCGCCCATACGGGGCATCAGCCAGTTTTCCGCAAAGCTGGGCGTGACCGTGATGGAGAGCGGTGCGTCCGCGGCATCTGCCATCACGTCGCGGACGCCGCCGATGACTTGGCCAAACCCTTCGGTGAGCGCAGGCAACAGTTGTGCACCATGCGCCGTCAACGCCATGCCGCGCCCGTCCCGGATCATCAGGCTGCACCCCATAAAGTCCTCAACCGTGCGCAAATGCTGCGCGATGGCGGCATGGGTCACGTTCAGTTCTGCCGCCGCACGCGACAGCGATCCTGTGCGGCCAGCAGCCTCAACCGCACGCAACGCGGGAAGCGATGGGACAGACCGCCATTCCATTATGAAAGCCCAACTAACATATGGCTATTCTTCCTGAGTCGCTTGCCGTCTGTAAACCCCTTATTTGTTAGTCATCAACACAGGAAAGGACGAAACCATGCTTTCAATTTTCGCCTCATCATTTCAAACGGCAACCCGTCAGGATCGTTGGGATGCACCCAGCTATTGGACAACACACCGCCGCCCCATCAACCGTCGCCAAGCGGACCAGATCGAGGCGGAGCGCAAGCTGGCGCAGCTGCGCAATATTGGGATGTGGTAGCTTCCAGCCGCTGACCCGCTCGCTACAACGAGCCCCCTCTTGTCGAGATGTGCAGCGGGACAGCGTGCCGCCTAAAGCCGGGCCATCAGGTCCCGGTGGCGGGCGGTAAAGTCCTGTCGCACCTCAAGCGGGGGCCGCAGGCGTATATCAAGCGAACCCGCCAGCGCCGGGTCTTGTTTCCCAAAGAACTTATCCGCCTCGGCACGGGTGAACCCCGCGATCTGGATCGCCTCAAGCCATGCGGACAATTTGTCGGCCTTTTTGATCTGCTTCTTAACTGTCGCAGGGATCTGCGCGGGCAAGCCAAACCTAAGATGAATGGCCGCCGTAAGCCGGTCGTCTAATGCGCCATAACCGGGGCCAACCGCCGCCTTCACCGGGCTGATCATGTCACCGATGACGTATTCGGGGGCATCATGCAGCAGGGCGGCAAGCTGCCATTTGATCGGCGTTTTGGGATTTTGGGCGCAAAAGATCTGTTCAACCAACAGCGAGTGTTCGGCCACCGAATAGGCAAAATCGCCTTTGGTTTGCCCATTCCAGCGCGCAACAAAGGCCAGCCCATGGGCGATATCCTCAATCTCGATATCCATCGGGGTCGGGTCCAAAAGGTCCAACCGGCGTCCTGATAACATTCGCTGCCATGCTCTGGTTTGCTTTGCCATAACCGCTTGATGCCGTGGAAAGATCACCGGGTCAAAGGGCCGTTAGCATTCTTTTTGCTATTTTGTTCCATGGTAAACGCACAGGGAGGTCAAATTTGCCCCGCGCGGAAAACTGCGCCAGAATTGGGAGCCCGAATATGGCCCGACGTCAAATATGCGCAGCAGCAGCTGCAACGCTCATCGGTCTGACAACCGCCGCACAGGCGCAGCAGACCTGTCTGACACGCGACGTGATCGTCCAAAAACTCGGCGAAGGATACGCCGAACGCCTTGTTGGTCGCGGCCTCCAGGGTGAGGCGCGGTTGTTCGAGGTGTTCATGTCGCAAGACGGATCAAGCTGGACCATCATCCAAAGCTTTCCAACCGGCATGTCCTGCATCATGGCGGCAGGGACCCATTGGCAACAAGACGACATCGCTGCGGTCTTTTCTGCCGACGGTTAATCGTTCTTGGATTTGCGCAAAAAGATCAGGAAAAGCGGCTGTAAAGATGACGGCATCAGCCAGTTATAGAACATCCAAAGGCGCGCCAACGGCATCCGATTGCCGTGATAAGCCGGGCCGGATGTCATAAAATAGCTGCAATCCTGATAGCGTGACGGCGGAAAATAGCGCCGGATCATACTGCGCGTGTTCAAGAGGTAAGTCGTTGGAAAGACGTCCTCTTCTTTGCGCTGCGGTGCAAGTTTCGCAAGCACACGGACGTGCAAACTATTTGGCACCACTCGTGCGGCGATACCCGTCAGTCCCCATTTGTTTGGTGTGCCCGCACATATCCAGCCGCCGGGGCGCAGGATACGATCAAGCTCAGACGTGTAAAAGTCAGGGTCAGCCACATGTTCCAACACCATCCAAGAAAAGATCACGTCGAAACTGTTGTCTTCAAACGGCAAGGGCGCGCCAATTTCGGCGTGGTGCCGGTCTTCGGTATCGGGATTTTCCAGAACGACGGGATCGACATCAAAGGCCGCATAGCGTGCAACACGTCCCGTCAGGTCGGTATGAACGCGCGCGCCCGCACTTTCCGACGTGCCAAAACGTCCACGCCCTGCCCCAAAATCAAGCACATGCGCGTCTTTCGGCAGGATTGAGGCCAGTCGCGTGAAAAAAGCAACCCGACCATTGGCGCGATGATATCCGCCCGCATCGAACTCCGGGTAAATCCGCTTTAGAAAATCGTTCACTCAGTTGTGCCTTTGGTTCAATCTATTTGCCCACTTACCGTGAACCTATGTGAGACAAAAGGTTTCTTGTCCGCGACAGGTTTCTTTTGTATGCGCGTGCGCAACCCAAACGGATTTAGGACATCGAAAAATGGCCAACGACTACGTTGTGAAAGATATTGAGCTTGCTGCATTTGGCCGTAAGGAATTGGACATTGCAGAAACGGAAATGCCGGGTCTGATGTCTTGCCGGACGGAATTTGGCGAAAGCAAACCGCTGAAAGGTGCGCGCATCGTTGGATCGCTGCACATGACAATTCAAACCGCCGTTTTGATTGAAACGCTGGTCGAGCTTGGTGCCGATGTGCGCTGGGCGTCTTGCAACATCTTTTCGACCCAGGACCACGCGGCCGCAGCCATCGCGGCAAGCGGCGTGCCGGTCTTTGCGGTCAAAGGGCAGTCACTGGAAGAGCATTGGGACTACCTTGATAAGTCTTTCATGTTCCCCGAAGGCGCAAACATGATCCTCGACGACGGCGGTGACGCCACGCTTTACGTGCTGCTTGGCGCACGGATGGAAGCGGGCGAAGACGTGCTGGCCGTGCCAACCTCGGAAGAGGAAGAGGTGATCAAGGCCCAGATCAAAAAGCGGATGGCAGAGACCCCCGGCTGGTTCACCAAGACCAAAGCCGACATTCAGGGCGTGTCCGAGGAAACAACAACTGGCGTGCACCGCCTCTATGATCTGCACAAAAACGGCCTGTTGCCGTTCCCTGCGATCAACGTGAACGACAGCGTCACGAAGTCGAAGTTCGACAACAAATATGGCTGTAAGGAATCGCTCGTCGACGGCATCCGCCGCGCGACCGACACGATGATGGCCGGTAAGGTCGCGGTTGTCTGTGGCTACGGCGATGTCGGCAAAGGCTCTGCCGCGTCGCTGGCCGGGGCCGGTGCCCGCGTCAAAGTCACAGAAGTCGATCCGATCTGCGCGCTGCAGGCCGCCATGGACGGGTTTGAGGTTGTCGTGCTCGAGGACGTGCTGGACAGCGCCGATGTCTTCATCACTACGACCGGCAACAAAGACGTCATCCGGATCGAGCATATGCGCGAAATGAAGGACATGGCGATCGTTGGCAACATCGGCCACTTCGACAACGAAATTCAGGTCGCCGCGCTGAAGAACCACAAGTGGACCAGCATCAAAGAGCAGGTCGACATGATCGAAATGCCATCCGGCAACCGCTTGATCCTGTTGTCCGAAGGCCGTCTTTTGAACCTTGGTAACGCAACGGGCCACCCATCCTTCGTGATGTCGGCGTCCTTTACCAACCAGGTTCTGGCGCAGATTGAGCTTTGGACAAAGGGCGATGAATACCAGCCCGGCGTCTACATCCTGCCCAAGCATCTGGACGAAAAAGTCGCCCGTCTGCACCTGGATCGGATCGGTGTAAAGCTGACCGAACTCAAGAAAGATCAGGCCGATTATATCGGTGTGGCCGTCGATGGCCCCTTCAAGCCAGAGCACTACCGCTACTAAGGGGCGGGCAGTTTGCCCAGCGATCCAAAGAACAAAGGCCGCGCGGTGTTTCGCGCGGTCTTTCTGTTTGTTGTAGTCTTTGGGGGCATTTTGGGGACAGCGTTGGTCCTTCACCCAGACACGCCACTGCCCGACCATTGGAACCCAACCCGGCCCCTAGAGGTGCGTGCGCCGATCACACCGCTGACCGATTGGAAATTGTCGCGCACGGCGGGTGACCCGCAGGCGTGCATCGCCGCCCTGCAAGACCATGCTCAGGTGGTCTCTGCCAGCCCGATCAGTTCCGAAAACCCTAATTGCGGCAACGAAAACGCCGTGACGATTGCAGGTGTCGGTCAAGCAAGCCTGACCTTGCAAACCGCCTGCGCCAGCGCCCTAAGGCTTGCGATGTGGGAACAGCACAGCCTGCAACCGGCGGCGCGATCCAACCTTGAAACCACCGTCACCGCTATCCTTGATCAAGGCAGCTACAATTGCCGTCCGATCCGTTCATCTTCGGGCAACAGCACCCGTTGGAGCACCCATGCCACAGCCGACGCCATCGACGTGCGGGGGTTTCGCATGGCCAATGGCGACAGCGTGATCCTGTTGCGCGATTGGGATGGCGCAGAGGCGAAGGCCGCGTTTTTACGCGCGGTTCACGCAGGGTCATGCCGCTGGTTCAAGACTACGTTGGGGCCGGATTATAACGCCTTGCACGCTGACCATTTTCACCTGCAATCGCGGGGGTGGGGCACCTGTCGCTGATCCGCCGACCCAATTTTTCCCCCTTCTTTTTGCTTGTTCCAGCGCCTCACCTGTTATTACCTTGCCGCAACGCTTTACATGGGTGAGGCGAACAGGGCCAATTCAGGCCGAAACACAAACGACGGGGACAGCCATTATGGGCAAGAGAGACGAGTGGATCGCGAAATACGCTGATGATCTGAGCAACAAGTGCGGCATGACACCAGACATGGACCTGCTGACAAAGGTCACAATCGGCTGCGGCCCAGCTATCTACAACGCTGACGCATCGACAGTTGCGGGCGGCCAGGAATCTGAGCTTGAGACAGTTAAGAACAACTTCCTGATCAAGAAGCTGGGGCTTGCCGACGGCCCAGAGCTGATGGATGCCATCAACAAGGTCATCGAAGTTTACGGCAAATCAGAGCGCAACAAATACCGCGCCGTTGTCTATTACATGCTGACCAAGCACTTCGGCAAAGAAAGCGTCTACGGCTAAACCCGGACGCTTCTTGCGTTTGAACGCCCGCCTGACCCGGCGGGCGTTTTTGTTTTTAGAACAACGTCAGCACGATCCCGATGACGGTCGCGGCAAGCACCGCATACCCGCTGTCGATCACGGCAAGCTTCCAAGGGCGGTTCGAATAGCCGGTGTTGATAAAGATCCACGGGCTGATGAAGAACAGACCGACACCAAGGCCAGAAATCAGGCCTTTGCCGATACTATCAATGCCAGACAGCGCAAAGGTGTGGCGCATCATGCCCGCGACAAGCAAGATCATCACAAAGGACACGATATAGGGCGTCGGCCCATCGTTGACCGGTTTGCCATCCTCACCGACCTCAATATCGGCGGCTTCCATCCATGGTTTTGACAGGGCCATGTAGTAGGCCGCCCCGGCTGCAAATGCCGCAATTGCGGCGACAAGTACGCTCAAAAATCCCATTGTATTCCCTTCCTATTGGCTGGCGAGATTATATGGGCGGTTTGTTAACTTGCTACGGTTTTGTTTTCCCAAGGTGGCAGAGGTGTTCCCATTCTGCATCCGTGACGGGCTGCACAGACAGGCGAGAGTTCTTGACCAACACCATTTCGGACAGCTGGGGATCGGCCTTGATCACTTCAAGACTGACCGGATTGGCAAAGGGGCGCAGGGCACGCACATCAACACAGTCCCAGCGGTCATCGTCGGTTGTGCTGTCGGGGTGGGCCTCAGCGCAAACCTCGACAATGCCGACAATTTCCAGCCCGGACCGCGAATGATAAAAGAACCCGGTGTCGCCCAGTTTCATCAGACGCATGTTGTTGCGCGCCTGATAATTGCGCACGCCGTCCCATTCCTCGCCCGCCTCACCTTTGGCGGTCAGATCATCCCAGCCAAAGACGTCAGGTTCAGATTTGAAAAGCCAATGTGCCATTGTCATTCCTCTTTCAGCGGCCGCGCCAGCAAGGACTGCAGCGCGGTTTGGGGGTCTATTTCGCCATGGGCAAGCTTGGCCACAATCGCGGTCACCGGCAGATCAAGTCCAAGATCCTGGGCCAGTTTCGTAACGGCCCGCGCGGTTGCAGCGCCCTCGACCGTGGTGCCAGTGTCAAATGCCTCGCCCGCGCCCAGCGCCAGCCCAAAGCGGTAGTTGCGCGACAGGTTTGACGTGCAAGTCAGGGCCAAATCGCCCAACCCGGAGAGCCCAGTCAAGGTTGTGGGGTCCGCGCCCAGGTGGTCCGCGATCCGCTGCATTTCTGCAAATCCACGGGTCAAAAGTGCGGCGCGGGCGCTGTCACCAAGGCCTGCACCAATCGCCACGCCGCAACCGATTGCGACGACGTTCTTCAGCGCGCCGCCAAGCTCTGCCCCGATCACATCGGTGGTTGTGTAGAGCCGCAGGTTCGAGGTTGAGAGCCATTGCTGCAACATCTTGCCCGCATCCGCATCGGCGCAGGCCAGCGTGAGCCCCGTGGGCAAGCCGCGCGCGATATCGTCGGCAAAGGATGGACCGGTCAGGATCGCGGGGATCGCCTTGGGCGCGACCGCGCTAATCGACGCCGCGGGCCCGGTCAACGTACCAAGGTCGATGCCCTTGCAGCAGGCGACCAGATATTTGCCGTCAAAAGCGTCGGCATGATCGCTGAGAAACCCGCGCAAGGTTTGTGCGGGCGTGGCCAACAGGATGGTATCACATGCCAAAAGTGCTGCAATATCGCCCGTCGCCATCAGCGGTTCGGGCAGAGTCACCTTGGGCAGACGCGGGTTTTCACGGCTCGCTTGCATTGCCGCGGCCGCTTCTGCGTTGCGTGCCCAAAGGGTCACGGGCCGTCCGTCGCGCGCGAGCGATACGGCCAATGCGGTTCCAAATGCGCCAGCGCCTGCAATTCCGATCATGCTTTGGCTCCCTTCTTGCCTGATCCCAACATAGCGGGGGTGCGGTCGTCTAGGGGCCATCGGGGGCGGGCGGATAAAGTCATGTCATCGGTCTGTCCCGCCGCCATGCGCAGCCCACCCGCATAGGCGATCATTGCCGCGTTATCGGTGCAAAGCGCGAGCGGCGGGGCGCTGTAGGTCACACCTTTCGCAGTGCAAAGCGCCTGCAGCCGCGCGCGGATCTCGGTATTGGCGGCCACGCCACCTGCGACTGCGAATGACGGTTGCGCGGGGTTCAGCGCCAGATATTCGGTTAATGCGCGGTCCGTCTTTTCGGCCAAAACATCCGCAACGGCCCGCTGAAACCCTGCCGCAAGATCGGCCTGATCTGCCCCCGTTAGACCCTGTTTTTCGGCCATCACCCCGTCACGCGTCCGCAGCATGGCCGTCTTAAGCCCCGAAAAGCTCAGATCACAACCCGGTCTATCCAACAGGGGACGCGGCAGTTTGAACCGCAGCGGATCGCCATCTTCGGCGGCCTTTTGCACCGCAGGACCACCGGGTTGCCCAAGGCCAAGGATACGTGCGGTTTTGTCAAACGCCTCGCCCGGTGCGTCATCGATGGTACCGCCAATCCGGGTAAAGCGGTCATGGCTATGGGCGATCAGGAACTGACAATGCCCGCCAGAGACCAGCAACATCAGGTAGGGAAAAGACGCACTTTCCGTCAGCATCGGTGTCAGCGCGTGGCCCGCCAAATGGTTCACACCGATCAGCGGGATGCCTGTTGCTGTCGCAAGACCTTTGGCGCACATTACACCCGACAAAACGCCGCCGATCAGGCCGGGCCCTGCCGTAACGGCAATGCCATCAATCGCCGACAACGGGACGTCCGCTTGCGCCAAGGCTTCCTCAATACACAGGTCGATCTTTTCGGCATGGGCACGCGCGGCAATCTCGGGCACCACACCGCCGAAATCGGCGTGCAGCGCGGTCTGCCCGTAAACCACCGACGACAGGATATCCGTGCCGCGCACGACGGCGGCGGCGGTATCGTCGCAACTGCTTTCGATGCCAAGGATTGTGAGGGTCATTGCGGGCCTTACCTTGCACAGGGTGCCATGGCAGGTAACACTGAGGGGCCGCGCAAACAATGGCGGCAGGTAAGGTCCATGACACCCGTTCTATTGATCACGCGCCCAAAACCCGCAGCGGATCGCTTTGCGCGCGCCGTGATTGATGCGTTGGGCGAACCTGTTCGGGTCGTGCACGCACCGGCTTTTAAGATCACACCGCTGGAGGTCGATGATGTGCCAGCGCCCGCGCATGTCATCTTTACCTCTACCAATGGTGTGGCGCAGGCGGAGCGGCTCAAACTGCCGCGCGTCACGGCGTGGTGCGTCGGCGACAGGACCGCGACGGCGGCAAATGCGCTGGGATTTGAGGCGATATCGGCAGGTGGATCCGCTGCGGAATTGATCGCCCTGATCCGGGAACGGCAACCCAAAGGGCCGATGTTGCACGTCGCGGGCCAACACACACGCGGCGACATTCCTGCCCGCCTGCGGTCAAGCGGCTTTGATTGCACAGGCATCACGGCCTATCGGCAAGACCTTCTGACGCCCCCAAAAGCGGCCTTTGATCTTGCAGGGGGAACAAACCCTGTTGTTGCCCCTGTCTTTTCGCCCAGATCGGCCCATATCTTAGTGGGGTTAGCATGGCAGGGCGCATTGCACGTCATCGCGATGAGCGCGGCGGTCGCCGAAGAGGTGGCGCATCTGGAATGCGACACGATTTTGATGGCGCAAAGCCCGACAGAGGCTGCGATGATCGACGCCACATCTGCCAAACTGCGTGCCCTTTTGGACCGGTGAGGTGGCTTGAGGGTCGGACCACGCCGGGGTAGTGTCATCATCGTGCCTGTGGAGGCGCGATTGTCAGGAAAAAGGGTGTGGACGTGGCAAAAGAACCTGCAAAATCGCGAAAGCCGCGGAACAGCACAAAAGCCAAAACCGAAAAAGTGACGGAAGAAGTGATCGAGGCAAAGGCCGAAGAGATCACAGAGTCTGACGTTGACCTGTCGATTGAAGAACCCACGCCCGACCCTGAACCGACGCCGGAGCCCGACCCAATGCCTGAACAGGCAGAAGTCGAAAAACAAGCCGAATCCCCTGTGTCAGAGCGCCCTGCGGCCCCCGCCCCGCAGCAAAACGTCTTTATTCCGATGCTGCTTGGCGGTCTGCTGGCCGGTGCCATCGGCTACGGCGTGGCCTATCTTCAATACGCTGGCCAAGAGGCCGCAGCGCCCGCAGCGACCCCCCAAGACATTGCCGCATTGCGCGATGAGATCGCGGCCTTGCCCGGCCCGACGGACACCAGCGACCTGAGTGCTGCGATCACCGGATTGACGGATACCACCGCTCGAATCGATTCTGAGATTGCTGCCCTTGCCGCACGTGTTGAGACGGTTGAGCGCCAGCCAAGCGGGGATGGCACATTGCCGCAGACCGCTGTGGATGCGTTTGAGGCGGACATGCAAAACCTGCGGGACCAGATCGGCACGCAGCAAGAAGAACTGGCCGTGCTTTTAGAAACGACCCGTGCCGAAGCGGTCGCAATTGAACAAAACGCGGTCGAGGCTGCGCGCGCCGCCACGGCCAAAGCATCGCTTGCCCGTGTGCAAGGCGCGTTGGAAAGCGGCGCGCCATTGGGCAGCCTGCTGGGTGAGCTTGAATCGGCACTTGGCGGTGCCGCGCCCGAGGCGTTGACCGCAGTATCAGAGGGCGCGCCGACGCTTGGCAGCCTGCAATCGGAATTTCCCGCCGCCGCCCGGATGGCGCTGTCTGATGCCCGCGCCGAAGGCGTCGATGGCGAAGAAACATCGGGGCTGGGTTCATTCCTGCGCAACCAGCTTGATGTGCGTTCTGTCGCCCCGAAAGAAGGCGAAGGTGTTGATGCGACCCTATCCCGCGCTGAGGCTGCCTTGCGCGAAGGCCGCTTGAACGACGCCTTGTCAGAGGTCGCGACCCTGCCCGAAGTGGCCCGCGCTGCGATGTCAGACTGGCTTACAAAGGCCGAGGCCCGCGCCGCCGCAATTGATGCAGCTGATACTCTTTCCAATTCTTTGTCCGATAACTGAAGGCCGACGTTATGCTATTGTCCCTTATTAAGATCATCGCCTTCATCGCTATTGTGACTGCGTTGACCTTTGGCGCCATGCAACTGATGAGCGTTGATGGCGGTGCCATCATCTCGGTCGCGGGCATCGAAATGACGCTCTCGCCGCTGCAACTGGTGTTCGGTTTTGTTGCGTTGATCGTGCTGGTCTGGCTGTTCCTGAAGCTGATGACATTCCTTGTCGCGACCTATCATTTCCTCAACGGGGATGAGACGGCGATCTCGCGCTACTTTGATCGCAACCGCGAACGTAAGGGTTTTGAGGCGCTGTCCGAAGGCATGATGGCGCTCGCCTCTGGTGAGGGGCATCTGGCCCTGACCAAGGCGCAGCGGGCCAAGAAGTATCTGAACGCGCCAGAGCTGACGACGCTTTTGACCGCGCAAGCCGCAGAGATGACGGGCGACAAGAAGCAGGCCGAAGAAAGCTACAAGGCGCTGCTGGAATCCAGCCAGACACGGTTCGTTGGCGTACGTGGCTTGATGAAACAAAAGCTGCTCGCAGGGGATACGGACACCGCGATGGCGCTGGCCAAAAAGGCCTTCGCGCTCAAGCCCAAGCATGAAGAGACGCAAGATGTCTTGCTAAAACTGCAGGCCGAGAAGGCCGATTGGGCCGGTGCACGCGAAACACTGGGTGCGAAGCTGAAGGCGGGCAACCTGCCCCGTGACGTGCACAAGCGGCGCGATGCGGTTCTGGCTCTGTCAGAGGCGAAGGGCATCATGGAAGATGGCCAGTCGATTGAGGCGCGCGAAGCGGCGATCAACGCCAACCGTTTGTCGCCCGATCTGATCCCAGCGGCCGTGATGGCGGCGCGTGGTTACATCGCGCAGGACAAACCAAAATATGCCTCGCGCGTGCTGACCAAGGCATGGGGTGCGCAACCGCATCCCGATCTGGCCGCCGCATTCGCAGAGATTGCGCCAAACGAAACCGCAACCGCCCGGATGAAGCGTTTCGTGGCCCTGACCAAGCAAAACCCCGACAGCCCAGAGACCAAAATGCTTTTGGCAGAGCTGAATATCGCGGCAGAGGATTTCCCGGCGGCCAAACGCGCGCTGGGCGATCTGGTCAACGATGATCCAACCTCGCGTAGTTTGACCCTGATGGCAGCGATTGAACGCGGCAGCGGTGCGGATGATGCCGTTGTGCGCGGCTGGCTGGCCCGTGCCCTGACCGCCCCGCGCGGTGCGCAGTGGATATGCGATAGCTGCCAGCACATCCACAACGACTGGGAACCCGTCTGCGCCAATTGCGGATCGTTTGATACGCTGGCATGGAAGCGCCCACCGGCTGGTGAAGTCGCGATGCCCGCAGGCACAGAGATGCTGCCATTGATCGTCGGTCAGGAACCAGCGACCGAAGTTGTCGCCGTTGAAGAGCCGGCAGAGGTGCCCGAAGCAGAAGTCGTCGAAGAGACAAAATAGGTCTTTTCGCAAGCCGGGGCCGGTGCTAACAAGCGCCCCGCATGCCTCAATAGCTCAGCTGGTAGAGCAGGTCCTTCGTAAGGACAAGGTCGGGGGTTCGAGTCCCTCTTGAGGCACCACCGCTTTCAAGAATCCATGTCGTCATTGCACAGGTGCGGGCCTGCGCTGGTGGTCGTGTTGGAAAATGGTCTGTGGGATGACCGGCAGCGTCTGAAGCCAGCCGCGTGACGTAATTCCAATATCGTGTGGGAATTTGGTGCCCAGGAGAGGACTCGAACCTCCACGTCCATACGGACACCAGCACCTGAAGCTGGCGCGTCTACCATTCCGCCACCTGGGCAGGTGTCGTGAAGCGCGATGTAGCGAGGCGTCAACGGGGTGTCAACGCGATTCCGTCCATGTTGTGATGAATCTTGCTTGCCCGGATTCGCCTTGTCTGATGCGGGGGTCACGGGTAAACCGAATGCGAAACGCGCAAAGGGGCCAGCTTATGTCCAATCTTGTCACAATCTTCGGCGGTTCCGGCTTTGTCGGGCGCTATATCACACGGCGTATGGCCAAGGCCGGTTGGCGTGTCCGGGTCGCCGTGCGCAACCCCGAAGAGGCGATTTTTGTGAAGCCTTACGGCGTTGTCGGACAGGTAGAGCCGATCTTTTGCAACATTCGCGATGATGACAGCGTGGCCTCTGTCATGGGTGGGGCCGATGTGGTGATCAACTGCGTGGGCGTATTGGATGAAGTGGGCAAGAACACCTTCAACGCTGTTCAGGCCGAAGGGGCGACGCGCATCGCCCGCGTTGCGGCCAGCCACGGGGTGTCGCACATGGTTCATATCTCGGCCATTGGCGCAGATGCAGACGCCGAAAGCGAATACGCCCAGACCAAAGCCGAAGGTGAGGCAGGCGTCCTGGCGCATATGCCAAACGCGATGATCCTGCGTCCGTCGATCATTTTTGGTCAGGAAGATCAGTTCTTTAACCGCTTTGCGGGCATGTCGCGCTTTGCGCCGGTGTTGCCCGTCGCAGGGGCCAACACCCGGTTTCAGCCGGTCTATGTTGATGATGTCGCCGCCGCTGCTGAGATTGGTGCCGCCGGCAACATCGGCGGCGTGTTCGAGCTTGGCGGCCCCGATGTGGATACCTTCCGCGGCCTGATGAACCGGATGCTGGACGTGGTGCAACGTCGGCGTCTCGTGATGAACATGCCGTTCTGGGTGGCCCGCATTGTGGCATCCGTTTCGGGTGTTGCGCAGTTCCTGTCGCTCGGCATCGTGAAAGCACCCATCACCAAGGATCAGGTCAAAAGCCTCGCTGTGGACAACGTGGTCGCGGACGACGCCAAAGGCTTTGCCGATCTGGGCATTCAGCCCACAGCGATGGCTGCTGTCCTGCCTGACTACCTGTGGCGGTTCCGGCCTTCGGGCCAATACGCGGCCATCAAGGATTCGGCGAAAAACCTGCGCGACACCTGATGGACAGCACAATCATTGCGGGCCTTCTGGGGATCCTTGAAGGCCTGACAGAGTTCATCCCTGTCTCATCCACCGGACATCTGTTGCTTGTGGGCCATTTCCTTGGCTTTGACAGCGCAGGTAACACGTTTGAAGTCGTAATCCAGATCGGTGCCGTCATGGCGCTGGTTGTGCTTTATTTCCAACGACTTTGGGGCGCGGTCGCGACGGCCCCATCTGACCCCGCATCGCGCCGTTTCATCGCGTCAATCGTGGTCGCTGCGATCCCTGCGGTGCTGCTTGGCGTTTTGATGCACGACCTGATCAAAACGGTGCTGTTTGAGACACCCATGCTGATCGCGGTGATGCTGATTATCGGTGGTGTGATCCTGCTGTTTGTGGATCGATTGAACCTGCGTGAGGAACACGAGGACGCGATGCGCCTCCCTGTCAAAACCGCGCTGGGCATTGGTCTTTTCCAATGCCTGTCGTTGATCCCCGGCACATCCCGGTCTGGATCCACCATTGTTGGCGCACTCTTGTTGGGCGTTAGCAAACGAGCAGCGGCAGAGTTTTCATTCTTCCTCTCGATCCCGATGATGTTTGGGGTCTTTGGCTACGACCTGTTCAAGAACCGCGACGTGCTGGACTTCAGCGCCCTGACAGAGATCGCGATTGGCTTGATTATGGCCTTCCTCACGGCACTTGTGGTGGTGAAATGGGTGCTCAACTACGTCAGCACCCATGGATACGCCCTGTTCGGTTGGTGGCGAATCGTCGTTGGCAGCGTCGCGCTGACCGCGCTTTTGTTGGGTTTTTGACCATATAGGTCATAATAAGTTACCTAAATTTGCCAAATATTAGCGCACCCAATCGCCAGCATCATGAAATTTCATCATTTAGGTCAGCATAACTGACTTTTCATCTTGCGAATGACCGATTAAACCGCAGGTCTGGAAGTTGGAGAATGGAGTCTGTGATGGCTGGGCAAAAGATGCTGAAGTTTACGAGCGTTGAGCGGGACATGCCGGAAAAGCGTGCGCCAAATCTACGCCGCACAGATTTCGCTGAGATTTATGCTGAGTACGCGACCACCAAGGCCGAAGAGCAGGCGAGCCGTTGCAGCCAATGTGGCGTGCCTTATTGCCAGTCGCATTGCCCACTGCACAACAACATCCCCGACTGGCTGCGCCTGACGGCCGAAGGGCGTTTGGAAGAAGCCTATGAGATCAGCCAGGCCACCAACACATTCCCCGAGATTTGTGGCCGCATTTGCCCGCAGGACCGCCTATGCGAAGGCAACTGCGTAATTGAACAATCAGGCCACGGCACGGTCACCATCGGCTCGGTCGAAAAATACATCACCGACACCGCGTTTGAGGAAGGCTGGGTCAAGCCGATCCGCCCCCACACGGAGCGCCCCGAAAGCGTCGGCATCATCGGTGCGGGCCCCGGTGGCCTTGCCGCTGCTGACATGCTGCGCCGTCAGGGCGTGCAGGTCACGGTCTATGATCGCTATGATCGCGGCGGCGGTTTGCTGACCTATGGCATCCCCGGCTTCAAGCTTGAAAAAGACATCGTCATGCAGCGCATGGCGCAGCTGGAAGATGGCGGCGTGAAGTTCGTGATGAACTGCAATGTCGGCGATGACCTGTCCTTTGGCGCGATCCGGGGCGAACACGACGCGGTTCTGATCGCCACAGGTGTCTATAAATCAAGGGATTTGCCGGATGCGGACGCCAGCGGCATTGTCCGCGCGATTGATTATCTGACGGCGAGCAACCGCAAAAGCTTTGGCGACGACGTGGCCGAATTCGACAGCGGCGAGCTGAACGCACAGGGCAAGAAAGTCGTCGTGATCGGCGGCGGTGATACGGCGATGGACTGTGTGCGCACCGCGATCCGGCAAGGCGCTGAATCGGTCAAATGCCTCTATCGCCGTGACAAGGCCAACATGCCCGGCTCGCAGCGCGAAGTGCAGAACGCCGAGGAAGAAGGCGTGGAATTCGTCTGGCTGTCGGCCCCCGCAGGGTTCGAAGGAGACGCCGTCACCGGCGTGACCGTTAGCAAAATGCGGCTGGGTCAGCCCGATGCCTCGGGCCGTCAATTCCCCGAAGTGATCGAGGGTGCCGACTACGTGGAAGAGGCCGATTTGGTGATCAAGGCGCTGGGTTTTGAACCCGAAGACCTGCCGACGCTTTGGGGCGAGGACGCGCTGGAAGTCACCCGCTGGGGCACGATCAAAGCAGATTTCGGCACCGGCAAAACCAACCTTGATGGCGTCTATGCCGCTGGCGATATCGTGCGCGGCGCAAGCCTTGTCGTCTGGGCGATCCGCGATGGCCGAGAGGCAGCAGAAGCGATCCTGGGCTACTTGTCCAACGCTGACGCCGTGGCCGCGGAATGAGCCGGTTAACGCCCCGTTCCGGGATGCAGAACCCATACAGAAGTGATGCACAACCCGTGCGCATCAAAGTGTTAAGTCGCATTAACGTAAAGGATCGCGTGCTGACCTTTTTTGCGCTGTCGGCCTGCCTGTTGTGGGCGAGCGACGTCTATGCGCAGGACACCTTTAGCCTGCCCGCTGGCTGTGATGCTTTTCTGACGGTGCAAGGTGCCGATTGTTCGGTCGATCATCACTTCATCTGTCAGGGCGATCCTGAGGGGCACAAGCAACGGGTCAGCCTTGACGAAGAGGGCATGACCTATCTTGGCACGACGGATTATCAGACGCAGTGGATCAAGTCCTTTCACCCGCTGTCGGGCCATTCCGAACGACTGGAAGACAGCCCCGTCGACCCCGCCAATCTGGATGAGCTGATCCAGACCGGGCGAGACGGCTATGACTTTCGCACGTTCTCGGACGAGGTGGGGATCACGCGCTATGTGGGGGCCGACACGCTGACCGGGCGCGAGATCACGATTGATGATGTGACCCTGTCCGAGACGGAATTCAACATCACTGCCTATACCGAAGATGGCACCGAAATCTGGCAATCCTCTGGCAATGAATTCATCAGTGGCAACTGGCGGATGTTCCTGTCGGGGACAGGCACGACGACCACAGGTTCCGGCAGCTTTGAGACCGATGGTCGCCCGGTGGAATTCATCTATCCCGGTGAGCCCGGCTTCCTGTCGGCCAACCCCAAGCACGGCTGTGGCGTTGTGATGTCCAGCTTTGAGGTCGGGCAATGAACGGTCACTGCATGTGCAACGCGGTCACGGTGGATGTTGCGGCGCTTGGCCCCGGCATGACGGCTTGTCATTGCGAAATGTGCCGCCGCTGGACGGGAACGGCCTTTGTCGCGGTGCATGCAAAGGGCGCTGATGTTGCGTGGAAAGGTCCTGTGAAGACGGGCAGCTTTTCAACATGGGCGACGCGCGGTTGGTGTGACGATTGCGGGTCCACGCTGTTTTACCGGATCAAGGAAGACGGGTCTTATGGCCTGTCCACCGGTCTGTTTGATAACGCTGCCGATCACGCGCTGACCGGCGAATACTATGTCGATGAAAAACCAGAGGGCTGGGCCTTTGCCGGTGATCACACGCGGATGACGCGGGCCGAAGCGCTGGCGCATTTCGGCGTCACCGAAGAGGACATGCAATGACCCAACGGGACGGCAAATGCCTGTGCGGCGCGGTGCGCGTTAGCGGCACGTTTGAGGACACGCTGACGGCCTGCCATTGCACGATGTGCCAGACATGGACGGGTGGGGGACCGCTTTACGCGGTGCGGGTCACAGGGTCGCTGGAAATTACGGGCGAGGATGCGATGCAAAGCCATCACGCCAGCGCATGGGGCGAGCGGGTGTTTTGCGGCACCTGTGGCACCAATCTGTGGTGGAAGATGCAGGGCAAATCCGTTGCCTTTGTCGCGCCAGGGCTTTTCGCAGGGCAGGACGGTCTGACCCTGACTGAAGAAATTTTCGTAGATCACCGGGCCGCGTGGATGGCTAAGGCGCAGGACGCCAGCCAAAGCACGGAAGCCGAAGAAATGGCCAAATTCGCGGCCTACATGAAAGGGCAAAATTCATGACCACATATGACGCAAACTGGGTTGCCGCCGAGGAAGCCAAGCGCGAGTGGATGGCCGAGAATGGCCTTTATCGTGATGACGATGAACATGCGTCTTGCGGTGTTGGCCTTGTGGTCGCCATCGACGGTACGCCATCGCGTGATGTCGTGGAAAAGGGCATCAATGCGCTGAAAGCGATCTGGCACCGCGGTGCTGTCGATGCGGATGGCAAGACGGGTGATGGCGCGGGCATTCACGTGCAAATTCCAGAGCCGTTCTTTCAGGATCAAATTCGTCGCACGGGCCATGAGCCGATTGAGGGCGAGCGGATTGCCGTCGGGCAGATTTTCTTGCCGCGCACTGATTTTGGCGCGCAAGAACGTTGCCGGACGATTGTGGAATCCGAAGTGCTGCGCATGGGGCACTACATCTATGGCTGGCGCCATGTACCGGTGAACAACGAGGTGCTGGGCGAAAAGGCCAATGCCACCCGTCCCGAGATTGAGCAGATACTGATCCGTTGTGAAAAGGATATGAGCGAGGAAGAGTTTGAGCGCGAGCTCTACATCATCCGTCGCCGGATCGAGAAGGCGGCCCTTGGCATTGATCTTTACGTCTGTTCGCTGTCCTGCCGGTCGATCATCTACAAGGGCATGATGCTGGCCGAGCAGGTCGCGGTGTTCTACCCCGATCTGCTGGACCTGCGGTTTGAAAGCGCCTTTGCGATTTATCACCAGCGCTATTCCACCAACACATTTCCGCAATGGAGCCTCGCCCAGCCGTTCCGCATGCTGGCTCATAATGGTGAGATCAACACGCTCAAGGGCAACGTCAACTGGATGCGGTCGCATGAGATCCGCATGGCGTCGTCCGCATTTGGTGAAGCGGCGGAAGATATCAAGCCGATCATCCCGGCGGGCGCGTCGGATTCCTCTGCATTAGACTCTGTTTTTGAGGTTCTGGTGCGGGCTGGCCGGACAGCGCCGATGGCCAAGACGATGATGGTGCCCGAAAGCTGGTCCAAGCAAGCGGTGGAGATGCCGCAGGCCTGGCAGGACATGTATTCTTATTGCAACGCCGTGATGGAGCCCTGGGATGGCCCCGCTGCGCTGGCGATGACGGATGGCCGCTGGGTCTGTGGTGGCTTGGACCGGAACGGGTTGCGCCCGCTGCGTTATGTCGTGACGGGCGATGGTCTGTTGGTGGCTGGGTCCGAGGTCGGCATGGTGGCCGTGGACGAGGCCACCGTGGTCGAAAAGGGCGCGTTGGGTCCAGGGCAGATGATCGCCGTGGACATGCAAAAGGGCCTGCTGTTCCACGACACGGAGATCAAGGACAAGCTGGCGCGCGCGCTGCCGTTTGGGGAGTGGGTCGAGAAGGTCACGAACCTCAACGATATGCTGCGCGACATTCCAGAGGCACCGCTGTTTGAAGGGGCAGAACTGCGCCAGCGTCAGGTCGCGGCGGGTTATTCGATTGAAGAGCTGGAAAATGTGCTCGCCCCGATGGCCGAGGACGGGAAAGAGATGATCGCATCGATGGGGGACGACACGCCAAGTGCGGTTCTGTCGACGACCTATCGGCCGCTGTCGCACTTCTTCCGCCAGAACTTTAGCCAGGTCACGAACCCGCCCATCGACAGCCTGCGCGAAAGCCGGGTGATGAGCCTGAAGACACGGTTCGGGAACCTCAAGAACGTGCTGGACGAAGACAGCAGTCAGGCCGAGATTTTGGTGCTCGAAAGCCCCTTTGTCGGCAATGCGGAATACGATGTGATGGTCGAGCATTTCGGCGATAGCGTGGTCATCATCGACTGCACATTCACCGAAGGGTCCGGGTCGCTGTCGCGCGGTCTGGCGCGGATCAGGGGAGAGGCGGAAGATGCCGTGCGTTCTGGCGCGGGGCATATCGTGCTGACGGATCAGCATCAGTCCGCGACGCGGGTGCCGATGCCGATGATCCTTGCCACCTCTGCTGTGCATTCGGGCCTGACCAAAAAGGGGCTGCGCACCTTCTGTTCGATCAACGTACGGTCAGCGGAGTGTATCGATCCGCATTACTTTGCCGTGCTGATCGGTTGCGGGGCCACGACGGTCAACGCCTATCTGGCGCAGGACAGCATCGCGGATCGTTTGCGCCGTGGGCTAATCGACGGAAACCTTACTGATGCCTGCCGCCGCTACCGCGCGGCCATCGATGCGGGCCTGCTGAAAATCATGTCAAAGATGGGCATTAGTGTCTTGTCGTCCTATCGCGGCGGTCTCAACTTTGAGGCGGTGGGCCTGTCCCGCGCGATGGTCGCGGAATACTTCCCCGGCATGCATTCGCGCATCTCTGGGATCGGGACAAACGGCATTCAGACCAAGCTGGAAGAGGTCCATGCCAAGGGCTGGAAGCAGGGTCTGGATGTGCTGCCCATCGGTGGTTTCTACAAGGCCCGCCGGTCGGGTGAAAAGCACGCCTGGGAAGCGCAGACCATGCATATGTTGCAGGCCGCCTGTAACCGCGCGTCCTATGAGCTGTGGCAGCAATATTCCAAGTCGATGCAGGCCAATCCACCGATCCACTTGCGCGATCTGCTGGCGATCAAGCCGCTGGGCGAGCCTGTGCCGATTGAAGAGGTGGAAAGCATCACCGCAATCCGCAAGCGCTTTGTCACACCGGGCATGAGCCTTGGCGCGCTGTCGCCCGAGGCGCACCGCACGCTGTCCATTGCGATGAACCGGATTGGTGCCAAGTCCGACAGTGGTGAAGGTGGCGAGAGCCCTGATGACTTCACGCCGGAACCCAATGGCGACAACGCGAGTGCGAAGATCAAGCAGGTCGCCTCTGGCCGGTTTGGTGTGACGGCAGAATACCTGCTGGCTTGCGAAGAGCTTGAGATCAAAGTCGCACAGGGTGCCAAGCCCGGTGAGGGCGGCCAGCTGCCGGGGATGAAGGTCACCGACCTGATTGCCAAGCTGCGGCATTCGACCAAGGGCGTGACGCTGATTTCGCCGCCGCCTCACCACGATATCTATTCCATCGAGGATCTGGCGCAGCTGATCTACGACCTCAAGCAGATCAACCCGCGCTGCAAGGTGACGGTCAAGCTCGTGGCGTCATCCGGTGTTGGCACGATTGCCGCCGGTGTGGCCAAGGCCAAGGCCGATATCATCCTGATTTCGGGTCACAATGGCGGCACGGGTGCCTCACCTGGCACCTCGATCAAATACGCAGGCCTGCCGTGGGAAATGGGCCTGACCGAAGCGCATCAAGTGTTGGCGATGAACAACCTGCGCGAGCGGATCACGCTCCGCACCGATGGTGGTTTGCGCACGGGCCGCGACATCGTGATGGCAGCAATGCTGGGGGCCGAGGAATACGGCATCGGCACAGCCGCGCTGATCGCGATGGGCTGCATCATGGTGCGCCAGTGTCAGTCCAACACCTGCCCAGTGGGCGTCTGCACACAGGATGAGGCGTTGCGTGACAAGTTCACCGGCGATGCCGACAAGGTGGTCAACCTGATCACTTTCTACGCCACCGAGGTGCGCGAAATTCTGGCCAGCATCGGCGCGCGGTCACTGGATGAGGTGATTGGCCGCGCTGATTTGCTCGCACAGGTCAGCCGTGGGTCGGCGCATCTGGATGATCTGGATCTGAACCCGCTTCTGATCACCGTCGATGGCGCGTCCAAGATCAAATATGACCGCGATCAGCCCCGCAATGCGGTGGATGACACGTTGGACGCGCAGATCGTTCAGGACGCCGCAAGGTTCCTCGAAGACGGCGAAAAGATGCAGTTGGAATATGCGGTGCAGAACACGCTGCGGACCATTGGTACACGCACGTCCAGCCATATCGTCAAACGGTTTGGGATGCGCAACACGCTGCAGGACGATCACCTGACGGTGAAGCTGCGCGGTTCTGCCGGGCAGTCGCTTGGTGCCTTTGCGGTGCATGGGCTCAAGCTGGTCGTGTCGGGGGATGCCAACGATTACGTTGGCAAGGGTCTGTCGGGGGGCACGGTTGTCGTGCGGCCCCAGATGCAAAGCCCGCTGGTGGCGTCTGAGAATACGATCATCGGCAACACGGTGCTTTATGGTGCGACGGATGGGTATCTCTTTGCCGCCGGTCGCGCGGGCGAGCGTTTTGCCGTGCGTAACTCTGGCGCAAGCGTCGTGATCGAGGGCTGCGGCACCAACGGCTGTGAATATATGACCGGCGGTGTGGCGGTGATCCTTGGCAGCATCGGTGCCAACTTTGGGGCCGGTATGACCGGCGGGATGGCCTATCTTTACGATCCCAAGGGCGAAGCATCTGCCCTGATGAACATGGAAACGCTGGTGACCTGTCCGGTGACTGTGGATCATTGGGAAACGCAGTTGCGCGGCCTGATCCAGCGGCATCTGGACGAGACGGGCAGCCGTCAGGCGGCAGAGATTTTGCAGGATTGGGATGAAACCAAGCATCACTTCCTCCAGATTTGCCCGAAAGAGATGTTGGTGCATCTGCCCGCACCGCTGAGCATCGAAGAAACGGCTATTCCTGCGGAATAGGCTCTGATCTTTGCGACACAATGCGCCCTGTTGCCACCCGGCGGCAGGGCGTTTTGCTTGACGCCTTGCGGGGCAAATGACTTAAGAGACCTATGGCGAAGGCGAAGACATCCAAGAAAAAGAAGGTCGAAAAACCCCGCAAGGGGATCGTGCGGCGTATGGTCGGCTGGCTGTGGCGTGGGCTATTTGGAGCGATTGCGATGGTTGTTTTGATGACGTTTCTTTACGCGCTGATCAATCCGCCCAGCACGCCCTATGCCCTGTCGGAAAGCCGCCGTTTGGGTGGGATTGAGATGGAGTGGGCCGCGATTGACGACATTGCCCCGGTGATGGCCCGGTCTGCGGTGGCGGCAGAGGACGCGAATTTCTGCCTGCATTGGGGGCTGGACGTCGATGCGATCCAGACGGCACTTGAGGCCGGTGGCAACCGCGGTGCCTCGACCATTTCGCAGCAAGTGGTCAAGAATGTCTATCTTTGGCAGGGCCGGTCCTGGGTGCGCAAATCGCTTGAGGCGCTGTGGACGCCATTGACCGAGGCGGTCTGGTCCAAGCGGCGAATTATTGAGCTTTATCTGAATGTTGCGGAGTTTGATGAGGGCGTGTTTGGCGTGCAGGCGGCGGCGCGACACTACTTTGGTGTCGATGCCGCTGATCTGACGGCGGTGCAGGCCGCACGGCTTGCCGCGATCCTGCCCAACCCCAAGGGCCGGTCGGCGTCAAACCCCAGCGACAGCGTGCGGCGCAGGGCGGCCAGCATCCTTGACGGGGCGGCAACAATCGCCGCTGACGGGCGTGCCGCTTGTTTTGAGGATTGAACGGACACCGCGCATACGGCATTGAAGAAAGACCACGACCAAAGGGTATCTCATGAACAGGCTCTACCATTATCCGCTGTCACCGTTTTCGCGCAAAGTGCGGTTGAGCCTTGCGGAAAAGAAGATCGAGGTTGAGCTGGTCGAGGAACGCTATTGGGAACAAGACAGCGATTTCCTGCGCCGCAACCCGGCGGGCAAAGTGCCGGTGCTGAAGATGGGCAACCGGACGATGGCCGATAGCACCGCGATTTGTGAATATCTCGAAGAGGTGCAGCCAAGCCCGCCCCTGCTGCCCAAGGATTCCGAGAGCCGCTATGAAGTGCGGCGGCTGGTGGCGTGGTTTGATGACAAGTTCAACCGCGAGTGCACCGAAAAGCTGGTGGGCGAACGGGTGTTCCGCAAGGTGATGGGCACGGGATATCCTGACAGCACCAACGTGAAGGCGGGCGCGAAGGCGATCAAATATCATCTCGATTACATGGCGCATCTGCTGGATCAGCGGCGCTGGCTGGCAGGCAACGACATGTCGCTGGCTGATTTCGCGGCGGCCGCGCAGTTATCTTGTCTGGACTATATCTCTGACGTGGATTGGAACCGGTCAGAGGTGGTCAAGGATTGGTATGCCAAGATCAAATCCCGGCCCGCGTTCCGGTCCTTGCTGGCCGATCAGGTGTCGGGGTTTCCTCAGCCCGCGCATTATGCGGACCTTGATTTTTAGGGGGGGCCCGCCCCCCCACCCCCTTTTTGGGGCTTCGCCCCGGACCCCGACATGAAAGACCGGTTGATCGCATATGCGCGTGATGCGGGCTTTGCCGATGTGGGCATTTGTAGGCCCGACGCCGTGCCACAGCTGCCCGACCGATTGCATAGCTTTGTTGAGGCCGGGCGGCATGGGCAGATGGGGTGGATGGCCGAACGGATGACCTGGCGCGGTGATCCCGGCGCGCTCTGGCCCGAGGCGAAGTCGATCATCATGCTCGCCGAGACCTATGCGCCGGATCATGATCCGCTTGCCATTCTTGACCAACCCGACCGCGCCGCGATTAGCGTTTATGCGCAGGGGCGGGATTATCATGATGTGGTCAAGAAGCGGCTAAAGAACGTCGCACGTTGGATAGTCGCCGAGACTGGCTGCGAGGTGAAGGTGTTTGTCGATACCGCCCCGGTGATGGAAAAGCCGCTGGCGCAGGCAGCGGGGCTGGGGTGGCAGGGCAAACACACCAATCTGCTGTCACGTGATCTGGGCAACTGGTTCTTTCTGGGCGCGATTTTCACCACGTTGGAATTGGAACCGGACAGCGCCGAGGATGAACACTGTGGGTCCTGCCGCGCCTGTCTCGACGTCTGCCCTACCGATGCCTTTCCCGCACCGTTTCAACTGGATGCGCGGCGCTGCATTTCTTATCTGACGATTGAACATAAGGGGCCAATCGACCCCGAACTCCGCCCGCTCTTGGGCAACCGGATTTACGGCTGCGACGATTGTCTGGCGGTCTGCCCGTGGAACAAGTTTGCCCAAGACGCCAAGGACCAGCGCCTTGCCGCGCGGGATGATCTGGTCGCGCCGCCCTTGGCAGCACTTGCCGCGTTGGACGATGCGGCGTTCCGGGCAAAGTTCAGCGGCTCACCGATCAAACGCATTGGTCGCGACCGGTTTGTGCGCAACGTGCTTTATGCGATTGGCAATTCTGGCGATACGGCCCTGCGCCCTGCTGCACAAGCGCTTGTGAATGATCCTGAGCATGCTGTCGCCGATGCGGCGCGTTGGGCGGTGGCGCAATTGGCGTAACGCCCTATCTTTGGATCAGTCCAAAGGAGAGATGTGATGCGCCTGTTTGCTCTGATTGCCCTGATCCCGACACTGGCCATGGCCCAAGTTGAACAAGGCGCGCCCAACGCGGATTTCCAGCCAAGCTTTGCCGGGCAGACCCGTGCGGCAGCGCTGTCCGAGACACCCGTGACCGTCACACGCTTTGCCACTGGGCTGGACGGCCCATGGGGGATCACGCGACTGCCATCAGGGCAGTTTGTGGTCACTGAAAAGCGTGGCCGAATGCGGATCATCAACGATGATGGCAGCGTATCAGGGCCATTGGGTGGTGTGCCGGAAGTGGATGATGGCGGGCAAGGCGGGCTGCTGGATGTGGCGGCATCCCCCAATTTCAGCGCCGACCGGACGCTATTCTGGACCTACGCGAAACCGGTATCCGGCGGCACCGTCACAGCCGCCGCCCGTGGCACGCTGGGCGCGGATGGCAGCCTGAGCGATGTGCGCGATATCTTTGTGCAGGATCCGCCCACGTCAGGTGGGCGGCACTTTGGCAGTCGGATCATCCCGGCTGCAGATGGCACGGTCTGGATCACCACCGGGGACCGGGGCGCGGGGGATCGCGGGACGCTTGTGCAGGATATCGCGACCACCCACGGCAAAGTCATCCGCGTGAATGCCAATGGCACGATCCCGGCGGATAATCCTTTTGTCGGGCAGGCGGGCAATGACGCGATCTGGTCGCTGGGGCATCGCAACATGCAAGGCGCAGCACTTGGGCCCGGCGGGCTTTGGACGGTGGAACATGGTCCGCGTGGCGGTGATGAGCTGAACCAGCCGCAGGCCGGGCGCAACTATGGTTGGCCCGTCGTGTCCTATGGGATCAACTATCGCGGCAGTGATGTGGGCGCTGGGCAGGCCGAAGGGCAGGGTTATGAAAGCCCGGTCTATTATTGGGACCCGGTGATCGCGCCGAGCAATATGGCATTCTACAACGGCAGCTATGCGCCGTGGCGCGGTGACATCCTGATCGGATCGCTCAACCCCGGAGAGCTGGTGCGGCTGAAACTCCAAGGTGGTCGCGTCGTTGGCGAGGAACGTCTGCTGCGCGGCGTGGGTCGCGTGCGTGATGTTGAGGTGCTGCCAGATGGCGCGGTGCTGGTCGTGCTGGACAGCGGGGACGTGTTGCGGGTGATGCCAGGCTAACGCATAGCGGCATCCCTGACGCGGGCGTTGCGCACGCGGATCGAGCGGGTAGGGTGCGCCCATGCAACCCCTTCGCGGCATATTATTCAAAATTCTGTCGGTCATGACCTTTATGGGCATGGCGTCGCTGATCAAGGCATCCAGCGTTGACGTGCCGCCAGGACAGGCGGTGTTCTTTCGGTCGTTCTTTGCCCTGCCGATCCTGTTCGGCTGGCTCGCCCTGCGGGGCGAATTGCGCGACGGCTGGAAGACCAAGAACCCACTGGCCCATGTCTGGCGTGGCCTTGCGGGGACCATGGGCATGGGCTTTGGCTTTACCGGGTTGGGGCTGTTGCCGCTGCCCGAAGTCACGGCGATCGGCTATGCCGCGCCGCTGCTGGTGGTGATCTTTGCCGCGATGTTTTTGGGCGAGGAGGTGCGCGCCTTTCGCCTGTCCGCCGTCGCATTGGGGCTGGTTGGTGTGCTGATCATCCTGTCGCCGCGTCTATCCGTCGGGGCCGAGGCCGGGTCGCGCGAAACATTGGGCGCGGTCGTGGTGCTGATGGGGGCGATGATGGCGGCCCTTGCCCATGTCTTTGTCCGCAAGATGGTCGCGACAGAAGCAACAGCAGCCATCGTGTTTTGGTTCACGATCACCTCCAGCATGCTCGCGTTGCTGACCCTGCCATGGGGCTGGGCCGTGCCCTCGCCCAGCGTGGTGCTGATGCTGATCATGGCCGGATTGCTGGGCGGGATTGGGCAAATCCTGATGACCTCCAGCTACCGCTACGCCGATGCGTCACTGGTGGCGCCGTTTGATTATACCTCCATGCTGCTGGCGCTGGTGATCGGCTATTTCATCTTTGACGAGGTGCCGACCGGCACAATGTTGCTGGGGGCGGGCATCGTGATCCTGGCTGGCGTGCTGATCATCTGGCGCGAACGGCAGCTGGGCATCGCCCGGGCGCAACAGCGCAAGGCCATGGGACATTTGGGCGGGAAATAGCACCGCGAGACTCCCCCGTTGAAATGTGTTATAAATGGGGCAGTAGTCGGGAATCTGTTATGAAACATGTTGAAGTGAACGCCGAAGCTGGCGTGCAGGGGGCGTTTTTGGAACGCGCCGTGCGAAAGCAAAAGAAGGCAGAAAAGGTCGCAAAGACTCTGCCGCCGCTTGCCAAAGAAACCTGTGCAAAGCCGACGCAAGACAGCACGATGCGTCGTGTCAGGCGGTCTGCGCGCTATCTCTTGGGGATTGGTCGCGCGTCTGAGCGCTAGGGGCTGACGCCGAAATCTGCTATACTGCGATCATGGATGGAGGTTCCCATGATTGCACACCGCACCACGGACCAGACCGCCCCACGGACGCGGCGTCTGGTGACGATTGAAAAATCCAAACTCCCCAACAAGGCAACGCTGGCCCTGCAAAAGCGGCCCAGACGCGAAAACGCCGCGCAACGGGCGCGGCATTTCCTGCGGATTGACAAGGGTGGTGAGGCTTAGGCCCGCACCAGCTTTTCGTAGGTCTCAGCCACGTCGAGGGTCAGCGCGCCGACCTCAAAGTTGTAGTCGCCGATTTGGCCGACGGGGGTGACCTCGGCGGCGGTGCCGGTGAGCCAGCATTGCTCAAACCCTTCGAGTTCCTCGGGCATGATGACGCGCTCGTGCACGGTGACGCCCTTTTCGCCGAGCATCTTGATGACCGTCTGGCGGGTCAGGCCATTCAGGAAGGCGTCGGCTTTGGGGGTGTGAACTTCGCCGTCCTTGACAAAGAACAGGTTCGCGCCGGTGCATTCGGCGACATAGCCGCGATAGTCGAACATCAGCGCGTCTGAACAGCCCTTCGCCTCGGCCGCGTGTTTGGACATGGTGGCGATCATGTAAAGACCGGCCGCCTTTGCGTCATGCGGGATGGTTTCGGGGCTGGGGCGCTTCCATTTCGCGATATCCAGCTTGGCACCCTTGGTCTTGGCGTCGCCGTAGTAGTTGCCCCAATGCCAGGCCGCGATGCAGGTGCGGACAGGATTCTTGGCAGAGGCGACACCCATGTCTTCGCCCGCGCCACGCCATGCAAAGGCACGCACATAGGCGTCGGTCAGACCGTTGGCGGCCAGAACCTCGGCCTTGGCGGCCATCAGTTCGTCGACGGTGTAAGGAATCTGAAAATCCAGACGGGTGGCCGAATAGTGCAGCCGCTCTGTATGTTCGCGATCCAGGAAGATTTTGCCGTTGTAGCAACGCTCGCCCTCAAACACGGAAGAGGCGTAATGCAGCCCGTGGGACAGGACGTGGACCTTGGCCGAACGCCAATCAACCAACTGGCCGTCCAGCCAGATTTTGCCATTACGATCATCGTAACCCGCCATTGGAACCTCCCTCACGGATTTGCATTTATTGCGTAGGTAGGTCCGCATCGGACATATTATTACGCAGTTTCTGGGAATCGGTATCAATCGTGCCTTGGAATGTCAACAAGGCTGACGTATCTTCGCGTCAAAGTAGGGGAGGCACGATGGCACAAGGAACACCCGGTCAGACCGGCCAAAGCCTGTTGTTTCTGACCGATGAGCAGCTGCGAAAAGGGATCGAGGCGATGTTTTTCGCCTATCGCGGGTTCACGGCTGATCCTGACCGTATCCTGTCTGATCAAGGCTATGGCCGGGCGCATCATCGGGCGATCCACTTTATCCACCGCAGCCCCGGCACCACGGTCAACAACCTGCTGTCCGTGCTTGGCGTGACAAAACAATCGCTTAATCGTGTATTGCGCACATTGATCGAGGACGGTTTGGTGGCAAGCACGGTTGGCAAGCGTGACAAACGCGAGCGGCATTTGACCCTGACAGAGACAGGGGCGGCACTTGAACGGTCGCTATCAGATGCGCAACGTGACAGGATGCGCCACGCTTACCGGACCGCAGGGCCAGAGGCCGTGGCGGGCTTTCGGCAGGTGCTGGAAGCGATGATGGATGAAGAGATGCGCTTTTACTATGATGCGCTGAAGGACCAAAGTGATGAACGCTGACGACGCCCATTTGCTGATTGTCGATGACGACGAACGAATCCGTACGCTTTTGCAAAAGTTCCTGATGCGGTCGGGGTTTCTGGTCAGCGGGGCGCGCGACGCGGCCCATGCGCGGCGGATTTTGTCAGGGCTCGAATTCGATCTGATCGTTCTGGACGTGATGATGCCGGGCGAGGACGGCATGAGCCTGTGTGCCGATCTGCGCAAAACGATCACCACGCCGATCCTGTTGCTGACCGCCAAGGGCGAGACGGATGATCGGATCACGGGGCTCGAGGCGGGGGCGGACGACTACCTTGCCAAACCATTTGAACCCAAAGAGCTATTGTTGCGGATCAACGCGATCTTGCGGCGCGTGCCACAGGCCGAACCGGTTGTGGTGGCCCCCAAGGTGCTGAACCTTGGCCCGATCCGCTATGACATTGCGCGCGGCGAGATGTGGCAGGGCGACGATCTGGTGCGTCTGACCGCGACCGAAAGTCAGCTGATGCGAATCTTCTCAAGCGCGCCGGGCGAGGCGATGACGCGGGCGCGGCTGGTTGAGGAACTTGCACGGTCCGGCGGGCAATCGCAGGAACGCGCGGTGGACGTGCAGATCACGCGCCTGCGCCGCAAGATTGAAGCCGACCCCAAGCAGCCCCGCTATCTGCAAACCGTGCGCGGTGCCGGATATATGCTGGCCCCAGACTAACGTCCGCACACCGCTGGTCAGGGCGATAGGCATTTGACCAAAAGACGTTGAACGCCGCCGCACTTTGGCAGATGTTGCCCCCATGACAACAGCGCTGATCACCCACCCCGATTGCTATGACCACGTGACACCCCCCGGCCACCCTGAACAGGTGGCCCGGCTTGATGCCGTTTTGGGCGGCTTGGAAGCGATGGACCTGCTGCGGGTGAAGGCCCCGCTGGGGGCAGAGGATGACATTCTGCGCTGCCACCCGCAGGGGCATATCAACAGCATCCGCGCCGCTGCCCCGACCGAAGGCTGGCGGTCGCTTGATGCGGATACACATCTGTCGCCCGGCACGTTGGGCGCGGCCTTTCGCGGTGTGGGCGGCATTGTGCGGGCGGTTGATCTGGTGATGGGCGGCGAGGCCGGCAATGCCTTTGTCGCAATGCGCCCACCGGGCCACCATGCAGAGCGTGAGACGGCGATGGGGTTTTGCTTTTTCGGCAACGTCGCGATTGCCGCGAAATATGCGTTGGATCATCACGGGTTGGACCGTGTGGCAATTGTCGATTTCGACGTGCACCACGGCAATGGCACGCAGGACCTGGTCGAGGAAGACGCCCGCATCCTGTTCTGTTCCACCCACCAGTCACCGCTTTATCCCGGCACAGGGGCGGCGCATGAAACCGGTGTTGGGAACGTGCTGAACGTGCCGCTACCCGATGGCACCGGGTCAAAGCCGTTTCGCGATGTGATGGAACGGATCGTGCTGCCGCGGGTCGATGAATTCTCTCCGCAACTTCTGCTGATCTCCGCAGGATTTGATGCACATGAAGCTGATCCATTGGCGGGTATGAACCTGACGACGGAAGATTTTGGCTGGATGACGGAACGCCTGTGCGATTTGGCGGACCGGCACTGCAAAGGCCGGGTGGTATCAAGCCTTGAGGGCGGGTATGACTTGGCCGCACTTGGGGACGCCGCAGCGGCCCATGTGAAGGTATTAAAGGAGCGGGCGACATGAGTGACGTCGATCAGATGAGCTTTGAAGACGCGATGAAGGAACTCGAACAGGTCGTGGGCCAGTTGGAGCGTGGCGATGTGGCGCTGGATGCCTCAATCGCGTTGTACGAACGCGGTGCGGCGTTGAAGGCGCGGTGTGAGGCCAAGCTGAAAGAGGCCGAAGAAAAGGTCGCCAAGATCACGCTGGATGGGCAAGGCCAGCCCGCCGGGACCGCCCCGCTGGATGGCTGATTTCCAAGACGCTTTGCGTCAGGCGCAGGCAGTTGTTGCGGCCCAGATGGCCGCAGCAATGGCACCGCGCGCGGGCGTGTTGAAAGACGCAGCAACCTATGCGCTGGAAGGCGGCAAGGCGCTGCGCGGATTTCTGGTGCTTGAAAGTGCAGCACTGCACGGCGTGACCGCTGGCAAAGCGGGACACGCCGCCCTCGCCATCGAAGCGCTGCACGCCTATTCGCTGATTCATGATGATCTGCCCTGCATGGATGACGACGATCTGCGCCGTGGCAAGCCAACGGTTCACCGCAAATGGGATGAGGCGATTGCCGTGCTGGCAGGGGATGCATTGCAGACGCTGGCGTTTGAGGCGCTGGGCGATCTGGGTGCTGACGATGCCGCCAAGCTGCGGCTGATCCGCAGCCTTGCGCAGGCCGCCGGGATCGACGGGATGATCGGTGGGCAAATGCTGGATATCGCAGCAGAGACAGCCGAACAGCCGCTGACGCTCGACCAGATCATCACACTGCAAAACGGCAAGACCGGGGCGTTGATTACGTGGTCTTGCCTTGCGGGCCCCCGCATGGTTGGCGCGGATGAGGCCCCGCTCAAGGCTTATGGGGATGCGCTTGGCCTCGCGTTTCAGATTGCCGATGACATTCTGGACGTGGAAGGCGACGCCGCTGCCGTGGGCAAAGCGGTGCGTAAAGATGATGCGGCGGGCAAGGCCACGTTTGTCTCGCTCTTGGGGCTGGGTGGGGCGAAAAGCCGCGCACGTGAGCTGGTGGAATCTGCCTGTGATGCGCTAAACCCCTATGGGGCGCGGGCCGATACGTTGCGCGATGCGGCACAGTTCGTCATCGCCCGGGACAGATAGGACAAGACGATGAACGACCGCCCCAACACACCGCTTTTGGATCGCGTGAACATCCCTGCCGACATGAAGGGCCTGTCTGATGCCGAGCTGCGACAGCTCGCTGATGAGGTCCGGGCCGAGACGATCAGCGCCGTGTCCGTCACCGGTGGGCATCTTGGTGCGGGGCTGGGCGTGGTGGAAATGACCGTGGCGCTGCATGCGGTGTTTGATGCGCCCAAGGACAAGATCATCTGGGACGTCAGCCACCAGTGTTACCCCCATAAAATCCTGACCGGGCGGCGCGACCGTATCCGCACGCTGCGCGCCAAGGACGGGTTGTCGGGCTTCACCAAGCGATCCGAGAGCGAATACGACCCCTTTGGTGCCGCGCATTCCAGCACCTCGATCTCTGCGGCTCTGGGCTTTGCCACGGCGCGCGATCTGGGGGCCGAAGGCGGCGATGCGATTGCGATTATCGGCGATGGGTCAATGTCGGCGGGCATGGCCTATGAGGCGATGAACAACGCGGGCCATCTGAAAAAGCGGCTGATCGTGATCCTCAACGACAATGAGATGTCGATTGCCCCGCCGGTGGGGGCGATGTCTTCCTACCTTAGCCAGCTTTACGCGGGCGAGCCGTTTCAGGAACTCAAAGCCGCCGCCAAGGGCGCGGTGTCGCTGCTGCCCGAACCCTTCCGCGAAGGGGCCAAGCGCGCCAAAGATATGGTCAAACATATGACTGTTGGCGGGACGCTGTTTGAACAATTGGGGTTCAGCTATCTGGGCCCGATTGATGGTCACGACATGGATCAATTGCTGGCCGTGCTGCGCACCGTCAAGGACCGCGCCAAAGGGCCGATCCTGATTCATGCGATCACCAAAAAGGGCAAGGGCTACGGCCCGGCGGAAGAGGCGCGCGACAAGGGTCATGGCGTTGGGAAGTTCAACGTGGTCACGGGCGAGCAAAAGAAAACACCGTCAAACGCGCCGAGCTACACGAGCGTATTCGCCGATACGCTGATCAAACTGGCCGAGGCTGATCCCAAGATTTGCGCGATTACGGCGGCGATGCCGGATGGCACAGGGCTGAACAAATTCATGCAGCGCTATGCCTCGCGCTGTTTTGACGTGGGCATCGCCGAACAACACGCGGTGACGTTCAGCGCCGGGCTGGCCGCTGGCGGGATGAAGCCGTTCTGCGCGCTTTATTCCACGTTCTTGCAACGCGGCTACGATCAGGTGGTGCATGATGTGGCCATCCAACGTCTGCCTGTGCGCTTTGCGATTGATCGCGCGGGGCTAGTGGGGGCCGATGGCGCGACCCATGCGGGGGCGTTTGACGTGGCCTACCTTGCGAACCTGCCGGGGTTTGTCGTGATGGCCGCCGCGGATGAGGCAGAGCTGGTGCATATGGTCGCCACCGCTGCCGCCTATGACGACGGGCCCAGCGCCTTCCGCTTTCCACGTGGCGAAGGTGTTGGCGTTGATATTCCCGCCGATGCGCAACCGCTTGAAATCGGCAAGGGCCGGATGATCCGCGCAGGCAAACAGGTCGCGATCCTGTCGTTCGGCACGCGCCTGTCAGAGGTTGAAGCCGCCTGCGAGGCGCTGGCCGCCAAAGGGATCACGCCGACGATTGCCGATGCCCGCTTTGCCAAGCCATTGGACCGCGATCTGATCTTGAAACTAGCCGCCGAACACGAGGCGCTGATCACCATCGAAGAGGGCGCCGTGGGCGGCTTTGGCTCCCACGTCGCGCAGCTTTTGGCGGATGAGGGCGTGTTTGACCACGGGCTGAAATACCGGTCGATGGTCTTGCCCGACACTTTCATTGACCAATCCAGCCCCCGCGACATGTATGCGATGGCGGGCCTGAACGCCGAAGACATCGAAGCCAAAGTGCTGGACGTGCTGGGTGTCGCGACCGTGGGCAAGCGCGCGTAAGGCGCAACTCACGCGAACGTAATTGCTAAGCGCTGCATTTTTGGTCAAATTGCCAAGATGGAAATTCTTGACGTTGATCACAATTTTTTCCTGATCCTCATGGCCTGTGTCGTTGCATCCGCGGCGGGGTTCACGGGTCTGTCGATGACGCGCGACCTGTCGGCGAAACCAGAGCTTCAGAAAAAGGCAGCGATTGCCCTTGCGGCCGTGGCCTTGGGCGGCGGCATCTGGGCCATGCACTTTGTCGCGATGCTGGGTCTGCAATTGCCGATCCTGTTCTACTACGACGCGGCGATCACGCTGGTATCGGCCTTGGTCGCGATCCTGATCGTTGGTGCCGCGCTGATCATCCTGCATTTCGCCGAACGCACCCCAACCACGATCACGTTGGCCGGGGTCATCGTCGGCGTCGGTATTCTGGTGATGCATTATATCGGCATGGCGGGGCTAGAGCTGTGCCGCGCGATCTATACCCCCATTGGCGTGACGCTGTCCTCTGTCGTGGCGATTGGGTTGTGCGTTTTGGCGTTCTGGATTGCCTATGGCAAACGCACCAATCGCAACATCGTCTTTGGCACGCTGTGCTTTGCCTTTGCCGTCTGCTCTGTCCATTTCCTTGCCATGGCGACCACCAATTTCGTGGCCGTGCCAAGCGGGGCAGAGTTTGGGCCCTCGATGAGCAATGAGACGCTAGCGCTGGGCGTGATCTTTTTCAGCTTTGTGATTTTCGGGGCCTGCCTTTGGGTCAGTGTGACCTATCTGATCACGCCCCAGACGCCCACGCCGCCGGACAGCAAACCGGAACCCATCGCGCGGCTGCAAATCCCTTGTGAGCGCGACGGCGGCAAGGTCTTTATCGCGCCGGGTGACGTGTCCTTTGTCCGTGCCGATGGACACTACACGCAGGTCTATACCGACAAGGAACGGCTGTTTTGCACATGGCCCGTGACCGAGGCGACAAAGCGGTTGTTGCCCGTCGGGTTCCTTCAGACGCACCGCAGCTATCTGGTGAACCCAGAGCGCGTATTGCGGTTTGAACGGACCAAGGACAAGGGTCGCTGCGTCTTTAGCGGGGATGATTTGCCGCCCGCGCCAGTCAGCAGATCCAAGCTCAAGGCGATTCAGGATGCGCTGGCTTCGCAGGTCGGTGCAATTCGTGCAACCTGATACGCATTTCGTGCAAAATAGCCGTTTTTCATTGATTTCCTAAAGCCACTGCATGCGAGCGCATGCCTAATCCCCCCTAGCCAGAACAATCGCTTTTTGTAGGGAGGAGAGCCGATGATTCCAGCGGCATTTGAATATTATAGACCCACGGATATGGCCGGCGTGCTGTCCATCCTCGCGGAACACGGCGACGATGCGCGCGTCATGGCGGGTGGTCACAGCCTGATCCCGATGATGAAACTGCGCATGGCCGATGTGCCGCATCTGATTGACCTTCAGGATGTTGGTGGCATGTCCGATATCACGGTGGGTGCAGACAGCATCACCATCGGCGCGATGGTCACGCAGCACGACATCATCGACAACGCAGAGCTGACCGCTGCCGCTCCGATCTTGCGCGAAGCCGCCTTGCAGATCGCTGATCCGCAGGTGCGTTACATAGGCACCGTCGGCGGCAATGTCGCCAATGGCGATCCGGGCAACGACATGCCCGGCCTGATGCAGTGCCTGAACGCCAGCTTTACCGTCGTTGGCCCCGATGGCACCCGCGAGGTTGCCGCGCGCGAATTCTATGAGGCGGCCTATATGACCGCCCGCGAGGATGATGAAGTTCTGACGCAAGTTACGATCCCACTGCCTGCGGGCGGCTATGCCTATGAAAAGCAAAAGCGCAAAATTGGTGACTATGCGACCGCCGCTGCCGCCGTGCAGATCGTCAAAGAGGGCGGGTCCTGCGTGTCGGCCTCTATTGCGATGACCAACCTCAGCGATACACCCGTGTATTCCGATGCCGCTGGCGCAGCGCTTGTCGGGACCGCTGTGGATGACGCGGCCATCAATGCGGCCATCGCGGCCATGCTGGGCGACATCGACCCAACCGAAGACAACCGCGGCCCCGTCGCGTTCAAGAAACATGTGGCTGGGGTCATCCTGCGCCGCGCCATCGCACGCGCCAGGTCGCGGGCATAAGGGAGGTTCAGAACATGTCCAACAAAAAGCACATCACACTGTCGGTGAACGGCAAGACCGAAGAGTTTCTGGCCGAGCCGCGCGAGCTGCTAATCTATACGCTGCGCGAACGGCTCAATATCACTGGCCCACATATTGGTTGCGAGACGTCCCATTGCGGGGCCTGCACCGTCACCATCGACGGCAAATCGGTCAAATCCTGCACCATGTTTGCCGTGCAGGCCGAAGGTGCCGAGATCACAACGATTGAAGGCATCGGCGGCCCCGACGATCTGCACCCCCTGCAAGAGGCGTTCAAAGAACACCACGGGTTGCAGTGCGGCTATTGCACACCGGGGATGATCACGCGGGCGACCAAGCTGCTTGAGGAAAACCCCAACCCGACAGAGGAAGAAATCCGCTTTGGCATGGCTGGCAATATCTGCCGCTGCACGGGCTACCAGAACATTGTGAAATCCATTCAGGCTGCGGCCACGGAAATGAATGCAGCCAAGGAGGCCGCAGAATGAAGGACGAAATTACACGCGAAGAGCGGGTCGATAACCTCAAAGGGATGGGATGTTCCCGTAAACGGGTCGAGGACGCACGGTTCACCCAGGGCAAGGGCAACTACGTCGACGATCTGAAACTGGACGGTATGTTGTTCGGCGATTTTGTGCGTTCACCCTATGCGCACGCGCGGATCAAGAACATCGATACCGCCGCCGCTTTGGAAGTGCCCGGCGTGCTTGCCGTGCTCACGGCCAAGGATCTCGAACCCCTTGGCCTGCACTGGATGCCCACGCTGGCGGGCGACAAACAGATGGTGCTGGCCGATGGCAAAGTGCTGTTTCAGGGACAAGAGGTCGCGTTCGTCGTGGCCGAAGACCGCTATGCCGCCGCCGATGGGATCGAATTGGTCGAGGTTGAATACGAAGAACTGCCGGTGATCGTGAACCCGTTTGAAGCGTTGCAATCCGACGTGGTGCTGCGCGAAGACCTCGTGGCCGAAGACGGCTCCATCCCCGATGGCGCGCATGGTCCACGCAAGCACCCCAACCATATCTTCACATGGGACGCAGGCGACAAGGCCCCGACCGAAGAGGTGATCGCCAGTGCCGAGGTCGTCGCGGAAGAGACGATGTATTATCACCGTACCCATCCCTGCCCGCTGGAAACCTGCGGCTGCGTGGCGTCGATGGACAAGGTGAACGGTAAGCTGACGCTCTGGGGCACGTTCCAGGCACCGCATGCGATCCGCACCGTGGTCTCGCTGATCTCTGGCATAGAGGAACACAACATCCGTGTGATCTCGCCCGACATCGGCGGCGGGTTTGGCAACAAGGTTGGGGCATACCCCGGCTATGTTTGCTCGGTCGTGGCCTCCATCGTGACGGGCAAGCCGGTCAAGTGGATCGAAGACCGGATGGACAACCTGATGACCACCGCCTTTGCGCGTGATTATCACATGACCGGCAAGATCGCGGCCACGCCAGAAGGCAAGATCACCGGGCTGCACTGCCATGTCACGGCAGATCACGGCGGATTTGACGCCTGCGCGGACCCCACCAAATTCCCTGCGGGGTTCATGAACATCTGCACCGGATCTTACGACATCCCGACCGCCTATCTGGAGGTTGACGGCGTCTACACCAACAAGGCACCGGGCGGGGTCAGCTATCGCTGTTCCTTCCGCGTCACCGAAGCGGTCTACTTCATCGAACGCATGATCGAGGTTCTGGCGATCAAGCTGGACATGGACGCGGCAGAGCTGCGCCGGATCAACTTCATCAAGAAGGAACAATTCCCCTACACCGCCGCGCTTGGCTGGGAATATGACAGCGGCGATTACCACACCGCTTGGGACAAGGCGCTGAAGGCTGTCGACTACGAAGGGCTGCGCGCAGAGCAAGCGCAACGGGTCGCGGATTTCAAAGCTGGCAAGACCCGCAAGCTCATGGGGATCGGCCTCAGCTTCTTCACCGAGATTGTGGGCGCAGGCCCCGTGAAGAACTGCGATATCCTCGGCCTCGGCATGTTCGACAGCTGCGAAATCCGCATTCACCCGACTGGGTCCGCAATCGCCCGTCTCGGCACGATCAGCCAAGGTCAAGGCCACGCGACAACCTTCGCGCAGATCCTTGCGAGTGAAATCGGCCTGCCCGCCGACAGCATCACGATCGAGGAAGGCGACACCGACACCGCGCCCTACGGGCTTGGCACCTATGGCTCTCGCTCGACCCCAGTTGCCGGGGCCGCCACCGCGATGGCTGGTCGCAAAATCCGCGCCAAGGCGCAGATGATCGCGGCTTACCTGCTCGAAGTGCACGACAATGACGTGGAATTCGATGTGGACCGCTTCGTGGTCAAAGGCGCGCCGGAAAAGTTCAAGACGATGAAGGAAATCGCCTTCGCCGCCTATAACCAAGCCATTCCGGGGATCGAGCCGGGACTGGAAGCGGTCAGCTACTACGATCCGCCGAACATGACCTACCCGTTCGGGGCCTATGTCTGTGTGATGGACATCGACGTGGATACGGGCGTGCCGGACATCCGCCGTTTCTATGCGCTGGACGACTGCGGCACACGGATCAACCCGATGATCATCGAAGGTCAGGTGCATGGTGGTCTGACCGAAGCGCTCGCCGTCGCTCTGGGGCAAGAGATTGCTTACGACGACATGGGCAACTGCAAGACGGGGACGTTGATGGACTTCTTCCTGCCGACCGCGTGGGAAGTGCCCAACTACGAAACCGACTATACCGTCACCCCAAGCCCGCATCACCCCATCGGGGCCAAGGGCGTCGGCGAAAGCCCCCATGTTGGCGGCGTGCCGTGTTTCTCCAACGCGGTGCAGGATGCGTTCCGGCCATTCGGCAACACGCATACCAACATGCCGCATGACCATTGGCGGATTTGGAAGACGGCCAATGACCTTGGTCTGCACGACTAACGCAAAGGTAGGGTGGGCAATATTGCCCACCTTACGGAGATGGTGATGACCTGGACTGAACTGCAAACCGCCCTTGGGGGTGAAGGCTACGTGGCCTCTGACGACCTTGCCGTCGCGCTGCATCTGGCGTTGACGCTGGGCCGCCCCTTGCTGCTGGAAGGGGCCGCTGGTGTGGGCAAGACCGAGGTCGCGCGCACCCTTGCCGCGACCCGCGAAGCGCAGTTGATCCGCCTGCAATGCTACGAAGGGCTGGACGCGTCACAGGCGATCTACGAATGGAACTACCAGCGACAATTGCTGTCCATTCGTGCGTCGGCAGAGGATGGCCAGACCGGCAAAGCGGTGGAAGACCGCATCTTTTCGCGCGAATTCTTGCTGGAACGCCCGCTGCTGGCGGCGATCACCCAAGACACTCCGCCCGTGTTGCTGATCGATGAAATCGACCGCGCGGATGAGGAATTTGAGGCCTACCTGCTGGAAATCCTGTCGGATTACCAAATCTCAATCCCTGAGTTAGGCACGATCACAGCGACGTCGCGGCCGATTGTGATCCTGACCTCAAACGGCACCCGCGATTTGTCCGACGCTTTGCGCAGGCGCTGCCTTTATACCTACGTGGCCTACCCTGACCGCACGACAGAGCTTGCGATCCTCAAGGCACGCTGCCCCGAGGTCGAGGCGCACTTGGCGGCACAGATCGTGGGCTTCGTGCAAAAACTGCGTGAGGAAGAGCTTGAGAAGACACCCGGTGTCGCGGAAATGCTCGACTTTGCAGGAGCGCTCATGGGGCTTGGCATTGCTGATCTGACGGATGACCCGGCGACCTTGCAGGCGACCCTGACGACCTTGCTGAAAACCCAGACCGATCAGGCGCAGATCACACCAGAGGTTGCGGGTCGCATTGCCGGACGTGCCGCATGACCCGCGTGACCCGCTTTGCCGGTCGCGACCCCGGACCCGCCGCGCGGGTGGCAGGCTTCATCGCGCATCTGCGCGACAATGGTTTGCGGTTGGGCGTGGCAGAGGCGGAAACAGCCTTGTCCGCCCTCAACGCTGTGTCAGCCACATCGCCCGATCAGGCGCGCCGCGCCATGCGGGCCGTCTGCACCGGCTGCAAGGAAGAGGCCGAAACGTTCGACGCGCTCTTTGACAGCTATTGGATGGATGCAGGCCGGGTGCGGCAAAAGGTGGTGCCAACGCCCTCCAACAGCATCAGCGACGATGTGCATTCCTCGCGCGATGCCAAGGGCAGCGAAGCCAGCGCATCCGGCTCCGCGACTGCGCCTGATGGCGACGACGGTGCGGCGGACAGCGACGGCACCGGCAAACTGATCGCGACCGCGGCGCGGAACCTGTCGCGCAAAGACCTGCGTGATCTGGTGCGCCCCGAGGAAATCGCAGAGGCCGAAGCGGTCGCCCGCCGCCTTGGTGCCGCCCTGCGCGACAGGCGGTCCCGCAGGCGCATCGCTGCGCGCAAAGGCGACCGGCTGCATTTCCGCAAGATCATCCGCCACAGCCTTGCCACCGGGGGTGAGCCGCTGCGCCTGATGCGCAAAAAGCGCCCCGACCGGACCCGCAAGATCGTGGCGCTGTGCGATGTCTCAGGCTCGATGTCCGTCTACGCCCAGGTCTTTCTGGCCTTTCTGGCCGGGCTTTTGCGGGCCGATACGGCGGCAGATGCCTATCTGTTTCACACTCGTCTGGTGCGCATCACCGAGGCGCTGCGCGACAAAGACGCGATGCGCGCCATCGGGCGGATGTCGTTGATGGCCGATGGCTTTGGCGGCGGGTCCAAGATTGGACCCTCGCTCGCGCTGTTCTCAGACACCTATGCCCGCCGCTTTGTGGATGGCCGCAGCGTCGTGCTGATCCTGTCCGATGGCTACGACACCGAAAGCCCCGCGATCATGGATGCGGCCCTTGCCAAGCTGAAGAAACGCGGCTGCAAGATCATCTGGCTGAACCCGCTCAAAGGCTGGGTCGACTACGCGCCCGTCGCCGAGGGCATGGCCGCCGCATTGCCCCATCTGGACCTGTTCAAAGCAGCCAATACGCTTGATGATCTTGCGGCCCTCGAACGCGAATTGGGGGCGCTATGACCCCGGCAGAGGTGCTTTCGTCCGATCTGGCAGATGTCGCGCAAGAGCTGCGCGACAAACAGGAACCCTTTGCCTTTGCGACCATCGTGCGCACTGCCGGGTCTACAGCGGCTAAGCCCGGGGCCAAGGCGCTTCTGGGCGCAGACGGCACGATCCTGCACGGCTGGCTCGGTGGTGGCTGCACGCGCGGCGCGGTCAAGCGCGCGACGGTGCAGGCGCTGCAAGACGGCACGCCGCAGCTGATCTCGGTCGCGCCAGAGGAATTGCTGGCCGAAAAGGGCGTCGCCGCAGGGGATGAGGTCGACGGCACTCGCTTCGCCCGCAATGGCTGCCCGTCAAAGGGGAGCGTCGACATCTTTATCGAACCCTGCATCCCGATGCCGCAACTGATCGTCATGGGTGCATCGCCCGTTGCACAGGCGCTGTCATCGCTGGCCCCGCAGTTTCACTGGTCGGTGGCGAATGCTGTGCCCGCGCAGACGGGCGACAACCCAAATCAGGCGCGCTGCATCGTGGTGGCGACACAAGGCCAAGGCGATCTGGATGCGCTCAAGGCTGCGCTGACCTGCCGAAGCCAATTCGTGGCTTTTGTCGGCAGCAAACGGAAATTCGCGGCGTTGTCAGACAGGCTGGAACAGGCAGGCATTCACCGCTCGGCAATTGACGCCGTGCGCGCGCCCGCAGGCCTTGATCTGGGGGCGGTTACGCCAGAGGAAATTGCGCTGTCGATCCTTGCGGAATTGGTCAAAGTGCGGCGCGCGGCAGTGATGAAGATCAATGCCTGACACCATCGCGATCATATTGGCCGCAGGCCTGTCGCGTCGGATGGGCGCGCAGAACAAACTGCTGCTGCCCGTGGCAGGCGTTCCGATGATCCGGCACATGGTCGCGATCTACTACGCAGTTACACAGCAACCGGTCTGCGTCGTCACGGGCCATCAGGCCGAACAGGTCTATGCGGCTTTGGCAGGCAGCCCTGCCGTCACGCTTTTCAACGCCGACTTTGTACAAGGCCAAGCCACCTCTGTCGCCTGTGGGCTGCGCGGGGCCGGCACCTGCGACAGGCTTTTGATTGGTCTTGGCGACCAACCGCTGCTGACGCCAGCGGACCTGACCGCACTTTTGCGCGCCCATGACGCGGGCGACCGGGCCAAAATCTCAATCCCAAAGACGGGCGACCAACGCGGCAATCCGATTGTCGTCCCGCACGCCCTGCGCGCCCCGCTCTTGGCTGATCCACACGCGCCGGGCTGCAAGAAATTCACCCGCAGCCACCCCGAACACGTCCAATTCCACCAGCTTACACAGCCCGGCTTTTACGCCGATGTCGACACACCCACGGCCTATGCAGCCCTTACCGAAACGCGCCAAGAAAAGGTCACGTCATGACAAAGATCCGATCCGTTCTCAAGCGTCTTCGCGGCAAATTCACCCTGACATCAAAGCAAGCTGAAACGCTCGCCACCATCAAATTTCCCTGTTGCTAAGAAAAGGACACCACCATGGAACTCTCGGACGAAATCGTCATCAACGCACCAAAAGAGCGGGTCTATGCCGCCCTGAACGACCCTGCGGTGCTGCAACAGTGCATCCCCGGCTGTGAAGAGTTGATCAAGCATTCCGACACAGAGCTTGAGGCGAAAGTCGTGCTGAAGATTGGCCCGGTAAAAGCGCGGTTCAGTGGCAATGTTGAGCTTGATACCGCAGGCGCGCCGGACGCGTTTTCGCTGACCGGGCAAGGCAACGGTGGGGCCGCTGGCCACGCTAAGGGTGGGGCCGACGTCACCCTGACCGCAGAGGACGCGAACACGACAACCCTGCGCTATGTGGCCAAGGCCGATATTGGTGGTAAGCTTGCGCAATTGGGAAGCCGCCTGATCCAAAGCACAGCCAAAAAGCTGGCGGCAAAGTTCTTTAAGTCCTTTGCGGATGTGGTGAATGAAGACGTCTCTGCCTGAGGTCATAACCTACGCCGAACATGCGGCGGATATCATCGCGAAAGCGGCGACGTTGATCAGCGCGGACCAAAAGTTTGCCCTGATCACGTCGCTCGCAATCGAAGGCGGTGCCGCGCGCGAGGTTGGGTCGCTGGCACTGGTTGAGCAAAGCGGTCAGATGACCGGCTATCTGTCCAACGGCTGCATTGATCGCGATATTCAGCTACACGCGCAGGCCGCTTTGCAATCGGGCGACAAGACCCTGATCCGCTATGGTGATGGGTCTCGGTTCGTGGACCTCAAGCTGCCATGTGGTGGCGCGTTGGACGTGTTGATTGACCCGATGCCGGACCGGGATGCGATCCTTGCCGCACACCAGAAATTCGGCGCGCGCCAGCCGGTGACGCTGACGTTTCAGGCCGAGGTTGAGGGCACGCCGATCACGCGTCACTTCACCTATGCGCCGCGCTTTCGTCTGTGCCTCGCCGGACGTGGCGCGATTTTTCGCGCAGTGGCACAGGCGGGCCATGCCACCGGCTTTGATGTCTGCCTGTTGTCGCCAGAGGTCGATGACCTTGATGCGGTTGGCCATCTTGCGCACCTGCCGCCGACGCATCTGACCGCCCGCGATCAGCCCGGTGGGTTGGATTATCTCGACGAATACTCCGCCTTTCTGACGCTCTTCCATGACCATGATTGGGAACCCGCGCTTTTGAAGGCCGCATTGCAAACCAAGGCCCCGTTCATCGGCAGTCTGGGCAGTCGAAGAACACATGCGCAGCGGTGCGAGGCCTTGCGCGCGCTGGGGGTGGCAGAGGGCGACTTGGCCCGGTTGCGTGGACCCATCGGGCTGGTCCCATCGCTGCGGGATGCCTCGTTCATCGCGGTGTCCGCACTTGCCGAGATCGTCGCGGCGTTCCCCTCCGCGATCCTGCAAACCGACGCGGCCTAGGCCTTCTCTGCCAACTGCTTTTCAATCGCATCAAGCTTGGCCATCACCTCATCCCGGTAGGCATCGGTGGCGGCGACGTCCTCTTCATGGTGGGCGTCCTGCATGGAGTTCACGATGAGACCCACCAACAGGTTCACCACCGCAAACGTCGTGACCATGATAAAGGGCACAAAGAACGCCCAAGCGTAGGGGTAGACCTCCATCACTGGGCGCACGATCCCCATCGACCAGCTTTCCAGCGTCATGATCTGGAACAGCGAATAGGCCGACCCGCCCAGCGACCCGAACCATTGCGGAAAGGCGTCGCCAAAAAGCTTCGTCGCCATGACTGCGCCGATGTAAAAGATGATCCCCATCAGCAGGAACACCGACCCCATACCGGGAAGGGCGGTGATAAACCCCTCAACCACGCGGCGCAGGGACGGTGCGACAGAGGCGACACGCAGCACCCGCAGGATGCGCATGGCACGCAACACCGACAGCCCTTGGCCCGATGGCACCAGCGCGACGCCGACGATGACAAAGTCGAAGATGTTCCAGCCACTGCGGAAGAACGCAAGCCTGTGGGCGAAAAGCTTTGCCAGAATTTCGACCACAAAGACCGCAAGGCACAGCGTATCCAGCAGCAGGATCAGCGGGCCAACCGCCGCCATCACCCTGTCGGAAGTCTCAAGCCCAAGGATCACGGCGTTGAACAGGATCACGCCAATGATCACCCGTTGCGTACCGGGGTGGTCAAGAATGGTGGCGACTTTGGCGCGAAGGGTCATGTTTTGTCCTGTGTGCGGTTCGACTTGGATATGTGGGGCCTTGGCCATAGCTTCAAGCACAAAGGTAGGCGCAGGGTAACGCTTTGCAAATCAAGCGGCAGCGCGGCAGGGTGCCGCCAAAGGGGCGCGCAATGAACAAGGTCAAAATCTATCGCTGGATCGTCTTTCTGCTGGCCGCTGGCTACTGCCTGCGGATGATTTTCCTCAGCGACTATACCGAGTTCTCCGGCCCCTTCCGGTTCCTGACGATCTGGGCGCTGTTTTGTTCATTCTTTGCCGCCAGCCGCATGATGGCCATCGAAGAAGGACGCAGCACCAAGCGCTGGGATGGCTTTATCAGCATGACGGCAGTGGTGAACGCGATGGTCGTCTATCTCTATTGGTCGCTGTTCCTGAACGACCCGGCCTCTGTCACCCGCGATGGCAAGCTGGGCGAACCCTATCTGGAGATCTACCTGCACGCCCTTGGCCCGCTCTTACAGTGGATTGATGCGATCTTTATCCACCGCGTATTCCGACGGTTGAAATCAGCGGCCTTGTGGCTAATTGGCCTAATTAGTGTCTACATTTGTTGGATTGAGTTTGCGGTGCAACCCTTGGCTGCCACCCCACGCGGGACGGTCACAAACGGGCTGCCGTATCCGTTCTTGAACTCGCTTGAGTTGCCCGACCGTTTGACGGTCTACGGTACCTACTTTGCTGCAGCGGGCGTGTTGCTGCTGGTCTTTGCCGGGGTCGCCTGGGGGATCAGACGCCTGGTTCCGCAGCGAGCAATGCCGCAAGCCCAGCCCGATAATCCGGGTAGCGCAGCGTAACGCCAAGCTCTGTCTTGATCCGGTTGTTCCGCACTTTCTTGCTTTCGGCATAAAAGCTGCGGGCCATTGGGGTCATCTCTGCGGTGTCGAAATCCTCTGCCGCTGGCACGGGCAGGCCCAGCAGTTCAGCGGCATGGGCGATGACGTCTTCGGGCGGGGCCGGATCATCGTCGCAAACGTTGTAAGCCGCCCCCGGATTTGGCCGCGCGATTGAGGCCGCAAGGACCTGCGCGATATCGGCGACATGGGTGCGGCTGAACACCTGACCGGGCTTGATGATGCGCCGTGCGGTGCCATTGCGCACCTTTGCAAATGGCCCGCGGCCGGGACCATAGATTCCCGCCAGACGAAAGATATGCAGCGGCAAATCCGGGATCGCGGCCCAATCAGATTCGGCTCTAACACGGGCGATTCCGCGCTTTGTGGCCGGGTTCAGTGGCGTGTCCTCATCCACCCAATCGCCCTGATGGTCGCCGTAAACCCCGGTGGTCGACAGATAGCCAACCCACTCAAATTGCCCGGCGCGCGCCGCGAACTCGTCCCGTAATGCGTTCAAGACAGGGTCGCCATCCTCCCCCGGTGCGGCAGAGATCAAAAGATGCGTCGCAGCATCCAGCGCCGGGATCATATTGGCGCCGGGCCAGATACGTGGCTCAACCCCGCGGGCCATCATCGCGGCCAGCTTGTCGTCATTCCGGGTGGTGCCGATGATGCGCCAACCTGCCAAATGCGGCTCTAATGCGCGGGCCGAATAGCCGTGACCGAATGAAAGCAATGTCTGTGTCATGCCACTCAGATGGCGCAGTGCTGGACGGGATGCAAGGTTCTGTTAACCTGTGAGGCGATGCCAAAGATGCCTGACCTCAACGATGCCTATGCGCTGTCCTCTGACAAGGACATGCGGCGGCTTTATGCGGAATGGGCGCAGACCTATGACGCCGGATTTGGTGACGCGATGGGCTATCAACTGCCGCGCCAGGTCGCGCTTGCCTTTGCCGGGGCCGGCGGAACAGGGCCGGTCTTGGACTTTGGCGCAGGCACCGGCCTCGTTGCCGATCATCTGGCGCATATGAACATCGGCCCGCTGGATGCGGTCGATCTGTCGGCCGAGATGCTCGCCGTCGCGCGCAGCAAAGGCCGCTATCGCAACTTGACCGATGCCGACATTTTTCAACCCGGTCATGACCTCCCTTTGGGCGGCTACAACGGCATCGTCAGCGCGGGCACTTTCACCCACGGACATGTGGGCCCTGATGGCTTGCGACCCTTGCTCGCTTTGGCGGCCCCGGGTGCGACTTGCGCGATTTCCATAAACGCCGCCCACTTTGACGACGCAGGCTTTGCATCCGTTTTGGCCCTGTTAGAGCCTGAATTTGCCGAAATCACATTGAAGGCCGTGCGTATCTACGATGACCGCGCGGATGCAGCGCACCGCGATGATATGGCCAAAATCCTCATCGTGAAAACGCGCTAGCGCCCCTTCCAGACCGGGTCGCGTTTTTCGGCAAAGGCCCGCGCGCCCTCGGCCTGATCTTCACTGGCATAAAGCTTGTCGATGGTGGGCAATTGTCGCTTTGTGATGCGGTTCATGCTGTCCTGAAACTTGGAATCTTCTGCATCGCGCACCACCTCTTTGATCGCGGCATAAACCAGCGGCGGGCCGCTTGCGATCAAGGCCGCCATCTTGTGTGCCTCGGCCATCAGGGCATCACCAGGATGGATATGATTCACGATGCCCCAGTTGTGCGCTTCTTCCGCGTCAAACCAGCGCCCGGTTAGCAGCAGTTCCATCGCGATATGATAGGGGATGCGCTTGGGCAGCTTCACGCTCGCCGCGTCAGCCACGGTGCCGGACCGAATTTCGGGCAGGGCAAAACTGGCGTGATCCACGGCCAGAATGATGTCGGCAGACAGCGCCAGTTCCAAACCGCCACCACAGCAGATCCCGTTCACAGCCGCGATAACCGGCTTGTTCATCTGCGGCAGTTCCTGCAGCCCGCCAAAACCACCAACACCGTAATCGCCATCGACCGCGTCACCGTCATTGGCCGCTTTCAGATCCCAACCGGGGCAAAAGAATTTCTCGCCCGCGCCAGTGATGATCGCCACCCGCAGGTCGGGATCGTCACGAAAATCAGCAAAGACCTCGCCCATGCGACGGCTGGTTTGCAGATCGATGGCATTGGCCTTGGGCCGGTCAAGCGTCACGGTCAGGATCGCGCCGTCGCGGCTTGTCTTAATCGGGTCAGTCATCGGCTTTCCTTATCAACGCATCTGCGGCGACCGCATGGGTCGGCGTGCAGATCAGCGGGTTTACTTCAACCTCTGCAATGGTCTCTGCATTGGCAAGAACATAGTCCTGAATGGACATGACCGCGGCAATGACGGCGTCCATATTTGCTGCCGGTTTACCGCGGTAGCCTTGCAGCAATTTGCCCACTTTCACCTGTGTTAGAGCCTGTTTTAGGGCATCCTCGCTGACGGGCAGCAATAGATGCGTGGTGTCGTCCCAAAGCTCTGTCAGGGTCCCACCCGTGCCAAGGGTCAACAAGAACCCACATGTCGGATCAGCGGTGATCCCGACCAAAAGCTCGGCAACGCCGCCCGTCACCATCTCTTCGATCAGGTAGGCGTCGGCGTTCATTGCCTGTGCCGCCGCGGGCAATGTGGCGTGGTTCAGGTTCAAGACAACCGCGCCATATTCCGACTTGTGGGCAAAGCCTTCGCCCTTCAGCACAAGCGGGGCGGCCAAGGTTGCGGCGGCATCCAATGAGCGGACAGAACGCGGCACCGTCACGCCGTGCTCTGCAAGGGCGGCTTTGGCATCCGCTTCGGACATGGTGCGCACGGGTTCTGTATGGGTCGTGCATAGGTTCTGTATGGGTTCTGCATCGCCGTTTTGCTGTGCTGCGGCCACGGCGGCGAGCGCGGGCCCAAGGCCGCAAAACGGCACAATCCCAGCCTCCATAAGTCCTTGGGCGACGGCCTCTGGCATCAGTTCTGGCAGAGTCGCGACCATCGCCAATGGCTGGCCCGTCGCCTGTCTCGCGCCCTTCGCCGCATTGATCGCGCAGTCCCAGTCTGACGCGTCGCATCGGTCGGCCCGGGGAAAGTCCACAATCAGCAGCGTGAGCGCCAAATCAGGGTCTAACATGGCAGAAAACGCCTGTGTCATCAAATCTGTGTCGCGCCAGATATAGGTGTGATAGTCAAGCGGATTGGCCAGCGCGACCTTGGGTCCGAGTGCCGCAAACAGCGTTTTTTCTTGGCTGGGTTTGAGCGGTGGAAAATGCAGCCCGTGTTGCTGCGCGAGGTCAGCGGCAAGGGCCGCCTCGCCCCCTGAACAGCTGATCGTCGCAATGGCTGTGCTGGGCAGCGGCCCCGTCACGTGGAGCAATTTCAGTGTCTCTAGAAACGTGTCCAAATCATCAACGCGGGCAATTCCCAAACGATCCAAAAGGGCCGCACTCGCCGCGTCATTTCCGGCGAGCGATGCAGTGTGCGACACGGTTGTTTGCTGCGCCTCAACCGACCGACCGACCTTCATCGCCACAATGGGGACACCCTTCTTTGCGGCCTTTTGCGCGAGATCGTTCCACACGGTGATGTCGCCGAAGCCTTCGATATGCAGGCCAATTGCAGTGACGCGCGGGTCGTCCAGCAGGCCCGCCGCGATTTCGGCTTGCGCGGTTTGTGCTTGGTTGCCGCAAGTCACCACATATCCGATGGGCAGGCCCCGCGATTGCATGGTCAGATTGATCGCGATGTTTGACGACTGGGTCAGGATCGCGACGCCCTTATCGCAAGGGATACAGCCGTGTTGATCTGGCCAAATCACGGCGCGGTCGAGCATATTGATCAGCCCGTAGCAATTGGGACCAAGGATCGGCATGTCACCGGCTGCGTTCAGCAAATCCGCATGAATGGCCGCGCCATCCGCGACCTCTTCGAAACCCGAAGCGAAACAGACGGCACCACCGGCATTTTGGCCGGAAAGCCCTTGAATAGTGTCTATTGTCGCATTGCGGTTCACACCGACAAAGCTGGCATCCGGTGCGCCGGGAAGAGCGTCGATGTTGGAAAAAGCGGGCAGAACAGCGACCTGATCCCGTTTGGGGTGAACCGGCCAAATCTGACCGGGAAACCCCGCTTTTTGAAGCTGTTGGATCACGGCCTCACACCATGCACCGCCGCCGACGACCGCGACGGATTTCGGGTTCAGTAAGCGGCCCAGATCGCGCGCCATCTTAGGCACCCAGCGCCCGCAACAGATCGCGGCTGATAATGTGGCGCTGAATCTCGGACGTGCCGTCCCAGATCCGTTCCACCCGTGCATCACGCCAGAACCGTTCAAGTGGGTAGTCATCCATCAGCCCCATGCCGCCATGGATCTGGATCGCAGCATCGGTGACCCGTGCCAGCATTTCAGAGGCATAGAGCTTTGCGCTCGCAATCTCGCGGTTTGCGGGCAGACCTTTGTCGAGCCTGTCGGCTGCTGCCAGCGTCAGCAGGTCGGCTGCGTCAATCTCTGTGATCATATCAGCCAGTTGAAAGCTAACGCCCTGAAATTTGCCGATTTTCTGGCCGAATTGTTCACGCTCTGCCGCGTAGTTCAGTGCGTAGTCAAAACAGCGGCGGGCGCGGCCAACTGACATGGTGGCGACGGTAATCCGCGTGGCATAAAGCCATTCGTTCATCACATCAAAACCGCCATCGACCTCGCCCAGCACCTGTGCATCGGGCAGGCGGCAGTCGTCAAATTCAAGGATCATGTTCTTGTAGCCGCGATGGCTGACCGATTTGTACCCGTCGCGGATCGTGAAACCGGGCGTGCCGCGATCGACCAGAAAGGTGGTGATCCGCTTTTTGGGGCCGCGGGGCGTTTCATCCTCTCCGGTAGCCACAAAGACGATCAGGAAATCGGCGTGATCGGCGCCTGAGATGAAGTGTTTGGTCCCGTTCAAAACCCAGTCACCGCCATCACGCACGGCCACGCATTTCATGCCCCGCACATCGGACCCGGCACCGGGTTCCGTCATTGCCAAAGCGTCCATCCGTTCGCCACGCACCGCGGGCATCAGGTAACGCTCAATCTGCTCATCTTTGCAGGCCATCAGGATATTTTGTGGCCGTCCAAAAAAGTGACTCAGCGCCATAGACCCGCGCCCCAATTCCCGTTCGACAAGGGCGAATTCGACGTGGTTCAACCCGGCACAACCGACGCTTTCGGGAAAGTTACAGGCGTAAAACCCCAGTGATAGAGTCTTATTCTTGATTTCTTGCGCGATCTCCGCAGGGACGTCGCCGGTGCGTTCGACAAGCTCTTCGTGGGGGTAAATTTCGTTCTCGACAAATGTGCGGACAGTGTCCGCGATCATCTTGTGTTCGTCTGTCAGGCCATAGGTGGTCATGTCGCTGCCTTTTGCATGTCTGGAAAGGTGTTTGGGTCCGTCCAGACGTCAGGCAGGCAGGCGCAGCAAGCTCCGCCAGTTGGTCCGCGTGTCATCAACAGGCATACGGGCATAGCGGGGATGTAGGGTCATCAACATGGTCCCAGCATCACCCAATTTCGTCACGCCGCGCAACCCTTATGCCCCGGGCCGTTTGCGGTTGCGCAAACGCTCTTTCATCATCGCCTTGCCCGCGTCGGTGCCATCATGAAAAGTGCCGAACCAGCTATCCCAAGGCATTTCCATGGTGCCGTAGTTCACCTCAAAAAAGCGGTGATGCAGCTGGTGATGGAAGTTCCCAAGATGCAGGCGTTTGCGACCCGCGGCCCAGACGCCTTCGAACCCGGTATGCGTGGTGATCGCGTAGAGCCCGTAGAACATCAGGTGAAAGATCAGGTGGATCGGGTGGGTCGGCACGACAAAGTGGATCAGTGCGGTGCCGAAATAGAACACATGTTCAACCGGGTGCATCGACAGGCCGGACCATGGGCCAATGTCGGTGTTGCGGTGATGCAGCGCATGGAACCGATAGAACAGATCGGTGTGCAGCAGCCGGTGAATCCAGTAGAAATACAGGCTCTCCCAGATCGGGATCAGCGGAAAGATCAGCAGAAACCAGATCGGATTGCTGGCGAGTGTGATCGTGGGCGCAAAGCCATTGGCCATGGACCACCAGATCAGCGCCTCATACCCCGACCAGATGGTGACGCCGGAGGCCAGCGCCCAGAACATGTTGTCGGCCAATTGGCTGTCAAAGCTGAACATGCGGCCCCGGCGCGGGTAGGGGCGCGGGTCGTATTTGTGGTCGGTGCCCTGCAGTTTGGCCGCGTGAAAGATCAGGTGCAGCGTATGGGCCACAACAAAGGTGAGCACCAGATTGCGCAGCCAGATCATAGCGATCCAGGCCCCCGGTGTGGCTGCCTGTTCCAGCGTTGGCGCGGCGAACCAGAACGACAGGCAAGCCAGCGCGGCAATCGCCAGATTGATCGACAATGGGAACCAGCTGCCCGCATACCACCTGAGCACCGCGCGCCCATCCAGTGGTCGCCGCCACAGCGGGTTCACCTTGATCGGCAGGTCCGGCAGGTGGTTCCACTCTGCCATGGGTCAGGCGTCACTGCGCATAGGTTGATCCCTCTTCATCCAAGAGCAGCTTGATCTCGGACAGGAACTTATCATCAAGGGGGTATTCCTCGATCTGTTGGGCGGTCTTTTCGGCGATGTGATCGGGGATCAGCCGCAGGGGCTGGCCGGTTTGCAGGGCGCGGATGTAGGTCTGGGCGGCGCGTTCAAAATGGTAGAGCCGGTTGAACGTGTCCGCGATGGTGTCGCCAATCACAAGGCAGCCGTGGTTGCCCATGATCATCACCTTCTTGCGCGGGTCGGTGAACATGGCGGCACAGCGCGCGCCTTCGTCCTCGAACGCCAGCCCACCGTAGTCGCCGTCGATGATCACCCGGTTATGAAAGATGCAGCCGTTCTGATCGATGGGGTAAAGCGTACTGTCAGCCAGACAGGCCAGCACCGTCGCATGCACCGAATGCACATGCATCGCGCAACGGGCGTGGGGCACCAGCCGGTGGATGCCGCCGTGCAACCCCCATGCGGTCGGGTCCGGCGCGTTTGGCCCTTTCAGCGTGTCAGGGTCATTGGCGTCCACCACGATCATGTCGCTGGCCTTGACCCGCTCAAAGTGCATCTGATTGGGGTTCATCAGGAACTGCGTGCCGTCGTCGTTGATCGCAAAGCTAAAGTGGTTTGCCACAGCCTCGTGCATGTCCAGCCGTGCGGTCCAGCGAAAGGCGGCGGCCAGATCGACGCGTTCGGCCCAGTGGGTCATGTTGTGATGCGGTGCGTTCATGAATGTATCCCCCGTTTTGCCCATCTGACAGCAGGTCAGCCCGCCGATCCAGTCCAAAAGCGGCAAAATACCGGTCCGGTTTGGCCGATGCGACGGGTGATTGATGTTGAAACGGGGGGCGTTTGCTGTGAAAGCTGATCCCGCTTTACTCTGTTCCAAGGAGCTGTTGATGACGTTGAAGCTTGCGATTTGGCCCCGGGCGTTGCGCGCGCATGACGGGTTTGGCGGCCATGCCATCGGTCAGGAGGCGCATTGATGGCCCGCCCAATCGCCCTCATAGGGATCGGCGACATCGCCAAGGCGCAGCATATCCCAACCATCGACGCCTCTCCCGATTGGGTGCTGGCGGCAGCGGCGAACCGGTCGCACCGCGAGATGTCTGTGCCTTTCTACAACGATACCGCAGCACTTTTGGCGGCGCACCCGGATGTGGATTGCGTCTCACTTGCACTGCCACCGGTGCCCCGGTTCGAAGCCGCGATGGCGGCGATCGCGGCGGGTCGGCATGTGATGTTGGAAAAACCACCCGGCGCGACCTTGTCCGAGATCGCGATCATGCAGGCGGCGGCGGAAGAGGCGGGCGTGGTTCTTTATGCCTCTTGGCACAGCCGGTCGGCGGCAGGCGTGCCGCGGGCCAAGGCCTGGCTTGCGGGTAAGACCATCACGCGCTGTCACATCCAGTGGCATGAGCGGGTCTTTGAATACCACAAATCGCTCAGCTGGGAATCGCAGGCCGGTGGCATGGGTGTCTTTGATCCTGGCATCAACGCGCTGTCGATCATGACAGAGATCTTGCCGCAGCAAGTATCGCTGACATCATCAGAGCTATTGTTTCCCGAAAACTGGGAGACGCCGATTGCCGCCAAGCTTGTCTTTTCCGGCGGCGTGACGGCTGATTTCGACTGGCGGCATCAGGGCCCCGGCGACATCTGGCGGATCACCGTTGAAACGGATGCGGGTGTGCTGATGCTGGACAACGGCGGCCAGCATCTGTTCATCGATGATGCCGCTGTCGACGTGGGGCCGCATGACGAATACGCAGGCCTTTACGCGCGGTTTGCGGATCTTGTGGCGAGGGGTCAGTCACACGTTGATCTGTCGCCCATGGTGCATGTGGCCGATGCCCTGACCCTGGGCCGCCGCGAGATCGTCGCGCCATTTGATATCTAAGACAGGAGCGCGCAAGCGCGCGCGATGTTTTGCGCCGCCATGCGGCGTCGCGATCCAAGGGGGCCAGCCCCCTCGGGCTCCCCCGAGATATTTTCATTCCGAAGAAAGTTCAGGCAAAGCGCTAAAAATTTACCGTTTGATAAAAAATGAAACTGTGGCAGGCTGCGTTTCAGGATTCATCTGATGGAGTGAGCATGGCTGATGTGATGACCCCCGGACTGGCCACGGGCCGATTGCCTGCCGAGGCTTTGGCAGAGAATTTTGAGGATTTGCATCCCGCATTGACCCCGCATGAGGCGGTGGTGGCGGCAGATCGGTGCTACTTTTGCCATGATGCACCTTGTGTGACGGCCTGTCCGACCGACATCGACATCCCGCTTTTTATCCGCCAGATCAGCACTGGCACGGCGGAGGCGGCGGCCCGGACGATCTTTGACCAGAACATCCTTGGCGGCATGTGCGCGCGGGTCTGTCCGACCGAAGACCTCTGCGAGGGCGCTTGTGTGCGCGAGATCGCGGAAGGTAAGCCCGTTGAGATTGGCCGCTTGCAGCGCCATGCCACCGATACGCTGATGGCGCGTCAGGGCCATCCGTTTGAACGAGCACCCAGCACTGGCAAGCGCGTTGCCGTCGTGGGTGCGGGGCCTGCGGGTCTTGCTTGCGCGCATCGGTTGGCGATGTTGGGCCATGACGTCGTGCTGCTTGAGGCCAAGGGCAAAGCGGGCGGTCTGAATGAGTTTGGGATTGCTGCCTATAAGGCCACCGACGACATTGCCGCGCGCGAGGTGGAATGGCTGATGGGTGTCGGCGGGATTGAGCTGCACACCGGCCAGATTTTGGGCGAGAGCTTTCAACTGGAAGAGCTTGCCGGATCATTTGACGCGGTCTTCCTTGGTACGGGCCTGAGCGGTGTGAACGCGCTGGGCGTTGCGGGCGAAGACCTTGATGATGTGGTCGACGCGGTGCGGTTCATCGCGCATTTGCGGCAGGCCAAGGATATGACCGCGCTGCCCATTGGGCGGAATGTCGTGGTAATCGGTGGCGGCATGACCGCGATTGACGCCGCTGTGCAATCCAAGCTGTTGGGTGCGCAGAACGTCACGCTGGCCTATCGCCGGGGCCGCGACCAGATGGGAGCCAGCGCTTATGAGCAGGACCTTGCGGCGTCCAAGGGTGTGAACCTCATGTTCAACGTGCAGCCGAAAGAGGCGCATGCCGACGCCGACGAATATCTTGCCGAGATTGAGCTGGAATATACCGCCGATGATGGCAGCGGCCTAAAAGGCACGGGCGAGACTGTGCGCCTGCCTGCCGATCAGCTCTTCAGTGCGATTGGGCAGACACTGACGCTTGATGCGGGGCTGGAATTGGACGGGCGTAAGATCGCGGTGGGGCCAACCGGGCGGACCAGTCGCGAAGGCGTCTGGGCCGGGGGCGATTGCACGCCGGGCGATGATCTGACCGTCGTGGCCGTGGCGGAAGGGCGCGACGCAGCGATGGATATTCACCGGACTTTGATGGCATGAGCACCTACACCGCAGGCCGAAACATCGCGATGAAAATCCCGCTACGGGACTATGACGCGGTTGTGCGGTTCTACACCGAAACCTTGGGGTTTCCGGTCATTGATGCGGACGAGAGTTGCACGGTGGTTGAATTTGGCCACGTGCGGCTGAACCTCGACAGGGTGCCGCACCAAAGTCAGACAGACGTCTGGTTCCAGGTTCAAACCAAGGATGTTTCTGCCGCAAAGCAGAAACTCGAAGGCGATGGCGTGACAATGTGTGGTGAAGTCGAACCGCTGCCTGATGGATACGATGGCTTTTGGATCACTGCCCCCAACGGGGTTATTCACTTGATTGATGCAGCACAGGGAAGGACCTGACATGGCTGATCTGACAACAGACTTTCTGGGCATCAAAAGCCCCAACCCATTCTGGCTGGCAAGCGCGCCGCCGACGGACAAGGAATACAACGTGCGCCGCGCGTTTGAGGCGGGTTGGGGCGGTGTCGTCTGGAAGACGCTGGGGTCCGAAGGGCCGCCGGTCGTCAACGTCAATGGCCCGCGTTATGGCGCGATTTATGGTGCGGATCGGCGTCTCTTGGGGCTCAACAATATTGAGTTGATCACCGACCGTCCGCTGGAAACCAATCTTGAGGAAATGGCGCGGGTGAAGGCCGACTATCCGGACCGCGCGCTGATCGCATCCATCATGGTGCCCTGCGAAGAGCAGGCCTGGAAAGATATCCTCCCGCGGGTGGCTGAAACAAATGCCGATGGGATCGAGCTGAATTTCGGCTGCCCGCACGGGATGTCTGAGCGTGGCATGGGCGCGGCGGTTGGGCAGGTGCCCGAATACATCGAAATGGTGACCCGCTGGTGCAAACAATACTACGACCGCCCGGTGATCGTGAAGCTGACGCCGAATATCACGGATGTGCGCAAACCGGCGCTGGCGGCCAAGAACGGTGGGGCCGACGCAGTCAGCTTGATCAACACGATCAACTCAATCACCAGCGTCAATCTGGACACGATGTCGCCCGAACCCTCAATTGACGGCAAGGGCAGCCACGGCGGCTACTGCGGCCCGGCAGTCAAGCCCATCGCGATGTCGATGGTGAGTGAGATTGCGCGGCATGAACCCACGCATGGCCTGCCGATTTCCGGCATCGGCGGGATCACCACATGGCGCGACGCGGCAGAGTTCATGGCGCTGGGCTGTGGCAATGTGCAGGTCTGCACGGCGGTGATGACCTATGGCTTTAAGATCGTGCAGGAAATGATCTCAGGCCTGTCGCAGTGGATGGATGAAAAGGGGCACCGGAGCACTGCAGATTTTATCGGCATGGCGGTCCCGAATGTGACCGATTGGCAGTATCTGAACCTCAACTACGTCGCCAAGGCCAAGATCGATCAGGACAGCTGTATCTCTTGCGGGCGCTGCTATGCAGCTTGCGAAGACACCAGCCACCAAGCGATTGCCATGTCTGAGGACCGGACTTTTACCGTCATTGATGAGGAATGCGTGGCATGTAACCTGTGCGTCGATGTCTGCCCCGTGCAGGACTGCATCAGCATGGTCCCGATGGAGCCGGGTCAGGTCGATCCCCGCACTGGAAAAGTCGTTGAAAAGGAATACGCCAACTGGACGACACACCCCAATAATCCGGGTGCTGTCGCCGCTGAATAGGCAGGGGTATGGAAAACCTGACTTTCGGTTTTCGGGGAAAATTGTGCAATATGTCCCCATATGAAGGGTGACGGATTGTGTGAGATCTGAGCGGCTGGTTGTGTGGAGCAACCGCCGCTCAATTCTTTTTGGGGCCGCGCCCAACAGAAAAGGCGGTGCTGAAACACCGCCTTCCCCTCACCCTACAAAATTGATTTGCGCCTAATGCTCTGGCTTCGACCTGCGCCGGAGTAGAGCAAGCCCACCCAGACCGCCAAGTAGCAGCGGCAAGCCCGCTGGCAGCGGCACAGGTGTCGTCGTTGTCGGGATGTCTTTGCTGTTTAACGCGGCCACGTCCCAGACGGTGGTAAAGACACCGCCGCGCGAAAGAAACAGGCCGCCTGTCACCTCTGCCCCATCGGCAAAGCCGAGATCGCTGAGATCAAAGCTCGCACCGTTAAGTGAAAACCCGCTGGTATTGCCGGGCGCGCCAACCGGAACAAAGTTGTTGGTGCCTTGGATCCAAGGTGCGTTGGGATCCGCCGCAGCAGACAGCCGGATCACGTTGTTGTTCGTGCCGCCAAAGATGACAAGGTCATCGCCCGCGCCGTTGAACAGGATGTTGTCGGTAAAGAAGATCTCAACAAAAGAGTTGTTGAGGTTTGAGGCCGTCGACAGATCACCATCTGCCGCGCTGGCCGGAGAGGCCGCAGGGCCCAGCGTCCCGCCGACCGTCAGGGCGATTGTGGCGTTGTCTGCAAATGCGTTGTCGTCAAAAGTGAACGACCCCACGGTGGCCGCGTTTGCCGCACCGGCAAACAGCGACACCGCAAGTGCCGTCGTCAGGGTTTTTTGAACCATTTCCCAAATCCATCATTATCAAAACCGTCGCAATTGACGGGTTTCCCATGCCCAAAAGAGAGAGCGGTGACCGCCCCGTCAACGATCCCGGCTGGGTGGTTTTCGTTTCGAAAAACCGCCCGTGAGGTGGGTGTTGGCGGGTGCGAGGGCTTTGGTCCTAGGAATAGGGAATAAGGGACAGATCAGCCCCCTGAGAGTTTTTCGAAATGAAAAATCGCGGTGTCCGACGATGACGCGGATCAGGTCGCCAATTTGCGAATCACGTCCGGGCCCAGGGCCGTTCAACCAGCGCGGTGCGGTTGGTGTCCTTGACGTAGGACGCGATCAGACGGTCAATCGCGCTGCGCGCCAAACGGCTGTGATCGCGCGAATAACCAAGGCTGGCGACAAAGCTCCAATGGGCGTGCATCAGCGACACGAAGACGAACGACAATTCCTCGCAGGCTTGCCCGTCCAATTCGGGGTGAGCGATGGCAAGCTCGTGGATGATCACTTGCCCCAGGGTCTTGTATTGATCGCACAGCCGGTCCTTGAGCGCGTCTGACCCCACCGCATAGGCCAAGAGGGAATCGTAGGCCTCTAGGTTGTCGGGCATCGGATGGCCGTCCGCGAGATCGAAAAAAAAATCGAGGAAGAATTCCAATCGCTTGACCTGAGAGACCTCGACAATGCCTGCGACAAGGATTTCGCGGTAGCCGTTACCCAGATAATCGCAAAGCGCCACGATCAGCGCGTCCATGTCGGCGTAGTAGTATCGCACCAATTGCCGCGACAGGTCGGCTTTGGACGCGATGGCCTCGAACGACAGGGATTGAATCCCGTTATCGCGGATCAGCGCTGTGGCGGCATTGAGGATTTGGGCTTTCTTGTCTTGAGAGGTGTCGTTCATCGGGGCACTCGCAAACGGGATGACTGAAATAGGGTCGCAGAGATTTGGTCTAATCCCCAAAGTCTACCTATCGCGGCCCCAAAATGAAGCCCCCGTACAAATCGGCCGCTCTTAGCCCGGCAGCAGACGCGCCCGCAGCAACCCATCAAGATGCGCGCCCGCGTCTGCGTACCAGTCATCTTTGCCCAGAACCGCACGGACCTGCACGTCAAAATCGGCATAATGCTGCGTCAGCGACCAGATCGAAAAGATCAGGTGATGCGGGTCCACGTCGGCGATCTTGCCTGCCGCCGCCCAGCCCCGGATCACAACCGCTTTTTCGTCAACCAGCTTGCGCAGATCACCCGACAAATGCCCCGCGATATGCGGCGCACCTTGCAGGATTTCATTGGCAAAAAGGCGGCTTTCACGCGGGTAATCGCGCGACATTTCCAGCTTGCGCATGGCGTAGGACATGATCTCTTCTATCGGGTCGCCATCCGCATTCATGGCGATCAGCGGGTCCAGCCACGTGTCCAGCAACCGTTCCAGCAGCGCGGTGTAAATCGCGTCCTTGGAGGGGAAATAATACAGCAGATTTGGCTTTGACAGCCCTGCGGCCTCGGCGATTTGATCCAAGGTCGATCCGCGAAAGCCGAACTGCGAAAACGTATCCAGCCCGGCGGTCAGAATGGCGGCGCGGTTCTTGGCCTGAATACGGGTCTGTGGCTTGTCGCTCATATCTTGCTTGCCCGTTTTTTGTGCGCCGCACCGCGCGTGAAAAGATGTTCGCCCGAAATCGCAGCGAATGCCAAGACTTTGCGCGTGAAACTTGACTGGTCTCATTCCTCTGTTAGCGTTCGTTTGACCAGTTGGTCAAATCAAGAATTGCGGATCGGGGGATGAGTGATGGCAGCACCGGGTGAGAACCTCAGGATCAATGGCGACCGGCTCTGGGACAGCCTGATGGAGATGGCCAAGATCGGCCCCGGCATCGCGGGCGGCAACAACCGCCAGACCCTGACGGACGAAGACAGCGAAGGCCGCCACCTTTTTTCCGATTGGTGCAAGGCCGCTGGCATGACCATGGGCGTTGATGAGATTGGCAATATGTTCGCCCGCCGCGATGGCACCGACCCTGATGCCCTGCCGGTCTACGTCGGCAGCCACCTCGACACGCAGCCCACGGGCGGCAAATACGATGGTGTCTTGGGTGTGCTGGGCGGGCTTGAGATCATCCGCACGATGAACGACCTCGACATCAAGACCAAGCACCCCATCGTGGTGACAAACTGGACCAATGAAGAGGGCACGCGCTACGCTCCCGCCATGCTCGCCTCTGGTGTTTTTGCGGGCAAACATACGCTTGATTGGGCCAATGACCGCGTCGATGCAGACGGTAAACGCTTTGGGGATGAGCTTGAGCGGATCGGCTGGAAAGGCCCCGAAAAGGTCGGTGACCGCAAGATGCACGCTTTCTTTGAGTTGCACATCGAACAAGGCCCGATCCTCGAGGCTGAAGGCAAAGACATCGGTGTTGTGACCCACGGACAGGGCCTGCGCTGGATCGAATGCACGGTGGTTGGCAAGGAAAGCCACACCGGGTCGACGCCGATGCACATGCGCAAGAATGCGGGCCGTGGCCTCGCGCTCATCACCGAGCTGGTCCACGAGATCGCGATGAAGAACCAGCCCAATGCGGTGGGTGCGATCGGCCACATCGACGTCTACCCCAACAGCCGCAACATCATCCCCGGCAAGGTGGTCTTTACCGTCGATATGCGCACCCACCTGCTGGATAAGCTCAATGGTATGGTGGACGAATTGATGGCCCGCGCCCCGGCCCTTTGTGCCGATATCGGCGTTGAATTCTCCTGCGAAATCGTCGGCCAATTCGACCCGCCCGCCTTTGACGAAGGCTGCGTGGGGGCCGTGCGCGACGCCGCCGAACGGCTGGGCTATTCCCACATGGATATCGTATCCGGCGCGGGCCACGACGCCTGCTGGATCAACGACATCTACCCCACCGCCATGGTCATGTGCCCCTGCGTGGACGGGCTGTCGCACAACGAGGCCGAGGAGATTTCCAAAGAATGGGCCATGGCCGGAGCCGACGTGCTGATGCACGCGGTCATTGAAACGGCGGAGGTTGTGTCATGATCAGACGAAAAACTACACTCGTGGTGTCGTGCCTCCTCCTCGCCGCTTGCGGCGACCGTGATGCACCGTTGAACCCCGGCCTCCCCGGCATTGTGGTCGAGCAACTCCCGCTTGGCGTCAGCCTCGACACCGTCGGCCGCGACACCAACGGCTGCTTTTTCTATTCCCAGAACGGGTCCGTTTTTGTCGTCACTGACGACCTCGGCGCGCCGATCTGTTTGCCCTGAACAAAGGAGAACGCCATGACTAAGGTCATCAAGAACGGCACAATCGTCACCCATGATCTGACCTACAAGGCCGACGTGCTGATCGACGGCGGCAAGATCATTGAGATCGGGATGGCCTTGACGGGGGATGAGGAACTCGACGCGACCGGTTGCTACGTGATGCCCGGCGGTATTGACCCCCATGTGCACCTTGAGATGCCGTTTATGGGCACCTATTCGACGGATGATTTCGAAAGCGGCACGCGCGCCGGGCTGGCCGGTGGCACCACGATGGTGGTGGATTTCTGTCTGCCCAATCAGGGCGAAAGCCTGCTGGACGCGATCAAGCGCTGGGACAACAAATCGACCCGCGCCAACTGCGACTATTCGTTCCACATGGCCGTCACTTGGTGGGGCGAGCAGGTGTTCAACGACATGAAAACCGTGATCGAAGAGCGCGGGATCAACACCTTCAAGCACTTCCTTGCTTACAAAGGCGCGTTGATGGTCAACGATGATGAGCTTTTCGCCAGCTTCAACCGCCTGTCCGAACTCGGCGGCATCGCGATGGTCCATGCCGAGAACGGCGATGTGGTAGCAGAGCTATCCGCCAAGCTGCTGGCCGAGGGCAACACCGGGCCAGAAGCGCACGCCTATTCCCGCCCGCCACAGGTCGAAGGCGAGGCGACAAACCGCGCCATCATGATCGCTGATATGGCGGGCGTGCCGCTTTACGTGGTGCATACCTCTTGCGAGGAAAGCCACGAGGCGATCCGCCGTGCACGCCAGCAAGGCAAGCGCGTCTGGGGTGAGCCGCTGATCCAGCACCTGACGCTGGACGAGTCTGAGTATTTCAACAAAGATTGGGACCACGCAGCACGCCGCGTTATGTCGCCCCCTTTCCGCAACAAGCAGCATCAGGACAGCCTTTGGGCAGGCCTGCAATCAGGGTCGCTCAGCGTTGTGGCGACGGACCACTGCGCCTTTACCACCGACCAGAAACGCTTTGGCGTGGGCGATTTTACCAAAATCCCCAATGGCACCGGCGGTCTGGAAGACCGGATGCCGATGCTCTGGACCTACGGCGTGGCCACGGGGCGGCTGACGATGAACGAATTTGTCGCCGTGACCTCGACCAATATCGCGAAGATCCTGAACTGCTATCCCCAGAAGGGGGCGGTGATGGTCGGCGCAGACGCCGATCTGGTGGTCTGGGACCCCGAGAAATCCAAGACGATCAGCGCAGGCGCGCAGCAATCGGCCATCGACTACAACGTGTTCGAGGGCAAAAAAGTGAAGGGCCTGCCCCGCTTCACCCTGACCCGCGGACACGTGGCAATCCACGACGGCGAGGTCCGCACCCAAGAGGGCCACGGCAAATTCGTGAAACGCGAGGGGAATACGCCCGTGAACCAAGCGCTGTCTTCGTGGAAAGAGCTGACGTCACCGCAACCGGTGAAACGGACCGGTATCCCGGCGAGTGGGGTCTAGCGACATGGGGCGCTTGCCACTCGCGATCATTTTCGGCGTGACCCTTGCGGCCTGTACGCCGCAGCAGGACTTGTTCCGCATGACGCTGGTTCTTTCGAACGCCAACGAAAGCGAAGTCTTTTTGGGTGAAGCGGCTGGCCCCCCGAATGACCGAGGCGCGTTTGTGATTGTGTCGCGCGAAGGCGTCGTCTGTGAAGGGTTCTATCTCTTGTCGGACCCAACAAAAGGTGAGGCAATCGCACGTTGTGAAGACGGGCGCACTGGTGAGTTCAGGTTTTCCTCTGAAGGTCGTGTCGCGACGATTTCTGGCACGATAGGCGGCGAGGCCTTTTCTGGTGGCGCTGTTGACAAAAGGATCGTCGAAGCTGCGTTGGCGGCGATCCGTTGATGTCAAAGGCAGTAGATACAGTGATCCGCGCTGAGACCTTGGATCTGACCTTTCGGGTCAAAGACGGCCCTGTCGACGCACTCAAAGACGCCCGCATTGAGACTGGCGGCCGTTCTATGGGTGTGGCCCGTGCCTGCGGCAGTATTGGTTTGATATGAAAGAGAGCCAAAAAATGAAGCGTGTAAGCCTCTCGGTCGGATTGCTCCTGATTATTGGTTGTGCCCAGCCGACGGATAGATCGGTCACCCTGCGGTCAGACGATGGGTCTGTTTCGTTTCAGGGCACGGCGACTGAGACGACGAATGGCATGTGGACCCTCGCACTGTCGGCGCCGTCAGGTCTGCGGTGCAGCGGGGAATTGGCGCTCAACACCGATCTGTTGCCGAGCGGTGCAACCCGGCGCCAGATCGAAGGGCCGTTGCAATGCGACAACGGTGAGACCGGAGATATCTCGATGTTGTTTAATTTGCATCGCGGCGCAGGTGTCGCGGACATTGGTGGGCGGAGCTATTTGGCCGTCATTTCGGATCGTTGAGGCGTCGTGGATACTGAACAAGACAAAAATAAGATGCGTGAACAAAGCGTTGTGAAAGCGTCCGCCCTCGACCTGACCTTCCAAACCAACGACGGGCCAGTTCACGCGCTGAAAGACGTGAACCTTGAGATTGGGAAGGGTGAGTTTGTTTCCTTCATCGGTCCCTCGGGCTGTGGCAAGACGACGTTCCTGCGCTGCATCGCGGGGTTGGAACAGCCGACAGGCGGGGAAATCTCTGTCAATGGCATGACGCCGGATGAGGCGCGCAAGGCGCGTGCTTATGGCTATGTGTTTCAGGCCGCCGGGCTTTATCCATGGCGGACGATTGGCGGCAATATCAAGCTGCCGCTTGAGATCATGGGGTTTTCCAAGGCTGAGCAGAACGAACGGGTGACGCGGGTGCTGGAGCTGGTCGATCTGGCCGGCTTTGAAAAGAAATACCCGTGGCAATTGTCCGGCGGGATGCAGCAGCGGGCGAGCATTGCGCGGGCGCTGGCCTTTGATGCGGATATTCTGCTGATGGATGAACCGTTCGGGGCGCTGGATGAGATCGTGCGCGATCATCTGAATGAACAGCTTCTGGCGCTTTGGGCGCGCACCGAAAAGACCATTGGCTTTGTGACCCATTCGATCCCCGAGGCGGTCTATCTGAGCACCAAGATCGTCGTCATGTCGCCCCGGCCCGGACGGATCACCGATGTGATCGACAGCCCGCTGCCGAAGGAGCGGCCTTTGGACATCCGCGACAGCCCAGAGTTCATCGAGATCGCGCATCGGGTGCGGGATGGTTTGCGCGCGGGGCACATTGATGAGTGACCTGCGCGTCCTTCCACCGGTGGGCCCGCCCGCCTCCCCCTCGGGGAAACCCCTCTGCCAGAGGGGGCGCCGCTGCGCGGCGCAGGGCCATGTGGAAACCAATCCAAGCCGGGGCTGCACATGAGGGGCAGCTTTGGACCCATCTTGCTGATTTTGGCGGGGCTCGTTGCGCTATGGTATGCCGCAGCGGTGCAGATGAACGTCAAAGAGGTTCTGACCCAAGCCGAACGGGACGGCGCGGTAATTACGCCTGCCTCGGCCGCTGAACGGCGCGATGCCGGTCGCTGGGGTCTGGTCTTTGGCAATCTGGAGCATTTGGGGGCGACATGGTCGTCCGAACGGTCGCGCTTGCCTGCTCCACATCAGGTTGTGGCCGAACTGTGGGACAGCACTTGGGTCGAAGAAACCACCGGGCGGCGCGGGATCGTGCGGTCTGGCAGCCTGTCGAACCGGTCCTTGGTCTATCACGGTGGGGTCACGCTGGGGGCCACGGCGCTGGGCTTTGTGATTGGCGCGTTGGCCGGGGTCCTTTTGGCCGTGGGCATCGTCTACAGCCGCGTGATGGACATGAGCGTGATGCCCTGGGCGATCATTTCCCAGACCATCCCCATCGTGGCCCTCGCCCCGATGATTATCGTGGTGCTCTATTCGATTGGCCTGCCGGGGCTTTTCGCCAAGGCCGTGATCAGCGCTTATTTGTCGTTCTTTCCGGTAGTTGTGGGCATGGTGAAGGGGCTACGCGCGCCCGACCACATGCAACTTGACCTGATGCGGACCTATAGCGCCAGCAAGTCTGACACCTTTTGGAAGCTGCGTTTGCCAGCCTCGGTGCCTTACCTTTTTGCCTCGCTCAAGATCGGGATTGCGGCATCGCTGGTGGGCGCGATTGTCGGTGAACTGCCGGTGCAGCGGGGCGGCCTTGGGGCGCGGATGCTGGGCGGCAGCTATTATGGCCAGACCGAGCAGATCTGGGCCGCACTCTTTGTGGCGGCCCTGCTTGCGGCGATGCTGGTCTGGTTCATTGGCTGGGTTGAGCGGCGCACGTTACATGCGATGGGGGTGCAGCCATGATGGTGCTGGCAGCCCTGTTCATCTGGGTCGCGGCCTGGGCGTTGAATGTACGGTTGGCCGCCATGGGGCGGACGCTTCTGGTGCCGCTGATCTTTGGCCTGACGATCATTGTGGTCTGGCAGTTGCTGGTGCGCGGACTTGGTGTTGATCGGGTAATCCTGCCCGCCCCGACAGAGGTCGCCGCGACATTCGCCGACAATATCCCGACGCTTTGGGCGGACTTTGTGCAGACGATCCTGAAAGGCGCCTTGGGCGGCTACCTCATGGGTGTGATCGCCGCATTGGTTGTCGCCGTGCTGGTGGATCGCTACGGGTTCTTGCAGCGCGGACTGATGCCGATTGCGAATTTCATGGCCGCCTTGCCAATCGTCGGCGTCGCCCCAATCATGGTGATGTGGTTCGGCTTTGACTGGCAGTCCAAGGCCGCAGTTGTCGTGATCATGGTGTTCTTTCCCATGTTGGTGAACACCGTGGCCGGGCTGGCCGATACCACCGCCATGCAGCGCGATCTGATGCGGACCTATGGCGCCAGCTATTTGCAAACGCTTTTCCGCCTACGCCTGCCTGCCGCCTTGCCGTTTATCTTCAATGGGCTGAAAATTGCGGCAACGCTGTCGCTTGTCGGGGCAATCGTTGCGGAATTCTTTGGCTCGCCGACGGTGGGCCTTGGTTTTCGGATCAACGCCTCGCTGGGGCAACTCAGCCTTGATATGGTCTGGGCTGTGATTGTTGTCGCAGCCCTTGCAGGCAGCCTGTTTTACGGGCTGCTGACCTTGGCCGAGCGGGCCCTGACATTCTGGCATCCATCACAACGGAGCCAACGACATTAACAAGCAACCAACCGGGAGTTAGAACTATGAGAAATCTGATGATGGCGGCGGCATTGGCCGCAGGCACAGCTGGCATGGCGCAGGCCGATGGCCATGCCAATGATGTGACGCTGCAATTGCAGTGGGTCACGCAGGCGCAATTCGCAGGCTACTACGTGGCGCTCGAAAAAGGCTTCTACGAAGAAGAAGGTCTGAACGTCACGATCCTGCCCGGTGGCCCCGACATTGCCCCGCCGCAGGTGCTTGCCGGTGGCGGCGCTGACGTGATGCTGAACTGGATGCCCTCTGCGCTCGCTGCCCGTGAAAAGGGCCTGCCGGTGGTGAACATCGCCCAGCCGTTCAAGACCTCTGGTCTGATGCTGACCTGCTGGAAAGACACCGGCATTGAAAGCGTCGCGGACTTCAAGGGCAAGACCATTGGCGTCTGGTTCTTTGGCAACGAATATCCGTTCCTGTCTTGGATGAGCCAGGAAGGCATTTCCACCGACGGTGGCGAGGATGGCGTGACGGTCCTCAAGCAGGGGTTCAACGTTGATCCGCTGTTGCAGCGGCAGGCCGATTGTATCTCGACCATGACTTACAACGAATATGGTCAGGTGCTGGATGCGGGCGTGTCCGAGGATGAGCTGGTGACCTTCAAGTACGAAGAACAGGGCGTCGCCACCTTGGAAGACGGCATCTACGCGCTGGAAGACAACCTTGAAGATCCGGTGTTCGTCGACAAGATGGTGCGCTTTGTCCGCGCCTCGATGAAAGGCTGGAAGGATGCCGAAGCCAACCCGGCAGAGGCCGCAGAGATCATCATCGACTATGATGAGACCGGCGCACAGACCCTTGCCGCGCAAGAGCGGATGATGGGCGAGATTGCCAAGCTGACCGCAGGGTCGGACGGGTCGCTCGATGAGGCGGATTTCCAGCGCACGGTGGATACGCTGCTGGCTGGTGGCTCTGATCCGGTGATCACAGCACAGCCAGAGGGCGCATGGACCTCAGCCATCACGGATGCTGCTTTGAACTAAGGCAGGTGGGCAGATTGCCCACCCTACGGGCGCCCCGCTGGAAACGGCGGGGCGTTTTGCCGTTGTGGAGCCTCCGGCGGAGATATTTTTATTCAAAAGAAAGCAGGGTGTCGGTTTTTTGGATGGTGCCCGCAGCGCTTGATTGATTATCTGCGCCAAAGGCAAAGAGGCGCGCGATGGCAGTGTTACTGGGTGTGGATACCGGCGGGACTTATACCGATGCGGTGCTGCTGGATGAGGCTACAGACAAAGTGCTGGCCAAGGCCAAGGCGCTGACCACGCGCCCGGAACTGGCGCTAGGCGTGGGGGCTGCGATTGATGCGGCGATCAAAGGGGCGTCCGTTGACCCAGAGGACGTGGCCATGGTGTCGCTTTCGACGACGCTGGCCACCAATGCGTTGGTTGAAGGCCAGGGCGGGCGCGTTGCGCTGGTCTTCATCGGTTTTGCCGAAGGCGAGCTGGGTCGTGCGGGTCTGAGTGACGCGCTGGCAGGCGATCCGGTCATTGCTTTGGCCGGGGGGCACAGCCACGCAGGCACTGAGGTTGCGCCGCTGGACTTAGCCGCCCTGAGCGCAGCACTTGATGCGCTAGAGGAGGGCGTCACCGGCTTTGCCATTGCGGCCCAATTCGCGACCCGCAACCCCGCCCACGAGATTGCCGCCCGCGATCTGATCCGCGACCGCACCGGCTTGCCCGTCACCTGTAGTCACGAGTTGTCGCAGGCCCTCGGTGGCCCCAAGCGGGCGCTGACAGCGGTGCTGAACGCGCGGCTGATCGGGATGATCGATGGCTTGATCGGCGCGTGCGAGGCGCATTTGCAAAGCATCGGCGTCGCGGCCCGGCTGATGGTCGTGCGTGGCGATGGCGCGTTGATCCCCGCTGATCTGGCACGGGAACGCCCGATTGAAACCATCCTCAGCGGGCCCGCCGCATCGCTGGCTGGGGCTGCGTGGCTGACCGGAGAAGACACCGCGCTGGTCAGCGATATCGGCGGCACCACCACCGATGTCTGCCTGCTGAAAGACGGCAAGCCCGCTATTGACCCGCAAGGCGCGCAGGTCGGCGCTTATCGCACTATGATCGAGGCTGTGGCGATGCGCACAAGCGGCCTTGGCGGTGACAGCGAGGTGCATGTGATGGAGGGTCTGCAAGGCGGGCTACGCCTTGGCCCGCGCCGGTTGATGCCTGTGTCGCTGTTGGCACGGGACCATCCCAGATTGGTGCATGACGCGCTGAATCGCGCCTTGGCGCAAGATGTGCCCTCCAGCGATGGCGGGCAGTTTGCGATCCCGCTGTGGCAGGGCGATCCCCCCACCGGGTTGGACAAACGCGAAGCCGCCGTCGCCGCGCGCCTGTCGGACGGCCCACTGCGGCTGGGTCATGCGGTGACAAGCCGGGTCGAAGCGCCCGCGCTGATGCGGCTGGTCAAGCGCGGGCTGGTGATGGTGGCGGGGGTCACGCCCTCTGACGCGGCCCACGTTTTGGGCCGGGTCGCCGCATGGGACGCCGAAGCCGCGACCAAAGCGCTGACCCTTTTTGCACGGCGTCGCACCGGGGCAGGGGAACGTCTTGCCCCCGATGCCGTCACCCTTGCGCAACGCATCGTGGATCAGGTCACGGCACAGACCACCGATTGCCTGTTGCAGGCCGCCTTTGCCGAAGACCCGCATGACTTTGACACCGCCCCGCAGATCTTGGCCGCCCATCCGCTGACCCGCGCCGGACTTAATCAACATCGTGGCATCGTCGATATCAGCCTGCGTCTGGGGTTGCCGGTGATCGGGCTTGGGGCCTCTGCCGCGACCTATTATCCCCCCGTTGGCACACGCCTTGGCACCGATATGATCGTGCCCGACCACGCCGATGTGGCCAATGCTATCGGGGCGGTTGTGGGCCAGGTCCGCATGCAAGCCGAGGGCACGGTGACATCCCCCGGACCGGGGCGGTTCGTAGCGCACCTGTCAGATGGTCCGCAGGACTATGCTGACAGCACCGCCGCATTGTCGGCGTTAGAGGTCGCGTTGGGCGCAGAGGCAACTGCGCGCGCCCATGCGGCAGGGGTCATCGCCCCCCGCCTGAGCACGGATCGCGACATCAAACAGGCAGAGATCGAAGGCCAGCCAATGTTCATCAGCGCCACCCTGCGGGTCACCGCCACAGGCCGCCCCCGGATTGCGACAGGGTAGTCACGAAAGCGTCAGGGTGATTGCGTGATGGCACGGCTTGCGCCACAAGTCTGCGACACTTTGGATCAGACCCATGCTTGACCGCGCCGCCCGCCAGATCATCGACCCACCGCTGAACCGCATCGGTCAGCGCCTCGCGGCTGCGGGCTGGACGGCGGATGGCGTGACGATGGTGGGGCTGGCACTTGGCCTGATCGCCGCCCTTTGCATCTGGTTGGGCTGGTTTGCGCTGGCCCTGATCCCGCTGCTGGCAAGCCGCATCGCCGATGGGTTGGACGGGGCCGTCGCGCGGGCGACGCGCAAGACCGACTTTGGCGGCTACCTTGATATCGCCGCCGACTTTCTGTTCTACGGCGCGGTGCCGCTGGCCTTCGTGCTGCACGATCCGGCCACCAATGGCGCGGCAGGCGCGTTCCTGCTGACCGCGTTCTACGTCAACGGCACCAGCTTTCTGGGCTACGCGATCCTCGCTGAAAAGCACGACATGGAGACCGCAGCCCAAGGGCAAAAGTCGCTCTACTACTCCAACGGCATCCTCGAAGGCACAGAAACCATCGTCTTTTTCGTGCTGCTCTGCCTCTTTCCGGCGGCGTTCCCGGCGCTGTCGTGGGTGTTCGGACTGCTATGTTTTGCCACCGCAGGCCTGCGCATCTACGGCGCGCGACAAATTTTCCAAGACTAAAGGACCACTCAGATGAAACACCTCGCATATCTCGCGGCTTTCCTGCCCACCATGGCGCTGGCGCAAACCGATCCCGCCGATTGGGACGCGGTGACCGCCGCCGCCCAAGGGCAGACCGTCTATTGGAACGCATGGGGCGGCTCGACCACCACCAACGATTTCATCGCCTGGGTCGGTGACCGCGTGGCCGAGGATTACGGCGTCACGCTGGAACACGTCAAACTGACCGATACCGCCGATGCCGTCACCCGCGTGCTGGCCGAAAAGCAAGCCGGTGAAAACGACGATGGCGCGATCGATATGATCTGGATCAACGGCGCGAACTTTGCCGCGATGAAGGAACAGGACCTGCTCTTTGGTCCCTTCGCCGAACAGCTGCCGAACTGGGCCTTTGTCGATGTCGACGGCAAGACCGTTCAGACCGATTTCACCGTGCCTGTTGAGGGGTATGAGGCACCTTGGGCCATGGCGCAGGTCGTGTTCATCCACGACACCGCTGACCTTGCCGAGCCACTGGGCGACATGGTGCAGATCCTGAATTGGGCGCAGGCCAACCCCGGCCGGTTCACTTATCCACAACCGCCGGATTTCCTTGGCACGACCTTCCTGAAACAGGCGCTGGTTGATCTGCTCGACGATCCCGCAGCGCTGGCCGAACCGGCAACGGATGCAAACTATGACCTCGTGACCGCCCCGCTTTGGGCGTTCCTCGATGAGCTTACCCCCGCCCTCTGGCGCGAAGGCCGCGCCTATCCTGCGACCGGCCCCGCACAGCTCCAGCTGATCGCGGATGGTGAGGTTGATCTGGCGATTTCCTTTAGCCCTGGTGAGGCGACAGCCGCCATCGCCAACAACCAATTGCCCGACACCGTGCGGACCTTTGTGCTCGACGGCGGCACCATCGGTAACGCCTCCTTTGTGGCCGTCCCCTACAACTCTGGCAGCACCGAAGGCGCGATGGTCGTCGCCAACTTCCTGATGTCGCCAGAGGCGCAGGCCCGCGCGCAAGATCCCAACATTCTGGGCTACGGCACAGTGCTGAACATGGACGCACTCTCGGCTGAGGATCGCGCCGCCTTTGACGCGCTGGAACTGGGCATCGCCACCTTGTCGCCTGCTGAATTGGGCGCCGTACAGGCCGAACCGCACCCCAGCTGGATGACCCGCATCGCCGACGACTGGATCGAACGCTACGGCGTCGCGCAGTAACCGTGGCACCGGCGGCAGGACGCAGACGCGCATGAAGACCCGTTTTCTGCCCATCCTGCCGCTGGTCACCCTTGCCGTGATGCTGGGGCCCGTTCTTGCGGGCCTCTGGGGCACGGTCCTGCCCGCCTTTGGCCATCTGCCAGCGGCGGGTGAAGTGGGCCCAAGCCTCGCCCCTGTTCAGGCGCTCTTTGATTGGCCCGGCCTGCCACGCGCGGTCGCGCTGTCGGTAATGACAGGCATCGGGGCCACGGTGATCGCGCTGGTGATCGTGGCCCCGCTGACGGCGGGGTGGTCCGGCACCCGGTCGTTCCGCGCGCTGGAGCGCGCCCTGTCGCCGCTTTTGTCCGTCCCCCACGCCGCTGCCGCCTTTGGGCTGGCGTTTCTTATTGCCCCCTCCGGCTGGGTCGCGCGCCTCGTCTCGCCCGGCCTGACGGGCTGGGACCGCCCCCCCGACCTGCTGATCGTGCAAGACCAATGGGGCCTTGCGATGATGGCCGGGCTGGTGGTGAAAGAGGTGCCGTTCCTGCTGCTGATGACCCTTTCGGCGCTGGGCCAAACCGATGCGATCCGGGCGCAGGCCGTATCAGCCGCTTTGGGCTATGGCCGCGTGACCGGGTGGCTCAAGACCGTGTTCCCCCGCGTCTATGCCCAGATCCGTCTGCCAGTCTATGTGGTGCTCGCCTATGCGATGTCGGTGGTCGATGTCGCCGTGATCCTTGGCCCCAACACGCCGCCACCCTTGTCCGTGCAGATCGTCAAATGGATGTCCGAACCTGATCTCGCGATGCGCCTGCAAGCCGCGGCCGCCGCGCTTTTACAACTGGCCCTCGTGCTGGCCGCGCTGGTGGTCTGGCGATTGGGTGAGGGCATCGTCGCCCGGCTCGGCAAACGCTGGATCGCTTCCGGGGGCAGGGGCCGCGTGGACCGGCCTGTGGCAATGGCCGCACTGGCGCTTGGCACAACATCGGCGCTTGCGGTGCTCTTGGGTCTGGCCGTGCTGGCGGTCTGGTCCTTTGCTGGGTTCTGGGGCTTTCCTGACGCGTTGCCCGATACGGCGACCTTGAAAAATTGGATGCGCCACGGCCCTTCTGCCCTGTCGGCCTTTACTGAGACCGCCTTGATCGCGCTGACCGTCACCCTGATCGCACTGGTCCTGACGCTGGGCTGTCTTGAGGCTGAATACCGCCACAACCTGCGCGTCAGCCAACGCGGCATGTGGCTGCTTTATCTGCCGCTCCTCATCCCGCAAACGGCGTTCTTGCCGGGGCTGCAATCGCTGCTGCTGTCGGTGGGTGCCGACGTCGGCATATGGCCGGTGATGGCCGCACATCTGGTCTTCGTGCTGCCCTATGTCTTCCTGTCGCTTGCCGATCCGTTCCGCGCATGGGACGCCCGTGTCGGCACCGTCGCCACTGCCCTTGGCGCATCCCCCGACGGCGTGCTGTGGCGCGTGCGCTTGCCGATGCTCCTCCGCCCGATCCTGACCGCCACCGCCGTCGGCATCGCTGTGTCCGTCGGGCAATACCTGCCCACCCTGTTGATCGGGGGCGGGCGGGTATCGACGCTCACCACCGAAGCGGTCGCCCTTGCATCAGGTGGTGACCGCCGCGCGATTGGTGTCTATGGATTGCTGCAAACCGGGGCCGCCTTGCTGCCCTTCGCCATCGCGCTGGCCGTGCCAGCGCTGATGTGGCGCAACAGAAAGGGGCTGCGACATGCCTAAGGGGCTGACCCTCGATCAGGTCGCCGTCACCAAGGGCGGGGCCCCGCTGGTGGCGCTGGACCGGCACATCGCACCGGGCGAGGTGCTGACCGTCATGGGGCCATCGGGCGTCGGCAAATCCACCTTGCTGTCGGTTGTCACAGGCACGCTGGCCAGCGACTTTCGCGCAACAGGCCGCGTGGTCTTAGACGGTCAGGACATCACTGACCTGCCGCCGCATCAACGCATGGTCGGCATCCTGTTCCAAGACGATCTGCTGTTCCCACACCTCTCGGTCGGCGCAAACCTGTCCTTTGGCCTGCGCGCCGGCGGCAGCCGCGCGGACCGCCGCGCCAAGGTTGAAGCGGCACTGGACGAGGTCGGGCTTGATGGCTTTTTTGACCGTGACCCCGCCACGCTGTCAGGCGGGCAAAAGGCCCGCGTGGCCCTCATGCGAATGCTGCTGTCCAACCCCTGCGCGCTGCTGCTGGATGAGGCGTTCAGCCGCCTTGATACCGCGCGTCGGGCACAAACCCGCAGCCTTGTCTTTGACCGCGCCCGCGCGCTCGACCTGCCGGTGCTCATGGTCACCCACGACGCAGAGGATGCCGCCGCCGCAGGGGGCGAAATTGTCACCCTCGGCTAAAGGGTGATTGGGGGCAGGAGCCTCCGGCGGGGATATTTTGAAACCAAAAAGCCGAAGCGGGTGGTACTTATTTCCAGCCCGCGCGACGTGGCACCCGCACGGCCAGCATTGGCTTAAGCCATGGCGACCGGAACCGCGTCAGATCAAGCGCCTCATGCACGCCGGTCGTGACCTCTCCGTCCAGTTGCGTGGTCACAGCGGCACGGGTGTAGAACGGCGCATCCAGCATCGCCAGCGCCTGCTTCGGGGTCGTGCCGGGGTCAGCGCGTGTCTCGCGCCGGACCTGCCAGGCGGAATTGCGGAACCGGGTTTTGGCAGGGGCCAAAACATGGGCGGCGGACCCATCAGGGCCAAACCGCACGGCGGTCTCAAAGGTGGACCCATCGCGGCGGGTCACATCATAAAACGCCGTCGCCCCATTGCCCGTGGGAAAGCTGCCCCATGTCCAATAGTCAAAATCCGTCTCAAGCGCGCGGGTGCCGAAATTGGCATCGAAATAGCCTTTGCCGGACCATTGCCAGCCGTCAGCTTCAAGGTCGACTTTGATATCCGACAGCGGCGCAAAAGGCCGCCAGACATGCGCTCCATCCTTACTCAGCGGCAGTTCAACCCCCGTCATCGCGCGCGGCGTCACGGTGATGGTGCCACGCACGCGGCTCACTAACGGTGGGCTCGCGATTTCATCGATAGAGATCACAAGCGACGCGCCATCCCAATGCATTTGGCTTGGCCCGACCTTCAGCGTGTCTTGCGTGGTTTCCAGCGCCGCCCGCCCCCGGTCCGTCATCGTGAACCGTCCGCCTTTGCCATAGGTCGCCACATTGATGCAGCAGTGGTTCGCCGGATCACGGCGGCCCGACCACGCATACCATGGCGAAAAAACCGACCCGATAAACCCTATGACAGAGACTGCTTTGGTGCCGCAGTCACTGATCCCATCGACATACCACCAGGCGTAGCCATCCGGGGGGACGTCGATGTCAAAGTTTGGTCCTGTATGATCGCCGCGGCCGCATGCCGGGCGGAGAGTGTGGCCATCGGCACCCCGGCCCCCGGATGTGCCCCGCCGCCGCAGAGATACAGACCCCTCACCGCCGTCCGCGCCGTCGGGCGCTTGAAGGCGGCCATCATCCCCTGTGGGGATCGCCCGTAAAGTGACCCCATCGTGTGTGGGCACAGTGCGTCGAACCCGGCTGGCGTCGTCAGCGTCTCGGCCCCCGGCGTCGGCGCAAATCGCAGGCCGAAAGCCTTCAGGCGGCTGAAAATCAGTGTCTGACATGGGGGTTTCTCCTGTTCCGCGTCGCGCAGGACGGGTGGGGCGTTCATGATGATTTCAAACCGCTGCATCGCGTCGGGGGCGACAGTCCCGTGATCCTGGGCGCAAAGGTATAGCGTGGGGTCCAGCGGCATCTCACCCCGGTCCAGCGCGCCAAACTCGGCCTGCGGGATCTTGCCAAAGAACACCGTGTGATGCGCCAGTTTTGGTCCAGAGGGTTGCGCGGCAAAGGCATGGACATAGGCCGACAGGCTGCGTGGCTCCGTTGCGGTTTCGGCAACCGCATCCGATACACCGCGCCCCAGGGCCCCAACGTGGAGCGCGCGCGGATCGCCGTTGAACAGCACCACATCGGCGTCAAAGCGCGCCGTTCCAGCCTCGACCCCCGTCACCGCACCACCCTGTTTGATGATCCGCGTGACCTTGGTGTCAAAAACGAATTGCGCGCCCTTGGCCTCGGCCTGCGTGCGCAACACTTCGGCCAATCGGTGCATCCCGCCCTTCACGGCCCAGACACCCTGCGCCTCCGCGTCTGAGATCAGCGACAGGATCACGGGCGTCGCATAGGGCGAGCCGCCGACATAGGTGGCGTAGCGTCCAAACAGCTGCGCGAGCTTTGGTTCGGAAAAACTGGCTCTCAGGTCCCGCGCCATCGTGCGCCACGGGGCCATATCTGTGATTAACCGGGGCTGCCGCAGCACCTTTGCCGTCAGGTCGCCTTGCCGTGGCGTGGCCGCCTGCATCATCGGTTGATCAAAGGCCGCAAAAAGCCGGGCCGCCCGTGCCGCAAAGCGGGTGTATTGCCGCGCGGCCTTGCTGCCAAAGGTCTGGCTGACGTTCGCAATCGTTTCATCCCGATTGGCCATCAGGTCAAAACAAGTGCCATCGTCCCAATAATGCCGTGCGATCACGTCCAGCGGTTCGAGCGTCAGATGATCAGACAACGACAATCCGCAATCGGCAAAGAGAGCCTCGAACACCGGGCGCATGGTCAGCACCGTGGGCCCGGCATCGACCGGCCCAGCCACCGAAGGCACGGTCCGCATCTTGCCGCCGGGGCCTGCGTGCATGTCCAAAACCGTGACCGCATAGCCCGCATGGGACAGCCGCAAAGCCGCCGCCAACCCGCCGATCCCGGCGCCGACGATAATCACGCGTGTCGCGTTTTGGGTCATCATGCCTCCGATCCACAGTGTTGACTCAATCGCGAAATCTGTCCAGTTTGATTTACACATAGGTTGTCAGCCTGTGCAGACATAACCGCAGGAGACCCGCATGCGCATCGCAGAACGGATCGACACGGCCCTCAGCCGCGCCATTTTCGACGGGCAGGGCGACACGGCCCCGGCCAAGCTGTCGGCGGCCCTTGGCTATGCCGTCACGCCGGGTGGCGCGCGGATCAGGCCCACGATCCTGATGTCGGTGGCGATGGCCTGCGGCGACGACCAGCCCAAGGTGACGGATGCCGCCGCGGTGGCGCTTGAGCTGATGCACTCTGCCAGCCTCGTCCACGACGATCTGCCTTGCTTTGACGATGCGGACCTGCGCCGGGGCAAGCCTGCGCTGCACCGCGCCTTTTCCGAACCCCTTGCCGTGCTGACCGGGGACAGCCTGATCATCATGGCGTTCCAGACGCTCGCCCGCGCTGCTGGCCACACGCCCAACCGTGCCTTGCAGCTGATCGAGGTGCTGACCAAACGCTCCGGCATGCCGCATGGCATCTGCGCGGGGCAGGGTTGGGAGAGCGAGGACACGATCGACCTGTCCGCCTATCACCAGTCCAAGACCGGTGCGCTCTTTATTGCCGCCACCCAGATGGGCGCGATTGCGGCAGGCCAAGACCATGAACCCTGGGCCGAGCTTGGCGCGCGCATTGGTGAGGCTTTTCAGGTCGCCGACGATCTGCGCGACGCGCTGTGTGACACCGAAACCCTTGGCAAGCCCAGCGGTCAGGACGATCTCCATGGCCGTCCCAACGCGGTCGCGGAACTTGGCATCGCAGGGGCCGTCGCCCGCTTTGATGACATCCTTGCCGGTGCAATCTCCTCCATCCCGGCCTGTCCGGGTGAGGCTGCCCTGGCCCAGATGGTCCGCGCTTACGCTGATAAACTGGTGCCCGCCGTCGCCCGTGACCGGCCCACCGTGCCGGGCGAGTAATGGCCGACATCGGCCTGCCCCACCGGGCCAACCCACCGGCCCCTGACCGCATCCCGGTCCCCCGATTTGCACGCCTGCCTGCGCTGCCCGCCTTTCAGGCATGGGCGGCCCGCATGCCGATCTTGCGCCGGATTGTCCGGGCAGAGGGTGAGGCGATGTTCGACCTCGTTGCGGGCTTTTGCCATGCGCAAATCCTGCAAGCCATCGTCCGCCTGCGCATCCCGCCGCTCTTGCTGACCCACCGCATGACTGCGGCGGCGCTGGCACAGGAAACCCAAGTGCCACTGGACCGGATGATTGTCCTGCTCAACGCCGCTGTCGCCCTGCGCCTGCTGAAATTGCGGCGCGGCTACTACGCGCTGACGACACGCGGCACTGCGCTCGCCGGTGTGCCGGGGCTACAGGGCATGATCGACCACCACGACGTGCTTTACCGCGACCTGACCGACCCCGTGGCGTTTTTCCGGGGAGAGGTCGACACCGAACTCGCCGATTTCTGGCCCTATGTCTTTGGTGCTGGTGGCGCGACCGATCCGGCGGTCACCGACCGCTACAGCCGCCTGATGGCCGAAAGCCAAGCTCTCGTCGCCGCCGATACGATTGCCGCCGTCAATTGGGCGAAAACCCAGCACGTGATGGATTTGGGCGGCGGCACGGGCGCTTTCCTGACCGCCTTAGGTGAGGCTGAAATCAAGCCGCAGCTGACGCTCTTTGACCTGCCCGCCGTTGTGCCCGGTGCGACGGCACGTTTTGCCGATGCCGGGCTGACAGATCGCGCGACGATTGTGCCGGGATCCTTCCGCGATGACCCGCTGCCCCACGGCGCTGATACGATCACGCTGGTGCGGGTTCTTTACGATCACGCCGATGATACCGTGCTGGCCTTGCTGAAATCCGCCCATGACGCGCTGCCACCCGGCGGGCGATTGGTGGTCTCAGAGCCGATGACGGGCGGGGCCAAACCGCACCGGGCTGGCGACGCCTATTTCGCGCTTTATTGCATGGCGATGCGCACGGGACGGGCGCGGTCTGCAGGCGAAATCACAGCCCTTATGCAGGCCGCTGGCTTTACCCAGATCAAGGCCCTACGCGCGCGCCGTCCCTTCGTCACCTCGGTGGTCACAGGTGTCAAGTCAGGTTGACACATTTGCTGTCCAAAAGAATTGACATAACGATCTGTAACTTTAGACTGACACTGGACAGATTGTCGCACTTCAGCCGCGTCAACCTGAGGGAGAAAGCGGGGAAATACCTTGATAACAAAGGCCGTCATTCTGAACGCACCGGGTGAACTGGGTGTCGAATCGGTGACCCTGACCGCGCCAGCGCGCGGCGATATTGTTGTCCGGGTTCGCCACTCCGGTATTTCCACAGGCACCGAAAAACTGTTCTGGACCGGTGAGATGCCGCCGTTCCCCGGCATGGGCTACCCTCTGATCCCCGGCTACGAGGCCGCAGGCGAAGTGGTCGAAGCTGGCCCCGACAGCGGTTTCCGCGTGGGCGAACATGTCTTTGTCCCCGGTGCCAATTGCTACGACGGTGCCTTTGGCCTTTTTGGGGCCGCGTCGCACACCATCGTGACCCCCGCATCTCGTGTCACCCGCATCGACCGGGGCCTTGGCGCCTCCGGCGCACTGCTGGCGCTGGCCGCGACCGCGCGTCATGCGATGGCGGGTCCGGGCAAGGCCGTGCCGGACCTGATCATCGGCCACGGTGTTCTGGGCCGTCTCTTGGCGCGTCTGACCCTCGCCTCTGGTGCGCCCGCGCCCACGGTCTGGGAAATTGATCCGGCCCGTATGGATGGCGCGACGGGTTATGAAGTGACCACCCCCGAAGCCGACGAACGCCGCGACTACGCCAATATCTACGACGCCTCTGGCCGCGCCGATCTGCTGAATGACCTTGTCGGTCGCCTCGCCCGTGGCGGCGAGATTGTGCTCGCAGGGTTCTACACCCAGCCGCTGCAATTCGCCTTCCCGCCCGCCTTTATGAAAGAGGCGCGGCTGCGCGTCTCTGCCGAATGGCAGCCCGACGACATGACCGCCACCAAGGCGCTCGTGGAAAGTGGCGTGCTGCGGCTGGACGATCTGATCTCTGAAACACGGCCCGCTGCGGATGCGGCGGCGGCCTATACCACGGCCTTTACCGATCCGAACTGCCTGAAAATGATCCTGAATTGGAGCGATCTATGAAAGACGAAATCCCGAACCTGAAGGATTACGACAAGACGCTCCGGGATGAGGCGGCAGAACCCTCGCTTGAGGTGCCGCAGGGCGAGCCCACCTCCAAAACCCAGATCATCGCGATCTATGGCAAGGGCGGCATCGGCAAATCGTTCACGCTGGCCAACCTCAGCCACATGATGGCCGAAATGGGCAAGCGCGTGCTGTTGATCGGCTGCGATCCGAAATCCGACACCACCAGCCTGCTCTTTGGCGGCAAGGCCTGCCCCACGATCATCGAAACCTCCGCCAAAAAGAAACTCGCAGGCGAAGAAGTCGCGATTGGCGACGTCTGCTTTAAGCGCGGCGGTGTCTTCGCGATGGAACTTGGCGGGCCAGAGGTCGGCCGTGGTTGCGGTGGGCGTGGCATCATCCACGGGTTCGAACTCCTCGAAAAGCTCGGCTTTCATGACTGGGACTTTGACTATGTCCTGCTCGATTTCCTCGGTGACGTGGTCTGCGGCGGCTTTGGCCTGCCAATTGCCCGTGACATGGCGCAAAAGGTGATCCTCGTTGGCTCAAATGACCTGCAATCGCTCTATGTGGCTAACAATGTTTGCTCGGCCGTCGAATACTTCCGCAAGCTCGGTGGGAATGTGGGTGTGGCTGGGCTCGTCATCAATAAAGATGACGGAACTGGGGAGGCGCAGGCCTTTGCCGAGGCCGTCGACATTCCGATCCTCGCCGCCATACCCCAAGACGACGACCTGCGCAAAAAATCCGCCAACTACCAAATCGTAGGCACCTCAGAAAGCCAATGGGGCGCGATGTTCGCAGGTCTGGCAGAGGCCGTCGCAGGCGCACCCCCCGTGCAGCCCGCACCCTTGGATCAGGACGGTTTGCTGGCGCTCTTTGATGCCGAGGACACCGGCGCGAACTTTGTGCTGACCCCCGCCACTGACACCGACATGCGCGGCAAAAACGCCAAGCCCAAGGAAAGCCTTGAGGTGATCTATGACGACGCATGATCGCATCAAACGGGCCATCAGCGATGCCAAGGTACTGCAGGACGAAGCGGTCGACATCAAAAAGGTCCTGACGGATTTCGTGGATGAGGTGAAAGCAGGGAAGTCGCCCGCACCCGCGCCAAAGGATCCGTCATGACTGGTCAACCCCCACAGCGCGAAGGCTTTGAGGTCGGCTATGACGCCGCTGGTGAGGTTGAAGTGATCCGCGGTGCCGAACGCCCCGCCGCTGATATGACCGCGACCGAGGCCACCGCGCTGGAAGGCGGATGCACCGCCGGTGCCGCCACGATGGAAGCTGCCGCCCGTGCCGCTGGCAAATCCGACATCCTTGACCAATACGCCGCCGACTACCCCCAAGGCCCCCACGATCAACCGCAGTCTATGTGCCCCGCATTTGGGTCGCTGCGCGTCGGTCTGCGGATGAAACGCGTAGCCACCGTGCTCTCCGGTTCAGCCTGCTGCGTCTACGGCCTGACTTTCGTGTCACACTTCTACGGCGCGCGCCGCTCTGTCGGCTATGTGCCGTTCAATTCTGAAACGCTGGTCACCGGCAAACTGTTCGAGGATATCCGCGAAAGCGTCCACGACATGGCCGACCCCGACCGCTATGACGCCATCGTCGTCACCAACCTCTGCGTGCCAACCGCATCCGGCGTGCCGCTGCGCTTGCTGCCCAAGGAAATCAACGGCGTCCGCATCGTCGGTATCGACGTCCCCGGATTTGGCATACCTACCCACGCCGAGGCCAAGGATGTCCTCGCCGGTGCCATGCTCGCCTATGCAAGGGAAGAGGCCGCCGCTGGCCCCGTCGCACGCCCCGTGTCCGCCAAGGACGACCGCCCTGCCGTCGCGCTGATGGGAGAGATGTTCCCCGCCGACCCGATGATGATTGGTGCGATGTTGGGGCCGATGGGCCTTGCCGCCGGACCCGTGGTGCCGACCCGCGAATGGCGCGAACTTTATGCCGCTCTCGATTGCGGCGTCGCCGCTGCAATCCACCCGTTCTACACCGCCTCGGTGCGCGAATTTCAGGCCGCTGGCCGCAAGGTCGTGGGCTCTGCCCCCGTCGGCTATGACGGCACTGCTGCATGGCTCGCCGCCATTGGTGACGCCTACAACGTCGCCCCTGACCAGATCGCTGCGGCGCAAAACGCCTTCCTGCCCGCGATCCAGGGCGCATTGGCCGGGTCCAAGATCGACGGCACCATCACGCTGTCAGGCTACGAAGGCTCCGAACTCCTCGTCGCGCGCCTGCTGATCGAAAGCGGCGCAACCGTGCCTTACGTCGGCACCGCCTGCCCGAAAACACCATGGTCCGCAGACGATGCTGCATGGCTTGAAGCCAAGGGTGTGAAGGTCAAATTTCGCGCCAGTCTTGAGGATGATCTCTCCGCCATGGAAGGCGTCAAACCCGACCTCGCCATCGGCACCACACCCGTGGTCCAGCGCGGCAAGGAACTCGGCATCCCGTCGCTCTATTTCACCAACCTGATCTCGGCCCGTCCGCTGATGGGCCCCGCCGGGGCAGGTAGCCTGCAACAGGTGGTGAATGCCGCGATCAACGGGGCCGAGAAAATGGGCAAGATGAAGGCCTTCTTCGAAGGCGTTGGCCACGACGATACCGCCGGTGTCTGGGAAAGCGCGCCCAACCTGCGCCCCGACTTCCGCGCCCAGCACCAGAAGAAGCTGGACAAACAAAAGAGGGCCGCAGAAGCGGCGGCAATGATATGACCCCGAATATTCGTCGAATATTCGCCACCCCCAAATCTTCGACGAAGATTTACCCCCGCCAGTCGGAGGGTGCGCTATGCTGATCACCGATCACGACCGTGCGGGCGGATATTGGGGGGCGGTCTATGCCTTCTGCGCCGTCAAAGGCCTGCAAGTGGTAATCGACGGCCCCGTCGGCTGCGAAAACCTGCCCGTGACATCCGTCTTGCACTATACCGACGGATTGCCCCCGCATGAGCTGCCCATTGTCGTCACTGGCCTCGGCGAAACCGAGATGGGCGAAGGCACCGAAGAGGCGATGAAACGCGCGTGGAACGTGCTTGATCCCGCCTTGCCTGCCGTGGTCGTCACCGGCTCCATCGCTGAGATGATCGGCGGCGGCGTGACCCCGCAAGGCACAAACATCCAGCGCTTCCTGCCGCGCACCATTGATGAGGATCAATGGGAATGCGCCGACCGCGCGATGACGTGGATCTTCACCGAATTTGGCATGACCAAGGGCCGTATGCCGCCCGAGAAGAAACGCGAAGAGGGTGCCGCCCCCCGCGTCAATATTCTTGGGCCGATGTATGGCACCTTCAACATGCCCTCCGACCTTGCCGAAATCCGCCGTCTGGTTGAGGGCATCGGGGCAGAGGTGAACATGGTCATGCCGCTGGGTGCCCATCTGGCCGAAATGCGCAATCTGGTGAACGCTGACGTCAACATCTGCATGTATCGCGAATTTGGCCGCGGCCTCGCCGAATGCCTTGGCAAACCCTACCTGCAGGCCCCCTTTGGCATCGACAGCACCACGAAATTCTTACGCAAGCTGGGTGAGCTGACGGGCCTCGACCCCGAACCCTTTATCGAGCGCGAAAAGCACTCGACCATCAAACCCGTCTGGGATCTCTGGCGGTCGGTCACGCAGGATTTCTTTGCCACCGCTGAATTCGGCATCGTGGCGAATGAAACCTACGCCCGTGGCATCCGCCATTACCTAGAGGGCGATCTGGGCTTTCCTTGCGCCTTTGCCGTTGCGCGCTGTCGCGGGGCCAAGACCAATAACGACGAAGTGCGCCAGTTGGTGCACACCAAAAAACCGCTCGTGCTGATGGGGTCGATCAACGAAAAGATGTATCTGGCGGAAACCAAGGCGGGCCACGGACCCAGCCCCAGTTTCATCCCCGCCAGCTTTCCCGGTGCCGCCATCAGGCGCGCCACAGGCACGCCGTTCATGGGCTACGCCGGGGCGACTTACGTTCTGCAAGAGGTCTGCAATGGCCTTTTCGACAGCCTCTTTCACATTCTGCCGCTGGCCACCGACATGGATGCCACCGACGCCACGCTCACGCCCCTGCGGCGCGACATGCCGTGGGACGCAGATGCCCAAGCCAAACTGGATGAGATCGTGGCAACACACCCGATCCTCACCCGTATTTCAGCAGCGAAAACGCTGCGGGACGCCGCTGAACGCGCGGCCCTCGACGCCGGTTCTGACCGGGTCGCCCTTGCGACCGTCGAGACACTTCAATCATCATCGGGAGGACAGAAATGACAGATTTCACCAGCGACGTAAGCGTGCCACGCACACGCACCGCACCGCCCAAACGCGAATATTATGTCTACTTCGCCGTCATCTTTCTGGCGACCTTGCCGCTGGCCATCCTGACATGGGCGCTCACCGCCGCACGTCAGATGAAATTGCCGCCCAAAGGCCCCTTTGCCAAGGCCTGGACACAGGCCCGCATCATCACGCCGCAGATCTTCAGTGCTTGATCTGACGGCCCAACTATTCGCCCCGCTTTCGGGTGAGGTGGATCAGGGCAGGGGGCTCGCCCCTGTCGTTACCCGGCCGCAGGGGTTCTGCGGCGTCAGTTCATATTTGGAGACAAACAATGGCTGATAGAAGTGACCTGTCCTTTACAGGTCTGTCGGACGAGCAGGCGCAGGAATTGCACTCAGTCTACATGAGCGGTCTGTGGATCTTCACGATCATCGCAGTCGTCGCCCATATTCTGACGTACATCCAACTGCCCTGGTTCAAAGGCTGGTAAGAGGGAGCACGACACATGGCACAGTTCTACAAGATCTGGCTGATCTTCGACCCCCGTCGCGTTTTCGTGGCGCAGGGTGTGTTCCTTTTCCTGCTTGCAGCGATGATTCACCTCGTCCTGCTCAGCAATGAAGGCACCAACTGGTTCCAACTCGCCTTTGCGGCGCAGTAGGACCGGTCGTTCGGCCCCAAACATAGCTATGGGCGGGTTCGCCCGCCCATAGCAAACCACACGATACGACACGACAGGACGCCACGCGGGGACCCTGTCCATGAATTGGAGAAGAAGATGGCACAGCTCAGCTTCGAAAGAAAATACCGGGTCCGTGGTGGGACGTTGATCGGTGGCGATATGTTCGACTTTTGGGTCGGGCCCTTTTATGTGGGCTTCTTTGGGGTCACCACGTTCTTTTTCGCCGTCCTTGGCACCATCCTGATCTTTTACGGCGCCTCTCAGGGGCCAACCTGGAATCCCTGGCTGATCTCAATTGATCCGCCTGCGCTTGAATATGGCCTTGGTGCCGCACCCCTGCTGGAAGGCGGGCTTTGGCAGATCATCACGATCTGCGCGATTGGTGCCTTTTGCAGTTGGGCCCTGCGCGAGGTCGAGATTTGCCGCAAGCTGGGCATCGGCCTGCATGTGCCCTTTGCCTTTAGCGTGGCGATCCTGGCTTATGTGACGCTTGTTGTGATCCGCCCGGTGCTGCTGGGCGCTTGGGGACACGGCTTTCCCTATGGCATCTTCAGCCACCTCGATTGGGTGAACAACGTCGGATACGCCTACGGCAACTTCCACTACAACCCCGCGCATATGGTGGCGATCACCTTCTTCTTTACCACCTGTCTGGCGCTTGCCCTGCACGGCAGCCTCGTGCTGTCCGCAGTGAACCCCGGCAAGGGGCAAGAGATCAAGTCACCCGACCACGAAGACACCTACTTCCGCGATCTCATCGGCTATTCGATTGGGCCATTGGGCATCCACCGTCTGGGTCTGTTCCTTGCGCTGAATGCCGGACTATGGAGCGCGATCTGCATCGTGATCTCGGGCACCATCTGGTTCGACGAATGGATCATCTGGTGGGATTGGTACTACGAATTGCCCTGGTGGGTGGACCTGTAAGGAGGACATGAAGAATGGCTGAATATCAAAACATTTTCACCCAGGTTCAGGTCCAGGGACCAGCCGAAATGGGTGTCGAAGGCGAAGGCGGCGCGGTCATCGACCGCGGCACCTCCACCGGGTTCTCCAAGCTGGCGGGCGTCTTTGGCAATGCACAACTCGGGCCCGTTTATTTGGGTGCCTTCGGGATGCTGTCGCTGATGGCCGGTGCCGTCTGGTTCCTGATGGTGGGCTTCTCCTTCTGGGAACAGGCCGACTACAACCCGGCGATCTTCATGCGCGACCTCTTCTGGTTCTCGCTTGATCCACCGTCACCGGGCTACGGGCTGTCGATGCCCCCCATGGATGACGGCGGCTACTTCATGATCGCCAGCTTCTTTTTGCTGATCTCGGTCATGGCATGGTGGGTCCGCACCTACCTGCGCGCCGAAGCGCTGGGCATGGGCAAACACGTGGCATGGGCGTTCGCCTCCGCCATCTGGCTGTTCCTCGTGCTGGGCCTCTTCCGCCCAATCCTGATCGGCGACTGGTCAGAGATGGTGCCCTACGGCGTCTTCTCACACCTTGACTGGACCAACCTCTTTTCGATCACCCACGGCAACCTGTTCTACAACCCCTTCCACGCCCTCAGCATCGCCTTCCTCTATGGCTCGGCCCTGCTGTTTGCGATGCACGGGGCGACCATTCTGGCGGTCAGCCGTTTTGGCGGCGAACGTGAGATTGAACAGATCGTGGATCGCGGCACCGCCACGGAACGCGCAGCCCTGTTCTGGCGCTGGACCATGGGGTTCAACGCCACCATGGAAGGCATCCACCGCTGGGCGTGGTGGTTTGCGGTCCTGACCACCCTGACGGGCGGCATCGGGATCCTGCTGACCGGAACGGTTGTCGATAACTGGTATGTCTGGGCGCAAGACCACGGTTACGCGCCGCTGGACCGCTGATGAAAGGATCACAGAAATGAGCGACGATAAGATCAATATCCTCGGCCATACCGAACGGTCACGCCTGACAGCGGACATCACCTACCTGATGCTCAAGGGTGCGGGCTATGCCGCGGCCCTGTGCCTCGCGGTCTGGCTGGTGATCGCGGTGATCGCAGGCATCGGCCGGGCGCTGCCTGCCGAAAGCCGGGACGCGGATGACCCATCACCATGGTCATACCTGTCTGCCCCGGTCGAAGTGCAGATCGTCTAACCCCATTGGTGCAGGCAGTGCGCGACGCCGCCTGCACCATCAGCCATCGGGCCACCCTCCCTGGTGGGTCCGGTCACGGGGGGCGCTCTGGTGCACCCCAGTTCCCTTCCTGTTGGCTACAGGAACGCGCGTCGCAACATGAGGTCCCCCTCAGGTTGCGACGCGTATCTGAATAGATCGGAGCATGTGATGATCCCGACCCCCACACTCGACCGCGTCAACTATCCCGCAGACCTGCGCGCCATGACGGATGCAGAGCTTGCGACCGTGGCAGACGAGCTGCGTGCCGAAGTCATCGATGCCGTCTCAACCACCGGCGGGCACCTTGGGTCCAGCCTCGGGGTGGTGGAACTGGCCGTCGCGATCCACGCGGTCTTTGACACGCCGCGCGACAAACTGGTCTGGGACGTGGGGCACCAATGCTATCCGCATAAGGTGCTGACCGGCCGCCGCGACCGCATGCGCACCCTCCGGCAAGAAGGTGGGCTATCGGGTTTCACCAAGCGCAGCGAATCCCCCTATGACCCCTTTGGTGCTGCGCATTCCTCAACTTCCATTTCTGCCGCCCTCGGCTTTACCGTGGGCCGCGACGAAGGCATGGACACCGGCGACGCGATTGCCGTGATCGGCGATGGGTCGATCAGCGCTGGCATGGCCTATGAGGCGATGAACAACGCCGGGGCCGAAGGCCGCCGCATGTTCGTGATCCTCAACGACAACGAGATGTCCATCGCCCCGCCGGTGGGGGCCATGTCGAAATACCTCTCCGGCCTCTACGCCTCGCCCTTGGGTGAAATGCAAAAGATGGCCGAAGGTTTTGAGGCGGCCTTGCCCGGCCCGTTTCGCGATCACGCCCGCCGCGCCCGACAACTGGTCACAGGGGCCGCCCCCGGCAATTCTGGCACGCTGTTTGAAGAGCTGGGCTTTTCCTATGTTGGCCCCATCGATGGCCACGATATGTCACAGCTTTTGCCTGTCCTGCGCGCCGCCCGCACCCGCGCCACGGGTCCCGTGCTGATCCACGTCTGCACCACCAAGGGCAAGGGCTTTGCCCCCGCCGAAGACGCCGCAGATCGCGGCCATGGCGTCGGAAAATTCGACCCAATTACAGGCGAACAGCCCAAAAAGCGCCCCAACGCCCCCAGCTACACCAAGGTCTTTGGTGAGGCGCTGACGCAAGAGGCTGAACATGACCCCGCCGTGGTCGCCGTGACCGCTGCCATGCCCTCTGGCACCGGCGTTGACATCATGGCCAAACGCTTCGCCTCCCGCGTCTATGACGTGGGCATTGCCGAACAGCATGGTGTGACCTTTGCGGCGGGCATGGCGGCGTCTGGGCTCAAACCCTTCTGCGCGATCTACTCGACCTTCCTGCAACGCGGCTACGACCAGATCGTGCACGACGTTGCCTTGCAAAAACTGCCCGTGCGTTTCGCGATTGACCGGGCTGGCCTTGTGGGGGCCGACGGTCCGACCCACGCGGGTGCCTTTGACATCGGCTATCTTTCCGCCCTGCCCAACATGGTGGTCATGGCCGCCAGTGACGAGGCAGAGCTGATGCACATGGTCCGCACCGCCGCCGCCTATGACGATGGCCCTATCGCCTTTCGCTATCCCCGGGGTGAGGGCGAAGGCGTCTCCCTGCCCGAACGCGGCGAAGTGATCGAGATCGGCAAGGGCCGGATCGTGCAGGAAGGCTCTGACATTGCCCTGCTGTCCTTTGGCGCGCATCTTGGTGAATGCCGTAAAGCCGCTGAACTGCTGGAGGCGCAGGGGATCGACGTTACCATCGCCGATGCGCGTTTCGCCAAACCGCTCGACCGCGATCTGATCCGTCAGTTGGTGCGCAATCACCGCGCGGTCATCACGATTGAACAAGGGTCCCAAGGTGGCTTTGGCGCAATGGTCCTGCATGACCTTGCCAATGACGGGTTGCTGGATGGCCGGTGCCAGTTACGCACCATGACCCTGCCGGATCGCTATATCGACCACGCCGCCCCGGACGCGATGTATGCAGAGGCTGGCCTGACCGCCACCGACATCGCCGCGACGGCGCTCGAAGCCGCAGGCGTCGACATGACCCGCGTCTCGGCAAAGACCTGACCGCTCAGATGTAGGCCGGGGTTTACCCCGGCGGTCCGTCGCACAGGGTTAACGCGCCTTAACACTCCCATGCATACGGGTTGTGCATCGGTTGTGCATGGTTTCTTTACAGGTTCTGTATGGTCGTTTCTGACCGCGCGGTGCTACCCGGTGCGGGCCATCTCACCCAGAATCGCGTCAGTGTGTTCGGCCAGATAAATCCGCAGCCACGGGGTGTAGTTTTCAGGGTGCCGCGCCACGTCAGCGGTCAGGTCATAGTAATTCACCCAGCGCACCGCCATCACCTCTTCGGGGTTCAGGTCCAGCCTCAGATCATCAGGCGCTTCGGCCACGAAAATCTCAACCACTTCGTGTTCTGTCAGGCCATTTCCCACGTCCGCGCGGTATTCAACCTGATCGCGATGGGCAGGGTGCAACCCCTTGATCCCCAGCTCTTCATCCAGCCGCCGCACGGCGCATTTGGCCGGGTCTTCGTCCCATTCAGGATGGGTGCAACAGGTGTTTGCCCAAAGGCCGGGCGTGTGATATTTGCCCATAGCGCGTTGTTGTATAAGCACTTTTCCACGGCTCATCACAAAGACGCTGACCGCCAGATGGCGCAGCCCCTTTTGATGGGCCTCCAGCTTTTCCACCGGTTGCAACGTGCCATTGACCCAGGCCGGGATCATGATCGTCATGTCCGCAGCACCGACACAAGGCCCGTCAGATGGGCAAGGTTTTTGATGCCGATTTTCAGATGCGCCATGGGCCGCGCCTTGACCAGTTTCTTGTTCATATAGGCCTCAAACGTCAGGCGTTGGACATCAATGTCGTGGCACAGGGACACGAACCTTTCGCGCCGTTCGTCCGACTTGTAATAGGCGTTTTGCATCGCGCCCAGCACCCGAAAGACCTGCTTATGCTCGCGCATAAAGAGCTTGCGGGCCAACTGCAAATCTTTCGCCCTGCCTGATGCCAATGTCGCCGCCGCCGCCGTCGCCGCAACCCGGCCCCCAACCATCGCATAATAGATGCCTTCGCCTGACGATGGGGCCACGACGCCAGCCGCGTCACCGGCAAGAACAACGTCCTTGCCGTTGTCCCATTTATCCAGCGGTTTCAGGGGGATAGGCGCGCCCTCTTTGCGGATTGTCTTACATTCTGACAGGCCTGCCGTGGCGCGCAGACTGGCGGTTGCTTCCTTCACATCGACGCTTTTGATCATCGAACCCATGCCGATGCTGGCCTGTCCGCCATGCGGGAAAATCCAGCCGTAAAAGTCGGGGCTGATCTCACCGTCATAGATCACATCGCAGCGCTGCGGGTCGTAGGATTCCGTCCGCGCCGGGGCTTCGATAATTTCGTGATAGGCGATCACATAAGGAATCTTATCGCCCCCCGGCACTTCGGCCTTGGCGACGTTGGATCGGGCGCCATCGGCACCAATCACCAGCTTGGTGGTCAGGCGCTGGGGGTTGCCGGAAATCTTGTCGCGGAACACCACATGGGTGCCCTCCGCATCCCGCTCAATCGCCGTGAATGTGCCGGTATATCGATGCGCCCCGGCATCTACGGCACGTTGCCGTAGGTAGGGGTCAAAATGTTCACGATCCACCATGCCAACATAGCCGTTTTCAATCGGAATATCGACGTGCCGCTGTGTGGGTGAGATCATCCGCGCGGTGTTCACCTTGGCCACAATCTGGCTGTCGGGAATGAAGAAATCCGCGATCAGCCGGGGTGGCACGGCTCCGCCACAAGGCTTGATCCGCCCGTCCCGGTCGAGCATTGCGACAGAGTGGCCGGAACGGACGAGGTCCTCGGCAGCGGTCGCACCTGCCGGGCCACCGCCCACAACAACAACGTCATAAATCATGGTCATTCTCCCGGAACCATATGGGCGGGCGCGACGCGCCGGTCCATGATTTTGGCGGCCATCAGGGTGGCCGCGATAAAGAGGAAGGCCTCAAAAATGAAAACACTGCCAAAGGCTTGCGTGTCGGTAAAGCTGAGCCGCATGAGGTCAACCATGGCCGCCCCAACCAGCCCACCAAAGCCAGCGGCGATGGCCTGAGCAGCACCCCAAAGCCCCATACGGGTGCCTTCGCGCCGTTCGCGGCCCTGTCCGGCCAGCGCCATCATAGACCCGATGGCGGCCACGGCGAACATGCCGTTAAAGAACCCAAGGCCGACCACAGCGGGCATGAGCGGCGCGCCGGGGCCGATGGGACCCAACAGCGTGATCACGCCAAGGGCGGCGGCAGAGCCAAGGCAGCCTGCCATGACCCAATTGCGCAACGCGCCGATTTTGAAGCCCGTGGCCATGATGCCAACCGTCAGCATGCCGATGAAAACGCCGCCGTTTTGCGCGCCGGAGAGCGACGTGGATTCCCCCGGCGTAAAGGCAAAGACGAGGCCTGCGTAGGGTTCCAGGATCAGCTCCTGCATGAAGTAGGCGGTCATCGACAGGAACACAAAAAGGGTGAAGTTGCGGGCGCGGCGTTCGGACCAGACCTCTGCCAGACCTTCGCGGAAGGGGGTCGGATCGGGTTCGTTCACAGCGATCAGCCCGCGTTCGATCCGCCAGACCGCAAGGCAGGTCAGGGCGACAGCAGCGCTGACCACAATGGCCACAATGCGGATCAAGAGGGCCGGGGTGTAGGGATCCAGCATCGCCCCGACGACACCAGCGGTGACAGCGATGCCAAAGATCATCATCAACCACGTGATTGTGGCGGCTGCGGCGCGACGATGCGGCGCGGTGGTGGTGGCAAGCAGCGCCAGAAGCGAGGTGCCAGAGGCCCCGACTCCAAGGCCAATGAGCGCATAGGCCACGACAGAGACGGCCATGCCAAGCGCGAATGAGCTGGCAAGTAGCAGCACGCCAAAAGCGGCCAAAAGCGCGCCAGCAGCAAGGGCCACCATGCCGCCAATGATCCATTTCGTACGATGCCCGCCCGCGTCAGAGGCGAAGCCCCAATGCGGGCGCGTCATCTGAATGCCGTAGTGCAGCGCCACCAATGCGCCGGGCAGCACGGCGGGCAGGGCGAGTTCGACGACCATCAGCCGGTTGAGGGTCGAAGTGGTCAGAACCACGATGGCACCCAATGCCATTTGCACCAGACCAAGGCGGACAATTTGGAACCAGGAGAGGGTCATAGCAGCCCCTTCAATGCAAAGGCGGCGACCATCATGCCGCTGATATAAAGGACGATGCCGGTGCCGTTATACCAAGGGGCGCGGCCCTTCGGGTCACGCAGCAACACACGCATCGCGGCGACTTGGGCAAGGATCAGCGCGCCGATGATCAGGCTGTGCCAAGGCTTGTCCCAAAGGATCAGCAGGGCGGTGACGGCCATTTGCGGCACCAGCATGATCCAGCAGGCGACGCGAGCCGCACGCGCGGGGCCGAGGGTCACGGGCAAGGAGTTTACGCCCGTTTGCCGGTCGCCTTCCAACGCTTTGAAGTCGTTCAGGGTCATGATGCCATGGGCACCGATCCCGTATAGCAGCGCGATCAAAAGGACCTCTGCCCGTGGTGCGCCTGCGGACAGGACAGCGGCCCCAGTGATCCATGGCAAGGTCTCATAGGACAGGCCAACAAGGCCCGGGCCCCACCAACCGGATGTCTTCAGGCGCACGGGTTCGGCCGAATAGGCCCAGGCGGCGGCGACACCCAGACAGGTGGCGACAAATCCCCATGTGCCCAACTGCCAGCCCACGAAGAGCGACAGCACCGACATTGCCAGTGCGATCCACAATCCCCAACGTCCGGGGATGCGGCCCGAGGGGATTGGGCGGTCGGGTTCATTGATGGCGTCCACGTGACGGTCACACCAATCGTTCGCCGCTTGTGACATGCCGCAGACGATGGGACCTGCAAGGATGACGCCAAGGATCACCAGCATCCATTGCCCTGTCGGCGACGCGCCCGAGGACACCGCGCCGCACAGATAGGCCCACATCGGGGGAAACCATGTCACGGGTTTGATCAGCCGCAGCGCGGCGCGCGGCTCTGGCCAGCGACGGGAAACGGGGGGCAGATCGGAGGTGACACTCATACATGTCAGTCTAGGTGGACAACAAGAGAGTCGGCAAGTGTAAACTTTGACTGACAGATGCGACAAATCGGGGCATTTCCGGCCTTGGAAAAGGGGCAACTTTGGCCCGTTGCTTTGGCTGGCAACCTATGCAAACTGGCTTCCAAAGCGTTTTGGGAGTCGAAAAATGCCGATTAGAGCCGTGGTCTGGGGCGAAAACGTCCATGAGCAGACAAACAAGGTCGTGTCCGACCTTTATCCCGGTGGAATGCACCAAACGATTGCCGATTGCCTGAATGGGGTAGAGGGGATCACGGCGACAACGGCCACGTTGCAGGACCCAGAGCACGGGATCACCAAAGAGCGGCTTGCCGAAACCGACGTGCTGTTGTGGTGGGGCCATGCCGCACACGGTGACGTGTCCGACGAAGTGACAGAGCGTGTGGTTGAGGCGGTGTGGTCTGGCATGGGCTTTATCGCGCTGCATTCGTCGCATTTTGCCAAGCCATTCAAGCGGCTGATGGGGTCCTCGTGCAACCTGACCTGGCGCGAAGCGGGCGAGCGGGAACGACTTTGGCTGACCAGCCGCAACCACCCGATTGCCGCAGGCTTGCCTGACCATTTCGAGCTTGAGAATGAAGAGATGTATGGCGAGCCTTTCGGCGTGCCGGAACCGCTTGAGACCGTCTTTGTCAGCTGGTTTCAGGGGGGCGAGGTGTTTCGGTCCGGCCTGACTTACAAACGCGGGGCGGGGAACATCTTTTACTTCCGTCCGGGGCACGAGACCTATCCGACCTATCACGATGCCAATGTGCAGACGGTGCTGCGCAATGCGGTGAAATGGGCGCATAACCCGGCGGCGCGCATTGCCGATCCCAATGATGCGCCCAACGTGCCGGTGACAGAGGCGCTGGAGCCGATTGAGGAACGCGGGCCGCGCCTGCACCAAGACGGTGAAGAGGGTTTCCGGTGAGCGATATTCGTGTCTTGATCGTCGGCACCGGTGGCATGGCCAATGCCCACGCGGATGCCTATGCGGCGATGGATGGGGTCAAGATGGTGGGCGGTGTTGATACCGATCCGTCACAGCTTCATGAGTTCAACGCAAAGTTCGGCATCACCCATGGGTTTGACAGCGTCGCGGATGCCGTGGCCTGGGGTGAATTTGATGCGGTGTCCAATGTGACACCGGATGCTGTGCACTACCGGACGACTATGCCGCTGTTAGCGGCGGGCAAGCATGTGCTGTGTGAAAAGCCGCTCGCGCTGAACCACGCCGATGCGGCGGAGATGGCAGAGGCTGCGGCGGCGCAGGGCGTGGTGAACATGGTGAACCTGACTTACCGCAACGTGCCTGCGGTGACAGAGGCCGCGCGTCTGGTGGAAAGCGGCATGATCGGTGAGGTCCGCCATTTTGAGGCGTCATATCTGCAAAGCTGGCTGACCCAGGCCGCTTGGGGGGACTGGAAGACGGAAAGCCAATGGCTGTGGCGGCTGTCCACCAAGCATGGCTCGATGGGGGTCTTGGGGGATGTGGGGGTCCATATCCTTGATTTCGCCAGTCTGGTTGCGGGTGCTGATGCCGCGCGCGTGTCGTCGCGCCTGACCACGTTTCACAAGGCACCGGGCGACGTCATTGGGGAATATCCGCTGGACGCCAATGACAGCATGACGATGCAGGTTGCGCTGACCAATGGTGCGGTTGGGGTGATCCACGCCAGTCGTTTGGCCAGCGGGCATATCAACGATCTGCGCTTGCGGGTCTTTGGCACAAAGGGCGGGATCGATGTGCGGTTTGAGGATAACCAAAGCATCCTGCGCCTTTGCCCGGAGGCGGATTTACAGACCGGTGCGTGGCACAACATGCCCGTCCCGCCGGTTGAGACGAACTACACGCGCTTTATTGCCGCGATCCGAGAGGGCCGTCAGGTGAAGCCCGATTTCGTCCGTGGTGCAAAACTGCAAAAGGCGCTGGATGCCGCGGTGACTTCGGATGGCAACAACTGCGTGGATGTGCTTGTTTAAGGCATGACTGCGACGGCCATTTTCTTTCACAGCGACGCCATTGAGGGCGAGGGCAAGGATCTTGTCGGGCGGCGCAGTGCGGGACAGTCGTTTCTGCGTGGCTATCTGGACCACGTGCCGGGCGACACGGTGCATGCGGTCACCCAGCACAAAAAGGCAGCGGGCGACTTTGAAAAGCTGTGTCGGGCATGGGGTGAGACGCGCGCGGTCGATGTGGCACCGCTGCGCGGCAGTGGCGGGTTTTCCAAAAAGGGTGCGATTTTTTTCCCCGGTCCGGGCTATCTGGATGCGCCCTGGCGGCGGCAGCGGTTTGGCCCGGCGACCTGTTCGCTGATCGGGATCACCCATACGATGTCGACACGGCGGGTGATGGAGGGGCTGCACCGCCTGATGCTGGAACCGGTCGAGGATTGGGATGCGATCATCTGCACCAGCCGCGCGGTGCACAGCGTCGTGGCCCAGCAGTTAGAGCTTGAGGCGGAGTTTATCCGCAAACGCTTTGGCGCAGCACGGGTGCCGATGCCGCAGCTGCCGATCATTCCGCTGGGAATTCAGGCCGGTGATTTCCGCCAAGGGGCAACGCAACGGGCCGCGATGCGCAAACGCTTTGGGGCACCTGATGATGCCGTTGTGGTGATGACCATGGGGCGGATTACGTCCGTCGAAAAGGCCAACCCGGTGCCGCTGTTTCTGGCGCTAGAAGAGGTGGCAAAGACAGCGGGCAAGCCTGTGCATCTGTGGATGGTCGGCTGGTCCAGCCGCGATGCAGAGACCGCATTGCACAAATCGGGGGCCAAGGAACTGGCGCCATCCGTCAAAGTCACGCTGGTCGATGGCCGTGATACGGAGGTGCGCAGGCATGTCTGGGGTGGGGCGGATATCTTTACCTTGCCGGTGGACAATATTCAGGAAACCTTTGGCCTCGTCCCGGTTGAGGCGATGGCCGCTGGTCTGCCGGTCGTCATGCCGGATTGGAACGGCTTTCGCGACACGATTGTGCATGGTGAGACGGGCTTTCTGATCCCCACGCGGATGCCGGATGCGGGGCAGATCACGGGGGAGCGTCTGGCCGAACGCTTTGCCGATGGCACCGACGATTACCTGCGGTTTTTGTCACTGGTGCAGCAGCAGACCCAGTTGGATGTGCGGGCCTATGCGCAGGCCTTGGGCGCGCTTGTGACCGATGCCGATCTGCGGTCCGAAATGGGGCAGGCCGGGCAAATGCACGTGCGGCGCAACTTTGATTGGTCGGCTGTGATTCCGCAGTATCTGGACCTTGCGCAAGAGCTTGCCGCGCTGCGCGAAGGCAGCACACCAACGACACCGGCGCTGCGCAAAGGCGCGATCAACCCGTTGGAGGTTGATCCCTTTGCGCTTTATGGCGGCTACCCCTCGCACCGTTTGTCGGATGACGATGTGGTCACATCGCTGAAGGCGCTGGATGCGTCTGCCCTGACGGCATTGGATGCCGTGAACGGCCGCGCACTTTATGGTCGCAAGGTCATGCCGGACGCGCAGATTTTGGATTTGTCCGATCTGATCCGCGCCAACGCACCGTTAACCATTCAGGCCCTACAAGGCCTCACACCCCTCCCCAAAGAGCAATTGCAGGCCGGTTTGTTGTTCTTGGCGAAATACGACCTTGTGGCGATTGCGTCGCAAAAGCCAAAATAAAGCCGCAGTCTTGGGCTAAACGACCGATCAGAGGTATAAGCCCAAAGGGCCGCAATGAACGGCCCAAGCGACAAAGGAGACGAGGCATGCAGTTGTCGGTGAAGTTTGAAAACACCGCTGGCACCACGACCGACAAGGGTCCGGTGCAGGTCGGGTGGTTCCTGAACCAGAACAAGGCGAGCATCATCTACTACCCGCCTGAGCGTGTCCGCTCGGTCGAGATGAACAAGAACCACGCCAAAAGCGCGTCCCGTTGTCCGGCGGTGATCAATCTGGAAAGCCGTTATTTTGTGGTGCGCTGTCCCTTTGATCTGCATCTGGAATTCATCCGCGACAAGGATGGTCGCCCTGCGATGCGCAACCTCAATGGTGATAAATCCGGTATCCGTGGCAACAAGCTGCGTGAAAAGCTGCATATCACGGCAGAGCATGAGTGGCGCTATAAGGATGTGCCAAGTCTTCAGCTGGAACTGCCATACGTCTTTATCGCGGATGAGCCTGTCTACATGAGCCAGGTCGCCCCCTTTATGCACCACCAGAAACACCCGCTGCCCGGCACGATCTTTGGCGGGCGGTTCCCGATCAACGTCTGGCCGCGCCCGCTGATGTGGGCGTTTGAATGGCATGACACCAGTCAACCAATCCGGATCAACCGCGGTGATCCACTGTTCTACGCCACCTTTGAAACCATGCCGCAGGATCGTTCTGTGCAGCTGGTCGAGGCTGAGGTGACCGATGAGCTGAACACCTACATGGAGATGATTTCGGGCGCTGTGAACTACGTCAATCAGACGTTTTCGTTGTTTGAAGCCGCAGAGGAACGTCGCCCGGCGCAACTGGTCACCCCCCTCAAACGGAGCAAGGCCGACTAGGCCGCGCAAAGATGGCCCGCACACTTCAGCAATTGCGGCAGGATGCCATGAAGGCCCAAAAGGACGGGGCCTTGGATAAGGCCGCGCGGGACTATGCGGCCTATCTGGCGCAGGTTCCCGGTGATGTTGCGGTGTGGTCAAACCTTGGTGTGCTGCACCGGGTTGCAGGGCGTCACAAGATGGCGCAGCACGTGCAGGAACGGGCCTTTGCGCTGGCGCCGGATGACATCGGTGTGCGCAACAATATGGCCAACATCCTGTCCGATCTGGGCCAGTATGACAGGTCGATCCAGTTGCGCCGCGACATTCTGAAAGAACAGCCGGACAATGCACAACACAAGGCGATGATCGGGCGGTCCCTGCGCGGCAAGGGCGCATATGCCGAGGCCATCGCCTATCTGGAAAGTGTGATCCCGGACCACCCCGAAGATGCGGAGCTGCAGATACAATTGGCCTTTGCCCAGCTTGGGAGCGGCGACTATGCGAACGCCTTGCAGAACTACAAAGCGCGCTGGCGGGCAGGCGAATTGCAGCCTCGCAACCTGCCGTTCCCCGAATGGCAGGGCGAGGCGTTGGACGGCAAAACCATTGTCGTTCTGCCCGAACAGGGATTTGGCGATGCGGTCTTGTTTGCGCGGTTCCTGACCGTTCTCAACGGACGCGGTGCCACTGTGCAGCTTGTGACCAAGCGTCCCTTGTTGCGCCTATTTGACGGGTTGGCAGGCGTCGATCAGCTGATCCCAGACCTGACCCGCGACACCAATGCGGATTATTGGGTCAACATGATGGATCTGGCCGCGATCCATTTTGAGGATGAGGCCAAGATCCCCGCGCCGACGCAATTGTCGGTGCCCGATGCCGCGACGCAACGCGCCCAAGCGATGACGGCTAAGTTGCAAGATCGGTTCAAGGTGGGCGTCGTCTGGACCGGGTCACTGACCTATAAGGGCAACGCGTTTCGGTCGTTCAGTCATACCGACTTCCTGCCGTTGACAGAGGTTGAGGGCGTGCAGCTCTTCTCACTCTACAAGGGCCCTGCACTTGAGGCCTATTACGCTGACGGCAGCGACGGGCTGATCGTTGATGTGGGCAGCAGCGAACAGGATTTCGCCGATTGCGCGGCAATGATGCAGGCGATGGATCTTGTGATAACATCCGACACCGCGACGGCCCATGTGGCGGGGTCTTTGGGTGTGCCGGTCTGGACTGTGCTGCATTGGGATGCGTTCTGGGTCTGGCGGCATCAAGGTGAGACGACAGACTGGTATCCGGGGATGCGGTTGTTCCGGCAACGCACCCCGCTGTTGTGGAGCGACGTGATGGCAGAAGTCAAAACGGCGCTTGAGAAGAAAGTGAAAGGTGCAGCGTGAAAGATATCCTTGTTCCTACCGCCCCGGCGGAGCTGATTGATAAGCTGACGATCCTGCGGCTGAAGTCTGAGCGGATCAGTGATGCCGCAAAACTGGTCAACGTGCATAAGGAACAAAGTGTCCTGCAAGCGACTGCGGATGAAATGATCCCCCAAAGTGATGCGCTGACTGCACTTTGGGATGAGCTTTACCGGATCAACACCGACCTTTGGGTGATCGAGGATGACATCCGCGCCTTTGACGCGCGTGGCGACTTTGGCCCCGGATTTATCGCGCTGGCCCGTGCCGTCTATGTGACCAATGATGAACGCGCGGCCGTCAAGAAACAGATCAACCTGCTGCTGGGGTCCGATCTGGTTGAGGAAAAATCATATGCCCAACACAGCGGTGACACATGACCCCACCTGAACGGATCGCCAAGGCGCGCGCAGAATTGCAGGCCGCCCAGAAAGAGCTGTCAGCCGCGCTAAAAGGTCGGGATGATCGCAGCCGTGCGCCAATTGTCCGCGCCCTGCACGAGGTGCGCGGGATGCTGACCCCCGGCTATCCCTATGCCAGTCAGGCTGGGCAGGATCAGGTGATTGACCGGGTTCTGGGCGGCAAAACCGGCGGCACCTTTGTCGATATCGGGGCTTATGACGGGATAACTGGTTCAAATTCGCTCTATTTTGAGAAGTGGCGCGACTGGACCGGGGTGCTGGTTGAACCGGTTGAAGGCCCGCGCAAGGCCGCACAATCGCTGCGGCGTGCGCCCTGTTTGCCCTATGCTGTGTCCGATCAAAAAGGCGAGGCCAGCTTTATGGCCGTCACAGAAGGGTACACGCAGATGAGCGGCCTTTTGGACAGCTATGATACCGAACTTCTGGATAAGGTCCGCGCCGATCCGCGCCATGCAGAGGCGATGATAACTGTGCAAACCGTTGCAATTGCTGACGTTTTAGAAGAATCCGGCCTGACCGCCCCTGATTTCATCTCGCTTGATATCGAGGGCGGTGAATTGGCAGCGCTCAAGGCATTTCCCTTTGCAAAATACCCGGTTCAGACATGGGCCATCGAAAATAACACGGGCGGCCCGGAGATCGCGCAAATTATGCGCGAAAACGGCTATAATTTGATTGAATTTTGCGGCCCGGACGAGATTTACGCGCTGAAGAAATCTTAACCAAAACCCTGCGATTCCAACCTTTAAGCCAGCTTTCATACCTCGCGCCCTAACCCTGTTCTCGGGTGGTGACAGAGGTGGAAGAACATGAGTGACGGATCAAACAGGCCGATCATAATTAAGCGTAAGAAAGTCGTTGGCGGCGACGGGCATCATGGCGGTGCCTGGAAAGTGGCTTATGCTGACTTTGTGACGGCCATGATGGCTTTCTTCATGTTGATGTGGCTGCTCAACGCCACCACCGAACAGCAGCGCAGCGGGATTGCTGATTACTTCACCCCGACCATTCCGATCAACCGCATTTCCGGCGGTGGCGATGGCGCGATGGGGGGCAGCGACATCTTCTCAACCGACACATTGGCACAAACCGGCACGGCGGGCGTGGCCGAGAAACAGGGCGATCAGGTCGTGACAGCCAACGACGTCGACGCCGCGGCAGAGGCTGCAGCCTTGGAAGACCTTGAGGCCGCTTTGCTTGGCCTTGGTGGTGAGACGATGCTGGACGACAATATGTTGCGGCACATCGTGACACGCCTCACCGACGAAGGTTTGGTCATCGAATTGTTCGACATTGAAGGCGCCCCCCTGTTCGAGGGTGACACCGCGACGCCGACGCAAATGACCAAGGAACTCGCCGCACTTTTGGCACGCATTCTGCAAGTGGTTGATAACGATCTGGCGCTTGATGGGCATGTCCGCTCTGCCAGCATCCTGCGCATCGACTATCCGGTGTGGGACCTGTCCACCGATCGTGCGGCGGCAATGCGCCAGCTGCTGGTGGGCAATGGCACCGATGCCAACCGTGTTGTGCGCCAGACCGGTCACGCAGATCAGTCGCTGACAGACCCCAATCCGAAAGCCCTGCGCAACAATCGTGTCGAACTTGTGGTGTTGCGGTCGGATCAATGAGGGGATGTTAGGGGGACGTTAAGTCATGTGCCTTAGGTCGGGGGAGATCATTTTTTCCTGACTGCCCAGAAAGGTGCTGTTTATGACGATTTCTTCCTCCCTCAATGCTTCGGTCGCGGGTCTCTCGGCGAACGCGTCGCGGCTCGCCACGATCTCGGACAATATCGCGAACTCTTCGACGTTCGGATATAAACGGGCGGAAACCGATTTTCATTCCATGGTGCTTGAAAACAGCGTTGGGTCCTATTCTGCAGGGGGTGTGCGGGTCACGACGCAGCGGCTGATTGACCAACGTGGGTCGCTGGTGTCCACCTCCAACCCAACCGACATTGCGGTACGTGGCCGGGGCATGGTGCCCGTCACGCCCGAATCGTCGGTGTCAGTGACAAACGGTGAAAACCCGTTGCTGCTGCAAACCACAGGGTCGTTCCGGCCTGACGCGCAAGGGTTCTTGCGCAGCGAATCCGGTCTGGTGCTGATGGGCTGGCCTGCGAACCCTGATGGCACGATCCCGACCTTCCCACGCGATTCTGTGGACGGGCTGGAACCGGTTCAGATCAACTCCAACCAATTTACTGCCGAACCCACGACAGAGGTGGATCTGGCGGTGAACCTGCCCGCAACCTCGACAGAGGCTGGGGCGGCCGGTGACATTGAAACGCTCTCGATTGAGTATTTTGACAACCTTGGGAAGTCAGCCAGCATCAGCATTTCATTCACGCCAAACGTTCCCGGGACAGGCACGTCGAATGAATGGAACATGCAGATCGATGACAGCGCTTCGACGCCTTCATTGATTGGTGACTATACGCTGACCTTCGACGACACGCGCGGCGCAGGCGGCACACTGCTGGGTGTCGCAGATACCCTGGGCGGTGCCTATGACCCGGCCACGGGTGAGATTGTGATCAACGTGGACGGCGGCCCAATGTCGATCAACCTTGGTCCGCTGGGCAGTGCATCTGGTCTGACGCAACTGTCAGATGCTTTTGCACCGGTGAATATCTCGAAAAACGGGACGCCGGTCGGCGCGCTGACATCGATTGAGATTGATCCAAACGGCTTTGTGCGCGCGTCCTTTGACATCGGCATCAACCGGGTTCTTTATCAAATCCCCCTGATCGACGTGTCCAACGTCAACGGCCTGGAATCGCTCGATAATCAGACCTACCGCGTGACGCCAGCGAGCGGGACGTTCTTTATGTGGGATGCAGGTGATGGGCCAACTGGCGATATCGTCGGCTTCGCACGCGAAGAATCGACGACTGATGTTGCGGGTGAGCTGACAGAACTGATCCAGACTCAGCGCGCCTATTCTTCCAATGCCAAGGTCATCCAGACCGTGGATGAGATGTTGCAAGAAACCACAAATATCAAACGCTAAACCTCGGACGAAGGGCTGAAAGATGAGTATTTCGCAATCCCTCAACAACGCCGTCAGCGGTCTGACCGCCACGTCGCGCATGGCAGAAGTCGTGTCATCCAACCTGTCGAACGCATTGACCGAAGGTTATGCGAAGCGGGTTCTAGACACCTCGTCCGCCTCCATCGGCGGGCAGGGCGCAGGGGTGCGTGTTGATGGGGTACGGCGTATCTCTGATCCTGGTCTGTTAAGTGACAGGCGACTTGCGGACGCTGCCATGGCGGCACAAACGCGATTGTCGGACACTGTCTCGCGATTGGAAAGTCAGTTCAGCGCGCCAGATGACCCTGCCGGGTTGGCAGGTCGTCTGGCAGCTTTGGAAACAGCGCTTGTAACAGCCGGTGCCGATCCTGCGTCGGACCAACGTCTTGGCGTTGTCGTCACCCGCCTGAATGAGGTTGCGTCGGTGTTGCAAACCAATGCCCGCGCGGTTCAGACCTTGCGGCAGGATGCAGATGCTGACATTGCCCGTGACGTTGCTGATCTGAACACCTCTCTGAAGCAAGTCGAGCTGCTGAACGCCGACATCAGTCGCGCGCGCGTGACAGGTGGTGACCCTTCAGCGCTGATGGATGAACGGCAGCGCGTGATTGACCGCATTGGTGAGATCGTCACGATCAGAGAAGTTGCAAGGCCCAACGACCAGGTCGCTTTGATGACAACCTCTGGGCTACAGCTTCTTGATGGCCCTGCGATGCAGTTCGAATTCGCGGCAACGCCAACAATCACTGCCGATATGACTCTTGCCTCTGGTGGGGTCTCCGGCATCACGCGCGACGGTGTGCCGCTTGATATTGACGACGGGTTCGGAAAACTGAGCGGTGGTTCGCTTGAGGCATCATTCGCACTGCGCGATGACCGACTGGTAACAGCGCAAACCGCATTGGACGAAGTCGCCGCAGATTTGATCACCCGATTTGCGGATCCAACGGTCGACCCAACTTTGGCGCCAACGGACGCAGGATTGCTGACGGACGCGGGCGGCGCTCATGATCCGTTGGATATCGTTGGCCTGTCGCAGCGGATTAGCATCAATGCCGCAGTCGACCCATCACAGGGCGGCGAACTTTACCGTCTCCGCGATGGTGTGAACGCAACGGTTCCAGGCCCGATAGGCGATGCAAGCCAGATTGATCGTTGGGGTGACGCGCTTACCAGCATCCAGACGATTGGCGGCGCGATCCCAGCCCTTTCAGCCTCCGGCCAAATTGCGCGAGTCGCCGCACAATTCGGTACGGATCGCATCGCGGTCGAGGAAGCGATGACCTTTGCGGCTGCCCGTCGCGATACGCTCTACCAAGCCGAGCTCGCACAGGGTGTCGATACAGATCAGGAACTTCAGACACTTCTCAGGATTGAACAAGCCTATGGCGCAAACGCAAGGCTCATGCAGACCATCAACAGCATGATCCAAACGCTGATGGAGATTTAGAAAATGCCGATTACCAGCATAGGTGACATGTCCGCGAATTTTCAGTCGATGCGTCAAACCGGCCAAATCAAGTCGCAGCTACAGACCCTATCACTTGAACTGTCGACCGGCCAAAAGTCGGACCTCACGACACACCTGCGTGGCGACACCTCTGAACTCAACGCGCTCGATCGTGAGCTTGCGGTGTTGGATGGCTTTGATCAAACGACGGTCGAACTGGCGCGTTTCTTATCGCGATCTCAGATTCAGTTGGATGCAGCAAACATGATCCGGAATGATCTCGCATCGGCACTGATCATTATAAACGACGAGACCCTCGCGCCAGATGTCGATAGGGCCGTCGCAGGCGCCCGATCTGATTTCACGACAATGGTGAACCTCTTCAATGGGCGTGATGGTGATCGAAGCCTGTTTGCAGGCCGAACGGTTGACAGCGATGCATTGGCCGATGCCGAAGATATGTTGGCGGATATGGTCACCGCAATCGGTGGCGCCACAGATGCCGCGACAATTGAAGCAGCGGTTTCAAACTGGTTTGACGATCCCGCTGGTGGCTTTGTGACTATGGGATATCTGGGCGATACCGGCGCAGATTTGTCGCGAAAGATCAGCGCGACAGAAACGTTGACTTTGGACATGCGGGCCGATGACCCTGGTATCAAAGAGGTGCTAAAGGGTGCTGCGATGGCGGCGATTGCGGATGTTTTGGCGCCGACTCTCACACGGGTAGATCAGGCACAGCTTGCGCGGGCGGGTGCAGATACGCTGCTCGCGTCGTCCACAGAATTCGTTCAATTGCAATCGCGGATTGGCGAAAATGAAGAACGGATTGTTCTGGCGCAAACCAATCAAACTGCGCAACGCACGTCATTTAGCCTAGCGCGCAATGACATTGCTTTGGCCGATCCGTTTGCGACCGCGACGCTCCTGCAAGATATGCAACGCCAATTGGAATTGCAGTTCGCAACAACCGCCCGGATGTCACAGCTTAGCTTGGTGAATTACCTATGAAGAACGTCCTTCAATGCCTCCTCATTCTGACGCTGACTCTTTGGCAAACAGCGAGCTCTGCAGCTCCAGTGAGGTTAAAAGATCTCGTCGAATTTGATGGTGTTCGAACCAACGATTTGGTTGGTTATGGACTGGTGGTCGGTCTGAATGGGACCGGGGATGGGTTGAGAAATTCACCTTTCACCGAAGAGATCATGGTGAATATTCTCGAGCGGCTCGGCGTGAACGTCACGGGTGAGCAGTTTCGCCCCAAGAACGTCGCGGCGGTGCTGGTGACAGCATCGCTACCACCCTTTGCGCGAGCCGGAAGTCCCATTGACGTAACCGTTTCAGCGATCGGCGACGCGAGTAGCCTGCTTGGCGGAACACTCATCATGACCCCGCTGAATGCTGCCGACGGGGAGATTTACGCCGTTGCACAAGGGACCATTATTGCGGGTGGAATTTCTGCAGAAGGCGATGCAGCACGCGTCGTCCAGGGTGTTCCGACCGCCGGCACCATCCCAAGTGGTGCGACAGTAGAGAGGGAGGTTGCTTTCGACTTTGGCGGGTTATCGACCCTCCGGTTGGCGTTACGGACACCTGACTTTACGACGGCTGCGCGTATCGAATCTGCGATCAACCAGAATTTCGGCAGGCCGGTTGCGATGATGATTGATGCGGGCACGGTCCGCCTCGACATTGATGGCATGCATATGGCGTCACCGGCACATGCGTTGGGGCGTATTGAGAATATTCTTGTCGTGCCTGAAAGACGTGCGCGGGTCGTCGTCGATCAGCGGTCGGGCACAATTGTGATGGGTGAAGATGTGCGCATCAGCAGGGTTGCGGTAAGCCAAGGCAATTTGACGCTGCGGATCCAGGAGTCCCCATTGGTGTCACAACCCAATCCGTTTTCTCCAGGGGAAACCGTCGTCGTCCCACGAACCAACGCAGCAATTGATCAAGAACCGGGTACCGGACTTGCGATGATTCCCGATGGAACTTCTCTCAGCCAAGTCATCGCAGGTTTGAACGCACTTGGCGTGGCACCTCACGACATGATCGACATTTTGAAGAGCATCAAAGCGAGCGGCGCGCTCCATGCCGAGTTCATTGTCCAATAGTAGAGGCTTCCTAGATTTTGACGGGTCGTGACCGGCGCGTCCAGCAACCAGCGGTCGTTTTTGGATTGGGCCTGGCTAGGTACGAACTGGATTTGGGATATATTGGGTGCCGGTGGTGGCAGCTTCGATATGTAGTTGGAAACCCTGTTGCGTTCATGGGGGGTCAAGAGGCAACCTGCGCCTTTCAGAATGAGTGACCACTTCACCACTTTGGGGTTTGTGCTCGTCTTTGGGACAGTTGATCTGGTGGAATTGGGCGAGTTTGGTGAAGCATTGCAGGGTGAGAGGTGGGGCCGGTGCAAGAGTGTTTAACTATAGCCTCTCACCAAGCTTGCTGCGATCAATGCCCATCCGTCAGCGACGACAAAGAACCCTAGCTTGAAGGGTAGCGAGACGATTGCTGGCGGCACCATCATCATGCCCATCGACATCAAGACGGCTGCGACGACCAGGTCGATGATGAGAAACGGTAAAAAAATCATGAACCCAACCTGAAATGCGTGCTCAATTTCGCTTAACAAGAATGATGGGACCAAGACAGACAGTGGCGCGTTGAGAGGCGCAAGACCTGCCTCAAGATCCGGTCGGAGTGAGGCGAGCTCGGCGAGTGTTTTGACGTCGACACGGGCCGCCATGAATTCTCGAAGAGGGGCCATCGCACGCAAGAACCCGTCCTCAATCGGTAAGAGGCCGTCCATCATGGGCTTCACGCCGTTCAACCAACTTTCGGTGAAAACTGGTTCCATCACGAAGTAGGTCAGAAAAAGCGCAAGCGATACCATCAACATGTTTGGTGGCGACTGCTGTAGGCCAATGGCCTGACGCAGGATCGCCAGGACCGTCACGATGAACGGAAAGCAAGTCACCATGATTGCGATCCCGGGCACGAGGCTGAGCACCGTGACCAAGGTCAGCAATTGCACCGAACGGGTCGCAAGTGACCCATCTTCGCCCAAGGTCACCGTCAGTTCTTGCGCCATTGCCGGTGTCGCAAACGCCAAGACACAAAGAGCGAGAGCGAGGGAAAGGCTGCGCCCCTTATGCAAGATCACGCGTATCACTAATCACTTCCGTCAGCCGTACGGCCAATTGCCCTTGGTCCGCGCCTTCAAGTTCCTGCAACTCACCGCGCGCAATCAAGCGATCCCCGACATAGAGCTCGACAGGGTCATCGATGCGACGGTCCAAGGGCATCACCGCGTTCTGACTCAGGGCGAGAAGCTCTTTGATCGGGGGACGCGCCTTTCCGACCGAGACCGTGATTTCGATGGGAATTTTGTGCAAAAGGCTTGATCCATTGGTGGCGGGCGGCGCATCGTCTGGTGTTGCAATGTCAACTTCATCCATGATCAGCGTGCTCCTGTGTGGTGTCGATAAAGCCGGCCAGCGTGTCCTGAATGCCGGTGAGAACCGCATCGACGTCAATTGCGGTTTCAACCTTGCCCCGTTGAATAAGAGCGGCATGTGCGGGCTGATCCGCGCGGGACGTGACCGCCAATTCTTGCATATTGAGATCCGTCAAGATTTGCGTGACCGCCGAGACTTGGCCGGGGTGCAACACCAATTGGCAAGGTTGCTGCATGTCTTGGGCTGCAGCCGATTGGAGCTGTTCAATCAGTTGCGCGCGAAATACCGCATCCACACTCTTGGGCAGGATCAAGCCAACGAGTGTTTCAAAGAACGGCACCAGGCCCTGCAAGATGACGTGACGGGCTTCTGCAAACCCGAAGGAAAGATCTTCCAGCGATTGGATCAATGCGCGATCAACGGACGCTTGGTCGGCCTTTGCTGCCGCCATTCCAGCCTCAAACCCGGCGTCGTATCCGGGCAAGGTTTCGACGCCGGACGGCGCGTTGTCACAAAGATCAGGTTCCGCAAAGTCCTGTAAGGCTAACAAAAGTGCCATGATTATGCCTTTTCAGTTGGTGTGGGTTCTTCCATCCAATCCTGGAGGATTTGGACAGTTTCGGTTTCACGCTCTGCAATCATTTCGCGCAGGCGGGCGACTGCGTCAGGTGGCGCGACCGATCCTTCGATCATTGCGGCGCCTTCTGGGCCAAGCGCCACCGCCTCGCCCTCTGCCATGTTTGATGGCGCAGGCAACGATGGCTGATCCGCGAGAGGCTGGGCGTTGGTCAGAACGGGGCGCACAACAAAGAGCCCCAGGATCAATGCGACCAGCGCCGCGACCCCAATCTGGATCAATTGCATGACGTTCAAAGGCTGATTGAGGATGCCACCGGCGACGGCCTCTGAACCCAATGTCGGGAGCGGATCGAAAGGCAAGGCGCGTAAGGTCAAAACATCGCCGCGTTCTGGATCAAGCCCAACGGCTGAGGCGACAAGCTCTTCGAGATCCGCAAGCTCTTCTGCGGAGCGCGGCGTGCTTTCCACGGAGCCGTCCGCATTGACGGTCTGCGCTTCATTGACCAGCACAGCGACGGTCAGCCGCTTGATATCGCCCGGCGCGCGCACGACTTGACGTTCGGTCTGCGAAATTTCGTAGTTTGTGAGCGCGCGCGTCTCGCTGTTGTCATTGCTTGATGAGCCGCTGTTCGCGCCGGCATCGCCATCAGGTAGATTTGACGCAACGGTGACGTCTCCGCCGCGACTGTCTTGCGCCTTGGTTTCGCTTTCTGTCACTTCGGTGCTGATTGCGACACGGCTATCGGGGTCAATCAGCCGCTCTGTGATCGATTCGCTTTCCGTGACCGTGTCGACTGTGATTTCGACCACCGCGTTGCCGGGGCCCACCCGCGCTGCAAGCAAGCGTTCGGCTTGTTCCCGCAGCACCACGGCTTTTGCGTCACCCGCGGCTGCGACGGGCGCGCCAGCCGCATCCGACATCAACCCACCCCGGTCGTCGATCACTGCGACGTCGTTCGGGTCCAGCCCCGAGACGGCAGCGGCGACAAGGTATTGAAATGCCTTGATTTGTTGCCCCGACAGCGCATTTCCCGCCGTCGTAACAGTCACGGCTGCGGTCGCTTTTTGGTTGCGGGCAAATGCGCGGCTGCTGGGGGTCGAGATATGGACACGTGCGGCCCGAACAACGGGGCTGGCCAAGATCGTGCGCGCCAGTTCGCCTTCGCGCGCGCGCCAATAAGCGGCATCAAACATCTGGCTCGTTGTGCCGAAACCTGACAGTCCATCCAACAGCTCATAGCCCTGTGCACCTGCTGAGGGCAGACCCTCACCAGCGAGCGACATCCGGAGCGAATCGCGTACAGCCGCATCGACGTAGATCGCCCCGCCGCGCACTTCATAGACAACTCCGCGTGCGTCGAGTGCTGTGATGACTTCACCTGCGGCTGTGGTCTCCAACCCGCCATAAAGAAGTGTCAGATCCTTTTGTGACGCGGAGCGCGCGACGAAAATGACGGCAAAAAAGACCGCAACCGTCGCCCCGATGACCACCAGACGACGTCCTGCACTTAATGTTGACCACACAGATAAAAGATTCTGCACTTGGATTCTCCAGTTCAGCCGGACGTTCTGCCCGTTAATCTGCTTATGACCTCAACAGACTTAACAATCGGTTAGGGCTTGCACGTTTATGACGGGGCAACCGGAAAAACTGTGAGGCCCGCTATGTCTGCCGTTGCTGATCCAGAGGTCGAAGCGCCTGCAAAGAAGTCGAAATTGCCTTTGATACTTGGGCTTGTCCTTGCGATTGCAGGCGGCGGGGGCGGCTTTTTCGCGGTGAATTCCGGGATGATCCTGGGCAGCGGCGAATCGGGTGATGAGCAGGCTCATGCAAATGGCGATACGCATGCCGAAGCTGATGGCGAAGGCGCAGGCACCGACATGCCATCGGCGGCATTTGTGCCCCTTGATCCGCTGGTGATTTCAATCGCGGGCACGGGTGAGACGCGGTTTTTACGATTTGGCGCACAACTTGAGGTGCCGCCGGAGCATGAGGCAGAAGTGACCGCGATCCTGCCGCGTGTCGTTGATGTTTTGAATGGATACCTGCGCGCCGTTGATCTGGAAGAATTGTCCGATCCTGACGTGCTGGTGCGCTTGCGGGGCCAGATGCTCCGCCGGGTGCAGGTTGTCACCGGGCCCAATCAGGTCCGTGATTTGCTGATTATGGAATTTGTGCTGAACTAGAAGGGGACGGCCATGGCCTTTATTGCCGATATCTTGTTACTCGCTGGCGCGCTAGGTGCCGGATTTTATTGCCATATCCTGTCCCGTCGTTTGCGGCGGTTCACTGATCTTGAAAGGGGTGTTGGCGGCGCGGTCGCTGTGCTTTCTGCGCAGGTCGACGATTTGGCCAAATCGCTTGAAGCGGCGCAAACAACGGCGTCGTCTTCTGTTGGAACGCTGACAGAAGTCAGTGCGCGCGCGGAAAAGGCGGCCCGCCATCTCGAACTTTTGGTCGCTTCCATGCACGACCTGCCGGCGGAAGAACCGGCAGAGATGAACCCGTTCTATGTGCGTCAACCTGAGAACACGCAATGACCAAAGCGAAAACACCACGTCGCAAACGCGGCACCCTGCACATACTTTGTGGTCTTTTGGTCGTGTCCGGCGTGTTACGCCTGTCATCGACGGGGATGGCGGTGGCTGAAAGCGCTGTCGTGACGGAAACGCCCGCGATTGTCGAAGCCTCGCAATCCGTTGCGCCTGAACCAAAAATGGAGGCTGACGGGTTGCTTCGCGCATTGCAGGAACGCGAAGCACGACTGGCCACGCGAGAGGCGCAATTTGCAGACCGGATGCAGGCGTTACGCTTGGCCGAAACCGAAATCGCAGAACAACTTGCCGCTTTGACTGCAGCCGAAGAAGCCTTGCGCGCAACGATCGCGCTCGCCGATTCGGCGGCAGAATCCGATTTGGAACGGTTGACGCGGGTCTATGAGAACATGAAGCCCAAGGATGCGGCGGAGTTGTTTGAGCAGATGACACCAGATTTCGCGGCGGGCTTTTTGGGCATGATGGAACCGGTTGCTGCGGCACAAATCATGACGTTGATTTCACCCGAAACGGCTTATTCCATCAGCGCGGTTCTTGCTGGGCGAAATGCAAACGTCCCAACGCAGTGATCCGCACGCTTCCTTAACTTCCTTGATGCAAACTAAGTGCGCGGCTGTTCGTCGCGCGGGTAAAAGAGGACTTCGCATATGATTGGCCTGATTGGCATCGTTATCGTCTTCGGCATGGTGTTCGGTGGCTATATTCTGGCTGGCGGCAAGATGGGGATCATCCTCAAGGCCTTGCCGTTTGAGATGATCATGATCGGCGGCGCCGCCGTGGGTGCCTTCGTTATTGCCAACGATATGAGCGGGATCAAGCATACGCTCGCGGACATCGGCAAAGTATTTAAAGGCCCAAAGTGGAAGCGCCAGGATTACACCGACTTGATGTGCCTGATGTTCGAACTGATCCGCGTGGCCCGTGCCAACCCGGTGGAGCTTGAGGGGCATATCGAAGCCCCGGACGAGAGCGCTGTCTTTGCAAAATATCCCCGGCTGCTGAAGGACAAGGACTCCATTTCCTTGATCTGCGATACCATGCGTTCGGCTTCGATGAACTATGACGATCCGCATCAAGTGGAAGAAGTGTTGGAAAAGCGGATTGAGGCGACGCTGCATCACAAAATGCACTCTAGCCATGCCTTGCAGACGATTGCCGATGGTCTGCCAGCACTGGGGATTGTTGCCGCGGTTTTGGGCGTGATCAAGACGATGGGCTCGATCGATCAACCGCCTGAAGTTCTGGGCAAATTGATCGGTGGTGCGCTTGTCGGCACATTCCTTGGCGTGTTTTTGGCCTACGGTTTGGTTGGACCCTTCTCTGTGCGGGTCAAATCCGTGACCGAAGAAGACGCGCACTTTCAGCAATTGATCCGTGAAATCCTGATAGCCAATCTGCATCGTCATGCACCCAATATCTGTATTGAGGTTGGCCGACAAAACACGCCGTCCCATCTCCGCCCTGACTTCGGTGAGCTTGAAGAGGCGCTGAAGTCCGTGAAGCAAGAGGCCGCCTAAATGCGTGCGCTGTTTCTGATACTGGTGCTTTGGCCAATGGCGTCGTCGTCTGAAACCGCCGATCTCAGAACGGGTTGGCACCCAACTTTTACGCGCATTGTTGTCTCTATCCCCACGGGGGCGGAGTGGCAGCTGGGGCGAACTAACGATGGGTTCGGGTTTCGCGCCGATGGGATTGACGACTTTGATACACGCGGGTTCTTTACGCGGCTTCCGCTCGACAGAATTTCCGACGCCCGTTCACAAGACGCAGCTTTGGAATTGTTACTGACCTGCGATTGCCATGCCGACGCGTTCTTGTGGCAGCCAGATAAGGTCGTCGTCGATATATTGGATGGCCCGCCGCCGGCTGACAACGCCTACGAAGTTTCGCTTGCCATCCCTGACGCGGAGCCAGTGGCTATAGTGAGCGCACCGCCAGTCGAACTGGATCTGTTGCCCATGCCAAAAGCGAGGGTTTCACTTTCTGACATTAGCCCCATTGGCGAGGTTGAACCAGAACAGACCGACCTTGCTGAAATCGAAGCAAGGATCATCGACGGCCTTACCAGAGCCGCCGATCAGGGACTTCTGACACTATCATCACCGGTTGACGTCATTCTGAACGAAGAGGAGGCTGTCCCTGAGCTCGAAGTTTCAACGGTTGAAAAAGTCGAAACCGTTAGAACTCCCGAGAATGTTCTTCCGCCCCGTTCCGGTGTCGAGGCAAGGACCAGTATCGATCTCGGCATAGATCTTACTGAACTACTGCAACCCGGGCAGACAAATGAGATTGATTGTTGGCCAGATTCTTATGTTCAATTTGATGATTGGGTCAACGGCGAGAACTTTTCAGAGATAACAGGTTCACTGCGTGCGCGGGTCTATGGGGAGTTTGACCGTATCGATCATGCCGCTGTCACGGACCTCGCGCGGGCTTACCTATACTTTGGGTTCGGACGTGAGGCAGCTCAAACCCTGAAAATTGATGGTGAAAAGACTGCAGAACGTGCGGCAATCGTTGCTTTGGCCCAGATCATCGACGGTGACGAGGGCGACCTTTCTGCGGTCACGGTGCAAATCGGGTGTCCAGGTCAGGTTGCTCTTTGGGCGGCATTGGCGACGCCGGTCAATTCAATTGACGCCGTCGATGATCCGGATCGCCTGGTTCGTCAATTCAAGACATTGCCTGACCAACTGCGCGCGCATCTTGCCCCAACGTTTGCAACACGCTTGGCCGCAATAGGCCAAAGCGATACGGCGGAAAATTTGCTCTCAAGCACACCTGAAACTTCGGGAACAGGCTTTGAAGAGGCGATTGTTGTCGCGGAGATTGCAACGAAACGAGGCGACTTCGAGACTGCGGAGGCAACGCTCTCGGGCCTTGCGACCAGAGACAGAGACGCCACGCCTGAAGCATTGATTGATCTCATCACTATTCAAATGGGACAGGGCAAATCAATTGATCCAGATATGATTGCACTGCTCGAAACCAAACGATTTGAGTATCGGGACGCTGATGTTGCGGGTCGCTTAGCGGAGGTTCATCTGCGTTCGCAAGTTTATCAGGATCAATTCAACGCAGCATTGGAGAATCTGCGCGAGTCGTTTCCGGTCGTCACGGCCCCAGACTACCAAGAGCTTTTGGCGCATATCTTCGACAATGTAGCTGAACGAGCGGAAGACATATCCTTTTTGGAGTTTGCTTATACTGAAGAGGCCGTCGCGGTCGCCCCGGCATCAGGGAACAAGGTTGCAGAACGTCTCTTGGAAATAGGATTTCCGAACCGTGCTTCCGAAATTTTAGCATCTAGCGCAGAAGGCGCGGCCATGGCCGAGCGAAGATATCTCCGGGCATCTGCATCAATGAAGATGGGTCAAATCGAAGAGGCTCAAGAAGAGTTGGCAGGTATCGGGACAAGTCGCGCCGCGGAAATTCTGGCCCTACCAACCGACACCAAAGTTGGCGACCCTTCGAGTGCTTGGCGAAACGGGGATTGGTCGAGTTTGGCCGAAACAGAAGATGTGCTCCTTCAGACTGCATCGTCTCTCGCGCGAGAACAAATCGACCCAACTCCGGATCCCACGACACCACTTAGGCAAGGTCAGGATCTCATAGAGCAGGCCGCAGCGACTCGCGAAACCGTGGACGAATTGCTAGCCCGGTTCGCCGAACCGGACGTCGATTAATTATGGCGATGGTCAGACTTTAGTAACCAAGAACCGCTAGCAATATCCCAACAGGAACGGGAGTTTGAGGATAATGTGCAGAATGCCATGGTCCAACAGGTCTGCGAAGCAGGTCTTCGGTGTGACCGTAGAATCGTCACAAATCGACGTGGCAAAAAAAACGCGGGCCCAATTCAGATGGAGTGTCCCCAACCTCGGTGCGAACCCTAGAGGCATTCTAGGTTCCTGTTGCGGTTCGCAGGCCTAAGCCGAGATGGAATCGCTGGGCATAAGAACATTCGTCAATCCGACGATCTTGTTGGCCGTCGCATTAATGGCGATCATTGTGATGATGATCCTTCCGATGCCAGCATGGGTTCTCGACATCGGGTTGGCTGCTTCGTTTGCCCTGGCAATCCTCATGTTCACGGTGACGCTCTTTATTCAAAGGCCATTGGATTTTTCCGCTTTTCCGACCGTCTTGTTGGCGTCCCTCATGCTGCGATTGTCGCTGAATGTATCGTCAACGAAACTTATCATCGGTGAAGGCCACACCGGGACGAACGCGGCTGGCGACGTCATCGAAGGCTTCGCCATGTTCGTGATGAGCGGCAACGCGTTGCTCGGCGTCGTTGTCTTTTGTGTGTTGTTGATCGTGAATTTCATCGTGATCAACAAAGGCGCGACGCGCATGGCCGAGGTCGGCGCACGTTTTGCGTTGGACGCCATGCCCGGCAAACAGCTTGCAATCGACAGCGACGTGGCAGCTGGCGCCATCGATCACGAAGAAGCCAAACGCCGACGTGAGTTGGAACAAGCCGAGACGACATTTTTTGGATCACTCGATGGCGCGTCAAAATTTGTGAAAGGTGACGCCGTTGCAGGTCTTTTGATCACAGCGCTCAATCTCATCATGGGGCTGATCATTGGAATTGCGATCCATGACATGCCGATCGGTCAAGCATTTGAAACATATGCAATTTTGACCGTTGGGGACGGCTTGGTCAGTCAAATCCCAGCCGTCATCATTTCAATTGCGGCCGCCCTTTTGCTGGCGCGTGGCGGGGCCACAGGCGCGACGGACCTTGCCATCATGGATCAACTTGGCCGTCATCCGGCCGCGCTTTCGACCGTCGCCGTCTTGATGGGGCTCTTCGCGCTTGTCCCTGGCATGCCTTTTCTGCCGTTCTTGGTTGGTTCGTTAGTCCTCGGGACTTGTGCCTATTTCTTGGTTTCCGCCGCAAAAAAACGCGAACGGGACGAGGCAATTCCCGAAGCCACCCCTGACAATACAACTCCCGAAGCATCGATCGGGGATATGCTTGACCTCGACGATATTCATGTCGAATTTGCTCCTGATCTTGTGGATATGGTGCTGGATCAGGGGACCGGGCTCGATGCGCGCATCGCAAATATGCGCAATCATGTTGGCACCGCGTTTGGGGTCCTGCTCCCGGAAATTCGACTGACGGACAATGCGGCTCTGCCGCAAGGAACTTACGTTGTTCATGTGCAGGGGGTGGAGCAAGCCCGCGACACCCTTAAGCCAGACCAAGTCCTTGCTTTGTTACCTGACGGCGATACGGTCGATCTTGATGGGGACACCGTTTCAGAACCTGTTTATGGCGCGCCGGCCAAGTGGATCGGTAAACGTCAGCAGGAAAAAGCAGCGCTGAGCGGATTGACAACCGTCCAGCCTGCAGAAGTTCTCGCAACGCACTTGTTGGAGATTGTGAAAGCGAATTTTCCAAGGCTTCTGAGCCACAAAGCCTTGCGCCGCAGGTTGGACGAAATGACAACCCTGACCGATGTGGATCGCGCCGGCGCGAACCGCATACTCCTCGAAGAATTGATGCCGGACAAGGTGCCAATGGATGTTCTTTTGTCGGTCATGCGGCTCTTGCTCGAAGAACGGGTTTCGGTGCGCAACCTGCCGCTTATCATGGAGGCGATTGCCGAAGCGCGACAGGTCCACCAAACGATCGACGGAATCACAGAACACGTACGCCAAAGGTTGGGTTTCCAACTGGTGGCCGAGGTGCGGCGCAACGATGGGACCATACCGCTCGTGCAGCTCGCGCCGGAGTGGGAAGACGCATTCACGACCTATGAATTGCGGGGCGAGCGTGGCGGCGCTGACGTCGCGCTGCCGCCCGAAACGTTCAACAAATTGGCCGATGGCATCGCGGACAAACTCGCGCTGGCGGCGCAACAAGGGGCCTATGCGGCCGTTGTCACCTCCATGCGGCGCCGTCGGTTCTTGCGGACGGTCATGGCGGCACGCGGGATTCTCAACCCGGTTCTTTCCTTCGAAGAGATCGGGATTGATGCTAAACCCGCGCTTGTTGGCCTTGTCGCGGCATGATCGCAGATCTGTTAACCCTACTCCCCATTGCGCAATCGGCGCTTTGGGCGGGATTTGCAGTTTTTCTGCGCGTCGGTGCGATGATGTCGCTCTTGCCCGCATTCGGAGAGCAAAGCGTTCCCGTTAGGGTCCGGCTTGGGGTCAGCCTTGCGTTCTGCATGATTATCACGCCAGCAATCGCGCCTAATGTCGGGCCGGTTCCGGAAGACATTTTACCGGCCGTCATAACCCTCTTGCCCGAAGTTTTGACCGGCTTGTTCTTCGGTTTGTTACTCCGCTTCTTCGTCTTTGCGCTGCAGATCGCTGGGACGATCGCCGCGCAGTCGACATCTTTGTCACAAATCTTTGGCGGTTCCGCGGGCGTCGACCCCCAGCCGGCGATGGCGCATGTTTTGGTCGTCGCGGGCTTGGCCCTCGCTGCGATGATGGGTTTGCACGTCCATTTCGCAGGCTACATCCTTCAGACTTATACATTGGTGCCCTTGGGTGTCTGGCTGGCATCTGAAATCGCCGTTGATCTTGGCGTTCTCGCGGTCAGTAAGACGTTTGTCTTGGGGTTTACCCTGGCCGCGCCGTTTCTGATTGCATCGCTCATCTATAACGTGACGCTCGGCGTCATTAACCGTGCGATGCCGCAACTGATGGTGTCTTTCGTGGGTGCGCCCGCCATCACGGCTGGCGGGCTCTTGCTGCTTGTGCTGACGGCTCCGTTGATGCTGTCGCTGTGGGTAGAGGCGTTTTCCATCGTCGTCATGAACCCATCAGGAGGTTGGGAATGAGCGAGGAGAGTGGCGACGAAGACAAGCAATTTGAGCCGAGCCAAAAGAAGCTCGATGACGCCCGCAAAAAGGGTGAGATTCCGCGATCCGTCGATCTGACCACGGCAGCCGCATATGGCGGCGTCTTGACGGCAGCTTTTGCCTTTGGGCCTGCGGCGATTTCGGGGCTTGGCGATGCGATGATGATCCTGATTGATCAATCCGATAGGCTGGCACGGGTCACTTTTGCAGGTTCGAAGACGCCCATCATTGGAGGGATCCTGCGCGAGGTGGTGATGGCCATCGCTCCCATTTTCGCGATTCCCGCGATCTTTGCCATCCTTGCAGTCATTGGCCAACGGGCATTCGTAGTTGCACCTGCAAAGATCAAACCGAAACTGTCCAACATCTCGATTCTGCAGGGCTTCAAGAAAAAATTTGGCCGCAACGGATTCTTTGAATTCGGCAAGAGCTTCTTCAAATTGCTGGTGTTCAGCTCGGTCTTGTTCTTGTTCCTCTGGCAGCAAATGGACCGCATGATCGGCGCGATGTACATGTCACCCGGCATGATCGTGGTCGAGCTGATGCGCTTGGTCCTCGCGCTATTGCTCATTGTTTTGGCCATCGCACTGGTTTTCGGCGTTGTCGATTTCCTTTGGCAACGCGCCGAACATTTCCGCAAAAACCGGATGTCCCGCAAAGAAATGATGGACGAGTTGAAGCAATCCGAGGGTGACCCCTTGATGAAGCAGCAGCGCCGTCAAAAGGGCATGGATTTGGCGACCAATCAGATGCTCGCGGATGTACCCGATGCCAACGTCGTTGTGGTCAACCCGACCCACTACGCTGTCGCATTGAAATGGGACCGCATGTCAGCGACGGCACCGATCTGCGTGGCCAAAGGCACGGACGAGATTGCCGCAAAAATTCGAGAGGTCGCATCGGAAAATGCGGTGCCGCTCCATTCCGATCCTCCAACGGCGCGCGCGCTTCATGCAACGGTCAAAATCGGTGACGAAATTCCGTCAGAGCATTATCAGGCCGTGGCTGCCGCGATCCGCTTTGCAGAGAGCATCCGTGCCAAAGCCAAGGCGTGGTCATGAAGACTGATCAGCTCAAGGACCTCTTGCAGCTTGCCGAGACTGCCTTTGCCGCCGAGCAATCGAAACTGGCCAATCTAAGCAGCCAGGAACACAATTTGCGGGACCAGCTTGCGGCGCTTACATCGTCGCGACAGCAGTCGGTTGATCGGCTCGCGCCAACCCCGGCTGGACGCGCAGGAGCAGAAGTGCGCTGGCATCGTTGGATCGATAGCCGACGCGAAACACTGAACCGGGAATTGGCGACAGTGCTCGCCAAACGGGCAACGGCTGTCGCATCTGTGCGCAAGGCATTTGGCAAGAAAGAGGCTTTGGCCGCGCTCGTCGCACGGGCCAAAGCCGATGATTTACAGCAGCAAAACCGCAGGCGCGATTATACGTCCTGACGCAGAATATCGAGCACCAGGACATCCAAGGCCGTCGCCCCCAAAACGGATTGCGCGCTTTGCAAGAGGTCTTCGCGCAGGATCCGCATGTTGCTTGTGCTGGTAAAATTGCCCGAGAATCCGCCGATGTTGGCGTGGTTGAACATCACCTGTAAAAGTCCGTCCCGAAGGCGGGGCTCGACGGCCAAAACGGCATCTTCCCCACCTGGTGGAACGGCGATGCCGATGGAAAGGACCACCATAGCGGCGATCTTTTCGTCATCGATGACCGGTATGACAAATTGATTTTCAAGTTTCGCATAGGCGACCTCTTCCGCGGTCGCATCAACCGGGGGAAGCTCGGGCGTCGCGTCTGCAGCGACCTGCGTCTCACCCGGCAAACAATGCTCGCTCGCGTCCGCATGTTCTTCAACCGGTTCAGGTTTCAAAACGATGCCGGCCCCCACGCCGGCACCTGTGCCGACCAATAGCAAGATCAATGGAACAATAAGTTTCATCGTCAATGTCTCCGATTAAAAGGGCAGGATCGCTTCGACAGCCTGCTGGCCATAGCGCGGTTGCTGCATGTCGGTGATTTGGCCACGCCCGCCATAGGAAATCCGGGCAGAGGCGATTTTGTCGTAAGTGATTTCATTCTGTCGGGTGACATCCGCGGGGCGGACAAATCCCGAAACAAGTAACTCACGGAGTTCAAAGTTCACGCGCACCTCTTGCTGGCCCTGAATGGCAAGGACACCGTTGGGCAGAACATCGGTAATCGTCGCGGCAACCCGCAAAGTCAGTTTTTCATTGCGCCGTACTGATCCATCGCCCGCGGACGAACTGCTGGAATTGATGCCAACCGCGTTGCCCAGCGATGCGCCATCGGGCAACCTTGGGTCGATTCGCTGCGGCAGCCCCAACAGCTGCGGAACGGCCATTTGCTGGGCCGCACTGCGTGATCGGTCAGACGAATTGGAAATTTCGGCTTGGTCGTCAATTTCGATGACGACCGTCAATATGTCACCGCGCTGCATGGCCCGTTGATCGCCAAGCAAGGACCCGCGATCACCGGTCCAAAGCGATGCGCCTGATCCCGGAAACCGGGGGGAGCGGTCCACCACTTGTGGCAAGCTGTAGGTGACCATGGCCGTGCGATCATCCGTGGCGACAATTGATGTCATTTCAGGCGCTTGACCGACCTTCGTGCTGCTGCACGCCGCCAATGCCACGAAAGCCAAGAGTTTAATGCGAAACATAGGCGGCTCCATCTTCTCCGATCCGGGCAGAGACGGTGCTGCGTGATGACAGGTTCATCACCCGCAGCATTTCGCCAACGCCAGCGCGGCCCAGTGACCGGCCTTCGGTCGCGATATAAAGTCCACCGGCGTCATAGATCAGCGGCACGATGTCGTTGCGGTCGACCACGGCAGGAAATCCCACATCGGCGGGCCTGACCGGCCGCCCGGCATAAAGCGCCACGCGCGCTTCCATACCAACCAGCAGCAATGGATCGTCCACACCGCCATTGGCGGAGACGTTGCGCAGCAGCAGATCTTCTTCGCGGATCAGAGATTGCGCAGGGATCGTGCGGGCGGCGACAAGCACATCGGCGGCGGCGGGTGCTGCGGTCAGCAGCAAAAGGATCAGGGCGCGGATCATCGGATTTGCACCATCGCGCTGAGCATTTGGTCACCAGCAGTGATCACTTTTGAATTCAGCTCATAGCCGCGTTGCGCCTCGATCAGATCGGTGACTTCTTTCACCGGATCAACGGAACTGTCTTCAAGATAACCCTGCCGCAAAAGCCCAAGCCCATCCTGCCCGGGGTCATTCACGACCGACGGACCAGAGGCGGGCGATTCAAGGAAAAGGTTCGAGCCGATCGCCTCAAGCCCCTTGGGGTTGGTAAAGCTGGCCAGCGTGAATTGCCCCAAAAGTTGTGGCTGAACTTGGTCGACGAAATAGGCGTAAACCTCGCCTTCTGCGTTGATCGAAATGGACCGCGCATCTTGCGGGATCGTGATATCCGGCACGACCGGGTAGCCATCTGCCGTTACGATCTGACCTTCGCCGGTGCGCTTCAGCGCGCCATCACGCGTATAGGCCGGGACACCGCTGGGAAGCGTGACCTCCAGATATCCTTGTCCTTCAATCGCCACATCCAGATCACCGCCCGTCTGCCCAAGCGACCCCTGCGCCAGCATCATGCTGACCGAACTCGCCCGCACACCAAGACCAAGCTGAATGCCCGTGGGCAATTGGGTGCCGTCAGAGGCATTGATCGTGCCGGGTCGCGCGAGCTGTTGATAGTGCAGGTCCGCAAACTCTGCCCGGCGGGCGTTGTAACCCGTGGTGGACATGTTCGCGAGGTTGTTGGAAATCACTTCGACCCGCATCTGTTGTGCGGTCATGCCAGCGGCGGCGATCTTGAGTGCGCGCATAAGGCTTCTCCTGTTACTAGCGTCCTGCGGACTGAATTACGTTGCGAATGCGTTCGTCTTCTTTGTCGAGGAACGTCTGCCCCAGTTCGTAGGCGCGCTGCACCTCGATCATGCGGCCGATTTGAAGGATTGGGTTGACGTTGGACCCTTCCAGAAACCCTTGGACCATGCGGCCATCCGGCGCAGCGCCAAAGCCGCTGGGCGCCTCAAACATGGTGCCGCTTTGGCGGGTCATCTCACTGGGATCATTGGGGATCACGAGGCCGATCTGACCAATCGGATCGCCACCCGCACTGATGGTGCCGTCGGCGGCAATGCCAATCTGACCGACGCCTTGAGGAATAAAGACAGGCGCACCGCCCGCATCCAGAACAGGGTTGCCGTCCATCGTCACAAGGTCGCCGTTGTTGTTGGGTGTGAAAGACCCCGCGCGGGTCAGACGCGGCCCGCCTGCCGTGTCGATCAGGAAATAACCGTCACCTTCGATGGCAAGATCAAAACTGCCACCGGTTTGGGTCAGTGTGCCCTGTGACATATCTGTATGACGCACCCGTGCGGCGGCAAGCGACAGCGATGGGTGATCGGGGCCAAGATCGGCCACATATTCGGAAAACAACAACCCCTCCGCCCGGTATCCGGTGGTCGAGGCATTGGCGACGTTGTTGGCGATGATCCGCAGCTCTGACATGAGGCCCGATTGGCGCGTCAGGGTGGCATATGTTGCGTTTTCCAAATCAGCCTCCGGCGATGATGGGGATAAGGGTGGACTGAAAAAAGCTCACCAATGTTTCGGTCATAAAGGCCATGGTCACCCAGAAGACGGCGATGATGGCGCCAAGCTTGGGCACAAAGGTCAGTGTCATTTCCTGAATGGACGTCAGCGCCTGGAACAAACCGACCGTCAGGCCGGTGGCCAAAGCGACGGTCAAGATCGGCAAGGAAATCGTGAAGGAAATCCACAAACCCTGGCGAAGCGTGTCATAGAACACGGCTTCTTCCACTAGACGGGCATCCGCAAAATCTCTTGATAGGCTTCGACAACCTTGTCGCGCACGGTCACGGCGGTTTGCACGGCAAGCTCTGTCTGCGCGAGGGCATGCACCAATTGATGCGGATCGGCGCCTTCGGTCATGGCCTGCATCGCGGTGTTTTCGCTGGCCTGCAGTGTCGCCATAAAATCCTTGGCCGCGCCAAGTGCCGCAGTCCCGGCATCGGGTTGGGTAACGGATCGGCTTGCCGCATAATTCTGGGCAACAAGGGTATTGCGAATATCCATTCTGGAAACTCCTATTTCTTCAGTAGATCGTTCAGCGCGGTCGACATTTGGCGGACCTGGTCGAACATTTTCAGGTTCGCCTCATAGCTGCGCTGCGCCTCACGGGCGTCGGCAATTTCAACAAGCAGATTGACGTTGGACCCTTCGTAATGGCCGGTGTCATCCGCCATCGGATGGGTTGGGTCGAACACACGGTCCAATGCGGTCGGGTCAAGCCGCAAATTCGTCGCCTCAACAGCACCGGTTCCGCGCGCACCTTGCATCACCTCTTCAAAGGAAATGGTCTTGCGCCGATAGCCCGGCGTATCGGTGTTCGCGATATTTTCAGAGACATGTCGCAGACGGTTCGCCTGCGCCTTAAGGCCGCTGGTGGCAACACTGATTGCATTGTTAAAGTCGTTCATAATGGTGTCCTATCGGCCAAGCGACGAGCGCAGCACGGTCATGGTGTGGCGATAAACGGTGAGGGCGCGGTTATGCTCGCGAGAGATATTCACCGCGTTCATCATCTCTTCTTCGATAGAGACCGCATTGCCGTTGGGGGACGGCTCGGCCATGCCGCGGCTGGCCACTGCATCCTGTCCCTGACGCCCGTTCGACACATGCCCAGCACGGGTAGTGCGCATGATCGATGCGTCATTCTTGGCATAGGTTTCCGCAAACGGCGCAAGCTGCTGCGCCTGATAACCGGGCGTGTCTGCATGGGCGACATTGCGAGCTGTTACGGCCTGCCGTGCGCCAGCGTGGCGGGCCATGTCATGTGCGGTCTGGAACAGTGCCAGTGATTGATACATCGGGGCTTCTCCCTCGTGCTGATGAAACGAAGCATTAAGGGTGATTCCTTAAAAAGGTGTTCAAATGTGAAAGGGAATCTTTGCCATGACCGCCACTTTGATTGATCGCATGACCGCCACTTTGATTGATCGCATGACGGCCGCATTGGACGATCTGCGCGGCACACATCCCGTCGGTCGCGTGCTTGCCGTATCTGGTGGATCTGTCTCGATTGGCGGCTTGATGCATGTCCTAAGGCTCGGGGATCGCGTCATAATTCAGTCGCATGGGCAGACGTTCCATGCGGATGTGGTCCGGCTTGATGCGGGTGTCGCGCATACCCTGGTCGATGGGCCATGTGATGGGATCGCGTTGAACGATGTCGCCCAGTACATTGCCAAACCACGGTTTGCGCCGGACGATAGCTGGGTCGGACGAGTCATCGATCCCGATGGGCGGCCCCTTGATGGGCGCCCATTATTGCCGGGTCTTGGGCAGTCAAATTTGCAAAATGCACCGCCACCCGCGCATCGGCGGCGCCCGTTAGGGGAGCGATTGGAAACCGGTCTGGCGGTAATGAACACGCTCTTGCCGCTCGCGCGAGGCCAACGCGTCGGACTTTTCGCAGGTTCCGGCGTTGGCAAATCATCCCTTTTGGCCGATCTCGCGCGGGGCGTGGACGCCGATGTGATCGTGATCGCCCTGGTTGGGGAACGTGGCCGCGAGGTGCGCGACTTTACAGAAAACGTGCTGGGCGCGGCTGGGATGAAGCGGACTGTTGTGGTCGCCGCGACCTCTGACCGGGCCCCGCAAGTGCGGCGTCGATGCGCTTGGGCGGCGACCGCCACGGCGGAGTATTTTCGGGATCAAGGTAAACAGGTTTTGCTGTTAGTCGATTCCGTCACACGGTATTGCGAAGCGCATCGTGAAGTCGCTGTCGTTGGGGGGGAGCAGGCAAATCTGCGGGGCTATCCCCCCTCAACCGGCGGCGCTATCGCGTCACTTTGTGAGCGTGCCGGGCCGGGGGTTGGCGATAGCGGTGACATCACAGCGGTCTACACAGTTTTGGTCGCGGGGTCCGACATGGAAGAACCTGTCGCGGATATGTTGCGTGGGGTATTGGATGGCCATGTGGTCCTTGACCGATCCATCGCGGAAAGGGGCCGCTTCCCAGCAATTGACGTGCTGCGATCGGTCTCCCGTTCTTTACCAGAGGTCGCCGACCGGGTTGAAAATGCACTGATCAGTGAGGCGCGAAGCCATATGGCGACCTATGATAAATCAGCCTTGATGGTCCAAGCTGGATTGTACGAGGCGGGGTCCGACCAGCGAATAGATGCGGCGATTGCATGCCATGAACCGCTCGAAAACTTCCTGACGCTCAAGGACAAGCGTGACGCGCGTGGACATTTTGCAGCGCTGAAGAAAGCAATGAACCAAACGCCGACAACGCCGCAACAGACCTAAGAGGATCTGGACACTCGCCTGACCGGATTGGCTCTACGCTGTCGATTTAGATCCTTGTATCATCACATGATCAGCGACCACAAAATTGAAAGCTCATGCGTCAGCGGGCCATCAATTAGGCTGTTGAGGTTGACGCAAGCGTCAGGACAGTGGGCTTGCAACAGACTGGAGCAACGTCAAAGCGATGCTCCCCCCACTTGCACCGGTCAATTGCGAGGCTTCAGAGCGGACCAAGAAAAGGCGGATCAAATCCTCTTGCATTTCGGGATCCAGAAAGTCGCTGACCTGATCGGTGCCAAAAATGGCGTTTGATCGATCTCGGAAGGCTTCGAGTTGTTGGTCGATGTCAATTGCACCGATACTTGATGGCAGACCCAAGGCGTTTTCAAAGACAGCACGCAAGGGCGCATTGCCCATAATTGAAAACCACCGTCCCGTATCTGTCTGATTGTCATCGATGATATCGCTCAACGTATCGTTGGTGTTGAGAGCAAGCCGCATGTCCTGGTTGCTATCACCTACGGCTTGGGCAAATTGCTGCTTTTCAAATCGCGCAATGATGTCGTCGGTGAATAGCGGCAATCCTGTTCTCGGGATGTCGCCCTGTCCCAATCCAAATGCAGAGGTGAATGCGAGGTAGCGTTTGTCAGAAAGCCGGTTCGCGAGCGCATCATCGTCGACGGTCCCGTCGCTGAGGACCTTCTCAATGAAGTATTTGTTGTTGATATCGTCGTCGAGGCCAAATGCACCAAGTGCGACGGTCAACAACCGACGATCCGCGACAAGTTCCTCTGCCGTCGTGATATTCGCGATGTTCTCGCGAAAGTATGTTGTATCCCGAACGATCGGTTGGCTTTGATTGAACGTGTCTTGCTGGCTTTCAAGCGTCCGTTGCAGAAACCGCCAACCGACATATCCAGTAAGTGGTACGACCGGCTGGAACGTCATTGCTGGTGCGCCGCCATAAGCCGATCCTCATGCGGCAAGAGAGATCGCAACGACTTCAGCGCGCGATAAAAGTCACCCGACTTGACGGCGCGTGTCGCCGTTGAAAGATGATCGTGACTCTCTTCATCCATCAAAACTTGGCTCAGCTGTGCAATCCCGCTCAGCATCTGGCGTCCTGCTTCGTCCGGTTCAGCATCGCCAGACAAAACGAGTTGCGCGATATAACACACCCGACGTACGGGCGTGTTTGCCTGACCCGGGTGAATAGCATCTCTCAACCGCAGAATGTTTGCGTTTGGTGTGATGATCGACAATTTGCTGCGGCGATCACCATTTTCGATAACCGCACCGTTCACAAGAACGCGCTCACGGGGGTTCAGCTTTAGGACAAGGCCACTCATGTCGCGCCACCAGAGGCTCTGAGGCCGCGAATGATTGCACGGTTGACGTCAATCAAGGCATCCAGCCCGACTTCGCCACGAAGGTAGCGTTGGCTGTGATGTTCGGTAAATTCTGCAAGGTAGAAGATATTCGCGCGGAGCTCTTGCGGCAGCGTGTTCTCTGCGTCGGCGACATCAACAGCGAGCGCAGTCCACATTGCGCGATTGTCATGTACGGCAGAAACACGTTGTGAATATGACGCGTCCGCCTTGGAAAGCCTGCTTGTAATCTCGGAAACGAGTTGTGCTTCAATTGACCTTGGTGTGCGAATTGAAGCGGTTGATGGCGCATAGGCCTGTCGTGCAAGTTCGATAGCGTTCACGGCGGATCCTTCCGGGGCGATGTGAAACCAAGCGCGATTTTATCGCGCGTCGTATGAAAGACCGGAGGCGCGAATTGCGCCTCCGGCATTACCCTTAACGGAAGAGCGAAAGGATGGTTTGTGGAGCCTGGTTAGCAATCGACAGCGACTGGACACCCAGCTGCTGCTGAACCTGCAGCGCCTGAAGACGCGCGGAGGCTTCTTCCATGTCAGCATCAACCAGTGCGCCGATGCCCGACTTGAGGCTGTCTGTCAGGCCAGAGATGAACTCCATCTGCGTATCAATACGACCTTGGGCAGAACCAAAGGTAGCGGCAGAGTTGATCGAAGTCTGGATCAGGGACTCAATGGCAGCCAAGCCAGCCGCAGCGCCTTCGTCGGTTGTGACGTCAATGCCATCAACCAGCTCCAGGCCACCACCAACGGTACCATCAGCTTCGTCCTCAGCCGCAGCAAAGTCGAACTGTGTAGTTGTGTCGGCTGTGGTTGTGATGTCCAGGGTCCGATTGTTGGTGACATCGATCTGGCCGTCAGTGTCCTCATTTGCCGTAAAGACGAGGTCAAGACCATCAAGCTCAGCTTGCACATTGAGGCGTGCAACCATGGCATTGGTCAGATCCGCCAATGTATCACCGTCCCGGGCCACATAACCCACGGTGTCAGCAAAATCGACTGCATCGCCGTTGGAGTCGGTGATTTCACCTGCGACACCACTTTCGATGGAGTTACCGGCCAAGATGCCGGTATCGGGATCGACGGTGATCGTCATGAACTCGCCTGTGGCGCCTGCTGCAATTGTCCCAGCAGCACCGGCGGTTTCAGACATCGTGCCGACTGTGTTCGCGCCAGTGCCCAAATCCTGCTTTGCCACGCTGATGTTGGACGAAGCAACGCCAGTTCCAGAACGATCAAGCGACGAAAGTACGTCGACGTTGCGCGAGCCCAGCGAACCAAGGGGATCAGCTGAATCCGACTCAGTGTTTTCCAGCAGGCTCAGACCGTTAAACTGGGCAGCACCGACAACAGAGCTGATCTGGTCACGCAGTGCAGCGATATCTGTCTGAATCTTGTCGCGGTCAACGTTGGATTCCTGACTGGCGACGATCTTTTCTTTCATCTGTGTCAGAAGGTCAGTGACCGTTTCGGAAGCCTGGCGTGCAACGGCGGCTGTCGACTGGCCCAACGACAGGCTAGAGCTGATCGCCTTGAAGCTCTGCACGTCCGATTCCATCACCTTGGAAATCGCCCAGATGGCAGAGTTATCTTTGGCGCTACCAACCGATTTACCGGTCGAAATCTGCGACTGAGTCGTTGCAAGATCCTTGTTGATGGATTTCAGAGTCTGAAGGGCGACCATTGCGCCATTGTTTGTCAGAATGCTTGACATGTTGTTTTCCTTTCGAGGGCTACTTTGCAGCCGCTGAGTGGGGAGGCGCGCCACCTGAGGGGCGTCACCGCAACGTCATTCTGACGTTTTTGCCAGCATCTTTGACTGGCGAGTCTACCGTTTTGGTTGACCAATCTTTGGACGAGGGACGCTGAATAACCCGTTAATGTCTCCAGACGAATTCAGCACAATTTGATTGAAATTCGTCTAGGCCTTGTGCTCCAGCCCACCGCCTTGCTTTGCGACGGTCTGTTTCGCCCCTTGCGCCGTATAAATGTTGAGCCCCTGTCGCACCGCGCGCAGTGCAGCAAGCCGTTCGCGCGCTGCGGCTACGCCCTGCATCGCTGCTTGCAACAATTTGGCATTGTCACGCGCATGATCGCGCAGCGCCTCTGCATCTTTCGCACTTAGTCGCAGCGCCGTGAGGTCGCGCATCAAGGCGACTTTTTGCTCCGCCATATCGGTCACTTGCGCCAGTTGACCGGATCGGAGCGCCTCCCGCTCTTCTGACAAGAGTTTCATGGCGCTTTTGAAATTCGTCTTAAGCATCAGCACGGGCTTTCATTGCATTAAAAAGTGATTCCGCAAGGCCAATCCCGCCAGCGTGCACAAGCTCTTCGGCCTGCGCTTCTCTTAAGAAGGAAGTGAATTGCTCTTCACCAATGCCACCACCGAACGCACCGTCTTGGGCATCCAAACCTGCGGATTTCAGCATTTCAGCCAAGAACGTCGCCTCAAGCTTTTCAGCAGCGGCGCGCAACTTGGCATCGCCGCCAAAGCTGGCGATCGGTGCAGGTGGGGCTGCAACGGGCAGAACGGGAATCGGCGTCATGGGGCCTCCTCAAATTTTTTTCTGTTCTGACCGATAGCGGTAAACATTCCGTAAGCCTCTTCAGTCAAATGTGCTGCAACCGACGAAATAGGAGTTGTGGATGTCTGACGCGATCCAATTGCTGACAACAAAAGCACCGAAAACGGACCAGCCGATCCAATTGGCGGAGGAAATGGCCGAGGAAACACCCAAGTTTGCTGAGGTTTTTGCCGCCGACGTAGAAGTGGAATCGGCGCCGAAACAGGCCGCTGTGGCGGTCACGCCAACCGAAACCGAAGGTGAGGAAACACCAAACCTCACGTCCGACGAATCGGTTGAGGACGGGCCCGATCTCGTCATGGCGGCGACATCCAAGAAGCCTGATATTGGTGAGAAACGGGCGCAAAAACCTTTGGACGTACGGGAGGGCCCACCGTCTAAGATTCCATCTTCAGCCAAAGAAAATGTGACCGAAAACAATGCGAAACTGGCGCCCGTCAAAGCCGATGACAACCAACCAAAGGACACAAAACCCGCGCCAAACCAAATGTCCGAGAAGGCCAGCATGACACAAGCGGCGCTTGTGAAGTCGCGTGAAATGCCACGTGATCCATTGGGACCAATTCCGGCGCGGATGCAGCTTGGCGATGTGCCAAAGACAACGATTCAATCGGATTCAAATCAGCAGACGCAGTCTAAGATGGACATAGCGCCGAAAGGTGCTGCCACCCCTAACATAGCACCCGAAGCTTCAATATCGCCTCGTAAGTTACGGATGCGGTCAGAGCCCGAACCACAAGAAGTGGCCCGGCAAACACCCACACCAATGTCACCGGACAAACCACAGGCCGCCATTATCGCGGGGCCAACAACGCCGACGGTGCATCTGTTTGACAAGACCATTACGAGTCAGGACGCACAACTTGAGGAAGTTGCGATCCAGTCGACGCGCGGCCACGCGGGAAGCGAGGTGACCCATGCGGCGCGGTCCTCAATCGCGCAGACCCCGCAAGCGCAGGCAGAGGTCGCAAGACACGTTGGTGGCCAGCTTGCTGTCGCGGTGACGCAGAATCGGGCTGGTGTGACAGAGGTTGCTTTGAACCCGCAGGAATTGGGCAAGGTGCGCATGACCATGACGGCGCAAGACAATGCGATGATCTTGTCGATTGTCGCGGAACGGCCTGAAACGCAGGATTTGATGCGCAGGCATATCGACCATCTCAATCAGGAGTTTCGTAACCTTGGCTATCAAGATGTGAAGTTCAGCTTTGGCGATGGCACTGCCGCGCATCAGCAAGACAAGAAGGAAAACGTACAGGAATTTGGTGCTGGCGATGATCCAGCAAATCAGGTCGAGACCACCGGCGTCACGCGGCAAATCACGCCCGATGCTGGTTTGGATTTGCGACTTTAGGAAAGGACGACACAATGGAAGTCACAAGCGCAACAGTGCCAACAACCACATCGACCGTGGCAGAGACATCGACAAGCGAGATCAGCTCAGACTTTGAGACATTTCTCAAGATGTTGACGGTGCAGATGGAAAATCAGGACCCGCTCAACCCGGTGGATTCGTCTGACTATGCCGTCCAGCTCGCGACCTTTTCCGGGGTCGAACAGCAGGTTCAAACGAACGATCTTTTGCGATCTCTCGCGGCACAAATGGGCGCGGGCGGAATGGCCCAAATGGCGGGCTGGGTCGGAATGGAAGCGCGGACCAATGCACCGGTCAGTTTTGACGGCACCCCGGTGGAGCTTTCAACATCGCCGGTCGCACTTGCGGATTCAGTTGAATTGGTGGTCACCGACGATCGCGGGTCAGAGGTTCAGAGGCTGGCGATGTCATCCACGGATACTGATGTCACCTGGGCCGGGGTTACGGCAGACGGCGCACCCCTGCCTGCGGGGCAATACAGCATTGAAGTGGTCAGCAGGTTGCAAGGGCAAGAGATCGGGCGCACCAAGGCGGAGTCCTACGAGCGCGTGACCGAAGTGCAGTCCAACGCCGGTGAATCCGTGCTTGTTCTGGCATCGGGCACAACGATCCCAGTGACAGAGGTCACGGCCGTGCGGGAACCCACCACCAACTAGGCACTAAAGAAGTGTTCGGATGGCCCAGGCGCAACCCACAAGAACCCCGCCCAATGCCATCCAGGCAATCCGCGCACGCCGTCGCTGCGGTTTTGGTGGCGGGGGTGGGTTGTTCAACCGGATCAGCTGTTCCTCAGCGATCCGCGGCAATTGCGGCCCAAACCGCGCCAGAATGCGGGCCGTTTTCATGAGGTCGTTCATCAGGGCCTTGGGCCCGATGGATTTGGTCACATAATCCTGCACAATGGGCTGTGCGACTTGCCAGATATTCATATGCTGGTCGAGCGACCGCGCGACACCCTCGACAACCACCATTGTGCGTTGCAGCAGGATCAACTCAGTGCGGGTTTCCATGCCAAACCGCTCGGTCACTTCGAACAGATATGCAAGCAGGCGCGCCATGGAAATCCGGCTCGCGTCCATGCCAAAGATCGGCTCACCCACGGCACGCAATGCACGCGCAAATTCATCGACGTCACGGTCAGCGGGCACGTATCCGGCTTCAAAATGAACCTCAGCAACGCGCTGATAATCCTTGCGGATGAATCCAAACAGGATCTCGGCATAGACGCGGCGCGTATATTCATCGATCCGCCCCATGATCCCAAAATCATAGGCGATGATGTCCCCATCCGCGGCAACCTTGAGGTTGCCCTGATGCATATCCCCATGGAAATACCCATCGCGCAGCGCTTGGTTCAAAAAGACTTGCAAGACCCGCGCCGCCAAAGCGCGCCGTTCGTGCCCGGCAGCATCCAGTGCCGCGTTGTCACCGATGTTTGTGCCTTCCGCCCAATCCAGCGTCATGACCCGGCGGCCCGACAAATGCCAGCGAACGGCGGGCACCTGAAAGCCAGAATCGCCAGCCGTGTTCGCGGCAAATTCAGACGCAGCAGAGCTTTCCAGCCGCAAATCAAGCTCCCCCATGACCACGCCTTCGAAGTGGGTGATCACCTCCATCGGGCGCAGGCGACGCGACGCGGGCGACAAAAGCTCAATCGCGCGGGCGGCAAAGTAGAACGCATCGATGTCTTTGCGGAACGCCTTTTCGATTCCTGGACGCAGGACTTTCACGGCCACAGCTTCGCCCGTGTCGGCCAAATGCGCCTTGTGGACCTGCGCCAATGACGCGGCTGCAACGGGTTCTGAAAAGCTGGAAAAGACCTCTTCCACCGACAAGCCGATTTCGCGCTGCACTTCAGCTTTCGCCTCTTCCACGGGGAAGGGCGGCAATTTGTCCTGCAACACGCGCAATTGCACGGCGAGTTCATCGCCAACCACGTCTGGACGTGTCGACAAAATTTGCCCAAATTTGATGTAGGCCGGGCCAAGTGCTGTCAGGGCGCGCACGGCGGGCGGCGTCGTCACATCGCCCTTGTAGCCCAACCATTGGAACGGCCAGACCAGCCCGCGAAAGACACCGCGCAGCAATGGCCCGGCTTCAAACGCATCCAGCACGACCTTCATCGCGCCGGTTCGTTCCAACGTCGCACCCGTGCGGATCAGGCGAACAATATTGTGAGGCCCGCGCAAGTTACAGCTTCCAACCGGAATGAAGCGCCGCCACGCCCATTGTCATATTGCGGTATTTCGCGTTGCCGAAACCGGCGGCCTGCACCATGCCAAGAAAGGTCTCTTGGTCCGGAAACTGCCGGATCGATTCCACCAGATATTGATAGCTGTCGTAGTCGCCCGCGATCATCTTGCCCATCCGGGGGATCACGTTGAACGAATAGGCGTCATAGGCGGCCTGCATCGCAGGGTTTGGCAATTGGCTGAACTCCAGCACCATCAAACGGCCACCGGGTCGCAACACGCGGAAGGCTTCGTTCAATGCCTCTTGCGGACGAGTCACGTTCCGAATGCCAAAGCTGATCGTGTAGACGTCAAAGGTGTTGTCGGGAAAAGGCAGGGCCATGGCATCGCCCACCACCCAATCAAGGCTGTCGGCCATGCGCGCTGCTTCGGCGCGTTTGCGGCCCTCGACCAGCATCGGCTCTGTCAGGTCCAACACCGTGGCATGACCAGACCCGGCCCGCTTGAGAAACCGGAACGAAATATCGCCCGTCCCACCAGCCACATCCAACAGCTTTTGACCTGGCCGCGGGGCCAGCCAATCCATCATCGCGTCTTTCCAGATGCGGTGAATGCCCACGGACATAACGTCGTTCATGATGTCATATTTGCTGGCCACAGAACTAAAGACACCCTGCACCCGCCCGGCCTTTTCACCCTCGGGCACGGTTTCATTCCCGAAATGCGTGGTCTTTTGGATGTCGTCGGTCATGTCACTCATTCGCCTTAGTCGGGTCGCAAACGGGTTATACCCATGTGTCCAAAGACACAAATTGTCATTACGCCACAGGAGATAAGGCCAATGGCCGCACTTGCAATCATTCTCGTGATCGGTGCCGCTCTGCTCGCGGTTTCGGTGTTCGCCGCAATGTTCATTGGTCCCTATGTGATCGCGTGGTTTCTGGGTAGGAAATTGCGCGATGTGACCTCTCAGAAAGACAGCAAGGGCCGCAGCGTGCAGATGACGGCGCTTGGGCGCACGGGCTATGCCAATTTACCGGTGTCGGTCGGGTTCGTGGCGGGCTTAGGCACCGATGCGACACCGCAGCAGACCACCAACACGCTGATCCTGCGCCCAACATGGGGAGTGCGAATGACCAGCCTCGTGTTCTCTGCGCTGCTGATCTACATCGCTTATGTCGGCTACGGCGAACTTGTGCCGGCCTCGCCATACACTTGGCCCGTGATCGGATTGGTGCTGGTTTATGGCGTGCTGAGCACTTGGATCTACGAGTTGCGCTATGACCGCGACGGCTTTGTCACCACTGGGTTTTTGCGGACCCGCAAGGAAATGCAATGGCGCGATCTGGCGCAGATCACGGACAACGGCCACTACCTTTACGCCTTCAAGACCTTCGATGGCCAAAAGGTCGAGGTGCAGAAATATCTTGTGGGTATCCGCGATTTCCTGACCTATGCACGGGATCAAATGGCTTATCACGACAGGCACTAAATGCCCGAACTCCCCGAAGTCGAAACGGTCCGCGCCGGTCTTGCCCCCGTGATGGAGGGGCAGTTGATCGCGCGCGCCGACGTTAACCGCCCGGACCTGCGCTGGCCATTCCCCGATGGGATGGCGGATCGTCTGACCGGGGCAAAGGTGCTGCGGCTGCGTCGGCGGTCCAAATACATCTTGGCGGACCTCAACACCGATGAAACCCTTCTGATTCACCTTGGCATGTCGGGGCGGATGCTGATTTCGGGCCATACGGTTGGTGATTTTCACCACGAACACCCGGCCCCGGCCAAGCACGATCACGTCGTGCTGCACATGGGGCAGGGCGCGCGGATCACCTTCAACGATGCCCGCCGTTTTGGCGCGATGGACCTGATGCCGACCGACGGGCAAAACGATCACTGGCTGATCCGCGACCTTGGGCCCGAACCCTTGGGCAATGCGCTGAATGACGCCTATCTGATTGAAAAGCTGCAAACCAAAAACACCCCGATCAAAACGGCGCTTCTGGATCAGAAAATCATCGCCGGATTGGGAAATATCTATGTCTGCGAGGTGCTTTACCGCGCCCGCATCCACCCTGCCCGCAAGGCCGCCCGTATCAGTGCCGCGCGTGTGGCAGGCATGGTTCCCATCATCCGTGATGTCCTGTCAGAGGCGATTGCCGCAGGCGGTTCATCCCTGCGCGACTACCGCCAAGCGGATGGCGAATTGGGCTATTTCCAGCATGGTTTTCAGGTCTACGACCGCGAAGGCGACGCCTGCCAAACACCGGGCTGCGACGCTGAAATAAAGCGAATCGTTCAGTCCGGACGCTCATCCTTCTTCTGTCCGCAATGCCAAAGATAGCTTGATTGCCTGCGCTAGATTTGCGAACCCAAGGGCCTGACCCACGGCAAGGGAGAGCCTGATGGCCTATGAGTCGATCATTGTGGACGTTACCGATTACGTGGCACTTATTCGCCTCAACCGCCCCGACGCGCGCAATGCGCTCAACCAGCAACTGCTCACTGAACTATGCGCGGCATTGGACGAGGCGGACGCCAGCGACAAGGTGCGCTGCATCGTCATAACTGGCTCAGACAAGGCATTTGCCGCCGGTGCAGATATCACCGAAATGGCCGACAAAACCTTTGTCGACATGTACACCAAAGCCTTCTTTCAGGCCGAGGCAGAGCGTTTCGCCAGCATCCGCAAGCCCATCATCGCAGCCGTCGCAGGTTATGCGCTGGGCGGCGGCTGTGAATTGGCGATGATGTGCGACTTTATCATCGCCGCTGACACCGCAAAGTTTGGCCAGCCCGAGATCAACCTTGGCGTCATCGCAGGCATCGGCGGCACGCAACGTCTGACCCGTTTTGTCGGCAAATCCAAAGCGATGGACATGCACCTGACGGGCCGCTTCATGGACGCCGAAGAGGCGCTATCGTCTGGCCTCGTCAGCCGCGTTGTGCCCGCCAAAAAGCTGGTGGATGAGGCGCGCGGTGCCGCCGAAAAGATCGCTGAAAAGTCGCAGATCGCGGCCATGGCGGCCAAGGATGCAGTGAACCGGTCCTATGAAACGACCCTCGCCGAGGGCATCAATTACGAACGCCGCCTGTTCCAATCGCTCTTTGCGACCGAGGACCAGAAAGAGGGCATGGCCGCCTTCCAGGAAAAGCGCGAGGCGCAAGTCCGCGACCGTTAAAGCCGCGACAAAGTCCCAAAATCACCGGTCAGGCGCAGCCCTCGAAGCTGCGCCATGTGCCACGCCAAAACCAGATTGCTCGACAGAACAGGCAGGCCGATTGCCGCTTCAATCGGGGCGATCACGTCGAGCGTGCGCAGGTTGGTGCAAGACAAAAACAGCGCATCAATCCCACCCTCTGCCGCCAAAGCGGTGGCCGCCGCGATCACCGACGCCCCATCTATCCGCGCGACTTTCGCCTCTTCCGCCTCATCAAAACTGCCGAAGATGGGTGAAGCCACGCCGTTCTCCGCCAGCGTCGCGCGCAGTGCTGCACTCACCTCTGCGATATAGGGCGACAGAAATCCGATCTTGCGGATATTGAGTGCCGCACATGCCGCGATCAGGGCCGACACCGGCTCTGTCACCTTGTCCGTCGGAACGCCCTGCCGGACCAATTCCGCGATCGCGTCCGCCCCAATGACCGACGTGCCAGAGGTGCAACCATAGCCCACCACATCGAACGCCAATCCGCGCGGCATCAACGCCGCCGCTTGCGGCAGGTCGTGACGCATCGCCGCCAGCGTGTCGCCCGTCACCTCAGTCGCCGACGGGATCCGCGACACGTAAAGCGTCACATCGTCCACCGGCATCATGCGCCGGAAATCATGCTCAATCGTTTCATCCGGTTGCAAAACAATCAGGCCCAGCGTGGCCATTGCGCCCAGCGGTTCGGCGGTGGAATAGGTGAATGTCGTCATAGCACCGGCATCTCCCGTCCTGCGGGGCGCGACAGATATTCCGCCCCGCTTTCGCGGATCACGATGTTCTCCTCATGCACAATCATCCGCCCGTCACGCGTGGCAATCCCCGGCTCCAACGTCAGCACCATGCCTTCTTCTAGCGGTGTGTGATCATCCGGGATCAGTGAGGGCCATTCCGTCAACTGCATGCCCAGCCCATGCCCATACCGCCCGGCGTCCGATCCGCCAGCACCACCGGTCAGCACCCGGTCCATCGCATGGAAAAGGTCTGCCGCCGTCTTGCCGGGCCGGGCAAGCGTCATCGCGGCCTCTGTCGCATCGATCAACGCCGCATGGGATTTCGCCGCCAATTTACTTGGCAACCCAACGCTGTAATTCCGGTCAAAGTCGCAAAAATAACCTTGCCGCACCAACCCGGTGTCAAGCATCAGCACGTCGCCGCGCTGCAAAGGTGCCTCTGTCGCGGGTGAGATCACGTCGTCATAACCGTCCTGCCCGGCACCGCCCGCCAGATAAGGAACCCAATCCGCCCCTTCCTGCAGGCACAGCATCTGGAACCGGCGGAACACATCCGCCATCGTCACCCCAACGCCCGCGATTTCGTGCACCCTGTCAAAGGCGCGGTTGGCGATGTCACAGGCCGCGCGGATCGCATCAATCTCGGCGCCAGACTTCACCATGCGCAATCCACGCATCAGGCCGTCGTCCGATACGACCTCGCAGGCGGCCTGCACTTTGGCGAGGTCTTCCAACGGCATCCGCACATGGGTTTCATGCCCCATCGGCACGGCGACCGGGCCGGGGCAAAGCTCTTGCAACGTCGCGATCAACAAGCTCACACCATCGTCGGTCAGATCAGGGGCCCGCCACGTCCGAATGTCAGAAATCCAGCCCCTTGCCATCAGCGGCGCACCAATCGCTGGGATTACCGCAACTGGATCACCCTGCGCTGGCACGATCACAAACCAAGGCCGCGTCGGGCTTTCCCAGAACCGCGTCAGGAACCCGGTGAAATAGCGCACCTCTGGTTCCGTCGTCAAAAGCAGCCCGGCAAAGCCCTTGTCGGCCATCACCGCTTGCGCGCGGCGCGTCCGGTCCAGAAATTCGTGGGTTTCAAAGACGCTCACGCAGGTCCCTCACTCAGGATGCACAACACCCGCGACTGCGCGTCCAACCCGAACATCCCCGCGCCCAGCATCACCGCAACAATCCCCGCACCACCCGAAGGTGACGTCGCCAGCCCCGCATCTGCAAGGGCAGGCAGTGCCGCCTCGGCCTCTGCGTCAGTGATCGTAACAAAGTCATCGGCATCCCGCGCCAAGCCATTTAGCGCAATCAAGGAGGGTTCCTTGCAATCGAGCCGCCCCATGTTGCTGTCGGGTCCTTCGGTCACAACCGCCCGACCCGCCCGCACACTTTCCATCAGCGCCGGTGCGGCGTCGGGTTCGACCACGATGATCCGGGGGGGATCGCCCCAGACGTGCCGCGCAAAGGCGGCAACCGCACCCGCCAATCCGCCGACACCCGCCTGTAGAAAGATGTGGGTCGGCACCTCCGCGACCTGTTCAGCGGCCTCTGCCGCCATCTGCACATAGCCTTCCATCAGGCGGTACGGGATCGCGGTGTAGCCATCCCAAGACGAATCCGACAAAAGCGTCCAATCATTCTGGATCGCGGCGGCTTGTGCTGCGGCCATGCTGGCGGCGTAATCGGCCCCCTCGCGCACAACGCGCGCACCCTCTGCCGCCAGGCGATCCGCGAAAACCGCGGGCACGGTTTCGGCAATATAGACCACCGACTTTGCACCAAAGATCCTCGCGCCTGCCGCCACTGACATGCCGTGATTGCCCGCGCTTGCGGTCACATAGGTCCGCCCCCTTGCGGTGCCATCCTCCGCATCGCGGGCAATGACATAGGCCGCACCCAGCGCCTTGAAACTGCCAAGCCCCATGCGCCCGCGTTCATCCTTCACCCAAAGCGTGGCGACATCCGCCAGCCCGGTGGCACTGACCAACGGCGTCTGCGCATGTTGCGGACAGCGGGCCAATCGCGCGGCGACCGCCTGTGCATCAACGGACGGAAACGGCGCATCCGCCAAGGATACCGTGGTGCCGCGATGGGGATTGTGAAAATGTTGCAAGCCTCGCCCCTTATTCTGGTTCAAACGACGCTAGACCGCCGCATGGCCAGCCGTCTATCCCGCAGACCGCAATTAGTGCTTTTCACATGGCCCTGACTTGTCTATACGCGCCGCTGAACATGCGTGTGATGCCCGCTTTGGCAGATTCGGCCGGTCAAAAAACCCGGTGGGGCCACTCAGGCGCATATAATGTATTTGATGAACCCGAACGAAAGACACAGTCATGGCTAACACAGCACAATCCAAAAAACGCGCCCGCCAGAATGAGGCTCGCTTTGCCGTCAACAAAATGCGCCGCTCGCGCATCCGCACGCACCTGCGTCAGGTCGAAGAAGCGATTGCCTCTGGCGACGCGAAAGCTGCACAGGAAGCACTGAAAGCGGCACAGCCAGAACTGATGCGCGGTGTGACCAAAGGTGTGATGCACAAGAACACTGCAGCGCGCAAAATGTCGCGCCTTGCTGCACGCGTTAAGGCTGTCGGCTAAAAGTCACAGTCGCGTTCCAATGAGCGTGAAAATGAGACTCTCAAAGGCGTGCCCAAGCGGCGCGCCTTTTGGTTTTTGGATCATTTGGAAAAACTTTTCCCGTCGATTCAAAGGGGTCAGAGATTCGATTTCAGATAGTGCAGAGTCAAGCGCGTTGTTCTGTTGAAGCGGCCCCAAACGAGTTGCTAACTTGTCCATGCGATTCACATCGTTCCGGGGGGGACATGAGGGTTCAGCACCGATAAGAGCGTCCAGCAACAAAGGCAAATGTTGCACAGTGGCGCCATTGGGATAGCGGTGCTGAAAGTCTTGCAAAGGTGATCAGGCGGGTCCGCATTTATGCGGTGCCAATGTCACCTTGGTGTCTGCGAATTACGAGGGTTCACCTCGTCTGCCGCATCTCTCATCCCCGCGTTGTCGCGGCTTTTGCGACCCCTTGTTTGGGTTGCTGCGGTCGAGGCCTTTGAAGTGGTGGCGGTTTGACCGTCCAACGCATGTTGGGCGACTAAAACAGCTGTGTCTGCGGACCAATGTGAACGTGGCAGTCTATGACTGTCGGGCAGGGATTTGGTTTGGAACAGGGCAAAATGACAACGCATGTGTGGGGACAGGTTCAGCAAGAGCTGAAAGACGGGATGAGCGGAAATAGCTTCAAGAGCTGGATCGCGCCGCTGGAACTCAAAGGGTTGGACGGACAAGTCGCAACTTTCGAAGTCCCGACAGGGTTCATTGGAAACTATGTGAACCAAAACTTTGGTGACCAGATTCTCTACCAACTCAACAAGGCCGGTCAGGACGTGCAGCGTTTGAAATTCGCCGTGCCCGCCGGCAAACGCAGCGCCCCCGTTGCCGAAGCTGCCGCACCCGCCAAATCCATCAAGTCGTCGATGTCCGGCGACATGGGGTCCTCGATTGACCCACGCTATACCTTTGACACTTTCGTCGTCGGCAAACCGAATGAGCTTGCCCACGCCGCCGCCCGCCGCGTTGCCGAAGGCGGTGAAGTGTCGTTCAACCCGCTCTTTCTTTATGGTGGCGTCGGCCTCGGCAAAACCCACCTGATGCACGCGATTGCGAATGAGTTGGGCCGTTCCCGTCCCGACCTGAACGTCCTCTATCTTTCGGCAGAGCAGTTCATGTACCGCTTCATCACCGCGCTGCGGGACCGCAAGATGATGGATTTCAAATCGCAATTGCGCTCCGTTGATGTGCTGATGGTCGATGACGTGCAATTCATGGCGGGCAAGGACAGCACGCAAGAAGAATTCTTTCACACCTTCAACGCCCTGATTGAGGCGCGCAAACAGATCATCCTGTCGGGCGACCGCGCACCGGGCGAGATGAAGGATATGGAAGACCGCATTCGCAGCCGTATGCAGTGCGGCCTTGTCGTCGACCTGCACCCCACAGACTACGAACTGCGCCTTGGCGTGTTGCAATCCAAAGCCGAAATTCAGGCCGTCAGCTACCCCAACCAAGTCGTCGCACCCGGCGTGCTGGAATTCCTCGCGCACCGGATCACCACGAACGTCCGCGTGCTCGAAGGCGCGCTGGTCCGCCTCTTTGCTTTCGCGAGCCTTGTTGACCGCGAGATCACGCTGGAACTGACGCAGGATTGCCTGTCTGACGTGCTCAAAGCCAACGACCGCAAGGTCACGGTCGAGGAAATTCAGCGCAAGGTCAGCGAACACTACAACATCCGCCTGTCAGACCTGATCGGCCCCAAGCGCCTGCGTGCTTATGCGCGGCCCCGTCAGGTGGCGATGTTCCTGTGCAAGACCATGACCAGCCGGTCACTGCCCGATATTGGCCGTCGGTTTGGCAAGCGCGATCACACCACCGTCATGCACGGTGTGAAGCGCATCGAAGAGCTGTCAGCGACTGATAGCCAGATCGCCGATGACATCGAATTGCTGCGCCGCGCGTTGGAAGAATAACCCGACCTGCGTGCCGCCCTTGTCATGGGCCGCGACTTTATTCATGAATAAGCTTGAGGTGAGCGGAGAAACGGTTAGTTTCTCCCTCCCGGCGTTGCGTCCGCAGAACAGATAAAGGGCAAGGGACATGAAACTCAGCATTGAACGCGCGAGCCTGCTTAAGGCAGTCGCACAGGCCCAATCTGTTGTGGAACGGCGCAACACCATCCCGATCCTCGCCAATGTGCTGATCGAGGCGGAAGGCGACACCGTGCAATTCCGCGCCACCGACCTTGATATCGAAGTGGTCGACCGCGCCCCCGCCAAAGTCGAACGGGCCGGGGCCACCACGGTCTCTGCCGTGACCCTGAACGAGATTGTGCGCAAACTGCCCGACGGCGCGCTTGTGACCCTGACCGAAGACAGCAACACCGGCCGTCTGACGATTGAGGCGGGCCGATCAAACTTCTCGCTGGCAACCCTGCCCAAAGAAGACTTCCCCGTCATGGCCAGCTCGGAATATGCAGCGAACTTTTCTGCTGCGGCGCCCGTGCTGCGGCGGTTGTTCGATAAATCCAAATTTGCGATCTCGACCGAAGAGACGCGCTATTACCTCAACGGTGTTTACATGCACGTCGCCGATGGTGACGGCGGCAAGGTGCTGCGCTGCGTGGCGACGGACGGCCACCGGCTTGCCCGGATCGACGCCGATCTGCCTGCCGGTGCTGCCGATATGGCAGGCGTGATCGTGCCGCGCAAAACCGTGGGTGAACTGCGCAAGCTTCTCGACGATGATGAAATGCAGATCGCCGTCTCGGTGTCGGAAACCAAAGTGCGCTTTGCCACGCCTGACATCACCCTGACGTCAAAAGTGATCGACGGCACCTTCCCCGACTATTCCCGCGTGATCCCATCGGGCAACACCCGCAAGCTTGAGGTGGACGCCTCTGAGTTTGCCAAGGCCGTGGACCGGGTGGCGACCGTCAGCTCTGAACGCTCGCGTGCTGTGAAATTGCAGTTGGACGAAGACAAGCTGATCCTGTCCGTGAACGCACCTGATAGCGGCGCGGCAGAGGAAGAGCTTGCCGTGGCTTACGGGGACGAGCGTCTCGAAATTGGCTTTAACGCCAAATATTTGCTTGAGATCGCCAGCCAGGTGGACCGCGAGAATGCGGTCTTCATGTTCAATTCCTCCGGCGATCCAACCCTGATGCGTGAAGGCAATGACACAAGCGCCGTCTATGTCGTCATGCCGATGCGCGTGTGACGGGGCGGCGATTTTTCGACGAAAAATCGTGTGCCTCCGGCGGAGATATTTTCATTCCAAAGAAAGAAGGTGACGGGACATGAGCGGTCTAAGCCTGTCCCATCTGCAACTGTCGCATTTTCGCAGCCACAAGCGTGCGGTGCTCGACATCGATGCGCGTCCCGTGGCGATCTACGGGCCCAACGGCGCAGGAAAAACCAATCTGATCGAGGCGGTCTCGCTCTTGTCGCCGGGCCGTGGTCTGCGCCGGGCAGGGGTGGGCGATATTTCCCGCAGGCCAGAGGCGCTGGGCTGGAAAGTATCCGCGACAATTACCGCGCCACGGCAATCCTATGAGATTGAGACAGGCGCAGAGGCGGGTCAGTCCCGCAACGTGCGCATCGATGGCAAAGCCGCGCCGCAGATTGCTTTGGGTAAGCTTGCGCGGGTCCTGTGGCTCGTGCCCGCGATGGACCGTCTGTGGATCGAAGGGGCGGAGGGGCGGCGGCGTTTCCTTGACCGTGCCACGCTCAGTTTTCTGCCCAATCACGCTGAAACCGTACTGCGCTATGAGCGCGCGATGCGCGAACGCAACCGCCTGCTCAAAGACATGGTGCGTGACGCCCATTGGTACACCGCGCTTGAGCTTCAGATGGCCGAAACAGGCGCGCAGATTCACACAAACCGCGCGACGGCTCTTGTGCAACTTGCGACGGCGCAGGCCGACACCAAAACGGCCTTTCCCACAGCCACGCTATCGATGGTGCAGGCCGATGCGGATGCGCCCTTGACCGAAGAGGCGCTGAAGACGGCGTTTGCTGATGGCCGACCGCGCGACATGGCTGCTGGTCGGACCCTCACCGGCCCGCACCGTAGCGATCTGGACGCGGTCTTTGCCGATAAGGGTGTGCAGGCGCGGGATTGTTCCACGGGCGAGCAAAAGGCACTGCTGATCAGTCTGATCCTCGCCAATGGCCGCGCCCTGGCCGCGGAGGTCGGCGCGCCGCCGATCTTGCTGCTGGACGAGGTCGCAGCCCACCTTGATGCCGCCCGCCGCGCCGCCCTTTATGATGAGATTTGCGCCCTTGGCGCGCAGGCATGGATGACTGGCACTGGCCCGGATTTGTTTGCCGAACTGGGCGACCGCGCGCAATATGTCGAAGTCACCGAAAGCGCTGGCATCTCCGCAATCAAACACGAGGCCGCACCATGACCCCACAACGCGTATCGCTGATCACCCTTGGTGTGGCTGACATCGCCGTCTCGCGCAAATTCTACGGTGATCTTGGCTGGACCCCAAAAGACGAGGTGTCGGGCGAGGTTGTGTTCTATCAGCTGCACGGCGCTGTCCTCGGCCTCTTTGGGATTGGACCGCTTGCCAAGGATCAGGGCCGCCCGGACGCCAAGCTGGGCACCGGGGCGATCACCCTTGCCCAGAACTTCGCGACTGAGGCGGAGGTTGACGCAGCTTACGCCAAGGCGCTGTCGGTTGGTGCGACACCGCTCAAAGCCCCGGAAAAGGTCTTCTGGGGCGGCTATTCCGGCTACTACGCCGACCCGGACGGCCATCCGTGGGAAGTAGCGTTCAACCCGTTCTGGGAGTTGGATGCCGATGGCAACCAAATCCTGCCGGAGGCCCCCGATGCAGATTGAACGCATTGAAGAAATGCACCTGACCCGCGCGGATGAAGTTGCGATTGCCAAGCTCTTGGACACCGCATTCGACGGCAGTTTTGAGGGCCGTTCCTATTTCCAAAACCGCCACCACACCCGGCTGATCATCCGTGATGGCAATCAGGTGATCGGCCATATGGCGCTTGGCCTGCGCGCCATGCGCATGGGGGACATGCTTTGCACTGCCGTTGGTCTGGCAGAGGTCGCGACTGATCCTGCGCATCGCGGACAGGGGATCGCATCGAAACTGATGCAGGCTGCGATTTCCGAGGCGCGTGCCTCTGTCGCGGACTTTATGATCCTGTTTGGTGATGAACCGCTCTATGCGCGGGCGGGCTTTGTGACACAGCCGAACAAGACCCTGACCATCAGCATGCATGGCGTGCGCACCGGACAGCAGGAACACAGGCAAGGCGACAAGCTGATGGTGATGACGCTGGGCGATTTGGCTTGGGACCCAAAAGCAACGATTGATCTTGTGGGCTTTGCGTTCTAACCGCGTTTCATGACCATCACACCCGCTGATATGCTGCTTTATGCAGGTGCGCTCTTTGTGCTGTTCCTGACGCCGGGCCCGGTCTGGGTCGCGCTGATTGCACGCGCGATGTCGGGCGGCTTTCATGCCGCTTGGCCGCTGGCGCTGGGTGTGGTGGTGGGCGACGTCTTGTGGCCCTTCCTAGCCATCCTCGGGGTCACCTGGATCCTCAGCGTCTATGGCGGCTTTCTGGTGGCGCTCAAATGGATCGCCTGTATCACCTTTCTTATCATGGGCTGGCTGGTGCTGCGCAACGCCGACAAGACGATTGCATCTGACAGCCGGTTGACCCGTCCTGGCATGTGGGCCGGGTTTCTGGCCGGGCTGGCCGTCATCATCGGCAACCCCAAGGCGATCTTTTTCTACATGGGGATGCTGCCGGGGTTCTTTGACCTCACCGCGCTCACATGGGCCGACATCGCGGTGATCTGTTTTTTGTCGTTCGTCGTCCCGCTTCTGGGCAACCTGATCCTTGCAGGTTTCATCGGTCAGGCGCGGCGGCTTTTGACCTCGCCCACCGCCCTGAAACGGATGAACGTCACGGCGGGATGGTTGCTGATCGGCGTCGGACTGGTGATCCCATTCACGTAGGTCAGGCCCCGTCCATCAGTCGATAAATGCCCGCACAACCCGTTTGACCAAAATCCAAAAGAAGTATTGCCGCGCCCAATAGCGCCGCTCTGTGCTGCCCCAGATCGCCTGCCAGGCAAATCGCGCGACTTCCAAGCCGATGTAGATCGCCATCGCAAGTGGAAGATAGGGCGACGCGCCAGCGAAATCCAAAGCAAGCCAAATGCACATGCCGCCGATAAGCGCGATCCGAATGGTCCAGAAAATCGGATCAAGCGTGGCGTCTTCCACATGCTCGCCGCGCTGCGGATCTGGCTCTTTCTGAAGTTCATGGCGCGCCACGGCACGGCTCTTGTTGATCCCGTCCAAACGCGCTTGAAACTTGTGTCTGCTCATGTCGACCTCTCGCCAGATGTGGGCGATGGGATAGCAAAGCCTTATGTCAAAAGTGCGGCGTGTAAGCGGAACCTGCGGCGGCGAAATATCGACAGGTCTCAGATACAAAATATAGCGCTATAAGCGTGACAATCCCCCTGAAAAACCATATATTTAGCGGATAAAAGAACAGGAATATCCGCATGGCTGACGAGCAGCAGAACAATGCCGAATATGGCGCCGATTCCATCAAGGTTTTGAAGGGGTTAGAGGCGGTGCGCAAGCGCCCGGGCATGTATATCGGCGACACCGACGATGGCTCTGGTCTACACCACATGGTCTACGAGGTCGTGGACAACGGCATTGATGAGGCGCTGGCCGGTCACGCCGACCACGTCAGCGTCAAAATCCACGCCGATGGGTCCGTTTCCGTGGGCGATAACGGGCGCGGCATTCCCGTCGATATGCACAAGGAAGAAGGCGTCTCTGCCGCCGAGGTCATCATGACCCAGCTTCACGCGGGCGGCAAATTTGACAGCAACTCCTACAAGGTGTCCGGCGGTCTGCACGGCGTCGGCGTGTCCGTTGTGAACGCGCTGTCCGACTATCTGGAACTGCGCATCTGGCGAGATGACAAGGAACACTACGCCCGTTTTGAGGGCGGGTTCACCACCGAAAGCCTGCGCGTTGAGGGCCCCGCCAACGGGCGCAAAGGCACCGAAGTGCGCTTTCTTGCTTCTACCGAGACCTTCAGCAACCGTGATTTCGATTTCAACACGCTGGAAAAGCGCCTGCGCGAACTCGCCTTCCTGAATTCCGGTGTGCGCATCATTCTCGAAGACGAACGCCCCGCCGAACCTCTGCACACCGAATTGTTCTACGAAGGCGGCGTCAAGGAATTCGTCAAATATATTGACCGCTCCAAGACCCCCGTGATGCCCGAACCGATCTATGTGAAAGGCGAGCGGGACGACATCGGCGTCGAGGTCGCGATGTGGTGGAACGATAGCTACAACGAAATGGTGCTGCCCTTCACCAACAACATCCCGCAGCGCGACGGCGGCACCCATATGGCCGGTTTCCGGGGCGCTTTGACCCGGACGATCAACAACTACGCCCAATCCTCTGGTATCGCCAAAAAGGAAAAGGTCAGCTTTACCGGCGACGACGCGCGTGAAGGTCTGACATGCGTGCTTTCCGTCAAAGTTCCCGACCCGAAATTCTCCAGCCAGACCAAAGATAAGCTCGTCAGTTCCGAGGTGCGGCCCGCCGTTGAAAACCTCGTGGGCGAAAAGCTGTCCGAGTGGTTTGAGGAAAATCCAAACGAAGCCAAGCAGATCGTCGGTAAAATCGTTGAGGCCGCGCTGGCCCGCGAAGCGGCGCGCAAAGCCCGCGAACTCACCCGCCGTAAGACTGCGATGGACGTGAACTTCCTTGCCGGGAAACTGAAAGATTGCTCTGAAAAAGACCCTTCGAAAACCGAAGTCTTTCTGGTCGAGGGTGACTCTGCCGGTGGCTCTGCCCAGACGGGCCGTGACCGTCAGACGCAAGCGATCCTGCCGCTCAAAGGTAAAATCCTCAACGTCGAACGTGCCCGGTTTGACCGGATGCTGGGGTCTCAGGAAATCGGCAACCTTGTGATGGCGCTGGGTACTGGCATTGGCCGCGACGAATTTAACATCGACAAGCTGCGCTACCACAAGATCGTCATCATGACCGACGCTGACGTCGATGGCGCACACATCCGCACGCTGTTGCTGACGTTCTTCTTCCGTCAGATGCCAGAACTGATCGAACGCGGCCATCTCTATATCGCGCAGCCGCCGCTTTATAAGGTGAGCCGGGGCCGGTCAGAGGTTTACCTCAAAGATCAGGCCGCGATGGACGAATACCTTGTGGAACAGGGCATTGATGGGGCCATGCTGCGCCAAGGTAACGGCGAAGAAATCTCAGGCGCGGACCTGCGCCGCGTGGTGGACGAGGCGCGTCAGCTGCGCCGCGTGCTCGAAGCCTTCCCAACCCATTACCCCCGCCACATCCTTGAACAGGCCGCCATCGCCGGTGCCTTTGTGCAGGGCGCGGTGGATGCCGATCTGCAAGGCGTTGCGGACAAGGTCGCAAAACGGCTCGACCTGATCGCGCTGGAATGGGAACGCGGCTGGCAAGGGCGCATCACCCAGGACCACGGCGTGCGTCTGGCCCGTATCCTGCGCGGCGTGGAAGAGGTCCGCACGCTGGACGGCCCTATGCTCCGCTCTGGCGAGGCGCGGCGCACAGGCAGCTTTACCAAGTCGCTACAGGACGTCTACGACCTGCCTGCCACCTTGGTCCGCAAGGACCGCTCACAGGTCATCCATGGCCCGCTGGACCTGCTCAAAGGTATTCTGGAAGAAGGCGAAAAGGGCCTGACCCTGCAACGCTACAAAGGTCTGGGCGAAATGAACCCCGATCAACTGTGGGAAACCACGCTTGATCCCGACGCCCGCACGCTCTTGCAGGTTAAGGTGGACGACGTGGCCGAGGCTGACGACATCTTCACCAAGCTGATGGGTGACGTGGTCGAACCGCGCCGCGAATTCATCCAGACCAACGCGCTTTCTGTCGAAAATCTGGACTTCTAAGCCATGTCATCTGCATTCGAAAAACTCGGCACCATCACCTTTCTGATGATGAAGAACCCGCTCTTTCGTGAGATGACGTTGGACCAGATCCGCGCCATTACCATCACCCCGCTGCAGCACAATCTGGCGATCACAGCGACGGTGCCCGGCGAAAACGACGACGGCGTGCCGACCCCCATCGCCTTTGCGACCTTCGCCCGTGTGAACGACGAATGGGATGCCAAGCTGCGCGACCCCGGCTTTGACCTGTCCGACCTGCCGGAAGAGGCATGGATCAGCGGTGGCAACAAATGGCTCGTCGATTTGGTGTCGATCAAACAGGCGGACGGCGCATTCGTCGACCGTGCGGCCCGCGCCGTGTTCCCCAAAAGCGGCACGCTGCACATCCGCGCCCGCACCGCCAGCGGCCGCTGCGAGATCGCCAAGCGCAAATTCTAGAAATCCGCTATTGGCGCACCGCTCAATTCATTTGTGACAGCGAACTGACCTTCTGGATCAGACCTTCACGCTGCGCCGTTTGATCATCTCGACGCCACTTTCGCCCAATGGGACGACCGCAAACGGCCCGCCGTGGCACATGTCTTCGGGGTCCTGATTGTTCTGCGGCGGGGCATTAGCAAGGATCTCTTTGGCGAAATCCTCCGCATTGTCCTTGGGTCGATACCCCAGCGCCGAGGCCCCGGAATTGTCCAGACACGCGCGGTCATTGTTGGACACGCCGTAAACAATTGTGAATCCGGTGGTTGGCGCGGTGATGGACTTTTCCACCAGTTGCACCAGATCAGCGTCCGACTGCCACGTGCCTAAAGCACGGCTATTACCGACAGTGCCAGCCGCCGAGGCGATCCGCATCGCAACCGTCTCAAGCCCGCGCTTGTCCCAATAAAGGCTCGCCAAATCCTCGGCAAAACACTTGGCCAAACCGTAGTAAGTGTCAGGCCGGTGCGGGGCATCAACGCCGATAAAATCGTGCTTGCTGTGCATTCCCACAGCATGGATTGAGCTGGAAAAGACGATGCGCCGCACCCCATGCTGATAGGCAGATTCCCAAATATTATAAGCACTTAAGAGGTTCGAGTGCAGGATCTTCTCCCACGGGGCCTCGTCCGCAATGGACCCGAAATGCACGACCATCTCTGCCCCCTCCAGCAGCGCATGCACCGCATCCGCATCACCTACATCGGCCTGGACGTAGCTTTCGTTGGCGGCAAGATCACGGATGCTCTCGGCCAAATCGGTTGAAACCAGTTCTTCACACATTGCGGACAAGGGTCCGCGGCAAATATTGCCCAGACGCCCGGCGGCCCCTGTCAAAACGATCTTCTTGAGCATTCTGTTATCCTTCAATTCCTGACTTCACCTGCGCCAGCAAGCCATCGGCCGCCTTGGCCAAAAGCCCCGCATCGGTCGCAACCGCAACAAAGGTGAATCCCTTGTTCAGCAAATCCACCGCCATATTGGCGTCCGTCACCAGCGTCCCGACGGGCATCCCCTGATCCATCAACCGCTGCGCGACGGGCATGATCTTGGCCCAGACATCCGCATGCATGGGCTGTCCCAACATGCCCATATCCGCCGCAATATCCGCAGGGCCGAAAAAGACGCCATCGGTTCCATCCACAGCGGCAATCTGATCGGCAACCTCCATCGCGGCGAGCGTTTCAAGCTGCAAAATGACGACCGTCTCCTCAGCCGCCCGCGCGGCATAATCCGTGATCCGCCCCCACTGGCTGCCCCGCATCGACCCGGCCACACCGCGCACGCCATGGGGTGGATAGCGCGTCGCAGCGATCGCCGCCTGCGCCTCTGCCTCGGTCTGAACCATCGGGAACAGCAGCCCCGGCGCGCCCGAATCCAGCAACCGCTTGACCATCACCTCATCGTTCCAGGGTGGCCGCACAATCGCACTGGTGTGCGGCGCAATCGCCTGCAACTGCTGCATGGTCATCATCACGTCGCCGGGACTGTGCTCCATGTCCACGCACAGCCAGTCATAGCCCGCACCCGCGACCAGTTCCGCCACCAGTGGACTGGCCGTGGTGACCCACATCCCGATCTGCTTTTCCTTCGCCTTCAGCGCGGCCTTAAAGGCATTCTTCGGCATCTTCATATCACGGCCTTTTCGTCAAATGGCTCACCTTTGGCGATACGTTCAAACGAAAACGGCGTCAGGTCCAGCGTTTGGTAAGCGCCGGTCGCGATAATCTCTGCCACGCCGCGCCCCATGGCAGGCGACTGCTGGAACCCATGCCCTGAAAAGCCATTCACAAAGACAAAGTTCGTGACTTCCGGGTGCGGCCCGATAATCGCGTTCTGGTCAAAAGCATTATAAGCGTAGTGCCCCGCCCAGCTTTGCCGGAGTTTGATCCGCTCGAACGCGGGCACACGGTGCGCCAGCACGGGCCAGACCTTCTCTTCCCAGATGGAATGGTCCTGCACAAAGTCATCGTAATCCACCGGCCCATCATCGTCCGGCGGGCAGCCCGCAAGGTAATAAACTCCATCAGTGCGCATATGCACGCCGCTGGGGTCAATCGTCAGCGGAAGGTCCCGATCAAGGGGCGTTTCCGCCTCAAAGATGAACGTATAGCGTTTGCGTGGCTCCACAGGAATTTCGATCCCTGCCATACGAGATGTCAAAACAGCACGCGGACCGCTGCAATTGACGACCGTGCCGCAGGCGATCACTTCACCGCTTTCCAGCGTCACGCTGGCGATCTTGTCGGCCTGCCGATCCATCGCAACCACGGCGTTATGGATGTATTCAACGCCCCGCTCGCGCGCGCTGCGCTTCCACCAATCGAACAGCGTATTCCCGTCAAAATACCCTTCATCAATCAGGTTGTGATTGCCCGCAACAATGTCGTCCATGTTGTAAAACGGATAGGCCTCTTTGATCTCGGCAGCGCTCATATACTTGGTGCCCGCGCCATTCTCTTGCTGGATCGCCTGACCTTCTTTGAGCGTCTGGGCAAAGGCCTCATTGTCCGCCAGATACATGTAGCCGTAGCTTTGCAAAACAACGTCTGGCACGCGGCTGTCCCCGCCCATAAAGGTGCGGAAATTCTTGACGAATTCAGCGGCAAATTGACTGATGGATATGTTCAAAGGGCGCGAAAACTGCTGCCGCATGCAGGAATTTGTGTGCGCTGTTGATGTCCACTCATATGTGGGATCACGCTCAACGACGAGGACACTGCCGTCAAAATCCGGGTGATCCGACAGCCACCACGCGACCGACGATCCATACATCGCGCCGCCGACAATCACCACGTCATAGCTGGTCTGTTCTGGGCTCTTCATCCTGCTTCCCCGCGTGCTACGGCCGCCATGATGTCGGCGACCTCCTTTGCGCTCAACCCGTAATCGCTGACTGCCGCATCTGGCGACACATAGCCCCGCGCCACGTCTCGCCGGACCAGATTTTTGTCACGATCTGCCACCGCGCCGTATCCCGCACCCCCCGGAAAGGCGAGCATCACCCGCGCCCCATGCGGCACTGATTGCTTGCCCTTTCCGCGCATCGCCGCCCCATCGCTCCGGGCGATGGTCGTGGCGGCACCGGGTGCACCCCCTTGGCGGCCTCGCGCGGGGTGATCGACCCGGTCGAACATTGCCTGAAAGTCGAACTCATGCCCTTCTTGCGCGCCCACTTCCATGAACTGCCCAAGGCCGCCGCGATACTGCCCGGCACCGCCTGAATCGGGCCGCAGCTCCTTGCGCCAAATGATAACCGGCCCCGCATGTTCGGTCGCTTCAATCGGCATGGTCATCACCCCCGATGGAAAGGCCGTCGCGCTCATCCCGTCCAGTGTTGGCCGCGCGCCCGATCCGCCGGAATTGAACGTCAGCACCTCTGACCGCACGGCGTCGGGCGCTGGCACCCCATCGCTGCGGGGCCGCAACGAGACCTGAAAATTGCACAATGTCCCGGCCCCTTCTGCCGGAACGACGCCGGGCAGGATCTTGTCCAAAGCGTCATACACTGTGTCCGGCACCATATGCCCGATGACATGCCGCAACGCGACCGGGGCAGGGTGCACCGCGTTCAGGATCGACCCCTCGGGTGCTGCAATTTCGAACGGTGCCAGTGACGCGGCATTGTTGGGAATTTCCGGCGCGATGGCGCATTTCAACGCGTAACAGGCATAAGCCTTGGTGTAGACCAGCGGCACGTTGATACCCTTTTTGTCCACCGGGCTGGTCCCGTCAAAGGTGCAAACCACGCGATCCTCTTCCAGCGACAGCTGCACATGCAGATCAATCGGCGCGTCAAATCCGTCAATGCGCATCGCGCCTTCGGCCTTGGCGCGGGGCAGGGCGTTGATCCGCTCAATCGTCGCGCGGCGCGAGTTTTCGAGGATAAAGCCGCCGATCCCCTCCAGATCGGCCAGCCCGAACTCTGTCATCATCTCAATCAGCCGCCGATGACCAATCTCGTTACAGGTCGCCAGCGCGTAGATGTCGCCGACCAACTGATCTGGCTCGCGGACGTTGCCACGGATGATCCGGATCAACGTCTCATCCACCGTACCGCGATCCATCAACCGCATGATCGGCAGATAAAGCCCTTCTTCGTAAACGCTCGCCGCATCCGCGCCAAAGCCGCGCCCACCGATGTCCACGATATGCGCGGTACAGGCGAAAAACCCGACCAACTGCCCTTTGTGAAACGACGGCGTCACGACCGTAATGTCGTGCAAATGCCCGGTGCCTTCCCAGGGATCATTGGTGATATAGACGTCCCCCTCGGCCATCGTCTTGACCCCGATCCGGCGGATGAAATGCGCCACCGCATCGGCCATCGCGTTTACATGCCCCGGCGTGCCGGTGACCGCCTGCGCCAGCATCTGTCCACGCACGTCGTAAACACCCGCTGACAAATCGCCCGCCTCGCGGACAGAGGTGGAGAACGCCGTCCGCACCAGCGCCTGCGCTTGTTCCTCGACGATTGAGATCAGGCGATTCCACATGACTTGGTTGGCCACCGTGCTCATGCCGCGCCCTCCTTCTGGATCACTTCGATGGTGCCGTCCGGCCAGCCTTTGGCGACCCGGCTGGCAGGCACCACGATCGTCGTTTCATCCTCTGTCACGACGGCTGGCCCTGCGACGCCCGCACCGGCCATGTCACCGCGCAGCACCATATCGGCCTTCACGCTTTTGCCCAATGCAGGGTCGAAAATCTGTCGCGTACCGGTGACGGTGGCCGCTTGCGGTGTTCCCATCGCCGCCACCGCAGGCACGTCAACCTTGGGCGTTGTTGCGTTCACCGCCCAGACGGTGATTTCCACGTCCAGCCCCGCCACAGGCCGTCCAAACAGCGCGGTGTAATCGGCCTCAAACAACTCTTGATACGTTGCTGCATCCGGCGCGCTTGCCTGCGCCTCTGTCAGATCAATCGGGATTTCCCAGCCTTGACCAGTATAGCGCATATAGGCCTTGTAGCTGCGTTCGATCACGGCCTCCGCGTCACAGGACCGGACAAAGGCCGTGGCCTCTTCCGCCAGTTCCGCCAGCAGCGCCTTTACCTTGTCGCCATTAAAATCCGACAGCTTCATATAGACACTGCGATTGGCCTCAAAGCTGAAGGGCGCGCGCAAAAACCCGATTGCCGACCCGACGCCTGCGCCCTCTGGCACCAGCAAGCGCTTCACGCCCAGCTTTTCACAGAGCCGCCCGGCGTGCAGCGGCGCCGCACCCCCAAAAGCGATCATCGTGTAACCGGCCAAATCCTCGCCGTTCTCGACCGCATGGACCCGCGCGGCATTGGCCATGTTCTCGTCCACGACCTCTGCCAGCCCAAACGCCGCCTCAGTCGCGTCCATGTCCAGCGTCTCGCCGATTACAGCGTCCAACGCCTGACCAGAGGCTTCGGCGTCCAAGGTGATCGTCCCCCCGGCAAAGTTATCGGGGTCCAGCTTGCCCAGCACCAAATCCGCATCCGTGACCGCAGGTCGCGCACCGCCGCGTCCATAACACGCCGGACCTGGCTCTGATCCGGCACTTTCCGGGCCCACTCGGATTTGCCGCATCGCGTCCACATGCGCCAGCGACCCGCCGCCTGCGCCAATCTCGACCATATCAATCACCGGGATCGAAATTGGCATGCCCGACCCCTTCTTGAACCGATAGGTCCGCGCAACCTCAAACACCCGCGCAGTCTTGGGGGTTTGATCGCGGATCAGGCAAATCTTGGCCGTGGTGCCGCCCATATCGAACGACAGCACCTTATCCAGCCCAAACCGTTGCGCCAAAGTCGCGGCAAAGACCGCACCACCCGCCGGGCCACTTTCCACCAGCCGCACCGGAAATTCCGCCGCACTTTCCAGCGAGATAATGCCACCGCCCGAATGCATCAGAAAGATCGGGCACCCTGCGCCAACCTCGGCCAAGCGCCCCTTTAGGCGACCCAGATAGGACTTCATCAGTGGCTTGATATAGGCGTTAGCGCAGACCGTGTTGAACCGTTCATATTCGCGCATCTGCGGCGATACTTCCGACGACAACGACACCATCACATCCGGCAGCTTTTCGGCCAGAACCTCCCGCACAAGCGCCTCATGAGTGTTGTTCAGGTAGGAATGGATCAGCCCGACGGCGACACTGTCGTATCCCGCCGCCCCGATCTGATCCACGACTGCTTCAATCTCGGCCCGGTCCATCGGCACCAATTCGGCCCCTTTGGCATCAATGCGCCCGGCCACCGTAAACCGCGACTGCCGCGGCAACAGCGGCTCTGGCAGGGTCAGGTTCAGATCATATTGCTCAAACCGGCTTTCGGTGCGCATCTCAATGACATCGCGAAAACCCTTGGTGGTGATCAGCGCCGTCTTGGCTCCGCGCCGCTCGATCAGCGCATTGGTCGCCAGCGTGGTCCCGTGGATAATCTGGGTGATCTGCCCAACATCCACATCGGCCTTGGCGCAAACCTGCTGCAACCCGTCGATGATCGCATCCTCAGGCGCGGCATAGGTGGTCAACACCTTGGTTGAGGTCAGGCCTCCCGGCCCCTCCAAAACCACGTCCGTGAACGTGCCGCCGATATCCACACCCAAACGATAAGACATGTCGTGCTCCCTGCTTCAGGCCACGATAGGGCGCAGCAGTGATCACGTCGAATTATTTGATTATATCATGGCGATCACGAAAAATGATTGGCAACTTCCGCCGCCATCTGCGCCGCTTGCCCCACAACCGTCTGTGTGCGTTCCGCATCATAGCGGGCAAAAAACGTCAGCGGTTCGGGCACCCAAGGATAGTTCAGCCGCACCAATGACCCCCCCGCCAAAGCGGCCCGCGCCATTGCCTCTGGCACCACGCTGACACCGCGCCCGTCCATCGCCATCTGCAATCCCACCGCAAGGTTGCTGGACGGAACCAACCGCGTGGCCGCACCGCCAAGCGCCGCAAAATGGGCAGAGACCTGTTGATAAAGGATCGTGTCCCGCCCATGGGTCAGGATCGTTTGCGATGCCACATCCGTTACCCCCGGCGCGCCGACCCAGATCATCGGATAGCTGCCCAGCGCGACCTCGCCCGACATGGCCCTTTGAAACGGCGCGTTCTGCAACGCCAGATCAATCGCCCGTTCCGCCAGCCGCTTCTCCAGCGTGGCCGAGAAATCGACCGTCAGCTCCACGTCCAACTTGGGGAACTCGTCGGCCAACCGGGTCAGGAACGCCCGCAACCACGTCTCGGCCACCATCTCGGTCACGCCCAACCGCAGCACGCCGTCATATAGCCCCGCCGCCCCGCTTTCGACGACCAATGCGTCCATGGCCGAGGCCACCGCCCGCGCGCGTTTCAGCATCCGCGCGCCCAAGGGCGTCACCTGCATCATATCCCGGTCAATCAACTGCCCGCCCAGCATCCCCTCTAGCTTGGCAATCCGGCCAGAGATATTGGGCTGCGTTGTCCCTAACCGCGTCGCCGCCTTGTGAAAGCTGCGCAGGTCGGCCACCCAAATGAACGCCTCAAGCTGCTTGAGCGTGATGTTCACGCGAGTGTAACGCCCGCGTCCGCCATGCCTTTCAGCGCCGCATCAAGCGAGCCGTCAAAGTCAATCGCGCGGGTCAGATCACGGCGGACGGTCACGTCAAAGTTCAGTTTGGCCGCATCCACCGCCGAATAATTCACGCAGAAATCCAGGGCGAGGCCGACCATCACCAACCGCTCAATCCCGCGCGTGCGCAGATAGCCTTCCAGCCCCGTTGGTGTCTTGTGGTCATTCTCAAACAACGCTGAATAACTATCGATGGCGGGGTTAAATCCCTTTCGGATAATCAGGTTCCCATCCACGCGCAGATCAGCATGAAACGCCGCACCGTCCGTGCCTTGAATGCAATGATCCGGCCACAGCACCTGCGGACCATATGGCATCTCGATCAGGCTCATTGGTGCCGCGCCCTCATGGGATGACGCAAACGACGAATGCCCTGCGGGGTGCCAATCTTGCGTCAGGATCACCGTGTCAAAATCGCCCATCAGCGCATTGATCCCGCCCACGATCTCATCGCCGCCCGCCACCGCCAGCGCGCCACCGGGGCAAAAGTCATTCTGGACATCAATCACAATCAGCGCATCAGCCATGGCGTCTCTCCTTTGTTGATCCAAGGGTTAGGCCTTGCCCGCTTCATCGTCAACGCGCGCCATGAAATCGGCAACCGCACGCCGGTTTTGCAGATGATGCACCTGCAAATGCTGATGCCGCGTGATCAATTCAGCGATCTTGTTGCGTTGCCGCCGCCGCGTCTGAAAAATCCAGACGTAGAATTCCCAGGTATGCGCGCCAATCGTCTCAACACAGCCTTCGGCCATGTCGGGGCGGCGTTGGCCATAGGATTGCCAAAGCCGCTTGTTCACGCGCCAAAACCGCAGCCATACCGACAGGTCCAGCCAGATCAACGTATCCGCCCGCGCCGCGCGACTGTCATAGGTGGACGACATGCCGCCCTCAAACACCCAAGCCTCTTGCGCCACAATCGCATGGGCCATGGCGTGTTTTTCGGCCATCGGACGCGGTTCCCAATTCGGCAAATGGTGGATGTGGTCCATGTGATGGACCGGCAACCCCACCCGGTCGCCAAGCCACCGCGCCAGCGTGCTCTTGCCCGACCCGGGACCGCCCATCACCATCACCCGTTTCATTGCACCCTCCCGCTTGTCAGACCGACCGCGATACCTTATTGCCGCGCCTCCTGCAAAGAGGAATCGCAACATGGCACGGCTCGGCATCGACTTTGGTACATCCAACACCGCCGCGGGCGTCATGGCCGGTGATCGCCCCTTTCTGATCCCGGTTGAGGATGGCGAGACAACGCTGCCGACCTCCGTCTTCTTTGACCCCGACCGCAAGGTCACGCTCTTTGGCAACGCCGCCAACCGCGCGCTGATCGACGGGCGCGAAGGCCGGTTCATGCGCGCGCTCAAATCCGTTCTTGGCACATCGCTGATGCACGAACGCCGCGTGGTCGCCCATGAGAAACTGACGCTGATCGAAGTCGTCGCCCGCTTCCTGTCAATGCTGCGCGAACGCGCCGAAGCAACGACCGGCCAAACCTACGACACCGCGCTCTCAGGCCGCCCGGTGCAGTTTCACTCGACCGACGCCGCCCGCAATGCGAGGGCAGAGGATGACCTGCGCGCGGCCTACATCACCGCCGGGTTCAAGGACGTGGACTTCATGTACGAACCAGAGGCCGCCGCCCTGACCGCCGGGCCGCTCGATGCGGGCACTTACGGGTTGATCGTCGACATCGGCGGCGGCACCTCGGACTTTTCCGTCTTCGCCCAAGACCCCGCCACCCGCATCATCGCCAGCCACGGCGTGCGCATCGGCGGCACAGATTTTGACCGCACGCTGAGCCTTGGCCACGTCATGCCACTCTTGGGGCGCGGCGCTGAGATCCGCAACGAAATGGGCCCCGGCACCCACACCGCACCAAACGCGATCTTTAACGACCTCGCTACATGGGAAAAGATCGCCTTTCTTTATTCACCCGAGAACCTGCGCCTTGCCCGCCGCTATGCCAAACTGGGCGTCGATCCCGCGCTCTTTGCCCGCCTCGCCACGGTAATTGAAGAGGAAACCGGCCACGACCTCGCCTTCGCCACCGAACGCGCCAAGATCGCCGCCAATGCGGAGCCTCAAGCCCAGATCGACCTGCGCATCATCGAACGCGGGCTATCGGCCCCATTAACCGCAGAAGCCATGTCCGACGCCCTGTCCGACTACGCCGCCCAGATCGCAGCAGCCGCTTCTGAGACCATCAGTCGCGCGCAAATCACCCCGGACCAGATCAACCAGGTCGTCTTTGTTGGCGGCTCCAGCCTGATGGGCGTCGTGTCATCAGCGCTCACCACCCTGCTGCCCGCCGCCAAACCGCAACAAGCCGCCGCCTTCACCGCCGTCGCCGATGGTCTGGCGATGGCGTCTGGCAGGTGATGTCGAGACTTTTGAGGCAGGAGCGGACCAAACCTGCATCCTAAAATGCGGCTGGTTGCTGGTTCACCGGTCCAGATAACACAAGGTCTAGGCTGGCACTCAGTCTTGGGGCCGAACGGCTAATCTGGCCCCTGCGCGTTTAAGAGCAGCGACACCAAAGCGGCCTGATTGTGCGCGCCGGTCTTTTCAAACATGCGGCGGGCCTGCGTGCGCACTGTGTTCACTGAAACGCCAAGCTCCTTCGCCGCTTGGGCAAGATCGCGCCCCGATGCGAGAAGAACGCTCAAATTCAATTGCGCAGGCGAAAGCCCAAAGACTTTGGCGGCCTCTTCCAACCGGCCACGTAGCAAGAACTCGTCGTCAAAGGTGATTAACACCCGTTCTTGCTCCGCATCGACCCAACAGAATTTCGGATGGCCTTCATCGTCTTCACCCAGCGGAACGACGCTCGCAAGCTCACCCAGGAACCCACGCGGAAGGTTCGTGGCAAGACGTTCTGTGCGATCCTTGATGGCCGCTTGCAGGCCCGCATCAAAAGGCCTGTTATGGGCCCGGACACGGTCGCCGGAGACGATCAAACCGGTGCGTGGGCCCAAACAGTCTTGGGCGAGGTCGTTGATGTTGGCCACCCGACCGTCCACTGACAGCTCGATGCGGGGCACGTCCTGGCGGCCAATTTCTGGCGCCACATTCATCAGGCAAACCAGTTTCCAGGCCCCGTTGAACCGCTGCACGATCTTGATCTCATGCGCGAAACGCGGGACCTGCATGCCGGGAACTTTGCGCAACACCACAAGATCATAGCTGATCCACGCCATATCGCCCGAGACCTGAATCTGAATATTATCCCAGCGCAGCAGTTTCCGCGCGTCAAAATTCTGTGGAAACTGGCGAAAGCCCTCGACGAACTTTGGCAGCAAATCATCCCAACCTGCGTGACAGCGCGTGCCGACTTCTGGTCCTGAAATAATCCGCCGCACTTCGGGTCCGTGATGCCAATGGTCCAGAAAGGCATCAAAATCGCCGCGATAGAAACATTCCTGCTCAGAGCGCAGAAAAGCTAGAATCTCTTCTTGTTCGCCGGACAATGGCATGTTTTGACCCCGCTCTTTGGCGTGTGGCCGAAGGGAAAACCCTTCACCACTTGGCCAAGCGCCTCTGTCCATCTTACTGCAAGCGCGCTGGTGTTGCCACTTTGGCAGAGGGGCGCACTTTCTTGGGTGATCGACCAAGCCAGGACACAAACTGCAACCAGACGCCGCGCAGATACGCGCGCCGCCTATCAGCGCGCAGGATTGCCTGGTCCAGTGCGTCGGGATCGAATGCGAAACGATTGGCGGGTTGGCTTTGGCTCATCGCGATTTGGTTAAGGTCCATGACAATCTCCTTGATCTCATGCACCACTCTTAGCGCGTGACGGACCCGCCGGTTGTCATCCGAATGTAGGACAGCATCGGATTATCTGGCCCAAATCGGCATCTCACCGCCAGCCAGTCCCAAACCGCACCATCTTGCACCCCAATTCGCACAGGCGTATCTGGCGGGCATGTATATCGTCGCCGCTCTTTATCACTTCACCCGTTTTGACGACCCCGCCGCGCTGCGCCCGGGGCTTTTGTCGGCCTGTGAGGCGCATGGCATCTCCGGCACGCTCTTGATCGCGGGCGAGGGGATCAACGGCACCATCGCAGGCAGCCGCGCAGGCATTGATGCGATCCTCAAAGTGATCCGCGCGCTGCCCGGCTGCGCCACGCTGGAACACAAAGAAAGCCAATCCGACACGCCGCCCTTTCACCGCATGAAGGTGCGGCTGAAAAAGGAAATCGTGACCATGGGCCAGCCGCAGGTCAAACCGGCAGAAGGCACCGGCCACTACGTTGACCCCGCCGACTGGAATGAGCTGATCAAATCCCCCGATGTCGCCGTCATCGACACCCGCAATGACTATGAGGTCGGGATCGGCACCTTTGAGGGGGCCATTGACCCCGAAACCAAATCCTTTGGTGAATTCCCCGCATGGTGGGAAGCGAACAAAGACCGCTTCCACAACAAGAAAATCGCCATGTTCTGCACCGGCGGCATCCGCTGTGAGAAATCCACGAACTTCCTCAAGGGCCAGGGCGTGGATGAGGTCTATCACCTCAAAGGCGGCATCCTGAAATACCTCGAAGAGGTGCCGCAGGAAGACAGCACATGGCAGGGCGAATGCTTTGTCTTTGACGCCCGCGTCAGCGTCGGCCACGGCCTCGATGTCGGCCCGCATCTGCTGTGCTATGCCTGCCGCCGCCCGATCTTGCCCACGGACCGCGACCGCCCGGAATACGAACACGGCGTGTCCTGCCACCAGTGCAGTGATGAAACCACCGACGCGGACAAAGACCGCTTCCGCGAGCGCCAAAAGCAGATCGCACTGGCCGCCGCACGCGGCGAACGCCACATCGGCAGCCTATGATAGATCACCCTGCGTTCCGCACCGGTCTGGCGCTGCTGATCGGGCTGGTGACGGGGGTGGCGGGCTACCGCATCGGGATGCCACTACCGTGGATGCTGGGCTCTATGCTGGGGGTCACCCTTGCCGCATTAGCGCGTCTTCCCATCGCTGGTCCTAACCGGCTGCGCCCCATCGTGATCCCGATCATTGGCGTGATGCTCGGCTCTGCCATCACGCCGGAAACCCTTCAACAACTGGGGCGCTGGTCGGGCACGATGCTCGTGCTGCCCGTGGCCCTGATGACGGCTGCTGCCGCGTCCTACATGATCTACCGCCGCCTCGGTGGCTATGATCCCGTCACCGCCTTCTACAGCTCCATGCCCGGCGGCCTGAATGAGATGTTGCTGCTCGGCGCCGCCGAAGGGGGCGATGAACGCCGCATCGCGCAGGCTCACGCCGCGCGTGTCCTCTTGGTGATCTTCTTTGTGGCGCTTTATTTCGGCGCGGTCCTCGGCGTCCGCAGCAATACCGCCAATGCCACATGGGTCGCGCTCGACGCGCTGACCTTGGCCGACTACTTGATCCTCGCTGCCTGTGCGGTGCTTGGCGTGCAATTGGCCAAACTGCTGCGCTTGCCCGCTGCCCCGATCTTTGGCCCGCTGATCCTGTCCGGGGCCGCCCATGTGATCGGCTGGGTCATGGTGCCACCGCCCACGCTGGTGATCATCGCGGCACAGATCGTCGTCGGCACGATCATCGGCAGCCGCTTTATCGGCGCGACATTGAAAGAGGTGGGCAGCGACTTGGCCCTTGGGGCGGCGTCCACCCTGTTGATGCTGGTGATGGCCGTCGCCTCTGCCTACGCGCTAACCGCCTTTGTCGACATCCCACTGGCCCAGGCCTTTCTGGCCTATGCGCCCGGCGGGCTGACCGAAATGTCGCTGCTCACACTGGCCATCAACCAAGACGTGGCCTTCGTCTCTGTCACCCATATCGTGCGGATCACCTTGGTTGTGGCCCTCGCACCCGTGCTCTTTCGCCTCATACGCCGCGGCACGCGCCCCTGACCCTTGCGCCCATTCTGATCCCCGCCTAGCCTGTCTGCGATCAACCAGACAGGCCGCCCATGTTCGAACGTATCCTCTCGCTTTTTAGCACCACGCCCCACGTCACCGAACTTCCACCAGAGGATGCCCGCCACGCCCTTGGCGCGCTTCTGGTGCGCACGGCCAAAGCCGATCATGCCTATCTTTTCGAAGAGGTGGAGGAGATCGACCACGTCCTCGCGGATGTCTACGACCTTAACCCGGTTGAGGCCGCGATGATGCGCGCGGCTTGCGAAAAGCTCGAACACGAAATGCCCACCACAGAAGACCTCGCCAATATCCTGCACGACGCGATCTCGCAGCAGGAACGCGAAAACGTCGTGGGCGCGCTCTGGCGCGTAGTCTTTGCCGACGGGATCGAGGAAAAGGAAGAAGACGCGATCCTGCACGAAGTCGAACAGGCGCTGGGCGTCTCACCCGAGGTCAGCAAGCAGTTGCACGACGCCGCACAGGCCGACGCGCTGCGCAAATGACCCACCAGACGTTTCTGCAAAACCTTGCAGCAGACGACCGCGCCCGCCTGACCGCTCTGACAAATCGCGCGGGGTTGATCCACCTCGTCCTGCATGCCGGGGCCATCGGCCTTCTGGCGCTGGGCATCGCACGTGGCGTGCCCGGCTGGCCCGCGTTGGTGCCTTTGCTCGGCCTCTTTCTGGTGTGCCTCTTTCATCTGCTGCACGAGGTCAGCCACCAAACCGTTTTCGCCACGCGCGCCCTCAACACCTGGGTCGCCCGTGTCTGTGGCTTTGTTCTGCTGATCCCGCCCGTTTGGTTCCGCGCCTTTCACTTCGCGCATCACAAACACACCCACGACCCCGATCATGACCCCGAGCTCGCCACCCCCAAACCGCGCACCCGGCGCGCATATCTGTGGCATCTGACCGGGTTCCCGCTCTGGCACAGCCTGATCAAAACGCTCATCATCAATGCGCGAGGGGCCTGCCAAGAGGCCTACGTCCCACCCCGCCAAATGGCCAAAGTCACCTTAGAGTCGCGGGTGATGCTGGGGCTCTACGCCTGCCTCTTGCTCATCTCACTAGTGGTGCAATCTGCGCTGCTCTTTTGGATATGGGTCTTGCCGATGCTGCTGGGCCAGCCGTTCCTGCGCGCCTACCTGATGGCCGAACACACCGATTGCCCGCATGTGCCCGACATGTTCGCCAACACCCGCACGATTTTCACGAACCCCGTGGTGCGCTGGCTGGCGTGGAACATGCCCTACCACGCTGAACACCACGCCTTTCCAACCGTGCCGTTCCACCAACTGCCCGCCTTGCACGCCCTCGCACGCAACGAATTGAAGGCAACGGCAGATGGATATTCTGGCTTTCACGCAGATTACGCCGCGCGACTGACGCCCTAGCGTCCGCGCCCTGCAGCCAAAGCCGACCCAACCCCGGCCACCGCGATCACAACCAGCCCGATCATCGTCCAGCCATCGGGCCAATCGCCAAAGATCGCGAGGCCATAGACCATCGCCGCAATCAACTGACTGTAGATCAGCGGCGCAATCACCCCGGCAGGCGTGGTGCGATTGACCTGCACAAGCAGCAGGTTCCCAATCGCCGACCCCAACGCGCTCAGCACCAAAAGGCCGACCGCGCCTGACGTAAACGTGCCCACGCCGCCCACCGCAAATGGGGCCAGCAGAACCGTCCCGATCAGCAGTTGCGAGATCAGCAAAAACCGTGGCCGAAACCCCGGCGCGAGCCAGCGCGTCGTCACCAGATATCCCCCATGGAAGCACCCGGCCAAGACGGCAAACCCCATGCCGGGTGTGACCCCAAATCCGGGGCGCACCACGATCAACACCCCGACAAAGCTCACCGCCAAAAGCCCCGCGCGCAACACAGTGACCCGTTCCTTGAGGATCAGCGCCGACAAGACAAAGGCGACCACAGGCCCGATGAAAAAGCCCGCAAAGGCATTTGCCATCGGCTCTGTCTTCAGCGCGGTCAATATCCCGCAAATCCCGCCTGCAATCAGCGCCGCTCGTAGGATCAGCCGCCAATCCGCCAGCATCCGCCACTCGTGCCGCTGGATACCGCTCAGCGGCAGTAACAATACCGCCGCCAAGGCGAACCGCGCCCAAGCCACAAAGAACGGCGCAAACCCCAAAGCCGACAAAGCCTTCCCCGCCGCATCGCCCCCCACAATTAGGAACATCGCCGCAACGACGGATAGGATGACAAGGGGCAGGGGCATTAAGGGGACCGTTTCGTATGTGCCCTGCCTCACTGCGGGCAAATGGCGGAAAGTGCAATCAGATTGCTGTGCCGCTGACCAGGATTGCGGGCACTGGCACCCTCCAGCGTCCGTCTGATTTGGGCAGAGCCATGACCGCTTCGGCCACCGCTTCGCGTATCCGCGCCTTATGCGTCGCTGATTGCGGTCGCAGCACCGCCCCGCCGCGCACCGTGCCGTTCATGAAATAGTCAAATGGTGCGCCAGGGTCGCTGACTTCCCAAAAACTGGGCACTTCGGTGATCGCGAATTCGCCAAAGCCTGCCTTGGTCATAGCGGGCCCTGCGACGCCACTGTCGGCATAATCATGCGCGCCCGGTCCGGGCGGCAATTGGATCGACGTTTCCCCATGTGCGGCAATCGCCGCGAATACAATGGCAAAAGCATCCCCCGGTTCTGGGGCTTTCCACACCGAATAGATCAATCGCCCTCCCTTGCGCAACACTCGCCGCGCCTCGGCCAAGGCTTTTTCAGGGTAAGGCACATGTGGCACGCCAAACCCGATTGTCACCACATCATAGATCCCGTCGGGGTCATCCAGCGCCATCGCATCGCCTGTTCTGAACCCCGCACTCGGCACCGCGCCCCGCGCCGCCTCCAGCATCGCGGGCGAGAAATCGACGCCGGTGACCACTGCGCCCGTTTTCACCAACCCAGCGGCGATGATCCCATGCCCGCAACACAGATCAAGCGCGAGGTCTCCCGGCCCAACCCCGGCCAGCCGCACAAACTCCGGCACGCACATCTCTGCCGCCTGTGCGAAATCGCGGGCATAGGCCGTGGCCGTCCCGGCATCCGCCCAACCGTCCCGCTCAACTACAGCAAATGCATCAAAGTCCGCCATAATTCCGAACCCTACCGCAACCCGCCGCCATTGCAAAAACCTGCGGCCCTTGTTCTAACCCCGTTCAAGCAAAGGAATACTACCATGGTCGACATCGCCACCCGCGTCTGGAACCACAAATGGAAGATCGACCCGATCGTCCGTTCCCTCATCGACACCGACTTCTACAAACTGCTCATGTGCCAGTCGGTCTTTCGCAACAAACCCGACGCGCAGGTCACCTTCTCCCTCATAAACCGCTCCAAACACATCCCCCTCGCAGACCTCATCGACGAGGGCGAGCTGCGCGAACAACTCGACCACATCCGCTCCCTCTCGCTCCGCCGCGGCGAAAGCACTTGGATGCGCGGCAACACCTTCTACGGCAAACGCCAGATGTTCTCGCCCGAATTCATGGACTGGTTCGAAAACCTCCGCCTCCCGCCCTACCACCTCGAACGCGTCGGCGACCAATACGAACTCACCTTCGAAGGGTCATGGCCCGAGGTCATGCTCTGGGAAATCCCCGCCCTCGCCGTGCTGATGGAACTGCGCGGCCGCGCCGTCCTCGGCACCATGGGCCGGTTTGAGCTGCAAGTCCTCTACGCCCGCGCCATGACCAAACTCTGGGAAAAGGTCGAGCAACTGCAAACCATCCCCGACCTCACGCTGGCCGACTTCGGCACCCGCCGCCGCCACTCCTTCCTCTGGCAGGACTGGTGCGTGCAGGCCATGTCCGAAGGTCTGGGCTCCCGCTTTGTCGGCACCTCCAACTGCCTCATCGCCAAGAACCGCGATATGGAGGCGATCGGCACCAACGCCCACGAACTCCCCATGGTCTACGCCGCACTGGCGACAGGCGACGCGGCCCTCGCCCAGGCCCCCTATGACGTGCTGTCCGACTGGCAGGCCGAACACGACGGCAACCTGCGCATCATCCTGCCCGACACCTACGGCACACCGGGGTTCTTGGAGCGTGCGCCGGATTGGCTCGCAGGCTGGACCGGCATCCGCATCGATTCAGGCGACCCCGCCGCCGGTGCCGAAGCCGCAATCGCGTGGTGGACATCGCGCGGAGAAGACCCCCGCCAAAAGCTCGTCATCTTCTCCGATGGCTTGGACGTCGACAAAATCCTATCCCTGCACGCGCAATTCGTCGGCCGCGTCCGCGTGTCCTTCGGCTGGGGCACCATGCTGACCAACGACTTCAAAGGTCTGACGGATGGTGACAGCCTCGCCCCCTTCTCACTGGTCTGCAAAGCCGTCTCGGCCAACGGCAACGCAACCGTGAAGCTGAGCGACAACCCCAACAAAGCCATGGGCCCCGAGGCCGAGATTGAGCGCTATAAGCGGGTGTTCGGCGTTGGTGAGCAGGATAGGGTCGAGGTGGTGGTTTGAAAGCGATTAAAGAATCACTGGGACTTCATACCACCGATCCGTTAACTGCCGGTCGTGCAGGTATTCCAAGAATCTATCATTCCCATTTTCGACGGTGCTAAAGTAAGGAGTCGGTTTGAATTCAGGCTTAATAAGAGAATGAAATCCAAAAATTGAAAATAGAATAGGACCGCCTAAGCTATCTAGCTTGCACCCATTTGCAGATACGGTCGTCGGAAATTTAGACATGGCATCGATGGTGCTCAAGTACGGCAAGTCCCTATTGCGTAGATGCATTCTGGCTTGGTTTTTTACACTATGTTTTATTCCAGTGAGATTTAGAAGAGTCGACTCGATCTGGGTATCGCGTTCTGCGGTAGCATGGCTATCATCGAAGAAAACTACGTCAATATCACGCGAGGGTTCTGCCCTCCCGAGAATTTCAGACCATATTTTGTCACGGATTGCACCGCCAACAATACACCAGTCAGGTAGCCCAAGGGCTTGTATTGCGCTGAGCGATTCATTGAGTGCAGAGTCGCTTTTAAGTATTTCGAGTAAGAATCCGCTTTTCCCCGTCATCATAGCTGAGAACGGTTTTTCGCTTTTTCGTACTCGTCATCGGTAATTCCATGAACGTCGGATGCCGCTTCGTCATATTCTTGAATTATCCACTTTGCCCAAATGGTAGCTGTTTCGTCATCCATCCGTGTTGAGCCCTTAATGTACCTTATCTTGTTTGAAATTGATGCAAAGTCTTGAACAGCCTTATAATTTACATATCCATCGTCTCCAGATCTTCCTGTAAGCTGCCAAACTGATGTCAGCACAAGCGCAAGGCTCGCTATGCTAAAAAGGATGGTGACAGTGCTTGCAGAAAACCCCGACACACTTATTATTTTGTCGGTTCCGAAGAATGTTAGGCATAGGACAGTGATGGATGCGCCCAGCGTTAGGCGGTTTCTCCAAGTATTAACCTTGATAGCTGTGTCATGTCGTGAGTCACAAATTTCCTTCATTCTGTCTGACTTTCGGAGGTAGTCATCGCAAAGAACCCCCAAAGCGTCATAGTCATAAACTGGGTCAGGGTTTGCCATTATTTGCTTCACTCTCTGGGCGGTTGCAACTTTTGCTGTTGGTCAACAAGCTAATGAGATGTTCGACTAAAAGGTTAAAGAAAGAAAGGTCAGTAAAACAATCGGCTAGTTTTTCGCCTACGCTCGCCGCAATGTTCACTCCTCCACCTTGCCCCGTAACGCCTTCACCGCCCCGCGTTGTTTCTTCCCCTCCAACCGCCGTTTGACCGACCCATATGTCGGCTTCGTCGGCCGCCGCCGTTTGGGCACCTCGGTCGCTTTGCGGATCAACTCTGCCAAACGCTCTATCGCGATTTCGCGGTTGCGGGCTTGTGACCGGGTCTCTTGCACAAAGATCACCACGGCCCCGTCCTTCGTCCATTTCTGCCCCGCGATCCGCCGCAACCGCCGCTTCACCGCGTCGGGTAGGTTCGGCGACCGCTCCGCCTCAAACCGCAGTTCGACCGCCGTGGACACTTTGTTCACGTTCTGCCCGCCGGGGCCGGACGCGCGCACAAAGCTCTCGGTCAGTTCCCAATCGGCAATCTCGATATGATCGTTAACGCGCATTCAGACTTTCGTGCATATGGTTTGTGTATGGGGTGTGCATGGTTTCTTGACAGGTTCTGTATACCCGATTTTTGCCGTGCGCACCCTTAACCCAATTTCGGCCCGCAGCGCCCCTTTCGCCGCCGCATGACATCGCAAAAACGAAAAAAGGGCCACCCCGGCGATGGGATGGCCCTTTCCTGAAAGTTGCGGAGGTGGGTCGGTTAGGATCTCCACCTTGTGGTCTTCTCAACTAGGGGCTGCCCTAGGTGTGACCCCCACAAGTTGTCCCGACTGCCTTCTCCAATACTTCATGATGCACTGGATCACCTCCTTTCAAATGTTTCGCCTAATGGAAGCTTTGCACAGATTTGGTATATGTCAAATTAATTTCCACACATTTTTGTGCTTAGGCCGTGCGTGGTAGCATCCGCCCAACAATCAGGCGGAATGGCACCAGCGCCAGCAGCGCAATGGTTAACTTTACGCCCCAGTCGGCCACGGCGAGCGAAACCCACAGCGGCACCAGCGGACCTTGGTTAAGAAACGGCACCATCTCCTGCGCCCAGACGATTTGATCGTCCGCTAAGGCACTGAAACCATTGAAGATCGTCGCGAACGCAATGGAGAAAAAGATTAACGTGTCTACCGTAGAGCTGACCAGCGTGGACCCCAGCGGCGCGGTCCACCAAGACCCTTCGCGGAGACGGTTAAACACAGCAATATCAAGCAGTTGCGCGATCAGGAACGCACTGGCAGAGGCAATCGCAATCCGGATCGCAACCGCAGGCCCGAACTCCAGCATGATCTGGGACCCGATCAAAGAACAAATAATCCCCACGCAAAGCCCTGAAAAGACTACCTTTCTTGCCTCTGACGCGCCGTAAACACGGTTCATGATGTCGGTCACAAGGAAGGCCAGCGGATAGGTAAACGCCCCCCAGGTCAGCAATCCGTCAAGGATCAGAAATTGCACAAGAATATTGGAGGTGACCACGATAATGGCCATGGCGATCACGCCGGGGAGAATACGCATTTTGATGTTCCGTTTTGACAAGGGTGCGGCACTTGGCCCCTGACCATTCAGGGACGGCGCGGTCTAACCCCCCACGATCTAACGGTCAATGCGGTATTCGATGACCTCGGTTCTTTGGAAGAACTGAAAGTTGTCGTCCGAAATCAGTGTCATCACCAGACCACCATCGGGCGCGGCCCAAACGCTGATGCCTTCCAGATTGTCGTGGGTCGCATTGGCGGTCTGCAGCAGCACAACCTCCCCGCCGCCCGACAGATCAAACCGCCGGACACGGCTGCGGAAACCGACACCGGTAAAGTCACGTTCAAGCACATAGAGTAGGCCATCGGGACCCACGTCAGCACCGACGATCAGGAAGGCACCGCGTCGTGGCAGGGAGAAGGGGACGTCCCACGCGCCATCCAGAAACCGATAGACCGGGAAGGGGCGATTGGCGCGGCCAGACCGTTCAGGGATCGCGTAGAGCGCGCCATCAGGCCCAATGGCAAGGCTTTCGAGCGAGGCATTGCCCTGCAACTTCTCAAACGCGGGCGTCCGCAATTCGCGCAGGGCTGCGCGATTGGTATTGTCATAAACCACCACACGCGCTTCGCCCTCGAAGGAGATATAGGTGAGCCCGTCGCTACCAATGGCAAGCCCTTCGGAGTCGCTGAATTCATTGTTGACGCGCGCACCATCAAGCATCCTGACTCGGTGCCTGCGCTCAATCGGCATCTCTGCGATCTGGCCGTTTTCCCGCAGGATGGGCCCCGTTCTGATCTGGCCCTTGTCGCTGAGGGCCACGTAACGCGTGCCGCCATCCAGAACCTCAAGCCCTGAAATGCCGCCAAAGCCTTGATCCTCGCTCGTCCAGATAAATTGCCCGCTCAACGTGACTTCGGATGGCAAAGGCGCACATCCTGCGAGCAGGGCAAGTCCAAGGGCAAACGCGCGCATTTATTCGGCGTTCAACACGTTCGTGCATTGGGCGGGCAGGCGCGCCATGGTGATTTCACTGCGCGGGGTTGCCGCTGGCGCGTTGGGGTCCGGGGGCGGTGGGTTGAGGATGTTGTTCACCCATGTCTGCGCATCAGCACAGCCATCACCGGCAGGCGGCGGGGCTTGATCCACACAATTGCGATCGCCCGCAGGGCATTTTAGTCGCACGTGGAAATGATAGTGGTGCCCCCACCATGGCCGGATCTTATTCAGCCAGCTGCGGTCACCGGTGGCGCTGTTGCACATCGCAACCTTTGCGCCAGGAAAGACAAAAATCCGCGCGACACGCGGGTCAGAGGCGGCGGCTTTGAGCACCGCCTCGTGCTGGGGCGTCCAACTGTCGTTGGTATAGGCCCCGGCGGCACGACGCATGGAGATCGAAGAGATGCTCTCGCGTTCTGCCGCGGATAGGTTCAGACGATTGGGCGGCAGCATCCAGATATCCACATCCAGACCGGACTGGTGGCTGCGGTGCCCGGTGAGCATTGGCCCGCCGCGCGGTTGGCTCATGTCGCCGATATAGAGCCCTTCCCAACCGGGCAGGGTGGCCACGGTGCGGCTGAGGTCTTGGATATAATCAACAGTGATCGGCTGCGCCCAATTGCGGTTACGCGACAGGCGCATCGCCTGCCATGTCGGCCCGGTCTCGGGCAGTTGCACCGCACCGGCCTGACAGCCCAGCGCATAACCACCGATGGCATCGGGCGTCTGTTTGGAGGCAAACCGTGCCGCGCCAAAAAGTTGTTTGGCGACACGGGTGTCATTGGTGTTCTGGGTCGAAACCGTCGCCTGCGGGGCGCTGGCTGTTTCGGTTTGGCAACCGGCAAGGGCTGCGACTGCTGCGATTACTGCTAAGAAGCGGACCATTCTGCGCGATCTCCATCTTTGTTGACCCATCTTAGCAAGAACAGCCCAAGAATGAAGAGAAAGATGAGAGGTAAATAACCCAATTGCGTGCTGCCAGTGTACCAAGTGAAGAAGGCAATTAGGCCAGGCGCAAGGAAGGCGGTCGCTTTTCCCGATAGGGCAAAGAGGCCAAACGCCTCGGCCGGTCGGTCAGGGTCAGTATGGCGCACCATCATTGACCGCGAGGCCGCGTAAACCGAACCGCCGGCACCGCCAATGACGACTCCGCAGACATAGAAGATGATGTCGGGTATCTTGGAACCTTCTGGCAAAGGCACGCCAAAAAGACTGTCGCGCGACATGCCAACGATAAAGAAGCTCACACCGATCAGCATCCAAACACTGACCCGGATCACCGGCTTTGGGCCAACGCGCGCATCAAATCGCCCACCGACCCACGTAAATATCGCTGCAGCAATGGCCGCTGCGATGCCGTAAATGCCGATTTCAATCTGCGACCACTTGAGCACCAACGTGGCATAGACACCGCCCGCGGCATAAATCGCGTTGAGCGCATCCCGGTAGAACATCGATCCCAGCAGGAAATTCATCAAACTCTTGCGTTTCGTGACATTGATAAGTGTCTCGCGCAATTCGCCCCAGACCTTCCGCAGGCTGGTGGACTTTGCTTTGACGTTTTTGTCGTCCTGTACGAACAAGAAAAATGGGATCATAAACACCGCAAACCACATTGCGATGAACGGTCCGACGGCGCGGGTGCCTTCAAGCTGGGTGCCATCAAGGCCGAACAAGGGCGCGTTGCCGAGGCGGGTCAGGCCGGTTGCAGGGTCTTCGACAAAGAGGGCGAGCATAATGATGAGTGATGTGACGCCGCCCCAATAGCCAAAGGCGGCACCCGAACCAGAGATGCGTCCGATGGCTTTTTCGTCGCCCAAAGACGGCAGGATGGCATTGACGAAATTAAGTGCGGATTCCGCAGCAAAGAAGCCGACGTAAAAGACGACGAGGCTAAAGATCAGGCCTGTTCCATCAGGTTTTAGTCCCCATAGCATCCATGTCGCGGCAATGTAGATTAACGAGAAAAATGCGATCCAAGGGATCTTGCGGCCAGAATTGTCAGCAAAGGCACCCAAGAACGGCGCAGTCACAGCGATCAACAGGCCCGTCACCAGTTGTGCAAGAAACCAAATCCATTGCGCCTGCGCATCGGCCGCCTCGGCTTCCATGCCGGTGCCAAGAAAATAGTTGGTGGCGGTGGCCGCAAAGTAGGGCCCAAATATGAATGTCAGGCCAAGCGTATAGAAGGGTTGGCCAGCCCAATCGAATGACATCCACCCCCAGATGCGTTTCTTGCTGACTGCCATGTGCCTCTTCCCCGTCTTGTTGTAGGGATAAGAGCCTGATGGCGGCGCATGATGCAAGGAAAGCTTTTAGGCGGCGGCGGCCTCGGCGGGAATTTCCGGAGGCCACGGGCGCGTGGCGTCAGCATCGACCCAGTTTTGCGCCCATTGCGGCAGGTCGGGCCTATCGCCCTCAAACCCCATGGACCGGAACACGGTGCCGGGGCGCACGATGCCGTTTTTGTCCGTGACGGCGGCGCGATATAGCGCATGGGTCGCGCAGTCCTCACCGATCCAGATCGCATGTTCGAGGTAGAAGAACTTGTCGTCCCAACCAACGCAGCGGTGCGTCACCTTGAACCGTACAAAGGGCCGGATGCGTTTGCGATAGCGGACCGTGCTGCCAGCCATCGTCATGCTCCACCCATTTTTGGCGAGCGCCTTGAGCAAGCCAACGCGCTTTGCCAGCAACGTGCGCCCAAGGTCCAGCACGGTCAGGATGCGACCGTTGTTCATCTCCATGAAAACATCGATGTCCTGCGGCCAGCAGCGGTGCCATGACACATGGGTCCCAAGGATCGGCAGCGGCGGGGCGTTGCGATCTTTGATCAGTTCTTTGGCGGCGCGAATGAGGGGGTACATGGGGCTCTCCTTGCCCCAGACTTAATGACGTTTACGTTAACGTCAATTTTGACCTTACGGCAACCTCAACTTGCAAGCAGGCGGTTGATTGCTTACCTGCGTTTGCGTGGAATTAGGAAAGGCCAGACCATGAATGATATCGTCCAGATCGCGCTGCTTCTGATCGGGGTTGCCCGGACGTTCATCTTTATCCACTTCATCATGAGCTGGCTGATCAGTTTCAACGTGCTCAACCTTCAGCAGCCCTTTGTGGCGCAGGTCTGGTATGGATTGCAGCGCTTGCTGGAGCCGGTTTACCGTCCGATCCGCAGTGTTCTGCCCGATATGGGTGGCATTGATCTGTCGCCGATCGTGGCGCTGATCGGGCTGGAGATCTTGCGCATCCTGATCATCTGACGCCTATCGGAAACAGCGATGGCGCAAATGCGGGGCTGCGCGTCGCGGATAGGCTTCTGATTATTCGCCTGTCATGGTGTAACTTGTGCCAAGTCGCAGGAGTCACCCATGTCAGACAAGATCACATTCACCCTTGATGGCGAAACCGTCATCGCGGAACCCGGCATGACCATCTGGGAGGTCGCGCATGGCCGTGGCCTTGTGATCCCGCATCTGTGTCACAAGCCGCAGCCCGGCTATCGGTCTGATGGCAACTGCCGCGCCTGTATGGTCGCGATTGAGGGCGAGCGCACGCTGGCGGCATCCTGTATCCGTGAACCTGCCGACGGCATGGTCGTGACCACCGATCAACCGCGCGAGGTGCAGGCCCGCAAGATGGTGATGGAACTCCTTGTCGCCGACCAACCTGCGCAGGACGTGGCGCGCGATAAATCTAGCCACCTGTGGGACATGGCCGCCGCACAAGACGTGGACGCCAGCCGCTTTCCCGCGATGGAACCCGACCACATTCCGCTGCTGGATGACAGCCACGTGGCGATGAACGTGAACCTTGATGCCTGCATCCAATGTGGGCTTTGCGTGCGCGCCTGCCGCGAGGTGCAGGTGAATGACGTGATCGGCATGGCGGGTCGTGGCCACAATGCCTATCCGGTCTTCGACATGGCTGATCCCATGGGCGACAGCACCTGCGTGGCCTGTGGCGAATGCGTGCAGGCCTGCCCAACCGGTGCGTTGATGCCCGCCACTGTGGTGGACGACGCGCAGGTGGGCGACAGCGCTGACTACGATGAAGAGGTGAAGTCGGTTTGCCCCTTCTGTGGGGTCGGCTGCCAGATCAGCCTCAAGGTCAAAGACAACAAGGTGAAATTCGTCGAAGGCATCAACGGCCCCGCGAACGAGGGGCGTTTGTGTGTGAAGGGCCGCTTTGGCTTTGACTATATCCACCACGACCACCGTCTCACGAAACCGCTGATCCGCCGAGACGACGCTCCTGCGAAAGGGCTGAACGTCGATCCCGGCAACTGGCAGGAATTCTTCCGCGAGGCGACCTGGGAAGAGGCCTTGGATGCCGCCGCGAACGGCATGAAAGACATTGGCGGGACAGGCGTCGCGGGCTTTGGATCGGCCAAATGCACCAATGAAGAGGCCTACCTGTTCCAGAAACTGATCCGCCAGGGGTTCGGCCATAACAACGTCGATCACTGCACCCGGTTGTGCCACGCCTCCTCTGTTGCCGCGCTGATGGAAAACGTCGGATCGGGCGCTGTGACTGCGACCTTTAACGAGATTGAGAATGCGGACGTCGCCATCGTGATCGGCGCGAACCCGGTCGAAAATCACCCCGTGGCGGCGACATATTTCAAGCAATTCACCAAGCGCGGTGGCAAGCTGATCGTGATGGACCCGCGCGGTGTGGGCCTGAAACGGTTTGCGACCCACATGCTGCAATTCCGCCCCGGCGCGGATGTCTCGATGCTCAATGCGATCATGCATGTGATCGTCGAGGAAAAGCTTTACGATCAGCAATATATCGAAGCCTACACCGAGAATTGGGAGGCCGAGAAAGCCCACCTTGCCGACTTTACGCCGGAAAAGATGGAAGGCATCTGCGGCATTCCTGCGGATACCCTGCGCGAGGTTGCGCGCACTTTTGCCGGTGCCAAATCCGCGATGATTTTCTGGGGCATGGGGATCAGCCAGCATATCCACGGCACCGATAACTCGCGCTGCCTGATCAGCCTTGCGCTGATGACCGGCCAGGTCGGTCGCCCTGGCACCGGCCTGCACCCGTTGCGTGGCCAGAACAACGTGCAAGGCGCTTCTGACGCGGGGCTGATCCCGATGTTCCTGCCTGATTATCAGCCTGTTGGCGATGATGGCGTGCGGTCGGCATTTCAAGAGGTCTGGAACGAAGGCAGCATCGATCCCAACAAGGGTCTGACGGTCACTGAAATTCTGGATGCGGTTCACGCGGGTGACATTCACGGCATGTATATCCTGGGCGAAAACCCCGCCATGTCGGACCCCGATGTGGAACATGCCCGCGATGCTTTGGCCAAGCTGAACCATCTGGTGGTGCAGGACATCTTCCTGACTGAGACCGCGAATTTTGCCGATGTGATCCTGCCTGCCAGTGCATTCGCCGAAAAGACCGGCACAGTGACGAACACCAACCGGCAGGTGCAAATGGGTCGCCCGGCAGTCAGCCCACCGGGTGATGCGAAAGAGGATTGGTGGATCACGGTTGAGCTTGCAAAACGCCTTGGTCTTGGCTGGACCTATACCCATCCGTCAGAGGTCTTTGGCGAGATGACGCAGCTGATGAAGTCACTCAACAACATCACATGGGACCGGCTTGAGGCGCAGAATGTGGTGACCTATCCGTCCCTCTCACCAGAGGATCCCGGCCAGCCGATTGTGTTTGGCGATGGCTTCCCCCGGCCCAATGGGCGTGCACGGTTTACGCCCGCCAGCGTGATTGCACCGGATGAAACGCCGGATACAGACTACCCCATGATCCTGACGACGGGGCGGCAGTTGGAACACTGGCACACCGGGTCGATGACCCGCCGGTCCAAGGTGCTGGACGCGGTTGAGCCTGAGGCGAACTGTTCCCTGCATCCGTCCACCTTGCGCAAACTGGGCGTGGAACCGGGCGGTCTGATCCGGCTGACCACGCGGCGCGGATCGATCACCGTGATGGCGCGATCCGACCGTGCGGTGTCACCCGACATGGTGTTCCTGCCCTTTGCCTATGTGGAGGCGGCAGCGAATATCCTGACCAACCCCGCCGTTGATCCCTATGGCAAAATCCCGGAGTTCAAATTTTCTGCGGTGCGAGTCGAAAAGGCAGAAGCCGTCGCCGCCGAGTAACGGCCACGTCTAGGGGGAGTTTCTCCGGATCGTTCGCATAAGGCGGTTTTTTGCCTTAGCGCCAATGGCTTGGCGGTTTCCCGCCTTGGGGAAAAGCGGTGTGTTGTTCCCACTGAAATTAAAAGAAGATTGCGGTCATTTCCGGATGGAGACGCGCGGACTCTCACTGCGCGCAACCCAAAAGGATAGACCATGCAACACAAGACTCTCTTGATCGGGACCGCCGCCATCACTGCACTTTTGGCAGGCACGGCGCAGGCCCAGGACTCCGCATTTGACAACGATGGTGCCACATCAAGCGCCGTCGAAGCGCTGGAAGATCAGATCGCCGATGATAACGACCGCGACATGACCGCGTTCGGCAACGAAGGCCGCCGCATCGGCACCTACGGGTCACTGTCGGCACGCGCCACGGCGACATCCGATGACGACGAAGAAGCCGCAACCATTGGTGTTGGCCTGCGTTACGGTGCCTTTGACGGCATCAACGGCTATGACGTCACGCTGAGCTATACCTACGGCACCCTTGATGGCGTCGAGACCGACAACAACCTGCTGGCCGGTCTGGACTATCGCCGTGACTTCAACGACCGCTTCTTTGCCTATGGCAAGGCGGACCTGATGTTTGATCGCACTGCAGATGAAGTGGGTGACTATTCACAGGATATCTTTGCAGGTGCCGGTGTCGGTTACCGGATCTTCAACGATTCGACGACACAATGGTCGGTGCAAGCTGGCCCCGGTTACCGCGCGGCTGAAGTTGTTGGTGGCGACACCATCAACGAAGTGGCGGCAAGCGTTTCGTCCAACTACTTCCGCAGCCTGAGCGAGACCAGCTATGTCACCAACGATACGGATGTCATCTATTCCGAATCCGGCACATTGGTGAACAACGAGCTGGCGCTGAACGTCTCTATGACCAACAGCCTGTCTTTGCGCACCAGCCTGACTACGCAGTTCAACGACGCAACCGACACCGGCTTTGGTGACGCACGCAACACGCTGGGCGCTTCGGTCGTTTACAACTTCAACTAAGTCCACCGCATTCCAAAACCGGACTTGAACCTATTGGGGGCGCTTTTCATGGGGCGCCCTCAATAAATGAACGTTTGTTCAAAAAACCGTTGACGTGACAACGAACGGCGTCCCAGTATCATCCTCATAGATCGACACGAAAGTGAATCGGTCGTCATCGGTAACATCCGATGTGGGAGGAAAATTTGATATGACGCCTGCTACGCCCTCGGGGGCGATGCTTTCTATTCCTGCATTGCTGGCCCGCAACGTGGCACAGCACGGGTCAAAGGCGGCCTACCGCGAAAAAGAATACGGGATCTGGCAAAGCTGGACCTGGGCTGATGTCGCGGAAGAGACGGACGCTTTGGCCTTAGGGCTTTTGACATTGGGTGCGGCGACGGGCGACCACATCGCGATTGTCGGGCGGAACCGGCCAGCCTTGTATTGGGCAATGATCGCCGCGCAAAAGATCGGCTGCGTGCCGGTCCCGCTTTATCAGGACGCCGCCGCAGAAGAGATTGCTTATGCGTTGGATCACTGTGGTGCACGCTTTGCGATTGCCGGGGATCAGGAACAGGTCGACAAGATCGCAGATGCCCGCGAGGGGCTGACCACGTTGGAGCATGTCATCTACCTCGATGGGCGCGGCCTGCGGAAATACGACCATAGCGCGATGACGTCATATGCAGAGGTGCAGGCCAAGGGTCGCGCGTCGGATTTGCAGGGAGAGATGGCGGAGCGGATTGCGGCGCTGGATTACGACAGCACATGTGTGATGCTTTACACATCCGGCACCACGGGGCGGCCCAAAGGGGTCGTGCTGTCAAACCGCAATGTCATTGAAACCTCAAAGAATTCCGCCGAATTTGACCATCTGAAAGCGGGGGATGAGGTGCTGGCCTATCTTCCGATGGCGTGGGTTGGGGATTTTATCTTTTCTATCGGACAGGCGATGTGGACGGGGTTTTGCGTCAATTGCCCCGAATCCGAACACACCATGATGACCGACCTGCGCGAGATTGGTCCGACCTACTATTTCGCACCACCTCGGGTGTTTGAGGGGCAGCTGACCTCTGTCATGATCCGCATGGAAGACGCGGGCCGGGTGAAGCGCTGGCTCTTTGATCACTTCATGGATGTCGCCCGCCGGGCCGGCCCCGACTTGCTGGACGGCAAAGAGGTGAGCTTTGGCGATAGGCTGCGTTATCGGCTGGGCAACTTGCTGGTGTTTGGCCCGCTCAAGAACACGCTTGGCCTCAGTCGGGTGCGGGTTGGATATACAGCCGGTGAGGCGATTGGGCCCGAGATTTTCGATTTTTACCGGGCGCTGGGCATCAACCTCAAACAGCTTTATGGCCAGACCGAAGCCACTGTTTTCATTACACAACAACCCGATGGCGAGGTCCGGTCCGATACCGTTGGCGTGCCGTCACCGGGGGTTGAGATCAAGATCGAAGACAGCGGAGAGGTGTTCTATCGCTCGCCCGGCACCTTCGTTGAATACTACAAAAACGCCGAAAGCACGGCCTCTACCAAGGACCCCGAAGGCTGGGTCGCGACGGGGGATGCGGGGTTCATTGAAGAAGGCACAGGCCACCTGCGGATCATCGACCGTGCGAAGGATGTCGGCAAATTGTCAGATGGCGGGCTGTTTGCCCCGAAATACGTCGAAAACAAGCTGAAATTCTATCCCAACATTCTGGAGGCCGTGGTCTTTGGTGCGGGCAAGGATCGCTGTGTCGCCTTCATCAATATCGACCTGACAGCTGTCGGAAATTGGGCGGAACGCAATAATATCGCCTATTCCAGCTATCAGGAATTATCGCAACATCCCAAGGTGTTAGAGGCGATCGAGGGGCATGTGAACGCGGTCAACGCCAGCGTCGCCGAGGATGATATGCTGTCTGGCTGCCAGATCCACCGCTTCCTTGTGCTGCACAAAGAGCTGGACGCCGACGACGGCGAAATGACCCGCACCCGCAAAGTGCGCCGGGCGGTGATTGGCGACAAGTTCGATGACCTGATTACGGCGCTCTATGATGGATCGTCAGAGGTCTATACCGAAACCGAAGTCACCTATGAGGATGGCCGCAAGGGCAAGATCACGGCAACGCTGGATATTCGGGACGCCAAGGTTGTGGCAAAGCGGGAGGCGGCGGCGTGATGGCAGTTTGCATCCAACAGGTTAACAACAGCCAAGGCGGGCGTGCGCGATGAAAGATACCGTCGACAGCTACGTCACCGAAGACGGGCGCACCATTGGTAAAGTGCTGATGGATATGAGGAATATCACGCTCCGCTTTGGCGGGGTGGAGGCGATCAAGGATATTTCTTTTGATATTCGCGAGGGCGAGATCAGGGCGATTATCGGGCCGAACGGGGCCGGGAAATCATCGATGCTGAACGTGATCTCGGGCTTCTATAACCCGCAGGTCGGTGAGGTCTGGTTCCGCGGCGAAAAACGCCCGCCGATGAAGCCCTATCAGGTGGCAAGGCACGGAATTGCAAGGACTTTTCAGAACATCGCTCTGTTTGAGGGCATGAGTGTTTTGGACAATGTGATGACGGGCCGGTTGCGGCAGATGAACACCGGGCTCTTTGCCCAAGCGCTCTGGTGGGGGAAAGCCCAGCGAGAGGAGACGGAAAATCGCGAAGCCGTTGAAAAGATTATTGATTTTCTTGAAATCCAAGCCATTCGCAAGACCCCTGTGGGGCGTTTGCCTTACGGGTTGAAGAAACGGGTGGAGCTTGCCCGCGCGCTGGCCGCTGAGCCTGATCTGTTGTTGCTGGACGAGCCGATGGCAGGCATGAATGTCGAGGAAAAAGAGGACATGTCCCGCTATATCCTTGATGTAAATGACGAATTCGGCACCACCGTCGCCCTGATCGAACACGATATGGGGGTCGTGATGGACCTGTCTGACCGCGTGGTGGTGATGGATTATGGCCGCAAGATCGGCGACGGCACACCGGACGAGGTGCGCGGTAATCAAGATGTGATCGATGCCTATTTGGGGGTGCAGCATGACTGATTTGTCATATGCAGAGCCTGTGAAGAAACCATACACAACCCATGCACAACCCATGCGCATGAAAGTTTTAAGCGGTGTTCACACCTTAACGGTGGGGGTGCGCACGCATGTCAGCTGATTTTCTTTACGGGATTGAGGTCGTCATCAACGGGCTGATGGCCGGGGTGCTATATGCGCTGGTGGCCTTGGGCTTTGTGCTGATCTTCAAGGCCTCGGGCATTTTCAATTATGCGCAGGGTGTGATGGCCCTGTTCGCGGCGCTGACGCTGACGGGCATCATGTCAGGACAGGTGCCGTTTTCGCATTTGATCAATGCGATCTTCGGGACGGAGATTCACCACTTTGGCTGGCATGTGCCCGCGTTGCTGGCGATCATTCTGACGCTCTTGGTGATGATCGTCTTTGCCTGGGCGGTGCAGAAGTTCGTGTTCCGGCATCTTGTCGGGCAGGAGCCGATTATCCTGTTTATGGCAACCATTGGCTTGGCCTATTTCCTGGAAGGTGTCGGCGACCTGATGTGGGGGTCGGATATCAAGACGCTGGACGTGGGACTGCCGCAGGGCGGGTCCATGTGGGTGGAAAATGCGACCGCCGGTTTGGGCGGCGATGACTTCTACGGCTTCTTCATCGACAAGCTGGATATGGTGGCGACCGTGGTGGCCGCGATTCTGGTGATCGGGTTGGTGGCGTTCAGCCAATACACCAAGCAGGGCCGCGCCATGCGCGCGGTGGCCGATGACCATCAGGCGGCGTTGAGCGTGGGCATTTCGCTGAACTTTATCTGGGTGCTGGTCTGGTCGCTGGCGGGGCTTGTGGCGCTTGTCGCCGGGGTCATGTGGGGCGCGAAATCGGGGGTGCAGTTTTCGCTGAGCTTGATCGCGCTGAAGGCGCTGCCCGTTTTGATGTTAGGTGGCTTCACCTCGATTCCCGGCGCGATTGTTGGGGGCCTCATCATCGGCGTCGGCGAGAAGCTGTTCGAATATACGATTGGCGCGCCCTACTTGGGCGGGGCCACCGAGAACTGGTTTGCCTATGTGCTGGCGCTGATCTTTCTGGTGTTTCGCCCGCAAGGGTTGTTTGGGGAGCGGATCATTGAGCGTGTTTGACGTAATGAACTTGCGCTGCCACTGCGGCGGCATTGAACTGCTTGTGCGGCTCGCCGATGGTTTGAACACGGCGAAGCGTTGCGATTGCAGTTTTTGCAGGCGGCGTGGGGCGATGACCGCTGATGTGCGCGAGGAAGATCTAACCGTTTTGCGCGAGGAGACGCTTGGCACCTATCAATTTGGGCCCAAGACTGAACGCCATCATTTCTGCACGCGTTGTGGCACCTATACCCACCATCATCGGCCTGCTGAGGGCATGGAGTGGGGGGTTAATGTGGGTGCGCTTGAGGGGATCAACCCGCGTGACATTGATCCCGTGCCATGGATGGATGGCGTGAATTGGAACCCACGGAGGGGCCAAGATGCTGTATCGTGAGGCCGGTGATTTTAAGACGTCCTATCGCGACGACAACCAGACCTTTCCGATCAAGTTTGATCGGGTCGGGTTCTGGGTGATCCTCGCGGTGGCCTGGTTGGTGATCCCGTTTGTGATCAATGATTATTGGGCGTCGTCGCTGATGGTGCCGTTCTTGATCTATGCGATTGCGGCAATCGGGTTGAACATTTTGACTGGCTATTGCGGGCAGGTGAGCCTTGGCACCGGCGGGTTCATGGCTGTGGGGGCCTATGCTTGCTACAAGCTGATGACGGGTTTTCCTGATGTGTCGATCCTGATCCACATCCTGTTGGCGGGCGGGATTACGGCCGTCGTGGGGGCGGCCTTTGGTCTGCCGTCGTTGCGGATCAAGGGGTTCTATCTGGCAGTAGCGACACTGGCGGCGCAGTTTTTCCTTGTCTGGCTCTTCAATAAGGTCGCGTGGTTTTACAACTATTCCGCGTCTGGCCAGATCAACGCGCCAGAGCGGTTGGTGGCGGGCGTGGCTGTCACCGGGCCTAATACGCCGGCGTGGGCGCAATACCTTGTGTGCCTGTTTTTCGTGACCCTGTGTGCGCTGATCGCGCGGAACCTGACGCGGGGGTCCACGGGGCGCAAATGGATGGCTATTCGCGATATGGATATCGCCGCAGAGATTATCGGAGTGAACCCGCTGCGCGCCAAGCTGACCGCCTTTGCGGTGTCGTCGTTCTTTGTGGGCGTGTCGGGCGCGCTGTTCTTTGCGGTCTATCTGGGCGCGGTAGAAGTGGGCGAGGTGTTCGGCATCCAGAAGTCGTTCCTTGTGCTTTTCATGATTATCATCGGCGGGCTGGGATCGATCTTTGGCAGCTTTGCGGGGGCTGCGTTCCTTGTGATCATGCCGGTCGCGTTGAAGTGGCTTGGCGTTGATATTTTGGGCTGGCCCACCGATCTGGTGGCGCATTTGCAGTTGGTGATCGTGGGCGCGCTGATCATGTTTTTCCTGATCCGAGAGCCGCACGGGCTGGCCGCGATCTGGCGCTATATCAAAGAGAAATTACGGCTGTGGCCGTTTCCTTATTAACCAAATGAGTCGGGGTGAACCCCGACCTACACCAAATTATCAATGGGAGGAGACCATGATGAAGATGAAGACCCTAGCAGCAGCGGCCCTTGCAGGTGCGCTGGCGACCGGACCGGCAATGGCCGATCTGGTGATCCCGGATCTGTCCTATCGCACTGGGCCGTTCGCCGCAGGCGGCGTGCCTGTTTCGGATGGCTATCAGGATTATTTCAACCTGCTCAACGCACGCGATGGCGGTATTGGCGGCGTGCCGATCCGTATTGTGGAATGCGAGACGGGCTACAACACCGAAAAGGGTGTGGAATGCTACGAGAGCACCAAGGGTGAGGGCGCGCTGATCTATCAACCGCTGTCCACTGGCATCACCTATCAGCTGATCCCCAAGGTGACGGCGGACAACATTCCGCTGCACACGATGGGCTATGGCCGGACATCTGCGGCCAATGGTGAGGTGTTCAACTGGGTGTTCAACTATCCTGCGAACTACTGGGATGCGGCCTCTGTGGCGGTGAACTATCTGCTGGATGAGAACGGTGGCAGCCTTGATGGCAAGACCATCGCGCTGGTCTATCACAACTCTGCCTATGGCAAGGAGCCCATTCGTACGCTGGAAGCGCTGTCGGAAATGCACGGCTATGACCTGAGCCTGCTGGCGGTGGATCATCCTGGGCAGGAGCAGAAATCCCAGTGGCTGCAAATTCGTCGCGAGCGCCCTGACTATGTCCTGATGTGGGGCTGGGGTGTAATGAACCAGGTGGCTGTGCAGGAAGCGGCCAACATCAATTTCCCGATGGAAAATTTCATCGGCAACTGGTGGGCCGGGTCAGAGCATGACGTGACACCTGCGGGTGCTGCGGCCAACGGCTACAAATCGCTCGGGATGACACGTTCTGCCGATTATCCGGTGTTTGAGGAGATCAAAACGCTGGTGCATGAGGCGGGCAACGCGGCCGGTGACGGGTCCAATGTGGGCACCGTGCTTTATACCCGTGGCGTTTACGCGGCGATGCTGGCGGCTGAAGCCATTGCCAAAGCACAGGAAATCCATGGCGTCGCAGACGTGACACCTGCGATGGTGCGTGACGGGATGGAGGCGTTGGACATCACAGAGGCGCGGATGGCTGAATTGGGCATGGCCAACATCGGGCCTGCGTTCTCGGTGACTTGCGAAAACCACGGTGGCCCGGGTCTGGGTCTGGTGCAGCAATGGGATGCATCCGCTGGCACGTGGAACCCGTTGACGGACTTCATCGCGCCTGACGACAGCGTGACCGATCCGTTGGTAGCAGAAGATAGCGCGGCCTATGCGGCAGAAAACAACATCACGCCAGGTTGCCTGTGATGTGAGCTTTCCCCGGCCTGCCGCGTTTGGCGGGCCGGGGATTTGGATATTTTTGAACCAAAGAAAGACGAGGGCGCGGCCCCATGTTGGACGGTGATGCGACAGAGACCTTGCTTGAGGTCAACAACATCGAGGTGATTTACAATCACGTCATCCTTGTGCTGAAGGGCGTAAGCCTGACCGTGCCCAAGGGTGGGATCACGGCGTTGTTGGGCGGGAATGGCGCGGGCAAGACCACCACGCTCAAGGCGATTTCCAACTTGCTGCATTCCGAGCGGGGTGAGGTCACCAAGGGGTCGATCCATTATCGTGGCGACCGGGTGCAGGACAGCAGCCCGTCAGATTTGGTCAAACGCGGCGTCATTCAGGTCATGGAGGGGCGGCATTGCTTTGAGCATCTGACCATCGAGGAAAACCTGATGACCGGCGCCTATACGCGGCGCGACGGGGCGCGCAAGGTTAGTGACGATCTGGATTTGGTCTATACCTACTTTCCGCGCCTGAAAGAGCGGCGGAAATCACAGGCGGGATACACGTCCGGCGGCGAACAGCAGATGTGCGCGATTGGCCGCGCGCTGATGAGCCGCCCTGAGACGATCCTGCTGGATGAGCCGTCGATGGGGCTGGCCCCGCAGTTGGTGGAAGAGATTTTCACCATTGTGAAGAACCTCAACGAAAAGGAAGGCGTGTCCTTTCTGCTGGCCGAACAGAACACCAATGTGGCGCTGCGGTTTGCGCATCACGGCTATATTCTGGAAAGCGGCCGGGTTGTCATGGAAGGCCCGGCAGCAGAATTGCGCGAGAACCCGGATGTGAAGGAATTCTATCTGGGCATGTCGGATGAGGGCCGCAAATCGTTCCGCGACGTGCGCAGCTATCGGCGGCGCAAGCGCTGGCTGGCTTAGCGCAGGCGGTCGCCCGCCCGCGCAGGGGGGTTCCCGTCAGAAGCTAAAGTCGCCCGCGTCGAGTGCGTTGGCGCTGAACCCTTCCAGCCGGATTGTATTGTCACCCACTGTTATGATCGCATCGCCGTTGTCTTGGCTGAGGTGATTGTTCTGCAAGTCGTTGAAGTTGCGGATCGCGGCCACGGCGCTGAGGTCAATCTTTTCAGCATTGTTGTCGCTGAAGTCGAGGATGCGATCATGACCAAAGCCGCCACGGAAAACAAAGACATCATTGGCACCGTCGCCTGACAGCACATCGTCGCCGCGATCGCCGAAGATGCGGTCAACGCCGCTGCCGCCCTTGATGTTGTCATCATCGCGACCGCCGCGCAGTAGGTCGTTGCCGTCGTCGCCACGGAGCACGTCGTTGCCCTTCTTGCCCAAAATACTGTCGTTGCCGTTGTCGCCGCGCAGGGTGTCATCGCCTGATCCGCCGCGCATGTCGTCATTGCCGCCTCCGCCGCTCAGGTTGTCGTCGCCATCGCCGCCGGTCATGAAATCTGCGCCTGCGCCACCGCTCGCGGTTTCAGCTTGGTTGCCGCCGCGAAAGATGTCGTTGTCGTTGCCCATAGCGATCGTGCCGGAGACAGTGCCACCACCGCGGGCGTCGTAGATATCCTCACCTGCCGCAAAGAAAACGCTGCCGATCACGGTTCCCGTGTTGAAAAAGTGCAGAACGGCTGAAAACGAGGGGTCAAAGCCCAGGCTGTTGTTGTCGGCGAAGCTATTACCTGCGTTCAGGACCGCAATCGTGCCACCAGTCGTCGGATTGACGTCGGCGAGGATCGTGCCGTCGTTGCGCAGCGTCTGGTTACCAGCGCCGTTGAGCGTGACTGCGGCTGCAAAGGGAAAGCTGGTGTCGGTGCCATCACGGTTGGACCCACCCTGCACAAGTCCGGTGCTGGTGATCGTCACATTTGCATCGTTGCCGAACGCGTAAATGCCACTGTCGCCGCCATAGACGTAGCCGGCAACTGTTACGGCGCTGGACGCGCCGGTTATCACGATGCCTTCGTCTACGCCGTGCACGGAACCGGTCTGGGTGATGATGACTTCGTCATCGGCGTTTGTTGATATGCCGTCATTCGTAGCGCCATCAGCGCTGCCAACGGTCCCGGCGACGGTGAGTTTGCCCGCGTTGTTGCCCGAGAACCCGATGGCGGCAGACGAGCTTCCCAACACGGTCGCTGAGGTGGTCACGATGTGATGATCGGCGTCGCTGATGGTGATGGTGGCGTTGTTGGTTCCGTTGATGAATTGGGGCATTTGGCTAACTCCTTGGTGTATAAAGTAAAAAATTTTACGGACGGCATATTGCGCAATTTTGCCGCCGTTTTGATGCCAAAGGTTAACGCGATTTGGGCGTTGCGCCTATTCCGGTGATCCTGACCTTTTGGGTGTCAGGTGGCCGCATCGCCCCGCATGGCGCGCACGCTAGGGGCTGACACGGCGCTGATATCGCATATCGGTGCCACCTGCCCCTAGCTTTCCTGTGTCCGCCTCGGCACTCTACCCGGGAGCAAGGACAGGAGACTGCGATGACCACCTTTTACGACGATCTGGAGACCCGGACTGCACAGGCCAGGGAGGCTGCGCGGACCGCGGCCCTGTTGGAGCAGATCAAACGGGTGGAGGACGCAGCGCGGTCTTGTCTGGCAGGCGGGGATCAGGTCGCTGCCCTTGGCGATCTGCCCCGCCTGTCGGTGCTGCGCAAGAGCCAGTTGGTGGCATGGCAGGCCGAAGACCCGCCCTTTGGTGGCATCCCGGTGCAGAACATCAGCCACATCTTTCAAAGCCCCGGACCGATCTATGAACCGGGCGGCAATAGCCACGATTGGTGGCGGTTTGGCCGGTTTCTGCATGCGTGCGGGATTGGTAAGGGCGACGTGGTGCAGAACTGCTTTGGTTATCATCTGACGCCTGCGGGCACGATGTTTGAAAACGGTGCGCGGGCCGTCGGCGCGGCGGTGCTGCCTGCGGGGACGGGCCAGACAGAGCTTCAGGTGCAGGCGGCCAAGGCGGCGGGTGTGACGGCCTATGCGGGCACGCCGGATTACCTGAAGGTGATCCTGGAAAAGGCCGATGAGATGGGTGTGACCCTTGGGATCACCAAGGCCGCGGTATCGGGTGGCGCGCTGTTTCCCAGTTTGCGCGATTGGTATGCGGCGCGGGGGATCACCTGTCTGCAATGTTACGCCACTGCCGATCTGGGCATGATCGCCTATGAGACGATGCCGGGCGAAGGGATGATCTTGGATGAAAGTGTGATCGTTGAGATTGTCACGCCGGGCACCGGTGATCCGGTGGCACCCGGCGAGGTGGGCGAGGTTGTCGTGACCAGTTTGAACCCCGATTATCCGCTGATCCGCTTTGCCACCGGCGACATGAGTGCCGTGATGGCAGGCGACAGCCCGTGCGGGCGCACCAACACCCGGATCAAGGGTTGGATGGGGCGAGCCGATCAGACCACCAAGATCAAGGGCATGTTTGTGCGGCCCGAACAGGTCGCAGCCCTTGTGGCCAAAACAAGTGCCGACCGCGCCCGTGTGATTGCCGACCGCGAAGGCGAAGGCGACACGATGGCGGTGCACTTTGAAGGGGAAAACCTTGACGCAGCGGCCCTTGCGGCGGCGGTCAAGGATGTCCTGAAATTGCGGGGCGATGTTGAGATTGCGGCGCCCGGAACTTTGCCGCGCGATGGCCTCGTGATTGAGGATCGCCGAACCTACGAGACCTAAACCAAGAAGGGGTGCCACTATGCGCCGATTGCTACTGACGACATGCCTGACACTGGGGTTGAGCCCTGCGATGGCGGATGATGCGGCCTTGCTGTTGGGGATTGAGCGATATGAATTGCTTGACCGGGTGGCGCAGGGAACCTTGGCCACGCGGTCGGGGGCAGCGCTTGAGGCGGCAGGCTTTGCGGTTTTTGCCGGGGCCAATTCCGACAAGGACGCGATGCGGACCCTGACGGAAGGATTCCAGTCAGAAGTGTCAGGCGCGGATCGTTTGGTGGTGTCGCTCTCGGGGCGTTTTGCCAATGACGGCACGCGGTCGTGGCTGATGGCCAGCAACATCGCCTCGCCGCGTCTGTTCCGGGTGGCGGATCGGTCGATTGCGGTCGAAGCGGTGCTGCAGTTGCTGGCGCAAGCGCCGGGGCAGGCCGTGCTGTTTTTGGGCGAAGATGCGGGTGACGATGAGACCTATGACGGGCCATTGGTCGCCGGACTTGCCCCGCTGGACATCCCGCAGGGTGTCACGGTGATCCGTGGGCGGCCCGCGACGATTGCGGAGCTGATGGAGGACACGGTTGCGGTTCCCGGCCAAGACATTTTGCGGCAGGCGCGGCGGACGCGTGGTGTGCGGATCGAAGGGTTTCAGCCGACATCCATCGTGATGACGACCGAACAGGCCATCGTCGAGACCCCGAACCAAACCATCGGTGGCGGCACCAATCGCGTGCTGGATGACACCGCGTGGCGTGAGGCCGTGGAGCAAGACAGCGCGCAGGGCTTTCTGGCCTATATCGCGCGCTTCCCCCGGGGGCGGCATCTGGAAGAAGCTCGTGAGAAGTTGGACGAAATCCGGTCAGAACCAAATCGCGCTGCACGTTTGGCCGAAGAATCGCTTGAGCTGAGCAGACAAGCGCGGCGCGCGATCCAACGAGATTTGAATGTGCTGGATTACAACACGCGCGGCATCGACGGCATCTTTGGCAGCGGGACCCGGCAGGCCATCACCAATTGGCAGCAGCAGAACGGCCTGAGCCAGACGGGGTATCTGAATGCCAACCAGATCGTGCGTCTGGACGGGCAGGCAAGCCGCCGCGCAGCAGAGCTTGAGGCAGAGGCCGAGCGCCAACGCGCCGCCGAAGAACGTCGCGACCGGGCGTTTTGGGAAGAAACCGGCTCTCGTGGAAATGCCGCAGGGTATCGCGCCTATCTGGAGCGCTATCCCGATGGGGTATTCTCGGCCCAAGCGACGCAGCGGTTAAACGAAATTCAGGAACGAAACCGCGCTGCTGCACAAGCTGAAGAGCGGACGGCGTGGGATACGGCGCGCGAAAAGGATGCGCGCAATGCCTACCTTGTCTATATCGATCGCTACCCGAACGGGCGGTTCGTGGATGAGGCCCGCGCGCGGATCAGGGCGTTGGAGCAAGATAATTCCAACGCGGCAGCACAGCAGCAGGCGCAGGCGGTTGAGGAGCAGTTGGGGCTTGATCCAATTACCCTGCGCTTGATCGAGGCGAAGTTGCAGCAGCTTGGGTTAGAACCCGGTCAGGTCGATGGGCGTATCAACAACCAGACCCGCCGCGCGATCCGGCGTTATCAGCGGGATCGGGACATTGAGCGGACGGGCTATCTGAACCAAGCGACAGTATCACGCCTGTTGCGTGATGCCTTCCGTTAAGGTTCTGACACTCAGCGCCGCGCCAGAGACCCATGGCGCGGTTGCTGACATTTTGCGCCAGACGTGGCCCGGCTACTACGGACCAGATGGCCCCGGTGATGCGGCGGCGGATGTCGCGGCCCGCAGTGGTGGGGCAGGTCCGCCGGTTGGGTTTGTTGCAATGGGGCCTGCGCCCATTGGGACGGTCACAGTGAATACCGCTAGCTTTGGCGTGAGTGATGCGGGCGAAGGGCCATGGCTGATGGGGCTTGCGGTTGTGCCAGAGGCCCGGAACGCGGGCGTTGGCAGCGCCTTGGTTGCCGCTGCCGAGGATCACGCACGCCAGATGCGCGCGTCTTGTATTTACAGCACCACGCGAAGTGCCGCGGGCCTGCTACAGCGGCGCGGTTGGGCCGAGCAACGCGATGTTACCGACCGGGACGGCGTGGTTTGGCAGGTCTATCGCAAGGTGCTGTAGATCAGGGTGCGGGCACGTAGCGTTCCATCAACAACCGCACGGTGCCACTACCAGAGCCAAGTTGTTTGACCGCGAGCAGGAACCCTCCACCAGAAACGCGGGCGGCGATCATGCTGTCGAGACCACCACCGGCGTCGTCGTTGAGCTCAATCTGGCGGCCTAGATCGTCATAGAGCGCGATCCATGGGTCAACGCCATCGCCTGCGCCAATCGCCTCGATCAGCACAAGGCCGGGGGCCGAGACGTCAAAGCTGAACCATGTGGCGTTGCTGGTGACGAGTTCGTCACGGCGCAGACGGGCGTCGAGCGTGCCAAGGTCGATGATGGCGACGGTGCCGTCCATGGGTGGTGCAGCCTCGCCGCTGGCATAAAGTGCGGCGATGGCGGCTTGCGGGTCAAAGACCGAGACGCCCACGTCGATGGGCACGTCGCCGTCATCAAGGGCAGCAACCTGCAGGCAGTAGTCGCCTGCTGGCAGGCCGCCTTCGAAATCAAGCTGGCTGTTGAGCCCGTCATAGTCGTCGTTTTCGCCGAGCACGTTATCATTGGCGTCGCGCAGGGTGATCACCGGGTCAGCGGTTTCGTTTGCCGCGGTGATGGTGATCGGGGTTTCTGCGGCGAGGGTGAAGCCCCAGAACGGTGTCGCGTTGGCGCTGGCCGATCCGGTCAGGGGGCCGTCCAAAGTGCCAAGGCTGGGCCCGTCCACGCAGCCACCCGCCACGTCTGCGGCGTCTGGTTCGGTGGTTGGGGTGGCTGAGACGCCTTCGGTCAGCGCCTCTTGTTCAGCACGGCCAATCCGCACGAAGGCGGTCATGGGCGATCCGTCGTAGCTGGCCATGGACACGCAATAGGTGCCCGCCTCGAGCAACAGATCAGCGCGAGCCGCGCCGTTGCCACCCGAATCGTCATCAGAGACCACGATATTGCCGTCCGCATCCAGCAGATCGAAAGCTGGATCGCCATTGCCGCGGCCAGCGGCCTCTACCCGGACATCAGCGGGTGCCGAAAGCGAGAAGAGCGAGATATGTTTGTTTCCGGACAGGACCAGCGCCATTTGTTCGCGGTAATTATCGGCGGTGGCGATGTCAGATGCGGCCTCTGACCCGCCGATCCATGTGCCGTCGGACCCGGCGCCGCCGCAGATGTCTTGCGCCTGTGCGCCGCCTGCAATCAGGGCAAACGTGCTGGCGATGAGGGTGGGATATGATGGGCGAAACATGGCGCGACCTCTTGGACGTTACTGCATTTGTGTCAGCCTAGGCCGAAATGCCGCGCCAATCCACCCGGCGGTTCAGCAGGAATTGCGCAAAAGAAAAGGCCGCGCCCTTTGCGGGGCACGGCCTTTGATCTGATGTCGCTGCGGTTTAGCCTTGGCGGGCTTTGAACCGGCGCTGCGTCTTGTTGATCACATAGACGCGGCCCTTGCGGCGCACGATGCGGCAATCGCGGTGGCGCTGCTTGAGCGAGCGGAGGGAGTTGCGAACCTTCATGGGTTGCTTCCTTATCTCTGTCGCGGCGCGCGGATTGCGCCGAAGTTGCGTTTTGGGCCCCTTGGGACCCGCGAAATCTGGTGGACGATACTGGGATCGAACCAGTGACCCCTTCGATGTCAACGAAGTGCTCTACCGCTGAGCTAATCATCCATGCCTTAAGCGAATCGGCGTCCCATAACGAAATAGGACGCGGGTTGAGCCGCGTCGGTCAGGTGGGTCTATAAAAGGATCGTGTCAGGGGATCAAGGGCTTTTGGTATTGTCGCAAAACACGCTAGGTTAGTTGCAGGAAGGGCGATAATTATGCGCCATATGGCATTTGAACTGACACGTCCCAAGGACCGCACGACAAGTGTTGTCTTTGCCTCGCCCCATAGTGGGCGGGACTATCCGGCGTCGTTCATGGCCCGCGCGCAATTGGACGAGAGAGAGATTCGGTCTTCCGAAGATGCCTATGTGGATCAGTTGTTTGATGCAGCCCCCGATCATGGGGCGCCGTTTTTAACGGCACAGGCGCCCCGGGCCTATGTGGACCTGAACCGCGCGCCCGAGGAATTGGACCCTGCGTTGATCGAAGGTGTGCGGCGGTTGTCGCATAACCCGCGCGTGGCCAGTGGGTTGGGTGTGATCCCACGGGTGGTCAGCAATGGGCGGCAGATCTATCGGGGCAAGATCACGCTGGAACAGGCGCATGGGCGGATCACGCAATACTGGCGGCCTTATCACGACCAGTTGCAGACCTTGCTGGACGAAAGCCGCAATGCCTTTGGCGAGGCGGTGCTGGTGGATTGCCATTCGATGCCGCATGAGGCGTTGGATAACGTTGGTGCGGCGGGTGCGGCGCGACCTGATGTTGTGTTGGGCGATCGGTTTGGCGCGGCGGCTGCGGGCAACATCGTGGAACAGATCGAAGCGGCATTTGCCAGTGCGGGGCTGCGCGTTGCGCGCAACATGCCCTTTGCCGGGGCCTACATCACGCAGCACTATGGCCGCCCGTCGCGGCAACAGCACGCGGTCCAGATCGAAGTGGATCGCGCGCTCTATATGAACGAGCGGACGCTGCTGCCCAACGGCAACTTTGCCGCGTTTCGGCAGCTTTTGACCGGTGTCATTGCCGAAATCGCCGAGATTGGCCGGGTGACACCGCGCCGCGTCGCTGCCGAGTAGGGTGGGCAATCTGCCCACCTTCTTTAGCCCAGAACAACGATGTCCGATTGCCCCGCGCCACGCCGCAGGGCGTGAATGTCGGCAAGGGTCGGATCATTGATCCAATTCTGTGCCGACTCTGTGTCGGGGAAGGTCAGCACGGCGACGGTGTCATGCAGTGCGGGCGCGCCGTCTATCGCAGTGAGGTCGCGGCTGGCACCGGCGACCGCACCGCCATGTTTGGCAAGCGCTTCGCCCGCGACGTCACGGTAGGCTGCAAACTTTTCAAGATCGGTGATCGTGAGATGTGCAATGGCGTAGGTCATGATGTGTCCTTTGATTTGTGATGCCCCAGAGGTAGGCAGGCAGCGCACTTGCGTAAACGCGTGTCTTTGCATCAAGCATATGCAATAATGCATGCCATGGATATCAGTTGGGATGATTTACGCACTGTCTTGGCGTTGGTGCGCGGCGGGACTCTGGCCTCAGCAGCGCAGGACCTGGGCGTCGCCTATACCACTGTTGCGCGGCGCATCGCTCGGGTGGAGGCCGCGATGGGCGTGACCCTGTTTGAACGGTTGGCCGATGGTTACAAGCCAACCGAGACGGCGAAACTGGTGGCAGAGCACGCCGCCCAGATGGAGCAGTCGCAAGACGCGCTGTTGCGCGGGGTTTCGGGCCGCGACAAACGGCTGACCGGCACATTGACGATCACGGCGCCGCAATTGCTGATCGGTCCGGCGCTTGGACCCGTGATTGATGCGTTTTGCAAAACCTACCCCGAGGTGCGGCTGGACGTGCGCGCAACGAACACGCCGCTGGACTTGGCCCGTCGCGAAGCGGATCTGGCGATCCGGATCAGCCGGGAACCGGGCGACAGTTTGATGGGGCTGCGGTTGGTGGAACAACAGATGGCGGCCTTTGCAGCTCCCGATGTTGCGGACTGCATTGCGCAGGACCACCAAAGCCCGATTGATTGGTTGAATTACGCCGCCTTTGAAGACGTGCCCAAAGGTGTCGACCCAAGCTGGCCCAACCATCGGGTCAGGATCAGGTTTGACGATATGGTCGCCATTCTGGGTGCGGCGCAGGCGGGGCTGGGCGTGGCGCGGGTGCCGTTCTTTTTGGGTCGCACGACGGTGGGGCTGGTGCAGGTGCCTGTGCTGCCGCCTCAACCCTATATGGACATCTGGATCGTGGCGCACCGCGACGTCTGGCCGTCGGCCAAAGTCACGGCGTTCCGCGAAATCCTGACGACCCATATGCGGGCAAACCGCGCGCTTTACGTGGCCTGAGCCATTTCGGAGGCAAAGAAGCTTTCCGCGTCCTCAACCTCAATCAGGCGTCTGCGGTCGATCAGCCAGAACCGGTTGCCCACATTGCGCACAAAGCTGCGGTCATGACTGACCAGCAGACAGGCCGCACCATGGGCAATAAGCTCTTCCTCCAGCGCCTCTTGCCCTTCGATATCAAGGTGGTTGGTTGGTTCATCCAGCAGATAGAAATTGGGGTTGGTCAGGCGCAGGACCAGCATCGCAAGCCGTGCCTTTTGCCCACCTGAGAGCCGCCCCAAGGGCACATCCTGCATTTGGTGCGTCACGCCAGCCCCGGCCAATAGGCCCCGCGCCCGTTGGTCGCCCACGTCAAAGCGGCCGGTGATGGCCTGCATCGGGCTATCGGTCAGGTCCAATTGGCTGAGGTGTTGATCGGCGTAGCCCGACACCACCGTGGGGGCAGATTTGACCGGGCTGTCCATCTCTGACAAGGCCGCGTTGATCAGGTTCACGAGCTGGGTTTTGCCGGTGCCATTGGCCCCAAGCAGCACCACCCGGTCGCCCGGCGTGATCCATTTCTGGCCGGTGCTGTAAAGCGGGCGACCGTCGGGGGTCGTGACGGCCACATCATCAAGTGTGATCAGCGCTTTGGCGTGGGTGCCCGCGTTGACCAGTTTGATGTCGCCAGCCGATTGTTCCTGATGGGCGGGCTTTGCTGCGGCCTCCATCTTTTCGGCGCGTTCGGTCAGCTGTTTGGTCTTGGTGATCAGCAGGTCAGAGCCGGAGTTGATGCCGATGTTCTTCAGCTTCGCCGCTTGCTTGCGCAGTTGCGTGGCCTTGTTGAGGTCGTTGGCAAAGCGCCGGGCGTCGGCGGCGTCGGATTCCTCCAACGCGGCGCGGGCCTTGCTGAAGGGGATTGGGAAATCGCGGCTGCGTTCGGCGCGCAGAAAGAGCGTGCGGGTGGTGACGGCATCCAGAAAAGCGCGGTCATGGCTGGTGATGATGCAGGCGGTGTCGCGGGGCAGGCCCGCGAGCCAATCCTGCAACAGCGCGATCCGGTGCAGATCAAGGTGGTTTGTCGGTTCATCTAGCAGCAGCACGTCCGGTTCGGTGATCCAGGCGGCGGCCAAAAGGGCCGTGCGCTGCCAGCCACCCGACAACGTGCTCAGGGGCTGCTGTTGCAGATCATTGGGCACGGAGAGCGCATCAAGTGCGACATCGACCCGCCAGCTTTCATAGTCTTGCTGATCGGCAGGCAGCGCGCCAAGGACATAGTCGTAAAGGGTGCGGTCCAGCGCGTCTTTCGGCACATATTGCGCCACATGCCCGACGCGCAGGCCGCGGGCGCGGGTAATGTCGCCGGTGGTCGCCTCGCCCACGCCGGAAATGCAATCCAAAAGGGTGGATTTGCCGCGTCCATTGGCGGCGACAAGGCCAAGGCGGTCGCCCTTTTGCAGGGTCAGGTTGAGGTCGGAAAAGAGCGGGTCGGCGAGGGTCACGCCAAGGCTGGTAATGTTCAAAAGGCTCATATCGGTCAGTCCATTGGGAGAGATGCCGCAAAGGCGGCGATGGGGCTGACGGGGTTATGTCAGCCCTGCAAACGTGTCTGCAGGGCGGCACGGGGACCATGCTGAAGTCGGCGTGTGATCGTGCGCATCAGCGAGGGCCCTCCTTTTGTTGAGCGTTGCGATGGGGTGGATCATAAGTCCGCAGGGCGCGCATGGCAATATGTGCGGCGATCAAGCGGGTTCGAACAGTTCGACCACGTTGCCGGACGGGTCCGCGCAGAGCACTTGCTGGCCGCCGGGGCCTGCAAGAATGTCGTTGCGGAACGGCACATCCTTTGCCGAAAGCGCGGCATGGAGGGCGTGAATGTCATCGACGATGACGACGATCCGGTTCCAGCCGCCGGGGGTCGGCTGAGAGCCATCCGGCATGGGTTGCGAGGCTGAGGCGGGCGGACCGGCGAGCCAGAGCTGCAGATCGTCCTTGGTCACAATCGCCATGGCTGGTCCGAATTGCTGGTCAAGCGTGAAGCCAAGCAACCCAACATAGAATGCGACTGCCGCGTCGACGTCTGAAACGATATATCTGAACTGCGCCATTGGGGCCCCCGTTTTGGTTGCGCAGAGCTTAGCACAATCTAACGCAGAGATCGGCCCTTCATGATCGCATCGGCGCCAAACTTCTCACGGATTTTGTCAGCGGCGCGTTCAGCCTCGGCCCGTTTGCCTGCATCGGGGTCCAGCAGGTCGCCTTCGCGGTCGGCGTCGGTGTCGCTTGTGATCTCGCTCAGGCCCACGCCAAGCAAACGGAAGGGCCCGCGATCCGCGACCTGATCAAAAAGCCCGCGCGCAGTGCGGTAGATCGTGTCGGCAAGCTGCGTCGGGTGATGCAGAGACAGGCGTTTGGACACCAATTTGAAATCCGAGGTCTTGAGTTTCAGCGTCACCACGCGGCCTGCCTTATCCTTGGCCTTGGCGCGCGCGCTGACCTTTTCGGACATGCGCCAGAGGTGGCCATCGAGAATGTCGATGTCGGCGGTGTCTACGTTGAACGTCGTCTCATTCGACAGACCTTTGACCGGCGTATGGGGCGAAATGCGTCGGGCGTCTTCGCCACGGGCCAGCGCATAAAGCCGCTCACCCATGCCGCCGAAACGGTCGTGCAAATCGCGCCGGTCCCAGCGCAAGAGGTCATCAAAGGTGCGGATGCCCGCCTTGGCCATGCTTTCCTGCGCGACGGGGCCGATGCCCCAGATCAGGCGCACGGATTTGGGGCGCAGGAAGGCCGTGGTCTCTGCCGCGCCGATGATCGAAAAGCCGCGCGGTTTGTCGAGATCAGAGGCAACCTTGGCCAAAAACTTGTTGTGGGACAGCCCGATGGAGCCTGTCAGCCCAATCTCTTCCTGCATCCGTTTGACCAGCCGCGCCAGCATCACGGCGGGGGGGCGGCCATGCAGGCGGGCGGTGCCTGTGAGATCCATGAACGCCTCATCCAGGGACAGCGGTTCGACCACGGGGGTCAGTTCATCCATCATCTCGCGGATGGCTTTGGACGCCTCAACATAGGCGTCGAACCGGGGGCGGACGACGACAGCCTCGGGGCAGAGTTTCAGGGCCTGAAACATTGGCATTGCGGATTTGACGCCTTTGATCCGGGCCACGTAGCAGGCGGTGGACACCACACCGCGACGCCCGCCGCCGATGATCACCGGCTTGTCGGCAAGGGCGGGATTGTCGCGCTTTTCCACGCTGGCATAGAAGGCATCGCAATCCATGTGGGCGATGCTAAGATCAAAGAGTTCGGGGTGCGTGGTGACGCGCGGGCTGCGGCAATTGGGGCACCTACGGGTGTCCTCAAACGGGGTCAGGCAGTCGCGGCAAAGGCTGGGCATGAGGTCAGGATAAGGGGTCGGCGCGGTGGTCACAACAGAGCCATTTTCAGGCAGCAAGGTCGCCCTATTCCTGGGGGATCAGCTGTTGATCACGCTGCGCGATGACTATGACCACATCCCGTTTCCCAACGTCTGGGATTTTCCGGGTGGCGCGCGGGACGATGATGAAACCCCGTTTGAGACCCTCGCGCGTGAGGTGATGGAAGAGGTTGGGTTGGTGCTGCCACGCGATGCGCTGTTGTGGGAACGGCAGTTTCCGGCGGCTGGCAATCCGGATGCCAAAATCTGGTTTTTCGTGGCGCAAATGCCTGCTGGAACCGAAGACGACATTGTCTTTGGCGATGAGGGGCAGGGGTGGAAATTGGTGTCCTTGGCCGCATTTATGGCGATGGATCAGGTGGTGCCGACGTTTGCGGGGCGTTTGACCGAATGGATGGCGGAAACGGGTGGTTTGCCAAAGGGTTAGCGTGACCTGCAACAGGTCGAAATCGGCCACATCGCTTGCGTGAATTGGCCACATTCGGGTGTCACAAGCATTGCGAGCAGGGGGTCTGATGCATATATCAGGCCCAACGATAAGGGATAGATATACATGCCGATTGAGCAGCTACTTGCGAATTTTCTGGGTCAAAACCTCGTTCTGATCCTTTTGGCGATTTTCATCGTCATTTGTATTCTGGCCGGTGTTCGCATCGTGCCGCAGTCTGAAAAATATGTTGTGGAACGGCTGGGCCGATTGCGCGCGGTTCTTGGGCCGGGCATCAACTTTATCGTGCCGTTTTTGGATCGGGTGCGCCACAAAGTGTCGATCCTTGAGCGTCAGCTGCCAACGATGGCGCAGGACGCGATCACATCGGACAACGTGTTAGTGCAGGTCGAAACAAGCGTGTTTTACCGCATTATTGAGCCCGAAAAGACGGTTTACCGGATCCGCGACGTGGATGCGGCGATCTCGACCACCGTGGCGGGTATCGTCCGGTCCGAGATTGGCCGGATGGAGCTGGATCAGGTGCAGGCCAACCGCAGCCGCTTGATTGAGGCTGTGCGCGAACAGGTGGCCCAGCAGGTAGACGACTGGGGGATCGAGGTGACGCGTGCGGAAATTCTGGACGTGAACCTGGATGCCGCCACACGCGCTGCGATGTTGCAGCAGTTGAACGCGGAACGTGCGCGTCGTGCGCAGGTGACAGAAGCCGAGGGCACAAAGCGGTCGGTTGAGTTGAAGGCCGACGGTGATCTCTATGCCGCCGAGCAAGAGGCGAAGGCGCGCCGGATTGCGGCCGAGGCAGAGGCCTATGCGACGCAGGTCGTGGCCGTGGCCATTGCCGAAAACGGGCTTGAAGCGGCGCAGTATCAGGTCGCGCTGAAGCAGGTTGAGGCGCTGAATGCGCTTGGTGCCGGTGAGGGCAAGCAGACGGTTCTGTTGCCAGCCAATGCGCTTGAAGCCTTTGGCGATGCGTTCAAGATGTTGAAAGGTGGTCGGTAATGTTGACCGAACAATGGTGGGTCTGGATGTCAGCAGCGCTGGCGATGGCAACGCTTGAGGTCATCGTGCCGGGCTACATCTTTCTGGGCTTTGCGGCGGGTGCGTTCTTTGTGGGCGCGATGCTGCTGATCGGGATCACAGGCATGTCGTTGCCGGTGATGCTGGTGATCTTTGCGGTGCTGTCGCTGATCGCATTTCTGGCGATGCGCAAGGTGTTCGGCCTGAAGACCGGTCAGGTAAAAATCTGGGACCGCGATATCAACGAATAGGTGCGCCGGGGTAAACCCCGGCCTACCCACATCCCGTCGGTCAGCGCGTCAGGTGCGGCGGTTCGACGCTTTGCGAGGCGCGGTAGGCCAGAATTTCCGACAAAAGCGCGGGGCGCAGGGTTTTGTGGGCTTTGACACGGGTAGGCACGGCGATGATCCGGCCCGCGTGTTGCAGGCAGACGTTGGCCTGATAAGCACCGGCGCGGGGGTCGTAGTGTAGGTCGCGAATTTCCATTTTGAGCAGCCTTCAGTTCGGGTCTTACCAACCTGACATATGTGCCCTTAACAAAGTTTCACCAGCCCTCGCACTTTCGTGAATCGCGTTACGAATTGGGGCGCGCGGCCTGCGGGGACACCATTTCCGCGAGGATCGATTGTGCCGCTGCGCGCGGATCGGCTGCTTGCCACACCGGGCGGCCCACGACGATGTGGTCGACGCCATCCGCGATGGCCTGTGCCGGGGTGGCGACGCGTTTCTGGTCGCCAAGGTCAGCGCCTGCGGGCCGCACGCCGGGGGTGACGATCAGTTTGCCTTCGGCCTCGGGCAGGGCGCGGATCAGCGCGGCCTCTTGCGGAGAGGCGATGACGCCATCGGCCCCGGCGGCAAGCGCTGTGCCTGCGCGTTCCTGCACCAGATCGGTGATGCTGCCCGCTTTGATGCAGGATGCGTCCAGATCATCGCGATCCAGCGAGGTCAGGATGGTCACGGCAAGTATATTAAGGTCGGTGCCTGCGGCGCCTTCTTTGGCGGCGCGGACCACATGGGGGTCGCCGTGGACAGTCAGAAAATCGAGGTCGAACTGGCTGATGCCGCGCACCGCAGCCTCGACCGTGGCGCCGATATCAAAGAGCTTCATGTCCAGAAAGATGCGCTTGCCGTGGTCGGCCTTGAGCTCATTAGCAAGAGCCAGCCCGCCGCCCGTGAGCATCCCCAGCCCGATCTTGTAGAAATCCACCGCATCACCAAGCTTTTCGGTGAGGGCCAGCCCCTCAAGGACGTTGGGCACATCAAGGGCAACGATCAGGCGTTCATCGGGCATTTGGACCTCCGGCATATGTTTGCGCGGGTCTAACCGGGTCACGGCAGGGGGGCAAATGCAAATGACGCAGCCTACGAGAAGCGTAGACTGCGCCATCAGGCTCGGTTGGGACGTATCCGAGCATCCGTTTGGCCGACGCCTTGCGGATTATCGTGCGCCCTTAGTTGGGCGTTTTCGTTGTTTCGCCGGTGCCTTTGGACAGGCTGGCGACGTCAGAGGTTTCGGCATCATGGGCCCGCAAAAGCCTGATCGCCTTGGGCGAAAGCGGGAACAATTGATTGCCACCCTTGGGGTGCGCGTTGGCTGTGTTAGCTGCTTGCATCATCGGAGTTTCCTCATCGGTCATGAGGTGAATATGGGGGTGTGGGCGGCGCACCATAATGGGAACAATCCCGGTCGCTTCCCCCTTCTTGCAACACGGGTTCGTGATCCCCATTTAGAGCGTGAGGCCCAATACTGGTGTGCTGCGAATGCGGGCGCCAAGACGACAGGGCGCTTATCAAAGGAGAAGACCCATGAACCTTGAAAAGTTCACTGAGCGGTCGCGCGGCTTTGTTCAGGCCGCACAGACCATTGCGATGCGCGAAGATCATCAGCGCATTTTACCTGAACACCTTTTGAAAGCATTGATGGATGACGATCAGGGGCTGTCGGCCAATCTGATCACCAAAGCCGCTGGCGATGCGCAAGCAGTGCGTGCGGCTGTGGACGCCAGCGTGGCGAAGATCGCCAAGGTGTCGGGCGGCGACGGGCAGGTGTTTGTCGATACGTCATTGGCCCGCGTGATGGACGAGGCGGAAAAGGTTGCTTCCAAAGCAGGCGATAGCTTTGTCCCCGTGGAGCGGTTGTTGATGGCCTTGGCGATCATCAAGTCCAAAGCCAAGGACGCGCTGGACGCGGGCAAGGTGACGGCGCAGGGCCTGAATGCCGCGATCAATGACATCCGCAAGGGGCGCACGGCGGATAGTGCCAGCGCCGAGGATGGCTATGACGCGCTGAAGAAATATGCGCGTGACCTGACCGAGGCCGCAGAGCAGGGCAAGATTGACCCGATCATTGGCCGGGACGAGGAAATTCGCCGCGCGATGCAAGTGCTGAGCCGTCGGACCAAGAACAACCCGGTGCTGATCGGTGAACCTGGTGTGGGGAAAACTGCGATTGCGGAAGGGCTGGCCTTGCGGATTATCAATGGTGACGTGCCAGAGAGCCTCAAGAACAAGAAGCTGATGTCTTTGGACATGGGTGCCTTGATTGCCGGTGCAAAGTATCGCGGTGAGTTTGAGGAACGTCTGAAAGCGGTTCTGAAAGAGATTGAAGCCGCCGCTGGCGAGATCATCATGTTCATCGATGAGATGCACACGCTTGTGGGTGCGGGCAAGTCCGATGGCGCGATGGATGCGGCCAACCTGATCAAGCCCGCCTTGGCGCGGGGTGAGCTGCACTGCGTGGGTGCCACGACGCTCGATGAATACCGCAAGTATGTGGAAAAGGACGCGGCTTTGGCGCGGCGGTTCCAGCCGTTGATCGTGGAAGAACCCACCGTGGTCGACACGATCAGCATTCTGCGTGGGATCAAGGAAAAGTATGAGCTGCACCATGGTGTGCGGATCGCCGATGCGGCTTTGGTCGCTGCGGCCACGCTGTCGCATCGCTATATCACCGATCGTTTCCTGCCCGATAAGGCCATCGATTTGATGGATGAGGCCGCGAGCCGTTTGCGGATGGAAGTGGACAGCAAGCCCGAAGAACTGGACGCGCTGGACCGTGACATCATGCAAAAGCAGATCGAACAGGAGGCGCTGAAGAAAGAAGACGACAAGGCGTCCAAGGATCGGCTGACCAAGCTGGAAGAAGAGCTGGCCAACCTGCAGGATCGCGCGTCGGAGATGACGGCGAAATGGCAGGCGGAACGCGACAAGCTGGAAGGGTCGCGCGTGCTTAAAGAGCATCTGGACCGCGCGCGGGCAGAACTGGATATCGCAAAGCGCGAGGGCAATCTGGCCAAGGCCGGAGAGCTGTCCTATGGCGTGATCCCTGATCTGGAACGCAAGTTGTCAGAGGCCGAAAACAGCGATGAGATGATGGTCGAAGAGGCCGTGCGCCCAGAGCAGATCGCGCAAGTGGTTGAGCGCTGGACCGGCATCCCCACCACCAAAATGCTGGAAGGCGAGCGCGAAAAGCTGCTGCGCATGGAAGAAGAGCTTGGCAAGCGGGTCATTGGTCAGCGTGGGCCGGTGACGGCGGTTGCCAATGCGGTGCGCCGCGCGCGTGCTGGTCTGAATGACGAGAACCGCCCGCTGGGGTCGTTCCTGTTTCTGGGGCCAACCGGCGTGGGTAAGACAGAGCTGACCAAGGCCGTTGCGAACTATCTCTTTGACGATGACAACGCGATGGTGCGGATCGATATGTCGGAGTTCATGGAGAAACACGCCGTGGCCCGCCTGATCGGTGCGCCCCCCGGATATGTCGGCTATGACGAAGGTGGGGTGCTGACCGAGGCGGTCCGTCGCAGGCCCTATCAGGTCGTGCTGTTCGACGAGGTTGAAAAGGCGCACCCGGATGTCTTCAACGTGCTGCTGCAAGTGCTGGATGACGGGGTGCTGACCGATGGTCAGGGCCGCACGGTGGATTTCAAGCAGACGCTGATTATCCTGACCTCGAACCTTGGGGCGCAGGCGCTGAGCCAGCTGCCCGATGGTGCGGACCCGAGCCAACCCAAGCGCGACGTGATGGACGCGGTGCGGGCGCATTTCCGGCCAGAGTTCCTCAATCGCTTGGACGAGACGATCATATTTGACCGTCTGGCACGTGAGGATATGGCCGGGATCGTCAAAATCCAGTTGGGGCGTCTGGAGAAACGGTTGGAAAGCCGGAACATCACGCTTGATCTGGATGAAGGCGCGCTCAAGTGGTTGGCCGATGAAGGCTATGACCCTGTGTTCGGCGCACGGCCATTGAAGCGTGTGATCCAGCGGGCGATCCAGGATCAACTGGCCGAGATGATCCTTGCCGGTGACGTGCTGGACGGCGCGACGGTAAGCGTAAGCGCCGGGGCCGAGGGGTTGATCGTTGGCGACCGGGTGAGCGGGTCAAACCGCGAAAAACCGGACGACGCGGTCGTGCATTAAGGGATGAACCGGCCCGCCAGATTGGTGGGCCGGTTTTCTTTGGGGAATTGGCAAAGCGCGGTTAGGGTGGCCGCATTTGTAAACCCAAGGATTTCACGATGCCGCCGTTTCCCCAGCCCGATTTCTCATTTGATTTTGACCCTGACGACGAAGTGACGGCGCTGCGCCAATGGCGCGATACCGAACCGGGACGGGCTATTCCGGATAAGCAAGACGGGATGCTGCTCCTTGGCAGTTGGAACGTGGCCAACCTTGGCGATAGTGGCCAGGTGCGTGACGCGCGGGACCTGCCGTTGATCGCTGAAATCCTGAGCTGGTTTGACGTAATCGCGGTGCAGGAGGTGAAGGAGAACCTTGGAGACCTGATGAAGGTCAAAGCGCTGATGCCGGGGTATGAGGTCGTCTTGTCGGATCAGACGGGCAATGGCGAGCGGATGGTGTTTCTTTATGATGCGACCCGCGTGAACCGGTTGGCGCTGGTGGGGGAGATCGACATCTCACCCAAGGACCAGCGGCATATCAAAATCCCAAATTCCACTCAGAAATTCACTGGCTTTGACCGCGCACCTTATATGGTGGCGTTTGAAAAGGACGGGTTCGTTCTGACGGTGGTCAACGTGCATCTGTTTTTCGGATCAAGCTCTCAACGGTCGGTGAACCGCCGGGCGCTAGAGACCTATGCCGTGGGGCGTTGGGGAGATTTGCGCCGCAAACGGGGGCGGGCATTTTCGCATAATCTGGTGGTGATCGGGGATATGAACATGCCGGTGGCGGATGTGGGCGATGAGGTGTTTGACGCGTTGACCAAGCGCGGTCTGCATATCCCACCGTTTCAATCGCGGATTGGCACGACGATTACCGAAGGCAAGCACTATGACCAACTTGCGTTCTTCCCGGGTGGTGCCGGGCAGGCCTATGTGCAGGACGGGGTGTTTGACTTTGACGGGGCGGTCTTTGCCGATCTGTGGCAGGCCCGGACCGAGAAAGAGTTTGAAGCCTTCGTGCGGTATCACCTGTCTGATCACCGCCCGATTTGGGTGCAATTCCGCACCGATTAGGGGGCCCGCCTGCGCGGACCCCTTTGGTTTCGTCGCTTACATTGGCGGCAGGATCACCGCGTCGATGACGTGGATGACGCCGTTTGTCGCCTCAATATCGGCGGTGACGACGTTGGCATCGTTCACCATCACGCCGCCTTCGGTCATGATTGTGATGTCAGCACCGTTCACGGTGGGGGCCATCATTTCGTTGCTAAGGTCAGTGGACATAACCTTGCCCGCGACCACGTGGTAGGTCAGCACTTTCGCCAGCGCCTCTGGGTCGGCAAGCAGGCCTTCGACGGTGCCTTCGGGCAGGGCGGCGAACGCCTCATCCGTGGGTGCGAAGACGGTGAATGGACCTTCGCCCTTGAGCGTATCGACAAGGCCTGCAGCCTCAACCGCGGCGACCAAAGTGGTGAAGCTGCCCGCGTCAACGGCCGTGTCCACGATGTCTTTGGCGTGGCCATCCGCGAATGCAGGTGTGGCGAGTGCTGTGGTGGCGGCGAGGGCGATGAATGTTCTGCGTAGCATGTGTGTTTCTCCTTCGAAGAGTTGCTGTCGGTGTGACAATGGGATGGTTACGCAGGGTGGATCGCGTTGGATTTGCGGGGTTTTCCGCCGGGTCCGCTTGACGAATGCAGCGGGTTGCCTAAGCCGCGGGTGTTTTCATTTGCCAGTCACAAATCCGTCAGGAGACGTGATCGCTTTGCTGTGATCTGGGCAGACAAACGGAACAATCTGGCGCATGATCGGCGAAACGAAGGGACCACCCATGGCAATGTTTTCTGATTTCACCATCAACCTGATCCAAGGGTTGGTCCTGCTGTTTGTGCTGCTGGTTGGGCTGGCGGCTTTGACGATCCTTGTGCTGTTCATCATCGACCGTAGCCAAAGGGCCGATGCGATCCGGCGCAATTATCCGGTGATCGGGCGGTTTCGCGGGATATTCACCGAATTGGGCGAGTTCTTTCGCCAGTATTTCTTTGCCATGGACCGCGAGGAATTGCCGTTCAACCGGGCGCAGCGCGATTGGATCAAACATGCGGGCGCGGGCAAGGGCAACACCGTGGCCTTTGGATCGACCCGGAATTTGGCGGCGCAAGGCACACCGATTTTTGTGAACGCGGCCTTTCCGCCGTTGGATCAGCAAGCGGCGGTGACGGAGCCGCTCGTCATTGGGCCGGGTGCGCGGGAGCCCTATCCCGCGCCATCGATCTTTAATCTGTCAGGCATGTCCTATGGGGCGATTTCCAAACCTGCGGTGCAGGCGCTGAGCCGGGGCGCAAAGGCGGCGGGGATTTGGATGAACACCGGCGAAGGTGGGCTGTCGCCATTCCACCTTGAGGGCGGTTGCGACGTCGTTTTCCAGATTGGCACCGCGAAATACGGTGTGCGTGATGCCGCCGGCAATTTGGATGACGACAAACTGCGCGAGGTCGCGGCCCATCCGCAGGTCAAGATGATGGAGATCAAGCTGGCCCAGGGTGCCAAGCCGGGCAAGGGGGGCATTTTGCCGGGGTCCAAGGTGACGCCCGAGATCGCCAAAATTCGCGGGATCGCTGTGGGCGAAAGCAGCATTTCACCCAACCGCCATGTGGAGGTTGATGATTGGGGCGACCTGCTGGATTTGGTGCATCGCGTGCGGGAGGTCACAGGCCTGCCTGTGGGGATCAAGACGGTGATGGGCAATGGCGATGCGTTTGAGGAGCTCTTTGCGCTGATCAATGCGCGCGGGCAAGATAGCGCGCCGGATTTCATCACGCTGGACGGGGGTGAGGGCGGCACGGGTGCCTCGCCCATGCCGCTGATTGATCTGGTCGGCGTCTCGATCCGAGAAGCACTACCTTATGTCGCCAATCTGCGGGATCAGGCGGGGCTGCATGACCGGATCAGGTTGATCGCAAGTGGTAAGCTGGTGAACCCCGGAGACATTGCCTGGGCGATCTGCGCTGGCGCGGATTTTGTGACCTCTGCACGCGGGTTCATGTTTGCGCTGGGCTGCATTCAAAGCCTCAAGTGCAACAAGAATACCTGCCCTACGGGGATCACGACCCATGACCGGCGCTACCAAAAGGGCCTTGTTGTCGAAGATAAAGACAAGCGCGTCGCGCATTATGCCAAGACGATCATCAAGGAAGTTGAAACAATTGCGCATTCTGTCGGTGCGACAGAGCCACGACAGATGCGTCCCAAGCACGTGCGGATCGTACAATCTGATGGAAAATCAGTGCCTTTGGACGTGTTAGAGGCGCGTTACAACAAAATGGCGGCATCGTGAGAAACACTTCACGATTTTGACCCTATATACCCCGTAACGCATAACGGAGACGACTTAATGGCTTATCGCTGGACCAATGACCTGACCCACGCTGACGTGACCCCAAAGGCCGCGTTCCTCAACCGCCGGCAATTGATTGCGGGCACGGTTGGCTTCGGCGCGATTGCGGCGGGCCTGCCTGCTGCGGCACAAGAGGCGTTGGAGCCGAACACGCTGCAGGAAATCCAGAGCTACAATAACTACTACGAATTCGGCACCGGCAAATCTGACCCGGCTGAGAACGCGCATCAGCTTGAGGTGAGCCCTTGGTCGGTGAAGGTTGATGGTATGGTCGACAATCCCGGCGACTATGGCCTTGAGGACCTGCTGGCCGGTTTGACCGTGGAAGAACGCATCTACCGGTTCCGCTGCGTTGAGGCGTGGTCGATGGTTGTGCCGTGGAACGGGATTGAGCTGGCCGATATTCTGAACAAGGTGGGTGTGCAGGCGGGTGCCAAATACGTCGCCTTTGAAACCGTCGTGCAACCAGAGAACATGATTGGCGTGCAGCGCCGCGTGCTGGACTTTCCCTATGTTGAGGGTTTGCGTCTGGACGAGGCGATGCACCCGCTGACGATCATGGCGACCGGCATCTATGGTGAGCCGATCTCAAAACAAAACGGTGCGCCGATGCGTTTGGTTGTGCCGTGGAAGTACGGCTACAAATCGATCAAGTCGATTGTGCGTATCACGCTGACGGACGTAGAGCCGCCGACGAGCTGGAACGTGGCGAACCCACGCGAATACGGCTTCTATAGTAATGTGAACCCAGAGGTGGATCACCCCCGCTGGAGCCAGGCGACCGAGCGCAAGATCGGCGGTGGCCTTTTTGCGGCGCGCCAGGACACGCTGATGCTGAACGGCTATGCCGATGAGGTTGCGGGTCTTTACACCGAGCAACCGCTGAACGATTATTTCTGATGGCGCGGTTTCTGGCATGGTTTGGCGCTGGCGGCACGGGCCTTGGACTGGTGTGCTGCCTGACGCCACTATTGCCTGTGGTGCTGGGCGGGATTGGGGCAAATGGCCTGATTTCTGTCCTTTATCGTGACAGCGTGTTGTTGCCGTTTGCTGGTGCGTCATTTGTTATGCTGTGCCTCGGCCTTGTGATGTTGCGGCGCGCCCAATGACTGAGGTCGTTTTGCAATCACGGATCACCTGTCCCACTTGCGGGCATGCGGCGGACGAAACGATGCCGACCGATGCCTGTCAGTTCTTTTATGATTGTAAAGGATGCAGCGCGGTTCTGCGGCCAAAGGCCGGAGACTGCTGCGTCTATTGTTCTTATGGGACGGTCCCTTGTCCGCCCATTCAAGATGGAAGCGGGTGTTGCACATGATCGATCGTCTCAATAGCGCCCTGCGCCGGGTTCCGGCGTGGTTGATATATATCGTGTTCGCGGCTTGGACCGGGTGGGAGTTCTGGAAGGCGCTGACCGGCGCTGGCCCCTATGCGGTTGAGCCGATCAATGTGCTGGAACGCACATACGGTGAGATGGCGCTGAAGCTATTGGTAGTGGGGTTGCTCGTCACGCCGTTGCGACGGTGGTTCAGCATCAACCTTATGAAGTTTCGCCGCGCGATTGGTGTCACGGCGTTCTTTCTGGTGCTGGCGCATTTTCTGGTCTTTGCGGTGCTGGACGTACAATCGCTTGAGCGGGTCTGGACCGAGATCATCAAGCGCCCTTATGTGACCGTTGGGATGTTGTCGTTTGTCGGGCTGATCCCGTTGGCGATGACCTCCAACAATTGGTCGGTGCGCAAGATCGGGGCGGCTGGATGGCGCAAGCTGCACAAGCTGACCTATCCGGTCGCCGTCTTTGCCGCGGTGCACTACCTCTGGCTGGCGAAAGGGTTCCAGTTGGAACCGGTAATCTATACCGCGATTATCGTGGGTCTGATTGCCTGGCGGTATTGGCCAAAACTGGGTCAGGTATCCCGGGCTTGACGCAAGCCGTTTGCTTCGCTTAGTTTTTTGTCCGTTGAACGATCTTTTTGAACGGACAGAATAATGAAGACTTTAATCGGTGCCCTCGTTGCGGGGTTTATGGCTGCAGGTGCAGCAAATGCGGCGAATATCACCCTGACAACAATTGATGATGGCCGCACTGGTCAGAATGCGATCGGGCAATTGGCGACCGTCACGAATGACACGGCGATTGGGGTCAGCCAGTCTGGCAGCCTTCTCTACAATGGCATCTTTGAATTTGACCTTTCATCCATTGCCAGTGGTTCGACGATCAACAGCGTGGCGTTCGGCTGGACCAACACACGGTTCATATCCAACACCGGCAGCAACCCGGCAAAGGTGGATCTGTTTGCCTTTGCGGGTGACGGCAGTGTGACCGACAGCGACCACACCGGTGGCACGCAAGTGGTCGACAGCTCGACCCCCGCGGGCGGAACGGGCGGTGACACGGACAGCTTCCTTTTCTCTGATCTGTCGATGTTGTCGTCGGCACTGACGAACGGATACCTGACCGTGCGTTTTGAGACGAACAGCTTTGCAAGTATCAACGTCGCAGCGCTTGAGAATGCGATCTATGACGCCGCAACGCTGACGGTAGACTATACCGCGCCGCCGACGACGTCTCCGATCCCGCTGCCGGCGGGCATGCCGCTGTTGTTGGCAGGCCTCGGAGCGTTTGGGATTGCGAAGCGCCGCAAGCGTTAAGCGCGCACTATATACAAGTCATGAAACGCGCGGCCCGAAGGGGGCGCGCGTTTTGCAT
>CANLVP010000001.1:1500000-1807776 GCA_947494675.1 uncultured Paracoccaceae bacterium
GAATACCGATGAGTAATATCCGGCAGACACACAGCGGGTGCTAACGTCCGTTGTGGAGAGGGAAACAACCCTGACCTACGACTAAGGCCCCTAATTCATGGCTAAGTGGGAAAGCAGGTGGGACGACCAAAACAACCAGGAGGTTGGCTTAGAAGCAGCCATCCTTTAAAGATAGCGTAACAGCTCACTGGTCTAAATAAGTTGTCCTGCGGCGAAGATGTAACGGGGCTCAAGCCATGAGCCGAAGTCTAGGATGCACATAGTGCATGGTAGCAGAGCGTAGTGTGACATAACTCTATGTCTCTACAGCGGGTTCGCCCGTTTTGGAGACAAAGAGTTTTCTGTGAAGCCGGCCTGTGAGGGATCCGGTGGAGAGATCACTAGTGAGAATGATGACATGAGTAGCGACAAAGGGAGTGAGAGACTCCCTCGCCGAAAGTCCAAGGGTTCCTGCTTAAAGCTAATCTGAGCAGGGTAAGCCGACCCCTAAGGCGAGGCCGAAAGGCGTAGTCGATGGGAACCAGGTTAATATTCCTGGGCCAGGAGGATGTGACGGATCGAGACTGTAGTTTGCCCTTATCGGATTGGGCGGGCTGCTTATCGGTTCCTGGAAATAGCCCTCCATGAGATCGTACCCTAAACCGACACAGGTGGACTGGTAGAGAATACCAAGGCGCTTGAGAGAACCACATTTAAGGAACTCGGCAAAATACCTCCGTAAGTTCGCGAGAAGGAGGCCCGTTCAGAAGGCAACTTTTGGGCGGGGGCACAAACCAGGGGGTGGCGACTGTTTACTAAAAACACAGGGCTCTGCGAAGTCGCAAGACGACGTATAGGGTCTGACGCCTGCCCGGTGCCTGAAGGTTAAAAGGAGGAGTGCAAGCTCCGAATTGAAGCCCAGGTAAACGGCGGCCGTAACTATAACGGTCCTAAGGTAGCGAAATTCCTTGTCGGGTAAGTTCCGACCTGCACGAATGGCGTAACGACTTCCCCGCTGTCTCAAATGTGGACTCAGCGAAATTGAATTGCCTGTCAAGATGCAGGCTACCCGCGGTTAGACGGAAAGACCCCATGCACCTTTACTATAGCTTCGCACTGGCATCAGACACAGTATGTGCAGGATAGGTGGTAGGCTTTGAACCGGAGACGCCAGTTTTCGGGGAGCCTCCCTTGAGATACCACCCTTATTCTGTTTGATGTCTAACCGCGGTCCGTTATCCGGATCCGGGACCCTGCGTGGTGGGTAGTTTGACTGGGGCGGTCGCCTCCCAAAGTGTAACGGAGGCGCGCGAAGGTTGGCTCAGAGCGGTCGGAAATCGCTCGTTGAGTGCAATGGCAGAAGCCAGCCTGACTGCGAGACTGACAAGTCGAGCAGAGTCGAAAGACGGCCATAGTGATCCGGTGGTCCCGAGTGGAAGGGCCATCGCTCAACGGATAAAAGGTACGCTGGGGATAACAGGCTGATGGTGCCCAAGAGTCCATATCGACGGCACCGTTTGGCACCTCGATGTCGGCTCATCTCATCCTGGGGCTGGAGCAGGTCCCAAGGGTACGGCTGTTCGCCGTTTAAAGAGGTACGTGAGCTGGGTTTAGAACGTCGTGAGACAGTTCGGTCCCTATCTTCCGTGGGTGTAGGATACTTGAGAAGAGTTGCCCCTAGTACGAGAGGACCGGGGTGAACGATCCACTGGTGGATCTGTTGTCGCGCCAGCGGCAGTGCAGAGTAGCTATGATCGGACAGGATAACCGCTGAAGGCATCTAAGCGGGAAGCCCCCTTCAAAACAAGGTATCCCTGAGAGCCGAGGTAGACCACCTCGTCGATAGGCCAGAGATGTAAGCGTAGTGATACGTTCAGTTGACTGGTACTAATTGCTCGATAGGCTTGATTTGATCCAGTAGAAGGGAGACCTTCGACTGATCTTCAAGATACATACACAACATTAGCCGTACATGGCTTGGAACCTGATGTTCTTTTTTTGGTGTGGTGGTCATAGCGTGAGCAAAACACCCGATCCCATCCCGAACTCGGCCGTTAAGTGCCACAGCGCTGATGGTACTGCGTCTTAAGACGTGGGAGAGTAAGTCACTGCCACACCTAATAAAGAACATTAGGGTATCTCTCTGACGATGATCATAACAAACGGCGCCGCTTTGCGGCGCTTTTTGCGTTTTAGGGCCAAGTTTTTGGCCTATTAGGTCTCAATCGCCCAATCGGCGTGTCCCAAATCCTCCAAAACCGCGATCACTTGGTCCCGATCTTCAGGGATGAAGCGGTCTAGCAGGTTATTGGAGTGAATTTTGGCCAATGGGATCTCCAAATCCGCAGAATTGAGGTTCAAAAATGGTGGAATGCGCCCAATTTGTCCGTTGAGGATGTCGCTGTAGCTGAAGAAAAGGCAGGGCCCTTCTGCTTTTTGGCGCACTTGTTCGAAATTGCGCTGCTGACCACGGACGAATTTTCGGAAGCGTTGTTCCTCAAAGGCAAGTTTGAGCGGTTCTTTGGCCTCCGCCGGGCCATTATTGCTGTGCCAGACACCCGATTTGCGCGCTAATTCTTGCGAAGAGAAACCGCCAAGCTTGTTTTTTCGCTCCAGGATAATCTTGTGGACGTCCGGATCGCGCAGAATGGCGTCGCTGGTGTCCCGTTCCTGTCCTGGCCACATCTTGAACCCGACGCAAGGATGTCCGTCGCCGTGGTTTAGGATGTCGTAGGCAAACTGAATGGGTGCGGTTTCGCGCAGGCCAATGTCATGATTGGCCAGAAAATCCGCGCTGAAATCATCTTGGGTCCGCTTGCGGTGGAAAATTTCTTCGTGAGCGCGGACATCGGGATGGGACCGTAGCGTCCGCATGACCACTGTCGTGCCGCTCCGCGCTGTCGAGATCAGCACAAAACGGGTTTTTGGCCTGTTAGTCGACATTATCATTCCCTTCCCGTTTCTTGGGCGACCATCGGTTTGCAACGTGGGCGTGTCAACAGAGCCGTCACATCGAAAAAAGGGCGAAAGAATCACGGATTCAAGAGCAGACCCCCTTGCAGTCCTGATCCGCTAGGCCTAATTAACCCGGACTTGGCGCGGGATGGAGCAGCCCGGTAGCTCGTCAGGCTCATAACCTGAAGGTCGTAGGTTCAAATCCTACTCCCGCAACCAAGACAAACCGCCCTCTGGGCGGTTTTGTCGTTTCTGGGCCTTGCGTTGGACAGCGCCGGGCCTGCGCCGTAGAAGTTGGGTAACGAAACGGAGTTCCCGATGTCCCACGTCTTTCCACCCCGCGTTTTGCCGAGCCTCCCGATTGTGGATCGCGATGACCGCTACAGCGTGTCGCGGATTTTCTGCGTTGGGCGGAACTATGCGGCCCATGCGGCAGAGATGGGTGATGTGGTTGACCGGGAGGCGCCGTGGTATTTCATGAAGTCGGCTTTTGCCTTGGCAGATGGAGGGCAGACGCTGCCCTATCCGCCGGGCACCGAGAATTTTCACTACGAAATGGAGCTTGTCGTTGTCCTTGGTGACGCGCTGTTTCAGGCGGATATCGCAGCGTCCGAGGCGGCAATTTACGGTTATGCCTGCGGGCTTGATATGACGCGGCGGGACCGGCAGCAGGATGGTAAGGACCATCGACGGCCTTGGGACCTGGGCAAAGACATTGAGGATGGCGCAGTTATTGCGCCGATTACACAGCGCGATGCGCTGGGGGCTTTGGACGGTCGGCGGATTGAGCTGACGGTCAACGGCGAGACAAAGCAAAAGTCGACGTTGGATCATATGGCGTGGAGCTGTGCCGAGATCATCAGCCATTTGTCGCGTTACTATCACTTGGCCCCTGGCGACATCATCATGACGGGCACCCCTGCTGGGGTTGGACCGGTCGTCGCAGGTGACATTATTCGGGGCGAGATTGATGGGCTTGAACCCGTCACATTGACGATCGGACCTCCGCACACATGACGGTCAATACGGTGATCATCGCGAGCGATACGGCAGAGCTGAATGGCGGCATCGGCAAGGTGGTGGTGACCTCGGCGATTGCATTGGTCGCATTTGGGGTGGAGGTCGTGGTTTTCTGCCCACTGGCCGGTGTTGAACCTGCGCTGGAGAAAGCGGGGGTCACGGTAGCGAACCTTGAGGGGCAGGCCCCATCGGAAGACCCAAACCGAATACGCGGCATGGCGCGGGGGATTTGGAATGGTCGCGCGGCGCGGGCCTTGCGCGCGCTTTGCAGCAATTACGATCCGGCGACGACAGTTTTACATTGCCACGGGTTTTCAAAAGGCCTGTCGCCAGCCATTGGGCCGGTCTTGGTGGATGGACCGCTTAGACATCTTTATACGATGCACGAGTACTTTGTGGCGTGCCCGAACGGGGCATTTTTTGATTTCCCACGTGCGGAGATTTGCACCCGAAAGCCGATGGGCCTGTCCTGTCTGACCACCCAATGCGACAGCCGACATGCGGTGCATAAGATGTGGCGTGTGGCGCGTCAGGCCGCTTTGCGGGGTCCGGGAAAAATGCCGCGCGGGTTGCGGGATGTGGCCTATATCTCAGACATGCAAAGGGGGATCATGGCGCCGCATCTGCGGGACGGCACGCGGCTGCATCATGTCGCAAATCCGGTTGATATTGGGGAGGGTCCTCGGGTCGTGGCCGAAGAGAACGACCTGTTTGTCTTTGTGGGGCGGCTAGAGCCGGACAAAGGCGCGTTGGATTTCGCCAAAGCCACGAAAGAGGCCGGTGTGCGGGCGGCTTTTGTGGGAAGCGGAAGTCAAGACGAGGATATTCGCGCGCTTTTGCCTGATGCCGAAATCACCGGCTGGGTCGGCCCCGATGACGTGGCAATTTGGCTAGGGCGCGCGCGGGCTTTGGTTTTTCCAAGCCTATGGCAAGAGACCTTTGGTCTTGTCGCTTATGAGGCGTTGGGGCGCGGCGTTCCGGTGATCACCGGTGCGTGGAACGCGGCCAGCGAGGCGATCACGCAAGGCGAAAACGGGATCATTTATCCAAATGCCAATGGGCTGACTGACGCCATAAAGCAGATGGATGCGAGCGCAGCGGGTGCCATGTCACGCGCCGCTTATGACCGCAAAGCCACCTATGGCCTGACCCCCGGCGCCCATGCCGAACGCTTGATCGCGGTCTATTCCGACATTTTGCAATAATGCACAGTGGTGTCGCAGGCGCGTGACCTTTCCTATCCTTGGGCGCGGCGATAGTGTCGGCCAAAGATCAGTTGAAAGAGCCAGAACATGTCCAGCGTTGTGTCGGTCAGAAACCTGCGGAAATCGTATGCCGGTGGTTTTGAGGCGTTGAAATCCGTAAATCTTGAGATCGAGGAAGGCGAGATACTGGCATTGCTCGGCCCCAATGGTGCTGGGAAAACTACTTTGATTTCAACAATTTGCGGAATTGCCGTGCCAACGGAAGGCACGATTTCGGTTGGTGGTTTTGACACTGTCGCGGATTTTCGGGCGGCGCGGAACCTGATCGGCCTTGTGCCGCAAGAGATCAACTTGGAACCCTTTGAGACCGTGATGAACACCGTGCGCTTTTCCCGTGGGCTGTTCGGGAAGCCGCGTGACGATGCCTATCTGGAGAAGGTCTTGGGCCAGCTATCGCTGAGCGACAAGAAAGACGCCAAGATCATGATGCTGTCGGGCGGGATGAAGCGCCGGGTGCTGATCGCCAAGGCGCTCAGCCACGAGCCACGGGTGCTTTTCCTTGATGAGCCCACCGCTGGCGTAGACGTGGAGCTGCGCAAAGACATGTGGGACGTGGTCGCGGGGCTGAAAGCCAGCGGCGTCACGATCATCCTGACCACGCATTACATCGAAGAGGCCGAAGCCATCGCCGACCGGGTTGGCGTGATCAGCAAGGGCGAGATTTTGCTGGTGCAGGACAAGGCCGAGCTGATGGCACAGATGGGCCAAAAGCAGCTGAGCATCGAACTCTCGCAGCCCATCGATACCGTTCCAGAGGCGCTGGCCAGTTATGCGCTTGAGCGTGGTGGGGATGGGCAGTCGCTGATCTATACCTATGACACGCGCGGTGACCGGACGGGCATCAGGACGTTGTTGAATGATCTGTCAAACGCGGGGCTGACGATGGTCGATCTGCAAACCAAGCAAAGCAGCCTCGAAGATATTTTCGTTGGCATGGTGAAAGAAGACGCATGAACCTGACAGCGGTAAAATCCATCTACATCTTTGAAATGCAGCGGTTCTTTCGCACGATCACGCAAAGCCTTGTGTCGCCTGTGCTATCGACTTCGCTCTACTTTGTGGTCTTTGGCGCTGCAATCGGCAGCCGGATCGAACAGGTTGAAGGCGTGAGCTACGGCGCGTTCATTGTGCCGGGGCTGATCATGCTCAGCGTGATGACGCAGGCCACATCAAACGCCAGCTTTGGCATTTATTTCCCTAAATTCATCGGCACAATCTATGAGCTGTTGTCAGCCCCGGTGAACTTTCTTGAAATCACAGCAGGCTATGTGGGGGCGGCGGCGACCAAGGCGTTGATCATTGGATTGATCATTTTGGCCACCGCGTTTCTGTTCGTCGATATTCAAATCGCACATCCCCTGGCGATGTTGGCATTTCTGGTGATGACTTGTTTCAGCTTTGCCTTGTTGGGCTTCATCATCGGGATTTGGGCGGGAAATTTTGAGCAGCTGCAGCTGATCCCTTTGCTGATTATCACACCGCTCGTTTTCCTTGGCGGGTCGTTTTATTCGATCACCATGCTGCCGCCGATTTGGCAGACGGTCACCATGTTCAACCCCGTCGTCTATCTGATTTCGGGGTTCCGCTGGGCGTTCTTTGGCACGGCGGACGTGGGCATCGGGATATCGTTATTCGCGATTTTGTTCTTTATCGCGATCTGTTTGACGGCGATTTGGTGGATTTTCCGCACAGGATGGCGGATTCGACAGTGACGTTGGGGTTACGCCCTTGTTGCAGGGCGTGATGCGGCCTAAGTCAGCCGGTATGAAGCACCTTATCCCGTTTATGAAATCTGAACCGTTGGTGAATGTGGTCCGCCTACAAGGCGCGATCAGCAACAGCGGTCAGGGATTGGACGACCCGTCCCTTGCCAGTGTGATCGAAAAAGCGTTTCGCAGGGGCAAACCCGTCGCGGTCGCATTGCAGATCAATTGCCCCGGCGGCAGCCCTGTGCAGTCTTCGCTGATCGCGGCCCGCATCCGACGATTGTCCGAGGAAAAGGACGTGCCCGTTTTTGCATTTGTCGAGGACGTTGCGGCGTCCGGCGGCTATTGGCTGGCCTGTGCGGCGGACGAAATCTATGCCGACCTAAGCAGTCTGGTGGGGTCGATTGGCGTCATCTCGGCCGGGTTTGGGATGCAGGACCTGATCGCGAATTATGGTGTCGAACGGCGCGTGCATACGGCAGGCACATCGAAGTCCATGCTGGACCCATTCCAAAAGGAAAAGCCTGCGGATGTGAAACGTCTGAAAGGCTGGCTGGATCAGTTGCACTCAAACTTCATCGATCATGTCAAAGCACGTCGCGGCGCGAAGCTGACCGAGAATGACGCGCTGTTCACTGGCGAGGTCTGGATTGGGCAAAACGCGGTGGATGAGGGGCTGATCGATGGCATCGACCATCTGGTCCCCTTTATGAAGGCGCGGTTTGGCGACAAGGTGCGTCTGCGTCGCTATGGCCCGAAACGCAGCGTGTTTCAGCGGTTAGGTGCGAGCCTGACAGCCGCCACCGTTGCGGGCATCGAAGATCGCGCTGCCTTCGCCAGGTTCGGGCTTTAACGTGCTGATAAAAATCGTCGCACTCTTCCTTGCTTTCATGGCCGTCTTGGCGATGTTCGGAAAGTTCCGCTTTCCGGGGCAGGACAAGCTGGCGGCGGCAAAATGTAAGACATGCGGTCGTTACCGCATAGGCAAAGGGCCGTGCGCCTGCGGGCGGGGAAAGACCTGATGGACTGGATTTATGTGATTGTTGGGTTGGTGATCCTGCTGCTGGCGGGCGATAGCCTTGTCAAAGGCGCGGTGAATATGTCGCTGCGCCTCGGCGTGCCAGCGCTGATCGTGTCACTGACCATCGTGGCCTTTGGCACATCCGCGCCAGAGCTTTTGATCTCAATCCAGGCGATCCTTGACGGTGTGCCGGGCATTGCCTTGGGCAATGTCGTGGGGTCAAACACGGCCAACATCCTGCTTGTCTTGGGGATCCCCGCGCTTTTGGCGACGATGCACACCTCTGAATGTGACACGCGCAAAAGCTACCTTCAGATGATCGCGGCGACGGCACTGTTCATCGCCTTGGCCTTTACTGGCGTCTTTACGTGGTGGAGCGGGCTGATCTTGTTGGCGGCGCTAGCAGCGATGTTGGGCCATGCAATGCTTGAGGTGAAACGCCACCGCCGCGCCAGCGCTGACGATGAAGAAGAGATTGAAGGCGCGGACCCAAGTCTCAGTTGGGCGAAGATCGCGATGTTTCTGGTCTTGGGCATGATCGGCCTGCCGTTGGGCGCGAACCTTTTGGTTGAGGGATCGACGAATATCGCACGCGCATATGGCATCACGGAAACTGTGATCGGCTTGACGCTGGTCGCGATCGGGACGTCCCTGCCAGAGCTTGCGACGACCGTGATGGCGGCGCTGCGCAGGCAGGCAGACGTGGCTTTGGGCAATGTCATCGGGTCGAACATGTTCAACCTGTTGGGCATCATCGGTGTGGCAAGCCTTGTCGGGCCGATCCCGGTCGATCCGCAATTCCTGAGCTTTGATCTTTGGGTCATGCTGGGCGCATCCCTGTTGCTGATCCCCTTCGTATTTATGCGTCAGGATATCACGCGGGTCTGGGGCGTGATGCTGAGCGTGGCTTATGTCACCTACCTTTTCGTGGTGCTGGTCTGATGCCTGCCGCGCTGGTGACAGGTGGCGGTGCGCGACTTGGCCGGGCGATGGCACTTTACCTTGGTGAGCGCGGGTATGATGTGGCCGTGCACTATGCCAGTTCTGAAAAGGGTGCAGAGGACGTCGTTGCAGAGCTTACAGCGATGGGACGAAGCGGCGTTGCGCTGCAGGCGGATCTGCTGGATGAGGCGGCGACACAGGCGCTTCTCCCAAAGGCTGCCGAAGCGTTGGGTGCGCCGATCTCTTGTCTGGTCAACAACGCGTCGATTTTCGAATACGACAATTTGGGCTCGGCGACCCGCGAAAGTTGGGACAGACACATCGAAAGCAACCTGCGGGCACCGTTCGTCTTGACGCAGGCGTTGGCCGCGCAGGCCCCCGATCCTGTGGTGGACGATATTGGCGAGCCCGTCGCGCAGGCGCTTGTGGTCAACATGCTTGATCAGCGGGTGCAAAAGCTGACCCCGGAATTCATGACCTATACCATTGCCAAGATGGGGTTGTGGGCGTTGACGCGGACGGCAGCACAGGCGCTTGCCCCAAAGGTGCGGGTTAACGGCATTGGGCCGGGCCCGACGATCCAGGGTCACCGGCAATCGGCGCAGCATTTTGACCGCCAACGCAAGGCTACCATTCTGGAGCGTGGGGCCAACCCAACGGACATTACAGCGGCCTTGGGATACCTGCTGGATGCAAACGCTGTCACTGGGCAGATGATTGCAGTGGACGGCGGCCAGCACCTTGCGTGGCAAACCCCGGATGTGCTGGGCGTTGAGTGACCTAAAGGCAAGTTGTGCACCTTTGCGAAATCCTGTCACAAAACGTTAACAAATCACTAACGATTTCAGTGGTTTGGAAATATGTCAAAATTTACCCATAGTTTTCAATGGGATAAAATAATGCACAAAAATTAGGCAAATCGATGAAGCCCCCGATAATCAACGGAAAAATCTCGATCGCTGCAAATTGCCCACGGAGTTATCCACAGAAACCGGGGATACCTTTCATCTTGTTCCTGAGCATTTATCGTTGCAGCAGACAACAGAATCATGGGTGACGGAGTGAGCGACGCGCAGACAGGGCAAAAGACCGGTTATGACGTCATCGCGGGCTACCTGCGGAGCCTTGATGGCTCCCCCGGTGTTTACCGCATGTTGGATGCGGAAAGCCGCGTGCTTTATGTCGGCAAGGCCCGCAATCTGAAGGCGCGGGTCAGCAGCTATGCGCGCCCCGGTCAGCACAGCGGGCGGATCGCGCGGATGATTGGCGATACCGCGTCGATGATGTTCCTGACGACGCGGACAGAGACCGAAGCGCTGCTGCTTGAGCAGAACCTGATCAAACAGCTCAAGCCGCGTTACAACGTGTTGTTGCGGGATGACAAATCCTTTCCGAATATTCTGGTGGCCAAGGGGCATGATTTTCCCAAGATCAAAAAACATCGCGGCGCGAAGAAGGAAAAGGGCGACTATTACGGTCCCTTCGCCGGGGCGGGGGCCGTCAACAGGACGCTGAACCAATTGCAGCGCGTGTTCTTGCTGCGCAATTGCACGGATGCGGATTTTGAGACGCGGACGCGGCCCTGTTTGCAGTATCAGATCAAGCGCTGCACAGCGCCTTGTGTGGGCAAGATCAGCCAGGCGGACTACGCCACCAGCGTCAAAGACGCCGAGAGCTTTTTGCAGGGGCGCACCAAGGGCATTCAGGAAAGCCTTGCGGCGCAGATGAATGCAGCCGCAGAGGCGATGGAATACGAACGCGCGGCAGCGCTCCGCGACCGGATCAAGGCGCTGACGCAGGTGCAATCGGCGCAGGGGATCAACCCGAAGGGCGTGGCCGAGGCCGACATCATGGGGTTGCACATCGATGGCGGGCAGGCCTGTGTGCAGGTGTTTTTCATTCGGGCCAACCAGAATTGGGGCAACCACGATTACTATCCGCGCATTGCCGGTGATGAGGACCCAGCAGAGATCATGCAGGCCTTTGTCGGGCAGTTCTATTCCAATCGGGAGCCGCCGCGCGGCCTGATCCTGAGCCACGGGCTGGACGACACCGATCTGATGGCCGATGCGCTGGCCGAAAAGGCGGGCCGCAAGGTTGAGATTACGGTGCCGCAACGCGGTGAAAAGGCCGAGCTGGTGCAGGGTGCGCTGCGCAATGCCCGCGAGAGCCTTGCACGAAAGATGTCAGAGACGGCGACGCAAAGCCGGTTGCTGAAAGGCGTGGCCGAGGCCTTTGACCTGCCCAAGGTTCCGCAACGGATCGAGGTTTATGACAACAGTCATATTCAGGGCGCACATGCGGTTGGCGCGATGATCGTGGCGGGACCGGAGGGCTATGAGAAGAACCAGTACCGTAAGTTCAACATTCGCGGTGATGAACTGACCCCCGGCGATGATTTTGGCATGATGAAAGAGGTGCTGACCCGGCGCTTTCAGCGGCTGTTGAAGGAAGACCCGGAGCGCCAATCGGGGTCATGGCCGGACCTGCTGTTGATCGACGGTGGGGCCGGGCAGGTCAGTGCCGTACGCGAGATCATGGAAGCGCTGGGCGTCGGTGATGTGCCGATGGTCGGCGTAGCCAAGGGGATTGACCGTGATGCGGGCAAGGAAGAATTCCACCGCACCGGCAAGACCGTGATGGCGCTGCGCCACAATGATCCGGTGCTCTATTTCATTCAACGGATGCGCGATGAGGTGCACCGGTTTGCCATCGGCACCCACCGCGCCAAACGGTCCAAGGCGATCGGGGCCACGCCGCTGGATGATGTCCCAGGCGTTGGTGCCACGCGCAAACGTGCTTTGCTTGCGCATTTTGGCTCTGCCAAGGCGGTGGCACGGGCCAATCTTGCCGACCTCAAGGCTGTGGCGGGGATATCGGACAACATGGCGCAGACGGTCTATGACTACTTTCATGAGAATGGGTAGATTGCCCGCCGACACTTCAGGTGCGATATGGCAAGTCGTGAACGGGCGCGTTAAGGTTTTTGCATGACGTTGAATTTACCGAATATCCTCACGATCCTGCGCCTTTTTGCGGCCCCCGGCGTTGCGATCATGTTCTTGTATTTCGCCCGCCCGCTTGCGGATTGGTGCGCGCTGATCCTGTTTGTGGGCGCTGCGATCACTGATTTCGTGGACGGCTATCTGGCGCGCGCCTGGAAACAGGAAAGCGCCTTTGGTGCGATGCTGGACCCCATCGCAGACAAAGCCATGGTGATCATCGCGTTGCTTGTGATCATCGGGTTTTCGTCTTGGTCGCCTTGGCTTGTACTGCCCGCAACGATGATCGTGTTCCGCGAAGTGTTTGTGTCGGGCCTGCGCGAATTCCTTGGGTCCAAGGCTGGGTTGCTCAAGGTCACCAAGCTGGCAAAGTGGAAGACCACCGCGCAGATGGTGGCGATTGCGACGCTGTTTGGGCAGGGCATTTTCCTGCATCACCATATTGAGCGCACAGTCGGCATGGACCCGCAACTGGTCGACGACATTCTGTCGGGTGTCGTTTCGGACGAAGTGGGTTTGCTATGGTTGCAACAGGCCTATGCCGCAACCGGGTGGGCGGGGCTGGCCTTGCTTTGGATTGCCGCCATTCTGACCCTGATCACCGGCTTTGACTACTTCCGCAAATCGCTGCCATTTCTGAAGGATGAGGCGTGATGGACGTTTTGTATTTCGCATGGGTCCGGGAGCGGATTGGCCTGCCGAAAGAGCGGATCGAAACACAGGCCGCGACGGTGAAAGAACTGGTAGCAGAGCTGACAGCACGTGAAGAACGCTATGCTGTGGCCTTTGCTGATGTCAGCGCGTTGCGGGTGGCCGTGGATCAAGAACTGACCGATTTTGACGCGTCCTTGGATGGTGTGCGCGAAGTGGCGTTCTTTCCCCCGATGACAGGCGGCTGATGGACATTCGGGTCCAAGAGGCGGCATTTGATGCGGGGGCGGAACTGAACAATTTCGCTGCCCGGCAAACGGATGCCGGCGCTGTTGTGACCTTTACCGGAATTGTCCGCGACGTGACGGGCGGTTTGCAGCACATGCGGATTGAGCATTACCCCGGCATGACCGAAAAGGCGCTGACCGCGATTGCGCAAGAGGCTGCAACGCGTTGGGGTCTCAGCGATGTGCTGGTGATCCATCGATTTGGCGACCTGGCCCCGACAGAGCCGATCATGATGGTGGCCACCGCCAGTCCGCACCGGGCTGCGTCCTTTGCGGCGGCTGATTTCCTGATGGATTACCTCAAGTCGCGCGCGCCGTTCTGGAAGAAGGAAATCACCGGGGACAGCGCCGATTGGGTGGCCGCTAAGGACGCAGATGAGGATGCGCTGAACCGCTGGACAGACCTGCATGACAACGGCACGACGTGATGTGGTCATTGACCATGCCGGTCGCTTCCATAAAGGCATAGATGATTGTTGGGCCGCAGAACTTGAACCCGGCGGCCTTGAGATCCTTTGAAATTTGCTGCGACAGGGGCGTCTGGGTCGGGACATCTGCCATCGTCTTGTGGTTGGGCTGCAAGGGCGCGCCATCCACATAGCGCCACAGGAACTGATCGAAGCCGCCTTGGGCCTCGATCTTTTGCCACGCGCGGGCGTTGCCGATGGTCGCCTCGATCTTGCCGCGGTGGCGTATAATGCCTGTATCGCCAAGCAGCTGCTGCACCTCGTCTTCGCCCCATGTCGCCACGATGTGCGGGTCAAACCCGGCGAAGGCCTTGCGAAAATTGTCACGCTTTTTCAGGATCGTGATCCAGCTGAGGCCCGCCTGAAACCCGTCAAGGATCAGCTTTTCCCACAGCGCGCGGCTGTCATATTCGGGCACGCCCCATTCGGTGTCATGATAGTCCAGATAGATCGGGTCGGGCCCGGCCCAGGCGCAGCGGCCCGTTTGATTTTCCATGTCCCTTAACCTCGCATTAGGTGGTTTTGGCCTAGCGTGCCCTATCCCAGAACGGATGCCTGCATGCCCGTCACGTTGCCCAATATGCTGGACCATGACCAGCCCCCACCTGACCCGCTGACATTCGCGGTGGCCAGTCGGGATGCCGACGTGCTCAATTTGGTGCGCTCCGCTTTGGCGGCGGGGCGTGCGCGTCTGGTGTTCCAGCCCGTCGTCCTGACCCGGGACACGGATGTTGTTGCGTTTTACGAGGGGCTTGTGCGTGTTTTGGATGATGCCGGGCGGGTCATTCCGGCAGCACATTTCATGCCCGTGATCGAAGAAACCGATCTGGGGCGCGAGATTGATACCGTTGCCCTGAACCTTGCCTTTGGGATGCTGCGGCAAAACCCGGATATGCGGTTGTCGGTCAACGTGTCCGCCCGATCCTTTGGGGATGGCCGCTGGCGTCGGGTGTTGGATGCGGGCCTGCAACAGCGGGGTGCGCTGGGCGACAGGTTGATCATCGAGATCAGTGAAACCTCTGCCATGATGCTACATGAGGTTGTGATGCGGTTCATGCAGGAAATGCAGCCGCGCGGCGTGGCCTTTGCGCTGGATGGGTTTGGCGGCGGCATGACCGCCTTTCGACACCTTAAGGAATTCTTCTTTGATCTTGTGAAGGTCGACAAAGGGTTCGTGAAGGGCGTGGCGGACGATCCTGACAATCAGGTTCTGGTTGAGGCGCTGATCACTGTCGCCCACCAGTTCGAGATGTTTGCCGTTGTTGAGGGTGTGGAAAGTGCCCGTGATGCAGCGTTTCTATCAAAAATCGGGGCCGATTGCTTGCAAGGCTATCATATCGGACCCCCGCGCTTTGCATTGCGATAGCGCGGAATCGCATTGCCCTGACGTCCCGTAAGCTCTAAAAACGCTGCGACGCAGCAGGCCGGGGCTTACTGGTGTTTTGGTTTTTGCGCTTGTGGCGCTCCGGTCTGATCAACGGAATCGTTTGAGAGGACAAAACATGACCAACGTCGTAATCGCATCAGCAGCACGCACACCTGTCGGCAGCTTTATGGGCTCCCTCGGGACTGTGCCCGCACATGATCTTGGGGCCGCTGTCTTGAAGGCCGTCGTTGAACGCGCCGGCATCGACGCCGCTGACGTGAGCGAGACAATTCTCGGTCAGGTTTTGACAGCTGGTCAGGGCCAGAACCCGGCCCGCCAGGCACATGTGAACGCAGGCCTGCCTATCGAAAGCGCCGCTTGGGGCATTAATCAGGTTTGCGGCTCTGGTCTGCGGGCTGTGGCGCTGGGCGCGCAGCACATCCAGCTGGGCGATGCATCGATCGTTGCGGCAGGTGGTCAGGAAAGCATGTCGCTGTCCCCCCACGCGGCATCCCTGCGCAGCGGCCAGAAGATGGGCGATATGAAGTATATCGACACCATGATCAAAGACGGTCTTTGGGATGCCTTTAACGGCTATCACATGGGTCAGACGGCGGAAAACGTCGCTGAGAAGTGGCAGATCAGCCGCGACCAGCAAGACGAATTTGCGGTTGCCAGCCAGAACAAGGCCGAAGCTGCCCAGAAGGCCGGTAAGTTTGCAGATGAAATTGCGGCCTATACCGTCAAGACCCGCAAGGGCGACATCGTGGTCGATCAGGATGAATACATCCGCCACGGCGCGACGATGGAAGCAATGCAAAAACTGCGCCCTGCCTTCATCAAAGACGGCACTGTAACGGCGGCGAACGCATCTGGCCTGAACGACGGTGCGGCAGCGACGTTGCTGATGACGGCTGACGACGCCGAAAAGCGTGGGATTGAGCCGCTGGCGCGCATCGTGTCCTACGCAACAGCTGGTCTTGACCCGGCGATCATGGGTGTTGGCCCGGTCAACGCGAGCCGCAAGGCGCTGGAGAAAGCAGGCTGGAAGCCTGAGGATCTGGACCTTGTTGAAGCCAACGAAGCGTTTGCCGCACAGGCCTGTGCTGTGAACAAGGAAATGGGCTGGGATCCGGCGGTTGTGAATGTCAACGGCGGCGCGATTGCCATCGGTCACCCGATTGGTGCATCCGGTTGCCGCGTGCTGAACACGCTTCTCTTTGAAATGAAGCGGCGCGATGCCAAGAAGGGTCTCGCGACCCTGTGCATCGGTGGCGGCATGGGCGTTGCGCTCTGCGTTGAGCGCCCCTAATTCCTCAAACGCTGAAACCCATTGCGCAATAAAGTTGCGCAATGGGTTTTGTTTGCCTAATAAGATTACATACAATTGAAGGAGACTCAGATGGGACGTGTCGCACTTGTGACAGGCGGATCGCGCGGAATTGGCGCAGCAATCTCGTCAGCACTGAAAGACGCAGGCTATGCCGTGGCCGCAACTTACGCGGGCAACGATGAGAAGGCCGCAGCATTCACCGCAGAAACTGGCATCAAGACCTACAAATGGGACGTGGGCAACTACGACGCATGTAAGGACGGGATCGCGCAGGTCGAGGCTGACCTGGGCCCGGTTGAGGTGCTGGTCAACAACGCAGGCATCACCCGCGATGCGCCGTTCCACAAAATGTCACCGACGCAGTGGCAAGAGGTGATCGACACCAACCTGTCCGGCCTGTTCAACATGACGCACAACGTCTGGGGTGGGATGCGTGAACGCAAGTTCGGGCGCGTGATCTCGATCTCGTCGATCAACGGCCAAAAGGGCCAATTCGCGCAGGCCAACTATGCTGCGGCAAAGGCGGGCGACATCGGCTTTACCAAGGCACTTGCACAAGAAGGCGCGCGCGCTGGCATCACCGTTAACGTGATCGCGCCGGGCTATATCAATACCGAAATGATGAGCACGATCCCCGAAAAGGTCATGAACGAAGTGATCTTGCCGCAGATCCCTGTGGGTCGTTTGGGCGAGGCCACCGAAATCGCGCGGGCCGTGGTGTTCCTGGCCTCCGACGATGCAGGTTTTGTCACCGGGTCGACGCTGTCGGCCAACGGTGGTCAGTATATGACCTGATCCAAGGATCAGTCGAAAAAGAAGGGCCGCGCTGGCGACAGCGCGGCCCTTTGTCGTTCGGCGGCCCGTAAGGCACCGTCGGAGCGATCAGGTACGGCGGGTCAGCATCCGCCACAGGTCGCGCATCATCTCACCACGGGCGATATGCGCATTTTCATAGGCGTGGCGGGTCTTGCTGCTTGTTGCGATCTCAAACATGGGTCAAATCCTTTTGGGCTTTGCTTCGTCTTGATGTGAATATGGGGCCTTCAAGCAAGGCTGACAAACGAGACTTTCCCTATGTTCAGTTAAGCTGTATTAAACTGAATTATGAATGATCGGTTGCCCTCCCTGACGGCTTTGCGCGCATTTGAGGCCGCAGCGCGGCATATGTCGTTCGCAAAAGCCGCTGCTGAGCTGCATGTGACGCCTGCGGCTTTGTCCTATCAAATCAAATCGCTTGAAGCGGATTTGGGGCAGCCCTTGTTCCATCGGCTCAACCGCGCTGTTGAATTGACGGCCGCTGGTAGGGCGCTTGCGCCGGGCGTATCGGATGCCTTTGGCACTTTGTCCACGGCGTGGCGTGCCACACGTCGCCTGAACGATTCCGGCATTTTGACGGTGACGGCGGGCCCTGCGTTCACATCAAAGTGGCTTGCGCCGCGCATGTATTCCTTTGCGCAGGACCATCCTGAAATTGAGCTGCGGTTTCTGGCGAGCCTGCGCATTGTCGATTTTGATCGCGACGAAGTTGACGTCGCAATTCGGTTCGGGCTGGGGCACGACAAAGAGGTCTATGCCCGCCCGCTGATCCGCGAATGGATGACACCGCTGATGACGCCGGAACTCGCGGAGAAGATTAAGACGCCGCAAGACCTTGAAGATGCTGTTCTGATCCATGACGATTCCATCGCGTTTCTAAAGTCGCCGTCTGACTGGCCCGCGTGGTTTCAGGCGAGCGGTCTGTCGTTTGACGGAAGCCATGGACCACGGTTTTCGCAGGCGGATCACGCCTTGGATGCGGCCATTTCTGGGGTGGGTGTCGCTTTGGGGCGCATTTCACTAGCGACCCGGGCGCTTGAAACCGGGCGTCTTGTTGCGCCGTTCGAGCTGGGGATTGTTGCGGATGCACAGTTCCGGTTTATCTGCCCAAAGGGGACAGAGACGCGGCCGCATGTCGCCGCGTTTGAGGCGTGGGTGCTGGCGGAAATCCAGTCTTCAAAACGGTTTGAGGAGGGGCGGCGATTTGTCCATTCGGGGGATCTATCTGCCTAATGGGGGGCATTGGCGGCATCCGCCAACGCCCATCGTCACTTAATGTGCGCTCAGGCGCGAAATCTCTTCCTTCAGAACGAGCTTTTCTTTCTTCAGTCGCATGACTTCCAGATCGTCGGTCGCGGGACTGCGTTGCAGTTGTTCTACCGAGTCTGAGAGGTGTTGGTGTTTTTTCTTCAGTTCTTGCAAATGCGAACTCAAGCTCATGGTCGTCCTCCTGTGAAAGATTGCGATAACTCACTTCACCACAGGGGTGTGCGTTTGTCACGCGGCGGTGCAGCGATGCGAGCCAATATGAATTTGCGCTGCAAACCTTGATGAAAAGTTAAGGCGCGAGGTCCAATTTTTCACCATTACGCAAAATGCCTTTGATCTGAGGGGTGTAGCTTTCGGCGTCCGCTGTGTGGGCGGCCCCCTCGTGCAGGATGAGCGCAGGTAACATGACAAAAGGCCCGCGCCCGGCCTGAACACCACGCAGCAAGAACCGTTGCGGAGATGCACCAATCCGCCCGGCAATCGGGCGCAGGATTAGACTGCCAAGGCGGTTTTGGGTCATCGCCAGAACCTCTGGCAGGCGACTGATGTGCTGAATGATGTTCAGGTGTCCTTTGGGGGCGAGGCGTTTGATCCCCACGTCCAGCCAATCGGCAAGCGGCGTGTCACCAGCGAATGCGATGTCGCGTCCGGCATCGTCCGAACCAGAGCCAGTGGTGCGATCATAGTAGGGCGGGTTCATGAAAACGTGGTTGAACTGCTTCTGGCGCAAGTCACTGGGCAACGTGCGCAAGTCGGCCTGCACAACAGTCATGTCAGCCTTGTTTTCGGTCGCGTTCCGACGGGCGAGCGCGGCATAGTCTTCCTGCACCTCAACCCCAGTGATCGACAGATCGGCGATGCGCGCGGCGAGGCAAAGCGACGCAGCCCCAGCGCCACAGCCCAATTCCAGAACCGTGTCGCCGGGTTTTGCGGCAATGCTCGCGGCCAAAAGGACAGGATCAACGCCCGCGCGATAGCCTTTGCGCGGCTGCCATAAGTGCACGCGGCCATCCAGAAAGGCGTCTTGCGTCAGGTCAGTCACGGCCCAAATCGATTTCTGCGTCGCGCATCACGGCCTCTGCGATGAAGAGATCGCGGTCAGCGACCATCAGGCGCCGCGGCATAATGCCTATGCTTCCTTCGAGGACGCTCATATTTACGTCAAACTCAAAGACGGGTATATCCTCAGATCGCAACAGGGCGGTTGCAAAAGCGATGATCGTGGGGTCATTGGTGCGCAAAAGCTCTTTCATATTCATGACGTAAGACGCTGATGCGCCTTTGTCCATTCACCTGACGGACCGCACCCTATGGGCCTAGATCACGCTGCAACAAAACCGCATGAGCGGCTGGCCGATGCGCTGGCCGAGGACATGGAGGCGGTTAACGACATGATCCGGGCGCGGATGGCATCCGAGAATGCGCCGCGTATTCCTGAGGTGACCGCGCATTTGGTTGAGGCTGGCGGCAAGCGGCTTCGCCCAATGCTGACGCTCGCGGCGGCGCGGATGTGCGGCTATGACGGGCCCTATCACGTGCATCTGGCCTCAACGGTGGAGTTCATTCACACGGCCACCTTGCTGCACGATGACGTAGTGGACGAAAGCAAGCAGCGGCGGGGCCGCCCGACGGCGAACTTGCTCTGGGACAACACTAGCAGCGTGTTGGTCGGGGATTATCTCTTTGCGCGGTCGTTCCAGTTGATGGTCGAAACCGGGTCAATGCGGGTGCTCGACATTCTGGCAAACGCCGCGGCGACCATTGCCGAAGGCGAGGTTTTGCAGCTCACGGCAGCGGCCAACCTTGAGACCACCGAAGAGATTTATCTGAAGGTCGTGCGCGGCAAGACGGCGGCGCTGTTCTCTGCCGCCATGGAGGTCGGCGGCGTGATTGCGGGTCAGAATGATGCGCTGGTGCAGGCCCTGTTTGACTATGGAGATGCGCTGGGCATCGCGTTCCAGATCGTTGACGATTTGCTCGACTACGGTGGCACGGATGCTACTGGCAAAGACATTGGTGACGATTTCCGCGAGCGTAAGCTGACGTTACCTGTGATCCGCGCGGTGGCCGCAGCGGATGCGGATGAGCGGGCGTTCTGGGTCAAGACCATTGAAAAGGGGCGGCAGGATGAGGGTGACTTGGACGAAGCCCTGCGTCTGATTGCCAAGCACGGAACCATGGAAGCGACACGTGTTGATGCTGTTGCATGGGCGGAAAAAGCCAAAGCATCGCTTGCGCCGCTGCCTGCGCATCAGATCAAGGACATGCTGATCGATCTGGCAGACTACGTGGTCGCGCGGATCGTCTAAAGCACCTGCGCGGGCGCGACCCACCATGCCATTTCACTGACCTGAATGGCGCGTGCCACGTGCCGCGCGTCGGCCATGTTAGGCACAAGACCAAAACATGTGGCGCCAGACCCCGACATGCCTGCGAATTTCACGTTGGGCATGGCAGAGAGTTTGGCCAGTGCCGTATCGATTTCCGGCGCGAGGGCGCGGGCGGGAGGTAGCAGGTCATTGCGCTGCTGACGCAGCCAATGAACGAAGCCGTCAAAATCAGCACCATCCGGCAGGGAATCCATCGGCGGGTTGCTGCGGCTCGACAGGCCGCGAAAGATGCCTTGGGTCGGCACCTTGACCCGTGGGTTCACCAACACAACGGCGCAATCGGGCAGGTTTAGCACGGGCGTCAGCACGTCGCCGATGCCGGTCATGCGTTGTGGGGTCGGGGCTGCCATGCAGACCGGCACATCCGCGCCAAGGGCCAGAACCTCTGCCATATGGGGCGAGAGCGGCGGGACATTCCACAGATCGGCAAGTAAAGATAGGGCGGTCGCGGCATCCGATGATCCACCCCCAATGCCCGCCGCATTCGGCAGGTGTTTTTCCAAGGTGATGGCCGCACCTTGGGTGACCCCATGGACCCTGCGCAACGTCTCTGCGGCGCGGATCACAAGGTTTGTGTGATCAGTGGGGACGCCTTCGGAAAACGGGCCATTCACGCTGATCCGCAAATCAGTCGCCAATGTGACGTCAATCTGGTCGGCCACATCGGCAAAAACCACAAGGCTATCAAGAAGATGGTATCCGTCGTCGCGCTGCCCCGTGACATGCAGCGTCAGGTTGATCTTTGCAGGTGCGCGCCCCTTATGGATCATCGTTGGCAACGGTGATCGGATCGGCACCCTCGGACGCCAGCACCGCATCAAGACCCAGCTCAAGCTTATCGCGGATGCGCTGGGCAAGCTCTTCTTCGGGGTCCAAGGACAAGGCGCGGTGCCACTGGAATGCGGCCTCAATCTTGCGGCCAACGGCCCAATAGACATCGCCAAGGTGGTCGTTGACAATGGGGTCCACGGCCTCGAGCGCGGCAGCGCGTTCCATATGCACGACGGCCTCATCATAGCGGCCAAGCTGGAACAGGACCCAGCCAAGGCTGTCGACGATGGCACCGTTGTCGGGGCGGGCCGCGACGGCGGTTTCGATCATCTGCAAAGCCTCGTCGAGCTTTTCGCCGCGTTCAACGAGCGAATAGCCCAAGTAGTTCAGCACCTGTGGTTGATCTGGACGCAACTCGAGTGCGGCGCGAAAGTCGGCTTCGGCCTCTGGCCAGTTGTCCTGCGCATGGGACGTAATCGCGCGGGCATAGAGCACCAGCCAGCGGTTCGGGTCTTCCGGGCCATAAAGGTCAAGTGCATCGCTATAGGCGGCATGGGCATCGGCGTAGTTTGATTGCCCGCGCAGCACGTCGCCCAGTTTTGAGTGCACAAAAGGCAATTCCGGGTTCGTGCGCGCCAAGGCCTGCGCCACTTCAATTGCGGCGTCAGGACGGTCCAGACGGCGCAGCGCATCGATCCGCGCCATTTCCGCGTTGGGGAAAGAGGGTGAGGTTTGTGGCACACGGGCGAGTGTTTCGCTTGCCAATTCGTATTGATCGAGGGACTGCAGCAACCCGGCGCTCAACATAATCGCGTCCGTGTTGTCCGGATTCAGGTATTCGGCGACGCGGGAATATTGCAGCGTATAGGTTTCCTGCGCCTCTCCCTGCAACAGCCCGGCGATCATATGGATTACTTCACCAAAGCCCTCAGTTGGACCTGTGACGATGGAAAACGGGACGGTTTCACCATCTGAGAGCTGCGCCCGCAAAAGCGCCAGACCGGGATCAAAGCTTTGCCCGAACGCGTTTTCGAGCATGGCGAGCGCGTCGTCGTTTCGGTCCAACTGACTGAGCACTTGGGCGTGGGCAATTGCGGCGCGGGCGTTCAGTGGGATCTGGCCCGCCCCGGACAAGAGCGCATCCGCGCCTTCAAAATCACCGACTGAGGCAAGTGCCAGCGCCTTATGATAGTTGCCATAGGCGCGCATGCCTTCGGTTTCGATCACCTCATCAAAGCTTGCGACGGCTTTGGTCATGTCGCCAAGCCCGACGCTCGCCCAGGCCTGGGCAAGGCCATCCACGAGTGGGCTGACGCTTTGGCCCGTCTCCAGCGTGTCAAAGATGGCCATCCAGTCGCCCGATTTTGCGGCCGACGCGTCAATAACAAGATTGGCGGTCTGGCTTTGGATGCCAAGAGTCACCATGGCTTGTGCAACGGGCAGGGCGCGGTCGACCTGACCGAGTGCGACAAAGGCTGATACGGCGCTTTCCAGCAGCAGGGGATTTTCGGGATCAGAAATCAGCGCTTTGGTATAATAGATCGCGCCTTGCGCATAATCACTTGAAATCGCCGCCTGACGCGCAGCCAGATAAGCGCCTGCATCGGGGTCAGCCATGGATGGTGGTGCGGCAAACACCATGCTCGCCAAAATCGCGCTACGCAAAGTCGTCTTAAACACTCGGAATGCTCCCACAAAAAACTGCCCCAACCGACACCCTAGGGGGTCCCTTGGATGGGCGCAAATGACAGGACGTCACAGTGGCGAAATGTTGCAAAGAAAAGAATAAGGGGCGGAAAGTTTCCGCCCCTTGCCCGTCTACATGTTCGGGTAGTTCGGTCCATCGCCACCTTGCGGGACGGTCCAGGTGATGTTCTGGCTCGGGTCTTTGATGTCGCAGGTCTTGCAGTGGACACAGTTCTGGAAATTGATCTGGAACCTTGTGTCTTTGCCCTCTTCCTCGACAAATTCATACACGCCAGCGGGGCAATAGCGAGCAGATGGGCCCGCGTATTTCGCCAAGTTCACGCTGACCGGCACGGATGGGTCAGTTAGCTGCAGATGCGCTGGCTGGCTTTCTTCGTGATTGGTAAAGCTGAACGCGACGTTGGTCAGGCGGTCAAACGACAGCTTGCCGTCTGGTTTGGGATAGTCGATGGCTTTGTGCTTGCTCGCCTCTTCGGTGGCGTCCGCGTCCGACTTGCCGTGTTTCAGCGTGCCAAGCAGAGATGCCCCAAAGAAGGTGTTCCACCACATGTCAAAGCCGCCAACGGTCAGTGACGCGATGAAGCCCTTGTTGGACCAAAGCGGCTTCACATTGCGCACCTTCTTGAGGTCGTCGCCAATCTCGCCCGTGCGCACCATTGCCTCATAACCGTCCAGCATATCGCCGCCGCGCCCTTCGGACATGGCCACAACTGCCGCCTCAGCCGCCGCAATGCCCGACAGCATTGCGTTGTGGTTGCCCTTGATCCTAGGGACGTTGACCATGCCAGCCGCACAACCGAGCAGCGCACCGCCGGGGAATTCAAGCTGCGGCATCGACTGATAACCGCCCTCAGAAATTGCGCGCGCGCCATAAGCCACACGTTTGCCGCCTTCCAACAAGTCAGCGACCATGGGGTGATGCTTGAAGCGCTGGAACTCCATGTAGGGGAAGACGTGCGGGTTTTTGTAGTTCAGATGCACCACAAAGCCCACGTAGACCTGATTGTTTTCAAGGTGATAGATAAAGGACCCGCCACCTGCGTTGCTACCAAGCGGCCAGCCGGAGGTGTGGGTCACAGTGCCTTCTTTGTGCTTTTCGGGATCGATTTCCCAAATCTCTTTCATGCCCAGGCCGTATTTCTGGACGTCAGATTTCGCGGCGAGGTCGTATTTTGCGATCACCTGCTTGGACAGGGACCCGCGCACGCCTTCACCAAGGAAGACGTATTTACCGTGCAGTTCCATGCCCGGTTCGTAGTTCGGGCCCTGGCTGCCATCGGCCTCTTTGCCGAATTCACCGGCCACGACGCCTTTGACTTCGCCGTTGTCGCCATAGACCAGTTCCGAACAGGACATCCCGGGAAAGATTTCGACGCCAAGCTCTTCGGCCTGTTCGGCCATCCAACGGCAGACGTTGCCCATCGACACGATGTAGTTGCCGTGGTTGTTCATCAGTGGCGGCATGGCAAAGTTCGGCAGACGTACCTCACCGGCGGCACCGAGGATGTAGAAGTTGTCTTCTTTGACCGGCACGTTCAGCGGCGCGCCCTTTTCTTGCCAGTCCGGGATCAGCTTATTCAGGCCAACAGGGTCCAACACCGCACCCGACAGGATATGCGCGCCAACTTCAGAGCCTTTTTCAAGGACCACGACGTTCAGGTCAGCGTCCAGTTGTTTCAGGCGGATGGCCGCCGAAAGGCCAGCAGGGCCAGCGCCCACGATGACCACGTCATATTCCATTGCTTCGCGTTCGATATCGGCCACGGTCACGATCCTTCGATTGATCAAGAAACTTTGTTGCGCACCGGGTTAGCGTAAGGTTGCGACATGGGCAATCGGGACACGACGTTAAAACGCTTCTCCGCGACCTGATAGCGCGGGTTGCACTTGACACTGGCTTGCCCACATAAGCTATGAACGTTCGATTGATAGATTTACGCCCAAAGGGGTGACGGTATGGAAAAAATTCTGATGACACAGTCCGGCTTTGCCAAGCTGGACGCAGAACTCAAGCACCTGAAAACGGTGGAACGCCCGGCGATCATCCGTGCGATTTCCGAAGCGCGCGAGCATGGCGATTTGTCTGAGAACGCGGAGTATCATTCCGCCAAGGAAAAGCAGTCCTTTATCGAAGGCCGCGTGAAAGAGCTGGAAGGCGCAATTTCGCTCGCGGATGTGATTGATCTGTCGAAGCTTTCGGGGTCGATCAAATTTGGCGCGACCATCGAATTGGTGGACGAAGATACCGACGAAGAAAAGACGTTTCAGATTGTGGGCGAATACGAGGCCGACATCGAAAAGGGCTTGCTCAATATCAAGTCCCCCTTGGCCCGCGCCATGATCGGCAAGGAAGAGGGTGACAGCGTCGAAGTGCGCACGCCCGGCGGTGAAAAATCCTACGAGATCCTCAAGGTCACGTATCAATAGCAGAGGCACGCATGTCCGAGGGGCCGCGCAAACCCGTTTTGGTCAACGACACCGGCGTTAGCTCGACCGAGGTCGTGGCGATTGTGCTGTCTGTCGTCTGGATGGCGGCTGTTGGGCTGTTTTTCCTGCTTGTCCCGCCTGCACCTGCCGAAGGCGAATCTGCTGACAGCTTGCGGATCGTTCTGATCCTGATGGCGATCTTTTTGCCGGTTGCGATGATCTGGGTGGCCGCGGTTGCCGCGCGCACAAGCCGGATCATGCGCGAGGAATCCTACCGCCTGCAATCGGCCATCGATGGCTTGCGCCAAAGCTACGTCGCCGACCGGAGCCAGAGCGGCAGCACCGTCCCAACGGTCGAAAAAAAGCTGAACGAAATCGCGCAGACCGCACGCAAGACGGAAACAGCGCTTGCCACCTTTGCGTCGTCCCGCGATGCGCAAAAGGCAAAGGCCGCGCCGCTGCATCCCCAGCCGAAAGAGGATCAACCGACGCTGGCGCTGGGCACTTCTGCCGAGGATATGACGCCGCCGCTGAGCCGGATCGATTTCGTGCGTGCGCTGAACTTTCCTGACAACGATCAGGACGCCCAAGGGTTTGGGGCGCTGCGTCGCGCGCTGAAAGATCGAACTGCGCGGCAATTGGTGCAGGCCAGCCAAGACGTGCTGACGCTGCTGTCGCAAGACGGCATCTACATGGATGATCTGCGTCCCGACCGTGCCCGGCCCGAGATTTGGCGCCGCTTTGCCCAAGGTGAACGTGGGCGGACAATGGCATCGCTTGGCGGTATCCGGGACCGGTCGTCGCTGGCGCTGACCGCCGGGCGCATGCGCGAAGACACGATTTTTCGCGACGCCGCGCATCATTTTTTGCGGCTCTTCGACAAGATGCTTGTGACGTTTGAACCCGATGCCAGCGACGAAGACCTGATTGCGCTGTCTGAAACCCGGACATCCCGCGCATTCATGCTCCTGGGCCGCGTGACAGGCGCTTTCGACTAAGTGCTGGACATCCTCCTCCAGACCCTGCCGTTCTTTGCGCTGATCGGATTAGGCTATGGGTCAGGACGCACCGGTTTTTTCAGCCGAGAGGCGACGGCATATCTCACGAAATTCGTCTTTTACTTTGCGCTCTCGGCGATGCTGTTCCGGTTTTCGGCGAACCTGTCCTTGGCTGAGATTTTGGACTGGCCCTTTGTCGGGGCTTATCTGTCGGCCACCTTGGTCGTGTACGGCTTTGCCACCGTCGTCGCGATGCTGCGCGGTCTGCCCGTGGCCGAAGCGGCGGTGGAAGCGCAATGCGCTGTCATCGGCAATGTCGGCTTTTTGGGCATTCCGATGCTGATCTTGCTGTTGGGGGAGGCGGCCGTTGGACCGGTCATGCTGGTGCTTGCTGTCGATCTGATCGTCTTTGGCAGTCTCATCGTGATCCTCATCACCGGTAGCCGGGACGGGCGGTTTAGCCTTGCGGTTCTGGGCACCGTTGGCATGGGGCTGCTCAAAAACCCGATGATCGTGTCCATCGTGTTGGGGCTGATCGTGTCGTCCTTGGCGCTGCCGATCCCCGATCCGGTCAACTCCTTCTTGTTGATCCTGGGCGGTGCCGCGACGCCCGGCGCGCTTTTTGCGATTGGCGCGTCGCTGGCCACCAAGTCGGCGGAACGCATCAGCGTTGCGGGCTGGCTGTCGTTCAGCAAATTGGTGCTGCATCCGGCAGCTGTGGCCGTTACCGCCTTGCTGGTCTTTGACGTGGCCCCCTATGCCGCCGGTGTGATGATCGCCGCTGCCGCTTTGCCCGTTGCGGGCAACGTCTACATCATCGCGCAACACTATGGCGTGGCCCCTGCACGGGTGTCCGCCTCTATCCTGATTTCGACCGCGTTCAGCGTCTTGACGGTCTCGGGCGTGATTGCATGGGTGACAAGCTTCTGACCCTGCGGTAGCCCTTGTTCAAACGGTAGGGGATAGGCGATGAAAACGATCTCAGAAAATCGGTGTTTTGGCGGGACGCAGGGCGTCTATTCACACAGCTCAACAGCGACGGGCACAGAGATGACGTTCGGCCTGTTCCTGCCGGAAGAGGCGCAACACGCCCCGGTACCAACGCTTTGGTATCTGTCCGGCCTGACCTGCACCCATGAGAACGCAATGACCAAGGCCGCCGCACAAGGCTGGGCGGCGGAACAGGGCATCGCGCTGGTCTTTCCCGATACATCCCCGCGCGGTGAGGGCGTGGCGGATGATCCGGCCTATGATCTGGGGCAGGGCGCGGGGTTTTATCTGGACGCGACGGCGGACCCTTGGGCGCCGCATTTTCAGATGGAAACCTATATCATGCAGGACCTGCCGACCCTGATCACGGATCATTTCGCCGTCGATCCTGATCGCCACGCGATCACCGGCCATTCCATGGGCGGTCATGGGGCGCTGACCCTAGCGATGAAAAACCCCGGACGGTTCAAATCCGTCTCGGCGTTTTCACCCATTTGCCACCCTTCGGCCAGTGATTGGGGCCGCAAGCAGTTTCAGGCCTATTTGGGGTCAGAGGAGGCGGGCAAGGCCCATGATGCGACCCTTTTGATGCGGGAAAACGGGCTTGATGCGCCGATCTTGATCGATACGGGCACCGCTGATCAGTTTGGCGATTTGTTGGGGACAGAGCATTTGGCCGGGGCCATCGCGGCCCGCCGTCAGCCTGCGCAAATTCGCCTGCAGGACGGCTATGACCATAGCTATTTCTTCGTCTCGACCTTTATCGAGGACCACGTCGCATTCCATGCAGAGGCGCTTTATTCGTGATCTACATTGATGCCGATGCGTGCCCGGTGAAGGCAGAGGTTGAGCGGGTCGGCACGCGCCACAAGATCAAGATGTTCATCGTCTCAAATGGCGGCATCCGTCCGTCGCAGAACCCGTTTGTCGAAACCGTCGTTGTGCCCGATGGGCCGGACGTGGCAGATATGTGGATCGCGGACCGGGCGGGGCCGGGCGATGTGGTCATCACAGGTGACATTCCATTGGCCGCGCGCTGCATCGAAAACGGTGCGCAGGTGCTGAAACACAATGGTGAGGCGCTGACGGATAAGAACATCGGCAATGTCCTCGCCACCCGTGATCTGATGGCAGATATGCGCGCCGCTGATCCGTTTCGCCAAGGTGGCGGCAAAGCCTTTGGCAAGGCCGACAGGTCCCGCTTTCTGGATGCTTTAGAACGCGCCTTGCGGGCGGCACCGCGGTGACCCGCTCACCGCAATTCATCGGTGCGGCCTGCGCGTCGATGTCTGTGATCTTTTTCTCGATCAATGACGTTCTGATCAAGTTCCTTTCGGGCGGCTACGCCTTGCATCAGGTGGTGTTGCTGCGCTCCGCGATTGGGCTTTTGGTCATCGCTGTGTTGATCCTGCCGTTCTCAGGCGGGTTGTCGGTCTTACGTACCAAACGGCTGGGTATGCACATCTTTCGCGGCCTCTGCGTCGTGACCGCGAATATGACCTTCTTTCTGGGGCTCGCCGCGATGGAGCTGGCGACTGCCGTCGCAATCTTTTTCATCAGCCCCTTAGTCATCACCATTTTCTCGGTGCTGTTTTTGGGCGAGACCGTCGGCCCGCGCCGCTGGTTCGCTGTGGCCATTGGCTTTGTCGGTGTCCTGATCATCCTGCGGCCCAGCACGGATGCGTTCCAGATCGCCTCTCTGCTGCCTTTGGTGGCGGCCATCGCCTATGCGGCGATCCATATGATCACCCGCAAGATCGGTGGCACCGAAAGCGCCGCAACCATGGCCGTCTATATCCAATTGTCGTTTATCGTGGTGTGCGTTGCTATTGGGCTCGCCGTGGGTGACGGGCGGTTCGGCGACCAATCCGACCCGTCATTGCGGTTCCTGCTGCGGGCATGGGACTGGCCTGCGACGGCGGACTATTGGGTCTTCGCGATGTTGGGCTTTGGCGTGGGGGTCGCGGGGTTCCTGATCTCTCAAGCCTACCGGGTGGCGGAGGCCGCGTTTGTGGCGCCGTTTGAATACCTCGCGATGCCGCTGGCGATCCTTTGGGGATATCTGGTCTTTGGCGAAGTGCCGGACATCTACACCTTTCTCGGCGCGGGTCTGATCGTCGGGTCCGGGCTTTTTGCGCTGTGGCGCGAGGCGCGGGTCGCAGATATGGCCGCTGCCCCACGCACGCGCCGTTGATCTAACCGGCCCTTTGGCTAAGGTGGGCGCATGACAATCAGCGCAGTAATTTTTGATATCGGCAATGTCCTGATCGAGTGGCAGCCAGAACGCTTTTATGACCGCGTGATCGGTAAGCCGCGCAGGCGCGATATGTTTGCCGCACTCGATTTGCACGCGATGAACGATGACATCGACAAGGGCGGCGATTTTCGCACGACAGTCATGCAATTCGCCGCCGCCAACCCTGATTGGCACACCGAAATCATGATGTGGCACGACAATTGGACAGAGATGGCCGCACCGGACATCCCCAGCTCTGTCGCGATCCTGCGCCAATTGCGCGCCGCTGATGTGCCGGTCTTTGCCCTGTCCAATTTCGGCATCCAGCCTTTTGCCATCGCAGAGCCGATTTACCCATTTTTGACTGAATTTGACCGCCGCTACATCTCTGGCCACATGGGGGTGACGAAGCCTGATCCAACGATCTACCAGATGGTCGAGGATGATTGCGGGCATGATCCCACGACCTTGTTGTTTGTCGATGACCGCCAAGAGAATATCGATGCGGCCCAAGCACGCGGTTGGCAAACCCATCTGTTCGATGGACCAGACCCATTCGCCGTCCGATTGAAAGACGAAGGATTACTTTCTTGACCGTATTGATCCCCTTTGAGGCCGAAGCGCAGTTGGACTGGATCGCGTTGACCGATGCCTTGGCCGCCGGGCACCAAACCCCGAAAGGCAGCGTTGAGGATGTATTTCTTTATCGCGACGAAAACACCCTGTTGAACCGGTCGGCGTGGATCAAGGGCATGGGATTGGCGGTGAAATGCGCAACGGTTTTTCCGGGCAATCCCGCTAAGGGAAAACCGATGATTGCGGGCGCGGTGAACCTTTTTTCTGACGATCATGGTGCGCTTGAGGCGATCCTTGATTTCAAGTTGGTGACAAAGTGGAAAACGGCTGGTGACAGCCTCTTGGCGGCGCGAAAACTGGCCCGTCCGGACAGCAAAGACATCCTGATCGTGGGGGCGGGCACAGTGGGTCGGTCGCTTTGGCAAGCCTATGGCGCGGCCTTCCCGGCGGCGCAGTTCACGATTTGGAACCGTTCTGCCGAAGGCGCGGCGCGGTTTGCCGCTGACTGTCCCGGCGTGCAGGTCGCGGATGATCTGGAGACGGCGATCAAGGGGGCGGATATCGTGACTTCGGCCACCATGTCGACCGAACCCGTGATCCGGGGGGAATGGTTGCAGCCGGGCCAACACATTGATCTTATTGGCGCTTACCGCCCTGATATGCGTGAAGTTGACGATAAGGCGCTGCAACGGGCCCGCATTTTCGTGGATAGCTTTGACACCACGCTCGACCATATCGGAGAGCTGAAAATTCCGCTCGCCAGTGGTGCTATTGGGCGCGAACAGGTGCTGGCGGATTACTATGATCTCGACAAGTTCACGCGACAGCCCGATGACGTCACGCTCTTTAAAAACGGCGGCGGGGCCCATCTCGATCTGATGACGAGCCGATATATTTTGGAAAGTTACACGCCATGATCACCCCAGAGCAGGTCGCTGATTTTCAGCGCGACGGGGCCGTCGTTGTGCGCGGCGTTTTTGCTGACTGGGTCGCGCGCATGGCCGAAGGCATCGCCGAAAACATGGCCAGCCCGAGCGTCTACGCCTCTGAAAACGCGGTCAGCGAGGGGCGCTTTTTCGATGATTATTGCAACTGGACCCGGATCGCCGCGTTTGAAGACGTGGTGCGCAACAGTCCAGCGGCACAGCTTGCGGCCTTGGCGATGCAAAGCCGGACAGCACAGTTCTTTCACGACCACGTTTTGGTGAAAGAACCCGGAACCCCAAAGCCGACGCCGTGGCATCAGGATGCGCCCTATTATTTTGTGGCGGGTCAGCAAACCGTCAGTCTTTGGATCCCGCTTGATCCCGTGAATGAGGCGTCTTTGCGGTTCATCGCCGGGTCGCACCGCTGGGACCGTCTGGTGCGGCCCGTCAGTTGGGCCGATGACAGCGACTTTTACGATGGCGATCACGAGTGGACGCCTGTGCCCGACCCGGATGCTGACCCAAGCGCATCACAGGTCTTGGAGTGGGCGATGGAGCCGGGCGACGTGGTTCTTTTTGACTTTCGGACCGCCCATGGTGCGCGCGGCAATGCCAGTACCACACGGCGGCGGGCGCTGTCGCTGCGCTGGGTTGGCGATGATGCGCGCTATGTTGAACGGCCCGGGCGGACCTCGCCACCGTTTCCGGGGCATAAGATGCAGGAAGGTGCGCGTTTGCGCGAGGATTGGTTCCCGATCATCCACGGAGGGGCGTCATGACGTGGTTGATCATTGCCCTTTTGGCCGCACTTGCGGCATGGCCATTCATCGCAGAGACGCGCCGGACCAAGATCGGTCGCGCAGAGCGGCAAGGTGCGCCTGGTGGCTTTGCCAAACTATCGCAGGGCGTGACGTACTATCGCTGGTTCGGGCCTGCACGCGGGCCGGTGATCCTGGCGGTTCATGGCCTAACGACGCCGTCGGTTGTGTTTGAGGACATCGCGGAAGGTCTGGGCGCGTTTGGCTACCGGGTCTTGACCTATGATCTCTATGGCCGTGGCCTTTCGGATGCGCCGCGTGGTGCACAGACCGCGCAGTTCTTTCACCAGCAAATTGATGAACTTCTGGCAGATCAAGACGTGGGTTCAGACCTGACGATGATTGGCTATTCGATGGGCGGGTCTATCGCGTCGACCTATGCCGCAGCTCAATCAGATCGTATCAATCGGCTGATCCTCTTGGCGAGTGCGGGGGTCGACATCAAAGAGAGCAGCTTTGATCGCTTTTGTCGGACCACACCGATATTGGGTGACTGGCTGTTCATGGCCTTCGCACCACGCAGAATGGCCATGGAAAACGCAAATAGCGCCGGGATGAACGCATCGCCCAACGTGCAGAGTGCCTTGCAATCGTGCTTGTCACGACAGGGCTATGCGCCGGCGGTTTTGTCGAGCCGCAGGGGCATGTTGGCTGATCGCAATGAAGCGGCCCACCGCGAGATTGGCCGCCTCAACCTTCCTGTAATTGCTTTGTGGGGCGCTGAGGATGAGGTTATCCCGCTGACTGCCTTAGGACAGCTCAGCCAATGGAACCGGAACACCGCGCAGGAGGTGATTGAAGGTGCGAATCACGCCTTTCCGATCAGTCATGCGCAAGACGTTGTCTCACGCCTCGGCGAGGTCCTGCGCGAGCGGGATTAAGCCGCGCTTAGGTTTCCTGCCTCAAACGATTGGTCCAGCGACACTCGGTTTCGTCCGGCATCTTTCGCTTCATAAAGTGCGCCGTCAGCCGCGCTGAGCAGGCGGTCGAAGGTCGCCGTGCCGTCGCTATATGTGGCACCCATGCTGATAGAGGCGTCGATTGCCTTACCTTCAATAAGGATCGGTGTGTCACAGACAGCATTGCGGCAGCGTTCGGCGACGATACGTGCCGTGCCCGGAGATACCTTGGGCAGGACGACGACAAATTCATCCCCACCAAGCCGGGCAAAAACGTCGCCGGGACGCAGGCAATGCTGAATGCGCTTGCTAATGGTCTGCAAAACCTGATCCCCGGCCAAGTGACCGTGCGTGTCATTGATCGACTTGAAGCGATCGACATCAAAATAAAGCAGGACCTTCCCTTCGCGCGCGGCGCCATTGGTTTGCAGCCGCTCCACCACCTCAACAAGGCTACGGCGGTTCAGCAGGTTGGTGAGCGGGTCGGTTTCTGCAGCCTCTCTGAGGTCTGTCAGCTCGGTGCGCAAAAGCTGTTCCCGGATGATCATGCGACCCAAGGCCCATGAACAGACGATATTGATGACCAACAGGAGCGGGACAATGTCCCTAAAGAACACATCGCGAATGGGGGCAGGCAAGAGAACACCCACAAGAACATGGGCAGAGATAAAGACCCCAAGCACAATCAAAGAAGCATTGCTGGTGCCCAGTCGATGGCGCACGGCATAGTGCCATAACACGGCCATGCCTGCCGTCGCGCACATTGCGGCCACGCCGATGGCGGCCCCTTGGCCACCAATCAACAGTCGTGTCACACAGCCAATAACAAGGGTCACAAGCCCGGCGACGGGCCCCAAAAAGGCGATCGCAAGTCCGACCAGCAGGTTGCGCAGGTCAAAGATCATTCCGTCCGCCAGTGTGATCGGCGCGTTCATCGAGATGATCGTGCCAAACCCAAAGAGCACACCAAGCACAAGGTTTCGCGATTGTTCAGAATTGCGCCAACGCCCCAGAGCGCCATAAACGTAAACGAGTGATATTGTTAGCGCGATTGGCTGTAGGAACACAGTCAACGTCGTCAGAAAAATTGCCATTCGGGGGCTCCACATGCTTCTGCAATGGCGGGACATTCTGCGATTAGTGTCTCGATTCCCTTAAGAGCGCGACGTTACGTCGCCTCGAATGCGCATTACTTCTGTCAATGTTTGCTAAAATTTGTCGCGAATGCGGGCTAGGCAGGGACGGCGGCCTGTCGTTCCTTGATGGGCAAGTGGATGATGGCACTAAAGGCACCGACGCCGACGCCAACCCACCAGACAGCTGTATAGCTGCCGTAAATGTCGTATAATTGTCCGCCCAGCCAGACCCCCATGAATGACCCAAGCTGATGGCTGAAGAAGACGATGCCATAAAGCGTGCCCATGTATCGCAGCCCATATAGATGCGCGACCAGCCCTGAGGTCAAAGGCACCGTGGCGAGCCAAAGGCTCCCCATCAGGACCGAAAAGATAATGACCGTTTCTGGCGTCATCGGGGTCATGATGAACCACGCGGCGATGATCGTGCGCCCGGTATATATCCCGGCCAGCAGATATTTCTTTGAATAGCGCTTGCCCAGATAGCCCGCAAAAAGCGTGCCCGCGATATTGGCCAGTCCAATCAGCGAAATCGCCACGGCACCCAGCACACTGGTGGTGGTGATGCCAAGGTTGGACAAGGTGCCGCCGGGCTGAATGGGGCCGCAAGCCTCTGCCACGAAGGCGGGGAAGTGGGCCGTGACAAACGACAGCTGATAGCCGCAGGAAAAGAATCCCAGAAAGATCAGCGTGTAAGACGGGTCGCGAAAGGCGCGGATCAACGTGGCGCCCATTGTCTCGGTCAGCTCTGCCTTGGTTGCGACCTTTGGGCTGCGCATCATCGGGAGCACCATCAGAACGGCCAGGATTGCCGCGGCGAACGTCACAAAGACCTGCTGCCATGTCATGATGCCCAGCAAATATTCTGCCAATGGTGCGCCAAAGACCTGTCCGGCTGATCCGGCTGCGGTGGCAATGGCAAGGGCCATGGACCGGTTGTCGTCAGAGGCCGCGCGCCCCACGACCGCAAGGATCACCCCAAAGCCCGTGCCCGCGACGCCAAATCCCACCAGAACCTCATAGACCTGATGCGCAAGCGGCGTTGTTGCGCCCGCGGACAACAGCAAGCCTGCGGCATAAAGCACGGCCCCGATGATAATGGCTTTGCGGTCACCGATCTTTTCAGCGATGGCCCCAAAGATCGGCTGCCCGATGCCCCAGGCCAGATTTTGGATCGCGATAGCAAGGCTGAATTCAGCGCGAAGCCAGCCGAGATCTTCGGCAATCGGGATTTGGAAAACGCCGAATGACGCCCGGATCGCAAAGCCTGTCATGATGATCAGGCAGCCCGCGACCAGCACGGGCGTTATCAGTGGGGCTTTGCGTTCCATTGGATTAGTTGGGTAGGCAGGGCCCCGGATGTCAATCTTGGAATATGTGATCCGGGGCATCACTCAGGTAGATGAGGTCGTAGACCGTGACACCTGCAACGTCGTCCTTGCGCCGTCCGGCTTGGCGCATCCCGATCTTTTCATAAAACCCGCAAGCGCGGTTGTTCCCTTCCAGCACGAGGGCCGAAAAGGGACGGGGCTGCGGACCCAAGGCGTGGCGAAGCAAAGCCAAACCGATGCCTTTGCCATGATATGCGCGCAAGACATAGAAGCTGAGCAGTTCTTCCGGGTGGGTGTCGCGCAGGTCAGAATTCTGCTGCGGGCCGACTTGCGCGAAACCAGCACCGGGGGCGACTGCGATCCGGCTCTCGCCGCGCGTGATCATCTTGCTCCAAATCGCCCGGCGATAGGGCAGATCACGCTTTACGATCTCTGCCTCGGGCAAAAGACCGGGATAAGTCTCATGCCAGGCCTGCACATGGATTTGCGCGATCGTCTCAACATCATCGATTGTAGCGTCTTTGATCAACATGACATGACACTGCCCAAAAACGGTGACTTTTCAAGTGGGTGTTGCCCGCGTATCCATAGCGCATGACGATCCAAGACGCTTATGCGGCGGCGGTTGCTGCTGGCCAACTCCATGAAGATCCCGCGCAGCTTGGCGTCTTGCCAGAGCTGGAACGCATTCGCGTCGCATTAACGGTTCCTGTCAAAAAGGGCGGCTTTTTCCGCAAAGCGCCCGAGGCGATCCCCGGTCTTTATATGTGGGGCGGGGTCGGGCGTGGCAAATCCATGTTGATGGACATGGCCTATGAAGAGATCGACGCGCCCAAGCAGCGCTGGCACTTCCACGCTTTCATGCAATGGGTCCACGCCGAAATGAACGCGGCGCGCAAGACGGGGGTCGATGACGCCATCAAACCCGTGGCGGCGAAGCTCACCAAAGATATCCGGTTTCTGGCCTTTGATGAGATGCAGATTACGGACATCACCGACGCCATGATCGTGGGTCGCTTGTTTGAGGCCTTGTTCGCCGCTGGCGTGGTGATTGTGACCACCTCGAACCGGACGCCGGATGATCTGTATAAAGACGGGCTGAACCGCGATCTTTTCTTGCCATTTATCGAGCTGATCAAGACCAAGCTTGTGGTGCATGAACTCGCGAGCCCGACGGATCACCGGCAAGGCCGTCTTGCGGGGGCGACCCGCTACTTTGCGCCGGTTAACGCGGAAAGCCGTGCAGGCATGCAAAAGGTCTGGACCGACCTGACGGATGGCCAATCTGAGCCGCTGACGCTGCACGTCAAAGGGCGAGAGGTGGTTCTGCCGCAGTTTCACAATGGCGTCGCGCGCGCACCCTTCTTTGAGCTTTGTGGCAGACCTTTGGGGGCCGCGGACTACCTGACGCTTGCTGAAACTGTGCGGGTCTTGATGATCGACGACATTCCGCAGCTGGGGCGGCAAAACTTCAACGAAGCAAAGCGTTTCGTCACGCTGATCGATGCGCTTTATGAAGCGCGGGTCGAATTGATTTGCTCTGCAGCCAGCATGCCCGAAATGCTTTATATCGAAGGTGAAGGCACATTCGAGTTTGAGCGCACCGCAAGTCGCCTGCGCGAAATGCAGGCCGCGGATTGGGGTGCGGATCAGGCCTAGGTTTGTGGCAATTCCGGGATCGCTAGACGTTGGCCGACACGGATTTGATCTGGGCTTGAAAGGATCGCGCGATTGGCCTCGTAGATCACTTGGAACCGTGTGACGTCGCCATAAAATTTGATTGCAATCGCGCCAAGGCTATCGCCGCGATTGACGGTATAGAACCGATATTGTTCGGCCTCAGCAGCACGTTGGACAACACGAACCTCAACACCGGTGCCGTCGCCAGCGGGGACGTCCGGGACGGCAGGGCGGGAACCACCGGCGGCGATGTTTGCCTCATTGATGATCGACTGCAAAAGGATCGCGGTATCAACGCGACCATCCGAGGTGACAAGGATTTCGGGCACGGTCAGCTGACCGGCGGTGGCGGCGGCGTTGACCAGGCTGTCGATTTCAGCGTCGGGGCGTCCTTCGCGCAGGGCCGCAACAACAAGGTTTTCTAGCGCAGTTGTGGGGGACGGCTGGCTGAGTGTCGGGGCGTCACCGGTGACAGCGCCGATATCTTGCAAAACGTCCGATGACAGGTCCGCCATTGCGGGATCAGCAGTCTCAGGATCGATGGTCAAACCCAGGCCGGCAAGAACATTGATCGCGGTAGAACTGATGTTGCTGTCGTCTGTTTGCACCTGTGTTTCGGGCACTGTGACAGGGGCGGGGGCAGGCGCAGCGGCCAAACGGTCGCCTTGGTCTTCCACATCCAGCGGCGCGCCGGGCAAAAGCGATTGCGTGGCGGCGCGGGTCACGTCTGTCGCTGCGGCGATGGGCTGAATCTGGGTTGGTCGGTCGCCGGGGGAGACGACAATGTAGGCGCAAAGCGCGACTGCAAATGCAAATAGGCCCAATACGGCTCTGATCATGACAATACCCCCAACATTGGGCCACCTATATCTTGATCAATCCGCCGAATACGGTGATGGCAGCCCCGTTGGGCATAAGATGTAGTGGGTCTGTTTACGGTATGTCAAAGGGGGAATGGCCCATTTTGCGACAAAAGTCTCATACGTGTCACTGAAACAAGAAGACAGGCCAAAGCCTGCCCCCTCGCCCTGCCAAGATCGCCGGATCGTGCACTTTTTTCGAGCACGGGCACCGTTGCAGCGAATCTAGTCGCAACGATGATTCGCCGTCAATCAGAATGATTCGTTTTGGTGGATTTACTGAAAAGCACCTCTTGCTGGCAGGGCGATCCGCCCGCGCCGGGCACAGCCAGTAGTGGTGTGTCAGGTGCCACACTACTTTCCCTTGCCCATTCGCCATTCACGCAGACGTCTTGGGCGTGGTTGCCGGAATTGAAGCCGAAACCGGGACTACCGCAGTTGTCGACGCTCCCGTTGGCGTTCCAGCCTTGGCTGTAAGAGGCGGGAAAGCTACCGCCCATCAGAAAGCTCTGACTGGTGACATCAAACCGCAAATGCCATGTCGCGCCATCTTGCAGGTCTTGCATGTCCCATGTGCCCAAGAGGTCGCCGTGGCGATAGCCCACGATCTTGAAGGCGGTAACGTCGTCTTGGTCAACGATGCCTGTAACGCCCGGGGAAAGCTGCATTTTTCCGGCCATTGTGTAGCCGTTCGCACCGATCCAGCAGAACGAAAAGTCAGAGGCGAGGCTGGCCGTCGGCGCAAGAAAAGCGGCGAGACAGGCCAGTGGAAAAGCGAAACGATGCGACATTAAACAACCCATAAAAACTGCCGGGCGGATAGCATATTTCTGGTGGTCACGAAAGCCAGGTCGGGGTTTTGCCCCCGATTTTTCACCAATCCGTAGGGTCCAAAAGGACTATGCAGAACCAATGCACAACCCATGCACGCCCGATGCAGAATCCATAAGCACTCAGGACGCAGTTTCAGTGACGCTGAGCCCCAGCGCCACCCAAACCAGCATGCCGCCACGGTAGTAGGTGATCCGGTCCGCCGGGTAACCTGCGTCGACCAATGCGGCGACGAGGGCTGCGGCCTCTTGGTCGGCGGGGCCGCCATCGTAGATCATCACGGGTGTCGCGTTGTCGAAATTCAGACCGTCGTTGGTGCGCGTCGCGCCCAAGGCCATGAGGATGTCCGTGCGGTAGGGATTGTTGCGATCCAGCACGGCGACGGGAATGTTGGTGGAGCCTGCAATCGCACCGCTGTCGCGTGCGTTTCGCTTGCGTGCGTCAATCAAAAGGCCACTGCCTGCAGCCACCGATTGGCCTAAAAAGCGAATGACCTCTGGTTCGGCCACGGTGGCGACGCCAGCTGCGATGATCGATGGTGTGAGGCACATCGCGCCGCAATCTGTGGGTCGCGTGGCCAAGGTGCCAAGCCGCGCCATATCGGCGCGCGGTGCCTGCGTGATCGCGGCCGCATCGGCATCAAACGCAATGTTTCGGGTGGCCGCATCTTGGGCAGAAAGCGGTGCCGCAAGCAATAATCCGGCTGTTATCAATCCAATTTTACGCAACATCATGCCAACCCCCACGCGTGACACTCTACAACTTGACGCGCCTCCCATACCCTGAGGCTTTTGCGTCAATTGCACAAGATATAGCCTTGTCGCGAATCACGCGTCAAAGGGTTTCTGGGGGATTATTCGGCAGTGTCGCCGGGATGATTCACCCGCAGGACATGGCCCGCGAGGTAAAGTGAGCCGCAAATCAGGATGCGCGCAGCCGGGTCAAGGGCGCAAATCGCGGTAAGCGCGTCTTGCAGCGACGCCGCCTGATCCACCCTTTCAAAGCCAGCTTGCCGCGCGAAATTCGCGGTCTCTTCGGCGGGGATCGTCGCAGGTTCGTCGGGGATCGAGATCGCCGTAAGGCTCGCGGCCTGACCTGCCAGCGGCGACAGGTAGCCGGTGATGTCCTTGGTGTTGAGCATGCCGCAGATCAGATGCGTGGGGCGCGCGGGCAGTCCGGCCAGCGTAGATGCCAGCGCCCGACCTGCTGCCGGGTTGTGACCGCCATCGAGCCAAAGCTCTGCCGGGTGGGCGCTGTCCACCAATGCGCCGCTTGTCAGCCGTTGCATCCGTGCAGGCCAAGAGGCGCGGGTGACCGCAGCTTCGCAGGCCGCCTCGTCCTTGCCCAAGACCCGCAGGGCCGCAATCGCCGCACCGGCGTTCATGATCTGATGCGGACCGGGCAGGGCGGGGAGAGGCAGGTCCAACAGCCCGTTGTCGTCCTGATAGACAAGGCGTTCCGCTTCGGTGCTGACGTGCCAATCCTGGCCATGCACAAAAAGCGGCGCGCCCAGACGCGCTGCGGTGCGTTCGATCACGTCGAGGCTTTCGTCGTGTTGGGGGCCAATGACGCAAGGCACACCGCGTTTGATGATGCCTGCCTTTTCGCCCGCGATGGCGGCGAGCGTGTCGCCAAGGAAGGACTGGTGGTCGAGGTCCACAGGCGTGATCACCGTCAGTGCGGGCGTGTCGATGACGTTGGTTGCATCAAGCCGTCCGCCCAGCCCGACCTCGAGCAAGGTGTAGTCGGCCTGTGTTTCGGCAAATGCGACCAGGGACGCGACGGTTGTAATCTCAAAATAGGTGATCGGTTCGGGGCCATTGGCGTTATAGCAGCGGTCCAGCACATCGGTGAGCGCGGGTTCGGAAATCAATTTCCCTGCCAGCCGGATGCGTTCGTGAAACCGCGCCAGATGCGGCGAGGTATAGGCGTGAACGGCAGCGCCCGATCCCTCAAGCCCCGCGCGGATCATGGCTTGGGTCGATCCCTTGCCGTTGGTGCCCGCGATATGGATCACGGGGGGCAGGCGGTCTTGCGGGTTGTCCATCAGCGCCAAAAGACGCCAGACCCGGTCGAGTGTCAGGTCGATGATCTTGGGGTGCAGCGCCATCATGCGCGCCAAGATCGCATCAGAGGTTTGGGTCAACGCGGGACCTTTCGGGATTGGATGAGTTGCAGGATCATGACACCTGCGACGATGTCAAAACTGGCGCAGAACGCGGGCCACCAGCCGGGACCGGGCGTGGCGATCAACCCAGCCATGATGTCAAAAATGCCGTGTCCGATCAGCCCGCCTGCCAGCAGGAACAAGCCTTTGTGGTAGGCCCGCAGCGCCAGAAACGTGAATCCCGCAAAGATCGCCAGATGCAGGGCGAGCGCGACAAAGTCGCCTTCTGCGGCGGCAAAGACCGGGTAGAACACCGCAACCGCCACCAAGAGAACGGCCGCGCCAGAGCGTTCGGATAACATTCCGTTTTGGAACATGCCCCAGATCGCCCCCGCGCCCGCAGCAGCCCCGATGGCTGCGGCGAGAAGGGTCACGCAGGTTTTTCCGCGGCCGGGGTGGTTTCAGGCGGCATACCTTCGGGCGGTAGATCTTCTGCGGCGGGCTCTGCAGGACCTTCGGGTGCGGGCAGGTCGCCTTTGACCGCAGGGTCCTGCTTCATCATCAGACGCAGGATTGTGATCAGCTCTTCCTTGAGGTCGGTGCGTTTGGTCACGCGATCGAGCATGCCGTGGTCCAGCAGGTATTCGGCGCGCTGGAACCCTTCGGGCAGCTTTTCACCGATGGTCTGTTCGATCACCCGCGCACCGGCAAAACCGATCAGCGCGTTTGGTTCTGCGATCTGGATGTCACCCAGCATCGCATAGGACGCGGTGACGCCGCCGGTTGTGGGGTGGGTCAGCACGACGACGTACGGTAGCCCTGCTTCTTTGAGCATTTGCACCGCGATTGTGGTGCGCGGCATTTGCATCAGGCCAAGGATGCCCTCTTGCATGCGGGCGCCGCCAGCGGCGGAAAACAGTACAAGTGGCCGGTTCGTCGCAATAGCGCGTTCGGCCGCGGCGATGATGGCGTTGCCGACATACATCGACATGGAGCCGCCCATAAAGGAAAAGTCCTGCACGGCGGCCACAATGGGGGTGCGGCCAATCTCACCCTCGGCCACCAGCATCGCGTCTTTGTGGCCCGTCTTTTTGCGCGCGTCCTTGATCCGGTCGGTATAGCGTTTTTGGTCACGGAAATGCAGCGGGTCGGCGACGGGTTCGGGCACCGCGACCTCAACAAAGACGCCGTTATCAAACAGGGACTTCAGGCGGTCAGTGGCGGTAATGGCCATGTGGTGTCCGCAGTTGGTGCAGACGTTCAGGTTATCGGCCAACTCGCGGTGGAACAGCATCGTGCCGCAATCATCGCATTTGGTCCAGAGATTGTCGGGCACCTCGCGCCGAGAGAAAAGCGAGTTGATCGTGGGACGCACGTAGTTGGTGATCCAGTTCATAAGATGCCTTTCTATCGACCGCTTTTGAGATAATCAGGCGCGACAAGGAATGCAATTGTCAAAGCGTTAAGGCTTTGTTAACTCGCTTCAAGCGTGTGTGGAAAAGAGAGTTAAGCGGTATGTCGATTGCAAAAACAGGGTCAGAGGCCAGTGCGTTTGGCCCAATTCTTGATATCCACAGCGTTGAGGTCGGCACAAAGACGTTTGTCTATGTCGAAACCGGTTCGCTTTTGGACGGGATCGGTGTCTACCGCGTCCGTGGCTCCGGTGAGCTGACATACGTCGGGCAAGAGCTTGCCTTCGGCGATTTGCCCGCCAACGCGTATTTCCGCCAATATGATCTGAACGCGCCTGCGGGCTTTGTCGATATGACCAGCATTTTCGGCGACGTGACCCTGATTGCAACTGGCATGTTTGGTGTGCTTGGCGGCGACGATATTGAGCACGGGTTGCATTCGTTTACCGTCAATGAAGATGGTTCCTTGGGTCTGGGGTCCTACCTGCCGCGCCCCGAAGACGACGACTACAGCATCACCGGATATAGCAATTTCCAAGGCCAAGGCCTCGTCTACCAGATCATTGACGGCGGGGGTTCAACGGACGACTCGCTTCGTTATACGATCTTGGGAGACGCCGGAGGCGCAGACAGCTTTGACTATATGTTGAACAGCTCTCGTGCCGAAGAAGCCTTTACCATCTATGGAAGCTTCTTCTCCGCGTTCTTCCACGTTGATGATGCCACCGGCGGCATCCGTTGGGTGAGCATCCCGTCATCAGGCGGTGCAGGCACAACCGGTTTCCTGAATGGATCACAAGGCGTTCCGCGTTCCGAGCGGCCAAATGATCTGGAGACCGTCGTGGTCGATAGCCAAGCCTATGTGATTTCAGCCAACTATGGTGCTGGATTGCGCGCCTATGAATTCACCGCCGTACGTGATGTGTTCTTTGATGGTTTGGCGGGGCAAATCGATTCAAAGGACGGCACCAGAGCTTGGTCGACCGACGTGATTGAGACGTTTCAGATTGGCAGCCGCGGCTTTGTTGTCGCGGGTGGTGACAAGTTGACGGTGTTTGAGCTGGATGACGATGGGTCGTTCTACAATATGAACCGTACTGGCAGCTTTGGTGACACGATCAACGACATCGATGTGGTTGTCCGCTCTGGCAAGGCTGTGATCACGGTGGCGTCTGACGCCGGTTTGGACACCTTTGTCTTTCAGGCAGAGCAGGCCCGCGATGTGAAAGGGACCAACAGCCGTGACGTCATCACCGGCGACACCCGCGACAATGAAATTGACGGTCGCGACGGAAACGATATTCTGCGTGGCCTGAATGGCAAAGATACGCTCGATGGCGGCAACGGTGCTGACAGCCTTTTTGGCGGCGCTGGTGCCGACAACATGTCTGGCGGCGGCGGGCAAGATAGTCTTGTAGGCGGCTCCGGAAACGATTTCGTTACTGGCGGGTTTGGCGCGGACAAGATCAACGGCGGTAAGGGGAGTGACGCGTTATATGGCGGCAACCTTGCAGACGTGATCTATGGCGCTGAAGGCAATGACGAAATTTACGGCGGCGACGGCGCGGACCGACTGTTCGATGGCGCCGGTCGTGACGTTTTGGTGGGCGGTGCGGGCCGGGATACGTTTGTGATCAAAAAAGATGGCGCGGTTGACACGATCCGGACATGGCAGACAACGGATCGCATCGATTTGCGGAGTTTTGGTCGCGATCTCGACTACCGGGACCTTGATGTCCGTGCGCGGGCGGACGGCAATCTAAGCGTCTTCGTGGAAGGCGAGAACTTGGTGCTTGACGCAAACAACCGCCTTACGGTGGCGTCGCTTGAGCAAAACGACTTTATCTTTGCCTAAGCGCTAGCGCCGCACGGCCACCCGTGCGGCCAGCCACATCACCCATATTCCGGTGACCGACAGGGCAAGATCGATCGTGATCGCCGTGCCGTCGGGGTATGAAAGATCCCATGGGTCTTGGTAGGGATAAAGCCACAGCGCCAGTCCAGAGGTCGGCCAGTTTTCAACCGCCGTTACCAGCAGGGCAAAAGCGTTATTGGCAAGGTGCAACCCCACAGCGGCCCCGATATTGCCTGTACGTGCAGTCAGATCGGCGCAGGCGAGCCCAAGGACCATAGCCCAAATCGCCCAGATCGTGCCCTCCGTCGTGGTCGCGCCATTCACGAAATGTGCCAGCCCAAAGAACGCTGACGGGATCACCATCCAGACCCAGCGGCTGCTGGACAGCACGCCGAGCTGTTGTTGCAGGTATCCGCGAAAATAGAGCTCTTCCGTCCCGACCTGCACCAGCAAGGCGGCAAAGGCGAAGGGCAGCATGACCAACCATTGGTCGAGGGGCCGCATGCGCCCGATGAAGTCCCATTCGCCCGACATGCGCAGCGGTTCCTGGATCAGCAATACAAGCCCCACAGTAATTGTGACGCGTTTCATATCCTGCCAGACGGCCATGCGCGGGCCGATCAGGCTATAGAACCCGCGCTTGTGCAAAAGTCGTACCAGCGCCAAAAGGCCAAGGCAGGGGATGATGAAGGCCGCAAATTCGACCAACGTATCAAGCGGTGTCACAGGGCTGCCGGGCGCCATGGGGTCGGCGGATGCGATCAGGTAGGGCGTCGCCTCGAAAATCGCTTCGAACCCAAGCACCACAACCAGCACCAGCCACAGGTTACGCCGCGCTGCCGCCGGTGCCGTGAATTGTCGGAAAAGAGGGTAGGGGTCGGGCCTGCGCATAGGGCACACTAGCGGCGCAATTACGCGGGGTGCAACGCCGCCCGTTTCGGCTTGTGTCAGCACGGCCCGGCAATTAGACCCATGCGCAACAGTTTTCCGGAGGAACGAAGCCATGCTTAAGGGCAAAGTCGATAAGACAAACCTACCTAGCCGCCACGTCACAGAAGGCCCCGCGCGCGCGCCGCACCGGTCCTATTTCTATGCGATGGGTCTGGACGAAGAGGCGATTAAGCAGCCATGGGTTGGCGTGGCCACATGCTGGAACGAGGCTGCCCCTTGCAATATCTCGCTGAACCGTCAGGCGCAGGCTGTGAAGCTGGGTGTCAAAAAGGGCATGGGCACGCCGCGTGAATTCACTACCATCACCGTGACCGACGGCATTGCCATGGGCCACGAAGGGATGCGGTCGTCGCTGGCCTCGCGTGAGGCGATTGCCGATACGGTTGAGCTGACGATGCGTGGCCATTGCTATGACGCCTTGGTCGGTCTTGCTGGCTGTGACAAATCGCTGCCCGGCATGATGATGGCGATGGTGCGTCTAAACACGCCGTCGGTCTTTATCTATGGCGGGTCGATCCTGCCGGGCCGTGCGCCATCCGGTGCGGATGTGCCAGAGCAATACCTGAACCGCGATTTGACCGTGCAGGACATGTTCGAAGCTGTGGGCAACCATCAGGCAGGCAATCTGTCGGATGAAGCGCTTGAGGTGTTGGAACGGGTGGCATGCCCATCCGCCGGGGCGTGTGGCGGCCAGTTCACCGCCAACACGATGGCCTGCGTGTCCGAAGCGATTGGCCTTGCGCTGATGAATTCGTCTGGCGCGCCTGCCCCTTACGAAAGCCGCGATCAATACAGCATCGCGTCCGGTGAAGCGGTGATGAACCTGATCGAAAAGAACATCCGCGCCCGCGATGTCGTCACCCGCAAGTCGCTCGAAAATGCGGCCCGCGTTGTGGCCTGCACAGGTGGGTCAACCAACGCCGGTCTGCACCTGCCCGCGATTGCGGCAGAGGCGGGCATCGACTTTGACCTCTTCGACGTCTGCGACATCTTCCGCGACACGCCTTATTTCGTCGATCTCAAACCCGGCGGCCAATACGTGGCCAAGGACCTGTACGAAGCAGGCGGTGTGCCTGTGGTGATGAAAGAATTGCGCAAAGCGGGCCTGATGCACGAGGATTGCATGACCGCCAGCGGACGTATGATGGGCGAAGAGCTTGATATGATCCGGGGTGAGGCTGACGGCCGCGTGATCTATCCCGTTGATGCACCGCTGACCAAAACCGGCGGCGTTGTCGGCTTGTCCGGCAACCTTGCGCCCGAAGGCGCGATTGTGAAGGTCGCTGGCATGGCGACGCAGGAGCAGTACTTTGTCGGTCCCGCCCGCGTCTTTGAATGCGAAGAAGAGGCGTTTGAGGCCGTGAAAGCGCGCCAATACGAAGAAGGCGAAGTCATCGTCATCCGCAACGAAGGCCCCGCAGGCGGCCCCGGTATGCGCGAGATGCTGGCGACCACAGCTGCCCTGTCCGGTCAGGGCATGGGCAAGAAGGTGGCGCTGATCACCGATGGCCGCTTCTCTGGCGCAACACGCGGTTTCTGCGTCGGTCACGTCGGCCCAGAGGCGGCACATGGCGGCCCCATCGCCTTTATCCAGAACGGCGACATCATCACGCTGGATGCGGTCAAGGGTGAGCTGAAAGTTGACCTGACGGACGAAGAACTGGCGGAACGCAAAGCCAATTGGAAAGGCCCGCGTGAGACGATTTATGCCAGCGGAGCGCTTTGGAAATATGCCCAGCTTGTAGGCAACGCCCGTCAGGGGGCGGTGACGCATCCCTGTGCCAAGGGTGAAGAGCACGTCTACATGGACCTCTGATCTTGATGGTGCGAGGGGCAGGCGCGCTGGCCATTGCGTTGACGATGGCGGGCTGCGCAGGAACGGGTGGCTTGGGCGGAAGTGGCAACACGACGTCCATCGCCTTGCAGGGCGGGGCGGTGCAAGCCACGGGTCCGGACAATTTCTGCGTGGACCGGCGGGCCAGTCGCCCGCGCGACGGCTTTGCGCTCATCGCGCCCTGCTTGATGTTGTCCGGCGAAGGCGAGGGCGTTCCGGGACTTGCACTGATCACGGTGCAGGTCGGCGACGCGGGCACGGCGTCGGTTGCTGGGGCTGAACCCTTGTTCGTGGCCTTCCTGAAAACCGATGCAGGGGCCACGCTGCTCAGCGCCACGGGCGATGCCGATGCGATCACCTTGCGCGGCACACGCGGGTCGGGCGGCACGGTTACTGCGTTTTTTGACGACACCAACCCGCCACCTATCGCCGGTACCCAGCCGACGGAATGGCGCGGGTTCCTTGATCTGTCGGGCCGTCTGGTCACGGTCAGCTTGCGCGGGCTGGCCGATGCACCGTTGAGTGTGTCCGTCGGGGATGCGCTTTTGCGGCAGACACTGGTTGCCATGCAACAGGCCAACGCAGCGGAAACGGACGCTGATAGCTGACAACTGTTTCCTTTTTGGCAACAATTTGGCAGGTATAGGTCAGACAGACCGGGGCGCATGGGGCGGCGCTGCCGCATCCAAAAGCAAAGAACGTGATGACACGCAACAAACAGTCCTTGCTTGATCGCATTTCGCATCGCCGCAGCTTGCGGCGGTGGGCGGCGGCTGCGCGGACGGCAGAAACAGCAGAGCTGTCGATGCTGCGCGACCAACGGCAACAAGCGCGGCAATTGAAGGGGCGTTTGGACCAGCTCGTCTATGTCGCCGATAGCCGCTTGGCCCTGCCCCGGATCGGATCAACCGCATTCAACCGCCCCAGCGGCACGCTTTGGTCTTGGCGACCGCAGTTGTGGCGGGGGCCGATTACGCCCAAAGGGATCGCCGCTGCCTCCTCCAAGACCCCTTTGGGGGATGAGGTGCACCTGTTCCACGATTGCGCCGTGTCCGAACTGACGATGCGCCAAATCCGCAATACCCGCGAAGAAGACCTTGCCCCCTTTGGCTTGCGGATGGACGTCTTTGGCTTTGACGGCAGTTTTCTGTCGCTCGTCCTCGATTTCCCGAAGGACGCCGTTGACGGGATGCAGCGCCGCCACCTTATTCGCCTGTCCACCATCATCGAGACGGAAAAAGAGATTGAGGTGTTTGGCCGTCTGAACATCAAACACGGGCCCAACACCGAACAGGTGATTGTCGAAATTCCGGTAAATTTGCCCGAATCCGTGGTAGAGTTCGATCTCGCCTATACAGAGCTGAACGACAAACGGATCGAAAAAATATGGCTTGATCTGATCTTTGAAGGGCCCCAAATGAACCAGATCACCATGCGCGACCTGACATTTTGTCGTTATCCAAGGGCAGAACTGTGATGGCGAAAGACACGCAAGACACGACCCATATGATCCTGACCAAGACGACGCTGGCCGCAGGCGTCTGGCAGGGAGAGTTGCGCGGCGCCGGTGACCGGACGCCCACGCTGATCGCAACGCATCTGGGGGAAGAGGTTGAGGGCCTCGATGTCACGCAAGAGGGCGACGTGTGGCACGTGCGTTTCACGCTTCCTGCGGATCGGATTGCGGATGGGGTGCAGACCTTTGTCATCGCGGATGCCGCGACCAAGGTCGTGCTGAACAGCTTTGCCGTGATGGTGGGCGAGGCGCTGGGCGATGACATCCGCGCAGAGATGGACCTGCTGCGCGCAGAGCTTGATATGTTGAAAAAAGCGTTTCGGCGGCATTGCACGGATACGATGTAGCGGATGAGCCTGATCTGGTTCGTCACACACGCGGACGTGGTGCAGGACCCGTTCGTGCCTGTGCCCCAATGGCCGCTTTCGGATGTTGGCCGCGCCCGGCACGCCGCGGGAAATGCGGTTTTGGCGGCATCCGGCATCACCAGCGCCTTTTGCAGTGACGAACAAAAGGCGCGAGACGGGGCCGCGATCCATGCGGAAGCACTTGGTCTATCGCCAAGGGTTGTCGCGGGACTTGGGGAAAACGACCGCAGTGCTACGGGATATCTGCCACCCGCCGAGTTCGAGGCGGCGGCAGACGCGTTTTTCGCCGAACCCAACCTGTCCTACCAAGGGTGGGAGCGTGCTTGCGATGCACAGGCCCGCATTGTTGCGGCCGTTCAGGTCTGCGATGACATGGCCCCAAGGGGCAACATGTTGATTGTCAGTCATGGCGGCGTTGGCGCGCTCTTGCGGGCGCATGTCGGCAAGCAACCGATTTCGCGCAAGCTTGAGGCGGGCGTTCCCGGTGGCGGCGGCATGATGTGCCTGACCCGTGGCAGCTTGACCCTTGCACAAGACTGGCATCCTATCGATCCAAGCTGACGCCGCGTTTTAAATGACCTGCACGTCAACTTGCGGCATCAACGTCGCAAAGCGGAGGATGCCATGACCGACTACCCACATATGCTCGCGCCCCTTGATCTGGGGTTCACGACGCTGAAAAACCGCGTGCTGATGGGGTCGATGCACACCGGGCTGGAAGAAACCCGCGACTGGAACCGGGTGGCGGAATTCTATGCGGCGCGTGCGCGGGGCGGCGTGGCCTTGATGGTGACGGGCGGCATGGCCCCCAACAAGGAAGGCGGCGTATTCCCGGGGGCTGCCGGGCTTTATACCGCCGACGACATTGCGAACCACAAGGTGGTCACGGACCGTGTGCATGACGCCGGTGGCAAGATCGCGATGCAGATTTTGCACGCGGGCCGCTATGCCTATTCGCCCGATTGCGTCGCACCCTCTGCCGTCAAATCCCCGATTTCGCCGTTTCCCCCGAAAGAGCTGGACGCCGCAGGCATCGAAAAGCAGATCAGCGATATCGTCACCGCCGCGACCCGTGCGCTAGAGGCGGGCTATGACGGGGTCGAGGTGATGGGGTCCGAAGGGTATTTCCTGAACCAATTCCTCGTCACCCACACCAACAAGCGCACTGATGAATGGGGCGGGTCTTATGAAAACCGCATGCGGCTACCGGTGGAGGTTGTGCGCAGGGTGCGCGAGGCTGTCGGCACGGATTTCATCGTGATCTACCGACTGTCGATGATTGATCTGGTCCCCAACGGGTCCACTTGGGACGAGGTCGTGACGCTCGCCAAGGCGATTGAAGCGGCAGGCGCGACGATCCTGAATACAGGGATCGGCTGGCACGAAGCACGGGTGCCGACCATTGCGACATCCGTGCCGCGCCGGGCGTTCACATGGGTCACCAAAAAGCTGATGGGCGAGGTGACGATCCCGGTCATCACGTCGAACCGCATCAACATGCCTGACGTTGTCGAGGCTGTGCTGGCCGACGGCTGCGCCGATATGGTCAGCATGGCGCGCCCGTTTTTGGCCGACCCGGATTTCGTGGCCAAGGCGCAAGCTGGGGCCGCGGCCACGATCGCACCCTGTATCGCCTGCAATCAGGCCTGCCTCGACCACACATTCGGCGGTAAGCTGTCGTCCTGTCTGGTCAATCCGCGCGCTTGTTACGAGACCGAATTGGTGGTGGAAAAGACCGATACGCCCAAAGACATCGCCGTTGTGGGTGCGGGGCCTGCAGGCCTGTCAGCCGCATTGACCGCAGCCGAACGCGGCCACAGGGTGACGATTTTTGACAAAGCGTCAGAGATCGGCGGCCAGCTCAACATGGCCAAACTGGTGCCCGGCAAGGAAGAATTCTGGGGGCTGGTGGACTATTACCGCAACATGGTCGCCGAGGCTGGGATCACATTGCAGTTGGGTGTCACAGCAGACGTGGCCGCGCTGGCCGGTTTTGATGAGGTCATCATCGCCACGGGCGTCGTGCCGCGTGACCCGGCGATCCCTGGACAGGATGGGCCGAACGTGCTGTCGTATATCGATGTGCTGCGCGGAAAGACCCCGGTTGGCGACAAGGTGGCGATCATCGGCGCGGGCGGCATCGGGTTTGACGTCGCAGAATTCCTTGTCACCGACGATAGCCCGACTGAGGATTTGGATGAATGGCTGCGCGAATGGGGGGTGGGCGACCCTGCTGATACACGCGGCGGACTGCGCCCCGAAGGCCCGCAACCTGATGCACCGGTGCGTCAGGTGACGCTCTTACAGCGAAAGGCGCAAAAGCTGGGCCGGAACCTTGGTAAAACGACTGGGTGGATCCACAGGGCGGCCTTGCAGATGAAGAATGTGCAGATGGTTGGTGGCGTAAACTATGAACGCATCGACGCGGACGGGCTGCATGTCAGCGACGGTGAGGCACGCGAAAACCCGCGGGTCATCGCCGCCGATACGGTGGTTCTCTGCGCCGGACAATTGCCGGAACGCAGCTTGGCGGATGCGCTCGAGGCCGCTGGGAAACCCTGCCATATCATTGGCGGTGCCGACGTCGCGGCAGAGCTGGATGCGAAGCGCGCCATTGATCAGGGGACCCGTCTGGCGGCCACGCTCTAAGCGCCGCAAACGTTAACGAAGGTTAATGATCTATTAACAAGAACACTCCAAAACGGGGGTTTTCTGTTTCCAGTGCCGCACCAGTCCTGACTTAACCCCGATATTGTCAGGCATATGCCCCATTCCTGCCGGGTTTCGCAGTCACATCATGGGTCCAAAGATTGACTGTGCAAGGAAACGGTATGGATCGCCTGACTGAAATGGAAGCCTTTGCCACCGTGGTGGATCAGGGCGGCTTTACCGATGCGGCAAAAAAGATGGGGATTTCGAAATCCGCTGTCTCAAAGCACGTCTCGTCGCTTGAGGCGCGGCTTGGTGCCCGCCTTTTGAACCGTACGACGCGCCGTGTTTCGCCGACCGAGATCGGTCTGGCCTATTATGACCGCGCCCGCCGCGTTCTGAACGATGCTGGCGAGGCAGATGCGCTGGTCACATCCATGCAATCAGCACCTTCGGGCCTGCTGCGGATTTCTGTCGCGACCGATTTTGGCGTGAACCACCTGTCGCCAGTCTTGGGTGATTTCCTGACCGAATTCCCTGACATCACCGTCAACATGGTGCTCAACAACCGCTACGTGGAACTGATTTCCGAAGGGTTCGACATGGCCGTGCGCATTGGTGAGCTGGAAGACAGCACCCTGCGTGCGCGTAAATTGACCGAGACGACCCGCCGCATGATTGCGAGCCCGGAATACTTCAAACAATATGGTCGCCCCGAAAAAATCGATGATCTGAACGAACACAAGCTGCTGCATTATTCCAACCAAGCGAACTCTGCCGTTTGGAAACTGACCGCCCCTTCGGGTGAGCGTCGACAGGTCCGCACGGCCGGTTGGTTGACGGTCAACGATGGTCAGTCGCTGCTGAACGCCTGTGTGGGCGGTCTTGGCATCGCTTATCTGCCCAGCTTTCTCTATGCCGATGCCCTGAAACAGGGTCTGGTCGAAGAGGCGATCCCTGATCTGCCGGTTGAGACCCAAGGCATCTACGCGGTTTACCCGCCGGGTCGCTTTACCCAGCCCAAGGTCCGCGCTTTCATCGATTTCCTGGCCCATGCCTTTGCCGAAAAAGGCCCCGACGCCTGGTAAGACAGTTTCCCGAGGTGTGAAAACACCCGACTTTATGCGGTCCCTTCGGGGGCCGCTTTTTTATGGGTTCGTGGAGGTGATGATGACCTCAACCCGGCGGTTCGTGGCGCGACCGTCTTCGGTGAGGTTGCTGGCAAGCGGCGCCAGATAGCCCATGCCTTGCGCCTCTAATTGGCGACGCGGCACGCCGTAGTCCGCAACAAGGCGTTCCAGAACAGAACCCGCCCTGCGCCGGGATAGGGCGATGTTGCCGTCCAGCGACCCCGCGCTGTCGGTATGGCCGACAAGGGCCACCGTCAGGTCTGGGTTTTCGGCAAGGTAGGCCGCGAGTGCATCAAGCGACGGCACATCACCTGCTTCCAACTGCGCGGCACCCGTCGCAAAGGCGAGGCCCGGCAGTACGTAGCGCCCGACGTCTTCCAATGCCCCCGCCAGATCAGTGGCCTGGCCGCCTGCGGCTTGCGTCACGATCCGCGGTGCGGTGGCTTGCACATTTGGCGCGCCCACGCCCTCTGCCACGATTGTCACCTGCACAAAGCCCGCGTCGGCGGTGACACTCGACAGCAGGCTGACGGCACCATCTGGCCCGGTGGCAGAGACAAAGCGGAAGTCGCCCAAGTTTACTGTCATCGCAGGGGGCAGGATCACCGGAATAGCAAAGCGAAAGTCGAAGCCGCCGCAGGCACGTGTGTCGCACTCAAACGTCACGCGGTAGCCCGCATTGGCCAGTTGTTCCCGCAAGGGGCGCAAAAGCTGCAGGCTGCTGAGGCCCGTCGCATCAATGCGCCATGCCTGTTGGATCACGTTGCCTTCGACCTGACGCACCGGCAAAACGCCATCCGACCAAGCACCCGTTGGCAGGTCATAGCTGCTATCGGCGGTCAGCACCTCGGCCGTCATGGTGGCATTCGCGGGAAAGGACAAATCCTGCGCAACCGCGGGCCCCGCCAGCGCGATTAACGCCAGTGCACGGATCATCGCGCCTGCGCGTGATAGGCGTCGTTGGGGCGCATGTCCGTGGCAGAGGCGACGCGGTTTGTCATATTGAAAAAGCCAGCAACACCCGCGATGTCCCAGATGTCACGGTCACTAAAGCCCGCATCGCGCAACGCCTGACGATCTGCCTCGACAATCTCGGCGCTGGCCTTGGTCATCTTTTCTGCAAAATGGCACATGGCGGATTGCCGTGCGTCCAGCCGTGCGGCGCGCCAGTTCATCACCAGCGCCTCACCCAGCATGGGATCGCCCGACAGCGCGCGGACAGCGGCCCCATGGGCGGTCAGGCAGTAGTAGCATTTGTTGACCGAGGACACGACGACGGCGATCATCTCACGCTCAAGCTTGCTCAGGCCGCTGTCGCCCAGCATCAGGTCATTATACATCGCCGTGAAAGTGTTCAGCTTATCGATGTCAAAGGCATAGGCCTGCAAGACATTGGGGATCATGCCCAATTTGTCCTGACAGACGTCAAAGTATTTCTGTGTCTCAGGCGGCAGCGGATCGACCATCGGCAGGTCTAGGGCGGTGGGGCGGTCGGTCACGGCGTCATCCTTTGGGCAGCGTGCGATAGTGATAGCGCCCAACACGCGTCATCCCAAGCGAAGAATAAAGCGCATTGGCGGCCACGTTCGCCTCTGTCGTGGCGAGCGTCAGATAGGTGCAGCCCTGATCCAACGCCCAAAAGGCAGCGGCGCGGGTGAGATACCGGGCAAGGCCCTTTTTGCGGTGCACCTGCATGACTTCCAGCGCGTGGATCATGGCGCAGCCATCATAGGTGCCGATGAACACGCTGGCGGCGGGGCGATCATCTACCCGCCCCATCAGCGTCGTTTTGGGGTGTGACGCGCGGTCCATCACGGCCAATCGACCTGCGCCGATGCCTCCAGCGGCCCAGATTTCGCTTTGCACGGCCAAGGGTGGCCAAACGGTAAAAGCGGTCACGGGCGGCGGGCGTTCGGTCGCAAGATCAGCGGCCTTGGCGGCGTAAAGAACCGTGGGGTCTTTGATGGCATAACCTGCGTCCGACAAATGCTGATCAAGCGCATCGTCTCCTGCGCGGATCATGAAAAGCGGGGTTTGCCCCAATTCGCGCATAGCGTCTTCGGCCTGTTGTAGGTCATTTTTGGTGACTGCCCCTGTGGCCGTGGCTGCGCTGACCCGGTTGCCGCCGCCGTCGCCTTTGCGGATGATCCATGGCCCGACCGCGCAGGCGTCGGCGCTAGGCCAAGTGGCGCTGAGGACGTCGTAGATCTGGTGGGTGTCAGGCAGGGTCATAGGTCAAACGCGGTTTTGACGTCTGCGGCAGCGGCGTCGAGCAGGGCTTGATCCTGCCCGCGCAACACGATGTTTGCGCCATAAATGCCGTCCTTTTGGAACGGATAGGACCCGACCGATAGAGCAGGGTATTTGGCGTCAATCTCGCCCAAGGGGACTGCAATGTCGCCTTCGCCCCGCACCACGCGGATTGAGACGGATTGCAGCGGCACGCCGCCCTGCAGCGTCGCCATGACGCTTGCGACCATGGCGCGAAAGACCGAAGGCACCCCGGCCATCACATGGACATTGCCAAGGGTAAAGCCCGGCGCGGTGCTGACCGGGTTGTCGATCAGCGTCGCGCCATCTGGGATGCGGGCCATGCGCAACCGGGCGGCGTTCAGCTCTTGCCCCGAGCGGTCGTAGTGGGCCTGCAGCAGCGCACGCGCGTCGTCGCGGACGTCGATAGGGGCGTCAAAGGCGGCGGCAATGCAATCGGCGGTGATGTCATCATGTGTCGGGCCGATGCCGCCGGAGGTGAAGACATGAGTGTAGCTTGCCGACAATGCCTTGACGGCGGCGATGATGGCGGGGGCGTCATCGCTGACGACCCGCACTTCTTTCAAATCCACGCCCGCCTCGGTCAGCACGCCCGCCAAATGGTGCATATTTGCGTCACGGGTGCGCCCGGACAGGATTTCATCGCCAATCACGCACATGGCGGCGGTGGGGTTTGTCATGCGTCTTCTCCTGTCGTTCGAGGTTGGGTATAGCGCGGGATATGGACTTTGCCACGCCCCTGATCCCCGCCCGCCTGATCCGCCGCTACAAACGCTTTCTGGCGGATGTGACTCTGGACGATGGGCGAGAGGTGACAGCCCATTGCGCCAACCCGGGCGGCATGATGGGGCTGTCTGATCCGGGCGTGAAGGTCTGGCTGGAACCCAACGATGATCCCAAGAAAAAGCTGAAGTACGGCTGGCGGTTAGTCGATCATGAGAACGGGCATTTCACGGGCGTTGATACCAGCCTGCCCAATCGCGTGCTCAAAGCGGCTTTGATGGCCGGTAAGGTGCCGGGGCTGACCGGCTATGACCTTGTCCGGCCAGAGGTCAAATACGGCGAGAACAGCCGCATCGACTTTCTGCTGACGGGTGGCGGCCCCGATACTTATGTGGAGGTTAAGAGCGTGACGCTCAGCCGGACGCCGGGGCTGGCGGAGTTTCCAGACAGTGTGACAGCCCGCGGGGCCAAGCATCTGGCAGAGCTGGCGAAGGTTGCAGCACAGGGGCATCGCGCGGTTATGCTTTATCTGGTGCAGCGGACCGATTGCACGGCGATGACCTTGGCCGCTGATCTTGATCCGGCCTATGCCGCCGCCTTCAAAGCGGCCACTGGCGTTGAGGTGATCGTCCTGACCTGCGCCATCTCACCGCAAGGGATCGTGATCGCAGACCCGATTCCATTCGTCTGACCCTCTGGCACCAGCGGCACAGATCGCCTATGTGAGCACTAAGCAAGAAGGACTGCGACCGTGAACACCAACACCAGCCGACTGACCAAAGATGGGATCCGCCTGTATGAGGCAGGTGATTTTGCAGGCATGGCAAAGGCTGGGCGTCTGGCGGCACAGATCCTTGATGATATTGCCGAACATGTTTTTCCGGGCCAAACGACGGGCGTTCTGGACCAGTTGATCACCGATTGGGTGCAGGCGGCGGGCGCCACCTCTGCCACGATCGGTTACAAGGGCTATCAGCACGCCAGCTGCATTTCGGTCAACCACGTGGTCTGCCACGGCATCCCCGGTGACAAGGTTCTCAAGGATGGAGACATCCTGAATATCGACGTCACCGTGATTGTGGACGGATGGTTCGGCGATACCAGCCGGATGTATGTGGCGGGCAACCTCAGCCGTAAGGCAGAGCGTTTGGTGCAGGTGACCCATGATGCCCTGATGAAGGGGATTGAGGCCGCAAAGCCCGGCAATACCTTTGGCGACATTGGTCATGCCATTCAGGTCTATGCCGAAAGCCACCGGATGTCGGTTGTGCGCGACTTCTGCGGCCATGGGCTTGGGCGGGTGTTTCACGCGCCGCCCAACGTGCTGCACTACGGTCGCCCCGGCTCTGGCGCGGTGCTGGAAGAGGGCATGTTCTTTACGATTGAGCCCATGATTAACCTCGGACGTCCCGAAACCAAGGTTCTGGCTGATGACTGGACAGCAGTGACCCGCGATAAATCCTTGTCGGCGCAGTTCGAACATTCCATCGGCATTTCGGCCCAAGGTGCTGAAATATTTACGCTTTCCCATGCCGGAAAGTTCCACCCGACCTATTAATCGCCCTTTTGCATGGGAAAGATGCAGGATCATTCCCCTCTTGCGAATGACTTGCAACTGGGGCGTTTTACCCCCATATCAACCCTGTCACGAACGGGTATGCCGCCCAGCAGGAGCGCAGAACGCGCCGGGCGCTGAAATGACAGTTAACGAGTTTTGAGAGATGGACGTCAGGGGACAAGACGGTGCGCCCTTTTCGCCCGCGCAGGCCGCTGCGGCCGCGCAACCAAGATGCGCCGGGTAGTGAAGTAATGAGTAACGGTGTTGCGTAACGAGTGTTTTGTTACCGGGGGTCGCGTATTTCGCGGTCCCCTTTTTCGTTGCTCAAACGGCGAAACAACAGCGACAGGACGGTTTCACCGCTAAGCGGCGTGGCGCAATCGCCGATCAACACCGGCGCGTCAAACGGGACCGGGGCAGGGAGCGTGACTTGCTCCTTTTCCGGCTTAACCCAGGTGCCTTGAAAACTTGCGTCTGTCATGAGGGCAGCCTAGCCGCCTTCGGCCAATCCGATCAAGCCCGGCACCTGATCCATATGGGTAAAGCCGGTCACGTCGCTCTTTGCCCGGCCTAATCCTCCATCCGCCACGTAGGCCAAACCGCGCACGCCAGCGGCTTGTGCCGCGGTCCAGCCTGCAGGCATGTCATCGATCATCACGGTGCGATCCGGGGATGTGTCGGCGACCTTCATCGCGTGCAGCAACATGCCGGGTTTTGGCTTGGGCTCATGATCTTCGCGGCTGTAAATCCGACCCGCCAAGCGATCCCAAAGCCCTGATGGCCCCAGCGAGATTTCCATCTTTTGCATCGGCCCGTTTGAGGCGACAGCCACCGCGATGCCGCGATCCTCAAGCAGGTCCAGCAGATCGATCACCCCGGGAATGACCGGCACACCTTGGCGCAACGCTTCAAAAACCTGCCCGTAGATGTGGTCCAGCCAATCATCCGGCAGGTCCGCACCCTTGGCCCGTGCGGTCTCCATCACGCCTTGCATTGTGCCACCGGCAAAAAGCGCATGCACGTCGTGCGGCGCAATCGGCAGGCCACGGGCAGTCAGATCCTGCGACAGGATCTGGTCCGTCGTCGGCTCCGTATCGACCAGCACACCATCGCAATCAAAAATAACCAATTGGGGTATCATGCGTCGCGCCTTATGAATGTGATCCAGGTGTCGCCATAGCGTCGTTGATCCAACGCCTCGAACCCGCGTGGGGCCAGTTGCGCGGTCTGTTCTTCCCAGACGACCAAGGCGCCGGGCGCAATCCAGTCGCGGGCGGATTTGAGCGCGGATGCGCCAAGGCCCTGCCCATATGGCGGGTCCATAAAGATCAGGTCGCAAGGCGCACTGGCTGCAGGCAGGTTTTCAGCCCTCGCCCCGATCAAGGTGCAATCATCGCTGCGTTTGAGCTTTGCGATATTGGCACGGATCAGCTTTTGCGCCACCGCACCGCTATCAACAAATGTCACATGCTGCGCACCGCGTGACAGCGCCTCAAGCCCCAGCGCGCCTGTGCCTGCAAACAGGTCCAATACATGTGCATTGGTGATCGGATCGCCGAAGCGGCCGCCTTGCAGCACGTTGAACAGGCTTTCACGGACACGGTCGGTTGTGGGGCGCAAATGTGCAGCGGCGTCGCCTTTGCCAACCTCTGTCAGCGTTGTGCCGCGGTGTTGTCCGGCGATGATCCTCACGCGCGCAACAGGGCTTTCATGTCGGTCGCAGGGTCTGCAATCGCGCTGGGCGCGGGCGATTTGCCACCCTCGATCAGGCGCTTGCCGACCATGTAGTTGCGCGGATCGTTCATCGCGTCGACCGCAATCAACTGCGCGCCCTTGAAGTACCAATGCGACTGGCTGCCGGGCGCATCGCCCATGCGCACGACCACATCGGTGTAGCCGATGTTCAGACCCGCGATCTGGAGCTTGCAGTCATATTGGTCGGACCAGAACCAAGGTTTCGGCTCATAAGGCACGTCACGCCCCATGATATTCAGCGCTGCGTTTTCCGCCTGATCGATGGCATTCCCAACGCTTTCAACCCGCACGCGATTGCCCGCAAACAGTGATGAAGCACAGTCGCCCGCCGCCCAAATGTGCGGATCAGAGGTGCGCGAATAGGCGTCGCAGGCGATACCGTTGCCGATGGTAAGGCCCGCTGCCTCTGCTAGGGTCACGGCGGGGTTGATCCCTACGCCAACGACAGCAAAATCAAGGTCGAGCTTGGTGCCATCGGACAGTTCGGCACCCGTCACATCATCGGTTCCGGTGAGCTCTTTCAGCCCAACACCTTCGCGGATATCGACGCCATGTGACTGGTGCAGCGCGCGGAAATAGGCCGATGTTTCAGGCGCTGCGACCCGTTGCAGGATGCGGTCGGCCATTTCCACCAGCGTGACCTGCACACCGCGTTTGGCGGCAACGGCTGCGGCCTCTAACCCGATGTATCCGCCCCCAATGATCAGTGCCCGTGCGCCTTCGCGAAAGGCAGGGGCCATGGCGTCGGCGTCCTTCAGATCGCGCACGCAAAAGACTTTGTTGAGCATCCCGCCGATGCTGGCAGGCAAGCTGCGCGGATGTGCGCCTGTTGTCAGCGCCAGCGCGTCATAGGACAGCACGCTCTCATCATTCAACGTCACTTGGCGGTTCACGCGGTCAATTGCGACGGCGCGAGTATCAAGCCGCAGATCGATGTTCTGATCTGCGTAATAACTCTCGGGCCGTAGATACAGCCGCTCTTCTGCCATCTCGCCCAGCAAATAGGCCTTGGACAGGGGTGGGCGTTGGTATGGGGGTACGGCCTCACCGCCGATCAGGGTAATGTTGCCCTCAAACCCCTCGCTCCGCAGCTTTGCGACCAAACTTGACCCGGCCTGACCGGCCCCAATCACGATGACATTTTGCATAGTGTCTTTCCCTTGTCTTGGCGGACCCTATATGGACGAGAGAGCAATATGCAAATGTCTAGAAGGATGCATGACATGGCGATTACCACTGGCGACACACTACCCGATGCGACCGTTTTGGCTATGGGTGCAGATGGCCCCGAATATGTGCAAATGGCCGATAAGCTGAAAGGTCGTAAAGTGGTGATCTTTGGCCTGCCTGGTGCCTACACCGGGACTTGCACAACGGCCCATTTGCCCAGCTTCATGCGCACCAGAGACCAGTTTATCGCCAAAGGTGTGGACGAGGTGATCTGCCTTGCCGTGAACGACCCCTTTGTGATGGATGCATGGGGTAAGGCGACAGGCGCAACAGACGCAGGCATTACATTGCTTGGCGACGCTGAAAGCAGCTTTACCAAGGCGATTGGCATGAACTTTTCCGCCGGTCCCGTTGGATTTGTCGACCGCTCACAGCGGTATTCGCTTTACGCTGAAGACAGTGTCGTCAAATTTCTGAACACCGGAGACAACCCCGGAACCTGCGAAATCACCGCAGGTGAGACACTGCTGGCCCAAATCTAATTGAAGAGGGCCGGGTTGACCCGGCCCTTTTTCAGTCTTCGCTGACGTTCACAATGGTGCGCGTTGGGAACGGGATATCGACACCCGCCTGATCCAAGGCTTCTTTGACCGCGCGTTTCATATCCGCCTGATAGGCAAAATAATCGCCACGCGCGCACCACACCCGCACCAGAAAATCAACAGAGCTGGCATTGAGCGTATTCACCTGAATGAACGGCTCTGGCTCTGTCATGCTGCGCGGATCGGCCATGATCGTGTCGCGGATCACTTGTTCGGCAGTAGCGAGATTAGCACCATAGCCCACGCCAAAGTTCCATTCCGCGCGGCGGGTATCATAAACCGAATAGTTGGTGATCGTATTTCCCCAGACCTGCGCGTTGGGGATGATCACCTGCACATTGTCGATGCTGGCCAATTCGGTGAAGTTCAGCGTGATGTCTTTCACTGTGCCCATTTCGCCGTTCACAGCTATGAAGTCGCCCAGCTTCATTGGGCGGAAAAAGATGATCATCACCCCGGCCGCCACATTGGAAAGCGTGCCTTGCAAGGCCAAGCCAATCGCAAGACCAGCGGCACCGATGACGGCGATCAGTGATGTCGTCTGAATCCCAAAGGTGTTGAGCACAAAGAGAAACGCAAAGCCGATCACGATGTAGCGGACGATATTGCTTAGGAAATGAAACAGGGTCGGATCAAGGTGATCGTGCTTTTCACCCAGACTGCGAATGCGGCGGCTGAGCCACCCGGCAATCACGAAACCTGCAAACAAGATCGCAATGGCCGTCAGCACATTGCCAAAGACAGCCACAAGGAATTCGAGGGTCAAAAGATCCATGATCGACTTGCCGTCGATGATTTCGGTGTTGAGAAGCGCGTTCATTCTAGCCTGCCAATTGGTCCATTTTCGCCGCCAGTTTGGCGTCCAGCGCGCTTAGGCCACCAGTATCATGCGTGGTCAAGACCACCTCGACCGTCTTGTAGACATTTGACCATTCGGGGTGGTGGTTCAGCTTTTCGGCCCAGATCGCGGAGCGGGTCATAAAGCCGAATGCCTCAACGAAGTTCTTGAACACATATGTCTTTTTAATGGCGTCGCGCCCCTCTTGCAGGGTCCAGCCCGCGTCCAAAAGCGCGGCGCGGCCTGCATCATCCAAAGCGTCGGTCATTGTTGTTCCTCTCTGTTATCTTTGCGGAAGGGGCCATAGCTGGTCAGCACCTCAATCTCATGGTCAATCGCGTCGCGTTCGGCCTGTAAATAGCGCGCAATCGCATCGCGGAAACCAGCATCGGCGAACCAATGGACGGAATGGGTGGCGACGGGCAGGTAACCACGGGCAAGCTTGTGTTCGCCTTGCGCGCCAGCCTCAACCCGGGCCATGCCTTGAGCGATGGCGTAATCGATGGCCTGATAATAACACAGCTCAAAATGCAGGGCCGGGAAGTGCGCGGTGCAGCCCCAATAGCGCCCAAACAGTGTGTCGCGCCCGATCATATTCAGCGCGCCAGCGACCGGCACGCCGTCCTCTACCGCTAAGACAAGCAAGATGTCGTCGCGCAAATGTGCGTGCGCTTCATCAAAGAAGGCCCGTGTCAGATAAGGCGTGCCCCATTTGCGATTGCCGGTGTCCTGATAGAACTGCCAGAACGCATCCCAATGATGGGGCTGGATCGCGTCGCCCGTCAGGCTGATGATCTCACCGCCAAAGCCTTGCGCGGTGCTGCGTTCCTTGCGGATATTCTTACGCTTGCGGCTGGACAGATCCGCCAGAAAACCATCGAAATCCGCGTAGCCTTTGTTTTCCCAATGAAACTGCTGACCCGTGCGATGCAAGAGCCCCATTTCGGCAGCGGCAATCGCCTCGCCCTCGGTGCAAAACGTCGCGTGGAGCGAGGATAGCTCGTTGTCGCTCGCGATTTGCACGGCCCCTTGGACCAGCGCGCTCATGCCGACCGCCTCAAATCCCGGGCGGGTCAGAAAGCGGCGGCCTGTCGCAGGCGTAAACGGCACCGCCATTTGCAGTTTGGGGTAATAGCGCCCGCCCGCGTTTTCATAGGCGTGCGCCCAGTTGAAATCGAACATGTATTCGCCTTGGGAATGACCCTTGGCATAAAGCGGGGCGACGGCGATGATGTGCCCCTCGATGGCCGCCGTCAGGTAGCGGGGCTGCCAGCCGGTTCCGGGCCCGACCGATCCGCTGTCTTCGAGCGCTTTGAGAAACCGGTAGGTTGTGAACGGATCAATCGGGCGGCCATCGCTGCTTTCGGGGCAAGCGCAGGCATCCCAATCGGCACGGTCAATGCTGGACAGCGAAGGGTGGGCCGCAATGTCGATGGGCGCGTCGGTCATGGGCCTAATCTGTGTGCCCTGTTGCGCGGGTCAAGCAGGATAGCCTTCGAATGTGATGTTGTCGGCAACTTCGCGGGCCTTTGCCTCTTGCTGTGCAGATCGCACCGTCCAGCACAAGATCGCGGCACCCATCCGCTTAAGCTCTGCCACGCGCGGCGCGTCCAGGTCATTGACGTTGTGGCTGATGAAAGAGGCCTCAACCGCATCGTAGTCAGGGATATCGGCCAACCGCTTGCGGGTGCCTTCGCCAATTGTCGGCCAGTCTTTGGCGTTGAATGGATCGGTGACAAGGCCACGCGGCACATCCGGCAAGAGGCGCTTGAGGTCGTTGATGTGATGCGGGTTAAACGACATCACGGCCACATCGCCTTTGTAGCGGTGCAAGAGCGTTGCCACCGCTTGGCTCAGGCCCCCGATGCGCGGCCCCAGATCGCCATCCTGATCCTTGATCTCGACCAAGACCGGAACTTGCCCGGCGATCAGACCCAGCACATCGGTAAGTGTCGGGATCGTGCCGGGGTCGTTGTTCAGCCGAAACTGGGTCAATTCGTCGACCCGGCGCTGGGCAACTGGTCCCTTCGCCCCTGTCAGGCGCGAAAGGTCGTAGTCGTGAAAGACCAGCGGCACGCCATCGCGTGACACCTGCACGTCCAGCTCGATCCCGTATCCTGCGTCAATCGCCGCCTGAAATGAGGCCATCGAGTTTTCCAGCCGCCGAAATGCCGGGTCATGAAGACCGCGGTGCGCAATCGGACGATCAAGAAAGGACGCAGGCAGGGTCATGCGATTTCAAAGATGCCTTCGATTTCGACGGAAACACCAAACGGCAATGACCCGGCGCTGACCGCAGACCGTGCGTGACGGCCTTTGTCGCCCAAAGCCTCGACCAGGAAGTCGGACGCGCCGTTGACCACCTTCGGTTGGTCAGTGAAATCCGCGGTGGAGTTCACAAAACCCACCAGTTTCACAACGCGGACCAACCGATCAATGTCGCCGTCGCAGGCCGCCTTGAGTTGTGCCAGCAGGCCAATCGCACATGTCTTGGCCGCCGCCGCGCCGTCTTCGACGGAAACCGTATCGCCCAGCTTGCCGGTGATGAAACCATCTGGCCCCATCGAGATTTGGCCGGACACATAGACCGTGTTGCCCGTGATCACATAGGGCACGTAGTTGGCCGCAGGGGCAGGGGCATCGGGCAGCGTGACGCCAAGTTCAGACAGGCGTGTTTCGATCGCAGACATGGGACGGGTTCCTTTTGATTGACTTGCCGGGACGCTAAACCGACCGGGCGGGGGGTGCAATCAGGACTCGCGGAATGCCTTGGCAAAATAGTCCGACAACGGCTTGAGCAGGTAGTCCATCGGGCTGCGGTCGGCGGTGCGCACAAAGGCCTCAACCGGCATGCCGGGGATCAGGGTGGACCCTTCGGGCAGCTTTTCAATCTCGCCCTCGTTCATCCGCACTTCGGCCCGGTAATAGGACACGCCCGCGTTTTGATCCTGGAACGCATCAGCCGAAACGAGCGTCACGGTCCCCTTGAGTTCCGGCGTCCGACGTTGATCCAGCGCGGAAAAGCGCAGGGTGACGTCTTGGCCCACATTGATCTGGTCAATGTCGTTCAACTGCACCTGCGTGGCGATCACCAAGGGGCGATCTTGCGGCACGATATAAAGCACCGGATCGGCAGAGCGGATCACGGAGCGTGGCGCAAACACGGTCATGCCATAGACGACGCCCGCGACAGGCGCGCGGATGTCCAAACGTTCCAACTGCGTGCGCAGGGTGCGGCGGCGTTCTGACAATTCAAGTTGTGTGTATTGCAGGTCGCGCAGTTGCGTAATCGCCTCTTCCCGGCGGGTCGTCGTGAGACCCAGCACTTGCAGGTCGATCTCGGTCATGCGTTCGCGCGCTTGCGCCGCGGATGCGGTCAGCTCACCAACGCGGCCCAAAAGGCTCGCCTCTTCGCGTTGCAGGGCCAGCACCCGGCTGGCCTGCGCCAAGCCACGATCCAGCAGCGATTGCTGGTCTGCGAGCTCTTGTTCAATCAGGTCACGCTGGGTGACGAGCGCCTGCTGTTGCGCCTCAATGCCGGACAATTGGCTGGCGATCTGGGCGCGTTGCTGGGTCAGCTGCTCTGTGGCGCTGTTGATCGACACGATGCGCGCATCAAACAGGCGGATTTGCCCTTCCATCAGCTCTGCCGCGTTTTCACCGCCTTCGAACAGGATCTCATCAAAGATCAATTCGGTTTCGCCGTCGCGTTCCGCCTTAAGCCGGGCAGAGCGGGCCAGAATTTCGTAAAGCTGCCCCTCAACCACAGCCAGTTCTGACGTGAGGACAGAGCTATCGAGCCGGATCATCGTGGCGCCTTCGTCCACGGTATCGCCTTCATCCACAAGGATTTCGGCAACCACACCGCCGTCAGGGTGCTGCACGACCTGCCTGTTGCGATCGACTTCGATCTGGCCGGTGGTAATCACGGCACCGGTGATCTGCGCCATGACGGCCCAGGTGCCAAAGCCACCCACAAGGATCAGCAGCGCAATCAGGCCCAGCGTCATCGGGCGCGTGGCGGACCAGCGTTTTGTGTGTTCGTCGCTCATGATACGCCCCCGGCTTTGCCCGCACTTTCGGTGATGGCCTGGGCGTTTTTGACCACCTCACGCATTACTTCGTCTTTGGGTCCAAAGGCACGTTTCGCACCGTTCTCGATCACCAGCAGCATGTCGCATTCCTGAATGGCGGCGGGGCGGTGCGCCATTATGAACACCGCTTTGCCTTCGTCCTTGGCGATCTTGATGGCGTTGTTGAGCGCCATTGATCCGTCGTTATCAAGGTTTGAGTTCGGCTCATCCAGCACCAGAATGACGGGATTGCCGTACATCGCGCGCGCAAGACCGACTCGCTGGATTTGCCCACCCGAAAGACGCCCGCCATTGGCGGACACGCGGGTGTCATAGCCGTCGGGCAGTTTCAGGATCATCTCGTGTGCAGCGGCCTTTTTGGCGGCGGCGACAACGGCGGCATCATCAGGTGTCTTGGACATCCGTGCGATGTTTTCCTTGATCGTTCCGTCAAACAGCTGCACCCGCTGCGGCAGGTAACCAATGTGCTGGCCAAGGACGTCCGGGTCGTATTGATCAAGGGCGGCACCATCGAGGCGGATTTTCCCACCCGCAGGTTTCCACACACCCGTCAGCGCCCGTGCCAAGGTCGACTTGCCGGCGCCGGAGGTGCCGATGACACCAACGGCCTGTCCGGGGCGCACCTCAAACGAGATCATGCGCAACGCAGCTTGCTGTTCGCCGGGGGGGATGACGGTGACCTGATCGGCAATCAGCTTGGCTTCAGGCTGTGGCAGGGCGGTGCGCTTTTCGTCTTCTGGGATGTTCCCAAGCAGCACTGATAGACGCGTCCAGCCTTCGCGACCTTTTTGGAAATTAGCCCATTGGCCAACGATCATCTCAATCGGTGCAAGCGCGCGGCCCAGCAGGATCGAACCCGCAATCATCGCGCCAGGGGTCAATTGACCCTGCAGCACCAGATAGGCACCAAGGCCCAGCATCGCGGATTGCAAGAACAGCCGGAACGCCTTGGTCAGTGATGTAAATGTGCCAGCGGAATCAGCCGCGCCGATGGTGGCATCGAGCGACGAGCCTCGCGCAATCTGCCAGCGGTCGAACGCCGCCTCACGCATACCCAGACTATGGACCATTTCGCTTTCGTTGCGGATTTGCGCACCCAATGCTTCGGACTGGAATGATGCGGCATTCGCCTTTTCCAGTGGCTTGCGGGTGGTCAATTGGTTGGCAATCGCGATGAAGATCAGGATCACCCCGCCGATCAGACCCAAAATGCCCATCAGCGGGTGAAAGATGAAGATGCCCAGAAAGAACAGCGGCGCAAACGGCAGATCAAAGACCGCCATCAGCGCAGGCGATGTGATCAGGCGTTGCACCGCCTCAAGATCGCGCAGGCCTGTGGCAGCTTCTTGCGGCGCGCGGTTCAACGTTGTGGCCTTGAGGACCGCGGAAAACACCCGCCGGTCCAAACGCGCCTGAAAGCGCGCACCGACACGGGCCATGACCCGGCTGCGGACGAAATCCAGAATGCCCATCATTGTGTACAAAAACGCCACCAGCACCGACAAGGCGATCAACGTCTCAAGGCTGCCGCTGCCCAAAACCCGGTCGTAGACGTTCAGCATGTAAAGCGGACCGGTCAGCATCAGCAGGTTCACCACAAGGCTAAACACCGCGACCATCCAATATAGGTGGCGGCTTTCGCGTCTTGCAGCGGCCAGTTCTGCCCGGCCTTCGTTCGTCAGGTGGTCTGCCATCTTTGTCCGTCCGTTTGCCCTTTTGGGTCTATTCGACTGTTATTGTGTCCGGTTTAGCGACAATCTTGCGATCAATCACGCCTCAAAACCATGAAATTTGATTTTCGCTTCGATAGGGTCACATGATTAGCGCAAATTGATTGGGTTGTGACGATGTCGTTTTTGAAAGTATTGCGTTTTGGCGGGCTGATCGCCTGTGTTCCCGGCCTTTTAGCCGCCGGTCCTTATGATGGTGTTTACAAGCAAGCCGCAAACTCAGAATGCAGTCTTGTTGGTGTCGATGGCGGATCGCTTGAGATCAAAGAAGGCATCTTTTACGGGGTCGAGGTTGAATGCCGCATGACCCGCCCGGTGAATGTCGTGAACATGGATGCCACGCTTTATACCATGCAGTGTTCGGGCGAGGATCAGGCGTGGTCTGAGCGCGCGATGATGATGAAGCCCGCCGAAAACGAAGGGCTCATCATGATCTGGGACGGCTACGCCTTTGCCTATGAGGCCTGCGAGGCGCCGGAATAGGTCTATTCGCCCAAGCCGCCCAGAATATTGTCCAACACGTTCAAGATCTCTTGATCCGCGACGATTTCGCCGCCCGAGATCGTGCCAGCGCCTGATTGCGCAGAAGGCGCTTCAAGCGGCAGACCGGTTGGCTGCCAGCCCGCGGTGATCCGGGTCATCGCCTCGCGCCAGATGTCTGCGGGCAGTCCGCCGCCCGTGACGCCAGACATCGGGCGGTTGTCATCATAGCCCATCCAGACGCCTGTGACGTAATCGCCGGTAAAGCCGATGAACCAGGCATCGCGTTGCGAATTGGTGGTGCCGGACTTGCCTGCAATCTGCCAGCCGTCCATCTGCGCCCGCGTCCCGGTGCCGTATTCGACAACCTGCGTCAACATCCACGTTAGCTGCCGCGCAGCACTTTGGTTGATGACCCGCTCGCCAATGCCAGCGCCCGCGTTGGTCATCAGCGGCTCTGCGTCGCCCAAAAGTCGCAAATCGGTCAGCCCGTAGGGGATCACTGACGACCCCCCGTTCAAGAACCCTGCATAGGCCCCGGTCATCTCGATCAATGTGCTTTCTGAGACACCCAGCGCCAAGGCCGGTCCTGCGGCCAGATCGCTCTCGATGCCAAAGCCCTGCGCTACGGTCCGCACCAGTTCGCGCCCGACTTCTTCTGACAGAACAACCGCCGGTATGTTGCGGCTTTCGGCCAAGGCCTGTGTCAATGTGATCGGTCCCTTGAACTGCCGGTCGTAGTTCTTAGGCTCCCATGCGCCGGACCCCGGCACAGTGATCGTCAAAGGTTCGTCGTTGATCGCGTCATTGGGTGAAAACCCAAGCTCTAGCGCTGTGGCGTAGATAAACGGCTTAAAGGCCGACCCGGTCTGCCGATTGGCCTGCGTTGCACGGTTAAACGCGCCAGAGGCCCGGACATCGCGGCCACCGACCATGGCGCGCACCGCACCATCGGGCGACATCACCACGATGGCCGCCTGCGCTTCTGACCCTTCTTTGACCTTGTTCTCAAAGACCCAGAGCAAAGCCTCTTCCGCCGCGGTCTGAATGCGTTGGTCGAGCGTTGTTTTGACGATGATGTCTTCGGTGGTGTCATCGGTCAGAAAGTCAGGAATACCCGACAACGCCCAATCGGCAAAGTAGCCGCCCGCTTGGGCTGCTGCCGCTTCGGACAAGACGGCGGGGTTGACCAAGGCTTCTTCGGCGGCACTTTGGGACAGATACCCTTGATCGCGCATCAACCCGACCACTGTCGCCGCTCGGTCCTGCGCACGTTGCAGGTTCGACGTGGGTGCCGTGATTGTCGGTGCGCGAATGACCCCCGCGAGCATGGCGCCCTGCGCCGGGCTTACCTCACGCGCGGAAATGCCAAAGAACCGTTGCGCTGCCGCCTCTGCACCGCGCGCGCCACCGCCCATATAAACCCGGTTGAGGTAGATCGTCAGGATTTCATTCTTCGAGTACTTCGCCTCCAGCGCCATGGCGTAGGTTGCTTCTTTGATCTTCCGCCACAGGGTTGTCCGGCGGCAGTCCTGTTCATAGGCGCGCTCGGTTTCCCATTTTGTCGGGTCAAACGGCACGCCGTTACACAACAGTTTGGCGGTCTGTTGTGAAATGGACGAGCCACCCGCGCCTGACAGCGGGTTCCGGCCTTGGCTATAGTTACGATACATCGCTGCCGCGGTGGCGTAAGGGTCTACGCCGATGTGCCAAAAGGCATAGAACCGCTTGTCCTCTGTCGCGACAACGGCATTGCGCAAATGCGGGCTGACGGTCTCTGCAGTGATCATCCCGCCGAACAGCTCGCCGCGCGACGCAAAACGCGCGCCTTCGCGGTCTTGCAAGATCACCGACCCGCGGGTGCGGGCATCCACAAGCTCTGTGATCGGCGGAAGCTGGCTGGCGTAAAACAAGACTCCAAGACCAACGAGCAGGGTCACGACCAACCCCAACCGCCATGTCAGTCGCCAGACGATCCGGAAAAGCCAGACAAACGGCGACAGCAGCCAGCCGAGAATGCCACGCTTGGCCGCCTTTTTGCGTGGTGCGGCACGACGCTTTGACTTGCGCGCCGGGGCCGCCTTTCGCTCAGGCTTTGCATTGGTCTTGGAATAGCGTTTGTCGGCCACAAGTGGCCCGCGTTTTCCGCCTTGTCCGCTCATCTGCTTCTCAATCGTTCTTGTCGTTTTGTCCGATAGTAACGCCTGCTGCAGCACTTGTCCCGTAGGCATCTGCACTCGGCGGCTTCTTTTTGCTGTGCCTAAAAATGAGGCGTTGAGGGCGATTTGTGCAAAAATTGTGCAAAATGTCCTGTTTGTCGCCCCTCAATGTCGCGTGGGTTCCTTGTTCATCTGTGTCGATCCGCTCTTTGTCTTGGCAACCGCGCAGGCTGAGTCTGCGGGTGAAGGGTTTAAAAAGACGAGGGACAACGACGTGAAACTTATCATTGCAACGATCAAACCGTTCAAGCTGGAGGAGGTCCGTGAAGCACTGACCGCCGCAGGCGTACGCGGCATGATGGTGTCAGAGATCAAGGGCTTCGGCTCTCAGTCTGGGCATACCGAAATTTACCGCGGTGCCGAATATGCCGTGAATTTCGTGCCAAAGGTCAAACTTGAAATCGTGGTGCCTGATGCCGTGGCGGAGCAAGTCGTGTCCACCATCGCAACCACCGCCAAGACCGACAAAATCGGCGACGGCAAAATTTTTGTGCTCGACGTGGAAAGCGCGCTGCGCGTCCGCACTGGCGAGCTCAACGACGACGCACTGTAACCAGTGACCGGGACAAGGGAAAATACGATGAAACTTACCAAGACACTCATGGCCGGTTCAGCGCTTGCGCTGCTTCCGACTTTTGCCATGGCGCAAGATGCGCCCATGGCCGTTCCGACCGATACGGTCTGGATTCTCAACTCGCTGCTGTTCCTGATCGGCGGCTTCCTCGTGTTCTGGATGGCAGCCGGTTTTGCCATGCTCGAAGGCGGTCTGGTGCGGTCCAAGAACGTGACCATGCAAATGACCAAGAACATCGCGCTCTTCTCGCTGGCGTCGATCTTTTACTACCTGATCGGTTACAACCTGATGTACCCGCTGGGCAGCTGGATGATCGGTTCCGACGAAACCGGCGGCTACCTGTCGGCCCTTTGGGGTCCTGGCGTTTTGGAAGCCGTTGGCGTTGGCGCTGATGCTGTTGACGATTACAGCTATGCCTCAACCGGTTCGGATTTCTTCTTTCAGTTGATGTTCTGTGCGGCAACTGCCTCGATCGTATCGGGTGCATTGGCTGAGCGTATCAAACTGTGGCCGTTCCTGATCTTCACGGTCATCCTGACCTCGATCATCTACCCAATCCAAGCGTCCTGGAAGTGGGGCGGCGGTTTCCTCGACAGCCAGTACGGCTTCCTTGATTTCGCGGGCTCGACTGTTGTCCACTCTGTTGGTGGCTGGGCTGCGCTGGTGGGTGCCGTGATCCTTGGACCACGTATCGGCAAGTATAAGGACGGCAAAGTTGTTCCCATCATGGGTTCCAACCTGCAGATGGCCACATTGGGCACATTCATCCTGTGGCTGGGTTGGTTCGGCTTCAACGGCGGCTCACAGCTTGCCATGGGGTCCATCGGTGATGTGGCTGACGTCAGCCGGATCTTTGCAAACACCAACACAGCTGCGGCTGGTGGTGCGATTGCAGCGCTGATCCTGACCCAGATCCTTTACAAGAAGCCTGACCTGACAATGGTCCTGAACGGCGCACTTGCTGGTCTGGTGTCCATCACGGCTGAGCCTCTGACGCCGTCGCTGGGTGCTGCTACCCTGATCGGTGCCGTTGGTGGTGTGATCGTGGTCTTCGCCGTGCCGTTCCTTGACAAGCTCAAGATCGACGACGTTGTCGGTGCCATCCCAGTTCACCTCTTTGCAGGTATCTGGGGCACCATGGCCGTGCTGCTGACAAACCCTGATGCAACCTTCATGGGTCAGCTTCTGCCGATCATCATCGTGGGTGTCTTCGTAGTCGTCGCCAGCGCCGTGGTCTGGTTCATCCTTAAAGCGACGATGGGTATCCGCGTCAGCGAAGAGGCTGAAATCTCCGGGCTCGACAATGCTGAAATGGGCATGGAAGCCTATCCGGAGTTTACACGTAGCTAAGCCCTCCCTTTAGCTATTCCTCCCGGCCCGGGCGCAGCGATGCGCCCGGGTCTTTTCGTTTCTCTCATGCGTGCGCTGGAATACTGCGCTAATTCTGAAAAATGCGCACGAATCATGCGTAGATTTATGATCACGCACGACAACACGCGAAGATTTACGCGCGGATGCGGTGGAATATGGCGTGAAACGTGATTCTGCTGGCGGAGACCTCAAATGATCCAGACACCCTATCTTTTGTTCCTTGGGGACGCCCCTGACCAACTGGCCGCAAAAGTGGCCCAAGGCATCAAGGACTGGAACCCAGAGGCGGCCGTGGGGCAGTTCCGTATGCCGGGCTGTGGTGCCGATGTCGGGCTGACCGACATGACCCTGCAAGAGGCCAAAGATGCTGGTGCCAAGACAATCGTCGTTGGTGTTGCGAACCGGGGCGGCGTGATCTCTGCTGCCTGGCAAGAGGTTCTGGTGCAGGCGCTGAACATGGGCTTTGATATCGCCAGCGGCTTGCACAACCTGCTGCGCGACGAAGACGCGCTTGTCGCCGCGGCTCGCGTCAACGGCATGAGCCTGTTTGACGTGCGTATCCCCTCGGTGGCCTATCCGATTGCCAATGGTATCAAGCGGACCGGCAAGCGCTGTCTGGCGATCGGCACCGATTGTTCGGTCGGCAAGATGTATACCGGTCTTGCCATGGATGCCGAGATGCAAAAGCGCGGGATGAAATCAACCTTCCGCCCGACAGGGCAGACGGGCATCCTGATCACCGGCGGTGGTGTCCCGTTGGATGCTGTGATCGCCGACTTTATGGCAGGTGCGGTGGAATATCTGACACCGGACAACGATCCCGACCACTGGGACCACATCGAAGGGCAAGGCAGCCTGTTCCACGTCAGCTATTCCGGTGTGACCATGGCGCTGATCCACGGCGGGCAACCCGATGCGCTGATCCTCGCGCACGAGCCGACCCGCACACATATGCGTGGCCTGCCTGGCTATGCCTTGCCCTCGCTTGAGCAGCTCCGGGATACCGCGCTGCCCATCGCGCAGGTGGCAAACCCCGATTGCGTTGTGGCCGGTGTGTCGGTGAATACGCAGCATCTGGCCGCGGATGCGTTTGAGGGCTACTTGAAAGAGGTGGAAGACCGCATGGGGCTGCCTGCTGTTGACCCTTACCGTCAGGGTGCAGCGCGGCTGGTAGATGCGTTGGACGCAATTTAAGATCGCCGCGACCGGTTACTGGCGGGGCTTGCGATTATTCGACGAATAATCGTGCCTCCGGCGGAGATATTTAAGTTCAAAAGAAAGACGGGCATGAAAATTGAAGTTACACGCGACGTGTTCAAGCTGGCACAGGTCTTTACGATTAGTCGCGGGTCTCGGACACAGGCCGAGGTGCTGACTGTCACCGCGCAAGACGGCGACCATGTTGGGCGCGGGGAATGTGTGCCCTATGCGCGCTACAGCGAGACGATGAGCACGGTTGCAAATCAGATCAACGGCTTTGCGGGCACATGGGACGATCTGCCAGATGCGCTCCCCGCAGGGGCAGCGCGCAATGCCATCGACTGCGCACTTTGGGACTTGGCGGCGAAAAAGGCGGGCAAACGGGTCTGGGACCTGCTCGACCTACCTGCCCCCAAGCCTGAGATCACAGCCTTTACGCTGTCACTGGACACGCCAGACGCGATGCAGGCGCAGGCCGCTCAAAACGCCTTTCGCCCGCTACTCAAGATCAAACTCGGCACGCCTGACGACATGCCCCGGCTTGAGGCCGTGCGGCGCGGCGCGCCCGACACACCCATCATCATCGACGCGAATGAGGGCTGGACGGCAGAGGTTTATGCCGACCTCGCACCACATTTGATTGGTCTTGGTGTGCAAATGGTTGAACAGCCGCTCCCAGCAGGTCAGGACGACTTGCTGGCCGAGATCGCGCGGCCCTTACCCGTCTGCGCCGATGAATCCTGCCATGACCGCGCCAGCCTGCCCGGGCTGAAGGGCAAATATGACATGGTGAACATCAAGCTCGACAAGGCTGGCGGGCTGACAGAGGCGCTCGCGCTCAAGACCGCCGCACAGGCAGAAGGTTACGCCGTGATGGTCGGCTGCATGGTCGGCTCATCGCTCGCCATGGCCCCTGCGACGATCCTTGCCCAAGGCGTGGCCTATACAGACCTTGACGGCCCGCTGCTTCTGGCCGAAGACCGCGAGGAACCTTTGATTTTTGACGCCGCCGGGGTCCATGCCCCATCGGCCGCTTTATGGGGATGACCATGCGCACTGTATACCTGAACGGCGACTACCTGCCCGAAACCGAAGCCAAAGTGTCGATCTTTGATCGCGGCTTTCTGATGGCCGATGGGGTGTATGAGGTCACAAGCGTGCTCGACGGTAAGCTGATCGACTTTGCAGGCCACGCCGCGCGGCTGGAACGGTCCCTGTCCGAGCTTGAGATGCGCAGCCCAATCAGCATGGATGATCTGCTTGAGGTGCACCGCGAGCTGGTGCGCGTCAACGAGATCGACGAAGGCATGATCTATCTGCAAATCACACGTGGCGCGCCGGGCGACCGTGACTTTGCCTATCCACCCGAAGACACCGAACCGACCATCGTGCTCTTCACACAGAACAAGCCCGGCCTTGCCAATTCGCCCGCCGCCCAAAAGGGCATGAAGGTGATCAGCATCGCCGATGAACGCTGGGGCCGCCGCGACATCAAGACCGTGCAGCTGCTCTACCCGTCGATGGGCAAAATGATGGCCAAGGCCGCAGGCTGCGATGATGCCTGGATGGTTGAGGATGGCGCCGTGACCGAAGGCACATCCAACAACGCCTATATCGTCAAAGGCAACACCATCATCACCCGGCAGCTATCCAACGACATCCTGCACGGGATCACCCGTGCCGCCGTGCTGCGTTTCGCCAAAGAGGCGCAGATGAAGGTTGAGGAACGCCCCTTTACCATCGCCGAAGCACAAGAGGCGGATGAGGCTTTCATCACGTCGGCCAGCACATTCGTCATGCCGGTGGTTGAGATCGATGGCAAAGCGCTTGGCGACGGCACACCGGGGTCGGTCGCGGCCCGCCTGCGCGAGATTTACCTGGACGAAAGCCGCAAAGCCGCAGTCTAGGCGTAGCTGCTGATGGACACAGCGCGCGACGGCACATCGCCGGGGCGCACGCCTTCTAACACCGCAACTTCACGCGTCCCGACAAACAGGCGCGTGTCGTCGCCGTCAGCCTCGGCCCGGACGGTCATGTCGCCGCCATCAACACCGATGCGGATCGTGTCTTGTCCGGCCTTAAAATCGGTGATGCGCACGACGGCGTCACCGCGCACAAACTCAGGAATTTCAAAAACGTCACGGCCTGTGCCGCCGGTGGCCTTGTCCCCATCGTCAAGGAACATCCGGTCATCACCATTGCCGCCGTTCACGGTATCGGCGCCATCGCCCTCTGCATCAAACGCATCGATGTAATCCGCGCCGTCGCCGCCCCTGAGGATGTCAGCGCCACCGCCGCCTTCGATCAGATCGCGACCAGCGCCGCCCTGCACATGATCATCGCCCAGCCCGCCCAGAACGCGGTCATCGCCCGCGCCTGCATGCACGGTGTTTTCGCCCCAACTTAGGGAGCCTTCGGCGGCAAAAGGAAATGACGTGCGCAGCGACACATAATCGTCGCCATTGCCGCTCGCGATCTCGTCATCGCCCCGGCCCGCAAAGATCGCATCATCGCCCCGGCCTGTTTTGATCTGATCGTCGCCTTGCGTGCCAAGGGCCAGTTCGCCCGGCACAACAGTATGGTCGGCGGTATCCATCGCGCTAAAGAACAGATCCACATCGTCGGGGTCATCGACCCCCTCAAGCCGCAAGATCACTGCTCCACCCAGCACCAGATCAAGCCCGTCGCCATTCTGTTCAAGGATCGCATCTTCGCCCTGAAATGCCAGTGGCACGGTCACAAACAGGCCTTCGCCCTTTTCGTAATCGGTGATCACTGCAGGCTCCACCGGACCGGCGTTGAGCACCACAAAGAACGAATCCATATCGGCCCCACCCGACATTAGGTCGCCGTTGTCGCCTGCGATGATATCGCGTCCAAAGCCACCATATAGCTCATCGGGGCTTTCCGGCTCTCCATTGCCGTCAACGCCGTCAACTAGGTCAGCGCCCAGATCGCCGTAGATCGTATTGCTGCCCAGAAAATCGACGATCTGGTCGTCGCCATCTCCACCACGGATAAAATCATCGCCTGCGACTTGTTCGGGGTCGGGATCAACCAGCGAATAATTGCTGTCATTGCCCTCGCCAAGGAAGATCTGGTCATTCCCGGCACCGCCCCAAACCTGATCGTTGCCGTCTTCGCCAAAAAGCCTGTCATCGGCGGCACCACCGTCTGCGGTATCGTCGCCGCCGCCAAGGTTTAACTGGTCGCGGCCATCGCTGCCGACCACATCATCGCTCCTGGCGCCGAAGACCTGCATCTCAAGTGGGTCTTGTTGATTTTCAGTTGGGGTTTCGGGCTCATCCGGCGGATTGTCGTCCGGCGCGTCACGGGCGGATCCGCCGTCGTCCACAAAGAGCAGCCCAATTGCTGCCATAATCAAAAGTGGGACCGCAAATAGTTCCATTTACCAAAATACCTAAAAAATCCCACGATCCTGCGAGAACCATAACTGTTCACCACAAGGTCTTGTCAACGCAAGAGGTCAGCAATTGTTACGCGGAACGGGGTAAACCTCACGCCACCGCGGTTTGTCGCCAATCGGGAAACGGTTAAGTATCTTTCGTCTCACCTGGCTCAGGTGAGAGGCCGTAAGGCTTTGACAGGTCCCAGACATGGGCGGGCACCATGTTCTTCATCTTTGCAGGCTCTTCGCGGCGCAGATGCAGGATCGTCTCCGCCGCCTTCATCTCTAGCCGTGCCTTTGCAAATTCCATCCCACGCGGACCGATGCGCGGTTGCAGCCACGCCATCAAAGGGCGCAGCCAATTGGGCATCCGGCGCAGGGGCAGGCCACCTGCCGCGAGCCGCGTGTTTTCGATGAACCCCTTGACCGCACCTGCACGTTTGCCGCGCGTGCCGGGCGCGGAAAGCTGCACGGTATCACCCAGACCATCCAGCATCTCGGCCCCGCGCGCGTTGCGCACGATCAACCACTGATCGCCTTCGCCCGCCATATATCCCACGGTGATATCCGCCAGCCGATTGGTGTAATCGACGCAAGTCCGGCAGGTCAGCGGGAAGAAATCGCGCGGCAAATCAGACAGCGGCAATTTCAGAAATGGGATCAGCTCTTGCGACCCGTCTTCGAACCGCAACTCCACATGGTAATCAGCACGAAACTCAAGGTAGGTAACGGTATTGGGCGCGTCTGTCAGGCGACCCAGAAAACCGTGGAAATTCTCTGTGGTTGTATTGTCCGAACAGGGCGTGCCGATCACATAAAGCCGCTCAAGCCCCAGCTTCGCCTCTAGCGCACGCAAGGCGTAGATCTGACAGGGAATACCAATCACCGCGATCCGTTTGTGCCCCGCAGACACAGCAGGTTCCAGCAACGCCAGCAGCGGCGCGTAACCCATGCGCATCCCGCGCGCCTGCGCCATCTCTGCAGGCTCTGTGATGATGGCCGGGCGCGGGGCCCAGCGGTCATTGTCGTCGGGCACCATACACAAGACCGCATCAACTCTGCCGCGCTCCAACAGATCCTGCGCCAAGCCGGTTGTGATCCCGGTCCACTGCGCGCCTTCGGCGGGTAGGTTCATCGCCGCACGATACATCGCCTGTGTGACGCCAAAGAAGACCTCGTCCGCGGCCCCCGAAGGACGGCCATGCACCTGCGCCTCCAGCGCCGGATAATCGGGCTTGATGAACTGACAGGCCGTGCCGCAGGCGGTCGGGTCCTTCATCCGCGACACGCCGCAATCGGTGCACAATCCGCGCGGGGCAGGGGCCGCAAAGTCGGGGGTGGTCAGTGTCATGCCAGCAGCCTGCCCGATCGCCGGTTGAGGTGTAAAGCGGGATTGACACCGGTCACGTCCTAATCACCACCCCTTCCCAATGCCGCACCTGCATTGTAAGAGGCGCGGACTCACCAAGGAGTATCAAAATGGGTTATAAAGTCGTCATCGTCGGCGCCACAGGCAATGTGGGCCACGAAATGCTGAATATCCTCGCGGAACGTGGCTTCCCCGTGGACGAAATCGCAGTGCTCGCCAGCCGTCGTTCGCTGGGGACCGAAGTCTCATTCGGCGACAAAACCCTGAAGACCAAAGACCTTGATACCTTTGACTTTACCGGCTGGGACATGTCGCTTTGGGCGGTAGGTTCGGATGCGACAAAGAAATATGCGCCCAAGGCTGCCAAGGCAGGCTGTGTGGTCATCGATAACTCGTCGCTCTATCGCTACGACCCCGATGTGCCGCTGATCGTGCCAGAGGTGAACCCGCAGGCGATCCACGACTACGGCAAGAAAAACATCATCGCGAACCCCAACTGCTCAACCGCGCAGATGGTTGTTGCGCTCAAGCCGTTGCACGACCGCGCCACGATCAAGCGCGTTGTTGTCAGCACGTATCAGTCCGTTTCGGGCGGCGGCAAGGCTGCGATGGATGAGCTGTGGGACCAGACCAAGGGCATGTATGTCCCCGGTCAGGAAAAGGACCCTGATGTCTTCACCAAGCAGATCGCCTTCAACGTCATTCCGCATATTGACGTCTTCTTGGACGACGGATCGACCAAGGAAGAATGGAAGATGGTCGCCGAGACCAAAAAGATCGTCGACAAGGCGATCAAGGTCACTGCAACCTGCGTGCGCGTGCCCGTGATGGTCGGCCACTCTGAATCCGTGAATATCGAGTTTGAAGAGTTCCTTGACGAGGATGAAGCCCGCGACATCCTGCGCACGGCCCCCGGCATCATGGTGATCGATAAGCGCGAAGATGGTGGTTACGTGACACCGGTGGAATGCGTCGGCGATTACGCCACCTTTATCAGCCGCATCCGTCAGGACAGCACCATCGACAACGGTCTGAACCTGTGGTGCGTCTCTGATAACCTGCGCAAGGGTGCTGCATTGAACGCAGTGCAAATCGCCGAATTGCTGGGCCGCGAAGTTCTGAAAAAGGGCTAAACCCGCTACCTGCAATCACGTTCACGTGAGGGCGCGCCTTAGCGCGCCCTTTTGCGTCTGATTGTGGCAACAAAATGTTTGTCAGGTGTCTGAACCGTGTTAACGCAAAGTTAATTGTTTTGTTAACGAGGAAGATGTCATGAAAAAAACTACTCTACTTGCCTGCGCCGCATCCATTGCCGCACTTGGCACAGTGGCCCAGGCGGGCAACGTATCCTACGACGCTACATCCTATGATTCCGGACCGGGCGGCCACTCGCTTTGGTTCAGCAACGGCATCGCGGATCTGGGAAAAGATTTTCACTTTGAGCCAAGCGGTCTGTTCAACACAGACATGACCACATGGGGCCAGCTGCTGGGGAAAGTTGTATCCGCCGCGGATTCCTCAAATGGCTTCAACGTTTTCTTCAACTACGATGGCGACACGTCAGAGCGCACGGGCTTTAAGGGCAATGGCGGTGTTATCAATCCTGACGTCTTCTTCCTGAACATGATCGGCGGCACGCTGACCGGTTTTGGGGATAAGTTGGCCGGTATCGCACTTGATGTGACACGCAAGCCCGGTGACGGCACCTTGGCCACCCAAGTGGGTACGGCAGCCAACGACAAGAACCAGGAATTCGGCATGTCCAACTGGTTCTATACGGTCTGTAACACCTGCGACAATGGCACGGTCGACATCTTCAATCAGGTCAACAACCGACAGGGCGACGTGAACTTGAACCTGGCCGAAAACGACAACGACATTGTGGGCCCGATCCCACTGCCCGCCGCAGGCTGGATGTTGATCGCGGGTCTGGGTGGTTTGGCCGCTGCAGGTCGCCGCAAAAAGGCCTAAGCCGTCACCACCGACAACAGTTTCAAACGGCCCTGCCAACGCGGGGCCGTTTTTTGTTGCGGCCTAAAACCGCTCTGCCCGCAGCACCTGCGCGTCTGTCACGCTGACCACCCCGATGTGCGGTTCAACCACGGCAAAGGCCGCTTCCAGCAGGCCGTCTAGGCGTTCGGGCCGGATCAAACAGATAAAGTTCACCATGCCCGACCGGCCCAACTGGCCCTCACGGCTCCACTTGCCAGAGCGGCCAGAGCCACCCTGCACCGGCATAATGGTAAAGCCTGTGACACCGGCCTCCATCAGGGCATCGGCCAGTCGGTTCTCAAGTGGTGCTTCGATGACGATTGAAACGCGCTTTGCGTCATACATTTCCATATCAGGCTCCACTCATCATTTGGGCGGCAGCCAGATATAGCGGGATGCCGAGGGTCAGGTTGAACGGGAAGGTTACGCCCAGTGAAAGCGTCAGATAGATCGACGGGTTCGCTTGCGGCAAGGCCACCCGCATGGCTGCGGGCACGGCGATATAGCTGGCAGAGGCGCTCAGTACCATCAACAGGACTGTGCCGCCAAGCGAAAGCCCGATCATCATGCCAAGGGCCAAGCCAAAGGCGCTGCTGATCAGCGGCATGACGATGGCAAAGGCAACCGCGCCCATGCCCAGCGATCCCTTGGCGTTGCGCAATCCACGGCCCGCGATCAGCCCCATATCCAGCAGGAACAGGCACAACACGCCCTTGAACGGCGACACAATAAACGGCGCGATTTCGTCCAAACCCTTTTGGCCGGTGACCCCGCCAATCACGAATGACCCGACCAACAAGACAATCGATCCATTCAGCAAGATTTCACGGATCAAATCCCCGTCCATCTTGGTGCCAGACCCACCGCGCGCGACCAGCCAAAGGGCGGACAGGATCGCCGGGGCCTCCATCGCGGCGGCGACGGCGACCATATAACCTTCGGAATCGATCATACGCCCCTCAAGGACAGAGGTCGCCGCCACAAATGTCACGATGCTGATCGAACCGTAATGCGCCGCGACCGCGGCGGCATCGATCCGGTCCATACCGGTCATGATCTTGAGGAGTGCAAATGCGATGATCGGCAAGCCGAACGACAAAACCAGCCCGGCACCCACCGCCATCAGCAAGGTGCTGTCGATTCCATTGGCCGACACCGCAGCCCCGCCCTTAAAGCCAATCGCAAACAGCAGATAGATCGACATGCCCTTGGCGACAGCCTCGGGAATTGTCAGATCAGATCGCGCCATGGCCGCCAGCAAGCCCAAGGCAAAGCTGAGAATAATCGGGGAAACAAGATTGCTCGCCGCGAGATCGATAATTTCGGTCATGGGTTCTCCTGCTATTCCGGCTTACTTAGCGGCATCTTGGCGGTCAGCAAGGGCATAGGCGGATAAAACGGTGGCCTTATCGGGTCGCGCAGAAGCACTCACTTAAACCGCACGAAATTCTCCGCTTTCGGGGTCATATGCCTTGAGCACGCCATCCCCGATGTGGTTCCACACACCGTGAAGCGACAGCATGCCTTCTTCGACGGCGGACTTCACAAACGGGAAGGTCATCAGGTTCTCAAGGCTGACCAGTACCGCCTCTTTCTCAAGCGCCGCAATCCGCGTCGCATCGTCCCCCGCAGGCAGGCGTTCATAGCCGGGACGGAGAATATCCATCCAACGTCCGACAAAGCTGCTTTTCTCTTCCAGCGCAGGCGCATTGCCACTGCACATGTCATAGCACCCCTGCACCCCGCCGCAGGACGAATGGCCAAGCACGATTACATGCGCGACTTTCAGGGCCGTCACTGCATATTCCACGGCGGCGGATGTGCCATGGTTCGCGCCATCAGGCTGAAAGGGCGGCACGAGGTTAGCGACATTCCGGTGGATAAAGAACTCGCCCTGATCCGCGCCAAACAAGGACGTGACATGCACACGGCTGTCACAACACGAAATCACCATCGCACGCGGATGCTGACCGTCTTCGGCCAACCTGCGATACCACGCCGCGTTTTCTGAATAAGTGGTGGCCCGCCATCCGTGGAAGCGGCTGATCAGATAGGCGGGCAAGGGGCGTGCGTATTTCATGGTGGTCTTTCATAGCTCTTGCGCGATCAATAGGTCGCATTTGCGAGAATTTCGAGAGATTTCTCTCTTGGCGATCAACCTTCTGGGAACCATCCCGCGCTAAGACGGTCACATGAAACATATGATGCCTTTGCCACCGTCTACGCCTGTCATGCCTTCTAGCGTGACTGTACTGGAATGCGGATCCCCAACGCGGATCGATCCAATGCCTTTGTCGACCATTTATGCTGAAATGGGTCCCGACGTGGCAGAGGACACGATTTGCCGTGTGCTAGAGGATATCGCGCGCCGCCTGAATGACCTTCAGGATCAGCGCCGCGCCTGCCAGTTTGAGGATCTCGTGCGTCCCGCACTGCGACTTGCCGCTGTTGCGCGCCAGATTGGCCTGACAGAGGTGTCACTGGCCGCCAATCATGTCTCCACCTCTGCGGAACAAGGCGATCCCATCGCATTGGAAGCAACCTTGCAACGTCTTGAACGCGGTTTTGACGCGGCGATTTGCAAGATTTGGGACGTCGATCACGTGTCATAACGGGGGCCGCTCTTGTCGTTTCGCATGGTCTGGCTAGGGTGGGGCCAACCGGATCGACCATAGGCCCCTCATGACACTGACATTCGCACCCGCTGACGCTGACGCCATCCCGCTGCACGTCATCGACGCTGATCATCTTGATGCAATCCCGGACGCCGCCCAGACTTGGGCCGCGCTCCACAGCTTCAAAGGTGGGGCTGGCGCCGTTCTGACGGTGCCGGGTTCTGACGGAAGTATCGCAATGGCATTGGTCGGGCAGGGTGGTGCCAAAGCGCGCAAACGCGGCCGCTTTGCCGTAGCCCCCGCTGCCCGAAAACTGCCCGCTGGCACCTACAAAATTGCATCAGGGCTTGAGGGCCAAGACCTTGAAGAAGCCGCACTTGGCTGGCTCTTGGAATCCTATGACTTCGACCGCTACCGCAAACCAAAACCCGCTCGGGCGCTTTTGGTGGCACCTGCGGCGATCGACGCGCCCCGGGTTGAGGCAATTGCAGCGGGCGAGGCGTTGACCCGCGACCTGATCAACACCCCTTCGTCCGATATGGGTCCGGCAGAGCTTGAGGACGCAACCCGCACCGTTGCCCGTGAGCATGGCGCGTTCCTTGAGGTGATCACCGGCGATGACCTGATCCCCTCCAATTTCCCGATGATCCACACAGTTGGCCGCGCCTCGACCCGTCCGCCGCGCCTTTTGGACCTCCGCTGGGGTAAGACCGGGCCGCAACTGACGCTGGTGGGCAAAGGGGTCTGCTTTGACACTGGCGGGCTGAATATCAAACCGGGCGGCAGCATGGGCCTGATGAAAAAGGACATGGGCGGTGCGGCCACAACCTTGGGCCTTGCCCATATGATCATGGCCTTGGACCTGCCAATCCGCCTGCGCCTGCTGATTCCTGCCGCAGAAAACAGCATCGATGGCAACGCCTTTCGCCCGCAAGACGTGCTGACCAGCCGCAAGGGCCTGACGGTTGAGATTAACAATACCGATGCCGAAGGGCGTCTGGTCCTTGCCGATGCCCTGACCCTCGCGGATGAAGACGACCCCGCCCTTGTGATCTCAATGGCGACGCTCACCGGTGCGGCCCGTGTTGCCGTCGGCCCCGATCTTGCGCCGTTTTTCACCGACAACGACGACCATGCCGTGGCCCTGGCAACCAGCGCCGCAAAGGTGGCAGACCCGGTCTGGCGATTGCCCTTTCACGATCCCTATGAGCCGATGATCGAACCCGGCATTGCAGATCTGGATAACGCACCCGCGGGCGGCATGGCGGGCTGCATCACAGCTGCCCTGTTCCTGCGCCGCTTTGTCGAAAGCCCCTATATGCACTTTGATGTCTACGGCTGGTGCCCGTCCCCCAAACCTGCCCGCCCCAAAGGCGGCGTCGGCATGGGCGCGCGCGCTGTGTTGGATGCCTTGCCAAAACTGCTGAACCTGTGACCGACCGCAGAACCTATCCCGCCAACGACCGCGTCGCGCACGACAGCCTGCGCGGGCAATTGGATGGCGTCGCGTTTCGGGCCGGCAGCCCCAAGATGGTCGGGGCCGTGCTGGCCGATCTGCATGTCTCACCCGACCAAAGCCGTGCGCGCCGCGACCGGCAAAGGCTCATGGGCGAGGTGGTGACCGTGCTAGAGGATCATGACGGTCTGTCCTTTGTGATCTGCGACGATGGCTACGTCGGCTACATCGACAGCGATGTGCTGACGGATGTCACAACGCCGACCCACCGCGTCGCGACCATGGCGACGCATACCTACGCGGAAGAAAACTTCAAATCAGACGTCGGCACGCAATTGCCCTTTGGCGCAAGGCTCACGGTCTTGGACGAACGCCCCAAGTTCTATGAAACCAACCATGGCTTTGTGCCCAAAAAGCACCTGCGTCCGCTGGATCGCCCGTTTGAAGACCCCGCAACGGTCGCGCAACTACATTTCCAAGTGCCCTACCTTTGGGGCGGCAATTCAACGCGGGGGATCGACTGCTCTGGTCTGATCCAAGCGGCGATGACAGTTTGCGATATCGCCTGTCCCGGTGACAGCGATATGCAGCGCGAAGGCTTGGGCGAACACATCTCTGGCCCATACCAACGCGGTGATCTGATGTTCTGGAAAGGGCATGTGGGGATGATGGTCGATGAAGAGGTGATGATCCACGCCAACGCCCATCACATGGCTGTTGCCTATGAACCCATCGCGGCTGCGATCATCCGCATTCAGGCCCAAGGCGATGGGCCGCTGCTGGCGCACAAGCGGCTTTAGTCGACGACCCGGATCAGCTTGCGTTCCAACACCCGCAAAACAGCGCGCAGATCATTGCCGCGCTTCAGGATTTGCCCGTTCATCCCGACAACCGCATATTGCCCCTGCTTCAGGCGCAGTTTGGGCCGCTTTTCGATCCGGTAAATCGGGTTTTCGGCTGTCCGTTGAAAGACCGCAAAAACCGCCAGATCCTTGAGCGACGAAATCCCATAGTCGCGCCATTCGCCTGCCGCGACCATACGGCCATAAAGTCCAAGGATGGGGGCCAATTCGGTGCGGTGAAACGATACCTGACCATTGGCGAGCGGCTGAATATCGGCGGAGTTCTGCATGTTCATAGGGCCAGACTTGCGCCAATCGCGCAGCAAATCAAGCACCGCCTTTGAATTGCCTCAAAAACACCCCGACCCCGCCGCGCAAAGCCCCTTGGGGGGCCACAGTGGGTGGTCACATAGGGGTCATAGCAAAAGTGCTACCCCGGTGTCGTATGTAATTGCCCCCACCCAGTATGCGACGCCGGGGGACTTCTTTCCAAACAGTCTTAGCCGCAACTGATCGACGCAATGCGTCCGTCTGGCCCGATGTTGAAATTCATCCGCTCTGGCCTGTAATCCTGCGTGACAACCGACCCCGGTCGCACCACGCGCACTTGGCCCAGGATCATCACACGCTCAAGCACAGTCGCGTCTTGCCCGACCAGCGTGCCATAGCGTTCGCCATCGCAGGTATTGTCCAAACCCGTTGGAAACGACCCGCTAGGGGGTGGCCCGCCAGTGACCGGCCCGCTTGAATTTCCAGCACAGCCCACAAGGGCAACCAAAGCAATCGCAACAAGATATTTCATGCGTGCACCTTGCCGCGCAGAACCGCGCATTGGCAAGAGAAGAACGGAACAGTTGAAATCGGCGTGCATTTCGCACAAGCATTGCGCAATAACTCTTGAAAGGACCTGCCCCATGCGCACCCGTGCTGCCGTCGCCGTCGAAGCTGGAAAACCGCTGCAAGTGATGGAGGTCAATCTTGAGGGCCCCAAAGCCGGTGAGGTTCTGGTCGAAATCAAGTCCACCGGTATTTGCCACACAGACGAATTCACCCTGTCCGGCGCCGACCCCGAAGGTATGTTCCCCGCGATCCTTGGCCACGAAGGGGCAGGCGTTGTCATGGAAGTCGGCGAAGGCGTCACAAGCCTTGAAGTCGGCGATCACGTCATCCCGCTTTATACGCCCGAGTGTCGCGAGTGTGACTATTGCCTGAACCCCAAGACCAACCTTTGTCAGAAAATCCGCAGCACGCAGGGTGCAGGCGTGATGCCCGACGGCACCAGCCGTTTTTCGATGCTCGATGGTACGCCAATCCTGCACTACATGGGCTGCTCGACCTTTGCCAATCACACGGTCCTGCCCGAAATTGCGCTGGCGAAAGTCCGCAAGGACGCGCCGTTTGACAAAATTTGCTACATCGGTTGCGGCGTGACCACGGGGATCGGCGCGGTAATCAACACCGCCAAGGTCGAGATTGGCAGCACCGCGATCGTCTTTGGTCTGGGCGGGATCGGGTTGAACGTCATCCAGGGCTTGCGCCTTGCAGGTGCTGACCAGATCGTCGGCGTTGACCTTAACCCCGGCAAGGTGCCGATGGCGGAAAAGTTCGGCATGACCGATTTTGTGAACCCCACGGATGTCACCGGCGACATGGTCGCGCATTTGGTCGAACTCACGGGTGGCGGAGCCGATTATACCTTTGACGCGACCGGCAACGTGCAGGTCATGCGCACAGCGCTTGAGGCCGCGCACAAGGGCTGGGGTGAATCGATTATCATCGGCGTGGCCCCCGCAGGTGCCGAAATCTCAACCCGGCCTTTCCAGCTTGTCACCGGTCGGAGCTGGCGCGGCACCGCCTTTGGCGGCGCATCGGGCCGCACCGACGTGCCCAAGATCGTGGATTGGTACATGGACGGCAAAATCGAGATCGATCCGATGATCACCCACACCCTGTCACTGGATGACATCAACAAAGGGTTCGATCTGATGCACGCAGGCGAAAGCATCCGGGCCGTCGTCAACTTCTGATGCGTGCCACCCTTGATCAATTGGTCCGGTCACTCGCCGGGCCATTTGCATTCAGCGGCATTGCGATCTCTCAGGGTGGCAAAGACAGCTTTCACGTCGCCACCGCCCCGGACATCCCCGGCAAGGACACCTCCATCATGCGGGTGGCCTCGGTGTCCAAGATCGTCACAGGGCTTGCCTTGGCCGAAACCGTGCGCCGCGCGGATTTGGCCGCAGGGTTTGAAACCGACGTCTCCGACATTCTGGGCTGGCCCCTGCGCCATCCCGACTACCCGGATCAGCCGATCACGCTGGGCATGCTGGCCAGTCACGCCAGCTGCGTCACCGATGCCGCAGGCTATGAGGTATCGCCCAAGACGGACTTGCGGACGTGGATGGCTACCCAAGACAGGCGCGTGTTTCACGCAGCTCAGCCGGGCACCGTTTTCGAGTATTCAAACCTCGGCTACATCCTGCTGGGGGCTTGTATCGAACGCTTGGGGCAGGGCCGCTTTGATCTGCGTGCGCGCGCCTATGTGCTGACGCCTTTGCAAATGCTGGGCGGGTTCAACTGGTCGGGCGTCACGCCTGCCCACCGCCTCAGGGCCATTCCCACCTATCGCCGCACGGCCGATGGCTTTGCCGCGATGATCGACAGACAGGTGGGCCCTGATGGCATCCTTGATGCGACCGGCACGCCGCAACCCATGGGCGGCTACACCTTAGGCAGCAACACCGCGCTCTTTTCACCACAAGGCGGGCTGCGCATTTCGCTCAAAGGGATGCTGCGTCTGGCGCGAAGTCTGGAAAAGACCGACCTGCCACTGCTCTGGACCCCGGACATGGGCAAAATGGACAACCCGCATGGCCTCTTTGATTGCTATTCCCACGGTGTTCAGGTGTTCAGAAACCCAGCCTTTTACCCCCGGCCACTGATCGGGCATTTCGGCAGCGCTTACGGCTTCAAAGGCGGCATTTTCTACGACGCTAAAGCCGACATGGCCTTCGCCTATGCGCTGAACGGTGTTGCAGAACAGGACGAAGGCGATGCGCTTTCACCACCAGAACGGGCAGTCTTGAACGGGATCGCAGCGGTGGCGCACTAAGCGCCGTAACGCGCCATAAACGTTTCAACCGCACCTGCGACAACCCGGCTCTTTTCGGTGGGGCTGAACGACTTTTCGCCCTTAAAAACCATGCGCGGAAACAGGTCCGCCTTGCACAGTTCGGGGAATTGATCCGCGGCCAATTCAATATCGTCAATCGCCAGTTCGCCCCGGTCGATGCCGCAGGCCAACAAATCAATCATCTTCGTCCGCACCACCTTTGGCCCGCTTTCATAAAACGCGCGCCCCAACTCAGGGAACCTGTCCGCCTCAGCCACGCAAATCCGAAAGATGCGCTGGCCAAAGTCTGAGGTGAAGAAATCCACGAACGTCTCACCAACCGTCCGCAAGATTTGCGCCATGGGTGCGTTCATATCGATGGCACCCACGGCCTGCTCCGCTTGCCTGCTGCATTCGCGCTGGGCCACTTCGGTAAAAAGCAGCCGCTTGTCGGGGAAATAGCTATAAAGCGTGGCTTTCGACACACCAGCCGCACGGGCAATGTCGTCGACCGACGCGCCTTCAAAACCGTCGCGCAGGAACACCTCACGCGCGCCAGCCAGCACCTGATCGAACTTGCGTCCTTGCTTAATTTCGCTGCTGCCGTCCGGCATGGGTCCCCCGCAATTTGCAGGACCCCAATATAAACCGATCAGTTCAGTTCAAGCAAGCGTCAGGGGTTGTCAGCTGGCATCAAATCACTAATTTAGAATCATTCTAACTGTTAGGAGCCAATCATGATCCCCGGATTTGCCCATCGCCGTCGGTTCTCAGATTTGTCGGAACAAGAGATTTTGGCGCTCGCCATCGCCTCGGAAGAGGATGATGGCCGCATTTACCGCAGCTATGCCGCTATGCTGCGCGATGAGTTCCCGGCCTCTGCTGCTGTGTTCGACGGCATGGCGCAGGAAGAGGACGAACACCGCAGGCGGTTGATCGACCTGCACACTGACCGCTTTGGCGATGTCATTCCACTGATCCGGCGGGAACATGTTTCGGGATTCTACGCCCGGCGACCTGTCTGGCTGGTGGAAAACCTCGGCCTCGACCGTATCCGCCAAGAGGCGGCACAGATGGAACGCGACGCAGAACGGTTCTACACCGCCGCCGCCGCCAAGACGTCGGACGCCGCCACCCGCAAGCTCTTGGGTGATCTCGCCGCAGCAGAGGCCGGTCACCAAGACACAGCTTCGGCGCTTGAGGCGACCCACCTTGACGACAACACCCGCGATACAGAAGCCGATGCCGCGCACCGCCAATTCGTGCTGACATGGGTGCAGCCGGGCCTCGCCGGGTTGATGGACGGCTCTGTCAGCACGCTGGCCCCGATCTTTGCCACCGCATTCGCCACGCAGGACACATGGACCACCTTTTTGGTGGGGCTCGCCGCCAGCGTCGGCGCAGGTATCTCGATGGGCTTTACCGAGGCCGCGTCAGACGACGGCCAAATCTCGGGGCGTGGCTCACCGATCAAGCGCGGTTTTGCCTCTGGCATCATGACGACAGTGGGAGGCTTGGGTCATGCCTTCCCCTATCTGATCGCGGATTTCTGGACGGCAACTGTCGTCGCACTCATCGTTGTTTTCATAGAGCTTTGGGCGATTGCATGGATTCAGAACCGATTTATGGAAACGCCATTCGTTAAGGCTGTGTTTCAGGTCGTTCTTGGCGGCGCTTTGGTTTTTGCGGCGGGTGCGCTCATCGGGTCAGGATGACGGCGTGACCTTGCGCACCATCGTGGTGCTGGACTGAAAGCCAAAGACATGGCGCAACGGCCCAAGCTGATCGGTCTTGACCGCAACAAACCCCTCGCGTTCGTAAAGCGCACGGGCGCGGGGGTTGCTGTCAATCACGTCAAGCCGCACCTCTTCATAGCCGCGCGCCTCCGCTTCCTTAAAGATCGCATGCAAAAGCGCGGTGCCGACCCCTTGACCGCGCGCATCTGCAGACACAAACACGCCGTCCATCAGGAACCGCGCGTTTTCCACATCCCGTTCAAGCGCCTGCAACAGCATCGCGCGCCAAGACGCCCCCCAAAGCCCGTAGATCGCGCGCAAATCGGCGAACTCGCCCCCGACCAACGCACTGTTGGCCGTCTTGAAACCCGCTACACCCAAGAGTTGCCCATCCGAGGCATGGGCGCTGATCCCATGCGACAGGTCCAGCACCCGACGCGTAAACGCCAACCCTTTTTCGCGCGGCCCCAAGGCAAAGTTCAGCTTGGCCGCAAAGGCCTCCCAATACAGGGCCGCGGCCTCATCCACGGCGCTGTCCGGGATCGGGTGATGCAGGATCAAAGACCGAAGCCGTCAAATGGCAAGAAACGCACCGGATCGCCCGGCGCGATGGTGCAGGCCTCATCGGGCAATTCGACCAGCCCATTGGCCCAGCTGAGACCTGAAATGCGCCCCGATCCTTCGGAGGCAAAGACCTCGACCGTGCCGTCCACCACACGGGCGCGCAGATACTCGCGCCGCCCGGCCTTTTTTTTGGTTTTGCCAAAACTTGCGGGCAGCATATAGGCCGCTGGTTCGACCCATCCGGCCCCCGCCAGCACGTGCAACGCGGGCCGCGCAAAGATCAGCGTGCAGACCTGTGCCGCCACCGGATTGCCCGGCAAGCCCAGCACCGGCATCCCCTGCCAGAGCCCCATGACCAAAGGCCGCCCCGGTTTGACCGCCACCCGCCACAGCGCGAATGACCCTGTGCCCTGCAACAAGGCCGAGACGTGGTCCTCATCCCCGCCGGAGGCCCCGCCCGATGTCAGCACCGCATCACAATGCGCCGTTGCATTGTCCAAAAGCCCGGCCAAGGCGGCGCGGTCATCAGGCGCTCGGCCCAGATCGACGACATCAAACCCCCAACGCGCCAAGGTCGCGCGGAGCATCGGCCCGTTTGCATCATAAACCTGCCCCGCCGTCGCAGGCGCACCGGCAAGGAGCAGTTCATCCCCCGTTGATAGGACCCCCACGCGCAGCCGCTTATGCACCGAAACCCGGCCAAGACCTGCCGCCGCAAGTGTCCCAAGGTCGGCAGGCGTCAACACGCGGCCCGCATCAAAAATCACATAGCCTGCCTGTATGTCTTCACCCGCACGGCGGGCATTCGCGCCCCGTTTCAAGGGCCCGTGGAATGCAATCTGCGTGTCAGTGGCTTGCACGTCTTCTTGCAGCACAATTGTATCCACACCATCCGGCAAATTAGCCCCGGTCAGGATGCGGATCGCGTGGCCATTCGGCACGACCCCGTCATACGGCGCCCCCGCGGCGGATCGTCCGGCGATCAGCGGCATCTGTTGCACGCCCTCCCCCGCAGGCCCGGCAAATCCGTAGCCATCCACCGCCGCATTGGCGGCAGGCGGATGCGACCGCTGCGCCAGAACTGCGGCGGACAAGACCCGCCCCGCAGCCGCCTCCAAGTCCACAACCTCCTGCCCAACGACCGGTCCCAAGTGGGTCCGCAGATGGGCCAAAGCCTCATCCACCGGCGTCCAATGCGCCCCCTGCGGCATCGCAAAACAATCGTTTTGCAGCGGTGGCGGTGTCAGCGATGCGCTGAGCAAGTGCTCATGACCCAACCCCAGAACCCAGCCCTCAGGATCGGGCGGATGATCGAGAATCTGGTCCCACTCAGCATCCTCCAATCCCGAGAACCGAGCGGCATAAAGCGCCACTTGCGCGGCATCCTTGATCGCATGGCCATCCAGCGGATCGGGCAGCATGGAAAAATAAGTCTCGGCCAAAACAATCGGCGCAACCGTAGGCTCAAATGGCCAAACCTTCAGATCAATGCCAAATTGTCGGCGCAGCCGCGACAGCACCGGCATCCCCATGATGACTTGCCCGCCGACAGCCCCTGCGCCGCCCAATTGCCACGGTGAAAACGCGCCCTTTGCGGCGCGGTCCGTTGCACGCTTTTCTGGCAGACCGTGACCCGACCGCGCACGGCCTTTGCGCGGTAAATCAGCGATCTCGCGCCCGTTTGGCGTGAACCAAAACGGCCCGACACCGGGGAACTGCCGGTTGATCTTTGCCGCAAGCTCAAACCGGTTATTGCCCTTGGGCGCATCGGTCACCCGCGCCTCAAACCAATCCCACAACGCCAGCGTATCCTCGGCCCCGATCAGATGTGCGGCAAATCCCTTGGGGAAGGCAAAGCACAGATCAAAGCCCACCAGAACCCGTCTGCCCGCCGCCCGCTCGGCCTCAATCGCGGCGACGATCCATGCCTCGGCCACCTGCCGATTGCGCAGATAGACGGGTTCCTCTGCAGCGCCTTTGCGCGCAACGCAGGCCCAGATCGCATCTTTTTTGGGGGCTGCACCGCGATCATTCCCGCCAGACCAATCCACCATGATGACGCTGTCAAAGCTCATAACCCGGCCTCTGACAGGATAAAATCGGCGATGGCCGTGGTGTCATCCAGATCGAAAACGGGGCAGGGAACATTAAGTGTGACATCACTCGCCACGCCCTTCACCGTCGGATCATCAAGCGCCAGCAACGGGTGCTGCGTAACCGCGCGGTGCGCTTCGATCTTGGGATGGGCGTCGCGTTTGTAGCCTTCGACCAAGACCAGATCGACCGGGGCGAGCTGGGCCAGCAATTCCGCAAGCGGCGGCTCCGGCGCGCCGCGCAACTCGCTCATCAACGCCCAGCGTGTGCCAGAGGCCAGAACCACCTGTGACGCTCCCGCAACTCGATGCCGAAAACTGTCTTTGCCCGGCTGGTCCACGTCAAAGCTGTGGTGGGCGTGCTTGACGGTTGAGACTGTGAACTCACGGCCCGTGATCTCTGCCACCAGCCGTTCCATCAACCCGGTCTTGCCCGCGTTCTTGAACCCCACGATGCCAAAGACGTTCATAGCATCGCCCGCGCAGTCGCCAGATCATCCGGCGTGTTCACATTGAAAAACGCGGCGTCATCGGGAAACTCAGCCGTGCCCGCATCATGGCGCTGGGTCCATTGCACAACCTTGCGCAGGCCAGCGGTCAGTGCCGCGCGCAGGTCTTCGCGCAGCGCCACAGGCCAAAGCCCAAACGTCGGTTGCCGCCCCGATGGCGATGCCGCCAGCGCCAACCCCTGATCGCCGCCCGCCAGCAGTAATTGCGGCACCAGATCGGCAGGCAAAAACGGCGTATCCGCCGCCGCCGTCACGATGTGATCGGCACCGCGCCCTGCGGCCCAATCCAAACCGGCCAAGACCCCGGACAAGGGGCCCGCGAACCCATCGATACTGTCCGCGACAACAGGCAGACCAAACCGCGCAAATCGTGCAGGATCGCCGTTGGCATTCAGCGCAAGACCCGCCACCTGCGGTTCCATCCGGTCAATGACATGGGTCAGGATTGGGTCGTCACCCAACTGCAAAAGCCCCTTATCGCCGCCGCCCATGCGGGTGGCCTGCCCGCCGGCTAAGATGACACCAAGGGGCTGTTTCATGACTGCCCCTTGCGGCCGGATTTGCGCGGCTCATCCGCGATCGCCGCCGGGTCTGCATCCCGGATCAAACGATGCTCGCCCGCCAGACAGACAAAGCGTTGCCCCTTCATCCGCCCGATTAGGGTCAGCCCAACCTGCTGTGCAATATCAACGCCCCAGGCGGTAAAACCCGACCGCGACGCGAGCACCGGGATGCCCATCATTGCCGTCTTGATCACCATCTCCGAGGTCAATCGACCCGTCGTATAAAGGATCTTGTCAACCGCACCGACCTTTTCGGAAAGCATCCAGCCCGCGATCTTATCCACCGCATTATGGCGCCCCACGTCCTCCATATAGACCAGCGGCTGCGCGCCTTTGCACAGTACCGTGCCATGAATCGCACCCGCCTCAAGATAAAGGCTGGGCGTACGGTTGATCTGTGCTGCCAGCGCATAAAGGTCTGACGTTTTGACCGGCGTCTTTGCCAGCGCCACGCCCTCAAGCCCCGCCATCATATCGCCAAAGACCGTCCCCACAGCGCAACCGCTTGTCCGGGTCTTACGAGCCAGCTTGTCTTCGTGGTCCGTCTCGACCGCTGTGCGGACAACGACCGTGTCCACCTCCGCGTCGTAGTCCACCGCCGTCACCACATCGCTATCCAGCAGCATCCCCTGATTGCGCAAAAACCCAAGGGCCAGGTATTCGGGATAATCCCCAATCGTCATCGCGGTCACGATCTCGCGCCGGTTGAGGTAGATCGTCAGCGGCCGTTCTTCCACGACATTCAGGTCAACCGCCGCACCATTTTGGTCAAACCCCTGCACCGCACGGGTCAACCCATCACCGCCGGGCGTCGGGGCGATCACATAATCTGATGCGTTTTCAAGCTGCGCCAAATTGAACCTCTGCCTGCTTCGCGGTAACGCTGGTGCCAGCAAACCCAAGCTAGGCCAATCCCGTGACCGCTTCCACAGCCAAATCCGTCTACCGCAAAGGCGTTCGCGACGGCGCGCCGTTCTTGCTGATGGCGCTGCCCTTTGCCACGTTCTTTGGCGTGGCCGCGTCAGAGGCGGGGCTGCAACTGGCGCAAATCATTGGGTTTTCGCTTTTGGTGATCGCCGGGGCCGCGCAATTCGCCGCTTTGCAGATGATGATCGACAACGCCGCAATTGCCCTCGTGCTGCTCGCCGCTCTGGCCGTCAACCTGCGGATGGCGATGTATTCTGCCGCCCTTGTGCCGCATCTGGGGGCCGCGCCGTTCTGGCAACGGGCGCTCGTCGCCTACATCAATTTCGACCAAAGCTACATGCAAAGCATGATTGAATACGAAGAACGGCCAGAGCTGACGCCGACGCAAAAGGGTTGGTATTTCATGGGCGTGGCCTCCCTGATCGCACCAACATGGGTCATCGCGACGATTGCCGGGGCGCTCGTGGGGCAGTCGATCCCGCCTGAATATGCGCTCGATTTTGTTGTTCCGATCATGTTCATGGCGATGGTTGGTCCGATGCTGAAATCCTTGGCCCATGTCGCGGCGGCCTTCACCTCCTGCGCCGTGGCGCTGGCGCTTTTGGGCCTGCCGTCCGGCATGGGGCTGATCATCGCGGCCTTCTGTGCGATGGCCGTCGGGGCCGCGGTTGAGACCTGGATGGAACGCGCATGAATTATTCATCGGCAGAGATTTGGCTGATCATCGCGCTTCTGGCGGTCGGCACCTACCTGATCCGGTTCTCGTTTCTGGGCCTGATCGGTGATCGCCCCATGCCGCCCTTGGTGCTCAAACTCTTGCGGTTCACGCCCGTCGCGGTCCTGCCCGGCATGGTGGCCCCCTTGGCCCTGTTCCCCGATGCCACGGGCGGAGAAACGGAGCCGGTGCGCCTCGCCTCAATCCTTGTGGTGCTCGCCGTCAGCTGGTGGCGCAAGAACGCGCTTTGGGGGATTTTGGCTGGGATTGCCGTGCTTTATGCGGGACTTATTGCGACTGGTCAGCTCTGATCTGCATGTCGATCTGTCGTGCTGCGAGCGATTTGTCGTCGCTGTCATTCTCACGGTATTCGCGCGTCTCAACCCCGGGCAGCTTGGCAAATCCATCAGACAGCACATTCGGATACCACGTCTGCGGCAACCCCTGAAAGCCCGACAACTTCCGCAAAATCGCACTGGTCGCGCGGGTGCAATTTGCCTTTGGCACGGCACCATGGGCCATCACAAGCTGCAAGGCCTGATCTGCAACCGCAGGCGAAACTACGACCTTTTGGCTGATGATGTAGAATGTCTCACGCGCATGATAAGAGGCGTAATATTGCTCAACACGCGGGGTGAAGCCGAACAAGACATCGTTCCGCTCTGGGATTGTCGGGTGACCAAAGGTGCCCGCAGGGTCCCACATCACGCGCTGGCTTGCGTCGATCAAAACGGCGGTATGCGCACCGCTACCAGAACTGGTGTTCTTCATAGTGTAAAGCGTCAGCGACTTCGGGCCTGTGCCGCGAAACGCCTTGGCCGCCACGACGTCATCGGGCGCCCAAACCGGCTCCCCGGCACAACCAGCAAGGCCCGCAAACGCAGCCCCTGCCAAAAACGCACGGCGTTGCATCAGCCGTTAACAAGCGCCATGAAAATCAGGACGCAGATAATCAGGACCACCGCCCGCTGCGTCATCTTAACGAAACCGTCAAACGTCTTTTCCTGAACAGAGATATCCATCTCGCCGTGCTTGTGATCTGCCATTTGGGTCATCCTTCGTAACGTGTTGCGGACCGTCTAGACGATTCATGCGATGCTGTCACGGGGTCAGGCGGTCGCATCCGTATTGCGTTCAAGTGCCTTGGCAAGTTGAAATCCAATGCGCGTCGGCTCTTCATGCGCGGCCTGCTTTGGTGCGGCAACAAGCATCACGTTCAACTGGGTGACATGCTGCACCAATTGCGTGCGCGCGCCGCGATCAGTGCGGCCATAAAAGGTAATCAGATCGGGATCAAAATACCCTAAACCCTCAATCGTAATCAGCCCGCCTTCGCCACCGACAAGGCCCATGCCCACCTCATGATCGCTATCCAGACCCTCTTCAAAGTTGCGGATGTAGTTGATCAGCCGCTCATAGGCCCATTGCGCCGGGCTCTTGCCCTTGGGCGATTCTTGCAATGCAGGCGGCAGCGACAGTGGTGTCTGCACCGGCCCGCAATGCACCTCTTGCGTGCTGGGGATCGCCGCGTTCTCAACGATCTCCGCACTTGTGTCGATCGTGTTCATGGAATTGGTCATAGGGGTACCGCCGTTGTTTCCTTGATCTCCTCCATAACGAAACTGGCAGAGATATCCGATACAGAAATGCGTGAGGTCAGCCGTTTATAAAACGCATCATAGGCCGGAACATCCGCGACCCGCACCCGCAACACATAATCCAGATCGCCGGTCATCCGGTAGGCCCCCACCACTTCGGGCATCTGCCGTAACACGGCTTGGAATTTCTCGATCCACCCGGCCTCATGCGCGTTTGTTCGGACCAAGACCATGGCCGTCAGCGGACAACCCACTGCGGCGGCATTCACCAACGCGACCCGCGCGCGGATCACGCCTGCGGCTTCCATCTGCTTGATCCGTCGCCAACAGGCATTGCGCGACAAGGCCACTTTTGCGCTGATTTCATCCACGCTTAGCGTGGTATCAGATTGTAGCAATCCCAGGATTCTCCGGTCTATTTCATCAATCATCTGATCCATAGTTGGGATGCTATCCCAAAAAATCAGCATTTCATAGCCACATTTGGGACCCGGATCACAACTAACGCGCTTACCCTGTCCCAAAGCCAAAAAGGAATGCCTGACATGTCTGATACCACCACTCACGCAGCACGCAGCATTGTCGCACGCGTCTTCACTGATCACCCCGCATCGGTTGATGAATCCTATTTCGGGCACATGCGGTTTGCCTTCGGGTTCAGCTTTTGGCTGGCCGTCGCGGCAGGCGCGGCCCTTGTACATGCGCTGATCCCCGCCGTCTGCGAAACAACAGCGAGCCGTATTCTGGCGCGTTTGAACGCACGTATCGCGGACCGCCACTGATGTGTCGCATCGCGGCCTATCATGGCCCCTCGATCCCGCTCGAAAACATTGTCACCGCGCCGCGTCATTCGCTGCTGGAACAAAGCCAACACGCAACCGAAGCCAAGCTGGCCGTCAACGGTGATGGTTTTGGCCTGTCTTGGTATGGTGACGGGCCGCTGCCAGGGCTGTTCCGCGATGTGCTGCCCGCTTGGGCCGACAGTAATCTGGCGCACCTGTGCCGCATGGTGCACAGCCCGCTGTTTCTGGCGCATATCCGGGCCTCCACCGTGGGTGAAACCAGCCGCGTGAATTGTCATCCCTTTGTGCATGGGCGCTGGTCGTTCTGTCACAACGGCCAAATCCCGCATTTCGCAAGCATCCGTCGCCGGTTGGAAGGGGCGCTTCCCGATGACCTCTACGCTGCCCGGCAAGGCAGCACCGACAGCGAGGTGATCTTTCTGACATTGCTAGCCAATGGCCTCGACGATGATCCGCAAGCCGCCCTTTTGGCGACGCTCGATCAGATCGGCCCTGCCGTGGATGCCCCGGTCAAGCTTACCTGCTGCTTCACCGATGGAGAGACACTCTACGGTTTTCGTCATGCCTCTTTCGGGTCCGCACCCACGCTTTACCTGTCTGGATCGCTCGACAATGGTGGCCGCGCCATGGCGTCCGAACCGTTGTGCAGCACCGCCAACCGCTGGACGATGATCCCCGAAAACACGCTGTGCCGTTTGGGTCCAACTGACAGCGCGATGGCCCCCATCGCGGCCTAGTGGCTCGTTTTGCCGAACCGTGACATGCCCACTTCAAGCGCGCTCAGACAGTCGGGGTCAAAGGCTGTGCCAACGTCTTCGCGCATGATGCGGAAAGCCTCTGCAATTGGAATCGCGTCGCGGTAGGGGCGTTTGGCGGACAGCGCATCAAACACATCGGCAACCGACACAATCCGCACCTCTAGGCTGATTTCTTCACCGCCCAGACCGAGCGGATAGCCCTTACCGCTCAGCTTTTCGTGGTGCCCATGGGCGATGGGCGCAATGTCGGCAAAGGCATCAATCTGGCTCAGGACACGTGCGCCATTTGTTGGATGGTGCCGGATGGACGCCCATTCCGCGTCATCAAGCTTTGCTGGTTTATCAAGCACTTGATTGCTCACCCCCAGCTTGCCCAGATCATGCAAAAGCGCGCCGCGCCGCAACCACCGGCGATGCCCATCTGCCAGCCCCATCTCTTCGGCGATCATATCGGTGTAAAGCGTCACACGGCTCGAATGATCGGCGGTAAAGGGGCTTTTGGCATCGACCACATCGGAAAAGGCGGCGGCGACATCGTCAAGAAACCGCTCATCTGTCGGCGCCTCATGCAGGGCAGGGGGCAGTTGAAACACGATGTCCGCAATATGCGGATCGCTCAGATCCGCCCAAAACCCCGCATCCTTGGCCAAACGTTCAAAGGCAGTGACCAGATCAGGGTCAAACCACCCGCCCGACCTGCGCCGCACCTCTGTCATGGCGGCATCCTTGCCATCACCCTGATGGAAAATGTCCACGACCTGCGCCAGCAGGGCGATATTCGCCTCACGCGGGATCGCCTCACCGCGTAGTCCTTCGGGCTTGCCGGACCCGTCCCAATGTTCATCCAGCGCCATGATCCCGGCCTGTACGACCTTGGAAAAGCGCATCTTGCCAGCAATCTCAGCCCCGCGCTGGCAACGGGTCTCAATCAGTTCCCGCGCGATCTCACCCCCGTTTTGCACGACATTCACAAGGGCGCGGAACCTTTCCGATAGCCCCGATTCCAACCCCGTCTTGGCGAAAACGAACCGCAAGGCAGATGTCAGCGACCCGTCTACCGTCTTGAAATCATGTTTGAAACTGATGTCATCGGTCAGATAGAGCGCGCAGACCCGCGCGGCATTGGATGAACACCCCAAGTCCTTGAGCAGCAACATGTAATAAAGATCACTCAGCGCCGTGCCCGTGATCCCCAATTCCTGCCCCAGCCGCGTCCCAATATAGGCGCAGCGGATGCAATGCCCCGGCGCCTGACCCTCTGTCATGTCAAGCGCATGGCTGAGCGGCGCCAAAATCTGGCTCATGCGCATGGTCGCAGACGGGCAATTGCGCACGTCACTCAGGAATAGCTGAAACGTCATGCGCGCGACGCTAGCGCAAATTGGTTAAGCGCCTGCTACGGCCTGAAAAACATATGCGCCCTCAGGCGTCATCTCGCGTGTCACCTGACCCGATTGGTGCAGGTAGTTCAGATGCGCCACCGCCTCGACCAATGCCAAACCATATTCGCCGCCGCCAATCTCGCGTTTAAACAGCGGCATAAAGCACTGCCCCGCCGAACGCGGTTCCGCCAAATGATCCAGCAACCGCCGCAACGCGCCATGATGGTTTTCGATCATCTGCACCAGCCGCAGCGGTAGCCCCGTAAACGGCACCTTATGCCCCCCAAGGATCAACTGATCGTCTTTGGCAAAGGGTTGGAACGCCTCACAAGACGCAATCCATTCGGCCAGCGGATTGGCCTCTGGCTCGGTGGGATAAACCCCGATGTTGGCGCTGATCGACAAAAGCAGCTGGTCGCCACCAACCACCAAATTGTCATCGCGGCTCCAGAATGTTGCGTGTTCCGGCGCGTGCCCGTCGCCACAGCGCACATCCCATGACCGGCCACCAAATGTGATCGTGTCGCCGTCTTGCACACGGGTATAGCCCTGCGGAAGCGGGTCCACGCAATCGGCAAAGTTAAAGGGGCGCTCTTCGGTGCGTTTCGCCAGAACATCTGCATCCATGCCAGCGCGTGTATAAAACGCGATGGCCTCGGCAGAGGGGCGCTGCTGCTCATCGAGCGTCAGCATCCGCGCAGACAGATATGACGTTCGGGTCGTGACCAGTTCCGCACCCTTTTGCATGAACCAACCCGCGAGGCCGATATGATCAGGGTGATAATGTGTGACGATCACGCGGCTAACGGGTTTGCCGCCCAGCGGCCCCGCCAGCAACCTCTCCCAGATCGCCTTTGTCCGCTTGGTCGAAAACCCGGTATCGATGATGGTCCAGCTATCGCCTTCGTCAAAGGCATAGACATTCACATGATCCAGCGCCATCGGCAGCGGCAGACGCAGCCACAGGACGCCGGGGGCGACGGTCACCGCTTCGCCTTCAGCGGGGATATTTTCAAAGGGTGTGGTGATGCTACCGGTTGCGCGGATGGTGTTTTGCAAGACGTTCGTTCCCACGCTTATAGTTGCCAGTCAGACGGGCCATTTCGTCCTGCTGGCCTTGATGGTCGAGCGCACCCATATCGTCAAGGAAGGCCTTGGCCCGGTCACCCCGCAAGCTTGCCGCACGCTTTCCGTCATGCGTGATCTCAACCGTGCCGCCCTTGCGGATCTGCCAGACAAACCCGCGAGCCAGGTTCATGCCACAAGATCATCAGCGGTGATCGCCATCAGATCATCCGCCCCTTCGCGCACCTGCGCAAGCAGCCCCGCAAATTTTGGCAACATGCTGTTGATATAGAAGGTGGCCAACCGCACGCGCGACGTGTCATCCTTCATGGCAGAAGTCAGATGCACATGACCGCCCAGGACACGGGCAAAGGCGCGCAGATATGGCACAGCCCCTGCGAACCGATCCGTCATGTCCTGTTCGACCAGCCATTCCGTCGTCTCGCGCAATGATTCCGCGGCACCCCAAACGGCCTCTGCCAAATCGGGATGAGACGTCTTGGCAGCCTCAGCGCCCTGTTCGATCTCTTCGATCAGCCGGAACGCAGCCTCGCCGCCATCCATCATCTTGCGCGCCACAAGGTCCATCGCCTGAATGCCATTGGTGCCTTCGTAAATCGCCGTCACCCGCACGTCGCGGCTGTATTGCGCCGCACCGGTTTCCTCGACAAAACCCATGCCGCCATGGACCTGCACACCGGCATTCGCCACGGCAATGCCGGTATCGGTGCCAAACGCCTTGCAAATCGGCGTCAGCAGGGCCGCCCGCGCCGACCACACAGCATCACCCGTCGCTGTCGCCATATCAATCGCGACCGCATTCATCAGCGCAATCGCCCGCGCGGCATAAACGTCAGCCTTCATCTCGGCCAGCATCCGGCGCACATCGGCATGTTCAATAATCGTGCCCGATCCACCGGCGCGCCCCTGCTTGCGCTCTTGCGCATAGTGCAGAGCGTGCTGGTAGGCACCCTCTGCCGCGCCCACACCCTGAACACCGACACCCAGACGGGCATTGTTCATCATGGTGAACATCGCGGCCATCCCGCCATGTTCCGGCCCGACCAGCCAGCCCACAGCCTCATCATATTCCATCACCGCGGTCGGCGACCCATGCAGACCCAGCTTATGTTCAAGGCTCACGACCCGCAGGCTATTGCGTGCGCCGGGATTGCCATCTGCGTCCGGGATGAACTTCGGCACCATAAAGAGGCTGATCCCCTTGGTCCCGGGCACCCCGTCCGGCAACCGCGCCAATACCAGATGACAGGTGTTTTCGACGAAATCAGCATCCGCCCAACTGATATAGATCTTCTGCCCGCTGATCTTGTAGGTGCCGTCACCGTTTGGCTCGGCCTTACTGCGCAAGGCCCCCACGTCAGACCCGGCCTGCGGCTCGGTCAGGTTCATTGTGCCATGCCATGCGCCCGAAATCAGCTTGGGCAGATAGAGCGCTTTGATCTGATCGCTTGCGTGGTGTTCCAGCGCCTCAATCTGGCCCTGCGTCATCAACGGGTTGAGTTGCAACGAAAGGCACGCGCTCGACATCATCTCATTGACCGCTGTGGTCAGCGCCATTGGCAGCCCCATGCCACCCACCTCCGGGCTGGCGCTCATCCCGATCCAACCGCCCTCGGCAATCGCACGATACCCATCCCCAAAACCGGGTGAGGTGCGCACAACACCGTTCTCCAACACGGCTGGATGCAGGTCGCCCGCACGGTTCAGCGGGGCCAAAACCTCTTCGCACATCTTACCTGCTTCAGTCAGAATCGCGTCGACCATATCAGGGGTGGCGTCGGCAAATCTGTCGGTTTCGGCCACGGCGGGAAACCCAGTCACATGATCCAAGAGAAAGCGAAAATCGGCGACAGGTGCACGATACGGCATAGGACGTCCTTGGCTTATGCGCGGCTTGGCAAAATGGCGGGCCGCGGCTATGCATTTGAAATCTTTGGGCCAAGGTATCCGCCTCGCGCCGTCCATCAACCGAAACGCCACGTCATGACTTTGCGACTTGCCCCTGACACCGCTGGCCTGAACCATGCTGCCGATCTGTTGCGCGCGGGCAAACTTGTCGCATTCCCCACCGAAACGGTCTACGGCCTTGGCGCGGATGCCTGCAACGATGCCGCTGTTGCCGCGATCTACGCAGCAAAAGGGCGGCCCAGCTTTAACCCGCTGATCGTCCATGTGCCTGACCTTGCAACCGCCAAGTGCTACGTGGTTTTTGACGATGTGGCAGACCGCCTCGCCGCTGCCTTCTGGCCCGGTGCGCTGACGCTCGTGCTGCCGCTCCGCCCCGATGCGGGGATCTCCAAACTTGTGACCGCGGGCCTGCCGACCTTAGCGGTGCGCGTGCCAGACCATCCTGTGGGCCAAGGGCTCTTGGCGGCGTTTGACGGGCCCGTGGCCGCACCCTCTGCCAACCCCTCTGGCCGCGTCAGCCCAACGACGGCGGATCATGTAGCGGCGGGACTAACGGGTAAAATCGCGGCCGTCGTCGATGGCGGCGGCTGCGGTGTCGGCTTGGAATCCACCATCCTGTCAACCACACCCCCAACCCTGCTGCGGGCAGGCGGCATCCCGGTTGAGGCGATCTCGGCCTGCCTTGGCACAACGCTCCTGACTGACCAAACCCCGGTCAGCCCGTCGGCCCCCGGTCAACTGGCCTCGCACTACGCGCCCATCGGGACCGTGCGGCTCAACGTGTCAGACCCGAGGCCGGGCGAGACCCTGCTGGGTTTTGGCCCGGTCGAAGCGGCGTTCAACCTCTCGCCATCGGGCGACACGACAGAGGCGGCGGCGAACCTTTTCGCCATGCTCCACGCGCTTGATGCCCAGGGTGCCAAGCAGATCGCCGTCTCACCGATTCCTGATAGGGGCCTAGGAGCCGCCATCAACGACCGCCTGCGCCGCGCCGCCGCGCCAAGGTGACGAAACCCAGCTGCGGGCCAGTTTTTGCTTGAGCCTGCGCCGCGAAAAACCCTTACTGTGACCCAGCACCATTTTCGCGCGAGGGACCATTTTGTCATTTATCAACCAAAACGATTTCAACGACCCGCAAAGCCTGATGCGCGCCCGTGGCGTTGACCCGAACCCTGACCGCGCCTTCTCCGACACCGACGGCAACCCGCTTTTCTACGCCAAAACCGGCGGCATTATGAACCCAAAGCGGCACGAACTGCCGCTTGGCACCGTGCTGTTCCGCTTTGGATCAAGCAAGGCCTCCGTCCCCGATCTGATGTCCGGATGCTGGTGGATCGAACAGACCGAATTCCGCAAAATGCTGTCCTTTGCCCACCAACATAATCTGCCCGCAGGGGCGGCGATGCGGCAACTGGCGCTGGTCCCGCCGGAATGGTCCGACATGACCCGCCTTGTCCGCGCCTCAGTGAAAAGAGAGCTGCTGGCCTTTCGCGGTCTGGGCAATTCCGTCCACATCGATACCGGCGACGGCCTTGGCGTCGTGAACATGCCGCACCAAAACGACAACCCCGCCCGGCGGATGAATCAGCTTTATATCCCCGGCCTGTGGCAACCGGGTGCGGCCAACGCAGCCCTCAGCTATGGCAGCGATTTCACCTTTTCAGCCGAGGAAAGCATGCGCGGCTTTCTCTACCTCTAGGCAGTTTGACCGATGCCCCATGACTACGATGCTGGCCGCCTGAACCTGCCCTTTGTTGGCATCGCGACCTTTGGGAAATACGAATATATCGCCGATTGGTCGGCTCTGTCAGCGGATGTCGCCGTGCTTGGCGCGCCCTTTGACTTTGGCACGCAATGGCGGCCCGGCGCGCGCTTTGGCCCCCGCGCGATCCGCGAGGCCTCGACGCTGTTCGCCTTTGGCCACGCTGGTGCCTACGACCACGAAGACGACGTGACCTATCTGGGCCCCGACACCCGGATCGTGGATATGGGCGACGCGGATATCGTCCATACCGACACCGAGCAAAGCCACGCCAATATTGAGGCAGGCGTGCGCGCCATCCTTGTTGCGGGCGCTCTGCCCGTGGTGCTGGGCGGCGATCACTCGGTCAATATCCCATGCATCCGGGCCTTTGCCGACCGTGACCCGATCCATATCCTGCAAATCGACGCCCATCTGGATTTCGTCGATGAACGCCACGGCGTCCGCCACGGACACGGCAACCCGATGCGCCGCGCCGCCGAACAGGACCACGTCACCGGCCTGTCCCAGTTTGGCATTCGCAACGTGTCATCAACGGCCAAGGACGGCTATACGGACGCCCGCGCCATGGGGTCTGACATCCTATCGGTGCGCCAATGCCGGGCTTTGGGCACGGAGGCGCTCTTGGCGCGTATCCCAGCGGATGCCGACATCTATCTGACTATCGACATCGACGGCTTTGACCCCTCCATCGCACCGGGCACAGGCACGCCAAGCCATGGTGGGTTTCTTTACTACGAAGTGCTGGAACTGATCGCGGCCGTTGCCAAACGCCAACGGATCGTCGGGATTGATCTGGTGGAGGTCGCGCCCGACTACGACCATACCGACACGACGGCGATCCTTGCAGCCCAGCTTTTGCTCAACATCTTGGGGCGTATTCTGCACCACCGCAGCTAATGCTGCCTAGGATGCAGCGGCCAAAGTATCGCGATAGGCCAGTGCATCATGCAAGAGGCTGTCGACCATCGGATCGCAAATATCCAGCACGTCAAACTGCTCTTTGATGCCCGCGATATATTCCAACGATGACCCCATAAAGCCGACGCCCGTGGCGATACATTCCACCTGTTCTTGCCGCGTGATGTCAGGGGCCATGATCGGTGAATTATGATCGGCGAGAAAGGCCAGCGCCTGCACCGGGCCAATGCTCGTCTCCGTCTCGATCAACTGCGGGCAATAGCCAGGCCCGACAAATTCGCGGGCCCAAAGGATGTCGGTCTCTTCGTCAATGATCGCCTCGGGCACCCGAAACACCAGACCATCGCAGCCGTTCCCGGTATCAAGGGCCGCCATCAATCCAGGCGTTTCCTCGGTCCCGCGACCGCCATAGATATCACGCAGAATAAAGGCGCGGGCATGGTCCGGGGCATGGGCTCGCAACACCTTGTCATAGCGCAACGCTGGGTTCCACATCAGCGATCCATAGGCAAAGACCCACAAATCCCCACAATGGTCTGCTAGCGTTTCATCACGGGACGCCCGTCGCGTCTGTGGCGAATGCAGAAGATGCCAAAACGGCGCCGTCTGCGGGTTCGCCAACATCACGTCGCGCAGGTCGTTTTGCCGGAAATAGCTTGTCATCGGGTCAATGATCTTGCCGCGAAGGCCCGGATGTTCGCTATAGGGATCGTCGCTCATATCATGCCCAGTAATCGCCTGAATGCTGGTACTATTATCGCAAATCGTTAAATCATCTATAGGACAGCAACAAGAAAATGAAGTAATTGCCTCAACTGGCGTTTTGTCGCTCAACATATGAGCGTAATTCCTCGGCTTCACGGCGTGCATCGCGCAAACCATCCATCGCAGCACGCAATTCCGCCTCGGTCTGGGCCAGCTGGTTGGTGATCTCAGCTTCGCGCTGCTGCAAATAGGTGATGGCCTGATCGCGGGTTTCTTCGGCCTCGTGCAGGGCCTGCGCCATCTTGTCCAACTCGCCCACTTCGGCCTTGGTCACGCGGGTGAATCGGTTGACCAGCCAACTGGCGAACCAGCCCAACATGAACGCCACAAACAAGATGATCGCGGTGGCAATGATGAATTCGTTGCGGTTCAACGGTCTGTCCTGTCTCTCATTCGCTTGGCTCAGCCTCGGCTTCCAGCTCTTCTAGTGTAGAAGTTTCCTCGGGGATAGGCTCTGGCACAATCAAACTGAATTCAATCCGCCGATTTGCCTCGCGACCTGCTTCGGTTTCGTTGTCGGCAATCGGGTCCGCCTCGCCAAAGCCTACGGCCTCAAAGCTGGCAACAGGCACGCGACGCACGCGGAGCGCGGCCAAAACGGCCTCGGCGCGTTGCTGCGACAACTGCTGGTTCATCTCTTCTCGGCCTTGGCTATCAGTGTAACCAGCAATGCGGATTTTCAGGTCCGGGCATTTCTGCAAGATTTCGGCAATGTCATCGACAACAGGCTGCGTATCCGACGTGATAGAGGCAGAGCCGGGATCAAACAGGATTTTCCGCGCTTCGGTCACGACGCCAATCTGGGCCACGCATTCCTCGGGCGTGGGCAGGGCGGCAATCGGGTCCAGCGTCTCGACATAGGTCACGTCCAGATCAACCTTGGCGCTCTGGCCCAGCTTGTCGATCAGAAGGCTGGTGATTTCGGTATTGGCGTTTTCGTTGCCTGTATTGCCCGTGATGCTGATCAGGTCAGGCTCAACCAGAATGACGCCATTCGACAGCTCTGACAGCGCTTCAATCCCCGCCAGAACCCGCACCGTCCAGCCTTGCGGCAGATCATCGACAACCCGCGTGCCCATGGTCACATTGCTTTGCCCAAACTTGGCTTTCGCAAAATTTTCGGCGGTGACATTGACCAGATCATCCGGGACGCGCCCGCGCAACTGCACAGCCCCTTCGGGGCTGAGCGTGGCCGTAAATTGCGGTGGACCCTCGGCGCTCGCATCCGGTGGCACCGGAAGAACCGCATCCAATGCAAATACCTCTGGTAATGCGTTTTCCAATTCGCCCACCGTGCGCTCGAACAGGGCCTCATCGGTGCCAAGGGCCGCCTCAAGCGATACATCAGTGTCCGACAGGGTCACCGTGCCACCACCCAAAGTTTTCACGGCCCGAATAGACATGGCCACTGCCTCGCCCCAGGTGCGCGACGGCACGCCAAGCGCGTTGACGCAGTTTGCTTTGCCCTCAAACCCGGCCTCGGTGGCGGCAGCGAGGACAAGGCGTTCGGCTTCGGCGGAATCGATTGTGCAGGCCACAAAGCGGGCGCGCCCGTCATCCAGCACAAAGCGCGTCGTATAGGGTGAAATCACCGGACGCGGCGCCGTGATCGCAACGGCCAAGGCCACCCCGTCAGGCGTGTTACGCGCAAGGCTGGTCTCCATCTGGCGCTTTTGTTCGGCACTATCGGCAATCGCGTTCACAGACACCCGGGCCGCATTGACAGAGATCTTGCTGCGCTCCAGCTCCGACAAAGCCCGTAGCGAATAGTCAAGCGCGGGCCGCCACGTCTCGGGCACCGGATAATCCGCCATCTCAAGAAGGTCTGTGACCGGCTGGTTGCCCGCCAGCCGTTTAATCCGATTGGTCAGCTCTTCGCGGTTGGTATCTGCCGGGATCAGGCCGATCAATGAAATCCCGCTGTCATTGCGCAAGATCTCGATTGCAAACTCCGGCGCTTCGATTCCGGCGCTGTCGATCACGTCCATGTCGTCGATGATCCGGCTTGCGTCGACAACCCGGCCCGCGGCCGAGATTGCGCGAAACCGCGACGCCTCACTGGGGGCTTCGCCATCGATGATCACCAATAACCCGTCACCCGTGACCGACGCCCATTCGTGACCCCGGTCAAGCAAGTCCTCTTGGACGGCGACCACGGACCGGTCCTCGACCACGGCCACAGCCGCGCGGGCCGCAAGAACCGATAGAAATGCTGCGATGATGAACACACCGACGCGCAGGAAGAGGGATGAAAGGCGCATGAAACTCCGTCACGTATTGCCGCGTGCCCCTTCAATAGGGTCAGACGCGCAGGGGTTCAATCACACGAAGAGTGCGATGGCAAAAAACGGCAGGGGGATCAGGCCCGCATCCCGATTAGAACGAAAGAGCTTTAACAATCCGTCGCTGTCGTCCGCATCAAACCGCGACAGTTGCCAGGTCAGGTGCCATCCCAGCGCCCAAGGGCCGCCAAGTGCGATCACAAGGCTCAGCACCGACCGGTCCTGACAGGCCAAGACCACCGCCAATCCCATCAGGATCAAGGTTGCCACCAAAAACCCACGTAACCACTTTTTCGATGTATCCCCAAACAGCCGCGCCGTGGATTTCACACCGATCAGCGCGTCATCCTCTGCGTCCTGGTGGGCGTAGATGGTGTCATAGAAAAGCGTCCAGGCAATGCCAGAGACGTAAAGCGCAAACGCCGCCCAGCTCAGGTTATTGGTATGGGCGGCCCAGGCCAGCAACGCGCCCCAGTTGAACGCAAGCCCCAAAAACACCTGTGGCCACCATGTGAAGCGCTTGGCAAAGGGGTAGATCGCAACGGGGGCCAGCGCCAGAATGCCGAGCCAAATGGCGGTCGGGTAGAACGATAGCAGGATAAAGAACGCCAGCAACGCCTGTACCACCATCCAGACCACGGCCCCCGAGACGGTGACCTGACCCGATGGAATGGGCCGCGACCGCGTGCGCGCCACGGACCCGTCAATCTCGCGGTCGGTGATGTCATTCCATGTGCAGCCCGCGCCGCGCATCAGGAACGCACCGATCCCGCAGCCCACAACCGTCCATAAATCATGCACCCCGTAGCGCCCCGTGGCGAGGATCGCGAGCGCCAGCCCCCACAAACACGGCACATACAAAAGCCATGTCCCAATCGGCCGATCCGCTCGGCTCAGCCGCAGAAAGGGGCGCGTCAACTTGGGCGCGATGGTATCAACCCAATTGCCCGCACTATCGGCAACAATCCCGTCTGGCGTTGGTGAAGGCTCGGTCATATGTTGCGCCTATGGCATCCAAGGTTCGTCTTTTTGTAGATCACCCACTGGGGGAAGGGCAATCGGTTCCGCTCACACGAGAGCAGGCCAATTATCTCTTTGCCGTGATGCGCCTGCCCGTGGGCGCGGTTCTGTCGCTGATCAATAGCCGAGATGGCGAATGGGACGCACGCGTGGAACAGGGCAACAAACGCGGCGGTATCCTGCTGTGTCAGACACAGACCAAGCCGATGCTGCTGCCCCCCGATCTTTGGCTGATCTTTGCGCCGATCAAAAAGGCCCGCACCGACTTTATCGTGGAAAAAGCGGTTGAGATGGGCGCGCGCCGCATCTTGCCTGTGCAAACCGACTTCACCAACGAAAAGACCCGCCCGGAAAAACTGCAAGCCCACGCGGTTGAGGCGGCAGAGCAATCCGGCGGCACCTTCGTGCCCGAGGTGACGCAGCTGCACAAACTCGACGCGCTTCTGGCCGACTGGCCCGCAGACCGGCGGCTGTTGTTCTGTGATGAGGGGCAGGTGGGCGCATCGCCCACCCTACCGTCAGACCCCGGCCCGTGGGCGATCCTGATCGGGCCTGAGGGCGGCTTTTCAGACGCCGAACGTGACAAACTCCGCGCTTTGCCCTTTGCCCATCCCATCAGCCTCGGCCCCCGGATCCTGCGCGCAGACACCGCCGCCGTTGCCGCTTTGACACTTTGGCAACTCACGTTGGGCGACTGGCAATAACCTGATCGTCCCGCTTGACGGTGCCGCGCCCAAGCCGCCAGTCTAAGCGCTGGGAGGATTACATGAAAACAACCGTCGCCATCATCGGCGCAGGCCCCTCTGGCCTACTGCTCAGTCAGCTTTTGGCGACCCGTGGCATCGACAGCATCGTGCTGGAACGGCAATCCAAAGCCCATGTTCTGGGCCGTATCCGCGCGGGCGTCCTTGAAAGCGGCACGGTTGACCTCTTGCGGCAGGCAGGCTGCGCCGACCGACTGACGCGCGAAGGGCAAGTTCACGACGGTGTGGTGCTAGCCGATGGCGACACGCAGTTCCGGATCAATTTTTCGGACCACATCGACCGCCCCGTGGTGGTCTACGGCCAAACCGAAGTCACCCGCGACCTCTTTGACGCCCGTGCCGCATCGGGTGGCCATCTGATCTTTGAGGTGGGCAACGTCGCCATCCACGATGCCAAGACCGACGCACCCTATGTCACCTTTGAAAAAGACGGCAAACCCGACCGCATCGATTGCGCCTATGTGGCCGGATGCGATGGCTTTCACGGGGTCAGCCGCAAAACCATCCCTGCCGACATCCGGCGCGAGTACGAGAAAACATACCCCTTTGGCTGGCTGGGTGTCTTGTCGGAAACGCCGCCCGTGCATGACGAACTGATCTACGCCAGCTCTGACACCGGCTTTGCCTTATGTTCCATGCGCCACGCGACCCTGTCGCGCTACTATATTCAATGCGACATCAATGACCGGGCAGAGGATTGGGCAGACGACGCCTTTTGGACTGCGCTCAAACAAAACCTACCACCTGAAACCGCCGCCAAACTCATCACCGGCCCATCGATTGAAAAATCCATCGCACCGCTGCGATCCTTTGTGACCGAGCCGATGCAATGGGGCCGCTTGTTCCTGTGTGGTGATGCCGCCCACATCGTGCCACCGACCGGGGCCAAGGGCCTGAACACCGCGGCCTCCGACGTGCATTACCTCTTTCACGCTCTGCAAGACCAAATCCTGAACGGCGACAGCCAAGCACTTGACCACTATTCCGAAACCGCACTTGCGCGGGTCTGGAAGGCCGAACGCTTTAGCTGGTGGCTCACCAGCCTCATGCATCAATTCCCACAGCAAAGCGCATTTGACCAACGGATGCGCCGGGCAGAGCTTGACTTCCTCCGCAGCAACACCGCCGCGCAAAGCGTCTTTGCGCAAAACTATGTGGGGCTACCCTACTAAAAGGCGGGGATCACTCTTGACCTGTTGTGGCACTTGTCCGACCCTCAACCGATAATTGTAGTGAGTTCTTGGGATGCGAACTGCGACAGTAGCAGATTCCGACGGCATAACCGCCTGCCTGCGCACAGCGCCGCATCAGGCGATGTTCACGCTAGGCTATCTGCACCGCGACGGCTTTGCTGGGCAGGGCAACCGGACCATGTCGTTCTGGGTCAATGAAGATGGCCCGATCACCGATGTGCTGGCCCTCACGCGGGCGGGCATCGTCGCGCCTTTCTTGCCAAACAAACCTGTCTTGGGGGCCGTGCGTGCACTGGCCGGGCAATCGATTTCAGGGATCATCGGGCCCATGGATCAGGTGCATCTGCTGCAACGCGAACTGGGGCTTGATGATGCGCCCGCAACGCTTGATCAGGACGAACCGCATTACACCCTCGCGCTTGACGATTTGCACATCCCGGACGGTCCCGGTGACTTGCGGCCCTTGTCGGCGGCTAGCCCCGTCACCATGTTGGATTGGATGACACAATACCAAACCGAAGCGCTCTTTACTCCGGCGGCAGAGGCCCCGATCCGCGCTGCAGCGGGCTATGAAACCGCCATGGGCGCTGACAACCGCCGCGTGCTGATGTGGGGCGACGTGCCACTGGCCACGACAGCCTTTAACGCGCAACTCCCCGACATTGTGCAAATCGGTGGCGTCTTCACCCCAAACCACCTGCGCGGCAAAGGTCATGGCCGCCGCGTTGTCGCGCTTCATCTGGCCGAGGCACGCGACAAGGGTGTGACGCACGCCGCCCTCTCTGCCGCCAATGCCGCGGCCGCCCGCGCCTATGAGGCGATCGGCTTTGCCCGTGTCGGTGACTGGGCGTTTCGCCTGTTTGAAAAGCCGCAGGTGACCCGTGGCTGATCTGATCCGCCCCGCCGTGCGCGCAGGCCTCTGGCGCTGGCGCGAAACCCTGCTTGGGCTTGGCGTCGTGTTGCTGGGTGTCTGGTGGCTCAATACCTTCTATTCGCCCGTGCAATGGATCGGTCTGGCCGTGGCGCTCGCCGGTGCAGCTTGGGCCGCCGCAGGCTGGCAACGCGCCCGCTTTCGCAGCACAGGCAAGGGGCCGGGCGTGGTGCAGATCAACGAACGCCGCTTGGCCTACTTTGGCCCGATGACCGGCGGCGTGATCGATATCGAAGACCTGGGCCGGCTTGAACTCGAACCCGCCGCCATGCCTGCCCCCCATTGGGTGCTATCCGGCATTGGCGGGCAAACGCTTGAAATTCCCGTCAACGCCACAAACGCCGACGCGCTTTTTGATGCCTTCGCCAGCCTGCCCGGGATCAAGACCGAAGCCATGCTGGATGTGCTGTCACGCACACCCGATGCGCGGGTTACTGTCTGGCGTCGCAACCACCCGGCCTTGCATTAGCCCCCGATCTGCGTCACCACAAAATTCCTGATCGTCAGCAAAAGGCCAGCGTCCCATGTCTATCCCCCAATCCGGCGGCGGCCCTATTGAACACCACGACCAGCTGGCCGAATTGCTCTCCAAAGGCTGCAAGCCCAAGGCAGACTGGCGCATCGGCACTGAGCACGAAAAATTCGGCTACTGCAAAGACACCCACAAACCGCTTCCCTACGAGGGCGAGCGTTCAATCCACGCCGTCCTGTCTGGCCTGCGCGACCGCTTCGGCTGGGCCCCAGTGGAAGAGGGCGGCCACCTGATTGGCCTCACCAAAGACGGCGCAAACGTCAGCCTCGAACCGGGTGGCGCGTTGGAACTCTCCGGCGCACCGCTCGAGACAATCCACCAAACCTGTGACGAGGTGAACACCCACCTGACGGAAGTGAAAGCGGTCTCGGACGAGATCGGCGTCAAATTCATCGGCCTCGGGGCCGCGCCCGAATGGACGCACGAGCAGATGCCGCTCATGCCCAAGGGCCGCTATAAACTGATGAACAACTACATGGAAAAGGTCGGCACCCTTGGCACCGCCATGATGCGCCGCACCTGCACCGTGCAGGTCAATCTCGACTTCGGGTCAGAGGCGGACATGGTCCAAAAGCTCCGCGTCTCGCTTGCACTGCAACCCGTCGCCACAGCCCTTTTCGCCAATTCGCCGTTCTTCGAAGGCAAACCCAACAACCACAAAAGCTGGCGCGCCCATATCTGGCGCAACCTTGATGACGACCGCACCGGCATGCTGCCATTTGTTTTCGAGGATGGCTTCGGGTTTGAGGCTTGGGTGCAATGGGTCCTCGATGTGCCGATGTATTTCGTCTACCGCGACGGCAAATATATCGACGCGCTGGGCATGTCCTTCCGCGATTTCCTGAAGGGCGAACTGCCCGCACTGCCGGGCGAAAAACCCCTGCTGTCCGACTGGGCCGATCACCTGACCACGGTGTTCCCCGAAGCGCGGATCAAGCAATTCATCGAACAACGCGGTGCCGACGGCGGCCCATGGCGCAGGCTCTGCGCGTTGCCCGCTTTCTGGGTCGGGCTGCTCTACGACCAAACCGCCCTCGATGCCGCATGGGAGCTGTGCAAGGGCTGGACCGCCGAACAACGCGATGCCCTGCGGGTCGCGGCCTCGATCGACGGGCTGCAAGCCAAGGTCGACGGCATCAACATGGCAGAGCTTGCTGCCGAAGTCGTCGCAATCTCAGAATCCGGCCTGCGCGCCCGCGCCAAACCGGGGGCAGGTGGCCTTGTCGGCGACGAAACCCACTTCCTCAACGCGCTAAAAGAAAGCCTTGAGACAGGCGAAACCCCAGCCGACGAACTGCTGCGTCACTACAATGGCGATTGGGACGGTGACCTGTCCCGGATCTACGACGCCTACGCCTACTGATCTGCGCGAACTGCCGCCGGTTTCAGGCTGGTCAAACGGCACCGATGACAGGATCGGTGCAACCTGTCACCCTGTTCACATTTGATGACCATACGCCTGCATTTTTCGCAGGCCTTTCCAAAGGTGACACCATGTTTGCAAGTATGCATTTCAACAATGATTCCCGCTTTCAACAAATCCGCCAAAACGCGCTCGCCCTTCGCTACGGGGCAAAAGGCTACCACGTCCGATTGCTCCAACAGGGGCTGATCGATCTGGGATACGCCCTGCCAAAGTCGACCCAACGCTATCAATCCCCAGACGGCGACTTTGGCTGGGAAACCAAATCAGCAATAACGCGACTTCAGTCCAAATTGGACCTTTATGACGACGGCGTTGTTGGACCCAAATCAGTGACCAAGTTTGACCTGAAATTGGCGGCTGTTGCCGGTGGCTTTGCGGGCCCACCCACTTTGCCCGGCAAGCCTGATGGCGACAAAGGTAACGTAGCGGCTGACTTCCGTGATGCGGCCCTCCGCGCGATCGGACCCGGCAGCCCACTGTTCAAAACAGACAATTGGACCCTCAACTGGAAACCTCGCAAACATGCAAAAACGCTTTCATTCACGATCAACACGTTTATCGACTACGGGCTCTCGTTGAACGCAGCTGTCTCAGCCGGCGACTTGTCGTTTCAATACATCAACGACAAGGGCGACAGGCAGGCCGAATACATCTCAAAGAAAGGTCAACGCCGCGGCGTCAAAGCCAACACAGTCTTGTTGTTGAACAAAGATGCAGTCTCAGAAGAACTGGCGGTCCATGAATTGACCCACGCCGTTATGGACTATGAACGCGCGCCGCGAAACATGCTCTTTGGCGAAATGTTCGCGTTCATTGCCGTTAGCCTTTTTGCGATGCAAAAGGGTTATACGCCAACCTTGGGTGGCAGCTTCGCAGCCGTGTCGAAGGCGGCCAATGAATGCGCCGCATATATCAAACTCGGCCAAGAACCGAGCCAGAAACAGCTCGACGCACTGGGCGACGCCATCAATGTGAACCCCGGCTACAAGGGCATTCGAGGGAAAAGAGCAGTGAACAACGGTATCGGTTAGGAAAAGTCCCCGCCCAAAAAAGCGGCGTTAACCTGTTCGTGGGTGAATCATATGCGGCTATTTTGATCGCGTCGGTCCGCCCAAATGTCCTAAATTTTGAGCATTCGCTGTTTTTGGACGCTTTTGTGGCGGCCCCGCATGGATTTCCAGCACCACCTGAACAGAGTCGTGGCTGCCTATCACAGGCAAACGCCGCGCGGTGAATATCCGGCAAGATACTGACCACCACGCGACGGCAACATCACTGCTGCGGGCCCTGTCTATCAGATCAGGGCACCCCGGACAGACGAATTCCGTCGTCTATACGGGCCGCGGCGACAATGGGGATAAGAATCCATGCGTTTTTCGCTCAAACTGACTGCGCTGACCACAGCCAGCTTGCTTGCAACCACTGCCATCGCCTCCGCTGAATGTGCTGACCCGATCAAAGTCGGCGTGCTGCACTCACTGTCCGGCTCGATGGCCATTTCCGAAACCACACTCAAAGACGTCATGCTGATGCTCGTTGAACAGCAAAACGCCGCTGGCGGCGTGCTGGGCTGCGAACTTGAAGCCGTCGTCGTTGACCCAGCTTCCGACTGGCCGCTCTTCGCTGAAAAAGCGCGCGAGCTGCTGACCGTGCACGAGGTCGACGTGATCTTTGGCAACTGGACTTCCGTGTCCCGTAAATCCGTCCTGCCCGTGATCGAAGAACTTAACGGCCTGCTTTTCTACCCAGTGCAGTATGAGGGCGAAGAAAGCTCCAAGAACGTGTTCTACACAGGTGCCGCCCCGAACCAGCAGGCGATTCCTGCGGTTGATTACTTCCTCGAAGAACTGGGCGTTGAGAAATTCGCGCTGCTGGGCACCGACTATGTCTACCCCCGCACCACAAACAACATCCTCGAAAGCTACCTGATCGACAACGGCATCGCCGCTGAAGACATCTTTGTGAACTACACCCCCTTCGGCCACTCTGACTGGGCCACAATCGTGGGTGACGTTGTTGCACTGGGCGAAGACGGCAAGCAGGTTGGTGTGATCTCAACCATCAACGGCGACGCCAACATCGGCTTCTACAAAGAGCTCGCTGCCGCTGACGTCTCTGCCGACGACATCCCCGTCGTGGCATTCTCTGTGGGTGAAGAAGAGCTTTCGGGCCTCGACACATCCAACCTTGTGGGCCACCTCGCAGCCTGGAACTACTTCCAGTCCGCCGACACAGACGTAAACGCTGAATTCATCGCCGCATGGAAAGAATTTGCTGGCGAAGAGCGTGTGACCAACGACCCAATGGAAGCCCACTACATTGGCTTCAACATGTGGGTGAACGCGGTGACAGCGGCTGAAACCACAGACGTCGATGCGGTACGCGCGGCGATGTATGGTCAGGAGTTCCCAAACCTGACCGGTGGTACGGCCGTCATGCTGCCAAACCACCACCTCGCCAAGCCCGTCCTGATCGGTGAGATCACAGCCGAAGGCCAGTTCGACATCATCAGCCAGACCTCTGAGGTCCCCGGCGATGCATGGACAGACTTCCTGCCCGAAAGCGCTGTGCTGACCTCTGATTGGAAAGACCTCGGCTGCGGCATGTACAACACCGAGACCGAGACCTGCGTTCAGCTGACCTCGAACTACTAATCTTCCCCTCGGCGGCGCGATCCCCTCGCGCCGCCACCCCCCTGAATACCCGGACATCCCAATGCGCATCCTGCTCAGTGCTTTCGTTTTCATGTTCTGCGCAATGGCCGCCTCCGCGCAGGATCTCCAATCGCTCTTGCAAGACAACGCCGACGACATCGCCAAACCGTCCCGCAATTCCATCGGTGTGGTGCTGGATCAGATGGTCGCCACCGGCCTGCCGCAAGTCCCTGCTTTTCTCGAACAATGGTCCGACAAGAACGTCTGGCAGGACGACATCACCGGCACCTTTTTCATGGCGACTGAGGCTGACGATACCCTCACCCTGACGGACATCGACACCGGCGCAGAAACCACCGTTCCCTCTGACGGATTTACCCAGCTCAAGCCCAACGGCGGCGTCCGCCGCGTCATCGGCACCGCCCTCGTGCAGTTCCAGCTGATCGACCCCGATACCACCCGGCGCGCTGCCGCCCTCGAAAGCATCGCCCGCCGTCCCGAGGCATCGCAACTCGCCCCCCTCATGGCTTCGCTTGAGGGCGAAACGGACCCTGCGCTTCTGGCCCGCAAACAGAACCTGATCACCATCCTCTCCGCCCGCTTCGCCGAAGACCCCGCCGATCGCATCGCCGCGATTGAGGCGCTGGCCGAGGAAACTTCCGTGGAAACGCGCGCTGTCCTCAACCAAATCCTCGCCACCAAACCCGGCGTCGCCACTGATCTTCCAGACGCCAATATCGCCGCCCAGCACGACCCGATGACCGGCCCCGACGGCTATTACGCGGCCCTTGTCGCGGCGGACCTCGCCACGCCCCTGACCACGCCCGACGACATCCGCGCCGCGATGGAGGCGAACATCATCGACGGCCGGGTCGGCGGCGTGCCCACCGCACAACTCGACACCGACGCCGCCCGCGCCCGCGCCTATGCGACCCTTGCCGCGGCGGGGACCGTGCCCCCACTTGTGGGCATCCCTGAACGCGACAACGCCCTGAACACCCACGTCTTCTTTGACACCTACACCGAAGACGACCCCGCCATCACCACAGCCGCTCGCAATGCCCTCGACCAGGTTGAAACCGCCGTGGCGCTGGCCCAAACCGTCGACCTTGGCCTCGACGCGCTGTCGCTTGCATCAATCTACTTCCTCGCCGCGATCGGCCTTGCGATCACTTTTGGCGTCATGGGCGTCATCAACATGGCCCACGGTGAGTTCATCATGATGGGCGCCTACACCGGCTACGTGATCCAGCTTTTTGTGCCCGACTACACCATCGCCATCATCATCGCCCTGCCCACGGCCTTTGCCATCACCTTTGCGGCAGGTGTGACGATGGAACGCCTCGTGATCCGTCACCTCTACCACCGCCCGCTGGAAACCCTGCTTGCGACCTTCGGCATCTCCATCGCGCTGCAACAGCTCGCGAAAAACATCTTCGGCACCCAAGCCCGCCCGCTGACCTCGCCTGCATGGCTCGACGGCGCGTGGATCATCTCGGACGTGATCCAGATCAGTTATATCCGCATCGCGATCTTCATCATGGCGCTGTTCTTTCTGGCCCTGATACTCTTCATCCTCAAACGCACCCGTCTGGGGCTTGAGGTCCGCGCCGTCACCCAAAACCCAGGCATGGCCGCCTCCATGGGGATCAATCCCGACCGCATCAACATGCTGACCTTCGGCCTCGGCTCCGGCATCGCGGGCATCGCAGGCGTGGCCATCGGCCTCTATGCAAAGGTTACCTCGGAAATGGGCGCCGACTACATCGTGCAAAGCTTCATGACCGTGGTTGTGGGCGGCGTTGGCAACGTCTGGGGCACGCTCGCGGGTGCATCCCTCATCGGGGGGCTGCAAAAGGGCATCGAATGGTTCAACCCCTCCAACACGCTGGCCGCCCAAACCTACATGATCCTCTTCATCATCCTTTTCATCCAATTCCGGCCCAAGGGCATCGTCGCCCTCAAGGGCCGCGCAGCCGCGGATTAATCCCATGCCTTCTTTGATCCACACATGTCCCGGCGGGTCGCCATATGACGCGCCACGCGCGACGCAGACCAAGGCGACGACCCATGCAAAATAGCTTCATCGCCCGAAACCCCTCGGTGCTGTGGTTCCTTGCGGCACTTGGCCTCTTTACCTTTGGCGTGACGATCCTGTCCGAAGCGACCGGCCTTGGCCTGATCTCCACCTCCTTCGTCAAAACCTTGGGCAAAACCCTCTGCCTCTGCCTTATCGCCATCGCGATGGACGTTGTCTGGGGCTACTGCGGCATCCTTTCGCTCGGCCACTTCGCCTTTTTTGGCATCGGCGGTTACGCCATCGGCATGTGGCTGATGTATGCCCGGACAGAGACCATCGTGCTCGAAAGCCTCGCGGGCCAGAACATCCCTGCCACCCCGCAAGAGATATCCGACGCCATCGGCAACCAAATCTTCGGCGTCGTTGGCTCCTCGGACTTCCCCGCGATCTGGGCCTTTGCCGACAGCCTCGTGCTGCAACTGGCCATGGTGGTGCTGATGCCCGGCCTGCTGGCTCTGGTCTTTGGCTGGCTGGCCTTCCGTAGCCGGGTCACAGGCGTCTACCTGTCGATCCTGACCCAGGCCATGACGCTGGCGCTCTCGCTCTACCTCTTTCAAAACGACAGCGGCTTGCGCGGCAACAACGGCCTCTCAGGGCTGCAAAATATCCCGGGGTTCGAGGCGACCCCCCAAGCCACGATCTCCATCATCTTCTTCCTCGCCTCGGCCTTTGCACTTGGCGCGGGCTACCTGTTCTTTGCTTGGGTGATCTCAGGCAAAATGGGCAGCGTCGTGCAAGGTATCCGCGATAATGAGGCGCGCGTGCGGTTCCTCGGCTACCAGGTCGAAAGCTATAAGCTCTTTATCTTCACCATTACGGCCATCGTCTCTGGCATCGCAGGCGCGCTCTATTATCCACAAGCGGGCATCATCAACCCCGGTGAAATCGCCCCCATCGCCTCGATCTATCTGGCGGTCTGGGTCGCCATCGGGGGCAGGGGCCGTCTTTACGGCGCGGTCATCGGCGCGGCCTTTGTGTCGCTTCTCTCAAGCTGGTTCACGGGGGGCGGCGCGCCCAACGTCAACCTTGGTTTCTACACGATCCAGTGGACCGACTGGTGGCTGGTGCTTCTTGGCCTCTCCTTCGTGGTCGTCACGCTTTACTTCCCAAAGGGCATCGGCGGGCTCTTTGATTATCTGGTGAGGAAACCGTCATGATGCCAACCCTGCTAGAGGTGTCGGGCGTCACCGTCTCTTTCGACGGCTTCCGCGCGATCAACAACCTCTCGATCCAGTTCCCGCCCACCGGTCTGCGCGCCATCATCGGCCCCAATGGCGCGGGCAAAACCACTTTCATGGATATCGTCACGGGCAAGACCAAACCGGATGAAGGCCACGTGATCTGGGGCGAAGAAAACGTCTCGCTTCTTGGCCTGTCGGAATCCGATATCGCCACCCGCGGCATTGGCCGCAAATTCCAAAAACCCACTGTGTTTGAGGCGCAGACAGTCCGCCAAAACCTCGCCATGGCGCTCAAAAACCCGCGCAGCCCCTTTGCCGTGCTGACCCACCGCAAAACGGCTGAAAACGCCGCCAAGATCGAAGCCATCGCCGAAGAGATCGGCCTGACCGACAGCCTCACCCGCATCGCGGGAGAGCTCTCTCACGGTCAAAAGCAATGGCTCGAAATCGGGATGCTGCTGGCCCAAGACCCGCGCCTGCTCTTGGTCGATGAACCTGCCGCTGGCATGACCGTGGAGGAACGCGAAAAAACCACCGACATCCTGCGCCGCGCGGCTGAAACCCGCTCCGTCGTCGTGGTCGAACACGACATGGAATTTGTCCGGCGTCTCGATTGCAAAGTCACCGTCCTGCACGAAGGTTCCGTCCTCGCCGAAGGCTCACTTGACCACGTCACATCCGATCAAACCGTCATCGATGTCTATCTGGGGCGCGGCCATGCTTGAGGTCAAAAACATCAACCTGAAATACGGCCAGTCGCAGATCCTCTATGACATCTCACTGACCGCGAAACCGGGTGAGATCACGGCGCTCATGGGCAACAACGGCGCGGGCAAGACCAGTCTGCTCAAGGCCATCGCAGGCCGTCACACCGCATTCGACGGCCAGATCACCCTGGGTGGTCTGCCCGCCCAATTCGGCAACCCGCACCAAGCCGCCCGCGCGGGCATCGCCTATGTCCCGCAGGGGCGCGAAGTCTTTGCGATGATGACCGTCATGGAAAATCTGGAAACCGGCTTTGCCTGCCTGCCCAAGGATCAACACCACATCCCCGATATGATCTTTGACCTCTTTCCTGTGCTCAAAAACATGTCCGCCCGGCGCGGCGGCGATCTTTCCGGCGGGCAGCAACAGCAACTCGCCATCGCCCGCGCCTTGATCGCGCAACCCAAGGTGCTGCTGCTCGACGAGCCCACCGAAGGCATCCAGCCCAACGTGATCGAACAGATCGGCGACGCCCTTCGGCTTTTGCGGACCAAGGGCGACATGGCCATCGTGCTTGTCGAACAAAACGCCGATTTCGCCTATGCGCTGGGCGACGCCTTTACCCTCATTGCCTCTGGCCGCCACAAGATGTCCGCCGCCAAAGCAGAGCTCGGCAAGTCCGACCTGATCGCTGAAATGGCCCTCTAAAGGACCGGATCAGGACGCCTCAGGCGCAGGCTTCCGCCCCAGCACGCGCTGCTGATAAAGCGAGGTGACCTCTTCCTTGCGCGCTGCAATCATCTCGGGCGTGGCGGGCTGCCGCGCCCGTTCCATCCGACCATAGGCGGCATAGGGGTTATGCGGCTTTGCTGGCGTCGGGCGACCGGTCAGCGACACATCATCCAGATCATGCCCCTGATAGCCTGACCCCCGCATCCCAAAGGGCGGTGGCCCGAATTCATTGTCACGGTAATCCGACGGCAACACCATGAAGATGAACATCACCACCCACCCGAACGGGACAAAGTTGATCAAATACCAAAACCCGGATTTGCCACTGTCATGCAGCCTGCGAATGGTCACGCAGAACTGTGGGATGAAATTGGCGATCAACCAAAAGCTGGTGAAATAGCTGAAGGGGTTCAGGCTCACGGGCGCAAACGGGTCATAGAGATAGACATCAAACGCCAGTGCCGCCGCCAGAATGACAAAGAACATCAGCGTGTACCACCAATACTCTGACCGGGACGCGCGCCCCTTCATGGTAAAGTATTTGCTCATCACGGAATCGAGCGCTGCAAACGGTCCCATATCCTGCCCTCTGGTTGTTTGAGGTCAGGCTAGGTCGCGCTTTCGGCAGAAATGGGAGCGGATCAGGGCGATTCCGGGGCCGTTTTCTTGGCCCCGATCTTGGTTTCCGTGCCTTTGCGCAAGCGCTGGATATTGCCCCAGTGCCGCGCGTAAATCAGCAGCCCCAGCGCGCAGGCGAGGATGAAGATCTGGCCTTGCCCCAGAAACACCGCCGCAATCGGCGTCCAGCCCGCAGCCAGCAACGCGGCCATCGACGAATAGCGACCGACCGCGGCTGTCAGCAACCAGATCGCTCCCGCCGCCAGACCCGCAGGCCATGCCAGTGCAAAGATCACACCGAAATAAGTGGCCACGCCCTTGCCGCCCTTGAACTTCAGCCAAATGGGAAAGCAATGCCCGATCAAGGCCGCCAGTGCCGCGACCTGCGCAGCCAATTCGCCGCCCATGGCATAACCGATGGCCACCGCCACCGCGCCTTTGGCCGCATCAAACAGCAAGGTCAGCGCTGCGGCCTTCTTGTTGCCTGTGCGTAGCACATTGGTCGCGCCAATATTGCCCGACCCCACCTGTCGCAAATCGCCCAAGCCCATGACCCGCGCCAATAAGACGCCTGACGGGATCGTGCCCAACAGGTAGCCGATCACGGCCACGACCATCAGGATATTGCCCGCTACGTCCAGACTTGGCATGTCACAGCCTCCCGCTTACCTCGACACCGTCGACCCATGTCCCCAACACCTTGCCCTGCAACCGGGCGCCGTCAAAGGGGGTGTTCTTGGATTTCGACAACAGTGTGGCCCGGTCCAACACGAACGGCGCGTCCACATCAAACAACACCAGATCAGCCGGGCAGCCTTCGCGCATTCGACCTGCCGCCAGCCCCAACCGACGCGCAGGGTTCAGCGCCATAGCGCGGAACAGCTGCGGCAGGGTCAAATGCCCCTCGTGATAAAGCCGCAGCGCCGCAGGCAGCAACGTCTCTAGCGCCACAGCCCCGCTCGCCGCCTCTTCGTATGGCAGGCGCTTGCTTTCCTCATCCTGCGGCGTGTGCATGGATGAGATGATATCAATCAGCCCATCCGCAACCGCCTGCACCACGGCCAGACGATCATCCTCGCCGCGCAGCGGCGGCTTGAGCTTAAAGAACGTCCGGTAATCCGCCACATCCAGCTCGTTTAACGTCAGGTGATGCACGCCCACGCCCGCCGTGATGTCCAGACCATTGCGCTTGGCCCGTTCCAGCGCGGGCAGGGCGCGCGCCGTGGTGATCTGATCGGCGTGATACTTCGCCCCCGTCATCTCAAGCAGGCCAATGTCGCGGTCCAGCGCCATGCGCTCGGCCATGGGCGACACGCCGGGCAAACCGCGCAGCGACGCGAACTTGCCGCTGGTTACCGCCGCCCCCTCGCTCAACCCCGGTTCCTGCACATGGGCAATCACCAAAGCATCCAGCGACTTGGCATAGGTCAGCGCGCGGGAAAACACCTTGGTGTTTACAATCACCCGGTCGCAATCGGTGAACGCGACAGCGCCCGCATCTTGCAAGAACCCGATCTCGGTCATCTCGCGACCAGCGCGGCCCTTGGTCAGGGCAGCCATCGGCAAAACATGCACCGGCGCATCCTCTTGCGCGCGCCGCTCAACGAATTCCAGCGTCTCGGGCGTATCAATCGCAGGCAGCGTATCGGGCCGCGTCACAATCGTTGTGACACCCCCCGCAGCTGCCGCCCGCCCGGCAGAGCGAAAGCTCTCCTTGTGCCGCTCACCCGGCTCGGACACTTTTACCCCAATGTCGATGATACCGGGGGCCAGACACATGCCGCCGCATTCAATAACCTGCGCGCCCTTCACCGTGGGTGTCTCATCATAGACCCCAGCGATCACGCCATCCTCGACCAATACGGCCCCCATGCTATCGGTCAAAGCAACCGGTTGGATCAATCGCGCGTTGGCAAACAGGGTTTTGGTCATAAGCGGCTCTTGTCTGGGGTTTGGCCCGGTTTATGGACCTAGCTGGCGCTGGTCAATCACTCTTGGATTGGGCCTCCCGGAACAAGGCATAGACCTTTTCCCCATCAGCGATGTGCTCAAACGCCACCTCTTCCTTGACCCAATCCCCGTCACTGTCACGCTGGCGCAGCTTGTAGAACCGAACTGTGTCGCGTTTTCCCCGTTTCAGATGCAGCGGCGCTGGGTTGTTGATGGGGTAAATTGACATGCTGTGCCGCCACCACGATTTCGCGATATAGGCCCGCCGATCACTTAAGGCATAACGGGTGAAATGGTGCATCTGCGTGGCAAACACCCATGTCCCAATCGATAGACCGCCCCCAATTGCGGCAAAGGGCAGGCCAAAGGCCAAGGTAAACAGTCCCGTGCCCACATCGGCAGCCGACGACATCTGAAACAGCTGGAGGATCCCGCTGGCGATGGCACCAAGACCGAAAAACAGAAACGGGAGGCCGAAGAGGCTCAGCAGTGCAGTTATCGCGGTGATCTTGATGCCCGGCAGCGGTGCCCCACTCCAACGCAGGGTCTCACCCGGCTCAAAATAGGCCTCCCAATCGGTATCGGGGGGTGCCGGTTGCAGGCGCTTCCATAGGCGGGCCAACATAGGTCAGACCAGCCTTTGATGGATTGGGGCATGCATCCGCTGCAGGTGGGTATAGACCTCTTTGGCATCTTCATCTGACAAATAGTCAAAGCCTCCGTAGCGCGACAATCGCAGCACACCCGGCGAAGAATAGAACCGTCGAAAGTAGATCGAACGGGGCTTGAAACGGCTGACGTGAATTTGATCTTGCATCTGGGTCATGCGCAAATGCGGAAGCCGGTATTCGCGCGACGATTTGAACGGCCACGTATAACCGATGACCGCGCGCTGATTGGTGAGTGAATATTGTGCCGACGCCCGACGCTTGTTGCGCCAAACCGCCAACCCGATCTGCAAGGTCACAAAACTGAGGATGTGAAACTGAAACCAAAAGGGCAGGAATGCATTAAAGCTTTGTGGTGGGTTTGGAAGAAATTGCGCAACCTGCATGGCCGGGATCAGCGTCACGATAAAGCCGATCGTCAAAAGCGGCCAATGATTGAAAATCTCAGCGATGCGCACCCGAAACCCGGGCACAGGCCTGCCATGCCAAAGCAAGGTCTCGCCCTGGCCAAGCCAATGCGCCCAGCTGTCGCGAGGCGCGTGCGCGTTTTCTTCGAGGTCTTTCATAGGGGCTTCGTGACACATCAAAACGGCAAGATCATGGAACGCGCATGGCGTCTTAGGTCACAACATCTTGTGGCGGACATATATTTCGCGGGTTAACGCTCGTTAGGACTTTGATGCGTATGGTTCCTGTATGGTTTCTGCATAGGCTGTGCATTGGTTCTGCATCGCCGTTTTTGCCCCTTTGGTCTCATCCGCAAACCCACACGATCAAGGGAACGAAGGGCACCCTGACCACAAGCGGCATGATCGCGAGCATACCGCGCATGCCAACGCCCGCCGGTTTCGGCGGAATGGGTGAATTCGGGTAACTCATTGTTATTATGAGATTTCATGGGCGTCAGGTCACCGAATCCACGCCTTCTTCCTGATGCCATGACATGTTTAACGCACCGCCCCGATGGTCGGCCCTCCTTGTGCAACGCCCTTAATATTTTGCTAAGGTTTGCAGGGCAAAAAGAGGGTCAATCCATTCAAAACAGGCACAAAATTGCCTTTTCGCACGATATGTATTATGATCCTCCGCAAAAGAAGAAAACAAAATTGAGTGGTTTCAATATGTTCGCCCCAATCTCCGCGGTCTGGGACTTTGTTCTTGGCCCCATTTTGCAGCGTCCCAAGCGGCTGCAAATGGCAGCGCTATGTCATCGTGAAAAGGGCGCGGGCCGTGAATATCTCTTGGTCACCAGTCGCGACACAGGCCGCTGGATCATCCCCAAAGGATGGCCAATTCGCGGTCTCAAAGCCGACGAAACAGCCCTGCAAGAAGCCTGGGAAGAGGCGGGCGTCAGAGGCACAAAAGACACCTCCGATCCGGTAGGTACTTATACTTACGACAAAAAATTGGCTAACGGTGTCGTGGTCCCAGTTGAAACGCTGGTTTATTCCATCGCCGTGAAAGACGTCCAGGACAGCTTTCCAGAGGCCAGCGAACGCAAACGGCGTTGGGTCCCCGCGGAAGAGGCGGCAAACCTCGTGCAGGAAGATGAGCTGAAAAACCTCTTCCTGACACAACAAACAAAGCGGGCGTCATAGAACAGTTGCATTGCCGCATTGGGCAACGCTAGGTAGTCCCAAACGGGGGGAATACCACATGACTGAACAACAGGGCGATCCGCGCCACTTGGAAACGCTTGATCGCGATCTGGCACGATATTCGAATCTAGAGGCTGCAACACATTTCGTCGGTCGCCCGATGATTGGACTAGGCGTATCGTTCCTCTTTGTGGTCTTGGCAGGCCTCGCCGCCATGCTATTTTTTGGTCAGGAAAACAACACCTTCATCGTTGTCATAGCGGCCAGCCTTGGGGCCTATATGGCGCTGAACATTGGCGCGAATGACGTGGCTAACAACATGGGCCCCGCTGTTGGGGCCAACGCACTTTCGATGGGGGCCGCGATCGCCATTGCCGTCGTCTTTGAAAGCGCGGGCGCATTGATTGCAGGTGGTGATGTGGTCTCAACAATTGCCAAAGGGATCATCGCCCCCGAAAGCATGGGCACCGCGACGGTCTTCATCTGGGCGATGATGGCGGCCCTTTTGTCGGCCGCACTTTGGGTCAATCTGGCGACATGGGTCGGCGCACCGGTGTCAACGACCCATTCGGTCGTGGGCGGCGTGATGGGCGCAGGCATCGCGGCCGCTGGGTTCGCTGCCGTAAACTGGCCCACCATGGGGGCCATTGCAGCAAGCTGGGTGATTTCTCCTGTCTTGGGCGGCGCGATTGCGGCGTTCTTCCTGTGGATCATCAAATCGCGGATCATCTACCGCGACGACAAAATCGCTGCAGCACGCACCTGGGTGCCGTTGCTTGTGGGGATCATGGCCGGCACATTCGCTGCATACCTTGCCCTTAAGGGACTGAAAAAGATCATCAAAATTGACATGCCAACTGCCCTTTTGATCGGTGCGATTATTGGCGGCATCGTCTGGGCATTGATGATCCCGCTGATCCGCAAGCAATCCGAAGGCCTCGAAAACCGTAACAAGTCGCTGAAGGTGCTGTTTGGCATCCCGCTGGTGGTGTCTGCGGCCTTGCTCAGCTTTGCACATGGCGCAAATGACGTGGCCAATGCGGTTGGCCCCTTGGCGGCCATTGTGCAAGCCTCTCAGTCCGGTGACTTCACGCAGGCGGTATCCATCCCTTTCTGGGTGATGGTAATCGGGGCGTTTGGGATCTCCTTTGGCCTGTTCCTCTTTGGCCCGAAACTGATCCGGATGGTTGGCGGCCAAATCACCAAACTGAACCCGATGCGGGCCTATTGTGTGGCGCTGTCAGCCGCCATCACTGTCATCGTGGCAAGCTGGCTTGGGCTGCCCGTCAGCTCTACCCATATTGCTGTGGGCGGTGTCTTTGGCGTGGGGTTCTTCCGCGAATGGGATGCGGAGCGGCGGATCAAAAAGGCGCGGCTTGCCATGCCGGATCGGCCCCACTACGCGCCAGAGGAACGGCGTCGGCGCAAGCTTGTCCGCCGGTCGCACTTTATGACCATCATCGCCGCTTGGATCATCACGGTTCCTGCAGCGGCCATTCTGTCGGCGGTCATCTTTTACATTCTGAGCGTGTCGATGGCCTAACGGGTCATTCGTCTCAATCAAAGGGCAAGCGGTTTGACGCACTGCTTGCCCTTTGATTTTCATCTGTTCTGCTTTGAGGCCTTATCCGCCGACCCAGATCATCAAGCCGACAAGCAGCATCATCACCAAAAGCGCTACGGTCGCGACCATGCCGCCGATCCGGGCGTCAGATTTTTTGGATTTCGGCTGCGGGTTTTCGATGATCCCTTGTGTGGATTGGCTCTCCAACGGTTGCGCGGCGCTCAGGCGTGCCTGTTCGCCCAATGTTGTGACATGCTGAACGCCGGGTCCCAGTGTCAACGTCACTTCCGCCCCCTTGGTCGCGCGGCTCATCAGTAGCAAGACGATTCCATCCAACCCTTTCAGCATTGCCAGATCGGCGGCATCAGGGGTCAAGTCATAACCATGGCGCAAGAAGTCTGCGACGGTCATCTCATCCAATGCCATGGTGTCAAAAACATCGACGAAATCGGGGTCCAAGGCGTCCGTGCCCAACGCCTCTTTCAAGGCATCCGGGGTCTTCTCAAGCATTCCGGCGGGGACTGGCCCGGTCACAGCAAAGACCCGGATTTGGCCGTGTTCCAATGCCGGGATTGTCAGGCTCATGCCATCACACCTGCATCGTTCTTGCGGTTGGCTTTCAGGTTCCGCGCCAGCAAATCCATCGCCGCCATCCGGACCGCGACACCCATTTCAACCTGCGTCTGAATCACACTGCGGTTGATGTCATCGGCAATGGTCCCGTCGATTTCTACGCCACGGTTCATCGGGCCGGGGTGCATCACAATCGCATCGTCCTTGGCATGGGAGAGTTTCGCAGAATCAAGGCCGTAGCGGTGGAAATACTCGCGCTCTGACGGGATAAACCCGCCATCCATCCGTTCCTTTTGAAGCCGCAGCATCATGACGACATCGACGTCTTTCAGGCCCTCTTCCATGTTGTCAAAGACCTCAACCCCGAACTCTGAAATCCCGCTTGGCATCAAGGTCGGCGGCGCGATTAAACGCACCCGGTTCTCCATCTTTCCAAGCAGCATGATGTTGGAGCGCGCGACGCGAGAGTGCGAAATATCCCCGCAGATCGCGACGCTCAGCCGGTGAAGACGGCCCTTGGCGCGGCGGATCGTCAGTGCGTCCAGTAGGGCTTGTGTGGGGTGTTCATGACGTCCGTCACCCGCATTCAGCACCGCGCCATTGACCTTTTGCGCCAGCAGATCGACGGCCCCTGAATTGGGATGACGCACCACTAGCAAATCCGGGTGCATGGCGTTCAGGGTCAGCGCCGTATCGATCAGCGTCTCACCCTTTTTGATCGAACTGGCTTGCATCGCCATGTTCATCACATCCGCGCCAAGCTTCTTGCCAGCAAGCTCAAAACTCGCCTGTGTGCGGGTCGAATTTTCGAAGAACATGTTGATCTGCGTCATCCCCGCCAGCACATCTTTGTGGCTGCGGCCTGCACGGTTATGATCGGCATATTGGTCTGCCAGATCAAGGACTTCGGTTATCTCATCCGGGGCGAGGTGTTCGATGCCAAGCAGATGGCGGGCGCGGAATGACATGGGCGGCCTCTTTGGTTGTTGCGCGCTTTATAGGCGGGCGGGCGCAGGGCGGCAATGGCGCGGAAATCGGGGAAATCTGCGGGCAAACCGGGCAGGGGACTGCCAATCCCCATGGGGGGCAGGTAGGTTAAGGCATGGAATCGGCAAATACATATTGGGCAGACCGCGCCCTGCTGGAATGGCAGGTTGAACTTGGCGCGGATGAGGCGCTGGAAGAAGCGCCGATTGACCGCTATGCGTTGAATGTTCCGGTCGAGAAACCTGTTGAAAAGCAAGAGGATAAGCCCCAGCCGGTTATCCATAGACCCGTTGAGGTGGACGCGGTTGCCACCGCCCGCACCGCCGCAGATGCCGCGCAATCGCTGGACGATCTGGCCGCCGCGATGAAAGGCTTTGAGCATTGCGAGCTGAAACAGGGCGCGAAATCCTTTGTCTTTGCCGATGGCCAACCCGGCGCACGGGTCATGATCGTGGGCGAAGCACCGGGACGGCAGGAAGACATCGCAGGCAAACCCTTTGTCGGGCCGGCGGGGCAATTGCTGGACAAGATGCTTGCCGCGATTGGCATGGATCGCAACGCCGAAGCCCTTGAAAACGCGGTCTATATCACCAACGTCCTGCCGTGGCGTCCGCCGTCCAACGCGACGCCGACACCGGATGAAGTGTCGATGATGCTGCCGTTTCTGGAGCGCCATATCGCGCTGGCGAACCCCGACGTTCTGGTGCTGATGGGGAATACACCCTGTCAGGCGCTGCTTGGTCGCGCGGGCATCACGCGGATCAGGGGCCAATGGGCAGAAGCCGTCGGGCGCCCTGCGTTGCCGATGTTCCACCCCGCCTACCTGTTGCGCCAGACCGCCGCCAAGCGAGAGGCTTGGGCGGATTTGTTGACCCTCAAAGCCAAGCTAAAGGGATAAGTGATGAGCCGGATTGACGACACCCGCCCCTTTATCCCCGTGCGCATCGCTGTTCTGACGGTCAGCGACACCCGCACGCCCGAAGATGACAAATCCGGCGACGTCTTGACCGCGCGGCTGACAGAGGCGGGCCATACGCTCGCCGCCCGCAGCATTCTGGCAGATGAGCGCGATCAGATCGCGGATCAGCTGCGGATGTGGTGTAGCGATCCTGAGGTCGATGTCATCATCAGCACCGGTGGCACGGGCCTGACAGGACGGGATGTCACGGTGGAGGCACACCGCGACGTCTATGAGAAAGAGATCGACGCCTTTGGCACGATTTTCACCCATGTCAGCATGGCCAAGATCGGCACCAGCGCTGTGCAAAGCCGCGCGACGGGCGGCGTTGCCAATGGCACATACCTTTTTGCGCTGCCGGGATCACCGGGCGCGTGCAAGGACGCTTGGGATGAAATTTTAGGCAAACAGCTCGATTTTCGGCACCGCCCCTGTAACTTTGTCGAAATAATGCCGCGACTGGACGAACATTTGCGACGGAAGTAGCCAAAGCCTGCGTTTAATCCAAACGGCGGTGGGCGACGTATCAAATGAAACGACTATTTCTAGACGACTTATAACGGGTGCTGCGTATGCGATTTCTAAGGCGATCACTTGTTGGCGTATTTCTGTTGGCGGTGACATTGGGACTGATGTCGCTTGCAGCGAACACGGTGCGCGGTGCGGTCGAAACACGCATGAACGCGGAACCCCGTAGCTTCCCACAGCGCGAGCGTGTGTTTGCGGTGAACGTCGTGACGCTGACCCCGGAACGGTTGACCCCTGAACTGACGGTCTTTGGCGAATTGCGCAGCACGCGCACGCTGGATCTGCGCATCCCCGTGGGCGGCACCGTGCTGACCGCTTCTGATACGCTGGTCGAAGGTGGTGCGGTCAGCGAAGGTGATCTGTTGCTCGCGGTTGACCCGACCACTGCGCAGGCTGCCCGGGATCGCACGGCGGCCGATTTGCAAGACGCCGAGGCTGAATTGCGGGATGCGGAACGTGGGCTTTTACTGGCGCAGGATGAACTGCGCGCGGCAGAGGAACAGGCGACGCTACGCCGCACGGCCCTGACCCGTGCCGAAGACTTGCAAACCCGCGGTGTTGGCACCGCTGCCGCGGTTGAAACGGCAGAACTCGCCGCGTCTTCCGCTGATGCGGCTGTCCTCTCGCGTCGGCAGTCATTGGCGAGTGCAGAGGCTCGTCTCGATCAATCTGCGACGCGTCTGGCGCGGGTCCGCATCGATCTGGCAGAGGCGGAGCGGACACTCAACGACACCGAAGTCTTTGCGGTTTTTGACGGCATGCTGTCCGAAGTGGCCGTGGCCCCCGGCGGGCGCGTGACGGCGAATGAACGCATCGCCACGCTTGTGGACCCCGATCAGCTAGAGGTGGCATTCCGCGTCTCAACCTCGCAATACGCGCGGCTTTTGCGTGACGGGCGTTTGCCCGAATTACCCGTGGCGGTCAGCCTTGATGTGTCGGGCGTTGATCTGGTCGCAAACGGTACGATCAGCCGCGAAGGTGCCGCCGTTGCAGAAGGTCAGACGGGCCGTTTGATCTTTGCACAACTGGACGCCGCACCGGGTTTCCGGCCCGGTGATTTTGTGACCGTCAGCGTGGCAGAGCCTGCATTGAACAATGTGGCCCTTGTGCCCGCGACTGCAGTCGCCGCGGATTCCACCGTGCTGGTGATCGGCGAAGGCAACAGGCTGGAAAGCGCCGCGGTTGAGCTGTTGCGGCGTCAAAAGGACGACGTGATTATCCGCGTCGGCCCGCTTGCAGGGCGTCAGATCGTGGCAGAACGCTCACCGCTTTTGGGTGCCGGGATCGGCGTGCGCCCGATTGATCCGAATGCCGCTGCCGAACCGCCCGCCCCGCCAGAGATGGTGACACTTGACGCAGAACGCCGCGCGAAACTGATCGCCTTTATTGACGAAAGCCGCATGCCGGACGCCGTCAAGGAACGCACCAAATCACAGCTTGAAGGCGATGAAGTGCCTGCCGATGTTGTGGCGCGGCTGGAAAGCAGGATGGGGAGCTGATGGCTTATCGTGATGCGATGACGGGCAACATCGGCGGGTTAATGTCCTATTTCACCCGCCACAGGACCGTTGCCAACCTGGTGCTGGTCTTGATGTTGACGGCGGGCTTGGTCGCGTTTCCGAACATGCGGGCGCAGTTCTTTCCCGATGTGGTCGTCGATGATGTCGACATCACCGTGCAGTGGGACGGTGCCGGGGCCGAAGCCGTGGACGAAGGCATCGTGCAAATTCTGGAACCGGCGCTTTTGGCGGTCGAAGGCGTCACTGCGTCATCGGCACGCGCCACCGAAGGCCGCGCCTCACTAAACCTCGAATTTGAACCGGGCACGGACATTGAGCGGGCGACCGAAGACGTGCAGTTCGTGCTGGATAGCACCACAAACCTGCCCAGCGACGCCGAAGACCCTGAAATCAGGCGCGGCGGCTGGTCAGACCGGGTGACGGACGTCGTGATCTCTGGCCCGGTCAGCGTGGATCAGCTGGCGCGCTTTGCCGATGAGCTTGTTGTGCGGCTGTTCGCGGCAGGTGTTACGCAGGCCGATGTCCGCGGCGTCGCGGCCCCGTCAACCCTGATTGAGGTGCCGTCGATCAACCTGATCAAACACGACATCACAATGGCCGATATCGCGGACCGCATCGCACAAGAGGCGGTGGGCGATCCTGCCGGTGACGCGGGTGCCAGCCGGGTGCGTACCGGCGTTGCCAAACGCTCTGCCGAGGATATTGCCGCCATCGTGCTCCGGTCCAACCCCGATGGGTCCAGCCTGACCGTTGGTGATATGGGCGAGGTTGTCGTGCAAGGCACCGACCGCAATCAGGCCTATTTCGTGGGCGAAGACCCAGCCATTCAGGTGCGGGTCAACCGGTCCTCAACCGGGGATGCGATTGGCCTGCAAGAAAAGGTCGAAGAGGTCGCGGCAGAGATGTCGGCGACCCTACCGCAAGGTGTGCAGATTGAACTGACGAATACGCTGGCCGAGCAGATCACCGGGCGTTTGAACATCCTGCTTGAAAACGGGCTGATGGGGCTTGGTCTGGTGCTGGCGCTCTTGTTCCTGTTCCTCAACGCCAAGACCGCGTTCTGGGTCGCGGCAGGCATTCCGGCGGCGATGCTGGCGGCGGTGGCGCTGATGTATGTGTCGGGCATCACGATCAACATGATCTCGCTTTTTGCGCTGATCATCACCTTGGGGATCGTGGTGGACGACGCCATTGTGGTGGGCGAGCACGCCGATTTTCGCGTCAGACAATTGGGCGAAACCCCGGTTCAGGCGGCGGAACGCGCAGCCGTGCGGATGTTCAGCCCGGTCTTTTCGGCCACATTGACCACGATCATCGCCTTCTTTGGTCTTGTGGCAATCGGCGGACGCTTTGGAGACCTGATCGCGGACATCCCCTTTACCGTGATCGTCGTGCTGGCCGCCTCGCTGGTTGAATGCTTCCTGATCTTGCCGCACCACCTTGCCCATTCGATCCAAAGCGGCGCGCAGCGGCCATGGTATGATTGGCCGTCCCATATCGTGAACCGGGGCTTTAACTGGGTCCGGGATAAGCTCTTCCGGCCCTTTATGGCGGGCGTCATCTGGGCGCGGTATCCGGTCGTGGCAGGGGCTATCGTGATCCTTGCCAGTCAGATGGCCCTGTTCATCAAGGGTGACGTGCAGTGGCGGTTCTTTAACGCGCCAGAGCAGGGGCAAGTGACAGGCAACTTTGCCATGCTGCCCGGCGCGACCCGCGAAGACACCGTTGAAATGATGCGCGAAATGCAGCGTGCCGCGAACGCCCTCGGCGCGCAATACGAGGAACGCTACGGCGCCAACCCGGTCGATTTCATGATCGCGCAAATCGGCGGTAACTCTGGTCGGGCGATTGCAGGGTCGGATCAAAAGGACGCCGACCAGTTGGGTGCGATTTCGATCACCCTGATCGACGCCGATAGCCGCCCCTACACCAGCTTTCAGTTCGTCGGCGAATTGCAGGAAAGCGTGCAGCAACACCCGATGGCCGAAACGGTCAGCTTCCGGTCCTGGGGCCGTGGGCCGGGGGGCGATAGCCTTGATATCCAGATGTTCGGGGCCGAGCCCGAGCAACTGAAGGCCGCCGCTGAGGCGTTGAAATCAGAGCTCGCACAATTTGGCGAGATCAGCGGGCTTGAGGATAGCCTGTCTTATGACAAAGAAGAGCTGCTGTTGGACCTCACGCCGCAGGGTCAGGCGCTGGGCCTCAACATCGACGGTCTGGGCCGGGTGCTGCGCAACCGCCTTGGCGGGATTGAGGCGGCGACCTATCCGGTTGGCCCCCGCTCTGCCGCGATCCGGGTGGAGCTTCCGGCAGGCGAGCTTTCGGCGGATTTCCTTGAGCGCACGCTGATCCGCACCGATAGCGGCGACTACGTGCCGCTTGGCGATGTTGTGACCGTGGCCAGCCGCACCGGGTTCTCTGTCGTGCAGCGTGAAAATGGCATTCCGTTGATTTCTGTCACGGGTGATCTCGACGATGAAGACGCCGACCGCGCGAGCGATATCCAGAAGATCATCAATGAAACGATCCTGCCGGACATTCAGGAACGCTTTGGCGTCGACACGCAGTTGTCGGGCCTGAGCGAGCAGGAAAGCCGGTTCCTGACGGACGCGCGCAACGGGCTGATCCTTGTGCTTTGCGGGATATTCCTCAGCCTCGCCTGGATTTTCGGGTCGTGGACGCGACCGCTCGTGGTCATGGCGATTATTCCCTTTGGGTTGGTCGGCACGATCTATGGCCATAATCTCTGGGGCATCCCGATGAGCATGTTCACGGTTGTCGGCCTGATTGGCATGACCGGGATCGTGATCAACGACAGTATCGTGCTGGTGACGACGATTGACGAATACGCCCAGGAACGTGGGCTGGTGCCGGCGATTATTGACGGGGCGGCTGACCGGCTGAGGCCGGTGATGTTGACCACGCTGACCACTGTTTTGGGTCTGTCGCCGCTGCTTTATGAGGGGTCCAATCAGGCGGAATTCCTGAAACCGACGGTGGTCACGCTGGTGTTTGGCCTTGGCTTTGGGATGTTCCTGGTGCTGCTGATCGTGCCGTCGCTGATGGCGATGCAGGCAGATTTCACCAAGCAGATACGCTCTGCCCGTCGGGCGCTGCGGGGACGTAAGCCAGCGATGTTCATGCCCGCCACCATGGGCGCGGTCGCTGCCTTGGCGATGTTTGGTGTCACGATCCTGCCCTATGTCCTGACCGGCGCGCCTTGGGCGCAAGCGGTCGAATACCTGCCCATTCTGAATGGCGGGTTGGGTGTTGCGTTTGGGATTTTCGTGGCAGGGCTCGCCGCGATCTTGCTGGCGGTTTATTTCCTGAGCGCTATGGCGTTCGGTTTCCGTCGCGCCGCTTAACCGGCGCTGCAGCCGCGCACGTCAACGGCGTGATCACTGCCCAAAACGGTGACACGCACACCGGACCGGTCCAGCGCAAAACTGCCGCCCGTCACATGGACCATATCGACAGTGGCGGTCAGCTGCCCGCCGCTGCGGCGCACGTCCGGTTCTGACACCCAGACGAGCGGATCGCTCGCCTCGACCACCACATGTTCCACCGCGCCTGCGGTTGGCATGGTCAGTGTCGCCGTGACGGTCAGGCCATCATCGCTCGGCGCAATTGCGCAGGTCGCGGCAGTCACGTTGCCCTCGTCAGCGGACAAGGGACGGTTCACCAAGGCAGCCACGATCTGAGGATCGCGCTTCCCCTCCGCGGGAAGTTCAATCGAAAACGGCAAGCGGGCGGGCACGCAAATCTCTTCGCAGACGCCAATATCAAGCATGCCGGACAGGGTGATATTACCGGTCGCATCGGGTGTCAGTTCCACGGGCACAACGACACTGTCATGATACCCGATAGAGCGCATGCCGCCTTGGTCAAAAACCTCTGGCACAGGCCACATGAAACGAGCGCTGGCCACATTGTCGGAACCCGAAAAATCGATCTGCGGCGGGATGCCCGCGTCACCTGGCGCGCGCCAATAGGTTTTCCACCCCGGCGCCAAGGTGATCTGCAAACCAGCCATATGCGTGCCATCGGCGGCACGCCATCCGGGCAGGACATCAAGCTGCACAACCCCGTCAAGTGACTGGGCCGCAGCGGCGGAGGCAAAGAGGCAGAAGGCAGTGGCAAGTGTTTTCATGCCCCACCTTTCCGACATTCCAGCCTCAATTGGAAATCACGAATGGGCGAAATTCTGTCATGTATCGCTCTTGCACCGCCCCGCCTGTCGCCCCATCATCACCTGATGAAGACAACCGATAGCAATCTTTGTGGCAAGCTTTTGATCGCGATGCCTGATATGGGCGATCCGCGCTTTGCCCATAGCGTTGTCTATATGTGCGCCCATGCCGAGGACGGCGCGATGGGGCTGATCGTAAACAAACCCCAGACCGAAGTGCGGTTCAGTGCGCTGTTGGAACAGCTTGAGATTGAACGTGCACCCGGTGCCCGCGACATCCGCGTGCACTTTGGTGGTCCGGTCGAGATGGGCCGTGGTTTCGTGCTGCACACGTTGGATTACCGGTCCGAGACCGGGACATTGGACGTTGACGCCGACATCGGGATGACCGCCACGCTGGATGTGCTGGAGGATCTGGCACGCGGCAAAGGGCCTGAAACCTCGATGCTGGCGCTGGGCTATGCGGGCTGGGGACCCGGACAGCTCGAGGAGGAGATCGCGCAAAACGGCTGGCTGACCTGTGATGCCCGCGCCGACATCATCTTTGGCCGTGCCAATGAGCATAAATGGACCGCGGCGTTGAAGGTTCTGGGCATTGATCCGGTGCTGCTGTCTTCGACGGCAGGGCACGCCTAAACGACGGGTTTCACCCGACGCCACTCCGCGATAGCCTTGAGAAAATTCGACGGGGGCGTCCATGACCGATTTTCTGCTTTTAGCATTCATTTTCCTTTGCGCGGGCGTGATCGCCGTGCCGATTGCAACCCGGTTGGGTCTGGGTTCGGTGCTGGGCTATTTGATCGCGGGCATTGTGATCAGCCCGGTGCTGGCGCTGTTGAATGTGGACGTGTTGTCGATCCAGCATTTTGCCGAATTTGGCGTCGTGATGATGCTGTTCCTTGTGGGGTTGGAGCTTGAACCAAAGGTTCTTTGGGGCATGCGCGCGCGCCTCTTGGGGCTTGGCGGTGGGCAGGTCTTGCTGACGCTCGGCGCAGTTGCGGCCATCGCGATGGCCTTTGGACAACCCTTCACCTTTGCGATTGCGATCGGGATGGTCTTTGCCCTGTCATCCACCGCTATCGTCTTGCAAACATTGAACGAAAAAGGACTGATGAAGTCCGACGGCGGGCAGTCGTCATTCTCTGTCCTGCTGACGCAAGACATCGCCGTCATCCCGATGCTGGCGCTTTTGCCACTGCTGGCGATGCCCGATCTGATGGATATCGGCGCGGATGTCGCCCATGGCGCAGACACCGGCCACGCGGTTGAGGCGGGCGAGGCCAGCCACGCTGGCGATCACGCCGACGATCATGGCGATGACCACGGGGATGACCACGGCGACGGCCACGGATCAGGGATGAGCCTTGTCGCAGGATTGAACGGATGGCAGACCACGCTCGTGACGATTGCCGCTGTGGCCTTTGTGGTTTTTGCAGGTAACTCACTGACGCGGCCCATTTTTCGGTTCATCGCGGGTGCGGGGCTGCGAGAGCTCTTTACCGCCGCTGCCCTCATGATGGTCGTGGGCATCGCGCTGCTGATGTCGCTTGTTGGCGTGTCAGCCGCGCTTGGCACCTTTATCGCAGGCGTCGTGCTCGCCAACAGCGAATACCGTCACGAGCTGGAAAGCGACATCGACCCGTTCCGTGGTTTGCTGCTTGGCGTGTTCTTCATGAGCGTTGGCGCCGGTATCGACTTTGCGCTTCTCTTCGCCAATCTGGGCACGATCCTTGGTCTGACGCTGGGGCTGATGGCGCTGAAAGCCATCGTGCTGCTGGTGCTGGCCTATATTTTCAAAATTCAGGGGGCCGACAAATGGCTGTTTGCGCTGGGGTTGGCGCAAGCTGGTGAATTCGGCTTTGTCCTCTTGTCGTCCATGACGGCGGGCAACATTCTGCCCGACGCAATTGCCGACCAGCTGCTACTGGTCGTGGCCCTGTCGATGTTGCTGACGCCTGCGCTCTTTATCCTCTATGACCGCGTGATCGCGCCGCGCTTTTCTCAGGAACAAGAGCGGGAAGCGGATGAGATCAACGAACAGGGGCAGGTCATCATTGCAGGCCATGGCCGCGTTGGCGGGATCATTGCGCGTATGACGCGGGGTGCCGGTTTCAAGACCACGGTGGTCGACTATTCTGCCGCACAACTCGATATGCTGCGGCAGTTCGGCATCCGCGCCTACTTTGGCGACGCCAGCCGCCCCGACCTGTTGGAAGCGGCGGGCATCAAAGAGGCGAAGCTTTTTGTGATCGCCATCGACGACCGCGAGCGGATCACCGAGATGGTGCATTACGTCCACACCAACTATCCCAACGTCCATATCATTGCGCGCGCCCGTGACCGGCACCACGTTTACGAACTCTGGTCTGCTGGCTGTCGGGACATTATTCGCGAAACCTTTGACAGCTCGATCCGGATGGGCCGGTCCGCCTATGAAGCACTTGGCATCCCCAAGGAGGAGGCCGAGGCGCTGGCGGAAGGTATTCGCGCGGACGATTCGACGGGCATGATCCTGATGGCGGGTCTTTACGATGCCGATATCCCGGCGATGGAAAACGAACCCTACCTGAAGGCCGCGCGCATTCTGATCGACGAACAGGAAAGCCTGTATGCCGAAGGGAGGCACGCCATCGGGCAATTGCGCGAACGGATGCGCGAAAAGGGGCAGGACGTCGATGCCCTCATCGCCGCTGCGCGCAAAGAGCGCGAGGAAGAAGAAGCCGCAAGGGCGGCGAAGGCCTAGCTTTCGCCGTCGGCCATCAAGGCGGTCAGGATCGCTTTGGCACTGTCACTGGCCCAGTCGGCATCACCTTGCAGGCGGGCGACTTCGTTGCCTTCGGGGTCAAGGATCAGGGTGACAGGCAGGCCCAAAACGCCAAGGCTGCGGGCAAGGTTCTGCCGCTCGTCTGTGTGTTTGGGCAGGTTTTCAACGCCGATTTCATCAAAGAAGGCATCAATTCCGGGGCGCGGGTTACGGCCGGTGGCGACTGTCACCACGGCAAAGGAATCGCCGCCCAGTTCGGATTGCAGCGCCTCAAGATGCGGCATTTCCTTGCGACAGGGCGCACACCACGTCGCCCAAAAGTTCAGCAACACATGCTTGCCCTCATAGGCGGCCAGCGTCATTTCGCTGCCGTCTTCATGCAGGAACGTCACGTCTGATCCGGGCATCGGCTCACTATGGAACGCCAGTTTGCGCATATCGCCTTCGCGCAGCGCCTCAAGCGCCGCGTTATCTGCGATAGCAGTGTTTGCCACCAGACACAGGGCTGTATAAAGCAAGGCTGACTTTAGATTAGGCAAGGGACGTCCTTTCATGACCAAGGCTGCGAATACGATGTGGGGCGGGCGGTTTGCTGCCGGACCGGACGCGATCATGGAGGCGATCAATGCCTCAATCGGGTTCGACCAGCGACTTGCCGCACAAGACATTGCAGGGTCGCGCGCCCATGCCGCCATGCTGGCGTCCACAGGCATCATCTCATCTACCGACGCTGATGCGATTGGGGAAGGGCTGCTCACTATATTGTCAGAGATTGAAAAGGGTGACTTTGCGTTCAGCACCGCCCTTGAAGACATCCACATGAACGTCGAGGCGCGTCTGCGCGAGTTGATCGGCGATGCGGCGGGGCGGTTGCACACGGCGCGGTCGCGTAACGATCAGGTCGCGGTCGATTTCCGGCTTTGGGTCCGCGATCAATGCGACGCGGCAGAGGCCGGGCTGCTCGCACTGCAAAAGGCGCTCGTCGGTCAGGCAGAGGCGGGTGCCGATTGGGTGATGCCCGGTTTCACCCATTTGCAGGTCGCCCAGCCGGTCACATGGGGCCACCATATGCTGGCCTATGTTGAGATGTTGGGCCGCGACCGGTCCCGCTTTGCCGATGCGCGGGCGCGGATGAACCTCTCCCCGCTTGGCGCGGCGGCACTGGCGGGCACGTCCTTTCCCATCGACCGCGAGATGACGGCCAAGGCCCTTGGTTTTGACGCACCGATGGCCAATTCGCTGGACGCCACCAGCGACCGCGACTTTGCGCTGGAATTCCTGTCCGCCGCCAGCATCTGTGCGATGCACCTCAGCCGCTTGGCCGAGGAATTGGTGATCTGGTCCTCTGCCCAGTTCCGGTTCGTGAAGATGTCCGACCGCTGGTCCACCGGGTCGAGCATCATGCCGCAAAAGCGCAACCCGGACGCGGCAGAGCTGATCCGCGCCAAAATTGGCCGGATTTTTGGGGCCAATGTGGCGCTGATGACGGTGATGAAGGGTCTGCCGCTGACCTATTCCAAGGACATGCAGGAAGACAAAGAGCAGGTCTTTGATGCCGCCGACAACCTGATGCTGGCGCTGGCCGCCATGGCGGGCATGGTCGGCGATATGACCGCCAACCGCGAAAGCCTGAAAGCCGCGGCCGCAACGGGATTTTCCACGGCCACCGATTTGGCGGACTGGCTTGTGCGCGAACTTGGGCTACCTTTCCGGGACGCGCATCACGTGACCGGGTCGCTGGTCGCATTGGCAGAGGCCAAGGGGGAGGATCTGCCCGATCTGACCCTTGCCGAGATGCAGGGCGTGCACGAGGGTATCACGCAGGACGTCTTTGATGTGCTGGGGGTCGAAAACTCTGTCGCGTCACGGACCAGTTTTGGTGGAACGGCCCCTGTGCGCGTGCGCGAACAGGTCGCTGCATGGAAGGAACGTTTGGGATGAAGAAGATCATTGCAGTGTGTGTAATGGGCCTGGTGGCCGGCTGCGGGGCAGAGGGTGACCCCCTGCGTCCAACCGCTGGATTGGGCATTGGCATTGGGCCCGGCGGCATTTCTGTGCGCCCCAAGGTCGGTGTGACGGACGGCACCACCAAGGTCGGCGTGGGCGCTGGTGGTATCAGCGCGGGAACACAAGCGGGCCCAGTCAGCATCGGCGGCACGCTTTAATGTCGCCGCTGCGTTGGGTCTGGCTGGCGCTTGCTGTCTGGGGCGCGATTCACCCGATGTATTATTTTGTGCAGTGGTTTCTGGCCGAAGGCTGGTCACTGGCCCGAATGGTCGATGCCTGGCACGTGAACACGGCCAGCAGCGGGCTTGTCTGGGATCTGACGATTGCCGCCGTCACGCTGACGGTTTGGATCATTGCGGAGGTCGCCGTGCGGCGAAACTGGCTGGCCTTGATCGCGATTCCGGCCACGTTTTGCATCGGGGTCAGCTGCGGCCTGCCGCTTTACCTGTTTTTGCGCGCCAAACCGGTCACTTAGGGGCCAGCGTGCGCCGCTGTTGGCCGCAAGCAGCCAAAGCGCCCCGCCCGCCGTCCCGATATGCCTCCGGCGGAGATATTTTTATTCCAAAGAAAGGGTTGGGCTTTGATCCTGATCCCATTATGTCGGGCTGAGTTTGCCTGAGGGAAAGACGCGTGGATCATTTTCTATATCGTGAGGGGGCCTTATGGGCCGAAGAGGTGCCAATCGCGGAGATTGCCGCAAGCGTTGGCACGCCGTTTTACGTCTATTCCGCAGCCACGCTTTTGCGGCACTTCACCCTGTTTGATGAGGCGCTTGAGGGCATGCCGCATCTGGTCTGCTTTGCGATGAAGTCCTGTTCCAACCTTGCCGTGCTCAAGTTGCTGGGCGACGCGGGCGCGGGCATGGATGTGGTGTCGGGCGGCGAGTATCTGCGCGCCAAGGCCGTCGGTGTTCCGGGTGAGCGTATCGTTTTTTCCGGGGTCGGTAAAACCGCGGCTGAGATGACTCTCGCGCTGGAAGGCGGAATCCGCCAGTTCAACGTCGAAAGCGAGCCCGAAATGGAGGTGCTGTCCGCCGTCGCCACCAAGTTGGGCAAGACAGCGCCGATCACGATCCGTGTGAACCCGGACGTTGACGCCAAAACCCACGCCAAGATCGCCACCGGCAAGTCCGAGAACAAGTTTGGCATTCCCATCGCCCGCGCGCGTGAGGTTTACGCCATGGCCGCGTCCTTGCCGGGGCTCAAGGTCATCGGGATCGATGTACATATCGGCAGCCAGTTGACCGACCTCGCCCCGTTTGAAGCGGCCTATCAGAAGGTCGCCGAACTGACGGAGGTGCTGCGCGCCGATGGGCACGAGATCAGCCGCCTTGATCTGGGTGGTGGTCTGGGCATCCCCTATACCCGTTCGAACGAGGCACCCCCGCTGCCCACCGACTACGGCGCGCTGATCAAGCGCACTGTCGGCCATCTGGGCTGCGAGATTGAGATTGAACCGGGCCGCCTGATTTCGGGCAACGCAGGTCTGATGGTGTCGGATGTCATCTACGTCAAAGAGGGCGCAGACCGGCAGTTCCTGATCATCGATGCGGCGATGAATGACTTGATTCGCCCCGCAATGTACGAGGCGCACCACGACATCATTCCGGTGGTGGAACCCGCGGCTGGTGCCGAACAGGTGCCCTATGACATCGTTGGGCCGATCTGTGAAAGCGGCGACACCTTTGCCAAGCAGCGTGTCATGCCACAAGTCGGGCCGGGTGATCTGGTCGCTTTCCGCTCTGCGGGCGCATATGGTGCCGTGATGTCGAGCGAATACAATTCGCGCCCCATGATCCCCGAAGTTCTGGTGCAAGGTGATCAATTTGCGGTTATCCGCCCACGTCCGACCTTTGACGAAATGCTTTCACGAGATACCATACCTACATGGTTATAGCCGTTCCGGCTGAACCGCGAAAAATTGGAGAGGTCCGCTGACCCCACCGCCACCGTATCGCCACCTGAGGTGGCCCGTTGTTCTGACCCGTGCAGGCATGGGGGCAGAGGCATTGGTGCGCGCGTTTTGGCCGCTTTGGACCATCCTCTTTATCGTTACTGCACCGCTGTTCTTTGGCTGGCAGGATCAGGTCGGGGTTGAAGTCTTTTGGACCTTCGCCGTGGGATCAGTGCTGGCGCTGCTCGCGGCCCTTGCTTGGGGCGTGCGGCGCTTTCGCTGGCCGGACCGTGATGCTGCCGTGGCCCGCGTGGACGCGCAACTGCCGGGCAGGCCCATCGCCGCGATCACCGACCAGCAGGCCATCGGGTCTGGCGATCCCGCGTCAGAGGCCGTCTGGCGCGCGCATCTGGAACGCATGGAAGAACGCACGCGTGCCGCGAAAGCGGTCCAGCCGGATTTACGGGTGTCGCGTGCGGACCCTTATGGCCTGCGCTTTGTGGCGCTGCTGTTCTTTGTCTGCGCGGTGCTTTTCGGCTCTCTTTTGCGGGTGTCATCGGTCACCGACATCGCAACGGGCGGCGAGCAGACCCTTGTCACCGGCCCCGTTTGGGAGGGCTGGGTCACCCCGCCTGCCTACACCGGCAAGCCTACGATCTACCTTAACGACATCCCGCCCGGCCCCCTGCGCGTGGCGGATGGGTCGGAAATCACCTTGCGGCTTTATGGTGAGGTCGGCGCGCTGACCGTTGCGGAAACCGTCTCTGGCCGGGTTAGCGACATCGGTGCGGCGTCGGATGCGCAGCAGACCTTTGTGGTCAACACCTCTGGCACCCTGTCGATTGACGGCGAAAACGGTGCCGCGTGGGACATCACGCTGATCGAAGACGTCCTGCCGCTGGTCGAACTGACGGGCGGCGTGGAAGCGGACGCCATGGGCGAGATGAGCCAGCCGTTTCTGGCGATGGACGACTATGGCGTGGAAAGCGGGACGGCGGAGATCGCCCTTGATCTGGCCAATTTGGACCGCCGCCATGGACTGACGATTGACCCTGATCCCATTGAGCCGCTGCTGCTGGACCTGCCGATGCCCTTCAACGGTGACCGCACCGATTTTGAGGAATTCCTGATCGAAAACCTGTCAGAGCATCCTCTGGCGAACCTGCCTGTGACGCTGACGCTGGATGTGACGGATGCCGCCGGTCAGGTGGGGCAGGCGGAGCCGGAACAGATGGTGCTGCCCGGACGGCGGTTCTTTCAGCCCACGGCCAAGGCGATCATCGAACAACGTCGCGACTTGATGTGGTCCAAGGCCAATGGCCCGCGCGTGGCACAGGTTTTGCGGGCGGTGTCACACCGGCCTGATGACCTGTTCACCAACGAAACCACCTATTTGCGCACCCGTGCGATCATTCGCCAACTTGAGCGGTTCAACGAATTTGGCCTAAGCGATGAGGGGCAGGCAGAGGTCGTGCAGGCGCTTTGGGACCTTGCGATTCAACTTGAGGATGGCACGCTGGCCGATGCCCGCGAACGCCTGCGCCGCGCGCAAGAGCGTCTGGAAGAGGCGATGCGCAACGGGGCCAGCGACGAAGAAATCGCCGAGCTGATGCAGGAATTGCGCGACGCGACCAACGACTACATGCAGATGCTTGCCGATCAGATGGACCCCAATGAAGACGGCACCGATCAGGCCGACAACGGCGGCGAAACGATGGAGTTTGGGCAGGACGAGCTGCAAGCGCTCATGGATCGCATCCAGGAACTGATGGAAGAAGGCCGCATGGCCGAGGCGCAAGAACTGATGGAGCAGTTGAACCAACTGCTTGAAAACATGCGCATCACCCAAGGCGAAGGCGGGCAAGGCGGGCCGCGCACACCGGGGCAACAGTCAATGCAGGACCTCGCCGAAACCCTGCGGGACCAGGAAGACCTGTCTGATGAGGCCTTCCGCGACCTGCAGGAGCAGGGCCGCGACCAGCAGGGGCAACAGGGCCAGCAGCAAGGGCAACAAGGCCAGGGCCAGCAAGGGCAGCAGCAGGGCCAACAGGGCCAAGGCCAGCAGGGTCAGCAACAAGGCCAGCAAGGTCAGGGCGGCGGCACCGGGCAAGACGGTCAGCAGGGTCAGCAAGGTGACAACGGACAGGGCGGCGAAGGGTCGGGCAACGCACCGGACGGGCGGTCCTTGGCCGAACGCCAGCAAGCGTTGCGCGATGAACTGGCCCGCCAACGCGGCAACCTGCCCTCTTTGGATGGTGAAGCCGGTGAGATCGCGCGCGATTCCCTTGATCGGGCCGAAGGTGCTATGGAAGGGGCCGAGGACGCCTTGCGAGAAGGTGATCTTGCCGAAGCCATCGACCGGCAGGCCGAAGCCATGAACGCGCTGCGCAACGGCATGCGGTCACTGGGCGAAGCCTTGGCGCAGAACCAGAACACCGAACCCGGCCAAGGCAACGCTGAAGGTGACGTGGCGGGTCGTCCAACCCCGGGCCAACGCGATCCGCTTGGCCGTCAGATGGGAAACACCGGGCAATTTGGCACCGATGAAAACCTGCTTCAGGGCGAGGACGTCTATCGCCGCGCCGAAGAACTTTTGGGCGAAATTCGCCGCCGGTCTGCCGAACAGGACCGTCCCGAGGTGGAAAAAGACTATTTGCGCCGCTTGCTCGACCGGTTCTAGGCGTCTGGCCCCTCAAGGCGCACCAGCAGCTTTTGCATCTGCACGTCAAACCAAATGCGCAGCTTATCCACGGCGCTGACATAGGCGTTCAACGCCCCTTCAACGGCGGGGACCGTCGCGCTGATCTGCTCGGCAAAGACATAGATCGCCACCAGAATCGCGATGATTAGCAACACGCCAAAGAACCCGAACCGGAAGCCGCGCCGCTCTTCTGCTTCTTCCTCTTCGGGCAGGGGCGGTGGTGCGTCGCGCTCCGATTCCGAGCGCAATGTCGCGTTGATATCGTCGATATCCGGCAACAGCTCTTTGCGCGATCCCGCGACCGTCGCAGCAACCGCTGCCGTGATCCCATCCGGGGCCTCTTCGCCTTTCAGTCGGGAAATCCGTTCCGCGGATTCCGCCTTTTTGGCTTCGGTCATGGTGGGCATGTCATCCAGCCCAAAGTCGCTTTGGCTTTCCAATCCGCTTTGCGCCTCAGCCGCGCGGTTCGCTTCTTCGCGGGCGGCCTCCTCGCGGAGGATATCAGCAATCGAGGTATCAAGCGGTTGGCGCCTTGGCGTGTCGTGCTGTGGCGCGGGGGCCAGCGCCTCGTCATCTTCTTCGGGTGCTGGTTCTGGTTCCACCTCGGGCTCAGGCTCAGGCGGCAAGTCCGGGGCGGTCTCTTCCACCGCTTCCTCAACGGGATCAGCCAGCAATTCCTCTTCGGCAGCCACCGACGCGCCGGGGCTTTCAAACCATGTGTGACCGCAATTTGAACACTGAACATCGCGACCCTGCGTCGGGATCACGTCATCCGAAACCTCGTACTGTGCACCGCAATTGGGGCATATCAGTCGCATCTTGTCTGTCCTCGCGGCCTGCCAACCGCCTCTTGTTCAAGGCATTGTTGAGCATTTGTTAACAATGTCCGGGGGGAACGCAAAGGATTTGCACGCCCCGAGCCTGCGTTATGATTGTAACCTGTTGCAGATTTGGGCAAAACAGGCGGGTAATGGGCGGGGGCAACAACGTGATCGAGCTTGAAGGAGTGGCGTATAGCTACGGCGGGGCAGAGCTTTTTGCCCAACTCAACCTGTCGCTTGCACCGGGATCGTTCCATTTTCTGACCGGGCCATCGGGCGCGGGAAAGACCACACTGCTTAAACTTTGCTACGGCGAATTGCTGGCGACCTCTGGCCAGGTCCGGCTTTTTGGAGAAGACGCCGCAGCCTTGCCGCGTGATGGCGTCGCGATGATCCGCCGCCGGATTGGCGTGGTGCATCAGGATTGCCAGTTCCTTGACCACCTACCGCTGTCCGAAAACGTCGCACTGCCGCTGAAGGTCGCTGGCCGCGAGGATGAGACCGATGGCAACCTTGATGATCTGCTGGGCTGGGTCGGGCTGAAGGCGCAGGCGAACCAGACCCCGCCGCAGCTGTCAGGCGGCGAACGACAGCGGGCCGCTCTGGCACGGGCGGTCATCATGTCGCCCGATGTGATCATCGCGGACGAACCCACCGGCAACGTCGATTGGGAGATGTCGCAGCGCTTGCTCACATTGCTCGTTGAACTCAACAAGATGGGTAAAACCGTGTTGATCGCCACCCACGATTTGAACCTGATCCGCACGGCCAAGAACCATGTCAGCGCGCGGGTGCTGCGCCTCAAAGATCGCAAATTGCAGCTTGCGGGGGCCGAGTTATGAGGTTTGATCCCCGCCAGCTTCTTGATTTGATCATCGGCGATCCGCAAGCCGACCGCGCTGTGCCGCCGACCGGATTTACCGCGCGCCTCACCGTCTTTACCGCAGCCGCGATGGCGTTTCTGGCAGTCTTTGCCATGGCCCTGTCGATGGCGACCGGTCGCCTTGCCGACCGCTGGTCAGAGGAATTGGCCCGCACATCAACCCTGCGCATTTCGGCCCCAGCCGATCAGGTCGCAGCCCAGACGCGCGCCGCCATTGCGGTGTTGGAAACCACACCCGGCGTCGCCGCCGCCCGCGCGCTTACGCCTGACGAACAACGCAGCTTGTTGGAGCCTTGGTTTGGTCCCGGCCTCCCGATTGAGGCGCTGCCAATCCCGCAATTGGTTGAAATCATTGAAGATGGCGCGGGCTACGACGCGACCGGCCTGCGCGCGCGATTGCAGGCCGAAGTGCCCGGTGCCGTGCTTGACGACCACACCCGTTGGCGCGAGCCGCTGATCTCAGCCGCCGGGCGATTGCGGTCGCTGGGGTGGTTCGCGATCCTTCTGATCGGCGCTGCCACCGCTGCAATGATCACCCTTGCCGCGCAATCGGCCTTGGCGGCCAACGCGCAGGTGATCCGCGTGATGCGCCTTGTCGGGGCAGAGGATACCTATATCGCCCGCGCCTTTGTGCGACGCTTCACCTCGCGCGCGTTTCTGGGTGCCTTGGGTGGAACCGTGATCGGCATGATCGCGGTTGCTGTGCTGCCCAATGGCGACGACGTGGGCGGATTTCTGACCGACCTTGGCTTTCGCGGGCTTGGCTGGTTTTGGCCGCTGTGTGTGCCGCCCTTGGCCGCTATCGTCGCCTATTTCGCCACACGGGCCGCGGCGCTGCGGACATTGAAGGAACAATCATGATGTATGCGATTCAATGGCTCCGCTCGCTGGTCTTCAACGCGATGATGTATGTGATGATGCTGTTCGTGGGGCTTGCCTATCTGCCTTGGGCCATCGTCTCGCCCGATGGGGCGCTGGCAGGCTGTCACCGCTACTGTGTGATCGTGCGCTGGATGGCCGGTTGGATGATCGGGCTGCGGACCGAAGTGCGCGGCACGCCCCCGACGGATGAGGTGATGATCGCCGCCAAGCACCAATCGTTTCTCGACGTGATCGTGATCTTCGGCTCTGTCCCGCGCGGCAAGTTCATCATGAAAGCGATCCTGAAATACGCGCCGATCCTGGGCTGGTTCGGCCTGCGTATCGGCTGCGTTCCGGTTGATCGCGGCAAGCGTGGTGCGGCGATCAAGCGGATGTTGTCGGACGTCCAATCGGGAAAGATCCAGGGTGGTCAGCTGATCATCTATCCGCAAGGCACCCGCGTAGCACCGGGCGTCAAAGCGCCTTACAAGGCGGGGACCGCAGCGCTTTATGGCCAACTCAACCAGCCCTGCGTGCCGGTTGCGACCAATATCGGGGTGTTCTGGCCCAAGCGTGGCGTCTACCGCAAGCCCGGCAATGCGGTGATCGAGTTTTTGCCGCCCATCGCGCCGGGCCTTGCGAATGATGAATTTCTGGCGCGGCTGGAAAGCGACATCGAAGGCCATTCCAACCGGTTGAATGCCGAGGCGGGGTTCACAGGATGACAGGCAAGATCACCGACATCGCGACGCTTGAGGGGCTTTACGGCACGCCCGGCAAAGCCTCGACCATCAAGGTCACCGATCATCTGACTCCAGCCTATCGTAAGTGGATCATGCGCAGCCGGTTTTGTGTGCTGACGACTGTAGGACCCGATGGCACCGACGGCAGCCCGCGTGGGGACGATGGTTCGGTGGTGCAGGAGCTGGACGCGCGCACCCTGTTGATGCCGGATTGGCGCGGCAATAACCGCATGGATTCATTGCGCAATATCGTCACCGATGGCCGCGTCAGCCTGATGTTCATGGTGCCCGGTGCCAACAATGTGATGCGCATCAATGGCCAGGCAGAGCTGACCGTGGACCCCGACATGCTTGCACGGTTTGACGACAAGGGCCGTTTGCCGCGCTCTGTCATCGTGGTCCACATCGCCGAAGTTTACAGCCAATGCGCTCGTGCCGTGATGCGGTCAGAGATTTGGACATCGGGCGATCAAAGCGCGGGCCTTCCCACCGTCGGCGATATGCTGGCAGAGGTTGAGGCCGGATTTGACGGTGCCGCCTATGACGCGGAATGGCCTGAACGGGCCGCCAAAACTATGTGGTAGATCAGGCTGCAAGGCCTTTTGACCCAAGGTCGAGATATTTCGCACGCCGATCCGCGCGGACCTTTTCGGGGCTTTGCGATGATAGTTCGAGCAGCATGGCTTCAATCGCAGATCCGACGTTTTTGATGGTCAGATCACGGTCGCGATGTGCGCCGCCAAGCGGTTCGGGAATGATCCGATCACAGACCCCGATTTCCTTGAGATCCTTGGCGGTCAGGCGCAGGGCTTCTGCCGCTTCGCGCATTTTTTCCGCGTCTTTCCAAAGGATTGAGGCGCAGCCCTCGGGGCTGATCACCGAATAGATTGAGTGATCCAGCATCGCCACACGGTTGGCCGTGGCAAAGGCGACAGCGCCGCCTGAACCGCCTTCACCGATCACAATCGAAATCAGCGGCACGCCAAGCTCTAGGCATTTTTCGGTGGACCGCGCGATGGCCTCGGATTGGCCGCGTTCTTCGGCCCCTTTGCCGGGGTAAGCGCCAGGCGTGTCAACAAGGGTGATCACGGGCAGGCCAAAGCGGTCGGCAAGGCCCATCAGGCGGATCGCCTTGCGGTAACCTTCGGGGCGGGCCATGCCGAAATTGCGTTCAATCCGGGACTTGGTATCGCTGCCTTTTTCATGGCCGATCACCATAACTGGCTGCCCGTCAAAACGCGCAAAACCGCCCATGACAGCGTGATCGTCGGCAAAGTTCCGATCACCCGCAAGCGGGGTATATTCGGTAAACAAAGCGTTAATGTAGTCTTGGCAATGAGGGCGCTGCGGATGCCGCGCGACCTGACATTTGCGCCAGGGTGTCAGCCCCTCGTATAGCGATTTCAGCAGGTCCTGCGCCTTGCGATCAAGGGCGGACGCCTCTTTCTCGACGTCCATATCTTCGTTTTCGCGTGCCATCGCGCGCAGTTCTTCGGCTTTGCCTTCAATTTCGGCCAAAGGTTTTTCGAAATCGAGATATTGCGTCATCAATTACCCCTGCTGCGGTTCCTGCCCGATATAAAGGTCCGCGGGGTCAATTTGCAATGTAGAAGGCAGATTAGCCGGTAATCATTTCATATTGTTTAACGATCACTTCGGCCTGTTTGATCGAGGCGATATCAACAAGGCGGCCCTTGTAAACCGTTGCGCCCTCGCCGTTTTTCTTGGCCTTTTCCATAGCAGCTAGGATGTCGCGCGCCTCCGCGACGGCTTCTGCTGAGGGGGTGAAGACCTCATTGGCCAAGGCGATTTGTTTGGGGTGGATCGCCCATTTGCCGACCATGCCCAATGTTGCACTGCGGCGAGACTGCGCGAGGAAGCCTTCGTCGTCGGAAAAGTCGCCAAAGGGGCCATCAACCGGCAGGACGCCATGGGTCCTGCACGCAGCGACAATGGCGGTTTGGGCCCAGTGCCACGGGTCGCTGTAGTGGCGCGTATCCCCTTGCAACATATAGTAATTTTCCTGCGTCCCGCCGATACCAGTGGTCTGCATGCCCATGGATGCGGCAAAATCGGCGGCGCCCAAAGACATCGCTTGAAGACGAGGGGAGGATGCTGCGATCTCTTCGACATGGGCGAGGCCCGCGGCGCTTTCGATGATGACCTCAAAGGCGATGGGTTTCGTACGGCCCTTGGCAGATTCAATCGCGGTCACGAGGGCGTCGACGGCGTAGACATCGGCCGCACAGCCGACTTTGGGGATCATGATCTGGTCCAACCGGTCGCCCGCTTGTTCCAAAAGGTCGACAACATCGCGATACCAATAGGGTGTGTCTAGCCCGTTGATCCGCACGCTTAAGTGCTTGGTATTCCAGTCAATATCACGGGTTGCTGCGATCACGTTTGCCCGCGCGGTGTCCTTATCCGAAGGCGCGACGGAGTCCTCAAGGTCCAGATTTATCACGTCTGCGGCAGAGGCTGCCATCTTTTCAAAAAGTGCCGTGCGCGAGCCGGGGCCAAAGAGCTGACAGCGGTTTGGACGGGCAGGTGCAGCAGGCTGGAGACGGAATGACATGGCGTGGCCTTGTATGATTGTGTCGTCGTGATTGCCTGTTGGGTTAGATTATTGCGCGAATGACCGCAAGGATCATTTTGCAGGTGCAGCAAAAACGGCAATGCAGAAACCGTCAAGAAACCATGCAGAAACGATGCACAACCTGTATGCATGAAAGTCTTAAGTCGCGTTAAGCACCGCACGGTGGGCGTGCCGGGGTGAACCCCGGCCTACCCAATTAGATGAACGTCTCGGAAGGGGCCTTAGATGCCCGCGTCGATGATCGCGCGTGCAAGGATCGGCACGGTTTTGGCGTTCAGACCGGCGATGTTCATCCGGCTGTCACCTACCATGTAGATGCCATGTTCGGCGCGCAGTTTCTCGACCATCTCAGGCGTGGTGCCCAAGCGGCTGAACATGCCCCGGTGATCGGCCAGAAAGTCGAACCGGTCGGAATTGGACAGGCGGCGCAGTTCATCGGCGAGTTGCTGGCGCAGTTCCAACATGCCGTTGCGGGTCTCTTCCAGTTCGGCTTCCCAATCAGCACGCAGGTCAGGATCGCCAAGGATGGTCGAGACCACGCGCGCGCCGTGATCGGGCGGGAAGGAATAGTTCTGCCGGTTCAGGAAGGCGAGGTTCTGCTGGGTCAGCGCCTGCTGGTCCGCATCCTTGGCCACAGCCATCAGGATGCCCGTGCGTTCGCGGTAGATGCCGAAGTTCTTGGAACAGGAGGCGGCGATCAGCACGTTATCAAAGGAAGACGCAATCTTGCGGGTGGCTTGGGCGTCCTCGTCGAGACCGTCGCCAAAGCCCTGGTAGGCAATGTCGATGAAGGGCATCGCGGACTTTTCCTTGATCAGTTTGATCACGCCGTCCCATTGCGCCAGCGTCAGGTTGGCACCGGTCGGGTTATGGCAGCAGCCGTGCAGCAGCACCACATCGCCCGGCAACATCGCGCCAAGATCGGTGAGCATGCCGACGTAATCGACGCCGCGCGTGGCGGGGTCAAAGTAGCGGTAGGTCTGCGATTTCATGCCCAGATAGTTGATGATCGAGGGGTGGTTTGGCCATGTGGGATCAGAGAACCAAATGGTCGCGCCGGGAGCGGCCATCTTGATCAGCTCAAGTGCCTGGCGGATGGCACCCGTGCCACCCGGTGTGGCGACAGCGGCGACGCGGGCGTGGTCAACAGCATCGTCCAGCACGAGGTCTTTCATCGCGTTGCCAAAGGCAGGATCGCCCGCCAGTCCGGTGTAGGCCTTGGTGGTCTGGTCGGCCATGATCCGGCGCTCTGCCTCTTTGACGGCGCGCATGACGGGGGTGTTGCCGCTGGCGTCTTTGTAGACGCCGACGCCAAGGTCGACCTTGGTGTCGCGGGGGTCTTCGCGGTAGGCCGCCACGAGGGCGAGGATTTTGTCAGCGGGTTGGGCAGAGAGCTTCTCGAGCATGGGTTGGTCCTTACGGGTTACCGTCACTGATGGGTCGAATCTGGCGCGGGAGGTGCCAGTTTGGAAATGCCAGAGCGGGCGGCGCAAGGCAAGGAAGGTTGGGGGATAAGCGCGAAGCCGGGGCCATCGCAGGCACCGGGTGGGGCATTCAGCGCTAACAGGCCCGGAACAAGGCCGCAGGCCGCCGGGCCATCGACGGCCCGCCCCAACGGGTCGGCGATCCGCCATCTTTGAGCGTCGCTGATATGGAAGATCACCGCGGCACCATAAAGCGCAAAAGCGGATCAGGTTGGTCGCCCACCCGCGGGCCGTCGATGGCCCGGCCTAGGTTTGCTCGGCGGTCACGATGGGCAGGTCGTCATACATGCCCCACTCGGACCATGAACCGTCATAAAGGCTGTGGTCGGTCTTGCCGATCCGTTCCAGCGCGAGGCTGAGGATCGCAGCCGTCACGCCTGATCCACAGGTGGTGATCACCGGTTTGGTCAGATCGGCGGCCGCAAAGGCCTTTTGCAAGGCAGGGGCGTCTTTCATCGTGCCGTTGTCGTTCAGCAGGTCCTTGAAGAACACGTTGACCGATCCCGGGATATGACCTGCGCGCAGACCTTCGCGTGGTTCCGGCGTCGCCCCGGCAAACCGTTTCGGCGCGCGGGCGTCGATGATCGTGTGATCCCCCAGCTTGGCCGCGCGGGCCACTTGCGTCACATCACGGATCAACTGGTTCTGGCGGCTGACGGTCATATGGCGGTCGCGGATCACGGGGGGCAGGTCTTCGACCGCGCGGTCCTCGGCCAGCCATTTGGGCATCCCGCCGTCGAGGACAGCCACGTCCGTTTTGCCCATCAACCGAAAGAGCCACCAGACCCGCGCCGCAGAGAAGATGCCAGCGGTGTCATAGATCACGACCTGATGGCCGTCGCCTACGCCCATGGCACGCATCCGCGACATGAATTTCTCCACAGGCGGCGCCATATGCGGCATCTCGGACCGGTGATCGCTGATCTCATCGATATCAAAAAAGCGGGCGTTCGGGATGTGGCCTGCCTTGTATTCCGCGTGGGTGTCGCGGCCCTCGGCGGGCATGTACCAGCTGGCATCAAGGATACGCAGATCGGGGTCTTTGAGGTGATCTGCCAGCCAGTCGGTGCTGACCAAAGTTTTGGGATCGTCCGTCATATCAACACCCGCATTGCCTTGTCGTGGTTGATGGCGGGGTAACGTAGGGGGCTGTTTGAGGCAAGAGCGGGCCAACAAAAAGGGCGCCCCGTGGGGGACGCCCGATGCCACAGATCTGGCATATCTGACAAAGTGAAAGCCTTAGCTTGCCATCTTGTTTTTGATGAAGCCTGCAACCAGCGTCAGGATGATGCCGCCTGCACCACCGCCACCGATCTGGCTAATCAGACCGCTCATGTCGCCGCCCATCAGGCCGGACAGGGCAGCACCGCCACCGACGCCGCCGACAAGGCCCGCAATCGTGTTGCCGATTGTGCCCATCGACATGCTTTTGGCACCTGCACCCGCCGCGTTGCCGCCAACCGCACCAGAGATTGCTTGAATGATAAGTTGTTCCATCGTCCCGTTTTCCTTCTTTGGGACCTTGGATATTTTGACCTCTCGGGCGGTCCCCAACACGAAAGGTTAACGGACAGTAACCATTTGAGCATTGTTCAAGATAGGGGAGAAATCGGCCTGCGTTCCCGCTAGCTGTCGTGGCGCAACAGTCGTTGCTTTTGCCGCGCCCAGTCGCGTTTGGCGTCCGTGGCGCGTTTATCGTGGTTTTTCTTACCCTTAGCGACGCCGATCTTGAGCTTTACCAGCCCGCGATCATTGAAATACATCACAAGGGGAACCAACGTCATGCCTTCGCGTTTTGTGGCCGACCAAAGCTTTGACAGCTCTTTCCGACTGACCAAGAGCTTTCGTTTGCGGCGCGGCTCATGGGTGAACATGGCCTGTTCATAGGGCGCGATATAGGCGTTCGTCAGCCACAATTCGCCATCATCAACAGAGGCATAGCTGTCGGCGATGTTGGACTGGCCAGTGCGCAGAGATTTCACCTCTGGCCCTTCAAGGATGATGCCGACCTCAAGATCGCTTTCGATCGCATAGTCATAGCGCGCGCGCCGGTTCTCGGCGATCACCTTGTAGTTCTTGTTGTCGTCTTTTTTGGCCATGATCGGCATCAGATAGGCGATGGACGCCCCCGTCACAAGTCATAGGATGGGCAAAAGGGGGTGCCCATGATTATCCAGATTGCTTTAGGGGCCGGGTTACTGCTGGCGTCGATCCTGATCGCAGGGGTCAGCTTTTGGGCGATGGAGGTGGCGATCCTGCGGTTTCGGCCCTGGCTGATGCGCGCGCCACATGCGCCCAAGCTGCTGGCTGTGCTGCTGATCGCGGCGATCTGGATTCTGGTGCAACTGACGGTGGGCGTCTGGTTATGGGCGCTGACGTTTTTTACGCTCGACATCTTTGTGACGCTGGAAGAGGCGGTCTATTTTGCGCTTGTCGTTTTCACCACGTTGGGCTTTGGCGATATCCTGCTACCCGTCGAGTGGCGGTTGCTGGGTGGAATGGCCTCGCTGAACGGGCTGCTGAACATCGGGCTTGTGACGGCGGTGCTGGTGGAAACGGTGCGCCAGATCAAACTGCACCAGATGGAGCAAGTGTCATGAACGTGCCTGTGATCAAGAACGCCCATGCACGGCGGTTGTTCCTGCATCGGCACCTGTTGTGCCACGCAGGCGGCGGCACCGGGCGGGGCGCTGATTTGGCGGGCGTGCTGGGCGATCTGGGCTTTGTCCAGCTGGATAGCGTGAACACATTCGCGCGGGCGCATGACATGATCCTGTGGGCGCGGCGGGGGTCCTATCGGCCCAAGGCGTTGGGCCATGCGCTGGGGCGGGATCGCAGCGTGTTTGAACATTGGACCCATGACGCCGCCGCGATTCCGATGCAGTTCTATCCCCATTGGAAGCTGCGCTTTGACCGCGACGCCGCGCGGCTGCGTGACCGGTGGGGCAAGGACAGACGTGCGGGGTTTCTGGAAAAGGCCGAAGAGGTGCTGGCCCAGATCCAAACGACCGGGGCCTGTTCGTCGGGCGACGTCGGCACGGATGAGGTCAAGGGATCGGGCGGTTGGTGGGACTGGCACCCCAGCAAGACGGCGCTGGAATACCTGTGGCGTTCTGGCGCTTTGGCGGTCTGTCACCGCAGCGGATTTCGCAAATTCTATGACCTGACAGAGCGGGTGATCCCGGCGGAACATCTGAACGCCCGCCCGCATCCAGACGAGACGATTGACTGGCTTTGTGCGGGTGCGCTTGATCGTTTGGGCTTTGCTACCAGCGGTGAGCTGGCGGCGTTTTGGGACACCGCGACCCCGGCAGAGGCCAAGGATTGGTGCCGCGCGGCCCTTGCCGATGGCCGGGTTATTGAGGTCGACGTCGAAGGTGTGGACGGCAAGTCACGCCGGTCTGTGGCGCGGCCGGATATTATGGACGCCGATGCGCCCGCGCCGCCGGGCAAGGTGCGGATCATGTCGCCCTTTGATCCCGCGCTGCGGGATCGCAAACGGGCCGAGCGGCTGTTTGGGTTTCACTACCGGATTGAGATTTTCGTGCCAGAGGCCAAGCGGCAATACGGCTACTATGTCTTTCCGGTCATGGAAGGCGACCGCCTGATCGGGCGGATCGACATGAAACGCACGGGCGAGGTGCTGGCGGTGCGCGCCTTTTGGCCAGAGCCAGGGGTGCGCTTGGGGGCAGGGCGCTTGACGCGGTTACGCGCAGAGCTGACGCGCGCCGCCCGGTTTGGCGGCTGTGCAGAGGTGCAGTTTGCAGATGATTGGCTGCGGGGCTGAGGTCAGTCAAAAACCTCTGTCAGCACCGAACAGCCCGGATAGCCGTAGCCCCAGCGCCACGGCAGGCCTGAACAAGGGCCGCCGCCAAAGCGCACCGCGAGGAACATCGCGTTGGCGATGCTGTCGTAGGCGGCGGTGATCTGGTCGGGGGTCACATCATAGTGCCCGGCAAGAGCGGCGACGCGGCTGGCCCCTGTGTCGACCACACAGGCCTGCAAGGCGCGGTCGGCGGCAAGACGCGCGTCAAAGCTGTGGTCGGCATCATTCGCTGCGCCCGCGTTGTGGTAAGCTTGGTCATGGGTTGTGCAGCACGCCTCCCACGGGGGGCGGGATTGGTGGGCTGCGGCGAAATCGGGGAAGCGCTGACCGACGACCTGCCACGCTTCTGACAGCCCGCCGCTACAGCCATCAGTTTCAAAGGGGGCAATCGTGGTGCCTGGTTGCGCGATCCGGTCCAAGAGCCGCTGATGCGCGGGGCGTTCCAGCGTCCGCAGGGCAGCGCCTTCGGCCCAATCTTGCGCGGCGGCGGGGGCCACCAGAAGGCAGAGCATCAGGGCAGATGTCACGGGGTTGGCGCGTTTCATGCGGCAATCCTGCATGCGGGGTGTCCCGCGTCAATCTGTTGTGGGACGGACCATGGGCTGCGATTTCAGGAACATGATGGCGGGATGCTGACGACACATGCGGCATCAATCGAAAGTCGCAACCGCAGGGCCATTTGCGCAAGTTGCAACATTGGAAACTTACTGTCTCTTTATCGAACTTGACCGTAGTCATCGCAGGGGAAACAACCGTTTTATGCAATTTGGAGATCCCCATGCACCTCGCACGTTACCCCCGTCAATTTCTCGCCCATCTTCCGACCCCGCTTGAACGCCTTGACCGGCTGACCGCTGAATTGGGGGGTCCCGAAATCTGGATCAAGCGGGATGATTGCACTGGCATGTCCACGGGCGGCAACAAGACCCGCAAGCTGGAATTCCTGATGGCCGAGGCCATGTTGCAGGGCGCAGACATGGTGATGACCCAAGGGGCGACACAGTCCAATCATGCTCGCCAGACCGCGGCCTTTGCTGCAAAGCTGGGCATGGGGTGCCACATCCTGCTGGAAGACCGCACCGGATCAAACAACGCCAATTACAACAACAACGGCAATGTCCTGCTGGACCATCTGCATGGCGCGACCACCGAAAAGTTCGCGGGCGGTCTGGATATGAATGCCGAGATGGAAAAAGCCGCCGATCGCATCCGGGCCACCGGCGAAAAGGTCTACACTATCCCCGGCGGTGGGTCGAACGCGACGGGTGCCTTGGGCTATGTCAATTGCGCGTTTGAGATGCTGAGCCAGTTCAACGAACGCGGCCTGAAGATCGACCATATCGTGCATGCGACCGGCAGCGCGGGCACACAGGCCGGGCTGATCACAGGGCTGAAAGCCACCAACGCACAAATCCCGCTGCTGGGTATTGGCGTGCGTGCGCCAAAGAAGAAGCAGGAAGAAAACGTGTTCAATCTGGCCTGCGCGACCGCCGACAAGCTGGGCTGCAACGGCGTTGTCCAGCGCGAAGACGTTGTCGCGAACACCGATTACGTCGGCGAAGGCTATGGCATCCCGACCGAAAGCGGGCTGGAAGCGATCAAGATGTTTGCCGAGCTTGAGGCGATCCTGCTTGACCCGGTGTATTCTGCCAAAGGGGCTGCGGGCTTCATCGATTTGATCCGCAAGGGCCACTTCAAAAAGGACGAAAAGGTCGTCTTTTTGCACACCGGTGGCTCTGTCGCGCTCTTTGGTTACGACGCTGCCTTCGACAACGCAGATCGCTGGCAATCGGCGGCCTAACATGAACAAGCGGTTTTCTGGATCTTTCACGCAACAATCTGATCTGCCCGAAGCCTCCCACCGGGCAGCAGAGAGGGTTCTGAGAACCGCGGCCCTTCATCGCTATCAAAGCGATGAAGGGCAATTGTCTGAAACTGCGCTGCTTGAACAGGCGTTTGCGGCATGGCAGGGCAGTGCGTTTTGCATCGCACTGGCGTCGGGTGGACAGGCCATACAACTTGCGTTGCGAGCCGTTGGCGTGACAGCGGGTGACCCGGTTCTGACCAATGCCTTTACGCTTGCGCCCGTACCCGGCGCGATCTGGGCGGTGGGTGGAAAACCGGTTCTGGTTGAGATCACCAAAGACTTGGTGATCGATCTGGATGATCTGTGGGCTAAAATTGCGTCATCCGGCGCAAAGGTGCTGTTGCTGTCGCATATGCGCGGTCATCTTCCCGACCTGACCGAGATCACAAAGATTGCAAGCGCGGCAGGTGTCACCGTGGTTGAGGATTGCGCGCATACGATGGGGGCCACCTGGCGCGGTCAAAAGAGCGGCAACTTTGGCGCGTTCGGCTGCTTTTCGACCCAGACCTACAAGCATATGAATTCTGGCGAAGGCGGGCTTTTGACCACCGATGATCCCGCACTTGCGGCCAAGGCGATGATCATGTCGGGGTCCTATATGAATTATACGCGCCACGGCACCGTGCCTGACCCGGAGCATTTTGCCGACGCGATCTATGATTGTCCCAACATGTCCGCACGCATGGACAATCTGCGCGCCGCCGTTTTACGGCCACAGCTTGCGCAGCTTGATGATGCGGTCATCGGCTGGACCCGTCGGGCTGAGATTATTCTGCGCAGCTTGGGGCAACTCTCGCCTGATGTGCATATCCCTATGCCATTGGACGGCGCATTCCGGGTCGGCAGTTCCATCCAGTTTAGCCTGCCCGGCCGGACCCCGGCGCGCTGTCAGGCCGTCGTGCGTGATCTTGCTGCGCGGGGGGTTGAGGTGAAATGGTTCGGCCATGTGGAGCCGCATGGCTTTACGTCACAACACCGGCATTGGCGCTATGTGCAGGCGCAGGCATTGCCGCAGACCGATGACATTCTGCGCAGCCTGTTCGACATGCGGGTGCCGCTTCGCTTTGGCGAGGACGACTGTCGGCTGATCGCAGAAATCCTGTGCGAAGTCCTACAGGCCCATGCCACAACAGGAGAGGCCGCATGACACCTGGCCCGATTGGTATCTTGGGCGGGATGGGTCCGCAGGCGACCATTCTGCTGCAGGAACGTCTGGTGCGCGCGATCCCTGCCACGGATGATGCAGATCACATTCCGCTGTTGGTTGATATGAACCCAAGGGTGCCATCCCGCATAAAATGGCTGATCGAAGGACGCGGCACCGACCCGACCCCGGCCTTGGTTGCGATGGCGAAGCGGCTTGAATCCGCAGGCGCCACCGCTTTGGCGATGCCCTGCAATACCGCCCATGCCTTTGCTGATGACATCACCGCAGCAATCGACATCCCGTTTCTGAACATGCCGCAATTGGCCGCCGCGTTTGTCGCGCACAAAATCCCAGCAGGCAGCGCGGTTGGCATCCTTGCATCGCCCGCCACCCAAAAGACAGAGCTGTTCAAATCCGTGTTGGCCCCGCACGGGCTGACCGCGATTTATCCGGACAACAATGATCCGCTGCTGACTGTCATCAAGGAAATCAAGGCAAGCGGGCCGACTGAGAGACACATCAGGCTGTTGAACGACACCGCAGCGGACTTCGCCCAGAACGGGGCCACTGCGATCCTGGTTGGGTGTTCGGAATTTTCCCTCATCAGCGACAAGATGACGGCCGCTGTTCCGGTCATCGATACGTTGAATGTCCTGACCCATCATCTGGTGGATTTCGCGACCAATTGCATCGCCAAGCCCGTTCATGCCGTGCCGTCCTGATCCGCCTCAACCCTGAACCGACCTCTTGCCAACCAAAGGGCCCAACTATGTCTCATACCTACTTGAAAAAAGCGGTGCTTACTGCCGAAACCGATGCAGAGAACGTGCGCGACATCGTGGAAAACCTGCTTGAGGATATCAAGCGCGGTGGCGAGGATACGGTGCGCGAACTAGCGCTGAAATTCGACAAATGGGACGGCGACATCGTTGTCTCCGCCGAACAGATCGCAGAGGCCGAAAAGCAGGTCCCAGACAGCCTCAAGCGGGACATCCAGTTTTCGCACGACAACATTCGCCGCTTCGCGGAGCAGCAGCTTTCGACCATGCAGGATTGCACGTTAGAGGTGGTTCCGGGGTTCGTTGTCGGCCAAAAGCAGATCCCGATTGAAGCGGCGGGGTGCTATGTGCCGGGCGGGCGCTACAGCCATCTGGCCAGCGCCATCATGACGGTCACCACCGCCAAGGTCGCGGGCGTCAAACATATCACGGCGGTCTCTCCGCCGCGTCCGGGGGGCGGTATCCCCCCTGCCATCCTTTATACGCTGAACCTGTGCGGCGCCGATCGGATTTTGAACCTTGGCGGGGTGCAGGGCATCGCATCGATGGCGCAGGGGCTGTTTGGTTGCGAAAAAGCAGCGATCCTTGTTGGCCCCGGAAACCAGTTTGTGGCCGAGGCCAAACGTATTCTCTTTGGCGAGGTCGGGATCGACATGTTCGCCGGACCCACCGACAGCCTGATCATCGCAGATAAAACAGCAGACCCGGCGCTGGTCGCGGCAGATTTGGTCGGGCAGGCCGAACACGGCTACAATTCGCCCGTTTGGCTGATCACCGATGATAAGGCGCTGGCGAACGAGGTCATGGACCGCGTGCCGGGGCTGATTGCAGACCTGCCAGAGCTGAACCGGATCAATGCCGAAGCGTCCTGGCGCGACTATGCCGAGGTGATCTTGTGCTCAGATCGCGAAGAAATGCGCAAAGTGGCCGACCAATATGCGCCGGAGCATTTGCAGGTCATGGCGGATGATCTGGATTGGTGGCTTGGCGCGCTGCGCAACTATGGGTCCCTGTTTCTGGGCGAACATACGACGGTGGCTTTCGGTGACAAATCCGCGGGCACCAATCACGTCCTGCCGACCAGCGGGGCCGCGCGCTATACCGGTGGTTTGTCAGTCCACAAATTCGTCAAGACCGTGACGTGGCAGCGCGCCGATGCGCAGGGCATGCGCCCCGTCGCCGAGGCCACAGCGCGGATTTCACGGTTTGAGGGCATGGAAGGCCACGCCCGGACCGCCGCAGATCGTCTGCAAAGATACTTTCCGAATGAAGAGTTCGAACTTGGATAATCAACTCACCCGACGCAAGCTCGACCAGCTTTTTGGCTGGGCCGAACTTAATCTGCGGCTCAGCCATTGGAGGGGTATTTCCGTGGCCCTGATGGTGGCCGCAACGGCCACCTTTCTGTCCGAACATTACGGCGCGCCGACAATGCTGTTTGCCTTGCTGATCGGGCTGTCGCTGGGGTTTCTGGCCGATGTGCCCGCGCTGGAAGGCGGGCTGAACTTTTCGGCCAAGACCATCCTGCGCCTTGGCGTGGGCCTATTGGGGATCAGGCTGGGCTTTGAAGACGTGCAGGCCGTGGGTGGCGCGTCGATCATGGCGGTCTTTGGCATGGTGCTGGCCACCCTGATCTGCGGTGTCATTCTGTCCTATGCGGTGGGACGGAAAGTTGCGTTTGGCGTTCTGTCAGGCGGCGCGGTTGCGGTCTGCGGTGCCTCTGCGGCTTTGGCGTTTTCGTCGGTCCTGCCGGATCGCCCGGACCGCGAAAAGGATACGGTGCTGGTCGTCATTTCGGTCACGCTTTTGTCGACTGTCGCGATGGTGCTGTACCCGATCCTGTTTCAATTTCTGGGCTATGACGATCTGGCGACAGGGTTCCTGATCGGGGCGACCATTCACGATGTTGCGCAGGTCGTGGGCGCGGGCTATTCCGTCAGTGACGACGCGGGCTTGACGGCGACATTGGTCAAGATGCTGCGGGTCGCGATGTTGCCGGTTCTGGTGCTGGCGATCCATTTGATGTTCCATGACAGTCAGGACAAGAAATCCCCGTTTCCGTGGTTCCTGATCCTGTTCATCGCATTGGCCGTCTTGCGCTCGCTGGTCGATATCCCCGAACACATCATCCATCTGGTATCGGAAACGGCGCGCTGGATGATGGTCGCGGCCATCGCCGCCATCGGGCTGCGCACCAATCTGGGATCGGTGTTGCGGGTGCATCCATCCCTGATGATCATTCTGGCGGTCGAAACCCTGTTCCTTTTGGGGCTGGCGCTGATATTCACCAATTATTTCCTGACCTGAGGCTGCGATCATGACCACACCAATTCACCGCCATCAAGGCACGGGCCGGATGAGCCGGATCGTTGAACACAACGGAACGATCTATCTGTGCGGTCAGGTGGGCACGCGCGGGGATTCCGTTGCCGATCAAACGCGCCAAACCCTGCAAAAGATCGAGGACCTGTTGGCCTCTGTCGGGAGCGATAAGAACCGCATCCTGTCAGCGACAATCTGGCTGGCGGATATGGCTGATTTTGCGGAAATGAACGCGGTATGGGACGCTTGGGTTGAACCGGGCCACGAACCGGCCCGCGCCTGCGGCGAGGCAAAGCTGGCGAGCCCGGAACTTGCCGTTGAGATTTTGATCGTGGCGGCGTCTGGGGCTTAGTCTAAATCCAGCTCGGACGAGTGCTGCATCGCCTCCCAAAATTCTTCGGCGCGTGGCGGCAGGTCGCGCCTCATCCGCGCGATCACCACGTTCAATTCAAATCCAGGCAGGAAGTGGTCCATCTGGGTCAGCGCAACGGAATCCAGGTCGGATTTGACGATCATGCTGGGCAGCCAGCCGACACCCAACCCGCGCCGCACGAATTCCACAAGCGCGAGGCTAAGACCCGTCTCGGCGACGCGGATCAGTTGCGTCGATTGGTTTGTCCGGTTCGCAAGCAGCTTTTGCAGGACCTCGCCCAGAAAGATCGACGACGGGTAGGCCACCATCGGAAGCGAGCCTGCGATGTCGTCAGTCAAGGCAGGATCTTCATAGGCCGGGGCAAGGCCGGTTTTGATGACCGGGATGAACTTTTCGCGGCCCAAGATCAGACGGTCACAGAATTCTGGATCAATCTCGGGGTCCTCGCCAGCCATTTCGTAGATCAGGGCAAATTCGGCCTCTTGTTTCATAATGGCCATAAGGCATTCGCCTTTGCGTCCTGATTTGATGCGCGCGTTGGAATTACTGTCCAAAGCGGAATGCATCAAAAGCTGCGGCGCGACGGATGCGGTCAGCGCGTGTTGGCAGATCAATGTGATGCGCTTGTTCAGGTCAACTTCTGGCTCTGACAAAAGCTGGCGGACGCGGCGCAACTCGGCCGCTGATTTCCGGAGTGTGGGCAGAATATCTCGCACGTGCCGCTTGAGCACGATGGGCTTTTTGGTGCGGTCAAACAGCTCGCAACCAAGCGTCTCCTCAATCATCCGAATGCGCCGGGTGAAGGCCGAGGGTGTCAGGAAACGCGCCTCAGCCGCGGTGTTGAAAGACCCCATCTCGGAGACCGCAAGTATATCTTCTATCCACTCGAGTCGCATGGCACCTATCTTGCAAAAATGGAAACTTAGTTGAGGTTTTTCGAACTTGAGTTAGCCCTCAACTCTGACAGATTGAAATATAAGCAATTAGGGGCCTATAGCAAGATCAACTGGGCACAGCTCGCAAAGCCAAAAAAAGGCATTGCGAGGACGGTCTCTGGCTGCGAAATGTCACCTTCCTTGGTGGCGAAACTGGTCCGACTGACAAGGAGACTCCCCAATGAAGTCCTTCAAATTTCCCTCCACCATGATGGCAGCTGCTGCCGTCGCAGCACTTTGCCTCGCGGCACCGGCGTCCGCCAAAAACTTCAAAATCGCAGTTGGCGACAGCGCCGGCAGCACGCAAGAAGTGGGCGGCCTGGCGTTCAAAGACAAGCTCGAAGAACTGTCGGGTGGTGAACATACCGCAACGCTGTTCCTGGGCGGTCAGCTGGGGTCCGAGCAGGACACCGTCAACGATGCGGCCATCGGCACATTGGACATGTCCATCCTCGCGATCAACAACATCACGCCGTTCTCCCCGCGTGTTGGTGTTCTGTCATTGCCCTACGCCATGCTGAGCCTTGAAGATGCCGAAACCCTTACACAGGGCGCGATTGGTGATGAGTTGATCGAAGCCACAATCGAAGATGCAGGCGTGCGCATCATCGGCTGGACCTATGCCGGTTTCCGCCGTTTGACCAACTCGCAGCGCCCTGTCCGCACTGTAGAAGACCTGCAGGGTCTGGTGATCCGCGTTCCCAAGAACGAAATCATGATCGACACCTACAAGGCCTGGGGCATCAGCCCGACACCGATGGCGTGGTCTGAAACCTTTGCTGCGCTGCAAACCAAGGTCGTTGACGGGCAAGACACCCCCTACATCACGATCAACGCGATGAAGTTCTATGAGATTCAGCAATACGCGACCAACCTGCGTTACCTGTTCCTGATCGAACCGCTGATCATTTCCGAGCAGGTGTTCCAGGACCTGTCCGAAGAAGACCAGAACATAATCCTTGCCGCTGGTCAGGCCGCAACCGAGGCATCTGCCCAGTATCTGCGTGACCAAGAGGCTTCGATCCAGGAACAGCTGGTCGCAGAGCACGGCATGGAAATCGTTGACGCCGCAAACGACGAAGCGGAATTCATCGATCTCGCAACCTCGGCAGTCTGGCCAAAGTTCTATGACAGCGTCGGCGGCATCGAAAAGGTGAACGCCATGCTGGCAGCCATCGGCCGCGAACCGGTCTCTGAATAAGAAACCAAACCGGGAAGGGCGCCTGAATGGGCGCCCTTCGTCAATCCGCACAGGGGGCGACCATGTCGAAATTCTGGCACTTTGTTGATCACATCGAAAGCTACATTTGTCGTACGCTTTTGAGCATCTTTGTATGTTTGCTGTTTGTGCAAATCATTGCCCGCACAGCGTTCAACTTTTCCTTTTCATGGGTCGAAGAGCTTTCGGTCTATATGTTCGTTTGGTTCGTTTTCTTCGGGGCAAGCTATGCGGCCAAGATGGGGGCCCATAACCGGGTCACGTTCCAGCTGAAAATCTTTCCGTCCAGTTGGCTGAAATACATCGAGGCCATCGCTGACCTCTTCTGGATCTTTTTCAACGTCTACTTCGTCATTCTGGCGCTGGACTTCATCTTTAACCGCATGAACCGTTTCCAGTCGTCGCAGACGATGGGGTTCCATCTGAGCTGGGTCTACATCGTGCTGCCCATCGCGTTTTCGTTGATGACGTTCCGCATCCTTCAGGTGAACTACAAGCGGCTCATCCTCAAGCAAGAGCTGAAGGACCCCGACGCCATCGATCTTGAAGAGTTGAAAGCGGAAGTCACTGAACCGCAAAACACCCAACCAAACGAGGGCAAGTAATGGCTGGCGAAATTATCCTTATTCTCTTCGGGGGCTTCCTGTTCCTGTTGCTCATCGGCGCCCCAATCACGGTTGCATTGGGTGTCTCAACACTTCTCTCCTTCCTCTATCTTGGCGAAAACCCGATCAAATTCGTCCAGATCGCCTATACCTCTGTCGGGTCATTCCCGCTGATGGCGCTTCCTGCCTTTATCCTTGCAGGCGCGCTAATGGAGGCGGCAGGGTTATCAAGGCGATTAATCAACGTGGCCGAAAGCTTCGCAGGTCCCTTTACTGGGGGCATGTCTGCGGCAACCGTCTTTGCCTGTCTGTTCTTTGGCGCAATTTCTGGTTCGGGTCCGGCAACAACAGCGGCCGTTGGTATGCTGATGATCCCAGCGATGATCCAACGTGGCTATGGTCGCCCGTTTGCCTCGGCCGTCACGGCGTCGTCGGGCGGTTTGGGGATCGTGATCCCGCCGTCCATTCCGCTGATCATCTACGGCATTGCCGCACTTGGCATGCCCGCCCCGCCCGAGGCCATCGCAGAACACGGCGTGTTCCAGACGGTTTCGATCCCCAAGTTGTTCATCGCGGGCTTCATGCCAGCCTTTGTCATCGCGGGTAGCCTTTTGATCATGAACTACATCCTGTCGCGCAAACACGGCTATTCGGGGTCGAGCGAAGGTTGGTCGGCGCGCAATATCCTGTGTGAATTCTATCGCGGGTTCTGGGCGCTGATGGCACCTGTCGTGATTTTGGGCGGTATCTATTCCGGCTTCTTCACCCCGACCGAGGCCGCCATTGTGGCCATCTTCTACACGCTGGCGGTGGGCACGTTTATCTATCGCGAACTGTCCTGGTCGAGCCTTTTTGGCGCGTTGGAGACGACCACCTGGCTTACGGGCCGTGTGTTGTTGATCATGTTTACAGCAACCGTGTTCGGGCGGCTTTTGGTGGAAAACCAAATCCCCGCGCTGATTGCCGAAGGCATGTTGTCGGTCACGGACAATCGTTATGTGATCTGGACGCTGGTGATCATGTTCCTGCTGTTCGTCGGGATGTTCATGGAAACGCTGGCAACGATCCTGATCCTTGTGCCGGTGATGCTGCCGGTGGCCTATTCGATGGGCATCGACCCGATCCACTTTGGTGTCGTGATGGTCTGTACTTTGGGGATCGGCTTTCAAACACCGCCCTTGGGTGAGAACCTGTTCATCGCCTCGGGCATATCAAATATCACGATTGAGCGGATATCGATCGCGGCACTGCCATTTGCCTTTATCAACACGCTGGCAATCTTCGTGATCGCCTTCTTCCCTGAAATATCGCTCTGGCTGCCAAGGGTCCTTGGATACTGAATCTGGAAAGGATTTGAATATGTTACCGGACATCAAGCACGTCTTGTTCGCAACAGACATGTCTGAAAACGCAGACAGCGCATTGAGATACGGCCTGTCGCTTGCAAAAGCGACAGGAGCCGCCGTGCATGTGCTGAATGTGGCCGAGCCCTTGTCCCAGGATGCCCATGCAACGCTCAGCATTTTTGTGCAGGACAAAGAGCTTCGCAAAAAGGCCATTGGTGATCGCCACGAAGCGATGCGCACGATGTTGAAGGACAGCCAAAAGCGATTTCTGGCGGCTTTGCCGGATGACGAAAAGGACACCTATCAGCTTATCAGCTCTGTTGAGCTGGCAGAGGGGAACCCGGCGGAGACGATCCTGCAAAGGGCCAAAAAGCTGGACTGCGATCTGATCGTCATGGGGTCTCATGAACACAGCACGAGCCATACGTTTCTGGGCACCGTGACCAAGCGCGTGCTTCGGCGATCATCAATACCTGTGCTTGTCGTGCCGGCTGGGGAATAACGTTTCGGGTTTCTTGGACGGTGGCGATCCATGCGTGTGCGGGCAGATGTGAGTAGATCTTGCCCGCGACCATGTTCTTGCGGGTAGAATGCTGCTGCCAGCGTGTCGGGGGCTGCGGAGCGCCCTGTTCTGCAACGTAGTCCATGCCCCGTCGCTGACTTTCCGGCCCCGATCGTTCAGTTAACTGCTTTGTGAATGTCAGGGCGCGTGCCATAATTTCCGGAAATACTCTGGGGAGGGTCACGCGTTATGGGCATTAAGAGCGACGATCACCGCTATGGAACAATCCCCATCGCAATTCACTGGCTGACAGCTGCTTTGATCCTGATCCAGTTCGCGACGGGCTTTCGTGCAAGTCAGATGGATGCCAGCGCCGCTAAGGCCGATTTGCTTTGGTTTCATGCCCCGATGGGCAACGCGGTTCTGGTGCTAACGCTTATTCGGTTGATCTGGTGGTGGCGGTTTGACACCAGACCCAAGCCGGTTGGAAACGATCCACGCTGGCAGGAAACCACGGCCAAGATTGTCCACGGATTATTCTACGCGATTATCATTGTGATGGCGGCCAGTGGCATCGCGATGATCGCCATGACGGGCGCTGACGCCATCATCTTCGACGGGCATGATGCAGCTTTGCCGAACTTCCATGACTACGCGCCACGAAGCCCGCATGGGTTGAGCGCAAGACTGATGATGGGTTTGCTGGTTCTACACGTTGGCGCGGCGTTGCTTCACCATTTTGTGCGACGTGACGCGACACTCAGGCGGATGTGGTTTGGGTCGTAAGACGCAGCCAAGTGCCAAAAAAGAGGGTGTTGGCGGCGCCCCGTGGTCGGATCAAACGTAACTGCCTAGCAGCTATCGGTCGCTTGCATTCGGGCGAGTTCGGTGCGGTCGATTGTTTCGGCACCACGAATTGTGGGGGCATTGTGGGTCATCACCTGACCGGCCCGATTGGCAAAGCAGCCGCAGTCGATGTCATCAAGGTTTCGGGCGCAATAGCCGTATTCCTGCGCGGCGGCTTCGGCAAAGCCTGCTTCTGCGGGTTGCCCTTCGCCACGCGGCACGATTGGGGTAAAGGTGGACCCAATCCCCAAGATGACCGCAACGCCGAGGGTCAAACCGATAGCTAAACCGTATTCTCCGAACATGACGTGATCCCCAAAAAAGGCGGGACCAGTAACCATGTCAGGGGCCGTCGGAGCAAGTTCTTAGTGGTTCGGATTTGAGTCAACTTGAACGCACCTGCACCGGGGCAGGTGGTCGCGACGGGGCTGATGCGGGGCCTACTTTTTGTCGCGAGCGGCTTTTTCTTCGCGGGTCAGCTTATTGCCCCAGACGTTGTTGCTGAGGCCAAGTTCGGCGGGCGCGGGCTTGGTCTTGCCCTTGCTGACCTTGCCGCCTTTGTTCAGGAATTCCTGAATAAGCGCATCATCGGTGGTTTCTTTGGGAACATGTTTCATGAAGGCAGGCTAGCGCCGGGTCGCGGGACACGCAATGGGCGGCGGGGGCTGGCATCGCGATTGGCGCTGTGCGGCTTTCCGCCCAAGGGGCCGGCTGATTTTTGGTGCAAGCGGCGGTCTGTGATACCCTGAGGGTACGATTTGAAACGTTTATTTTGATGTCTGATGCGACATGGTCGCGCGGCCCAATTTTCGGGCTGGTTCAATGAACAGGTGTGACCTTTGCCGTCGCTTCGGGCGATGGAGGCAATATGTCTAGATTAACTTTACCACGTCGCATCGCGGCGTTGGCGCTCGTGCCACTTGTTGTCGCGACGGCCGGGTGGGCCCAGCCCTATCCGGTTGAGCGCGTCAACGTGGCCGACGACCTGTCCGAGGCCACGGACGATTCCGGCAATGCCGCGATCAGCCCAGAGGGGCAGTTTGTCGGGTTCACGTCCTTTGCGGGCAACCTTGTGCCTGACGATACCAATGGCACCAACGACGTCTTTTTACGTGACCGCGCCACGGCCAAGGTTGAACGGATCAGCGTTGCGAGCGATGGCACCGAAGGCAATGGCGATAGCGGTGGCAGCAGTGGCGGTGGATATCTTGTCACGAAGCTGGGTGTAAGCGCGGATGGGGCGTTTGTTGCTTTTCCGTCGGATGCCAGCAATCTTGTGGCGGGCGACACAAATGCGAGCGAAGACATCTTCGTGCGGGACCGCACGACAGGCGAAACGACGCGGATTTCCGTCGACAACAACGGCGAGCAGGTTGCTGGTGGACATGGGCAACAGGTTTCCATTTCGGACGATGGACAGTTTATCGGATACGATTCAACCTCTCCGGCGCTGGTGGATGGAGATGGGAACGGCCAGAGGGACGTCTTTGTGCATGATCGGGGCACAGGCACGAACACGCTGGTCAGCGTCGCGACGTCCGGCGCGCAGGGCGATGCGATGTCGCGCTATGCGGATCTGTCAGCGGATGGACGGATCGTGGCATTTCAATCCTTTGCCAGCAATCTTGTGGCCGATGACACCAATGGGGTTGGCGATATTTTTGTGCGCGATCTAGCTGCGGGCACGACGACACGGGTCAGCGTCGCAAGCGACGGAAGCCAATCTGACGACATCAGCGAGGCGGCAGCGATCAGTGCGGATGGCCGCTACGTCGCGTTCTTTTCGCAAGCTACGAACCTTGTGGCGGGTGACACGAATATGGTGCAGGACGTCTTTGTGCATGACCGCCAGACGGGTGTGACAGAGCGGGTCAATGTCTCGGACGGCGGGGGCCAAGCCAATGACGCCAGCAATTCGTCAGGCGATGAGATCGGGATCAGCGGCGACGGGCAGTATGTGATCTTTCCGTCCCTCGCGACCAATCTGGTGCCCGGCGACATCAACGGCACGGCGGATGTTTTTGTCTATGATCGTGCCGCTGCCCAAATTTCCCGTGTCAGCGTGTCCGAAGATGGGATTGGCGGTGATGGCCCCAGCGAAGAGCCAGTGATCAGCGATGACGGGCAGGTGGTCGCCTTTGATTCCAGTGCGGCCAATCTGGTGCCGGATGATGGCGGGCGGTTCCGCGATGTCTTTGCCATTGAACGGGTTCGTCCGTTGGAGCGTTATGAATACGTGGCCAAGATTGTCTGCGGCATTCAGGGGCGTGAAGATGCGTTGCAACTGGTGCGCGGGGCCTTTGCGACCACGGTTAACATCCACAATCCGGGCCGCGCCGATGTGACGTTCTTCAAAAAGCTGGCGCTGTCGATCCCGCCGGGATTTCAGGAACCCGGAGAGATCATGCCGATTTCCGAGGACACGTTGGCCTATGATGAGGCGCTCGCGACCGATTGCGAAGACCTGCGCAAGCGTCTGTTCCCGCAAGGGTTTCCCGGCGGGTTCATCGAAGGTTACGTCGTGATCCAAAGCCCGGCACCGCTGGAGGTCGACACCGTCTATACGGCAGGATCGCTGGATGAACGGGGCCGGGTCGGCAGTGTCACCAGCATCGACGTGGAACGTGTGTCAGAGCGGGACCGCGCAGAAGGGTGCGACCTTGTGGTCGAAAAGACGGCAGAACCGGCGTCGTTTGATATTGATGGCATTGGGCAATTGTCGTTCTTCGCCATCCTTTACACCATCAGCGTCACCAACAATTGCGACCAACCTGCGACCGGAGTTTCGCTCACCGATCACTTGCGCACGTCAACGCAGGGCACGGTGTTCTTTGTCCCCTTGCCTGACCCGGTAGAGGTTTTGCCAGCAGGCATGCTGACCCCCGGCGCGGTGATGGTGGAGCCTAACAACACGCTGTCGGCAGAGGTGACAGGCGCGATTGCGCAGCTAGGTCCCAATGAGGCGGGATCGTTCCGCTATTGGGTTCTGGGGGTCACCTATCCGATTGGCGTCCCGCAAAGCGTCGATCTGATCAATACAGCAGAGGTCACCAGCGACCTGTTTGAGGAATCGCTGGCCAACAACACGGCAGAGACGATCACGCCGCTGTTTTAGTGGGGGAAATTGGCGGCGCGGTGGTCCGCGCCGCCAAGGATCAGTTCAAAAGCCCGGCGTGGACCATGCCTTCGCGGATCGCGGTTTTGGTGCCGTCGGTCAGGCCAACAAGCGGCGCGCGGACCTCTTCGTTGCCCATGCCCAGAAGCGACATGCCGAACTTTGCGCCGACAAGGCCCGGTTCCATAAAGATCGCCTCATGCAGCGGCATCAGTCGGTCCTGGTAGGCGAGTGCGGTGGCAAAATCGCCTGCCAGCGTCGCCTCTTGGAATTCGGCGCAAAGCTTGGGCGCGACATTGGCGGTGACCGAGATGCAGCCAACCCCGCCGTGGGCGTTAAAGCCCAATGCGGTCGCGTCCTCACCCGACAGTTGGATGAAATCGGTGCCACAGCGGCGGCGCTGTTGCGGCACGCGGGCCAGATCGCCGGTGGCGTCTTTGACCCCAACGATCATGTCGTGCTTGGACAGTTCTGCCATCGTCTCAACCGACATGTCCACGGATGAACGACCGGGGATGTTGTAGATGATGATCGGCAGGCCGCAGTCGGCAGCAGCAGTAAAGTGGGCGATCAGGCCTGCTTGCGTCGGCTTGTTGTAGTAAGGCGTGACCACAAGGGCGGCATCGGCCCCAGCCGTCTGCGCGGCTTTGACCAGACGCACGGTTTCGGCGGTGTTGTTGGACCCGGCCCCGGCGATGACCTTCAACCGGCCAGCGGCATGGGTGACCACGGTTTCCACCACGGCATCGTGTTCGGCATGGGTCAGCGTCGGGCTTTCGCCCGTTGTGCCCACAGGCACCAGCCCGTGCGAGCCTTGATCCACATGCCAATCGACAAGTTTTTTGAGCGCATCGAAATCCACCTGGCCGTTCGTAAACGGCGTGACGAGGGCGGGCATAGAGCCTTTGAACATAACGCGCTTCCTTTTGGTGGGGGGCATGATTGCCCCATTGAAATCGCGCGGACACTAGACGCCTTTCCGCCGAATGCCAAGAATGTGCGTTGCAGGTTTGGCCGCTTTCGATACGATCATTTGTGATGTTCCCCGACACGCGAATTCATATGCCCCGCCTTCTGCTTATCCTGTTGCTTTGTCTGGCAGCGCCGGTCACCGCCCAAACGGTGCCGCAGGCCGATATTGATGCGGTGCGCGCCGCCGATGATGGCGACTATGACATCGCGGTTGAGCTGACAGATGATCCGGTGACGCGAGACCTTGTGCGCTGGATTCAGCTGCGTGCGGGCAATGGCACCTTTGGGCAATACGCACAGTTTCTGGTGGAACGCCCCGATTGGCCGGGGCAATCCACGCTCCGCGCCCGCGCAGAAGAGGCGCTGCCGAAGGGCACGAACGCCGATCTGGTGATCGCCTTTTTCGGCGCGGAGACCCCGTTGACCGGCGAAGGTGCTGTGCGGTTGGCCGAGGCGCTGATTGCCAAGGGTGAAATCGCACAGGCGGAGGCGGTCATTCAAACTGCATGGCGTGATCTGCGCCTGACTGACAGCGGGCAAGGCGTGATGGTGGACGGCTTTGCCGACCTGCTGGCCCCTGTGCACGCCGACCGGATCGATCAGCTGCTCTGGCGCTGGCGCACGGATGAAGCACGGCGGATGATGGACCTGCTGGACGACGACCAAAAGGCGCTGGCCGAGGCGCGCATCGCCTATATCCGCAAAACCCGCGGGATTGAGGCGGCTGTCAACGCCGTCCCTGATGCGCTCAAAGGTCAGGCCGGGTTGGCCTATGACCGTTACAACTGGCTTGCCGATCAGGGTCGCCGGGCCGAGGCTGTGGTGATGCTGCGGGCGCGGTCCACCAGTGCCGAGGCCTTGGGCGAGCCGTTCCGCTGGTCTGGCTGGCGACGCTCACTCGCGCGGTGGGAGATGCGTGAAGGCCGCGCCGATGTCGCCTATGAATTGGCGTCGCAGCATTTCCTGACTGAGGGGTCATCCTTTGCGGATTTGGAGTGGCTGTCGGGCTATGTGCAGCTGACATATCTGGATGATCCGGCAGCGGCGCTTGCGCATTTTGATGCCGCGCGCGCCGCCGTGGACAGCCCGATTTCCGTGGGCCGCATGGCCTATTGGCAGGGGCGCACGCAAGAGGTTTTGGGCAATGCAGAGGCGGCGCAGGCAGCGTTTGCCGAGGCCGCGCAGCATCAGACGGCCTTCTATGGATTGCTGGCGGCTGAAAAGCTGGGTCGGGGTCTCGACCCCGCGTTGGCCGCCGCGGCACCCGCGTGGGACCCCGCGATGATGGACCGCCCGCTGGTGAAGGCCGCGTTCACCTTGTTGGAGGCCGAAGAGCGCGGCTTTGCCACACAGTTCTTTGTGCAAGCGGGCCGCGATTTGCCAAGCGAAGACTTGGCCCGCGTTGGTGCGGCGCTCACGGACGCGGATGAGGTCTACTACGCCGTTGCCATGGGCAAGGCGGCGGTCACGCAGGGCAAAGTCGTGCCGAGCATCTACTTTCCGTTGCATCCTCTGGCCGAAACAGATTTGCGGGTGGAACCGGCGCTGGCGCTGTCCATCGCGCGGCGCGAATCCGAGTTCAACGCAGGCGTCGGCAGCCCGGTTGGCGCGCTGGGCCTGATGCAATTGATGCCCGCCACCGCAGAAGAGGTCGCAGGCTTTGAAGGGGTCGCTTATAGCCGCCCGCGCCTGACCGGTGACTGGGCCTACAACGCGCGGCTGGGCGACAGATATCTGGCCGAGCTGATTGCGCAGTTCGGGCCGTCCGTGGTGCAGATCGCGGCGGGCTATAACGCGGGACCAAGCCGCCCGGAGATCTGGATGGATGAACGCGGTGATCCGCGTCTGGATGAGGTTGATGTGGTGGATTGGATCGAACACATCCCGTTTCGCGAAACCCGCAATTATGTGCAGCGCGTGGCAGAATCGATCCCCGTGTATCGCGCGCGGCTGACGGGCACGGCGAACCCGGTGCGCTTTACCGATCTGTTGAAAGGTGAAAAGCCGCTGGTGCGGCCGATTGCCCGGGGCGAGGCACCGGAACAGGGCGAAAGTGCGGTCAGCACGCAATCGGTAAGCACCTCTGACGCGCCGCCCCTGCGGGCGGTGGCCCGCCCTGCACGCCCCGTTGCACCGACGGGTCCTTCGGCCATACGGCCTACCGCGCGTCCGGGCGGTTAGCGCGGCTGCGTAGCAGGGTAAAAACACCAGCCGCCACTACGATGGTTGCCCCGATCGCCACGTGCAGTTCCAGCACCTCAGCAAAGACAAAGATGCCAATGGCGCTGCCAAAGACCAGTTGCAGATAGGCAAAGGGTTGCACGGCGCTAGCCTCTGCCACCTCATAGGTTTTGATCAGCAGCCAATGGCCACTGGCCCCGGTGATGCACAGGATACACATCAACACCCAGTCGCGGGGGATCATCGGTTCCCAAAACCCGATGCCAATCGCCGTGGTCAGCAAGCAACCCACGGTCCCGGTCCAGAAAAAGCTGGTCGCGGTGGTGTCTTTTCGCGCCGCATAGCGGGTCAGCAGCGAATAGAGCGCAAACATCAGGGCAGAGACGACGGCCACCAGCGCGGCAGGGCTGAAGACAGCGATGCCCGGTTGCAGGATAATAAGGATACCGACGAACCCCACGCCAATGGCGGTCCAGCGTCGCCAGCCCACATTCTCGCCCAGCACGGGGCCGGACAGCGCCGCGACCAGCAGCGGGTAGCTGGCAAAGATCGCAAGGCTTTCCACAAGGCCCAGCAGCACAAAGGCGAGTACCATCACATTGATCTCAAGCGCCAGAAGCGCGCCGCGCATGGTCTGCACAAAGGGTTGCTTGGTGGCGGCAGCAGCGCGGATTGATCCGGCCTGACGGCGGGCGATGGCAATGACAAAGGCGGCAAAGAACCAGTAGCGGATCATCACGATCATCGTGACGTTGTAAGTGTCGGCCAAGTGCCGCGAGAGGCCGTCTTGCGTGGCAAAAATCAGCATGGTGAGCGACATCAGCGCGATGCCAAGACGTGTATTACTTTGCATCAGGCGCGCCTTGCTGTGGTCATGTGACGTTTACGGCCGAAGCCGGGGATGCGACCGACGGTGAAACCCGCGTCAGTCAGTGATTGCCGCACATGGCCTGCGGCAGAATAGGTCGCCGCTGTGCCGTCGGGGGCTGTGTGGGCATAGACCTGCGCCAAGAGGGCGGGTTCCCACAACGCGGGGTTCTTGGCGGGGGAAAAGCCATCAAGAAACCATGCGTCAGCGCGACCGTCCCATGTGGGCAGGGTCTGGCGGGCGTCGCCTGTGATGACGTTCAAGGTAAGGCTGTCGGTCAGAGCCGTGGGGCCTGCATCCGGGGTCCAGCGTTGCAGCAGAGTATCAACCAAGGGGGCGACCTGTGGAAAGGCCGCTAAGGCGCGTGCCATATCGGCGGGGGCCATCGGGTAGGCCTCAAAACTGGTGAAAGTCAGCTGACCGGGTGCGCCTGCTGCCTCCCACGCGGCCCAAGTGGTGAGCAGGTTCAGGCCGGTGCCAAAGCCAAGCTCTGCGATATGGAAATCACCGGTGAAGCGGGCGGGCAGGTCGTTACCGGCCAAAAACACGTGGCGCGTTTCATCGAGCCCGCCTGACAACGAATAATAGGGGTCGTCAAACTGGGTCGAGACGGGGACCGCGCCGTGGTCAGTGGTGCGCCAGTCAAGCGATGCGGTCTGGTCGGTCATGCGGGTTTGCCTTAGGTGTCGAGGCGACTGTGTAACAAGGATGCAGGCAATGGCAATCGCAGACGTGACCGTGCGCGGGGCAGGCATCTTTGGCCTGTCGGTGGCCTATGCCTGTGCGCGGCGCGGGGCGCGGGTGCAGGTGATTGATCCGGGCGGTGTGGCGGCAGGCGCCTCCGGCGGGATCGTGGGGGCTTTGGCACCGCATGTGCCCGAACAATGGAACCCCAAGAAGGCGTTTCAATTCGACAGTTTGCAAATGGCCGAAGGGTTCTGGGCAGAGGTTGGAGATCGCACGGGCCTGCCGACGGGCTATGCCCGAACGGGTCGTTTGCAGCCTTTGGCCGATGACGCGGCGGTGGCGCTGGCGGAGCGACGGGCAGGCACGGCGGTGACGCATTGGGGCGAGTTCGCGACGTGGTCGGTGGTAGATGCCATGGGTGCTGGGTGGGAACCGCCAAGCGCCAGTGGCAAGCTGGTTCGCGATACGCTTTCGGCTCTGATCCATCCCCGGCAGGCGACGGCAGCTTTGGCAGCGGCGGTTGAGGCCCTTGGCGGGCGCATTGTGACCGATGGTGCAGACGCGGGTGCTGTGGTCTGGGCCACCGGCTGGCAGGGGCTGGAGGGGTTGGGTAATGGCGTCAAAGGGCAGGCGGCGCTGCTCGACTTTGATGCCGCAGGATCGCCGCAGCTATTTGCCGATACGCTGCATATCATTCCGCACAATGACGGCACGGTGGCAATTGGGTCGACGTCAGCGCGTGATTTTGACGATCCCACAGCCACGGATGGCGCGCTTGACGACGTGATTGCGCGGGCCAAGGCGGCAATGCCTGTGTTGACGGATGCGCCGGTGATTGCGCGCTGGGCCGGGGTGCGCCCACGGGCCAAAAGCCGCGCGCCGCTGCTGGGCGCGCATCCGTTAAAGCCGGGCGCGTTTATCGCCAATGGCGGTTTCAAGATCGGCTTTGGCATGGCCCCCAAAGTGGGTGAGGTCATGGCCGATCTGGTGCTGGAGGGGCGCGATGCGGTCCCCGAGGGGTTCCGCGCGCCTTAGGCCGCGCTGGCCTGCATGCACAGCCGACCGTCAGGGCCACGGACCCAGAGGCTGCCATCGTCTTTCCAGCACAATGTCGCGGTTTCTTCCACCGTCAGAGGCGATGTGGCGCGGTACGTGAAGGCGTTCAGTGTGCCAAGCTGACGTGCTGCTAACCCCATCAAAAGATGCGCTAAAAGTGGGCCATGCACGATCAGACCGCCATAGCCTTCGGTCCCTGTCGCATAGGGCTGATCGTAGTGAATCCGGTGGCCGTTAAAAGTAAGTGAAGAATAGCGGAACAAAAGTGTGGGATCGAAGTTTACGTCCTGTGAGTGGGTTTCACCGGTGGGGGCATCGGGTGGTGTGAGCGGAGTTTCTCCGGCTTCGGGGCGATAGACCAGTTCTTGATATTCTGTCAGGGCAAGGGTCTGTCGCTGCCGGATGTCATGCCGCAGCCGCACAAAGGCCAAGGGGCCGGAACGACCGGTCTTGCGGGTCAGATTTTCGACGCGGGTGATCTTTTCGGCGCGAATCCCGGCCAGAAGCGGCCGATGAAACGTAAGCTTCCCCGCCGCCCACATCCGCCGCGTGGTGCCCATATCGGGGATCAGATCACCGGTTGCAGGGTGGCCATCGCGGCCAAGGCCCTGTGGCGGCTGCGGGTCCCAAAAATAGATGTGGTGGGCGAAAGGCGGCAAGGGATCGCCGCTGGTGATGCTGGGTGCCTCGCCCAATGTGGCTTGCAAAGCACGGGCGCGGGCGGGGTCCATCACATCGACATGGGTTTGAAACGGATCACTGGTCATGTCTATGTGGTCGCAGGAAATTGGCGAGGGTGCAAATGGTGAAGATTGACGGGCTGGACCATCTGGTTCTCACGGTGGCGGACATCGGCGTAACGGTGGCATTCTACCGCGACGTGCTGGGCATGACGGTCGAGGAGTTTCAGCCCGCAGATGGCAGCACGCGGATTGCGCTGAAATTCGGCACGCAAAAAATCAACTTGCATCAGGTAGGCGCCGAGTTTGAGCCCAACGCGGACCAAGCCACGCCGGGGAGTGCCGATCTTTGCTTTCTCACTCAAGGCACAATGGTCGCGTGGTTTGCCCATCTGGGCGACCGCGTGATTGAGGGACCGGTCAAACGCACCGGTGCGCAGGGGCCGATCACCTCGCTCTATTTGCGCGATCCGGATGGCAACCTGATTGAGATTGCGCGCCCGGATTAGCCGCGTTTTCAGAGCATGCTGCGCAACTTTTCCATTTGCGCAGTCAGGCCCTTGAGGTTTTGTGCGTTGATCAGCAGGCCATCATCATCAAATTGTGCAGCACTCTGCGCCACGAGCACCTCTGGCTGGTGGATGATCCGGGGGCTGAAGGTGAACATGGCATGGCGCAGCGAAAACTGCGTCCGCTCGCCGCCGGCTCGGCCCGCGGTGGCGGACATGATCGCCAATGGCTTGTTCTCCCATGGCTTGCCCGCCGTGCGGCTGACCCAATCCAGAGCGTTCTTGAGGACACCGGGGATGGCCTTGTTGTATTCCGGCGTTGCGATGATCACCGCGTCTGCGGCCGCAACCTGATCGGCCAGCTTTTGCACGGGCGCGGGGATGCCTGATGCGGCTTCCAGATCGCCATCATAAAGCGGCAAGCGCAGATCGCCCTCAACAAAGGTGTCGGCGGCAAAGAGCCGGGCGGCGTTGCGCATCAGTTTGGTGTTGGTGCTGTCGGCGCGCAGGCTGCCGGAAATTCCAAGAAGAGTGGTCATAAGAGTGTCCTTTCAGGTTGCGCCATAGGTAAGCCACTGCGCCGGAATGCCAAGTGGGTTGTCTCTGCGGTGATGCTCACCCAATGTGCGGGAAAGGGCGAGAGGATGCGATGATGCGACATGGTGGCAAGATCCTGAGCGATCAGTTGCAAAAGCTGGGTGTGCGGCGGGTGTTTTCGGTACCGGGCGAAAGCTTTCTGGCCGCGCTTGATGGGCTGCATGACAGTGGCATTCAGAATGTGGTGTGCCGTCATGAGGGCGGGGCCGCGATCATGGCCGAGGCGCATGGCAAGATGACCGGGCAGCCGGGGGTGTGTTTTGTCACGCGCGGGCCGGGGGCCTGCAATGCCAGCGCGGGCATCCATATCGCGATGCAGGACAGCACGCCGATGGTGCTGTTTGTGGGGCAAATCGACAATCGTCAGACGGATCGCGAGACGTTCCAGGAGGTTGATTACCGCGCGATGTTTGGCGGCTTGGCCAAATGGGTCGCGCAGGTGGATACGACGGCGCGGCTACCGGAGTATATCGCGCGGGCCTGGCGTGTGGCGCTGAGCGGGCGACCGGGGCCGGTGGTGCTGGCGCTGCCTGAGAACATGCTGAGCGCGTCTGCGGATGTGCCGGACTTTACGGGAGAGGTCGGGTCGGTCGTGCAGGCAGATCATCAGGCGCTGTCGGCGATTTTGAAGCGTTTCGGCGAAGCTGAGCGCCCGATGGTTGTTGTTGGCGGGTCGTGCTGGTCTGCGCGGGCGAAGGACGCGCTGGAACGATTTGCCGCGCGCACCGGCGCGCCGATTGTGGCGGGATTCCGGCGGCAGGACTACATGGACAATCGCCATCTCAACTATTGCGGCGACCTGAATGTCGGGATCAATCCGCGCCTTGCCACAAGGATGCGTGACGCGGATTGCCTGCTGCTTTTGGGCACGCGGTTGGGCGATATTGAGACCCAAGGTTATACGATGATTGACCCCGCAGGTCCGGGGAAGACCATCCTGCATATCCACCCTGACGCGGATGAGATCGGGCGGGTTTATGGCGCGGCAGCAAGCGCGGTCGGGCGTGCGGATTTGGCGATTGAGATGCTCGACGCCTTGGCCGAAGCGCAGCAGGTCAAGCGCAATTGGGGCGCGTGGCGCAGTGCCGCGCGGGCCGATTATGAGGCATGGATCACCCCGCAAGACAGCCCCGGCGCGGTCAAGCAAGAACAGGTGATTGCGTGGCTGTCTGCGCATTTGGCCGAAGATGCGATCTTGACCAACGGGGCGGGGAATTATGCCGCGTGGTTGCACCGGTATTTCGTCTACAAGCGCCATGGCACGCAGCTTGCGCCGACCTCTGGCAGCATGGGCTATGGCTTTCCCGCTGCTGTCGCGGCGAGTCTTGAGCATCCGGATCGGGATGTCGTGTGTCTGGCGGGCGACGGCTGTTTTCAGATGACCCTGAATGAGATGTCGACAGCGGTGCAATTCGGGGCCAAGCCGATTGTGATCGTGATGAACAACGGGCGCTATGGCACCATCCGAATGCATCAGGAAAAGACCTATCCGGGGCGGGTGTCAGGGACGGATTGCGTCTCGCCGGACTATGCCGCACTCGCGCGGGCTTACGGCGGGCATGGGGAGACGGTGACAGACGGCGCGCAGTTTGCCGATGCCTTTGCGCGGGCAAGATCCAGCGGGACGGTTGCCGTGATTGAATGCGTGTTGGATGCGGACGTGATGAGCACAGGCCAATCGTTAAGCGCATTGGCCGCTCTGCAGAAATGAGCGCGTGCCGCGCACGTGATGTTTGCCGCCGCCATCCGGCGACGGGTCGCGATGATGCGGTGCATCATCGGATGCCTCCGGCGGGGATATTTATGGACCAAAGAAAGCTAGCGTTTCTGCCAGAGCGTCGGCGTATTTTCCTGCCAGTCGGTGCGGTGCAAGAGCGGGGTGTCGTCCTGGGTTTCGGCATGACCGAGGCAAAGGTAGGCGGTGAGGGTCCAGTTTGCCGGGGCATTTAGCGTGGCGTGGAGCGTCGTGGGGTTGAGGATTGAAACCCAGCCCATGCCGATGTTTTCAGCGCGTGCGGCCAGCCAGAGCGTGTGGATGGCAGCGACGGTCGAATAGCTGAGCATTTCGGGCATCGTTTGGCGGCCAAGTCCGTGGCCTGCGGCGGGGTCCGTTTCGGTGAAGACGGCCAGATGGATTGGCGCGTCGTGCAGGCCTGCCAGTTTGAGCTTTTGGTAGGCAGCGCGTTTTTTGTCGCTGTAGGACTTCGCGGCTTCGGCATTTGCCGCCTCAAAATTGGCGATGACGGCGTGTCGCAGGTCAGGGGTTTCGATCCGCAGCACGCGCCAGGGTCGGGCGTTGCCGACGGAGGGTGCGAGGTCCATCGCGGCTTGCAGGCGGGTCAGGATCGCAGGGTCGACGGGATCGGTGCGAAAGTGGCGCACGTCGCGGCGCCATTGCAGGATATCGCGCAGGGCGTCGCGGTGATCCTGCGTGAGCTTCACGCCGGGGCGACCGTGGCGGCTTGATTGGGCAAAAACGCCTCAATCGCGGCGGTGGCGATCACGATGGTATTGCCGGTTTGCGGATGGGTGGAATTCAGACCACCGGGGACGGCTGTGACGGTCGCGTTGCCGCGCGGCAGCAGGGTGGCGAGGGCGTCGGTGTTGAGTTGGCTTGGGTCTTGCACACCGATTGTCACAGCCACGCGCATTTTGGCGTGCGGGATGTCCAAAACCTCGAACATTGGCAGGGAGGAATGGTGCATCGCGTCTTCAATCGCGCGGGCGGCGGCCTTTTGATAGTCCATCCCGTGCAGGTCGTTACCCATGCCCATTTCGATGATAAAGCGTTGGTCTGTCATGGTTTTTCCATCTCGAATGAAACATGGATCGCGACATTTGCGATCACCGTCGGCTTGCCGTCCGGGCGCGGCACGTCTAGCCCGCCTTTGACGACGTGAAATGCGATTTGGCCATAGGGAAAGACCGTGGCGAGCGCATCCGTGTCGACCTGATCGGGCTGCTGGACGGCGACTTCCACGTCGATCAGCATATCGGTTTTGGGACGGTCAAACAGCTCTGCCAGATTGATCGAATTGTGCCACAGCGCGTCCTGCACCGCGCGGGTGGCGGCTTGCGTGTAATCTTGGCGGCGCAGGGATGTGCCCATGCCAAATTCGGTCAGAAGGCGGAGCTTGGACACTAGAACTCAACCCCGATCTGCGCCTTGATGCCAGAGCGGAAGGGGTGCTTGACCAATTCCATTTCGGTGACCAGATCAGCGATTTCGATCAGGTCGTCATGGGCGTTGCGGCCCGTCAGCACCACATGGGTCATGTCGGGTTTTTGGGTGGCGAGGAATTCCACGACCTCGGCGATATCGACGTAGTCATAGCGGATGGCGATGTTGATCTCGTCCAGCAGGACCATGTGGTTGGTTTCGTCGAGTATAAGCTCTTTGGCTTTGGCCCAAGCGGCCTGCGCCATTTCGGTGTCGCGGGTCTTGTCCTGGGTTTCCCAGGTAAAGCCTTCGCCCATGGTGTGAAAGGCGCAGGTGTCGGCGAATTTGCCGAGGATCAGGTCACGTTCGCCGGTGGACATGCCGCCCTTGATGAACTGCACCACGGCGCATTTCATATCGTGCGCGATGCAACGGAAGATCATGCCAAAGGCGGCAGAGCTCTTGCCCTTGCCCTTGCCGGTATGGACGATGATCAGGCCCTTTTTGTCGGTCTTGGTGGCCATGATCTTATCACGGGCGGCCTTTTTCTTGGCCATTTTGGTGGCGTGGCGGTCGGTGTCTTCGGTCATGATGTGATCCCCCTATGGAACGGGTGTAGCGGGTCAGAGGAGCAGGGTAAATGTGATGCTTGTGGGGCGATCAAATCCCGGGTGGGCGGTGCGGGCGGTTTCGCGAAATCCCAGCGCGCGGAAGGTGGCATGGTTCTCCGTCAGCTCAATCCGGGTTTCCAATGTCAGGCTGGGTTTTTGCAAGGCGCGGGCACGGGTTTTGGCCCATGTGATCAGCAGGCGTGCGCGTCCCTGTCCCCGGGCGTCGGCATCCACAGCCAGCTTTCCCAGATAGAGCGTGTCGTCTTTGGGCGTCAGGATCATGCAGGCATCGGGCAGGGCCCAAAGCTCTGCGTCACGGGCCTGCGTCTTGAGCGCCTCGAGCGTCAGGCGGTGAACCGACGACGGCGGATCCACGCGCCCCTCCATTCCGGCAAAACAGCGGTGAATCAGGGCGTGCGCTGCCGGCAGAGCCGGATCATCAGGTGAAAGGCGGCGGGGTGTCATTTGGGTGAGGCTATGAGGAGCCTTCTGCAAGGTCCAGTATCGGAGTGTGGCTGCTTGGTCGCAGTTTTTGTGGATTTGCGGGCGGATGATCACGAAGGCTTAACCGGGCGGTGTCAGTTTCGCTATGACCGAGGCAACAGCGGGAGAAGCAGCCGCTGACGCCAAGAAGAAAAGAAAGACAAAAAATGCGTATTTTCGTCCTTTGCATGTTTGCCGCCTATGTTGGAACAGCCGCCCTCGCGACCGGTCTTTAACGGGGCCTGAGGGCTGACTATTCCCCTGATTGCGTGCCGTTTCACTGTCTAGAAGCTCCTTTGAAACAGGAGTTTGGGACATGATGAAATTTGCAGTGCTGGGACTATTCGTGAGTTATCTGGGTGTGGCGGCGATGGCCGCGGGCATCTAATCAAGAAGACCGGCGATCCGGGCACGGGCCGAATTTGATTTCGGCGTCCAGAGATCGCGGTCAATCGCCTCTTGCAGACGCGCGGCGATGTCGCGCAGGGCGGGCGCGTTTACATCGGCGATGAAATCGCGGGTGGCGTCGTCGGCGAGGTAGGCCTCTTCCACCAGATCAAAGTGATGGTTGCGCACGGCCCCTGTGGTTGCCGCGAAGGCGAACAGGTAGTCGACGGTCGCGGCCATCTCGAACGCGCCCTTGTAGCCGTGGCGTTTGACGCCATCGATCCACTTGGGGTTCACCACGCGGGACCGGACGACGCGGCCAATCTCATCATCCAGCGTGCGGATCACGGGGCGTTCAGGGCGCGAATGGTCGTTGTGGTAGATGGGCCGGTCCTGACCTTGCAGGGTTGAGACGGCTGCCGCCGCACCCCCTTCGAATTGATAATAATCGTCGGAATCAAGGATGTCGTGTTCGCGATTGTCTTGATTTTGGACGATGGCTTCGGTCTGTTTGAGCCTGTTTTCAAAGGCCGTGCGGTCCTGGGTGCCTTCGGCGCGGGCGTTGTAGGCGTAAGAGCCCCATTGCAGGTAGGCCTCTGCCAGATCGGCCTTGGAGGCCCAGAGCTGTTCGTCGATCATCGCTTGCAGGCCCGCGCCGTAAGCGCCGGGTTTTGAGCCGAAGACGCGGACGGGGTCCTCGCCCTTTGCCGTGCGGGCCGCGGCGGGGTTGAGGTCGGCGGGCTCATCCAGCGATTGGACCTTGCGGGCGGCGCTGTCCACCAATGCGATCAGTTGCGGGAATGCGTCGCGAAAGAAGCCGGAGATGCGCAAGGTCACGTCAACGCGGGGACGGCCAAGGGTTGAGGCGGGAATGACCTCAAAACCCGTCACGCGCCGGTTGGCAGCATCCCATGTTGGTTTGCAGCCCATCAGGGCAAGCGCCTGCGCGATGTCATCGCCGCCCGTACGCATGTTGGCGGTGCCCCATGCGGTCAGCAGCAAAGTGCGGGGCCAGTTGCCATGGTCTTGCAGGTGCTTTTCGATCAGCAGGTTGGCGGATTTCCACCCCAGTGCCCATGCCGTCGGGGTCGGCACCGCGCGGCTGTCGACGGAGTAGAAGTTCTTGCCTGTGGGTAGCGTATCAAGGCGGCCACGGGTCGGTGCGCCGGAGGGGCCGGGCGGGATCGCGCGGCCATCAAGGGCGCGCAGGATGTTGGCGCCTTCGCTGATGCCGCATTGGGCGATTGTGGGCAGGATGTGGTTACGGATTTCACCCAGGACGGGGGCGGACGCTGTCGGGCTAAAGCCCGAGACGCCCCGCCCACCGTCCCGGATCAGCCTTTGGGACAGGTCTTCGAGCCGTTCCACCGTATCGCCATTCGTGCGCCATGTGCCGCCTGCGATGACATCGGGTTTTTCGAGGGCCGGCGCGGCCATATCGCAATCAAGCGGGTCGATGGTGATGCCAAGATCGGTGGCCAGCGCGCGCAGGAGCGAGGCATTCTTGCCCTTGCCATCACCACGCGGAATCCGCGCCAAGGCGATGGCCAGATCGGTTTCCTGTTGGCCTGTGGGTGACTGTCCAAAGATGTGCAACCCGTCCCTGATTTGCGCCTCTTTCAGCTCGCAGAGGTAGGCGTCGAGCTTTGCCAGATCAGTGTCCTCATCGCCGGTAAAGGCGGCATCTTTGGCGAGGCCCGTGACGTCAGACAGGGACAGGATTTCGCGGCGCAAATGGTCGATGCGGCGGGGGTCAACGCCTGCGGCCTCGTAGTATTCGTCCACGAGTGCTTCGAGGTCGCGCAGGGGGCCATAGCTTTCAGCGCGGGTCAGCGGCGGGGTGAGGTGGTCGATGATGACGCCCGCCGCGCGGCGTTTGGCCTGCGTGCCTTCGCCGGGGTCGTTGACGATGAAGGGATAGACATGTGGCGTGGGGCCAAGGGCGATTTCCGGCCAGCTTGCGGCGTCGAGCGCCAGCGCCTTGCCGGGCAGCCATTCAAGGTTTCCATGTTTGCCCATGTGCACGATGGCATCCGCGCCCCAGTGGTGACGCAGCCAGTGGTAGAAGGCCAGATAGTTGTGCGGTGGCACCAGATCGGGGGAGTGGTAGGTGTCGGTCGGGTCGATGTTATAACCGCGCGCCGGTTGCAACCCGACGACCACATTGCCGAAGGAATGGAGCGAAAGCTTGAAGCCGGGTAGGGGGGCGCTGCCCCCCGGCTGCGCCCCCCCCCGGGATATTTCGGAACCGAAAAAAGGGTCATCGGTCGGAGCGCCCCAGCGGTCGGAGAGCTGTTCCTTTGCGGCCCATGGCAGGTCGGCGAGGTGGGTTTCGTAAGTGGAGAGCGGCAGGGTTTCGCCGCCCGCCTTGTCGGCGCGATCCGTCAGCCAGTTGGTGGGGCCTGCCATCAGTTGATCCATCAGGGTCTGCGCGTCTTTTGGTGGGTCGGTGGCATAGCCAGCCCCGGCCAGCAGGTTCATCACGTGGACCGTGGCGGCAGGCGTGTCGAGGCCGACGCCATTGGCGAGGCGGCCGTCCTTGTTGGGGTAATTGGCGAGGATCAGCGCGATTTTGCGGTCTTTTGGGGCTTTGCGGCGGAGCGCGGCCCAGTTTTTCGCCAATTGGGTGACGAAGTCGATGCGGTCGCCGACGCCCTGATAGGTCGCAATCGGGCATTCGGTGGCCTCATCAAAGAAGGCCTCTGACTTGAATGAGACGGCACGCGACAGGATGCGGCCATCAACCTCTGGCAGGGCCACGTTCATTGCGATGTCGCGCGCGGATAGGCCTTGGGGGTTGTCGGCCCATGCGGTTTCAGAGGAGCCGGACAGGATCACTTGGAACACCGGCGCGTCGTTCACGAGTAGCGGGTTCATGGGGCTGTCGTCGCCGTCGTGGGGGGAGCCTGTGGCGAAGGCGGTGCAATTCAGGATCACCTCTGGCGGGGCTTGGGTGAAGAGCTGGTCGAGGGTGGCGGTTGAGACGGGATCTTTCAGCGAGGCCACGAAGATCGGCAGGGGGTTGAGGCCTGCACGCAAGAGCGATTTGGTCAGGCGGTTGATGGGGTTCAACCCACCCCCTTGCACGAGTGCGCGGTAAAAGATGATCGGGACGATGGGGGCGTCAGGTGTCCAGGCCTCTTGCGCGGCAGACAGGTCAGCAATGCCTGCACCGGGCCAGTAGACACCGGCGCGCAGCAGGGGGCTGGCCGTGGCCGGTTTCTCGGCCTTGTTGATGATTGCGTTGCAGTAGTCGATGAAAAGCGTGGCATTTTGCGGTCCACCTTCGACGAGGTAGGCCCAGAGCGCGTCGTAATCCGCATCCGACACAGTTGAGAGGCCACGCAGGTCGGGATCGGGTTTGTCGTCGCCCGGCAGCAAGGCGAAAGGCACGCCCGTTTCGCGCAGTCGGGCGGCATATTGGGTGACGCCGTAGGTCCAGTAGCCCATGCCACCAAGGACGCGGGCGACGACCAGACGGGATTTGGTCGCGCAGTCATCCAAGTGTAGATCGACCGACATCGGATGCTGCAGGTGCATCATATTCGCAAGCCGCAGCGTAGGTGATGCATCCATTGCCGCACGTGCCTCGGCCAATGCGGCCAGTTCGGTGTCGGCGGCGGAAATGAAGACGACGTCGGCACGGGTTTGGCCCAGATCAACGGGTTCCTTGCCGTCGTCAATTTGGCCCGGTGTGGCGGCGAGCAAGTGCATCAGAGATGCCCTGTTTTGGGGGCGCTGCCCCCGTCCTTACGGACCCCCCCGGGATATTTTTGGATCAAAGAAAGCAAGGGCGTCATGTCAGGGGCTTTTCCATGAAGATCGAGGATTTTGCGGCGACGTAATCGCCGAAGACGCCGCAATCGGTGAAACCATGGCGGCGGTAGAGTTTGTGCGCCGCGTGCAGGACATTGCCAGTTTCAAGTTTGAGGATGGGTGCGTTTTCGGCGCGGGCCTCGTCCTCAAGCGCGCGCATCAGGGCGTCGGCGGCGCCGGTGCCGCGGGCGGCCTCATCCACGAACATGGATTTGATCTCGGCATAGTCAGCCTTAAGGGCAAGCGCGCCGGTGCCGACGATGTCGGGGCCTTGGCGCGCCACGAAAAAGCGGATGTGCGGTGCGACCAGTTGATCGATGTCGAGGTAATAGTTGTCCTCGGGCGGGAAAAGGCTTTGCATCAGGGCGTGGCTGGCCTTGAGCAGGGCAGTGGCCTGCGGGTGGTGCGGGTCACCCCGTTCGACAAAGATCATGCGGAGAGCGCGGCGGTGATGGCGGTCTGATCAAGCCCCGCCTCGCCGATGACCACAAGCCGGGTTTCGCGCGGGCCGGGGAGCGGGCCGTCGAAATAGGTATCTACGCGGGGGCCGACGGCCTGCAGCGTGAGGCGCATGGGTTTCCCCGCCACGGCGGCAAAGCCTTTGAGGCGCAGGATGTTGTGGGCGCGGATGACGTCGGCGACCTGTTCGGCAAAGGCCTTGGCGTCTGTGATTTCGGGGCGGGTGACGATGAAGCTTTCGAACTCGTCATGGCCGTGTTCATGTTCATGGTCGTGGTGATGATCGTCGTCGTGGTCATCGTCGTGGTGATGGTGGTGGTGCACCTCGTGCCGGGCGTCGAGGTCGGATTCAGCGCCGACACCTTGCCCCAGCAGCACATCCACGGGCAGCGCGCCCATGGACGCCCGCACGACCTGCACGCCGTCACGGCTGTCGGATTTCAGCTTGCCCGTCAGCGTGTCGGTTTCCGTATCGCTGAGCAGGTCGGTCTTGTTGACCACGATCATGTCGGCGCAGGCGATTTGATCTTCAAAGAGTTCGGATAGCGGTGTTTCGTGATCAAGGTTTTCATCCGCCGCGCGCTGGGCGTCGATAGCGGCGAGGTTGTGGGCAAACTGGCCGTCGTTCACCGCCTTGCCGTCGACCACGGTGACAACGCCGTCGACCGTGACCTTGGTCGAGATGCCCGGCCAGTTGAAGGCGCGGACCAGCGGCTGCGGCAAAGCGAGGCCAGAGGTTTCGATGACAATATGGTCGGGGGCGTCGGGCCGCGCCAGCAGCTTTTCCATCGTGGGGATGAAATCATCGGCTACGGTGCAGCAGATACAGCCATTGGATAGCTCAACCACGTCTTCTTCGCGGCAGGTTTCATCGCCGCAGCCTTTGAGAATGTCGCCATCCACGCCAAGATCACCGAATTCATTGATGATCAGGGCAATGCGGCGTCCTTCGGCATTTTGCAGCATGTGGCGGATCAGCGTGGTCTTGCCGGCACCCAGAAAGCCGGTGACGACGGTGGCAGGGATTTTGGCGGGCATGATGTGAACCTGAGCAGCGAGGGAAAGGAAAAAGGGAGGCCGCGCGGCCCCCCTTTGCGCAGTCTTGAGGGCGGTTTAAGCGCCTGCGATGGCCGCGACGATGGGGCCTTCGATGATTTCCAGCGCGAGGAACACGCCCACACCGGCAACCATTGCGCCAGCAAGGCGGGCGCTGATCGCGGCGGCATCAGATGCGCCCAGTTTGCGAACAGCCCAACCGGCAAAGATCGCCATGGCGTATTGCAACGCGGCCAGACCGATGAAGTAGCCGATCAGAACCGCACCGCCGACGCCGCCTTCTTGTGCGGCGATGGAGCCGCCGAAAGCAGAGCCGTGGAACAGGCCAAAGACGGCGAAAAGCGCGATGGCGGTGCCCGCACCGATGGCGCGGCCCGACAGGACCAACCCGCCGATGGCAAGGAGTGAGATCACGATCACGGTTTCGGCCAAAGGCATGGCGATCCCGGCATACATCAAGCCGCAACCGGCCAGCATCGCCGCGATATAGGCGGCGGGGCCGGTCAAGCGCGCGGATGTAAAGGTGGCCGCGATGCCCATCGCCAGCACAAAGAACAGGTGGTCAAAGCCCAAGAGCGGGTGACCGACGCCTGACAGCAGGCCGTGGGCGAAGGTTTCCATCGGCAAACCGCCCAATGGGTGGTGTGCAAGCGCTGGTGTGGCGGCAAGGCTGAGGCCTGCGGCGGGAAGTAGTTTTTTCATGTCTGTCCCCTTTGGATCGTCAAAAAGGGGGGATTTCATGGAGTGCCAGGGTTATTCGCGCCCTGATCAGACCCCCACGGAACACCCCGTCCGTTGTTTCAAGTCCGTCCCCAATCTGTGGGGCCGTGCATGGCTGGTCTCCTGGCTGGCGGGTCGATGCACCTTGTGGCCTTCCCGGTTTCCCAGTGGCTTTGATCACAAGGCACTCTCCGCTTTACAGTCGCGGGGGCGGCTGCGGTTAAGGGTCTCCGGTCTTACGGATCGGCCCCGTCGCATTCCCATTTCATCCCCCAAGGCTTGGCCTTTGACGGGGGAACCGTGCAAAACATGTGTGCGCCCTTGGGTGCGTGGGCGTCAAGGGCGAAAGCGACCTGATGGGCCAGTCGGGCGACGTGCGCCGCTGTTGCCCCTGCGGGGCAACGCGCCCCGCCCGCCGTCCCGGTGTGCCTCCGGCGGAGATATTTTTATTCCAAAGAAAGCGAAATGCCGCAATATCTTGTGGATAAGTGGCGGGAATGGGCCACATGAGGGGCTTCTGCGTTGACTTGGGGCGGGCACGGGGGCCATGTTTCGGGTCCATATGGGAATCGGGGTAGGCACCGTTGCGTTTTTCCAAGCTGCGTCTGAATGGCTTTAAGAGCTTTGTGGATCCGACCGATTTGATTATCGCGGATGGGCTGACCGGTGTGGTCGGCCCCAATGGCTGTGGTAAGTCGAATCTGCTGGAAGCATTGCGCTGGGTGATGGGTGAAAACCGCCCCAAGGCGATGCGTGGCGGCGGTATGGAGGACGTGATCTTTGCCGGTGCCGCCACGCGGCCTGCACGCAACTTTGCCGAAGTCTCACTGCACATCGATAATGGTGAGCGGCTGGCCCCGGCGGCGTTTAACGACAGCGACACGCTTGAGATTGTGCGCCGGATCACCCGGGATGCAGGCTCTGCCTATAAGGTCGGGGTCAAGGATGTGCGCGCGCGCGATGTGCAGATGCTTTTTGCTGATGCCTCGACCGGGGCACATAGCCCGGCGCTGGTGCGGCAGGGGCAGATTTCGGAACTGATCAACGCCAAGCCCAAGGCCCGACGGCGCATTCTGGAAGAGGCGGCGGGCATCAGCGGGCTGTATCAGCGGCGGCATGAGGCAGAGCTGAAACTGAAGGGCGCTGAGACGAACCTGACCCGTGTTGATGACGTGATCGAGCAATTGGCAGGGCAGCTGGGGCAATTGGCCCGGCAGGCACGCCAAGCTGCACGCTACCGCGAGATTGGCGTGGGGCTGCGCAAGGCCGAGGGCATGCTGCTTTATCGGCGCTGGAAAGAGGCGGATGAGGCTTTGGCCGCTGCCGCTGATCAGTTGCGCGAACGTACCGTGGCCGCAGGGCAGGCGGAAAAGCTGGCGCAGCAGGCGGCCAAGGGGCGGGCGGAGGCTGAGGCTGCGTTGCCACCCCTGCGCGAGGAAGAGGCGATTGCGGCGGCGGTTTTGCAGCGGTTGCAGGTGCAGCGCGACACATTGAAAGATCAAGAGGCGCGGGCGCTGGCGACGATTGAGACGTTGCGCGGTCGGATCGACCAATTGAGCCACGATATCGAGCGTGAGGCCGGTCTGAACAAGGACGCGGGCGAGACGATTGAGCGGCTTGAATGGGAAGCGCAAGAGATCGAGAAGGCTGGCAAGGGCCACGAGGCGCGGTTGGATGCGGCCAAGGCTGCGGCCTCTGAGGCGGCACTGACCTTGCAGGCCCGTGAAGGGGATTTGTCGCAGCTGACCGAGGATGTGGCGCGGCTCGCGGCGCGGCACCAATCGGCGCAGCGCTTGTTGGACGACCAGCGCACGACGCTTGAAAAATCTGAAGCCGAAGAGGCGCGTGCGAAGGCCGCGATGGTTGAGGCGCAGCAGGCCCTTGAAGGCGCTGAGGCTGCGTTTATTGCGGCTTGCGAGGCGGAAAAGCAGGCGGTTGCGACGGCGGCAAAGGCCGATGAGACATTGCTGGAGGCCGAGGCCGCACGGGCCGAAACCCAGAGCCGCGAAAGCGATGCACGGGTCATGCGGTCCGAGGCCGAGGGTGAGTTGAGCGCGCTCAAGGCGGAAGTGGCGGCGCTTGGCCGGATGGTTGAGCGAGATACCGCAGAGGGCGGGCAGGTCCTTGATCTGCTGCAGGTGCAATCGGGTTATGAAAAGGCGCTGGGCGCGGCTTTGGCCGATGATCTGCGTGCGCCTGCCGTTGGCGCGGATGCGGCATCTGGCTGGGCGGCACTGCCGGGGTATGCCAACCCGCAAAGCCTGCCTGCGAGCGTCAAGGCGCTGACCAACTATGTGAGTGTCCCTGAGGTTCTGGTGCGGCGCATGGGGCAAGTGGGGCTGGTGGATGCCGCCGAGGGTGCGCGTTTGCAGCCTGATTTGCAGCCCGGTCAGCGGCTCGTCAGTCTTGAGGGCGATCTGTGGCGCTGGGATGGGTTCCGCGCGGGGGCCGAAGATGCGCCATCAGCGGCGGCGCTGCGGTTGCAGCAGTTGAACCGCTTGGCCTCGCTCAAGCTCGATCTTGAAGCGGCAAGCGCCAAGGCCGCGGGCATGGTGCAGGCCCACGAAAGCCTGACCGCGCGGCTGGCGGATCTCACTGACGCCGATCAAAAGGCCCGTCAGGCCCGACGCGATGCGGACCGTCTGGTGGCCGATGCCAATCGCGCGCTCAGCCGGGCCGAAGCGGATCGCAATCTGGGTGCGGGCCGCGTGGAAAGCCTTGGGTTGGCCGCCAAGCGCCATGCAGAAGAGGCGATGACGGCGCGGCAGGCGCTGGGTGAGGCGGAAAAATCGGCGCAAGGGCTGGGTGATCTGGACGCTGCCCGCGCCGAGGTCGAAGACATCAAAATGACGGTTGAGGCCGCGCGGATCACAATGATGTCGCGCCGCTCTGCCCATGATGAGGTGCGGCGCGAGGGCGAGGCGCGGCTCAAGCGCAGTCAAGAGATCACCAAAGAGGTGAGCGGCTGGAAGCATCGCCTTGAGACCGCCAATAAGCGGACCGCTGAATTGGTGGAGCGTAAGGCGGAATCCGAACAAGAGCTGAAAGAGGCGGTGACGGCGCCTGAAGAAATTGCGGCCAAGCGGTCGGAACTGGCTGACGCGATTGATGAGGCCGAAGGGCGGCGCAAGGGAGCGGCGGACGCCTTGGCTGCGGCTGAAACAGCGCTGCGGGTGTGCAGTGACACAGAACGTGACGCAGAGCGTGGCGCATCCGAGGCGCGTGAAGCGCGGGCGCGGTCAGAAGCGCGATCCGATGCCGCGAAAGAGACGATGGCCGCTGCCGCAGAACGGATCATGGAAGCACAAGAGGTCTCGCCGGATCAGCTGCTTGAGGCCCTGAATGTGGACCCCGACAAGATGCCCGCCGCTGAGGTGATCGAGGCGCAGGTCAATACTTTCAAGCGGCAGCGCGACGCGCTGGGGGCTGTGAACCTGCGGGCCGAAGAAGACGCCAAAGAGGTGCAGGTTGAGCATGACCAGCTGGTCAGCGAAAAGACCGATTTGGAGGCGGCGATTGCCGCGCTCCGCTCGGGCATTGCGAGCCTGAACAAGGAAGGCCGCGAGCGGCTGCTGACGGCGTTTGAGCAGGTGAACGAGAACTTTGGCCTGCTGTTTTCGCATCTTTTCGGGGGCGGTGAGGCCAAGCTGGTGCTGGTGGAAAGCGATGACCCGCTTGAGGCGGGGCTTGAGATTATGTGTCAGCCGCCGGGCAAGAAGCTGTCAACGCTGAGCCTGTTATCAGGGGGTGAACAGACGCTCACGGCACTGGCGTTGATCTTTGCGGTGTTCCTTGCCAATCCCGCGCCGATCTGTGTGCTGGACGAGGTGGATGCGCCTTTGGACGATGCCAACGTCACGCGGTTCTGCGACTTGCTGGATGAGATGACGCGCCGCACCGAGACGCGGTTCCTCATCATCACCCACCATGCCGTCACCATGAGCCGGATGGACCGGTTGTTTGGGGTCACCATGGGCGAGCAGGGTGTCAGCCAGCTGGTATCTGTAGACCTGAAAAAGGCCGAGGCGATGGTCGCCTGATTGTGACAATCGTGACAGGCAAATGGGTCTAACCTGTTCCCAGATGGGAAAGGTATCGGCATGAAATTACTAGGCGTGATTGCAGTGCTGGCTGCGGGGACGGCGCAGGCACAAGAGTTTGAGCCGCGCAGCGATGACCGGGTGCTGGACGCCGACGCCATGGCGCAAGAGGTCGTGGGGCGCACCCATGAGTTCTTTGACGGCGGCGTGTCGTTCTTTTCGGTCTCGGGCACCTATTCCTATACCTACAGCGATGGTGGCCGGGCCTATGGCACGTGGGAATTGCAAGATGCGGGCGCGGGGGGCGTGATATGTACGTCCTTTGCAGCCGGGTTTTCGCGCTGTGACATGTATGTGCATGACGGCACGCGGTTGGTGTTGATCACCGAAGACGGCACGCGGTTCCCGGTGCGGGCGGCAAGCTAGCCGTCGTGCGCCGCTGTTGCCCCTGCGGGGCAAGGCGCCCCGCCCGCCGTCCCGGTGTGCCTCCGGCGGAGATATTTTTATTCCAAAGAAAGCGGTGGGTCAGAGCGCATCCAGCAGGGCGGGTGTCGGCCAGGCATCAGCAGGCAAGCCAAGCCTGACCTGTTCCGCCTGCACGGCCGCGCGGGTCTTGGCCCCCAGGATGCCGTCGATCCCGCCAACATCGTGGCCGAGGGCCGTCAGTTTCTCTTGCAGTGTCATCATCGCCTCACCCGACAGACCCGGATCGGGGTTGCCCGCGTCATAAGGCGGCGCGCCCATCAGACGGGTCGCGAAATAGGCGGCAGTGGTCACGTAGACAAAGCTTTTGTTCCACTCAAAATAGACCTCAAAATTCGGATAGGCGAGGAAGGCAGGCCCTTTGCGCCCCATCGGCAGCAGGACCGATGCGGGCAGGGTCGCGGGCCCAAGGTCGCCGTTGCGTGCGGTGACACCAGCGGCTTGCCAGTCGGCCACGGTCAGCTTGTGGTCCAACCCGGTTTGCGCCCAGTCCAGATCGTCGGGCACGATGATCTCTTGCAGCCAAGGCTCGTTCGGACGCCAGCCCAGATTGGCCAGCACATTGCCGCCAGACAGCAGCGCATCCGCCGCGGAGGTCTTGAGCGTCACCTTGCCGTCGCCATCGCCGTCGCGGCCATAGGCGATGATATCCTCGGGCAGCATTTGGACCTGCCCGATTTCACCGGCCCAAGCGCCCGTCGTGCTGGCCGGGTCCATATCGCCGCGTGCGGCCAAGGTGATTGCAGCGATCAGTTGCGGGCGGAACAGCTCTGGCCGGCGGCAGTCATGGGCCAGCGTCAGCAGCGCGTTGCGGGTGTTGAAGTTACCCTGCACCTGTCCGTAGTCGGTCTCAAAGGCCCAGAACGCCAGCAGCACGCCGCGCGGGATGCCGTAGTCGGCGGCGATCCGGTCAAAGGTGGCGGCATTGCGGTCGCCATAGATGCGCCCGTTATCAAGGCGGTTCTGGCTGATCAGGCGGCGTGAGAAGTCGATGAAGTCGCGCTGGAACACGCCCTGCGCGCGGTCGGCTTTGATCACCTCAGGATCAAGCGCGGCCCCCGCGAAAAAGGCGTCGGCTTGCGCCATGGTGGCACCTTCCGCGACGGCTTGGGCTTTGACGCCTGCGATGAAGTCGGGCAGCGGGCCGCCACAAGTTTGGGCGGCGGATTGGCTGGCCAAAAGGGTCAGAAAAAGGGCTGTGCGCATGACGGCTCCGGTGTTGGTTTCATCACATCAGGGCCGGTTTGGGGGGCTTGGGCAAGCCCAAACCGCGTCGGCAGGCGGATAAACGCACTCAGGCCAGCAGGAACAACCCGACCAAAAGGGCGGGCACCAATGCCGCGCCCCAGACACGCCAGAGGATCCAGACGCTTTGGGTGACGTGATCGGCGTTCAGTTCCTTAATGCCGGTGTCGTTCACATAAGGGTAGTCCTGCAAGGTGCCGTCATAGACGCGCGGACCGGACAGGGCGAAGTTTTCGGCATGGGCCAATGCGGCCTCGGGCCAACCTGCGTTGGGTGAGCGGTGCAAGGGGGCGTCGTCGACGACGCGGTCGAAGATATCAAACCGCAGCGTGACCAGCAGGATCAGCGCGCCGGTGATCCGTGCGGGCACCCAGCTGAGCAGATCGTCAAATCGGGCAGCGGCCCAGCCGAAGTCCGCGTGACGGTCGGTGCGATAGCCGATCATGCTGTCGGCGGTATTGGTGATCTTATAGGCCAAGAGCCCCGGCAAGCCGCCCAGAACAAACCAAAAGATCGGCGCGATCACCCCGTCTGAAAGGTTCTCTGCCCCGCTTTCAATGGCGGCGCGGGCGATGTCAGCCTCGGTCATGTCTTTGGTGTCGCGGCCCACGATCTGCGCAACTGCGTGCCGACCATCGGCCAGCCCGGACCGCAAACCGCGCGCGACCGCGAGGACGTGATCGGACAGGGACCGCTGGGCAAGGAGGACCGCGAGCACCAGCACCTCAACCACGCCGCCGGGTAGTGCGCGCAAGATCAGGCCAAAAACAATCGCGATGGCCAGCAAGATCACAAGCGTCAGCACGCCCTTAGCTTTGCGGCCCGCGCCGTCGTTCAGCGTCTCATCGGCCCAGCCCACCAGCCGCCCCATCAGAACAGCAGGATGCGGCACGCGGTCCCAGAGCCACTTGGGTTCACCCAGCAGCGCGTCCAGCAACATGCCGAGAAACAGGGTCAAAACGCGGCCTCCACCTGTGCCCAGCGGTCGGGGTGCGGCAGGCCAAGGCGCAGCCAGTTGTCAGCATAGGGAAAGATGCGCGACCAGATGCGGTGCTTGGCCAGATGGGCCTGCGCGGCCTGTGCATCCTGCACTTCGTAGAGGCGGAAAAGGTCGGTGCCACCAAGGCTGACCGCGCCTTTTTGGGTGACAATCGCATCCAATCGGGCGGCGTCTTTGGACAGGCGCGCGCGGGTCTCATCGGCCCATGCTGGATCAGACAGCGCCTCTGCCCCTATGGACAGGGCCGGGCCAGAGACATGCCATGGGCCAAGCGCCTCGCGCAGGCCCGCGATGATTGCGGGGTCGCCAATGGCAAAGCCAAGGCGCAGGCCTGCGAGCCCCCAGAACTTGCCAAAGCTCTTGAGCACCACGGTGCCGGGTCGTGCGGCCAGTGCGATATGGCTGGCCTCTGGCGTGACGTCGCAAAAGCTTTCGTCGATCACGGTGAAAGGTGCACCCAGATTGGCCGCATCCCACATCAGCCCATCGGGGTTGTTGGGATGCACCGCCACCAGCGCGTCATAGCCGTCTTCGTCCAGCGCCCAACCCGCGGCGCGAAAGGCGGCCCCATGTTCGTTATAGGTGGGGCCGGGGATTTCAACGCGCCCGGCGTCGCGCAACCGTGGCAGTTGCGCGATCAGGGCAGAGGCACCGGAGGCAGGCAGGATATCCGCGCCCTTCGGCACAGACCAATAGCTGCGTGCGAGGCCCACCAGACGATCAAGCGCGTTCTGATCGGGCAGCGCTGTCCAGCAATCAGCGGGCAAGGGCGGCATCGGATAGGGCACCGGGTTGATGCCGGTCGAAAGGTCCAGCCAATCGCTGCGATTGCCGCCATATTGCGCAATCGCGGCATCAAGACCGCCGCCATGGTCGCGAGGCTTGTTCATGCGTCGTCCGGCACTGGCGGGTGACGGGTCACGAAGTGGCCTTTGATCGCTTGCGGCCATTCGCGGTAAGGCACTTGACCTGTTTCGCTGGCGGCATGCAAGGTGGCGTAGCCGACGATCCCGGCTGCGGCCTCTGCATCGGGTTCGAAATCGCCCACCGTATAGTTCAGCTTGCCCTGACCCTGGATCGCGACGTTGCAGCCATGCTTGCAGCCCATCAGGCAGGACACGCGCCGGGTTTGCAGGTCCGGCACATCCGCGGCTGCGGCTTCGATCAAGGTGGCCAGCTTTTCGCCATCGGTCAGCGCCATATCGCCCGATTCCCAGCCCTCGCGCTTACAGGTGTCGCAGATCGTGATCCAAGTCGTCATGGCGCGGGCCTTTCTGTATCAGGCCGCTGTTCAAGCGGATTTCGGCCAAAGTGGCAAGATCATGCGCGGATTTTCGTCAGATTGACCATAAGGACAACTATCTTAACCATTCGTTTACCCTATGAATGAATGACAGCTTAACGGACTAGCCAATTTGTGAGGATTTGGTTATGTATTACAACCGTGGAGTGGAGGTGAGATGCACGTTCTGATTGTTCAGAGCAATGCTCAGTTGGGGTCGTTATGGCAACGCCATCTAGAGCGTTTGGGAATGTCGGTCTATCTGGCGACGAACGGCTCTGATGCCGTGTCTCAGCTGGAAAAGTACGGCTTCGATGTGATCGTGCTTGACCTTGTCCTGCGCGAGGGCAGCGCCCTAACCGTCGCGGACGTTGCAAATTTCCGTCAGCCCGACGCGAACGTGGTCTTTGTCACGGATACTACCTTCTTTTCGGACGGTTCAATCTTTGCCCACAGCGCCAACGCCCGCGCCTTTGTCGAAAAGGCAACGCCCCCTGCCGACCTTGCCGCCATCGTCGAACACTACGGCCACAGCGCTAGCCGCGACCGTGAGGTTCTGCAAAGTTCAACCGCGGGTTGATGGGCACAATCCGGTGCGGATTGATGCTGTCATGGCTGAAATGGTAGTGGCGCACGATGTGATCCATGTTCACCGTCTCAGCGATCCCTGGCATTTGGTATAGCTCGCGGGTGTATCCCCAGAGATTGGGATATTCCCGCAGCGTGCGACGGTTACATTTAAAGTGCAGGTGATAGACCGGATCGAACCGGATTAGGGTGGTCCAAAGCCGCCAATCCGCTTCTGTCAGGCGATCGCCCATCAGGTAACGTTTGTCAGCCAGACGCGCCTCAAGCCAATCAAGCGTATCAAATAGCGGCCCAACGGCGGCATCATAAGCGGCCTGCGTCGTGGCGAACCCTGATTTGTAGACCCCATTGTTGAGCGTGTCGTAGATCCGGTCATTCACCGGCTCCATCGCGTCGCGCAGATCAACGGGCCAGTAGTCATCGGTATTGCCGGTAGTCGCATCAAAGGCGCTGTTGAACATGCGGATGATCTCAGAGGATTCGTTGGACACCACCGTCTCGCGTTCCTTGTCCCACAGGATGGGCACGGTCACGCGTCCCGACATGTCAGGCTGCGCCTTAAGGTAGATATCACGTGCAAAGGGCAGACCGTAAAGCGTGTCACCGGTGGCGCCTGCGCCATCGACCTCAAACGTCCAGCCGTCCGACAGCATATCAGGATGCACGGCCGAGATGCTGATGTGTTCTGTCAGCCCCTTCAACTGGCGAAACACCAAGGTGCGGTGGGCCCAGGGGCAGGCGTAGGACACATAAAGATGGTAGCGCCCCGAGGCGGCGGCAAAGCCGCCCTCGCCAGAGGGACCCGCACTGCCATCTGCCGTGATCCAATTGCGGAACTTGGCTTGTGTGCGCTTGAACGCGCCGCCAGTGGATTTCGTGTCATACCAGACGTCATGCCAGACGCCGTCTACCAATTGGCCCATGTTTTGACCCTTTCATTTGCTCGCCCGACGGCTAGCACGGGTCGCACCACGGGCATAGCACCGCCGTCGCGCAGCCCCTCTGCGTCGCTGCACAGGTCGCAAACAGATACCAAAGCTGCGTGGAATCGTTTGCGCCCGTGCCACGCGGCACATATACCCACCCCAGACGAAGCCCAACGGGCCAGAGAGGTGGTGGCGCGCGGTCGACCCTGACGGGGACCAAATGCCACGTCGTCTGACACCGCATGCTGCGGTCCCGCTCTGCCTGACCAGCGAAAGGACCCGAGATGCGCCTGATCCTGACCCTTATGATGATGGCTGCCGGACAGCCGGTTTTGGCCCATCCCGGTCACCTAGTTGATGTGGCTGGTCACGACCATTGGGTCGCCGGTGCCGCCATTGGCGCGGCCATTCTGATCGGGTTGTGGGGCGCGCTGAAGGGCAAGAAAGACGCCTCTGACGACGCCGAGGCAGAGCCTGATCTGGAAGAGGAAGCCGCATGAAAACCGGTGTGATGATCTGCGGGCACGGCTCGCGCAGCCAATCGGCGGTGGATGAATTCGCCGTGCTGGCCGAAAAGCTGCCCGCCTATCTGCCCGACGATTGGATGTGTGATTATGGCTATCTGGAGTTTGCCAACCCGGTGATCCGCGATGGGCTGGACAACCTGCGCGAGGCGGGTTGTGAGCGCATCCTTGCGGTGCCCGGTATGCTTTTTGCCGCGATGCATGCCAAGAATGACATCCCCACCGTGCTGAACACCTATGCCAAGACCCATGACATGGACGTCAGCTACGGCCGTGAACTTGGGGTCGACCCCAAGATGATCGCCGCCGCCGCTGGCCGTATCCAAGAGGCGGTGGATCAGGCCAATGCCGACCATGGTGAGCTATCCTTGCACGAGACATGCCTTGTGGTGATCGGGCGCGGCGCATCCGACCCAGACGCCAACGGCAACGTCGCCAAGATCGCGCGGATGCTGCAAGAGGGTATGGGCTTTGGCTGGTGTGACGTGGGTTATTCCGGTGTGACCTTTCCTCTGGTGGAACCCTGCCTGCAACACGTCGCACACCTGCCCTATAAGCGGATCATCGTCTTCCCGTATTTCCTGTTTTCCGGCATCCTGATCGACCGCATCTACGGCTTTACCGATCAGGTGGCGGCGGATCACCCCAACATCCAATTCATCAAGGCACCCTATCTGGGCGATCACCCCAAGGTGCTGGAAACCTTTGCCGAACGCATCCTTGAACAAGCCAGCGATACCCCGCCGCCCAATTGCGGCATCTGTGGTTACCGCGAACAAGTGCTGGCGACGGCGGACGGTGGCCACCACCACATCACTGCCGAGGACCGCAAACACCCCGCCTTTGGCAGCGTGCCGCCACCCACATGTGTTCTGTGCAAATACCGTGTGCAGGTGCTGGGGTTCGAGGATGAAGTCGGCGCGGTGCAGGAAAGCCATCACCACCACGTCGAAGGGCAGGGTGCCAGCGCACCGGGGTCCAACGTCGCCGATTGCGCGCTTTGCGATACCTTTTGCACCGGCATGTGCCGGCTCGAGGCGCAGCACGATCATCACCACCACCATGATCACGACCATGACCATGGGCACGACCACCACCATCACCACGCCGTCTACCCCCATGCGGATCACCCGCTAGGGCCAGAAAGCGCGCGGAAATCGCGCAAACGCTGATCTCATTTTCCCACCGGGCCACGATTGTGCAACGCATGATCCCGCGCCCGCCTCACCAAAGGCACCACATTGCGCCCCTACGAAAAAGACCCCGCTGCGATCTATGCCGTCAGTTTCGCCACTGTCGCGGCAGAGGCGCGGCTGGATCGGTTTCAGGCCGATATGCGCCCTTTGATCACGCGGCTGATCCACGCTTGCGGCATGGTCGAGGTCGCGGATCGTCTGGTCTGGTCGGAGAACGCCTTTGCCGCAGGGCACGCGGCGATGCAGGCGGGCAAGCCCATCCTGTGCGACTGCGAGATGGTTGGCGCAGGCATCATCCGTCGGTATCTGCCCAACGATAATCAGGTCATCGTGACCCTGAACGATGCGACCGTCCCGGACCATGCCAAATCCATCGGCAACACGCGCTCTGCCGCAGCGGTAGAGCTGTGGGAGCCGCATCTTGACGGTGCCATCGTCGCGATCGGCAATGCGCCCACAGCTCTTTTCCACCTGTTGGAACTGATCGATGCCGGTGGTCCAAAGCCTGCCGTGATCCTTGGTTTCCCGGTTGGCTTTGTCGGGGCTGCCGAAAGCAAGGCAGAGCTTGCCGCCAACCCGCGCGGTTGCGACTACGTGGCTCTGCGCGGACGGCGCGGCGGGTCGGCCATGGCCTCTGCCGCTGTCAACGCGCTGGCCGCCGGACTGCCTGAGGTCGCATCATGACCGCGCCCTGGTTGCATATCGTTGGCATCGGTGAAGACGGGCTGGATGGCCTGACCCCTGCCACCCGCGCGGTTGTTGCGGCGGCGGAAGTCATCCTGGGCGGCGAACGCCATCACACCCTCGCGGCCAATCCGAACGCCGAACGCGTGGCATGGCCCTCACCCTTTGACGCAATGATCGACACGATTGAGGGGCTGAAAGGCCGCCGCGTCGTCGTGCTGGTCACGGGCGACCCGCTTTGGTTTTCCGTCGGGGCCCGTATAGGTCGCGCGATTGATCCCGCGCAGATTGTCTATCACCCGCAGCTATCAGCGTTTCAGCTGGCCGCCGCCCGCATGGGCTGGTCGCTGCCAGATGTCGAAACGCTGACCGTGCATGGCCGCCCGGTGGCGCAGATGATCGCCTTTATCCAGCCCGATGCCCGGCTGTTGATCCTGACCACGGGGGCCGACACCCCATCGCAAATCGCGGAATATCTGACGGATCGCGGCTATGGCGCGTCAAAAATGACCGTGCTGGCGGCGATGGGTGGCAAGGATGAGGCACGGTTTTACGGCACCGCAAGTGACTGGAAACACACAGTTCCGGCGCTCAACACGTTGGCCGTGGAATGTATCGCGGCCCCTGATGCGGCCCTGCAACCGCGCGTGCCGGGATTGGCCGACAACCTCTTTCGCTCTGACGGCACGATGACCAAACAAGAGGTCCGCGCCGCCACATTGGCCAAGCTGATGCCGATGCGCGGCGCGCTGCTCTGGGATATCGGCTGCGGGTCCGGTTCGGTCGCGATCGAATGGATGCGCGCCGCACGCTACGCCCGCGCCATCGGGATTGAACCCCGCGCCGACCGCCGGGCCATGGCGGCGGATAACGCTCTGGCGCTGGGCACGCCGCGTTTGGAACTCGTTGATGGTTCGGTGCCTGCCGCTTTGGACGGCTTGGCAGCCCCCGATGCGATCTTTATCGGCGGCGGGCTGAGCCGCGACACCTTTGACGCCGCATGGGCGGCCCTGCGCCCCTTGGGGCGGCTCGTGGCCAATGCGGTCACGCTCGAAAGTGAAGCGGAACTGATCGATTTGCATCGCGAATTTGGCGGCGAACTGGCGCGGATTTCGATCCACCGGGCAGAGCCTGTGGGCCGCCTGACCGGCTGGCGCCCCGCGATGCCCGTCACACAATGGAGCCTTGTAAAACGATGACAGGGACACTCTATGGTGTTGGTGTCGGCCCTGGGGCCGCGGACCTGATGACGCTGCGCGCTGCGCGGCTGATTGAGGGCGCAAACGTCGTGGCCTATCCGACCCTTGCGGGAGGCGACAGCTTTGCACGCGCCATCGCCGCCGACATGATCCCGGCGGGATGCCAAGAGATCGTGATGGACGTGCCGATGACCGTGGAACGCGGCCCGGCCCAAGCCGCCTATGACACCGGTGCCGCGCAGATCGCGGCGGCCTTGGACGCGGGTGACGATGTGGTCTGCCTCTGCGAAGGTGACCCGTTCTTTTACGGCTCATTCATGTATCTTTTCGCAAGATTGTCAGAGGCTTACCGCGTTGAGGTCGTCCCCGGCGTGACCTCTGTCACGGCCTGTGCGGCCCGTGCGGGCCTGCCGTTGGCGGCGCGGAACGAGCGCCTGACGGTGCTGCCCGGACCCTTGCCAGAGGACGAACTGCGGCTGCGGATTGAAGGCGCTGAAAGCGTCGCAATCATGAAGGTCGGGCGGCATTTGGCCAAAATCCGTGGCGTGATCGAAGAACTCGGCCTCTTGGATCAGGCGGTCTATGTGGAGCGGGTCAGCCTGCCGCAAGAAGTCGTCACGCCGTTGGCGCAAGCGCCTGAAGAGGCGCCTTATTTTTCTATGATCCTGCTCACGAAAGGGGCCGATCCGTGGCTTTGAAACCAGTTGTTGTGGCCCTGTCCAAATCCGGCGAACCCGTGGCGCACCGCGTCGCCGCGCTCTTGGATTCGGCTGTCCATGGACGGGCGGAACGTGTTGAAAAGGCGGATGTTTTCTTTGCCAATGCGCTGGATCACGTTCGCGATCTCTTCGCTGCGGGCACGCCTGTTGTGGGGGTCTGCGCGTCGGGCATTCTGATCCGCGCTGTGGCCCCAATGCTGGGGGACAAAACCACCGAGCCGCCGGTTGTGTCGGTCAGCGATGACGGTGGTGTCGTTGTGCCTTTGCTGGGGGGGCATCGCGGTGCAAATCGCCTCGCGCGTGAAATTGCGCAAGGATTAGAAGGGGTTGCAGCTGTCACAACCGCAGGCGATGTGGCGATGGGCGTCGCTTTGGATGAACCACCCGCAGGCTGGCGCTTGGTCAATACCGAACATGCCAAAGGGGCGATGGCCGCCATGTTGGACGGGGGCGGCGCGACCGTCATCGGGGATGAACCCGCTCCGTGGTTGGCAGATGTGCCACAGGCAGAATCCGTACAGATTGTATGCACTACCCGTGCAAAAACTGTGCCGACAGCGGACATGCTGAAATTCGCGCCCCTGCGCGCCGTACTTGGCGTGGGATGCGCACGCAATTGTCCGCCGACTGAGTTGGCGGCACTCGTTAATGAGGTGCTGGCAGAGGCCGGTATTTGCCCCGAGGCCGTGCATTCGGTCAATACGATCACGCTGAAAGGCGACGAACCTGCGATCATCGATTTGGCCCGCGACATGGGCGTGCCGATGCGGCTGTTTGAGGCTGAGGTGTTGGAGGCGGAGACACCGCGCTTGGCAAACCCGTCAGAGGTCGTCTTTGCCGAGGTTGGCACCCATGGCGTAGCCGAAGCGGCGGCGCTGGCCCAAGGCGGGGCGGCGGCAGAACTGGTGGTCACCAAACGCAAGACGGCCAATGCGACCTGCGCGCTTGTCATGGTGCCTGAGCCATTGGTTGAGATGCGCGGCAGACCGCGCGGCAAGCTGTCGATTGTCGGGATCGGGCCGGGTCAGGCGACGTGGCGGACACCGGAAGTCAGCCGCCTGGTCGCGGATGCGGAAGAGCTGGTGGGCTACGGGCTATATATCGATCTGCTGGGGCCGTTGGCCGTGGGCAAGGAACGGTCGGACTTCCCGTTGGGTGGGGAAGAGGCGCGGTGCCGTTATGCGTTGGAGCAGGCGGGGCTGGGCAAGAACGTGGCGCTGGTCTGCTCGGGTGATGCGGGCATCTATGCGATGGGTGCGCTGGTGTTTGAACTGCTGGACCGGGGACCCGAGGAGATGGGCGTGTCAGATGCGGCCCGCCGGGTCGAGGTGGTCTGTTCGCCCGGTGTGAGTGCGCTGCAAGGGGCGGCGGCCCGGGCGGGGGCGCCGCTGGGGCATGATTTCTGTGCGATCAGCCTGAGCGATCTGCTAACCCCGCGCGATGATATTCTGCGTAGGCTCAAGGCGGCAGCGGAGGGCGATTTTGTGATCGCTTTCTATAACCCGGTCTCCAAGACGCGGCGGACCTTGCTGGCTGAGGGTCGCGATATTCTGTTGCAGCATCGTCCAGCAGATACGCCGGTCATGCTGGCCTCTTCCCTTGGGCGGCCAGAGGAGCATATTCGCTACCGACGGCTGGATGAGCTGGAGGTCGATGAGGTTGATATGCTGACCGTGGTGCTGGTGGGGTCGAGCAATTCGCGGCTCGCGCAATTGGGCGAGGGACCACGGATGTTCACACCGCGCGGCTATGCGCGCAAGATTGATGGTGATCTGGCGTGACGTCGTGCGCCGCTCTTGCCCTTGCGGGCAAAACGCCCCGCCCGCCGTCCCGGAATGAACCTCATGCTGATGTTGCGCCAAGTGCAGGCGGAGGAAATCTGCTGAGAGGCTGTTTGCGGGCAGGTCTGCCGCAAACAGGCCAATGCGAGGATGAAACCGATTCGCGCCCGCCTCAAGGACAAGCCGCGCAGGCGCGGTCGCGTGCCGCGATCCTTGACCCGAACCCGAATCGCGCAGGAGAGAAGCGATGACAGTTTTCTTTATTGGTGCAGGTCCCGGTGATCCGGAGCTTTTGACGCTAAAGGCGGCGCGGATCATCGGCGCATGTCCGGTGTGCCTTTATGCGGGGTCTTTGGTGCCGGAGGCTGTGGTCGCCTGTGCGCCGGAGGGTGCGCGGGTCATGGATACGGCACCAATGACGCTTGAAGATACCCATGCCGAGATCGTCGCGGCGCATGCCCGCGGTGAAGACGTGGCGCGGGTGCATTCGGGTGATCCCTCGCTTTATGGTGCGATTGCCGAACAAATCCGGCGACTCAAGGCCGAAGGGATCGACTACCAGATCATCCCCGGCGTGCCTGCCTATGCGGCTGCGGCAGCGGCCCTGGGCACGGAATTGACCGTGCCTGAGGTGGCGCAATCGATCATTCTGACCCGGATGTCGATGAAATCGACGGGGATGCCCGCAGGTGAAACGCTGGAGAATTTTGCCCGCACCGGGGCGACGCTGGCCATTCACCTTGGGATCCGGGCGCTGCGCGAGATTGAGCGGCAATTGGTGCCATACTATGGGGCTGATTGCCCCTGCGTAGTGATTTACCGGGCCTCTTGGCCGGATCAACTGATCATTCGCGGCACCCTGACAGACGTGCGGGAAAAGGTGCGGGCGGCGAAGATCACGCGCACAGCGCTGATCATGGTGGGACCTGCGCTGGGGGACAGTCACGGGTTCCCGGATTCAGCCCTATATGATGCGGCCAAGCCACATGTCTTGCGGCCAAAGGTCAAGGCAGGCTGATTGCTGCACGCGCAGTGCCGCGACGCGGCGGAAATTGTCACTTGATCTTTAACCTTCTCAGCTAGTTAGCTGGCTGAGGGTCAAGGAGTACTGAGTCGTGACATCCATTTTGCCAAAGGCCGTTCGTGAAGGTTTGGAACAGGCGCGCCGCGCCGCATTGCACCGTAATGATCGTTTGTGCGTGCATGACGGGGATGACGTTTATCGCATTCGTCGGTTTTGGGAGGACGGGATGAGCATCGATGCCCACCATGGTGAAAAGCTGCGTGGCCGGGTCGAGATCTATGACGGCGCGCGCCACCTTTATCAGGCGTTGATCATCGGCGCACAGGAGGAGGGCACAGAGATTGTGTTCGACTTTAAGTGGCTGCATCCGGTGACAGACACCGCCCCCGTTGACTTTGAGCGGCCTGAATTTGTGCCTGCCGGGCTGATCGCTAGGGCCTGATTTCCACAGGCGTGCCCATCGGGGTCGCGTGGAACAGCTCTGTCATCGCGTGATTGTTGATGGCGATACAGCCTTCGGTCCAATCGTATCCAATCCGTTGCAATCCGCTGATGCCGGAGGGTTGGCCGTGGATAAAGATATCGCCACCCGGTGAGTAGCCGCCCGCGCGGGCGCGGGCGATATCGTCGGGCTGCGGGTAGTCGATGCCAAGCGAGAGATGGAACTGGCTTTGCGCGTTGCGGCGGTTGACGCGAAAGATGCCTTCGGGCGTTTTGCCGTCGCCTTGCCGGACCTTATCGCCAGTGGGGGCAAACCCAAGGTTCATTGGCAGGCGGCGCACGACCTCTCCGTCCTGATAGGCGATCAGGATGCGGTCGGATTTGTCGATCACGATGCGGTCGATATTGCCGGTGATCTGGTCCGGCAGCGGTGGCGCGGGTTTGAGCGCCCCCCAGATCGCAAAGGCAATGGCCAAAAGGGTGGCGATCAGAGAGGCGCGTAATGTCATTGCAGATCGGCGAATGCCGCTTGCACGCGCGTCACAGCCTCATCCACGATGGCGCGGGTGGTGGAGACGTTGAAGCGGTGGTGCAGCGCGCCGCCGATGCCAAGCCCGTCGCCGGGCGTCGGCAGGATGCGGGCCGATTCATGCAGGCGGCGGCGGATTTCGGCGTCTTCCATGCCGGTGCCGGTGAAATCGACCCATGACAGGAAAGTGGATTGCATCGGCATGGCGGAGACGCCGGGGATCGCATTCATCCCGTCACACAGCGCTTTGCTGTTGCTTTCAATCACGGACACCATCGCATCGGCCCAAGCGGCCCCTGCGGGCGTATAGGCCGCACAGGTCAGGTCAGCGCCAAGCCGGTTGGGCTGAATGTCGAGGGCCGCATAAAGGGCGGCAAACCGCGCCCGCAGATCGGCGTCCGGGATGATCACATAGCCGGTGCGCAGGCCTGCAATGTCAAAGGTCTTGGACGCGGCAGAGACCACCACGAGATTGGGCAGGCTGTCAGGCGCGTGCAGGGCCGTTGGCAAATGGCTGTGGCCTGTGAAGGCCAGATCCATGTGAATCTCATCGGAGATCAGCAGCAGATCGTGGCGGGCGCAAAAGGCCAACAACGCCTGAATTTCCGCGGCCTCCCACACGCGCCCGGCGGGGTTGTGGGGGGAGCAGAAAATGACGGCTCTTTCGTTGCCGGTCAGCTGCGCCTCAAGCGCATCAAGGTTCATCCGGAAGAGGCCCGCATCGTCGATATCAAGGGCGGATTCCAGCATGACCCGGCCATTCTTGCGGATCTTGTTGGCAAACTCGTGGTAGACAGGGCTGAAGACGATGACGCCATCGCCGGGGTCCGTCAGTGCCTGCAGAATGATGCCGATCGCATTGCCGATGCCATGGGTCGCGAACACATGATCGGTATTGGGCTTCCAGCCGTGCCGGGTCTCATACCACCACGCCACGCGCTGGGCGAATTGCGCATAATCAAAATAGCCCATCTCGCCGGTGTTGATGGTCGTCTGCATCGCCTCTTGCAGCACCGGGGCAAGGTGGAAATCCGATTGCGCGATCCACATCGGGATCATGTCATCAGGCACATCACGCCCGAGCACCAAATTCATCAGCGCCCATTTTGAACTGTGTCCGGTGGCAGGGTCTTTGATGGTTTCGAAATCGAATTTCATAGGTTGGGTCCTTTGGTGTTGCGCGGCAAGCTAATACGCCCGTGGGCAGGCGCAAGGTGAAAGACCCGCGCCCGTTGCGCTTTGGCGGCTGGGCGATTAAATCAGCGCTATGACCCTACGCAACATCCTGATCCATCCCGACCCGCGCCTGAAAAAGGAAACCGACCCGATTGCGGAGGTGACCGATGAGCTGCGCGCGCTGGCGGATGATATGCTTGAGACGATGTATCATGCGCCGGGGATCGGGCTGGCCGCGCCGCAGATCGGCGTGATGCAGCAGCTTTTGGTGATGGATTGCGACAAGGATGAGGATGCCGAAGGGCGCCCCATGGTCTTGATGAACCCGGTGGTCACATGGGCCTCGGACGAGACGAACACCTATGAAGAGGGGTGTCTGTCGATCCCAGAACAATACGCCGATGTGGTGCGCCCGTCAGAGGTTGAGGTCGAATGGCTGGGGCTGGATGGCGCGATGCATCGCGAAAAGTTTGATGGGTTGTGGGCGACCTGCGTGCAGCACGAGATTGACCACCTGCACGGCAAGCTTTTCATCGATTACCTCAAGCCGCTGAAGCGACAGATGATCACCCGAAAAATGCAAAAGCTAAAGCGCGAAAAGGCCCGCGCGTGAGCCTGACCCTGCGGACAGTGCCTGACCCGGTGCTGCGCGCTGTGTGCAAACCCGTCGACAGCTTTGGCCCCGCGCTCCGGGCGTTGGCGGATGGCATGTTGGCTGCGATGTATGACGCTTACGGGCGCGGGCTCGCGGCACCACAGGTCGGTGTGATGAAGCGGATATTCGTGATGGACGCCACGTGGAAAGACGGCGCGCGCAGCCCGCAGGTGTTTATCAATCCGGTTGTGACATGGGCCGATCCGGTCAGCGAGGCGGGGGAAGAGGGCTGTCTTTCGATCCCCGACGCGCCTTGCATGGTTACCCGGCCCGTGGCGGTGCGGCTGGCATGGCAGGACCTAGATGGCGACACGCAAGAGGGCGCGTTTGATGGCTTTTCCGCCCGCTGCGTGCAGCACGAGCGTGACCACCTCGATGGCATACTTTGCACGGATTACACGACATGATGCACCGCCCCTTTGTGATGTGGCCTGACAAGGCGCTGCGCACGCCCGCCCAGCCGGTCGAAGAGATCACCGATGAGGTTCGCGCGATCTGGGATGAGATGATCATCGCGATGGACGCGATGCCCGGCGTCGGGCTGGCCGCCGTGCAACTGGGCATCCCGCTGGCTTTGGCCGTGGTGGACGCCAGCACTAGCCGAGGCAAGGCGGTGCGGTTGGCGAATCCAGAGGTGTTGTTTGCCAGTGCAGAGCTGCGCGAGCATTCCGAAGGCTCGCCCAATTTGCCCGGCGTACGCGCGACGATCAAACGTCCGCGCGCCGTGACGGTGCGGTTCATGAACGACCAAGGCACATGGGACCGACAGGAGTTTGTCGGGCTCCCGGCAACAAGTGTGCAGCATCAGATCGACCATCTGGCGGGCAAGATGTTTTTTGACCATCTCAGCCGGGTGAAACGGGATATGTTGCTGAAAAAGGCCCGCAAAGCGCGGGGGTAAGCATTTTTGTCGAAAATGCTTTGCCTCCGGCGGGGATATTTTTGGATCAAAGAAAGACCAGTGATGCGCATCATCTTTATGGGAACGCCTGATTTTTCCGTCCCGGTGCTGGATGCCCTGGTCGCTGCGGGGCATGACATTGCGGCCGTCTATTGCCAGCCGCCACGTCCGGCAGGGCGCGGCAAGAAAGACCGGCCCAGCCCGGTGCAGGCGCGGGCCGAAGCGCTGGGTCTGGACGTCCGGCATCCGGTGTCGCTCAAGACGGTTGAGGCGCAGGAAGACTTTGCCACGCTGCAGGCGGACGTCGCCGTTGTGGTGGCCTATGGTTTGATCCTGCCGCAGGCGGTTCTGGATGCGCCGCGTTTGGGTTGTCTGAACATCCATGCCAGCCTCTTGCCACGCTGGCGCGGCGCGGCCCCGATCCACCGCGCGATCATGGCCGGCGACGCAGAAACCGGGGTCTGCATCATGCAGATGGAAGCCGGGTTGGACACCGGCCCGGTGTTGCTGCGCGAGGCGCTGGCCATCGGGGCAGAAGAAACAACGGGCGGTTTGCACGATCGTTTGTCCGCCATGGGTGCGCGGATGATCGTGGACGCCGTGGCGGGGCTGCCCTTGCCCGCGACCCCCCAGCCGGACGCGGGCGTGACCTATGCCGCCAAGATCGACAAGGCCGAGGCGCAGGTGGATTGGACTCTGCCCGCCGCGCAAGTTGACCGGCTGATCCGCGGCCTGTCACCCTTTCCCGGCGCGTGGTGCGACGTAGGCGGTGAGCGGGTCAAACTGCTGGGATCGCGCCTTGCCGATGGCACAGGCGATCCGGGTCAGGTGCTGGGCGGGTTCACCGTCGCATGTAGCACAGGTGCTGTCGAAGTGACCCGCGCCCAGCGTGCGGGCAAAAAGGCGATGCCGGTGGACGAGGTGCTGAAAGGGTTGGTGCTGCCGGATCATCTGATCTGAGCTTGGCAAGCATTTCTAAATCGTTATAGGCTGCGATTCGACCCAGAGGAGGATCGCGCAATGTCCGCACAGATGACCACCCCACCCCGCATTGGATTTGGCACGTGGAACCGGCTTGGTGATGAAGCTTACGATAGTGTCGTGGCCGCCCTGAACGCAGGATACCGCCATATCGATGGGGCCGAAGGCTATGACAATGAGGCTGACGTGGGTCGCGCGATTGCGGATGTCGGCCTGCCGCGCGCCGACCTTTGGGTGACCACCAAGGTGGCCCCCGAAAGCTTTGGCCCCGGTCAGATCAGACCCCATGTTGAGGCGTCGCTGGATAAGCTGGGCGTGGGGCCGGTGGACCTGTTGCTGCTGCATTACCCGTCGATTAACGATGAATACGAGATCGAGGATTACATGGCGCAGTTTGCCGCCGTATATGACGCGGGATTGACCCGCCACATCGGGGTGTCGAACTTTACCATTCCCTACATGGATCGTGCGCTGGAACTGCTGGGTGACCGCCCGATTTTGACCAATCAGGTGGAGCTGCATCCCTTCCTGCGCAATTCCCCCATCGTGGACCATTGCCAGAAATTGGGCGTGCATCTGACCGCCTATTCACCACTGGCGCGTGGGGCTGTGACGGATGATCCGGTGTTGATGGCCGTTGCCAAGACCCATGGCGCGACGACAGGGCAGGTGGCGCTCGCATGGTTGCTGGCCAAGGGCTATTGGGTGATCCCATCCTCCGGCAACCCCGGGCGCATCGCCGAAAACCTCGCGGCGGGGGACCTGACGCTCACCGCTGATGAGATCGCGCAGATCGACACGCTGGACCGTGATATGCGTCTGGTAAACGGGCCATGGTGCCCCACATGGGACGTCTAGGATGCCGCATCGGGACGTGCCATTTGCGCTTGTTGGGATCGACCACGTGGTCTTTCTGGTTGATGACCTCGACCGGGCCGTGACCTGGTATCGCGAGGTTCTGGGCTGCCCGTCGGGCTATTCCTATCCCGCCTTGGGGATGGAACAGGTCTGGGCCGGGTCCGCTTTGATCGTGCTGTGGGACACCACACACCCCGGTGCCAAAAGCGCGGTGCCACCCGTCGCGGGCGGGCGCAACGTCGATCACGTCTGCATCACCACCACCCCCTTTGATCACGCCGATATGCGCGCGCATCTGGCCGCACATGGTGTTGCGATTGAACGCGAGGCAATGCACGGTGGGGCACGCGGCATGGGCCATTCGTTCTACATCCACGACCCCTTTGGCAATAAGCTCGAGATCAAGGGCCCCGCCGAATATCCCGACGGGCGCTAGCGCCCCGCAGCAAGGAGAACGGACATGTCGATTGAGTTTCTGCTGACATCGCTTGTGGTGGTCCTGCTGCCCGGAACCGGGGTGATCTATACGCTGGCCATCGGGCTGGGGCGCGGGTTTCGGGCCAGTGTCGCCGCGGCCTTTGGCTGCACGCTGGGCATCGTGCCCGCAGCGGTTGCCAGCATCATCGGCTTGGCGGCCTTGCTGCACACCAGCGCCCTGGCGTTTCAGGTGATCAAATTTCTGGGCGTCGCCTACCTGTTCTACATGGCGTGGAAAATCCTCAAGGACGACGCGGTGATGGAGGTGTCCGAGGATAAGACCCGCACCGGCTATCTGCGTATCGCGACAACCGGAACGCTGCTGAACGTGCTGAACCCCAAGCTGTCGCTGTTCTTTCTGGCCTTCCTGCCGCAGTTCATCGCGCCGGGCGCCGCAGATGCCACCGCCGCGCTGGTGGTGTTGGCGCTGGTCTTTATGGTGATGACCTTCGCGGTTTTCGTGCTCTACGGCGCCTTTGCATCCTATGCGCGCGACTACGTGATCCAGCGCCCATCGGTGATGACATGGATCAAGCGTTGCTTTGCCGGGACGTTTGGATTTCTTGGCGCAAAGCTTGCCGTGTCGACCTAGGGCCTGATGGCGCAGAGGCCCCGCCATGATGATCACCGAGATTGAGGATTATTTCACCAAAGGCTGCGGCCGCTGCGACAGGTTTGACACGCCCGATTGTTCGGCTGCGCGCTGGGCGCAGGGCTTGGCAGAGTTGCGTCGGATTTGTCTGGGCACGGGGCTGGATGAGGCGGTGAAGTGGGGGCACCCCTGCAATGTCCGCAATGGCCGCAACATCGCGATCTTTGGCGCGTTTCGCGACAATTTCCGCCTGACGTTCTTTAAGGCCGCTCTGCTCAAAGACCCGCATGGCGTCTTGGAAACCCAAGGCCCCAACAGCCACACGCCCGAGACGATCCGCTTTTCGGACCACGGAGATGTGGTCGCGAAAGAACCCATCATCTGCGCCTATCTGGACGAGGCGATTGGCTACGCCGACGCAGGCATCAAACCGGTCAAAGTGGTGCGCGAAGTGCCGATCCCGGATGAGCTGATTGAGGCGCTGGATGCCGACCCGGAACTGGCAGAGGCTTTTGCCGCGCTCACGCCGGGACGGCAGAAAAGCTATGCGTTCAACCTTGGCCAAGCCAAGCAATCCGCCACGCGCACCGCACGGATCATCAAGTTTCGCGACAAGATCATCGCGGGCAAGGGCGCGCAGGAACGCTAGTCGATCGCCGAGAACGCGGCATCCTGCAAAGTGCAATCGCGGATCACATCGGCCCCGCAGGTGCGGTATTCCAGATCGCGTGTCAGGCAAATCCGCGCCTCTTGAATGGCGCCAGCCTTACAGGTGATGGTGATCTGATCTGCGGACAGGTCGGGGTTGTCGCGCAAGAACGCCTCTTCGATCAGGGACGCAGGCAGGGTCACATCACGGGTCAGATCGCGCAGCACCGCAGGGCGCGTGACCTTTTCATAGGCCAGCCGCGCCAGCGCATAGTAATCATCTGCCGCCAACCCGGCACAGACGCCATGCTTGTTCCACTGGTACCACGCAAGGCCAGAGGTCCCCATGATATCGGCCATCTCGCCCGTCATCGCACGCGACGGGTTGCGCTGGCTGCTGGGGCAATTTGCAGGCCAGCCGCGTTCAAACTGCGGCCACAGCCCATGCATGATCCAGCCAAAATCAGCATCGTCCTCGCATTGGGTGGAGCCTTTGGCGCGGCCCTCCAGATCGCACCAATTGGGCGACCACGACAGCGACAGCACGTAATAGTCAAACTCCCCCGCGACATCTTGCGCCGATACAGGCGCGGCGAGGGCAATCAACAGGGCAATCAGGCGGCGCATTTGGGGTCTTTCCAACTGGGATTTGCGCGATTATATACGCCTCAAGTTCCCCGACAATGCGAACCCGGCCCAATCAGCGGTCTGCCCCTTCAAGGGCGCGGGAGAGGCTTGTTTGAATTAGGAGTAAGACATATGGCACAGAACCTGCCGATCATGGCCAAAGCGACAGCCGTCTGGCTGTGCGACAACACCACAATGACCTTCAAGCAGATCGCCGATTTCTGCGGCCTGCACGAGCTTGAAGTACAGGGCATCGCCGACGGCGACGTGGCAACCGGCGTCAAGGGCTTTGACCCCGTGGCCAACAAGCAGCTGACCCAGGAAGAGATCGACAAGGGCGAAGCGGACCCGCTGCACAAGCTCAAGCTGCTGTATAACCCCGCCTCTGCCGGTGAGGAAAAGCGCCGTGGCCCGCGTTATACGCCCCTGTCCAAGCGTCAGGATCGCCCGGCCTCGATCTATTGGCTGGTGAAGTTCCACCCCGAATTGTCCGACGGTCAGATTTCCAAGCTTGTAGGCACGACGAAGCCAACCATTCAGGCGATCCGCGAGCGGACCCACTGGAACATCAACAACCTTGAACCAATTGACCCCGTTGCCCTTGGCCTGTGCAAACAGTCAGAGCTGGACGCCGCGGTGCAAAAGGCCAATGCCAAGAAGGCGAAAGAGGGCGAGGTCATGTCAGATGACGAGCGCCGCAAGCTGGTCAGCACCGAACAATCGCTGGGCATGGAGCCTGAGCCAAAGATGCCAAGCGCGATGGCTGGCCTTGAAACCTTCAGCCTCTCTGACCCCCGTGACGAGGGCGAGGAAGAAGAAGACAAACGCGACGTCTCAGACGCCGACAGCTTCTTTAACCTGCCTGAAGACGGCGACAAAGACGACGATTAATCTGGCCTTTGTGCCAACAAAAAGCCCCGCTTTGTGCGGGGCTTTTTGTTGGGGCTTGCGGGTTTGAACCCAAAGCAACAACTTTAGCCGGGCCATCGCCGACCCGAGGGGGCGGGTCGTCGATGGCTCGGCGCCTGCGGCTTGATTCCGGGCCAGTTGCGCGTTGAATGGATGACGGTTTTGTCCGCAAAGTGGATCTTGGTTCACAGCGACTTGCGTGCATTGAGCGCTGCGGTGATCGTCCCATCGTCCAGGTAATCCAATTCTCCACCCACGGGCACGCCCTGCGCCAATGAAGTGACCGTCACGCCGGGCAGTTGGTCGGCAATGTAATGCGCCGTGGTTTGGCCGTCGATGGTGGCCGACAGCGCGAGGATCACTTCGCTAATGCCTTCGGTCTTGATCCGGTCGATCAGTTTGGGGATGCGCAGGTCTTCGGGGCCGACAGCATCGAGGGCCGAGAGCGTGCCGCCAAGCACGTGATAGCGGCCCTTGAACACCGCAGCGCGCTCCATCGCCCAGAGGTCGGCCACATCCTCGACCACGCAAATCTCGCCGGTGGCGCGCTTTTCCGAGATGCAGATGTCGCAGATATCCGTGGTGCCGATATTGCCGCAGTTGAGGCATTCGCGCGCCGTGGCCCCGACCTTTTGCATCGCCTCCGCCAAGGGGATCAGCACCTGCCCGCGCTTTTTGATCAGGTGCAGCACAGCCCGGCGGGCAGAGCGCGGACCAAGGCCCGGCAGCTTGGCCAGCAGCGCGATCAGGTCTTCAAGGTCTTCTGTGCCGTTTGTCATCGGGTGCAAAATCCTGACACAGGATTTTGGTCAAATCCTTGGCAGGATTTGATGCCTCCGGCGGGGATATTTTGAACCGAAAAATGCAGGGGAGCGTCTAGAATGGGAGGTTCATGCCGGGGGGCAGGCCCATGGCCTCGGCCATTTTCGACATCTCTTGTTGGCTGCGCTCTGTTGCGCGGGATTGGGCGTCTTTGATCGCTGCAAGGATCAGGTCCTCGACAACTTCCTTGTCATCGCCGTTGAAAATGCTGGGGTCGATATCGAGGCCCTTGAGCTCGCCCTTGGCGGTTGCCGTCGCCTTGACCAGACCCGCGCCGCTTTCGCCCGTGACCATGATGTTGTCCAGGTCGTCCTGCATCTGGGCCATCTTGCCCTGCATTTCCTGCGCCTGTTTCATCATCTTGGCCATATCGCCAAGACCGCCTAATCCTTTGAGCATTTCGTGGTCTCCAATGTCATACGTTCAGGTTGCAGATAGGGGTTCGATCAGTCCTCGTCAAAGGGGTCCCACTCATCATCAACCTCTGGCAGCGCGTCTTCTAGCGCCTCTTGGGTCTTATCTTTTTCGGTCTCAATCTTGGTAATCTTGGCCTTGGGAAAGGTCGCAAGGACCGCCTGCATCAGCGGGTGTTCCTGCACCAGTTGCTTCAGCGCGTTTTCGGCGGCATCGCGCAGCTCAGCAATGGTCGGCTCACCGCCTTCGCTCACAACCGTGATCGCCCAGCGGTTGCCGGTCCAGGCCTGCAGACGGCTGCCCAGCTTTTGCACCAGATCACGCGGCGCGCGGTCGGTGGGGTTCACCGTGATGCGCCCTGGTTGATAGGCCACCAGCCGTAGACAGGTTTCCACATCCACCAGCAGCTTTACGTCGCGATGGGTGCGGATCAGTTCCACTACGTCCTCGAACCGGGCATAATGCGCAAGGGCATCGGTATCGGCAGCGACAGCAAGCGCCGCGGATGGGCCCGCTGGGCCGCTGTGGGTTGGCGTGGCTGTTGAGGAGATCGCCTGCGTTGTGCCACCTGTCGGGGCGGGTCTGCCGCCCGATGGGCCACCGGATGGCGGCGGCGTGGCGTCCTGCAGTTTCTTCACCAGCTCGTCCGGCGTTGGCAGATCGGCCACATGGGTCAGACGGATCACCGCCATCTCTGCGGCCATCATGGCGTTGGGGGCGACGCTGACCTCTTCCAAAGATTTCAACAGCATCTGCCACATCCGGCTAAGCACACGCATCGGCAGCCCAGCGGCCATGGCCTGACCGCGGGTGCGCTCATCGGGGCTGATGGTGGGGTCTTCGGCGGCGTCGGGCGTGATCTTGATCACGCTGACCCAATGGCAAACCTCGGCCAGATCACGCAGCACGGCCATCGGATCGGCACCGTCGGAATATTGCGACGACAGTTCGTTCAGGGCCGCGGCAGCCTCGCCCCGCAGGATCATATCAAAGAGGTCAAGGATACGCCCTCGGTCGGCCAGCCCTAGCATGGCGCGCACCTGATCGGCGGTGGTTTCCCCCGCGCCGTGGCTAATCGCTTGATCCAAAAGAGATTCCGCGTCCCGTGCTGAGCCTTCCGCAGCGCGGGTGATCAACGCAAGCGCATCATCCGAAATCTCGGCCCCTTCGGCGGTCGAGATCTTGCGCAAAAGCGCGATCATCACTTCGGGTTCGATCCGCCGCAGATCAAAGCGCTGGCAGCGCGACAGGACGGTCACCGGCACCTTTCGAATTTCCGTGGTCGCAAAGATGAATTTGGCGTGGGCGGGGGGCTCTTCCAGCGTCTTGAGCAGCGCGTTGAAGGCGCTGGTCGACAGCATGTGAACCTCATCGATGATGAAGATCTTGAACCGGGCAGAGGCCGCGCGATAGCTCACCGTTTCGATGATCGCATCGCGGATATTCTGGACGCCGGTGTTGGATGCAGCGTCCATTTCCATGACGTCCACATGGCGGCCTTCCATGATCGCCACGCAGTGTTCGCATTCCCCGCAAGGGTCGGTCGTTGGCCCGCCTTGTCCGTCTTTTCCGATGCAATTCATGCCCTTGGCGATGATCCGCGCGGTCGTGGTTTTGCCTGTGCCGCGGATGCCCGTCATGATGAACGCCTGCGCGATGCGGTCCGCGTCAAAGGCGTTTTTCAAGGTGCGGACCATGGCGTCTTGTCCGACCAGATCGGCGAAAGTTTCGGGCCGGTATTTGCGGGCGAGGACCTGATAGGCGGGTTGGTCTGACATGACTGCTTTCGTCGGATTCGGATGACCGGATCAGACTAGGGGGCCGGGGGCCAGAGGTCCACCGCTCAGAGCGACCACAGGATGACGCCCGTGGCAAAAGCTGCAAAGCTCATGATGGCCGCCAAAAGGGTAAAGTTGCGGGTCGGTGTCGCCTCAACATCGCTTTCGCGTAGTCGAGAGAACGTCTTGCAGGCTTGATGACGAGCCGACCAAAAGATCAAAATGGCAGTAAGCAAAAACAGGCTCGCGACGGATTTTGCGGCCCACGTGGGTTCAAATGCGCCAAACACAGCTTTGAGGCCGATGGCGACACCGATTGCGCCTAAGCCTGTGCCCATCCAACTGGAAAACGTGCGCTCATTGGCCATGATTGTCCGATCTTCGGCCCAATTGGTGCGGTCTTCAGCGAGCTTGGTGTTGTCGTTTGTCATCCATAAACACCTAGCACAGCGATTGTGATTGAAAAGCTGATGTTGTATGTTTGACGCGCCGGAAGGGCGGCAACCTGGTTCGCGGAAAGCTGATGACAGCACCCTGAAACGACCCGAGACGGCCATATCTGGTTTTTCTCATTGCCCGGGCAGCGAACCGTTGGGCCAACGCATGAGGAAGCCCATGAGCGATCCACTCGAATACCTGCGCAGGCAGGCAAAAACCCTTCAAAAACAATATGAAACTGGCGACAAAGCTGCGGCTGACCGCGTGCACCCGCATGTGAATGGCAAGGCGTCTGGCCTGAAACGCGCCGATTTTCTGCACGTCATCGCGCTGGAAAACAGCTTTGCCACTTGGCCGCAGATGAAAGAGGCGGTCGAGGCATTTGGGATGGATCGGGCGACGAAGGTGCAGCGGCTCAAGATCGCTTTGGCCCATGGTCAGACCGGGATCATCAAAAGGTTAATGGATGAGGTGCCCGATCTGGCTGAGGGGCACTTTGGCTTGCAGGTCGCACTCTTGCAGGACGGGCCGGTTTTGGCGGCGTTGCGGGACGATCCGGGGTTGGCGGTGCGGCCCGCGGGGCCACGTTTGCCGATGATCCATTTGGCGTTTTCCAAGGCCGTGCACGTTTGGCCGGATCGGGCAGATGCGATGCTGGCGATTGCGGAAAATCTGGTGGCGCATGGGGCCGATGTGAACGCTTCGGTGGATCACGATGGGCATCCATTATCGGCGCTTTATGGTGCCATTGGACATGCGGATAACATGGTGCTGGGGCGTTGGTTGCTGGAACATGGGGCCGATCCAAACGACGGTGAATCGCTCTATCATGCGACGGAGCTGGGTCACCATGACGGGCTGAAGATGCTGCTGGAACACGGCGCAAAACCCAATGGAACCAATGCCTTGTTGCGGGCCATGGACTTTGACGACGTCGTGGCGGTGCAGATGTTGCTGGAGGCTGGTGCCGACCCCAATGGGTTTGAGGCGGGACCAGTGGGCGGCGAGATGCCTTGGGTGATTCCGGCCTTGCACCAAGCCGCGCGGCGGCAGGTATCGGACGAGATGTGCCGTGTTTTGTTGGACGCCGGGGCTGATCCGGGACGGGAATATATGTGGGCCAGCGCCTATGCCTTTGCGCGGGTTTTTGGCCATGCTGGACTGGCAAAAATGATCGAAGCCAAGGGCAATGTCCCTCTCCTTTCGGCAGAAGAAAAACTGCTGGCCATGGCGGCTGAGGGTAGGGTTCCGGAGGGGACCTATCTGGATGAGGCGCAATTGCCGAAGGCTTATGAACATATCATCCGGGAGATGGTGCATCTGCCGGGAAAACTGCCGCATATCAAACGGTTAGTGGCGTTGGGGTTGTTCTATGACAAGCCCGACAACGAGAAATTAACGCCTGTGCAGGTCGCAGGATGGGAAGGGTTAACGGAGCAGATGTCCTATTTCCTCAGTCTGCGCCCTGATCTGGGCCATAAAAACGCCTATGGCGGCACGCTTTTGAGCACGATTGTCCATGGGTCTGAGAACGCGCCGAAGGGTCCGGAAAAGGACCATGTGGGATGCGCGCGGATCGCGTTGGAGGAAGGCGTCGCACTGCCAAAACAGGCGGTGAGGCTGGCCGGTGATCCGGCAATGGCTGCATTCCTAAGCGAATGGGCGGCGGCGCATCCGGGGCAGGTGACGGATGGCTGAGTTCGCCATTCATGAGGTGCCGGTGGGGGGTGGCATTCTGGCCATTTCACCTCTGCCGGGACGCACGCGGCACTATGCGGCGGACTGGCAACGGTTGATGGCATGGGGGCCGGAAGTCGTTGTTTCCATGACGGAAATGCACGAGCTGGACCGCAAGGGCGCAGGCACGCTTGGCACGGATTTGCAGAACGCAGGCGTGATCTGGCGGCACCTGCCGGTGCCGGATTACGGCACACCGGATGCGGCACTTGATGCCGTCTGGCCTGCCTTGCAGGACGAGGTTTTGGCGGTGCTGGCAAAGGGCGGCAAGGTGCTGGTCCATTGCTTTGGCGGCTGTGGCCGGTCGGGGATGGTGGTGCTGCGGCTGATGCAAGCGGCGGGGGTGCAAGATGCGCTCAATCAATTGCGTGCTGTGCGGCCCTGTGCGGTCGAGACCGAGGCGCAGATGAATTGGGCGCTGCAAGCGTTAACAAATCCGGGAAAACAAGGTTAACGACTCGCGGAGTTAACGGGCGCAAATCCAAAAGTTAACGGATGCAGAACCCATGCAGAACCGATGCACAACCCATGCGCATCAGAGGCGCAGATCACCCTGATAAACGCTGCGTGCTTAACGTTTGCCGAACGGCACCCGCGATGGCGGGATTGGCGGCACAGGGGGCTGTGCCGCGCAATCTGCGGAATAGGCGCTAGCGGTTCTTTTTCTTTTGCGTCGCGCTGCGATACATCTTGCCCAGCTTGCGGTAGCGGTCGCGCGCCTCGGCAATTGTTTCGGTGGCGTGCTGGTCTTCGCGCTTGAGCTTATTATAGCGCTTGAGCCGGTCAGGATCGACGTCGCCGACGGCAATCGCTGCCTGCACCGCACAGCCCGGTTCGCTTTCATGGGCGCAGTCGCGGAATTTGCACAGGCCCGCCAGTTCGGTGATTTCCGAAAACGTCGCCTCAATCCCTGCCGCCACGTCCGCCACGCCAAGGCCGCGCATCCCCGGCGTGTCGATCAGCCAGCCGCCGCCCGGCATCGGGTGCAGGCTGCGGTCGGTAGTGGTGTGGCGGCCGCGCGCGTCGTCTTCGCGGATGCCTTGGGTCGCGGCGTCGCCCCCGGTGAGCGCATTGGCCACGGTGGTTTTGCCCACCCCCGATGACCCCGCAAGAGCCACAGTCTGGCCCGGCCCGCACCAGAGCGCCAGGTGGTCCACGACAGAGGCGTCGGTGGCGTCAACAGCGACCACAGCAAGGTCGCGGCCAAGGGCCTGTGCCTTTTGGGTGTAGCTGTCGGGGTCGTCCGACATATCGGCCTTGGTCAGCAGGATCACTGGGGTGATGTCCGCGTCATTGGCGAGTGCCAGATAGCGTTCGAGCCGTGCGGGGTTGAAGTCAGCGTTGCAGGAGGTGGTGATAAAGAGCGTATCAAGGTTGGCCGCAATCAATTGGCGGTCGCCTGTCAGATGCTCTTTGCCACGTTGCAGGATCGTTGCGCGGTCCAGCACGCGGATGACGCGGTGGCGGTCGAGATCGGCCAGCACCCAGTCGCCCACGGCCAGCTCCCCGGTCGAGGTGCCGGGGTCCAGCGTCAGGTCGATGGGGCCATCCGTGGTCAGCCCGGTGACGGAGGCCCGCTGCACGCCCGAGATGCGCGCAGGGGTCAGGGTTTCGAGTTCGTCGATGTCGCATTGCGACACGTAGCGATTGGTCCAGCCGAGATCGGCAAGGGTATATTCAACGGTCAATGGTCTGTCCTTTGACATAGGAAAAGGGCGGCCCACATGCGGGGGCCGGGCGTTTCCGGTCGGGACGATTTGGAATAGGTCAGCGTGCCCGGACCGGGGAGGTGTGCGACTGGGTCATCTTTGTCCTCCCTCTGCGGGGTTGCGTTGATCCGGTTGTGTTGGATTCCACCAAAATCGCGAAGAGCGGTTTCTGCTTTATCCAACGCCGCAACTTTGCTGCGCAAAGTCACTTGGGTGAGAGGCTGACAACGACCCAAGCGGGGCTCGTTATGGCTGCTTCCTTCCGGACCTGACCAGGTTGGCGAGGTGCCTGCCCGCGCCAACCTCTCAGGGGTCATATATGCCGCAAATTGGCTTCGCGCAAGACGCTAGGACATCAGGTCCATGCCGATAAAGCCCGGCGAAAGTGGCGCGTCGGGCGCAAGGGTCACGCCCGGTGGCGGTGGTGTGATGGTCCGGGCGCCCGCTGCCGTGGCAAAACGGGCGGGGGTTTGCAGGCTGGCAGCAAAACCCAAGTTCGGGGCGGGGCCTTTGGCGGGCACGCCGTTGGCCACCAAATAATTGATGAGGATCTGCGGCAGGCCAAGGTCCGAGGTGTAGACGATGTCCTGACCCGGGATCACCGTCAGCCCGCCACCGCCATGGGCGCGGTAGCTGGTGGTGGCCACAAGAAACAGCGCATCATCGGCGAGCGGTTTGCCGTCATAGGTGATGTCGCGGACCCGCGTGGGGCGGGCGGGGTTGTCATCAAGGCGCGGCGGCACGGTCAGGTCCATCCGGTAGCGCAGCCCGTGGAACTGATCAAAGTAATAGGCGGGCACTTGCGGGTCGATCATGCTGCGGTCCGCGGCGTCGCGGGCGAGCACGCGGTAGTAGCGGCTGGCCTGTTCCAGCCAGTTGCGGATCTGCCAGCCGCGCCGCAGCACGCCGCACATTGGGTTATCAAAGGGAATGATCGCCGTGATATCGCGGCGGGTCAGCGGCCCCGGCGGGATGTCGATGTAATTGCCCGGTCCCCCGTGCCCGCCTGCGCGGTAGGGCGAGGTGGTCGCCAGCACCGGCAGGTCGGCGTAGTCAGTGCCAGAAAGCGCCTGCGTGATAGCAGCGATTTGGGCGGCAGCCAAAAGCGGGGCTGTGTCGTCTTGCCCGATGGCGGCAAAGTAGCTGGTGAGGCGCCGGGGCGTTTGGCAAATGTCGGTGCGCAGATGCGCCAGCACCTTGGACTGATCGTCGGCGACATAGCGGTTGATCGCCGTCTGGGCGGCACTTTCGGGTGCGACGCGTTTCGGATCGGGGTTGCGCAGTTCAACATGGTGGCCCGCGATGTGCCAGCCATCGGGGTCCAGCGTCAGGTCAAGGTCCACCACCCCCAGGGCGCGCCCGTAGGCCCCGGCCATCACGGCGGGCTTGCCACACAGGGTCGCGTTTTCGATGTCGGTCTCGGCAAGGCCTGCAAAGTCCGGCCCCGGAAAGCGATCGTGGGTATGGCCCGCAAAGACCACGTCGATCCCCGGCAGGCTGGCAAGGTGGAGCGCTGCGTTTTCGGTGCTGGCGCTGCGGGGCGCGTCGGAAATCCCGGCGTGGCACAGTGCCACCACCACATCCGCCCCGGCGCGGTGCAAAGCGGGCAGGTGGCTGCGGGCGGCGGCGATGATATCGTCAGTCTGGATCGCACCGTTGAGCGCGTGAGCGTTCCAATCCACCACCTGCGGCGTGACAAAACCGATCACCCCGATTTTGAGCGGATAGCTTTGCCCGTCAGAGCCGGTGACATCGCGGGTCAGCACGGTCCAGGGGGCCACGTAATTGCGCGTGGGCGTCGTGCGCACATTGCTGCAGACAACGGGCATGTCACAGCCCGCCAGCACGCTTGTCAGATAGGGCAAACCATAGTCAAATTCATGATTGCCCAGCGTGATCGCGTCATAGGCAAGCGTGTTGAACGCATGGGCAATAGGGCTTGGGCCACCGGGTGCGGACTGGCGGGCCAGATGATCGGCCAGCGGTGTGCCCTGCAGGAAATCACCGTTGTCGAACAGAAGGGTCGTCGCGACCTCGGCCCGGGCCTCTTCGATCAGGGGAACAAGCTGCGTCAGGCCCTGATTGAGCGCAGGGCCGTCCGACAGATAATCATACCCCAAAAGGTGCATGTGCAGATCGGTGGTTTCAAGAAGACGCAGGCGCGCGGTGACCATCGGATGTCCGGGGTTAACTTTGGTTAAGGCGAATGTAGCGCCCGCAGAGCGCATCACAACCCTAACGGGTGAAACATCGCAAGGAGAAAATTCGACTGTGGTGAATTGCGCAGGCGGGCCTGCCGTGTCACCAACGCGGCCATGAAAGATGCAGAAACAGTAACATTCGGGCGCGGCGGGATCGACCGCGCGGCAGAGCAACGCCCAGAGGCTGCAACCCTGGCCCAGACGGCGCAGCAAATCATCCTGCTCTGGCGGGGCAAACCGATGCTGATTGGTGATGCGCTGGTGCGGGTGGCGGCGGATCATGCCGTGCTGCGCGATGCCAATCCGAACCTTATTCTGCTGGGCCGCGACGCAGGCGCGCTGGTCTTTGCCGCTGATCTGTCGGGCTGGACGCCGGATGATCTGGACGATGCGGCGCTGAACACGTTTCTGGACCCCAGCGAACAGCGGCACCCGGCCTTGCCCGAAACCCATGTCTTTGCGGAATTGCGTGCCGTGATGACGCGGCTCAGCCGCGCGGATGCAGAGCTGGCGGCGACGGCGCGGGCGATCTTTGGCTGGCATCGCAGTCACCGGTTTTGTGCCGCCTGCGGGCAGGAAAGCCGCTTTGCCATGGGCGGCTGGCAGCGCAATTGCGATGCATGTGGCACGCATCATTTTCCACGCACCGACCCGGTGGTGATCATGCTGATCACCCATGGCAATAGCGTGCTGTTGGGCCGTTCCCCGGGCTGGCCCGAAGGGATGTATTCGCTGCTTGCAGGCTTTGTCGAACCCGGTGAGACGCTGGAGGCCGCGGTGCGCCGCGAAGTGCTAGAGGAAAGCGGGATCACGGTGGGCCCGGTGGAATACCTATCGAGCCAGCCTTGGCCCTTTCCATCATCATTGATGTTTGGCTGTCGCGGCACGGCGCTCGATACCAAAATCACCATTGATCCCGCAGAGATTGAAGACGCGCGCTGGGTCACACGCGAAGAGATGGCCGATGTATTCGCCGGGCAACACCCAGAGATTTTGCCCGCCCGCAAAGGGGCCATCGCGCACTTTTTGCTGGAAAACTGGCTGGCGGACAGGCTGGATTAACCTCATCTACGCAAAGACGCCGGACAACAGGCGCGACAGTTAGGGCGAGCCATGAAATTCAGTTCACGCGAAGATATCGAAGCGCCGATAGATCATGTCTATGCCGCAGTGACGGATTTTGGCGCCTATGAACGTCAGGCGCTGCGGCGCGGTGCGGATGTGCGTCGCACTGATGGCAGCGGTCCTGCGGTGCTGGGGTCCACGTGGGATGTGGCGTTCAGCTATCGCGGCAAGGATCGCAAGCTGAAGGCCAAGCTGGTGCGCTATGATGATCAGGGGTTGCAGCTGGATACGACCTCCTCTGGGATCGATGGGCAAACGGTGATTGATCTGGTGCCGCTGTCGCCCAAACGCACGCGGCTTGCAGTGTCGATTGAGATGAAAGCCAAGTCGCTGCCTGCGCGGTTGTTGCTGCAATCGCTCAAGCTGGCCAAGGCGAGCCTGACCACACGTTTCAAAAAGCGGGTGGCCGATTTCGCAAGCGACGTCGAAAGCCGGTATAAGCCCGGCGCTTAGGCGGCAAATCGCCGAATTTTAGTTGAAAATCAGGGTGCATGTTGGGTTTCGGGGAAAACTGCCGAATGCTGATGGCCATGCAATTTATGGTCCTGCAAAAAGTTAAAATTTGGGCGACGGAAACCCCGATGAGCGTCGTATAAGGACCAAGAACGGCGCGAGACGCGCCGAGGGTTTATAACAAAGAAGGACACTCCCCATGATGAAACCTGCATTTACCGCCGCCCTGGTGGGGGCCATGTTTGCCGCAGGCGCAGCGCAGGCCGAAAACGTCGAGATTTATCTGGCTGATATGCTGGACAACTCGCAGAACGGCTATTGCGTCGATATTGCTGGCGGTCGCGAAGAAGCGGCTGATCCCGCTGATGGGCTGCAGGGGCACACCTGCTATAGCCCCGGTGGCGCGCTTGGGTTTGACCAGACATTTGACACCGAAAAGTTCGCCGATGGCCTGCTTTATATGGTGAATTTTGATGTTTGCACGCAGATCACTTCGACCGCAGCGGGCAGTGAGCTTGAGCTGGCTGATTGTGATGGCAGCGAGGCGCAATCCTTTGCCTTCACCGGCGAGGGCGTGATTTCACCAACGGCGGCACCGGATATGTGCTTCACCGTCGGCGAAGACACCCGGTCGGGCCGCAGCGATGCCAACCAGATCAAGGAACTGACGCTTGAGGCCTGTTCAGACGATCTGGCCGCGTATCAGACCTGGGCTGTGCGCACCGCTGAGTGATCGCGGCAACCCACGTTGAAAATTCGGAACGGCCGCATCTTGGGTGCGGCCGTTTTTGCTTAGATCGTGATCGCCGAAGTACCGGTGCGTTCGATGGCAAATGGCACCTCTTGATGGTGCTCGCGCATCAGATCGCGCACGGCCTCTTGCTGGCCATCGGGGCAGCAGACCATCACAAAGGCCGAGATTTTGCCGCCCGGCAGTTGGGCATAAGCCCCAAGGTCGCGGACGCGGGCCACGATGTCCCGGACGTAATCGTCGGTGAATTTACCGGGCAACGTCATCTTGAGCCGTTGCTGTTCGCCGATGATCTCACCGATCCGCTGCAGATCGCCTGCCACCAGTGCTGATTTAAGTTCCAGCCCGATGGCCTTGATCTGGTGCAGGTGGTCGAGCCCCTTGTCCAGATGGCTTTCGAGCAGGTTCAGCGAGGGTTTGCTTTTGGCGTGATGGCCGCCGTAGAAGAACAGCATGCTGCGCTGGAAATTCTCGCGCACGGTGTCGGACAGGACCAGCGGTTGCGGGTGGATGCCAACCTGATCGTAGCTGATGAACTGGACGTCGCCGAGCGCGCAGATCGCCGGATCGTGGTAGCCGGACGCGCCTTCGAGCACGTCGACCTCGATATGGGCGGCCATCTCAAGCAGCTCTTTCTGGGTCTTTTCGATGCCCTGAAAGCGATACATCGCATTCAGCAGCCCAACGCAGACCGCACCCGAGGTGCCCAGACCGGATTCGCCCGCAAGGTCAGTCATCACCACAAGATGGACCGGCTGATCGGCAAGGCCCGCGATGATCAGCGCCTCGCGGATCAGGTCGTTTTTGATGTCGGTGAGGGTGAGGACTTTTTCGTGGACGTCGGTGTAACGCAGGTCAAAAAAGCCATCCATGCTGTCCTTGATGATGACATAGACGTGCTTGTCGATGGCCATGCTGACGGTGACGCCGCCGAATTGGTGGGCATAGGATTTCAGATCGGTCAGGCCGCCCGCGAGGGGCAGGCGCAGGGGCGTTTTGGTGACGATCATTGGTCTGTTTCCATGTTTTCGAGCTGACGGACACGGGCGGCGATCCGCAGGGTGTTGATCTCTGGCGTGGGTTCCGTGCCACCAAGGTGGAGCCATTCATCCTCGATCAGGTGACCGATGCGGGTGCCATCAACGATGGCGTCCTGCAGGTTGGGCATGATGCGATATTCGACCTCTTTGCGGCCCGTCATGCGCTGCACGATGTCTTCGGAAAACTTCCAAAAGCCGATGTCGACGTAGTCGCTGTCGCCTTCCCAGGCTTGGGTGATGTGCTGATCGTCCATTGAGACGCGGATTTTGGCGTGCGCCGGGTCGCGGTCGGGCGCGACGCTTAGGACCACGGGCATCTCATGCGAAAGGATCGCGGCGAACTGGGTGGGTTTGATATAGCTGTCGGCCAGCCAGACCACACAGGGCCCCGTGAGCCCCGCCTTTTGATAGGCGGTCAGGATCGCGTGGCCGGTGCCAAGCGCATCGTCCTGCACCACGTAGTTGATTTTCAGGCCGTTGTAGCTGTCGCCAAAGTAGGACTGGATCTGTTCCTTGAAGTGGCCGACGACCAGCGTCAGGCTGGAAGTGCTGACGTCGATGCCGGACATGGTCAGGTTGCGGATCGACAGTTCCAGAAAGGGCTTGAGCCCGATCGGATACATGCATTTTTGCAGGTAGCCACCAAGGTTGCCAAAGCGGCTGCCCTTACCGGCGGCGAGACAGATCAGGTTCATTCGGTTTCTTTTCGTTTGCTTGTATATCGGTGGTTGGCCCGCGCGTCCGGCGCCTTATATCCGCACAATTCGGGGCCTGCGAGGGGTGAATTGGGGGCAGATGCAAGACGGGCGCAGCTGTTACCCAGCGCCCGTCTAATTCTGCCTTTTGTCTGCGCTAGCGTTTGCCGCAGGCCCGTAGCTGCTGGTCATAAAGCACCGCGCGGCTTTCAACCTCTCCGGCGATGCGGATCAGCCAGCTTTTGGATTTCCACGTGCCACGACGATAGCCGGTGCGGCCATCGTGATAGGCCAGATACTGGTTGCGGATGTCATAGATCGGGATGCCGTTTTCGGCCACGGTCTGCACCATATACCAGCCCATGAAATCGGTGGCGTCATGGATATTGTCGCGCTTGGCACCGCGATCCCCGGTCTCGGCCTTGTATTCTTCCCATGTGCCATCCAGCGCCTGGCTATAACCCACGGCCGAGGATTGCCGCCCCAGCGGGATCACACCCAGCGCAAAGCGATGCGGCGGGCGGTTGTTGGAGATGAATTTGCTTTCCTGATAGATCATCGCCATCAGGCCGGGCACGGGCACACCATATTTGCTTTCGACGCGTTTGAAGGCGCGCAGGTATTCGGGCCGTTCGCTCACAATCGAGCAGGCATTGTCTAGATTGCGGGGCGCAGACCCATAACCGCCGGAACACGAGCCCAGAAGCACCAAAAGGATCATTGCGCGAAAGAAACTGCTCATCTGCCTCTCGCTTATTTTTTATTTATTGCGGCGACTATAGCGCGGTTTGCGCCCCCTGTGAACGGGCAATGCGGCGCGATCAGATCACAAATGACAGGATAAGCGGTAATGTGATCACGGAAATCAGCGTGGAGACGACGACAAGGGCAGCCACCGGCTGTGCGTCAGCGCCGTATTTTTCCGCGATCATATAAGATGTAACCGCGACCGGGGTGGCGACTTGCAGGATCAACACGGCGGCGGCCACCGGGGGCAAGGCGAACCAAGTGGCGACGGCCCAAGCGGCCGCAATGCAGATCACCGCCTTGCAAATCGACAGGGCCACAGCGCGGCCATAGCTACCAATCTCAAGCCGGGCGACGGCAACGCCCAGGGTGATCAGCATCAGGGGGATCGCCATTTGCCCGATCAGATCAAGCGTATTTGTCAGGAAGATCGGTGTCTCCCAGCCTTGCCACAGAAACAACGCGCCCAGCAGGGTGGCCCCGACCATGGGTTCTTTCACCACGCGGCCAAGTGACCCGGCACCCGACACCAGCCAGATGCCAAAGGTAAAGGAAATCACCGCCATCACCGCAAAGACCACCACCGCATAGCCCAGCCCGGTTTCGCCAAAGGCAAAAAGTGCCAGTGGCAGGCCAAGGTTGCCGGTATTGCCGAAAATCAGCGGGGCCAGATAGGTGGGCAGGTCGAGCCGCAGCACTTTGACCAGCACAAAACAGGCCACAATCACCAAGCCGTAGGCCATCAGCGCCGCAAGCGACAGGTCGGCCAGTGCGGCGGGGTCCACCTCTGTTTTCATCAGTGCCACAAAGATCAGACAGGGCACGGCAAGGGTCATCGCAAGGCGGGTGACGAACTGCACACGGTATTCAAAACCGAGCTTGACCCAAACAAAACCAATCGCCGCCAAAAGGAACACAGGGGCGGTCACGTTGAGGACTGTCAGTAATGTGTTCACAGACTGTTTCCTTAATTTCCGCGGTGTTACCGTAGACTCTGCCCCTTGGCGAGGCGTAGAAGGGCGTTAGGGGACTGGTAGTTATGTTTAAAACGCGTGCCAAATATCATCTTGGACAAGTTGTCCGCCACCGCAAACATCCGTTTCGCGGTGTGGTGTTTGATGTGGATGCGATGTTTTCGAACACCGATGCCTGGTACGAGGCGATCCCAGAGGATAGCCGCCCCAACAAAGACCAGCCGTTTTACCATCTGCTCGCCGAGAACGACCAAAGCTATTACGTGGCTTACGTGTCCGAGCAGAACCTTGTGGCGGACTATTCCGGTGAGCCGGTGGAGCACCCCGATCTGGATGATCTGTTTGGCCCGTTCGAGGATGGGCATTATCCGTTGCAGGTGCAGCTGAACTAAGCCGCGTGCCGATTTGGAGCCCGGCCTAGGTGGTCTATTCAATTTTTGCGGGTGCGAGGGGCGCGCATGAGTGCTTTTGTGCAGGTCGCGGATGTGGCCAAGGACATGCGGCGTGGATATTTGGCGTCCTTGCCAGAGCCGCAGGAATGGTTTCTTGAGGAATTGGTTCGCGCGGGCGAGGTTTGGGCGGCACCGGGGCTGGGTTATGCCGTTTTTCATGGCGATACGCTGGTGGAGTTTCATGTCGTTGAGCGTGCGAATGCGGCGGCGCATCTGGACGGATTGCGGCAGGTGCGGCCCTTTGCCAAGGCGCTTGGCAAGTCCTTTGATCATGTCTTGATGGATGCGGCCCGCGCGTTGCGCTGGGCTGCGGTTGAAACCGGGTATCTGTTTCGCAAGCGTCGTCGCGTGGCGGTCGAGGCGATGGATGGCTTTCGGCTGGCACAGGCAGAGGCGGGCAATTTGCCGGATGTCTGGGCCACGGGGCGCGACTTTTATGACAGCGCCGATGAGGTGGCTCAGATCCATCGGTCAGGCGGGCTATGGGTGGCGTTCCATCACAGCGACGTTGTGGGCAGCGGTGTTGTGATCCCGCTGGATGGGACCGGCGCGGTTGCGGATATCGGCATGGTCACACGGCCCGATCAGCGCAAGAAAGGCATCGCTAGTCTGGTCATTTCCACCCTTGCGGATCACTTGGAACGTGCGGGCGTCAGGCCGATCTGCGGCTGTGCGGAACGTAACATCGGGTCGAAAGCCGCGTTGGAGAACGCAGGCTTTGTCACCGAACACCGGCTGGTGCAGATCAGCGTGCCGGGCTGATCCTAGGCCGTCTTGCGCAGCTCTTGGGCAAAGAGCGCTGACGCCCCAAGCAAGAGTGCCAGCGATGCGGCGGCAAGGATCACCCAGCCGAACCCGGCCACAAGCGCGCCAGCGGCAAAGGCGCAGAGGGTCGAGACAAGCGCGATCATCGTGTCATTGGCCCCTTGGACGACGGCCTTTTCATCCTCTGCCACGGCGTTCGCCAGCATTGTCGTCGCCCCAATAAAGCCGAAGTTCCAGCCGACGCCCAAGAGGATCAGCGCGCCGTAGAAGTGCAGCGATGTCAGGCCAAGCAGGGCGGCAATGGAGGCCGCGATCAGCAGGGCCAGCCCGAGATACGCGATGGGGTTTACGCCGAACCGCTTGATCAGGAACCCGGTAAAGAAACTGGGGGCGAACATCGCCACCACGTGCCAGCGGATGACGTCGCCTGCCACAGCCTCGCTAAAGCCGCAGCCGATCATCGCCAGCGGCGTCGGCACCATGAGGAACATCATGATGCCTTGCGATACCGCGCCAAGGCCGACGGCAAGGCGCACGGGCTTGCGGTTCAGCACCTTGAGGGATGCGATGCGGTCGCGCAGGCTTTGCGCGGCGGTGCTTGCGGGCATCGGCAATCTGGTCAGCGCCAAGGGGATCAGGCCCACGACCGAGAGCACCGCAAGCGCGGCATATGCGCCTGCCAGCGGGATCGGCGCGAGCGCGTCTTTGGCAAAGATGAACACCTGCGGGCCGACAAAGGCCGCGATCAGGCCGGAGGTGAGCATGAGCGAGATCGCAACAGGCTGCCACGCGGGGCTGACGACTTCAGCAGCGGCAAAGCGGAAATACTGAAAACAGGTCGAGGCGGCCCCCAGTGCCAGATGCGCGATGCAAAGGAGCAGGAAGCTGCCCGCATAAAACGCATAGACCCCAAGGAGCGCGCCAATTACCGCGCAGATGATGCCAACGACAAAGCCGGTTTTGCGCCCCCGCTTGCCCATCAAAAGCGAAAAAGGGGCGGCGGCCAAAAGCCCCGCAAGGGCCTGAAGCGAGGCGGGCAGGGTCGCCAAAGCGGTGGAGGGGGCCAGCATCAGCCCGGCCAGACCGCCCAGAATAATCAGCATCGGCATGGACGTCCCAAGGATGGTGTTGGCCGCGAGCAGCCCCAGATAATTGCCTTGCTGAGAGATGGGTGCGCCGGGCATTGTGATGGTCCAATTCAGATTGCTTTGAGGCTTTGTAATCCGGCGCGGGTTTGTCTAAAATGTCAAAATGACATCAAATCTGGACAAACCCAAAAATGCCCGCCTGATCGACGTCTTTTTGTTTGACGGGGTCAATCTGCTGGATGTCTCGGGCCCGGTGCAGGCCTTTGATACGGCGAAAGTGAACGGGCAAAAGCGATATGTGATGCGGTATGTGACGCTGGATGGCGCGCCGATCACAGCAAGCTGCGGCTTGCGCATGGTGCCGGATGCGGCGTTGTCGCCGGACAGTGATTGCGACGATCTGTTGATCCCCGGTGGCGGGGTCGATGCGCTGATCCCCAATGCCCACTTGCGCGACATCATCGGGCAGCATCTGACCCGCAAGCCCGCGGGGCGCGTCATCTCAATCTGTTCGGGGGCGTTGCTGCTGGCGGCGGCAGGGGTATTGGATGGGCGGGTGGCCACGACCCATTGGTCGCGGCTGGCGCACACCAAGGGGTATGACCGCGTGCTCTGGGATTTGGACCGCATCTTTACGGCAGAGGATCGGGTCTTTACCTCAGCCGGGGTGACGACGGGGATGGACCTTGCGCTGTCGATGATCCGCACCGATTGTGGGGCCTCGGTCGCGCTGGCCGTCGCACGGGAATTGGTGGTGCAACTGCGGCGGACCGGGGGGCAAAGCCAATATGCGATCCATTTGGCGGCGCAGTTTACGCAGGATGATGCGCTGACCCGGCTGATCGAACGGGTGGTGGCAGAGCCGCATTTGAACTGGACGCTGGATGCGCTGGCCGAAGCGGCAAGCATGAACCCACGCACCCTGTCGCGGCATTTTCAGCGTGACCTGCAGGAAAGCCCGGCGCAGTTTGTCGAACGGGTGCGGGTCGATCATGCGCGGGGGCTGATGGCGGACAAGCTACCGCTGAAACAGGTGGCGCGACAAAGCGGCTTTGGCGATCTGCAACGGATGCGCCGGGCGTTCCAGCGCCGCTTTGGCATTCATGTGAGCGACTATCAAAACGCCTTTGTCGGGTAGGCCGCTTACCCTAGGGCCTTTTGTCGCCGCTGGTGTGCACGACCAGCTGCGCAAAGGGGATTTCCCAGTCGTATTGCGTCGCCAGATCAACGACGCAGCGGGCAAGCTCGCGCTCTAACGCTTCGAACCGATGGGCAGAGGTGCCGGCGATGTCGATCTCGACCTCATAATCCAGCGATGATGCGCCCGCGCGCAGGAATTCCACGTCGACGCCGGTCAATTCGCCCTCTGGCAGATAGGATTCAAAGTGCTGTCTGATCCCGTCGCGCATCTGGGTGATGACCTCATTGGTAGAGGTCTTTTGATGCCGGTACCCGATCCCAAACTCGATTTCGACGCGGTAGCCGTGGGACAGGTTTTCGGGGGTGGCACTCAGGTATTCGGCCGTCTGGTAGGTGACGCGCGCGCCGCCCAGCAGTTCAAGCACGACCATCTCGGGGGTCTGCGCGATGATCTGCCCGGCATTGCCATCGGCCAGACGCACCCAATCGCCTTTGATTGAGGGGAACCATGCCTCATCCTCGGCTGCGGGGCGGGAGTGCATGCCGACCAATTCGCGCACGGGCAGGGTAAATTCACCGCCATCAAGCGCAGGGTTGACCAGATCGGTAAAGAAGCTGAGCCGTTCGACACGGTAGGGAACGCCATTGAAAAGCACGCGCTCGCGTTCCTGCACGGCGCCAAGGTTCAAGAGCACCCAAAGCTGTTCCACAAGGTTGGGGAGCATCCGCAGCATGAGCCAGAGAGCGGCGATAAAGAGCAGCATCGCAAGGCCCAAAAGCAGCCAGTCGTTTCGGATGTTGAAGACCGCGAGCATTGCCACAAAGCTGCCGATCAGGATCGCGATAGAGAACAGCACCCCGCCTAGCCGCATGGCAAAGGTCCGTTCCGCCACCCGTCTTGTCAGAATGAAATGCGCGGCCAGCATCAAGATCCGGCCAAGGGCGAGCACGCCAAGGAACGCGCCGATCCCCAGAAAGAGGCTGATGCTGCGATCCCGAAAGAAAACCTCAAACGCGGAATTGACGTTGCCGCCCACGGTGGTCCGGTTGCTTTGCAGGTCGTTGATCCGCTGCGCGAGGGCTTGGGCCTGTGCCTGATGCAACTCATAGCGTTCGCGCCAGATGCTGAGGTTGGCGTTGAGCAATTCCTGCACCGTGGGTTCGGTTGAGATCGCGAGCGCGGCCTCGATATTGCCGATGGCGATCAAGGCGTTTTCGATACGTTTCTCGGCGGCGGTCTGATCGCGGCGGGCCCGTTCAAGCTGCCGCGCGCCGCTTGTCGCCTCATTCACGATCAGCACGAAGGGTTCGATGAGGTCTTCAACCTCGGAATTGAGGTCAAAATCGTATTGGTCGAGCGATTGGTAATCGCGTTCGGACACGCCCGACATGGCGATTGAAATCTGCTCTTCGATTTCCTCTAGTTCATGGCGGAGCCGCAAGAGTTCGGGCGATGCTTCGTCGCCGTTCTCGCCCGCTTCGAGGTCGATTTGGGCGGTGATCTGGTCTTCGATGCTTTGCCTCAGTTCCAGAAGCGACGGCAGCACGTCAATCGTGGCAAGGGCGCGTTCCTCAATCTCGTCGGTTTCGGATTCGGTCACGGTCTGCGCCTGCGCAGGCTGGAGCGTGAGCAGGGCTGCCACAAAAAGGACGAGGCAGGATGAGAGGCAGTGGCGCAGAAGATAAGTCATCATGGCGCTAGGGATAATCGGTCATTGCCGTGATGGGAATAAGTCACGGCCTAACGTGGCGTTAACCGGCCCATGTCAGATGCGCCGCCTTTGCAGCAGGATGTGGGTCAGCACCGCGGCAAATACGACGGCACCGCCCAGCATGGTTTCAGCGCCCGGAATTTCGGCAAAGAAGAGCCAGACCCAAATCGGGGCGAGCGGGGCGTCGAGCGCGCCGATGAGGGCGGTTTCAATCGCGGGCAAGAGGCGTGCGCCCAAGGTAAAAAGCGCCAGACCGAGGGCAGAATTCACCAGACCAAAGAGCGCCAGCAGCCCCAGATCAGTGCCGCTGACCGCGAGGCCGGGACTGAACGGGATCGCCAAAGCCGCGCTGAGCAGGGCAGAGATACAGGCGGCGGGCATGGTTGGGATGTCCGGATAGCGGCGCGAGATCACCATCATCGCGGCCAGCGCAAAGGTCATACCAAAGGCGAGGATGTCGCCGGTCAGTGATCCCTCGGCCCCGAAGCCCACGATGAATGCGACACCGGCCAAGGAAACGGCGCTTGCGATCACAGCGCTTTTGGTCGGGCGTTCGCGGATAAAGAGCCACGCGAGGCCGGCCGCCACAAATGGCACGGTGGCGTAGATGATCGACACATGGGCAACGGTGGTCAGCCGCAGCGAGGTGATGAAACACAGCATGCCAAGGGCCGAGATGATGGCGAATATCCACCCCGGCCAGCCCATGCGGCCAAAGTCGCTGAACGCGGACCGGCCCTGCATGGCCACGGCGACGGCGAGAATGCCCAAGGCACCAAACATGCCGCGCCAGACCAGCATGGTCGCCACATCCAGCGCGATGATGCGGGTAAACAGGCCTGCCGTGCTCCATGCCAGGGCAGAGGAGGTGACAAGCACGAGGCCCAGCCGGTAGTTGGCCTGCGGGTTCAGGGCGGCGTCAGTCATCAGCGGTTTTCCAATCGCCGTTCTTGTTCCACCACCGATGGGGGTTTTCGCTGTCATCAAGGCCGTTGCAGGTGCTGCGCAGCACCTCTTGCACGGTGATCACGGGCTCATAATAGCTGCAGACGTCGTAGATCGCGGTGATGACTTGCTCGAGTACGGCGGTGTCGCGCGGGATGAAAAAGCGGACCTCATTCACGTTGGGGCGCTGCCGCAGATCATCCTCGGCCCCTGTGGGGGTGCCTGCGCGGGGGCGGTAGTATTCCACCCCGCCGCGCGCGCGGTAGGCGTTACGGTCGGTTTTGCCATGTTCCAGCGGCACCGATTTGACGATCTCGTCAAAGATGCGGTCCACGTCTTCTTCGGGCGCTTGATAGGCCACCAGCCAGAGCGGCGTCATGGTGATGGGGCGTGTGGCAAAGCCGGTTTGCAGAATATCGAGGGCCATTTTCGCATCCTTTGTTGTGAAGGCTGCGGACGTGGTAAAGGATCACTGCTGACACGTATCTGTCAGTAGTGATCTGTTAGGGGTCATTTCAGTGAGGGATCGGAAAGCCAATGCGCTCAACCCGTATGTTCGAGATCATTCAGCTGCTGCGGGCGGCGAAAGACCCCTGCACCGCGCAGCAGATCGCGGACGCCTTGGAAGTGACAAAGCGGACGATCTATCGCGATATTGCCTCGCTTCAGGCGATGCGCGTGCCGATCGAAGGGGCGGCTGGGGTGGGCTATGTGATGCAGCGCGGTTATGACCTGCCGCCGATCAATTTCGATATCGAAGAGGCTGAGGCAATCTCGGTCGGGTTAAGCATGATCGCGCGGACCGGCGACAAGGGGTTGGAACGGGCAGCGATGCGGGCGGTGCGCAAGCTGTCAGAGGCGACGGAGCTGAGCAAAACGCTCTATTCCTCAAGCTGGGGGAGCAAGGCCCCGCAGAACGTGGACCTGTCGCAAATCCGCGATGCGATCCGTGAGGAGGTCAAGCTGCACTTGCATTATCAGGACGTCTCACAAACCACGACAGAGCGGACGATCTGGCCCGTGGCCTTGATCTACTACGCAGAGGCCGTGGTGATCGCGGCATGGTGCGAGTTGCGGCAGGATTTTCGGCATTTTCGGGCGGATCGGGTGCTGTCGTCGGATGTGCTGGCCACGCGGTTCACCGGCGAAGGCGCGGCACTGCGTCGCCAGTGGGAGGCGCAAAACGGGTCGGATTTTTAGCTGCACTCACGCGCGCGGGTCACCTGAGCGCGCGGTGGGCGTCCAGAATTTCAGCGATCAAAAGGTCGATATCTGCGGCATCGGTGGCATGGTTGATGATCGACACGCGGATGATCTGCCGGTCCTGCCAGACGCCGTGGCTGGGGTAGACGCGTCCGCGTTCCTGGATGCGGGCGAGGACTTTGGTCGTGATCTCGTCGGTGTCACAAGCAATCGCCACCTGATTAAGCACCACGTCATTCATGATGGTGATGCCCGGTTCCGCCGCCAAGCGCTGCGCCACATCGGCGGCTATGTCGCAATGGCGGGTGATCATGGCGCGCAGGCCCTCGGCCCCAAGGTGTTGAAGGATCGCATAACTCGGCACGCCGCGCGCGCGGCGGCTGAGTTCGAGCGTGGAATCGCTCGGCTCCCACGTCTCGCCAAGTTCGGGCAGGTAAGCGCCCCGCGCGCTCATCGCGGACACAAGGGCGGCGCGGTCGCGGACGATGCAAAGCCCCGCGTCATAGGGCGCGTTCAGCCATTTGTGCAGATCGACGGCCCAGCTGTCAGCCTCTGCCACGCCAGCAAGCCGGTCGCGCAGGGCGGGCACTGCATGGGCCCAGAGGCCAAAGGCACCATCGACGTGGACCCAGCCGCCAGCGGCGTGCACCAGCGGAATGATCTCTGCAAAGGGGTCAAAGGCCCCGGTGTTGATTTGCCCCGCTTGCAGGATTACCAGCGGCGGGTTTTCGCAGGCTGCAAGGGCGGTCTTCAAGGCGCTGACAAGGACGCGGCCTTGGTCATCGGTGGCCAAGCGGGTCGCATTGCCAAGGCCCAGCCCGGCGTAGCGCACCCCGGCCATAGGGGCGGAATGGGCGGCCTCGCCGATGATCACCGGGATCGGGGGCGCGCCAAAGAGGCCGTTTTCCGCGATGTCCCAGCCTTGCCGAGCCAGCAGCGCGTCGCGGCCTGTGATAATGGCTTGGGTGTTGGCGACGGTGGCCCCCGACACGATGCCAACGCCGCTGTCTTTTGGCAGGTCCAACAGGTCGAGGCACCATTGGCAGAGCGTTTGTTCCATCAGCGCGACAGAGGGGCTTTCGAACGATGACGCGGAATTCTGGCCCCAAGAGGTCACAAGGAAATCGGCCGCCGCACCGACCGGCATGGACCCACCGCAGACATAGGCAAAGAACCTTGGTGATGCGTGGCCGTGCAGCCCCTGACCGGCAAAGCTGACCAGATCGTCGATCACCGTGGCGGCGGGTTTGCCCTGTGCGGGCAGGGTGGCGTCAAAGCCCTTGGCCAGTGCGGCCGGGCGCAGATTGGGCGGCACATCGCCCGTGTCGAGGGTCGCGCGATAGGCCACTGCCGCCTTGGCCGCGTTCAGCATTGCCGCGCGGTCGTCGTCGGAAAGGGGCAAGGGTGCTGTGCGTGTCATGAAGTGCGGTCCCGGTTTGGTGAGGGCTTTGCGAAAGGCTAGCGACGGCGGGCAGGGGCGTCGAGCCTTTGTTGCCCCAAGCGTCAGGCGTCGTCGCTGTAGATTTGGTGGACCCAAGCGCTGAAGGCTGCAACCTCGGTCCGGTTTTGCGCGCCGTCCTGATGGACAAGGAAGTGCGACGGGGCCACGGGCAGGCGGTAGGGAAAGGGGGCCACCAATTGCCCGGTTTTCAGGTGGTGTCCCGCAAAGCTTTCGAGCACGATTGTGGTGCCGGGAGAGGTCGTGAGCGCCATGATCGCGAGCATAGAGGAATCGACGGTGATGGTTTCGCCCGTCAGGTCCAGCCCCAAGCCAAAGTGGTCAGACAAGTCGCGCCAATCGCCTTCGCGACCGGTGACCTGATAGATGCGGCTGGCGGCAACACGGTGGATGTCAGATGACGCTGCATCCGGGTGGCAGACGACAATCGCGCTTTCACTGGCGAGGGGCTGGATCGAATGTTCGCGCCAGTCGCCGTGGCCCCAGCGGATGTCCACGTCATGTTCGGCCATATCAAAGCCATCGGCCCAGACGAATGTCGAGAGTTCAACGGAAATATCGGGGTGCTGGGCCTGAAACTCAGCCAGTCGCGGGGCGATGACCAAGGCGGCGGCAGAGATCGAGGCGCGGACCTTGACCACCTTGCGCTTCTTCGCGCCGAAAAGGTCGTTGGTCGCCATCTCCAGATCGGAAAAAGACCGGCGCACGGGCTGCGCATAGGCGGTGCCGATATCGGTGAGGGCGACACCACGCGGCAGGCGCTGGAACAATTGCACCCCAAGGGTTTGTTCCAAAAGCCGGATTTGCTGGCTGACCGCCGCGGCTGTCAGGTTGAGCTCTTTCGCGGCGGCGGCAAAAGAGCTGTGCCGGGCGGCGACCTCAAACGTGTGGAGCCATGTGGGATGCGGAAGGGCCATGGTTACCCTTAAATAAAATGACCCCTATGCGTCCATAGCCATTGTTTGAAATGTGGGTGAGGAGGCGTCATTTTCGGCCAAGGGACCAACCTGAACGAGGGCCGCAGGTGACGGACGAGGTGTATGATTATGTGATCGTCGGCGCAGGCTCGGCGGGGTGCGTGCTGGCCAATCGGCTGAGCGCCAATCCCGCGCACCGGGTGCTGCTGATCGAGGCGGGAGGGTCCGACAATCGGTTCTGGATCAAGGTGCCGCTGGGCTATGCTTTTACCTTTACCGACCGCCGCGTGAACTGGTGCTATATGGGCGCGCCTGATCCCGGCCTGAACGGGCGGCGCGGTTATGTGCCGCGCGGCAAGGTGTTGGGCGGCTCAAGCTCTATCAACGCCATGGCCTATGTGCGGGGTCTGCCGCATGATTTTGACGATTGGGAAGCGGCGGGCGCGCAGGGGTGGAACTGGGCCAATGCGCGGGCTTCTTTTGATGCGTTAGAGACATCGTGCCCGACGGGGTACGGGGACGGGCCGGTTGTTGTCAGCGACCTGCGCGATCAGATGCATCCCTTTGCCACAAACTTTATCGCGGCGGCTGCCGAAGTCGGCTGGCCGGTGTCGGGGGACATGAACGCAGAGGCATCGGAAGGGCTGACCTATATGCGCAGCACCGTGAAGGCGGGCCGCCGGTGGTCCAGCGCGGATGCATTTCTGCGGCCCGCGATGGGGCGGCCCAACCTGCGTGTGGTGACCCATGCCTTGGTCGAAACCATCATCATTGCGGGAAAACGTGCGACCGGCGTGACCTATCGTTGGCGCGGGAAGGTGCGGACCGCGCAGGCCGCACAAGAGGTGATCCTGAGCACGGGGGCGATCAATTCGCCGAAGATTTTGCAACTCTCTGGCATCGGGGATCATGACCTGCTGGCGCAGCACGGGATCACCACGCAGGCGCATCTGCCTGCGGTCGGGCGTGGTTTGCAGGACCATCTGGCGCTGACCACGTTCTACCGATCGCGCCAGCCGACGCTGAATAACATCCTTGGTCGCCGGACGGGTCAGATGATGGCAGGCCTGCGTTATGTGCTGACGCGCAAGGGGCCTTTGGCGGTGCCGGTCAATCATTGCAGCGGCTTTGTCAGGTCCGGTCCGGAACAGCCGCATCCTGATTTGCAGGTCTATTGCAACCCGGCGTCCTACCGGGCGAAACCTGCGGGCGGGACAGAGGTGGATCGCGCGGCGGGGTACCTTTTGTGTGCCCAACCCAACCGCCCAACCAGCCGTGGTACGGTGACCATTGCCTCGGCTGATCCGGCGGCGGCACCGCATATCCAGCCCAATTCGTTGTCGACAGAGGCCGATTGCGAGACCGCCATACTGGCCGGACGTGCCATTCAGCGGTTGGCGCAGGCCAAGACACTGCAGGACGTGACCACGCCCGGATCAGCGCAGGCCTTTGCCGCATTGGATGACGCTGGGCTGCTGGCGCATTTTCGCGACAATGCCAGCTCGGTTTTTCATCCCAGTTGCACCTGCCGCATGGGGCGCGACGCCTCGCAGTCGGTGCTGGATGCGCGGTTGCGGGTCCATGGGATTGCGGGGCTGCGGGTGGTCGATGCCTCGGCCTTTCCCAATATCACCTCGGGCAATATCAATGCCCCAACCTTGATGCTGGCCAGTCGGGCCGCCGATCTGATCCTGGAAGATCAACACCTTAACAATTGCCCAAAAGTGGCCTGAGCGCGTGAAAGATAAATACATGAAACATCTTGATAAATTCTACATCAACGGCCAGTGGGTCGCCCCCATAGAATCCACCCCCTTTGCCATCCGCAACCCGGCCACCGACAGCGTGATCGGAGAGGTCGCTTTGGGCGGACCCGCAGATGTGGACGCCGCCGTTGCTGCCGCAAAGGCCGCGTTTGAGACCTTTGGCCTGTCAACCAAAGCCGAACGGCTGGCGCTGCTGGAACGGTTCGGGCAGGTGATGGAGCGCCGGTTCGAGGAATTGGCGGAGGCCATCAGCAAAGAGATGGGCGCGCCGATCACCTTTGCCCGCGAACAGCAGGCGGCTTGCGGGCTGAGCTATGTCGAGGACTTCATGAAAGTTCTGGCGGACCAGCCAGAGGAAGAAACGCTCGCCAATGGGGACACATTGCTGCGCGAGCCGATTGGGGTTGTGGGGCTGATCACGCCGTGGAACTGGCCGATCAACCAGATCGCGCAAAAGGTGCTGCCCGCGCTTGCGACGGGGTGCTGTGCGATCCTCAAGCCGTCGGAATACACGCCGCTCTCCGCGCAATTGTTTGCAGAGTTTCTGGATGAGGCAGGCTGCCCGCCGGGCGTGTTCAACCTTGTCTATGGCGACGGGCCGGGCGTCGGTTCTGCGATGTCGGCACATCCGGACGTCGATATGGTGTCTTTCACCGGATCAACCCGCGCGGGCAAGCTGGTGATGAAGGCCGGGGCCGATACGATCAAAAAGGTGGCGCTGGAGCTGGGCGGCAAATCCCCCAACATCGTCTTTGCCGACTGCGATCTGGAGACTTGCGTTCCTGCGTCGGTGTTCGAGTGTTTTTCCAACACTGGGCAGTCCTGCAATGCGCCGACCCGGATGCTGGTAGAGCGGAGTTGTTATGACGCGGTGCTTGGGCTTGCACAGCAGGCGGCAGAGGCGCAGCAGGTCGGGGACCCCACGCAAGAGGGGCCGCATATCGGGCCGCTGTTTGATAAGTTGCAATATGACCGGGTGCAGGCTCTGATCCAGATCGGGATCGACGAAGGCGCGACGCTATTGGCCGGAGGGCTGGGCAAACCGGCGGGGCTTGAACAGGGCTGGTATGCGCGGCCAACGATCTTTGCCGATGTGCACAACAACATGCAGATCGCGCGGCAGGAAATCTTTGGCCCGGTGCTGGTAATTATCCCCTTCGACACTGAGGAAGAGGCGATCACCCTTGCCAATGACACCGACTACGGCCTTGCCGCGTACCTACAGACCGGCAGTGCGGACCGGGCGCGTCGGGTGACCCGACGACTGCGCGCGGGGACCGTGACGATCAATGGCGCGGGCACAAACTACGGCTCTCCCTTTGGGGGTTACAAGCAGTCGGGGATTGGTCGCGAAGGTGGGATTTTTGGGCTTGAGGACTTTCAAGAGCTGAAGGTCCATGGCGGCTTTGGCGATGCCGCCTAACACAACAGGTAGGGGGCGGGCGTTTCGCCGGCCTTCTGCTATGCTGGCGGCATGACGCAGGACAGCTACCAATTTCGGCGCGCGACGGCGGAAGACCTGCCGATGCTGGCGGCGTGGCAGGCGACCCCGCATGTAAGCGCGTGGTGGGACGCGGATGACCCTTATGACGCGGACGATCTGGCCGAGCCCAAGGTCGCCCGCTGGATCGTCTCACACGCCGGTCGGCCCTTTGCCTTTCTACAGGATTACACTGTGCATGGCTGGGATACGCATCATTTTGCAGAGCTTCCCAAGGGCACGCGGGGGATCGATCAGTTCATCGGTGAGGCTGAGATGATCGGTGTGGGGCATGGGACGGCCTTTATCGGGGCGCGGATGCAGGCGCTGTTTGCCGATGGTGCGCCGATGATCGCGACCGATCCGCACCCTGACAACGCGCGTGCGATTGCCGTTTATACAAAGCTTGGGTTTCAGCCGATGGGTCCGGCCAAGGAAACCGAATGGGGTCTGATCTTGCCGATGGCGGCGACGCCGTAGCGGCGGGCAGGGTATACTCTGGGCGGGGTGACCTTTATGCAGATGGTGTCTTTGCGATAAATAATGTGAATGCCCTATGACCTTTGAACAAATCCGAACCTTTCTGTGGGTCGCGCGTCTGGGCGGCTTTCGCAAAGCGGCGGAGCGTTTGCATTTGTCGCAACCGGCGGTGTCCACGCGGATTGCCAACCTTGAGCAAGAGCTGCGCGTGACGCTGTTTGAGCGGGGCAGCGGCGATCTTGTCCTGACCAAGCAGGGGACGCTGCTGCTGTCTTATGCCGAGCAGATGCTGTTCGTGGAGGAAGAGATCAAGCAGCGGGTGGCCAACCCCGCAGAGACCGAAGGGCTGTTTCGCATCGGCGCGGCAGAGACGATTGCGCAGGCGTGGCTGCCCGAATTCCTCAAGGCGTTCAGCAAGGCCTATCCGCGCGTGAACGTGGACCTGACGGTTGACATTTCGCTGAACTTGCGGGCCGCCCTTTTGGAGCGCAGGCTTGATCTGGTGTTCCTGATGGGGCCGGTGTCCGAGTTTACGGTGGAAAACGTGGCGCTGCCGCCCTTTGCGCTGCATTGGTATCGCGGGGCGGACAATCCGACCACGGATATGACGCAAATTCCGGTGATTTCCTATTCCAGCAAAACCCGGCCCTACCGGGAATTGCTGTCCGCACTGTCGCGGGTCGTGGGGCCCAAGGCGCGGGTGTTTGCCTCTGCCTCTTTGTCCGCGAGCCTCAAGATGATTGCGGCGGGAATCGCCGTAGGCCCCTATCCCAAAGCGTTGGCGGATGAGTTTCTGGCCTCTGGTCAGATCGTCGAGTTCGACCCCGGCTTTCAGTCGCAGCCGCTGGAGTTTACGGCGTCTTACCTGTCAGAGCCACGCAGCTTTCTTGTTGAAAACAGTGCAGAAATCGCGCGATCCATCGCGCTGGAGTGGGATGCAGCACATCCCAAATAGTTCCAAATTATCTATCACCTATGATCCATAATGATAATTTGAGTAGATAGGCGTTTCCATGTGATGCTTTGCGCAGATCACCTGGTGCGGCTTATGACTTCACAACCCTTGACCCATTCGGACCTCAAACCCGCCTCTGCATCGCAGGTGCGCGCGGCGATCCGGCGTGGGTCATATGACGGGCATACGGCAGGTCTGGCTGCCGGAAAGCTGCAATGTAACCTCGCCATTTTGCCGCAGGCCTATGCGCTCGATTTTCTGCGGTTCTGTCAGCGCAATCCAAAGCCCTGCCCGATTGTCGGGGTCAGCGATACGGGGGATGCGCATCTGCCGACGCTGGGCCATGACATCGACATTCGCAGCGACGTTTCAAAATACCGCATCTTTCGCGATGGCGTTCTGACGGATGAGGTCACGGATATTTCGGACGTCTGGGCGGATGATCTGGTGACCGTTGCGCTAGGCTGTTCGTTCACCTTTGAAAACGCGCTTTTGCGCAATGATATTCCGGTCCGTCATATCGAAACGGGTCGCAATGTGCCGATGTATCGCACGACGATTGACCTGACCCCTGCGGGCCGGTTTTCGGGGCAGATGGTCGTCACGATGCGACCGATCCCCGAAGGGCAGGTGGCGGAGGCGAAGACGATCAGCAGCGCCTATCCGCAGGCCCATGGATCACCGATTGCCGTGGGCGACCCTGCGCAGATCGGCATTGCGGATCTGTCCACGCCCGATTGGGGCGATGCGGTTGAGGTGCGGGCAGGCGAAGTGCCGGTCTATTGGGCCTGCGGTGTCACGCCGCAGAACGTCCTGTTGGACGCGAAACTGCCGCTCTGCATTACGCATTCGCCGGGGCACATGCTGATCTCCGACGTCGCGGAAGACGCGGAAACCACCATTCTTTCAAAGCAAAACATCAACAAGGAGAACTGAGACATGAAGAAGAAAATTGCACTGCTCATCACCACGACCGCGCTGGCGACACCGGCTGTGGCCGAGGACCTGTCTGTTGTCGGTAGCTGGTCGAGCCTGCCGCTACACAACCAATACGAAGCCCCGTTCTGGAGCAAGACATTGCCAGAAGCCTCGGGCGGCACGATCAATGTGGAGCTGACGACCCATAACGCCATGAGCCTTGGCCTTGGCGATATTTATCCGCTGCTGGGGCAGGGCGTCTATGACGTCGCCATGACCGTGGCCGACTATGCCGTGGCTGACGCGCCAGAGCTGGAAGGGCTGGACGTGCCATTGATCGCGCTGACCGCGGATGAGGCCCGCGCGATGGTTGATGCCGCACGGCCCATGGTGGCGGACATTTACCGCGACCGGTTCAATTCGCATGTGCTCGCCATCGCGCCTTATCCGCCGCAGGTCGTGTTCTGTAACGCCGAAATTGCGGGCCTCGCCGATCTGGAAGGTCTGAAAATCCGCGCCTCTGGCCGGATGACCGCAAAACTGCTGGAAGCCTTGGGCGCGGAAAGCGTCAGCGTGGGCTTTGGCGAGGTGCCGGGTGCCTTGCAAACCGGGACTGTTGATTGTGCCGTCACCGGTGCCGGGTCAGGCTACAGCGCGGGCTGGTGGGAAGTGTCGACACATCTGCTGCCGATCCCGCTGGGCGGCTGGGATTCGGTGGTGACTGCGGTCAACATGGACAAGTGGAACAGCCTTGACGCCGACACGCAGACGCTGATCTCGGCTGAAGTTGTCAGCGGTTTTGAAGACCCCGCATGGGCCAGCGCGCAGGACGCGCTTGTCAATGATATCGCCTGCCTGACCGGCAATGGCGACTGCCCATCGGGCGAGGCGCGGTCGATGACGCTTGTGGATGTGACGGACGCAGACTTTGACCGGGCGCGCGATATTCTGACCAGCGAAGTGCTGCCGGAATGGGCGGAACGTGCGGGCGGTGACTGGGCCGCGCGGTGGAATGCCAGCGTCGGCGAAGTTGTCGGCGTCACCATCAACTAAACGAAGATCAGGGGCGTATCGCAGATGGAACTGAAGATGATACATGGCTTGCGGGTCATCAACAAAGGCGTCGCCCTTGTTGTTGGCTTTGGCTTGTTGCTGTGCGCAGGATTTGTGCTGGCAGACATCATTATGCGCCAGATCGGTACGTCCTTTGGTGGCACCGAAGAGATCGCGGGCTACGCTATGGCGCTCGCGACCTCTTGGGGCATGTCCTATACCCTGCTGGAACTGGGGCATGTCCGCATTGATCTGTTGCGCAGCCGCGCCGACAGCTTCAAACGCGCCCTCTTTGACGTCTTTTCCATGATCGTCATGTCGGGTGTGATCATCACCATCGCAATCAAGGCCTGGCCCGTGTTGGAACGGTCCATCGTCAACGGATCGCGGGCCAATACGCCGCTGGAAACGCCGCTTGTCTGGGTGCAGCTGCCGTGGTTCGCAGGCTGGGTGTGGTTTGCGGTGATGACCACGCTGACGACACTGGCCGCGCTGAGCCTGTTGCTCAAACGACGCCATGCCGAAACCGAGAGCTTTATCGGGGCCTTTGCAGAACAGGAGACATTGCAATGATCGGCTATGTCTCGGTCGGGCTGCTGGGCCTGCTTGCGCTGTCGATCCCGGTGGGCATCGTGCTGTTCCTCCTAGGCTTTGGGATTGATACGTTTTTCTCAAGCTTTCCGCTGACGCGGGGCCTTGGGAATATGGTGTGGTCGTCGTCCAATTCGGCCACGCTGATCGCCATTCCGTTCTTTGTGCTTCTGGGCGAAATCCTTGTGCGCAGCGGCGTGGCGACCCGCACCTATGCGGCGCTGGATCGCTGGGTGTCATGGCTGCCCGGTGGCTTGGTGCATGCCAACGTCGCCACGGCCACGATGTTTTCGGCCACCTCAGGGTCATCGGTCGCGACCGCCGCGACCGTGGCCACGGTGGCCATGCCGCAGGCGGAAAAGCTTGGCTATGACCCCAAGCTTTTTTCCGGGGCGATTGCGGCGGGCGGCACCCTTGGCATCATGATCCCGCCGTCGATCAACCTGATCGTCTATGGGTTCCTCACGCAATCCTCGATCCCTCAGCTGTTTTTGGCAGGCCTCTTGCCGGGGCTTGCGCTTGCGCTGGGGTTCATGGCGATCACGGTGATCATTTGCCTGATCCGGCCCGATCTGGGCGGCACCCGGCGCACGTTCCCCTTGGCGCAGATGTTGCGGGCGCTGATTGATCTGGTGCCGATCCTGATCCTTTTTGGCATGATCGTTGGCTCGATCTACGCAGGCTGGGCCACCCCGACTGAGGCGGCTGCGGTGGGCGTCGCCGGGTCGTTTGTCATCGCGCTGGTCTTTGGCGGGGTGTCGTGGTCGATGCTGACGCAAAGCCTGACCGGCACCGTCAAGATCACATCGATGATCATGCTCATCGTCATCGGCGCGTCGTTCCTGAACTTCACGCTGGCCTCTGCCGGGTTGGGGCGCGAGCTGACGGAGTTTATGACGGGCCTTGGGCTGACCCCGCTCAAGACGATCCTTGTGGTGGTCGTGTTGTATATCGTGTTGGGGTTCTTTATCGAAACGCTGTCGCTGATGGTGGTCACCATCCCGATCATTGTCCCGCTGGTCGTGGCACAAGGCTATGACGTGGTCTGGTTCGGCATCCTGATGATTGTTTTGATCGAAATGGCGCTGATCACGCCGCCCGTTGGATTGAACCTTTACGTCGTGCAGGGCGCGCGCAAATCCGGCAGCCTGAATGAGGTGATGCTGGGCGCGCTGCCCTATTGCCTGACCATGTTGGCGATGGCGTTCTTGCTGATCGCTTTTCCAAGCATCGCTCTCTTTCTGCCAAACGCTTTGCAGTAAGAGAACTTCCCTCTAGACCCAAAAGACTGCGGGCATAGGACGCCCGCAAACAAAGGAGACCTGACTGATGTGGCAATTCTGGGTAGACCGTGGCGGCACGTTTACAGACATCGTGGCCAAGACACCCGAGGGCGCGTTGCGGACGCATAAGCTGCTGTCCGAAAACCCCGAGGTTTACCCCGATGCCGCCGTCCACGGCATTCGTGAATTGCTGGGTCTTGGTGCGGATGACGCCATACCAAACGGCCAGATTGGCGCGGTGAAGATGGGCACGACTGTCGCCACCAATGCCCTGTTGGAACGCAAGGGTGAGCGGACCCTGCTGCTGATCACCAAGGGGATGCGCGACCTGCTGCGCATTGGCTATCAGAACCGTCCACGCCTGTTTGACCTCAATATTGAGCTGCCTGAACTGCTTTATGAAGATGCTGTTGAGATTGAGGAACGGATCGGCGCGGATGGTGAGGTCATTGCCGCGCTTGATACGGCCTCTGCCCGCGATGCGTTGTCGCGCGCCTATGATGCGGGCTATCGGTCCGTCGCGATTGCGCTGATGCACAGCTACCGGTTTCCGGCGCATGAGCAGACTTTGGGGCAGATGGCCGCGGAGACGGGATTTACCCAAGTGTCGCTGAGCCACGAGGCCAGCCCGCTGATTAAGATCGTGTCGCGCGGCGATACGGCGGTGGTCGACGCCTATCTGTCGCCGATCCTGCGGCGCTACGTCAAACAGGTGGCCGATGCCTTGGGCACCGCAAAGGGCGGCTGCGAGCGGTTGATGTTCATGCGCTCAAACGGCGGGCTGACGGATGCGTCACTGTTTGAAGGGCGCGATGCGATTTTGTCTGGCCCCGCAGGCGGGGTCGTCGGCATGGTCCGCACGGCGGCTGAGCTGGGCTATGACAAGCTGATCGGGTTCGACATGGGCGGCACCTCCACGGATGTCTGCCACTACGCGGGCGAGTTTGAGCGGAGCTTTGAGACCGAAGTCGCGGGCGTGCGGATGCGCGCGCCGATGATGTCGATCCACACGGTCGCGGCGGGCGGCGGGTCGATCCTGTCCTACCGCGATGGGCGGATGCAGGTGGGGCCGGAAAGTGCCGGTGCCAATCCTGGCCCTGCCGCCTACCGGCGCGGTGGCCCGCTGACGGTGACCGATTGCAACGTGCTGCTGGGCAAGCTGCAGCCCGATCTGTTCCCGCCGGTCTTTGGCCCCAATGCGGACCAGCCCCTGGATGCCGACGTCGTACGAGAGAAATTCGCAGTCCTGGCGCAAGAGATCGGCAGCGACATGTCGGTCGAAGAAATGGCCGAAGGGTTCCTGCGGATCGCTGTTGAGAACATGGCAAATGCGATCAAGAAGATCAGCGTGCAGCGCGGCTATGACGTGACCAAATACACGATGAATTGCTTTGGTGGCGCGGGCGGGCAGCACGCCTGTCTGGTGGCCGATGCGCTGGGGATGGAAAGTGTCTTTATCCACCCCTTTGCCGGTGTCTTGTCGGCCTTTGGCATGGGGCTCGCCGACGTGCGGGCGATGCGGGAGCACCAGTTTGGCATGGCGATTGATCAGGTCGCAGAGGCGGAGGCGGTGCTGGCGCGCCTGATCGCGGACGCCGAGTCGGAGGTAACCGGTCAGGGCATTCCGGCCGCGCAGATCACGACTGTCACGATGGCGCATATCCGGCCCGATGGTGCGCAGCAAACGCTTGAGGTGCCGTTTGGGTCGCAGGCAGAGATGACCAAAGCCTTTGAAACCGCACACCTGCAACGCTTTGGCTTTGTCCCCGAAAACGCAGCACTTCTGATCGATGTCTTGACCGCAGAGGCCATTGGCGCGACGGGTGAGACCGTAACATTGCCCGATGCGGGGCAGGCCTCGGGTGCCGCACAAAGCACCAAAATGTGGTCCAGCGGCACGCTGCGCGATGTGCCGGTGATTGACCGGACGACGATGTGTATGGGCGAAGTCGTTGAGGGCCCCGCCATCATCACGGAACCCACCGGCACCAATATTGTCGAACACGGCTGGCAGGCCGAATGTGTCAGCGGCGGCAACCTGATCCTGCGCCGCACCACAGCCGTCGCGCGGCAAGAGGCGATTGGCACATCGGTTGATCCGGTGATGCTTGAGGTCTTCAACAACCTCTTCATGTCGATTGCCGATCAGATGGGGGCGACGCTGGCCAATACGGCCTATTCGGTCAACATCAAGGAACGCTACGATTTTTCCTGCGCGATCTTTGATGAAGCGGGCGATCTGGTGGCCAATGCGCCGCATGTTCCGGTGCACCTTGGCAGCATGTCCGAAAGCGTGCGGGTGATCCTGCGCCAGAACGCGGGCAAGATCCGCCCCGGCGATGTGTTCATGATGAACAACCCGTTTAATGGCGGCACCCATTTGCCCGACGTGACGGTGATCACGCCTGTCTTTGATGATGTGGGCGAACGGATCATCTACACGGTCGCAAGCCGGGGCCACCACGCCGATATCGGCGGCAAAACCCCTGGGTCTGCACCGCCCGACAGCCGCGTGATCGGCGAAGAAGGCGTGCTGATCGACAACTTCCTGCTGGTGCAGCAAGGCCAGTTGCGGGATGCGCAAACGCGGGAATTGCTGGGTTCCGGCCCCTACCCCTGCCGTAATATCGATCAGAATATGGCCGATCTGTCGGCACAGATTGCCGCCAATGCCACCGGTGCGGCTGAGCTGACCAAGATCACCCGGCAGTTTGGTCTGGACACCGTGCATGCCTATATGACCCACGTGCAGGACAACGCCGAAGAAAGCGTGCGCCGCGTGCTGGATGTGCTGCGGGATTGCGATTTCACCTATCCGCTCGACAGTGGCGATCAGATCAAGGTGGCGATCACGGTTGATAAAGCGGCGCGACAGGCGACCATCGATTTCACCGGCACCTCTGGCCAGTCAGAGTTCAACTATAACGCGCCCATGGCGATTTGCCGCGCGGTGGTTTTGTATGTCTTCCGCACCCTCGTGGGCAGCGATATTCCGATGAACGAAGGGTGCCTGAAGCCGCTGAACCTGATCGTGCCCGAGGGCAGTATGATCAACCCCGAGGCCCCTGCGGCCGTGATCTCGGGCAATACCGAGGTCAGCCAGGCCATTGCCGATACGCTTTATGGCGCGCTGGGCGTGATCGCAGGCAGCCAAGGTACGATGAACAACTTTGTCTACGGCAACGACGTGCATCAAAACTACGAAACCATCTGTGGCGGCACCGGTGCGGGCGACGGGTTTGATGGCACAAGTGCGGTGCACAGCCATATGACCAACACCCGCATGACCGACCCCGAGGTTCTGGAAACCCGGTTCCCGGTGCGGGTGGATGAATTTTCGATCCGCCAAGGCTCTGGCGGGGAAGGCGCGTTCACAGGCGGGAACGGCATCGTCCGACGCTTGCGCTTTCTTGAGCCGATGACGGTCACGGTGCTGTCGTCACATCGCAAGGTCCCGCCACATGGGGCTGCGGGCGGTAGTGCGGCGGCGCTGGGCGAAAACAGCGTGGAGCGCGCTGATAGGCGGGTTGAGGCCTTGCAAGGCAATGATGAGACGCAAGTGGCCGCGGGCGACGTGTTTGTGATGAAGACACCCGGCGGCGGTGGCTATGGGAAGGTCGCGAAATGAGCGGTGCGGCAGGAGGGATTGGGATGAAGTTTTCCACCGGGGCAGAGCAGATTGAGCCACAGGTCGGGCACCTTGTTGTCGCAGGTTGGACAGGCCGCGATCAGGCTGCCGTGCAGCATCATATCGATGAGCTTGCGGCACTTGGGGTCGCCCCGCCCTCAACGACCCCGCTGTTCTACCGCGTCTCGCACGCATTGCTGACGCAGGCGGAAACCATCGAAGTTCTGGGGCCAAATTCTTCGGGCGAGGCAGAGCCACTTCTGATCAATCACGGCGGCAAGCTGTGGCTTGGCCTGGCCTCTGATCACACGGACCGCAAGCTGGAGGCCACGTCGGTCGCCGCGTCAAAGCAGGCCTGCGCAAAGGTCTGTGCCACGGATGTGTGGGATTTTGACGCGCTGCGGGACCATGTTGATCAGATCGCACTGCGGTCGTGGATCAAAGAGGGTGCGGATTGGGTGCTTTATCAAAAGGGGCATCTGGATCAGATCCTGCCACTTACAACACTTAGCCCAGAGATCGAGAGTTTCGATCAATCGGCAATGCTCTGCGGGACGCTTCCGGCCATTGGTGGCGTGCGACCGGCGGCGGATTTCAAGGCGGAATTGTATGATCCGGTTACGGACCGGCGCATCACGCTGCATTACCGCGCGACATGGCTGGAAGAGGTCAGCTGATGCCGCGCCGGTGGGCCTTGCGGTAGGCCCTTGGCGTCATGCCGCGCAGCCGCACAAAGTGGCGGTTGAAATTGGCCTGCGAGGCATATCCGACCTCATGTGAAATGATACCAATCGGCGTGTCAGAGGCGGTGAGCCGCGCGCAAGCCTCGCCGATGCGCAGGTTGGTCAGATAGTCGGAAATGTTGCTGTCCATGTGCTTGCGGAACATGCGGTGCAGGCCCGAGGGGCTGAGTGCGGCGACCGCGGCAAGGTCTTCAAGACGCACATCACCAGTGTAATTGGCGTGCAGGTAATTGAGGATGCGATCGATCCGCATGTTGCTGTCCCGGGTCACAGCCGTGAGCGAGGCGAGCGGGGTTGCTTCGTCGTCGCTGGCCAATTGCCGCAGCAATTCCAGCAGGATCGTAAAGCCGTCTTGCGGCGGCTGCGCAAAGAGCTGCGCGATCATCGGGCGCGCGCGCAGCGCATGGCCTTTGGAAAAGGCCAACCCGCGCCGCGCCCGTTCCGCAAGGGTCAGCAAAGCGCCAAGCTCTGGCGCGCTTTGCCCCATGTCGACCAGCCAGTCGCGGTCGAACCACAGTACCATCGCGGCAAAGGGTTGATCAGGGTCCAGCCGTTCGTCCGACACCCAGGAATGCGGCATGTTCGGCCCGACCAGGGCAAGGTCGCCATCAGTGAAGGACGACACGCCATCCCCGACAAACCGCTGGCCCCGGCAATTGAGCGTCAGGGTCAATTCCATCTCGGGATGGTGGTGCCACAGAAACGGAATGCCGTTCTCAAGCCGCCGATCAAGCCGCTGCCATGACAGATGCGTGCGCCGTGGCACGACCTCACGGATTGAGCCGTTATGTGAGCCGATGTCGACCATGACGCCAATATAATACAACTATTGTCCCGAAATCGACCACTTTGACGGATGGCGCGCGCATATCCTGTCTCAAACCGACCCAGTTGAAGGAGCGCAAGATGTCACCGGACGACGTAAGAGACCACCACCCCACCGCGCAGGCGACAACACCGCTGCATCTGATCCAAAAGCAATTACCGCTGCGCGTGATGTCTGAGGCGGATTGGGCGCATTGGACCACCAAGGGCTACATCATCATCCGGCAGGCGGTGCCGCAGGCCAATGTGGAACGGCTGGCCAAGGTGCTTTGGGCGTTTGACGAAAAGGACCCGGACAATCCCGATACCTGGGATGCGCCGCAACGGCGTGAGCACAAGATGAAAGAGCTCAACAACACCGGGATGCTGGAAATCTACAACCACCAAGCCCTTTGGGATAACCGGATGGAGCAGCGGGTCTATGACGTGTTCGTCGATATCTGGGACCGGACCGACCTTTGGGTCACGATTGACCGCGCGAACCTTAATCCGCCCAAAAAGGTCAAAGGCAACCCCGATGGCTTTGTGCATTGGGACGTGGACACATCGCTTGATCCGCTACCCATCGGGGTGCAGGGCGTGCTGAGCCTGATGCCGCAGGATGCACAAACCGGGGGCTTTCAATGCGTGCCTTACCTGTTTGAGCATTTCGAGGATTGGAAGGCGACGCAGCCTGCGGACCGCGACCCGATGCATCCCGATATGACCGGTCTGACGCGCGAGAATATCGAGATGGACCCCGGTGATCTGCTGATCTTTAACTCCCTGCTGGCCCATGGCGTGCGCCCCAACCATTCGGACAATCGGCCGCGCATGGCGCAATATATCTCAATGCACCCCGCAGAGCCGGAAAATCTGGCGGAACGCAACGAACGTATCCGGCTGTGGCGCGAACAGGATCACCCGCAGCGCGACGCCTTTCCCGGCGATCCCAGAGACTGGGAAAAGAAAAACGCAGAAGTGGCGGTATTGACGGAGCTGGGTGAAAAGTTGCTGGGCGCACGGGACTGGTAGGGGGACGCGACGCCCCGACCTAATACCCCAGCGCGCAGCCGTCTTTGCGCGGGTCTGATCCGCCGACCAGCACGCCGTCTTCGCCCACTAGGATCGCTTGCGCGCCACCAATGGCGGTGGGCGGGGCGACGATAGTGTGGCCCAGCTCTGCCAGATCCTGTTTGACCGCATCGGAATAGCCATTCTCGACCCGCAACTCTCCGTTCTCGACAAAGCAGCGGGGGGCGTCGATGGCGGCCTGCGGGTCCATGCCGAAATCGGTGATATTGCTGACGAACCGCGCGTGGCCGGTGGATTGATACTGCCCGCCCATGACGCCAAAGGGCATATGCAGCTTGCCACCGCGCCGTAGCATTGCAGGGATGATCGTGTGCATCGGGCGCTTGCCCGGCCCGGCCTCATTCGGGTGGCCGGGGGTCAGGTTGAACCCCGCGCCGCGGTTATGGAAGAGCACGCCGTAATCCTCTGACGCGATGCCAGAGCCGAAGCCATGGAAGATCGAATAGATCAGCGAGACAGCCATGCGGTCGCGGTCCACCACGGTGATATAGATGGTGTCCTTGTGCACGGCCTCCGCCAGTGGTTCGCCCACGGGCAGCGCGCGGCGCGGGTCGATCAGAGCGGCCAGATCGGCGGCGGTTTGTTCTGACAACAAGTGATCCAGCCGGGTCATATGGTCGGGATCGGCCAGAAAGCGGTTGCGGGCGTCATAGGCGAGCTTCGTCGCTTCCGCCTCAATGTGCGCGCGTTTGCTGCCAAAGGGGTCCATGGCCGCGATGTCGAAATGTTTGAGGATGTTCAGCAGCAGGATCGCCGCGGCGCCCTGACCGTTGGGCGGATGTTCCAGCAGTTCCAGCCCGGCATAGCCGCCGGTGATCGGGGCGACATAGTCCGCCCTTTGGGTCGCGAAATCGTCCAGCGTATGGGTCCCGCCCAGCGATTGCAGGGTATTGACCATATCCTCGGCCACGGGGCCTTCGTAGAAACCGGCGCGGCCTTCGGAGGCAATCTCGCGCAGGGCCTTGGCCTGACGCGGGGCGCGGAACATCTGGCCGGGGCGGGGAATGGCCCCGTTCAGCAGGAAATCCTCCTTGGCGCGGCCCTGCAGCTTGGCGACATCCTGCGCCCAATCCGCAGCCACGCGGGGCGCGACAGGCACGCCCGCCTCGGCGTAGTGGATCGTGGGGGCGAGCAGGGTCTTGAGGCCGAGCTTTCCCCAATCCGCGGACAGCTGGCAAAAGGCATCAACGGCCCCCGGCACCGTGATTGCGGCAGGATCATAAAGCGGCATGGTGGCATGGCCGTTGGCGCGCAGCACATCGGGCGAAAACCCCGCAGGCGCGCGGCCAGAGCCGTTCATCGCGTGAACCTCATCACCGCCGGGCGGGGTGAACAGCACAAAGCAATCGCCGCCGATGCCGGTCATCTGTGGCTCGCACAGTCCCAGCAGCACAGCGCCCGCGATGGCGGCGTCCATGGCGTTGCCGCCCGATTCCAACATCTGCACGGCGACCTTCGCGGCCAAAGGGTGCGAGGTCGCGCACATGCCATTGGTGGCATAAACAGCAGAACGGCCGGGTTTGTGAAAGTCGCGCATGGATATCCCCCTGATCTTGCTTGCGCAAACTAGGCCAAACGGCAGGGGATGCAATGGAGGGGAAGTTCCGGCGCCGCCCAACTGGGTGGGGGCTATGACTGAGCGACGCCGGATGAGCCTATGCAGCTACGGGTTCTGTTTCGCGTGGCGCTGTGGCGGCGGCATGACCCGATTGCGGCACTTTGTGGGCTTTCCAAGGGTGGTTCGGCGGCGTAGCTTTTGGGCAGCAACCAGAGGGGGCAGAACCATGCGCGACGTTGTGATCAAAGGGGCGGCCCGGACGCCGATGGGCGGGTTTCAGGGCGTCTTTGCCGGGGTCGATGCGCCCACGTTGGGCGGGGCCGCGATCAAGGCCGCGATGGTGCAGGCCGGGGTCGCCACGGTGGACGAGGTGCTGATGGGCTGCGTGCTGCCAGCGGGGCAGGGGCAGGCACCCGCGCGGCAGGCGGGCTTTGCCGCCGGGCTGGGCGAGGACGTGCCGGCAACGACGCTTAACAAGATGTGCGGGTCGGGGATGAAGGCCGCGATGATGGCCTTTGACCAGATCGCGCTGGGCAGTGCGGATGTAATGATCGCGGGCGGCATGGAGAGCATGACGCAGGCCCCTTATCTGATGCCGAAAATGCGCGGCGGGGCGCGGATCGGCCATCAGGAAGTGGTGGATTCGATGTTTCTGGACGGGTTGGAGGACGCCTATGACAAGGGGCGCCTGATGGGCACATTCGCCGAAGATTGCGCGGAAAAGTTCCAATTCACCCGCGAGGCGCAGGATCAATATGCGATTGGCTCGCTCGACAACGCCTTGGCGGCGGAACGGTCCGGGGCGTTTGATGCGGAAATCGCGCCGGTAACGGTGCATGCGCGCCACGGGGAAGAGGTGATTACCCACGACGAACAACCCGGCAAGGCACGGCCGGAAAAGATCCCGATGCTCAAACCCGCGTTTCGCAAGGACGGTTCGGTGACGGCGGCCAATGCGTCAAGCATCTCAGACGGGGCGGCGGCACTGGTGCTTGGAACGGGCAAGGGCCGCGCCCGCATTTTGGGCCACGCCAGCCACGCGCAAGCGCCGGGCTGGTTCACCACAGCGCCGGTCCCTGCAGCGCAAAAACTGCTGAAGCGGATCGGCTGGGCGGTGGATGACGTGGACCTGTGGGAGGTCAACGAGGCCTTTGCCGTGGTGCCCATGGCCTTCATGGCAGAGATGGGCGTGGCCCGAGACAAGATCAACGTGAACGGCGGGGCCTGTGCGCTGGGCCATCCGATCGGGGCGTCCGGTGCGCGGATCATCGTGACGCTGTTGAATGCGCTTGAGACCCGTGGGTTGCAGCGCGGTGTCGCAGCGATTTGTATTGGCGGCGGCGAAGGCACGGCCATCGCTATTGAACGGACGTAGCGGGGCAAATTCTGGCACAGAATTTGACATCAGACTTTCTGTGAAAGTCTGGGCGCGAGGAGGATTAGTTGCGGATTGATTATGATGACCTGCGCAAGGTGTTGGCGGCGCTGACAGCGGGCGAGGATGATGTAGTTGCACTCATGGCGACCGTCGCCTGCGAGGTGCACCACCGCGATGATCGATTTGACTGGACGGGGTTCTACCGTGTCGTAGCGCCTGAATTGCTCAAGATCGGGCCCTATCAGGGCGGCCACGGATGCCTCGTGATCCCGTTTGCGCGGGGTGTTTGCGGCGCGGCAGCACGCACAGGCGCGGTGCAATTGGTGGACGACGTGGAGGCTTTTGACGGCCATATCGCCTGCGCCTCTTCGACCCGGTCAGAACTTGTTTTGCCGGTGTGGAACATGGCGGGTGATCTGCTGGGCGTCTTTGATATCGACAGCGATCAACCGGCTGCATTTGACGCCGATGACGCCGCCGCCCTGACGGCGATTTTGGCCGAGGTCTTTGCCCGCTGATTTTTCACATTCCATCCATGAAATTTTGCTTTGGAATTTCACGAAACTGCGGCAGTATGAAATTCGAACGGATTTTTTCATGTGAGTCGCAATGCTGCACGATCTGCCAAAAGATGCCCGGACGCTTGGCGCGGACCTGCGGGCATTGCGCAAGGCGCGTGGGCTGACGCTGCATGATCTGGCCGAGGCACTGGGGCGCTCAGTTGGCTGGCTCAGCCAGGTAGAACGCGACATTTCGCAGCCCGATGTGGACGATCTGCGCAGCCTCGCCAAGGTGCTGGATGTTTCCATCTCAAGCCTCTTTCGCGTTGCTGCCGCACCCGGTGAAGAGGGTCATATCGTGCGGCGCGATGCGCGGCGGCCCATTGGCAATCGCGCGGCGGGACTGGTCGAGGAACTGCTGTCTCCTGATCTGACGGATGACTTTGAGGTCGTGCATTCTACCTTTGCCCCCGGTGCGGTCATGACGCAGGCGGTGACGCGGGCCACGCAAGAGCTGGGCTATGTCATCTCGGGCCGGATGGATGTCTGGATTGACGGCACAAAATTCGATGTGGGTGCGGGCGACAGTTTCCGCATCAAAGGCACGGCCTATCGCTGGGCCAACCCCCATGACGCCCCTTGCGTGGTGATCTGGGTCATTGCTCCGCCGGTGTATTGATGACGTTTGAGGGATGGATCATATTCGCGACCTTCTGGCTGGTCTTTGTCACCACGCCGGGGCCAAACGCGGTCAATTGCATCACCAATGGCATGACGCTGGGCTTTCGCCGCAGCCTGCCGGGCGTGGCCGCGATCCTGTGTCAGGCGAGCCTGTTTCTGGCCCTGTCGGCGGCCGGAGTAACGGCGCTGCTGGTCGCCTCACCCACCTTGTTCTGGTGGGTCAAGCTGGCGGGTGCTGGCTGGCTGATCTGGCTGGGGTTGCGCGGCTGGATGACGGCGCATCTGCCGCCAAAGCCCGCAACGACGGGTGGTTCAGTGTTCTGGCGCGCCTTCATAGTGGCCACGATCAACCCCAAATCCGTCGCAGGCTACCTTGCCGCGTTCAGCCAGTTTGTGCAGCCCGATGCGCCTATCGCCGCGCAGATGTGGGTGATCGTGCCCACCGCGCTGACCCTGACGGCCTGCAGTTACCTGACCTACACCGGTCTTGGTGCGGGGCTTGGCCGCGCTGCCTTGGGTGCTGTCTTCAACGTCTGGCTGCGCCGCGTGCTGGCCAGCTGCTTTATCGTCTACGGGCTGCTTTTGGGCAGTGCCGCAACACCGGGGAGGGCGTGATGTTCAAAGGATCCTGCCTGTGTGATGGCGTGACGTTCCAGGCGGCAAAAGCCGCCCGTGACCCGGCGGCCTGCCATTGCGGGCAATGCCGCAAGCTGTCGGGGCATTACTGGGCCAGCGTGCAGGTTCTTGACGGCGATCTGACGGTGCAGGGCGATGTCCGCTGGTATCAATCCAGCGCCGACGCCAAGCGCGGTTTTTGCCCCACATGCGGCGCGTTCCTGTTCTGGAAATCCGACGCCGATCCCGACACCGGCGTCAGTCTGGGGGCCGTTGATGGCCCGACCGGGCTGCGCCTGACCCGACACATCTTTACCGCCGATAAGGGCGATTATTACGACATTCCGGGCGAGCGCCCGCAGGAGGAGCAAAAGAATGGCTGATTTTCCAACAACGGCCCGCGTGGTCATTATCGGGGGCGGTGTCGTGGGCACGTCCTCACTTTACCATCTGGCAAAAGCGGGCTGGACCGATTGTGTGCTGCTGGAAAAGAACGAATTGACCGCGGGGTCCACATGGCACGCCGCTGGCAACTGCCCGTCGTTCAGCACCTCTTGGGGTATCATGAACATGCAGCGCTATTCGCTGGGCCTTTATGCGGGGCTCGCGGATGAGGTTGATTACCCGATGAACTACCACGTCACCGGGTCGATCCGTCTGGCGCATTCCAAAGAGCGGATGCAGGAGTTTGAGCGCGCCCGCGGCATGGCCCGGTATCAGGGGTTGGACGTCGAAATGATGTCGATTGCCGATATGAAGGACGCCTATCCCTTTATGGAGACCCATGACCTTGAGGGTGGCCTTTGGGACCCGGACGATGGCGACATTGACCCTGCCCAGCTCACGCAGGCGTTGGCCAAGGGTGCCCGCGATATGGGTGCCAAAATCCTGCGGTTCACCCCTGCGACGGGCGTGTCGTGGGACGGCAAGGAATGGACGGTCAAGACCGACAAGGGCGACATCAAGTGCGAATACGTCGTCAACGCGGCCGGTTACTATGCCCAACGCGTCGGCGAATGGTTCAAGCCCTACGGTGGGCGCACGGTGCCAATGACGGTGATGAGCCACCAGTATTTCCTGACCGAAGAAATCCCCGAACTCGCGGAATGGACCAAGGAAAATGGTCGCAAAATCCCGCTGCTGCGTGACGTCGATACCTCATATTACCTGCGGCAGGACAAGAACGGGCTGAACCTTGGCCCGTATGAGCGGAACTGCAAGGCGCATTGGGTCACGCCCGAAGACCCGATGCCCGAAGACTTCAGCTTCCAACTTTACCCCGACGATCTGGAACGGCTGGAATGGTATATCGAGGATGCGATGGCCCGCGTGCCGATCCTTGGCACCCAAGGGGTGGGCCGCGTGATCAACGGGCCGATCCCCTATGCGCCAGATGGTCTACCGCTGGTCGGGCCGATGCCCGGCGTGCCGAACGCGTTCGAGGCTTGCGTCTTTACCTTTGGCATCACCCAAGGCGGTGGCGCGGGCAAGGTGCTGGCGGAATGGATTACCGAAGGCCAGACCGAATGGGATATGTGGTCGGTCGATCCGCGCCGCTACACCGATTACACCGATCAGGACTATTGTGACAAAAAGGCGGTCGAGGTTTACGGCCACGAATACGCCATGCATTTCCCGCAGCACGAATGGCCCGCCGCGCGCGACAAGAAGCTGTCGCCAGTGGATGACCGGGTGCGCGCGCAGGGCGGTGTCATGGGGGTCTATAACGGCTGGGAACGGGCCAATTGGTACGCCAAGGACGGCGACGACACCTCTGAAGAGGCGACCCACACGTGGGAGCGCAACGGCCCGTGGCAGCCACGCATCAAGGAAGAATGCGAGGCGGTGCGCGACGCGGCCGGTATCCTCGACCTGCCGGGCTTCTCGCGTTACCGGCTCAAGGGGCCGGGCGCTGCGCAATTCCTGCGGGACAATGCGGCGGGCGGGATCACCAAGGTGGGTCGCATTGGTCTGATCTACTTTGCCGATGACCGGGGCCGTATCCTGACAGAGATGTCGGCGATGCGTCTGGAGGAGGATTTCTTTTTCCTCATCACCGCGGCGAGCGCGCAGTGGCACGATTTTGAGGTGCTGAAATCGCGGATGCCCGCAGATGCGGAATTCACGCTGGAAGATGTGACCACCCAGTTCAGCTGCCAGATCCTCACGGGGCCAAAATCGCGCGACATTCTGGCCGATTGTTCTGACGCGGACCTAAGCCTTGGCTGGCTGACGCATCAATCCGCGCAGATCGACGGCACATGGGTGCAGCTTGTGCGCGTCTCCTTTGCAGGAGAGTTGGGCTGGGAGGTGCACAGCCAGATCGCAGACACTGCCAAGGTCTATGACACGGTCATGGCCGCAGGGGCCAAACATGGGCTGAAACCCTTTGGCATGTATGCGCTGAATTCCCTGCGGATCGAAAAGGGATACCGCGCATGGAAGGGCGATTTGTCCACCGATTACAGCCTGTTGCAAGGCGGGCTGGAGCGGTTCATCAAATGGGACAAGGACTTTCCCGGCAAGGCCGCGCTGGCCGCTGAAAAGCAGCAGGGCGTGAGCAAAAGCTTTGTCACCCTGACGCTGGACAACCCCGGCGCATCGGACGCGCCTTATATGGCGACGATCTGGGCGGATGGCGACGTCGTGGGCGAAACCACGTCGGGCGCATGGGGGTATCGGGTCGATAAATCCGTGGCCCTTGGCATGATCCGGCCCGATCTGAACGTGCCGGGCACCAAGGTGCAGGTGGATATCTTTGGGCAGATGATCGATGCTACGGTTGAGGCCGATCAGCCGCTATGGGACCCCGAAAACGCACGGATCCGGGCCTGATGCTGGATGCGGCCACCCAAGATCTGATCGCGCGGCACCCGCTGGGCTTTGTGGCCACCGTGGCGGCTGACGGCGCGCCGTCGCTGGCGCCCAAGGGCACGTTTCTGGTGCTGGATGAGACCCGGATCGCCTTCGGTCACATCCGGTCCGCCGGAACGCTGGCCAATCTGGGGCGTAACCCGGCAGTCTCGGTGAACTTCATCGACGTCTTTCGCCGCAAAGGGGCCGAGGTGAAGGGCCGCGCCGCCGTGTTGGAAGGCGCGGCGATGGCCGACCTGCTGCCGCAATGGCGCGCGGTCTGGGGTGACTTGGCGGACCGGATCAAGGCGCTTGTCGTGATCGAGGTGGGCTATGTCCGCCCACTGACGACGCCGCCCTACGACGATGGCGCGACCGAGGAAGAGATGATTGCGCTTTATAAATCCAAGTTCGCGGAGATGTATTCATGACCAAGATCACGCTTCTGGATGGTGGTATGGGGCAGGAACTGGTGCATCGCGCCGGGGATCGGCCCACGCCGCTTTGGTCCACGCAAGTCATGGTCGAACACCCCGGATTGGTGGGACAAATCCACCGAGATTTCAGCGATGCCGGGGCGACGGTGGCCACGACAAACACCTATGCGATCCACCATGATCGGCTCGCGGGCACGGGGATGGAGGGGCAGTTTTCCGTCCTGCACGCCCGCGCCTTGGCAGAGGTGTCAGAGGTGTCAGGCAGGGGCGTGAAAGTGGCCGGATCCATTGGGCCATTGATCGCGTCTTACCGGCCTGATCTGCATCCCTCACACGATATGGCGGTGCCGTTGTACACTGAAATCGCTGAGCTTTTAGCGCCCAAGGTCGATCTGATCCTCTGCGAAACCGTCGTGTCCGTGGCCCACGCCCGTGCCATTCTGGAGGCCGCCGCCGTGGCGGGCAAACCGGTCTGGCTGGCGGTGTCCGTGGATGATGAAGACGGGTCGCGCTTGCGGTCGGGCGAACCGGTGGCCGCGATCCTGGACCTGACAGGTTACGCCGCGCTTTTGGCCAATTGCTCCGCGCCAGAGGCGATCCCCGCCGCGCTCAAGATCTTTGCCAAGGGCGATGTGCCCTTTGGCGGCTATGCCAACGGGTTTACCCAGATCACCAAGGACTTTCTGAAAGACAAACCCACGGTCGATGCACTGGAAATGCGGCGTGATTTCACGCCGGATGTCTATGCCGATCACGTCATGACTTGGGTCGACGCAGGGGCCACCATTGTGGGTGGCTGTTGCGAGGTCGGACCCGCCCATATTCAAGCCATCGCTGACCGGCTCATCGCAGCCGGACACGAGATAGTTTAAGGTTAAACAAAATGGCAAATCCCCCTTCTTCTGCGCGTGTCGTCATCATCGGTGGCGGCGTGATTGGTTGCTCTGTGGCCTATCATCTGGCCAAGCAAGGCTGGAAAGACGTGGTGCTGTTAGAGCGTAAGCAGCTGACATCCGGCACCACTTGGCACGCCGCTGGCCTGATCGCGCAACTGCGGGCGACGGCCAATATGACGAAGCTCGCCAAGTATAGCCAAGAGCTTTACGGCAATCTGGAAGCCGAAACAGGCGTCGCGACCGGGTTCAAGCGCTGCGGGTCGATCACCGTGGCCCTGACCGAAGAACGCCGCGAAGAGATCTTTCGCCAGGCGGGCATGGCCCGCGCCTTTGGTGTCGACGTGGAAGAGATCAGCCCTGAGGAAGTGAAAGCGCGCTACGAACACCTCAACATCGAAGAGGTCACGGCGGGTGTCTACCTGCCGCTCGACGGGCAAGGCGACCCGGCCAATATCGCGCTGGCCATGGCCAAGGGTGCGCGGCAGAAAGGTGCCAAGGTGATCGAAAAGACGCTCGTCACCGGCGTCAAACGCGATGGCCGCAGGATCACCGGGGTGGACTGGCAGCAGGGCGAAGACACGGGCCATATCACCTGCGATATGGTGGTGAACTGCGGCGGCATGTGGGGCCATCAGGTGGGGCGGATGCTTGGCACCAATGTGCCGCTGCACGCCTGCGAACACTTCTATATTGTGACCGAGGCCATCGCCGGTCTGACCCAGATGCCGGTGCTGCGGGTGCCCGACGAATGCGCCTATTACAAGGAAGACGCGGGCAAAATGCTGCTGGGGGCCTTTGAACCCAATGCCAAGCCATGGGCGATGGACGGCATCCCCAGCGATTTTGAATTTGACCAATTGCCCGAGGATTTCGACCACTTTGAGCCGATCCTTGAGGCCGCTGTCGAACGCATGCCGATGCTGGCAGAGGCGGGGATTCACACATTCTTTAACGGCCCCGAAAGCTTTACTCCTGATGACGCCTATCACCTTGGCCAAGCGCCCGAGATGGACAATGTCTGGGTCGCGGCTGGTTTTAACTCCATCGGGATTCAATCCGCTGGCGGCGCTGGCATGGCGCTGGCGCAGTGGATGGATGCAGGCGAAAAACCCTTTGATCTGGGCGATGTTGATATCTCTCGGATGCAGCCATTTCAGGGCAACAAGACCTATCTGTTTGAGCGGTCCAAGGAAACGCTGGGCCTGCTTTATGCCGACCATTTTCCCTACCGACAAAAGGCCACGGCGCGGGGTATCCGCCGCACGCCGTTCCACCAGCACCTGCTGGATCAGGGCGCTGTCATGGGCGAATTGGCGGGCTGGGAGCGGGCCAATTGGTTCGCCGATGCGGGCCAGACGCCCGCCTATGAATATAGCTGGAAGCGGCAGAACTTCTTTGGCAACGTCGCCGCAGAGGTCAACGCGATCCGCACCAATGTCGGCATGTATGACATGTCGTCGTTCGGCAAAATCCGGGTCGAGGGGCGCGATGCCGTTGCCTTTATGAACCATGTGGGCGGCGGGCAATATGACGTGGACGTGGGCAAGATCGTCTATACGCAGTTCCTGAACCGCAACGCAGGCATCGAGGCGGATGTGACCGTCACCCGCCTGTCAGAAACGGCGTTTCTGGTGGTGACACCTGCCGCCACACGGCTGGCCGATCAGGTCTGGATGCAGCGCCATCAGGGCGACTTCAACGTGGTCACTACGGACGTGACCGCTGGTGAGGGCGTGCTGGCGGTGATGGGGCCGAACGCGCGTAAACTGCTGGAAAAGGTGTCGCCTGCCGACTTTGGCAACGACGCGAACCCCTTTGGCACGGCGCAAGAGATTGAGCTTGGCATGGGGATCGCCCGCGTGCACCGCGTGACCTACGTGGGCGAGCTAGGGTGGGAGGTTTACGTCAGCGCAGACATGGCCGCTCATGCGTTTGAAACGCTGCATGCGGCCGGTCAGGATATGGGGCTCAAGCTTTGTGGAATGCACATGATGGATGCCGCCCGGATGGAAAAAGGGTTCCGCCACTTTGGCCACGACATCACGGCAGAGGATCACGTGCTGGAAGCCGGGCTTGGCTTTGCGGTCAAGACCGACAAGTTCGATTTCATTGGTCGCGACGCTGTGCTGCGCAAAAAAGAAACCGGGCTGGAACAGCGGTTGGTGCAGTTCAAACTGACCGATCCAGAACCGCTCTTGTATCACAACGAGCCAATCCTGCGGAACGGTGAGGTCGTGGGTTACCTGTCATCGGGCGGCTATGGCCATCATCTGGGGGCGGCGCTTGGCATGGGCTATGTGCCGTGCAAGGGCGAGACCTTGGCCGAGATGCTGGACAGCACCTATGAGATCGATGTGATGGGCACGCGGGTCCGGGCAGAGGCGCAGACGCGTCCGTTCTATGACCCCAAGTCAGAGCGGGTGAAGGCCTAGACGATGAAATCGATCTGATCGACGTCGGACAGGTCCAACCCTTCCAGCAAGAGCGATCCGCCGTCGTCGAATTTCAGGCGCAGGCCTGCCTTGGTGTTTGACGCGGTATAGGCGTCATCGCCTGTGATCAAAAGCGCGTCCTCTGCCAGATCAAAGTCGCGGATGGTGTCGTTGCCTTTGTGGTTGAACACAAAGGTGTCGGCCCCTTTGCCGCCGTGCATGTCGTCGCTGCCGCTGCCGCCGTCAATCCAGTCATTGCCACGGCCACCATTCAGAATGTCCATCCCGCTGTTGCCGATCACACGGTCGTTGCCATTGCCGCCCTTGATGTCATCCCCGCCGCCATTGCCGCGCAGGTGGTCTTGCCCCGCCTGGCCCCGGATGATGTCGCGGCCAAAGCCGCCGTTCATCTTGTCGTTGCCATCCTGGCCAAACATCTCATCCCCGCCGGAGCCGCCAAAGAACGTGTCATTGCCCGCGCCGCCTGCCATGACGTCGGCACCGCCCTTGCCCGAAAGGATGTCGTCAAAGTCGCGGCCATAAAGTTCATTCGGGTCGCCGTTGCCGTCCAGCACCAGCCCGGTTTCGGGCGGGTCCACAGAAACAAGCGGTTCGGGCAATGTGTTCAGCGCGATGGTGGGCGACACGGCGGGCGAGAACCCGCGCGCCACCGCCTCTGCCGCATAGGCGTCGATTGCGGCTTGGTCGGTAGAGTATTCAAGCGCCAGCACGTCGATGCCCTGTGTGACCCAGAAGTCTTCGTAGACATCAAGCGTGACCTCTTGCCGGTCCCCGGTCAGCAGCCCGAAAAAGCTTTCGGCCATGATGCCGTCAACGGCTTCAAGATAGTCGGTCGCCAGATCGGTGCCAAAGGCCGCGCCGTCGCCGATAATGAAGGGACCGCCGTTTGCGATCACGGCGAAATCGGGGTTCACCGCGCGGGCAGCCTCGGCGATCTCGACCACGAATTGCATCATTTCCTGCGCGTAGAATTGCGATTGCGCGGTGCCAAGTTCGCCGCGCAGGTCTGCGATTTCATAATAGGACAAGATATTGTCCAGAAAGATGCCGGAGTAGCCGCGGTCGACCATATCCATGACCTGATCCATGACAATGGCCTGCCAGTCGTCATCCCAGAATTCCACGATGGCCGCGGGCCAGCTGACGGCCTTTTCGGCCATCCATGCAGGGGCTTCGAAGGTTGGGTCACCGGTGTCGGTGCCATCATCGGTCCAGCTTGCGTCCCAATAGGGCCGGGCGTCATCGGTTTGCCCAACAGAGACATAGCCAATCACCTCAATGCCTGACGCGACGAGGGTGCCGACCTCTGTGTCGGTCAGATCAGAGGTGCCAACCGGGTAGCCCGGCGCGGCCTCGACCACGATCAGGTCATGGCCCGAGGCTGCGATTTCACTGGCAGATGCGCCGGAATACTGCACGGCAAAGCTGGTGACGGATAGGCCGGATGCGCTCATGATCTTTGTCCCTCGCTGGTCAATTCATGGTCCAGACTATGTGAGAACGCGCAGCAGTGGGGCGATGTCGTAACAGATGCGATGCCAACGCATTTGGCGAAAATGCGCCGCAATTATCATGCGACGCACCTTTGTTAACCTTACGTTAACCTCGTGCCCTGCAACCTGAGCGTGCTTTTAACGCGCAGGTATTCTTATGACACTTCGTTTCGCGGCCCTTGTTTTCATTCTGGCCTTTGCAATTCCGACGCTGGCGGTGCTGATCTCCTAGTGCCGCTTATTCAGCATCTTCTGGCCCAAGGGCGTTCAGACCTTTGAGGATATCGATGGCATAGGCCAGTTGATAATCCTGCTCACGCAGCTCTGCCGCAGCTTCGGCGCGGGCGCGGTCTTCTTCGATCTGGCGGATTTCATCCTCTGACAGGCTGTCATTGCCAAGCGCGCCACGCAGGTCGGCCTCTGACCGGAAACCGCGTGTTTCTTCCTCTTCCGCATCCGGGTCTTCGGGTTCGCGGCGGGGCTGTTCAACGATGATATCGGGTGAGATGCCAAGCGCCTGAATAGACCGGCCAGATGGCGTATAGTAGCGCGCGGTCGTCAGGCGCATCGCGCCATTGCCTTGCAGCGGCACAACGGTTTGCACCGACCCCTTACCAAAGGATTTCGTGCCCACAACGATGGCGCGGCGGTGATCCTGCAACGCGCCTGCCACGATTTCAGAGGCGGAGGCAGAGCCGCCATTGATCAGCACCACAATCGGTTTGCCCTGCGCCAGATCACCCGGCGTCGCGTTGTAACGGTCGCCGTCTTGCGGGTCGCGCCCACGGGTCGAGACGATCTCACCCGCATCCAGGAAGGCGTCCGAGACGAACACCGCTTGGTTCAGCAGACCGCCGGGATTGTTGCGCAGATCGACGATCACGCCGTCGATATTGTCGATCCCGCCTGCGGCCTCGATCTGTTCAGCAAGACCCTCTTGCAGGTTCGGGAAGGTCTGGTTGTTGAACGTGGTCACGCGCAGAACAACGGCATCGCCTTCGGTCCGGTGACGCACAGCGGTCAGCTTGATGGTGTCGCGGATGATCGAGACGTCAAAAGGTTCAATCTCGCCCTCGCGCACGACGGTAATAATCACCTCGGAGCCGACGGGACCGCGCAGGAATTCCAGCGCTTCGTCCAATGTCAGGCCCAGCAGGCTTTCGCCGTCCACGGCGGTGATAAAGTCGCCCGATTCCATGCCAGCGGCAGCCGCAGGCGTGTCATCAATGGGCGAGACGACCTTGACCCAGCCCTCTTCCTGCGTGACCTCAAGCCCCAGCCCGCCAAATTCGCCGCGCGTCTGCACGCGCATGTCGGCAGCGTCGTCTTCGGACAGATAGCTGGAATGCGGATCAAGCGAGGTCAGCATGCCGTTGATCGCTGCCTCAACCAGTTCCTTTTCGTTCACGGGTTCCACGTATTCTTCGCGGATGCGGCTGAAAATATCGCCAAACAGGTCAAGCTGTTCGTAGATGTTGACGTCTTGATTGGCCTCTTGCGCGACAAGCGGACCTGCGACTTGGGTGGTTGCCACAAGGCCCAGAACGGTGCCGCCAGCAGCGGCCATCATCAGTTTCTTCATGTCACTTCCTATTCATTCCAGTGCAAACCACGCAGCCGGGTCCACGGGACTTTGCCCGTCTCTGACCTCAAGATAAAGGGTTTGTGTGGCGCGAGGAGTCCCCGCGCGCGCCGTTTCGGTCAAAATCGCGTCAACATTGGGCTGATCGCCGCCCATTAGACCAAGGGGCGTGCCCGCCGGGATCACCTGACCGGGGGTGCCATAGACCTCGGCCAACCCAGCAAAGACCATCAGCACATCCGCCGCAGGTTCCACGATCACCACATTCCCGTAGTCCAACAGCGGGCCGTGAAACAGCAGCGTGGCGGCGGTCGGCGCGGTCACAAGAGCGCGCGGGCGGGTGGCGATGATCACGCCGGGGCGGACAATGCCAGCGGCGTCCGGCGCATTGAAGCGACGCAACAGCTGGCCCTGCACGGGCAGCGGCAGATCACCCGTCGCGGTCGCCGTGCCCGCCGCCGCGGCATCCGACAGGAACGTATCGGTGAGCGTCGTGGCAAAAGCCTCAAGCGTTTCCGTCCCCGCCAACAGCAGGGCGGTCTGCACCGGATCATCGGCAAAGCGTTGCGGCAGGTCGGTGCGGTCGGCGATGGCCTCGCTGAGCCGGGACCGCGCCGTTTGCGCGCCGCGCAGCCCTTCGGCCAACGTGTCGACAGCGCTTTCCTGCAACGTGTGGATTGCTGCCAACTCCTCCAGTTGCAGGGCCAGCGCATCGGCGCGTTGCTGCAGCGCGGGCGTCACATCGGCGGCAATCATCCCGCCGCGCGCGGTGCCAAGCGGGCCATTGGGGTGCAACAACAGCAGCGGCGCAGGCGCGCGACCCATGGATTGCAAGACGCCCAAAAGCTGGCTGACCTCTTCCTGCTGCGCCTGCAATTGCTGTTCGAGCGTTTGCTGCCGAATGGCAGCGCGGCGCAGCCCGTCACGCATTGCGACCAGCCCCGCCTCATAGGCCTTGACGGTTTCGGTCAGCGCCGCGACCCGGTCGCGTTTGGTGTCGGCGGTGTCCAGCAAGGCCTGCGCAATCGACAGGCTGCTGGCGGCATTCTTGGCTGCCACCGCCGGGCTTTGCTGCGCTGTGACGGCAGAGGCCCAAAGCGCAAGGGTCAGGGCAGCGGCGCGGATCAATCGATCAGGCTCCGCCCGGTCATTTCGGCAGGTTGGTCCAGGCCCATCAATTGCAGCACGGTGGGGGCGAGATCAGCAAGCCGCCCATCGTGCAGTTTTGCGCCCTCCGGTCCGCCGACAAGCACCACTGGCACGGGGTTGAGCGTATGGGCCGTGTGCGGCCCGCCGGTTTCGGGGTCGACCATCATCTCGCAATTGCCGTGATCGGCGGTGACGATCATCGCGCCGCCCGCTTCTTTCACCGCCGCCAACACCTTGCCCAGCCCTGCATCAACGGCGGCGCAGGCCTTGATCGCTGCCGCCAAATCGCCCGTGTGGCCGACCATATCGGGGTTGGCGAAATTGGTGACGATCAGGTCATAGCCGCCCGCAATCGCCTTGACGAAATGGTCGGTGACCTCTGCCGCCGACATCTCTGGCTGCAGGTCATAGGTCGCAACAGCGGGGGACTTGGGCATGTGGCGGTCTTCGCCCGGTTCCGGCGTTTCCTGCCCACCGTTCAGAAAGAACGTCACATGCGGATACTTCTCGGTCTCGGCCAGCCGGAACTGCCGCAACCCTTTGGAGGCGACCCAGGCCCCCAGCGTGTTGACGATCTTTTCCTTGGGAAAGACGGTCTGGAACCACGCGTCATGGCGGTCGGAATAGGGCGACATGCCGATCTTGGCCGCAAGCGTCGGCATCTCGCGGGCAAAGCCGTCAAAGTCGGGGTTGCCGATGGCCTCCAGAATTTCGCGGGCCCGATCAGAGCGGAAGTTGAGGCAAAAGAGCCCATCCTCAGGCTCCATCCCCGTATAGCCCTCGATCACGGTGGCGGGGATGAATTCATCGGTCTTGTCGGCGCCATAGGCGTCATCAATTGCGACGCGCGGGTCTTTGGCGGTGGGACCGTCGCCAAGAACAATGGCATCATAGGCGGTTTTCACACGCTCCCAGCGGTTGTCGCGGTCCATCGCATAGTAACGGCCCGTGACGGTGGCAACCATGACGCCCTCGGGCAGCCATTTGCTCAGCTTGGCCATGAAGTCATGCGCGGATTTCGGGGCCACATCGCGGCCATCGGTGATCGCGTGGATCACAGTGGTGATCCCGTGGCTGCGCAGCACATGGGCGGCCGCGACGATGTGGTGGATATGGCCATGCACGCCGCCATCGGACACCACGCCCATCAAATGCGCCCAGCCGCCGGTCTCTTTGAGCTTGGCGACAAAATCCAGAATGGCGGGTTTTTGCGCAAAGGACCCGTCTTCAATCGCCAGATCGATCTGGCCAAGGTCCATGGCCACCACACGGCCCGCGCCGATATTGGTATGGCCCACCTCGGAATTGCCCATCTGCCCTGATGGCAGCCCGGCATCCGGGCCATGGGTCAGCAGTTGCGCCTTGGGGCATTGCGCCCAGATCCGGTCAAAGTTGGGCGTCTTGGCAAGTGCCGGGGCGTTGCCCTTGAGCTCTTTGCGCAGGCCCCATCCATCCAGAATGCACAAAACGACAGGCTTGGGTGTACTCATGCTGAAATCTCCTTGCCCCATGACCTAGCGCAAGGCGCGGGCCAACAAAACCGCCCCGTCTTTCTTTTGAATAAAAATATCTCCGCCGGAGGCTCCTAAACGCGGTGATAGGGCGATCCCGCAAGGATCGACGCGGCGCGGTAAAGCTGTTCTGCCAGCATCACCCGCACCAGCATATGCGGCCAGACCATCTGCCCGAACGACAGTGCGAAATCCGCGCGCGCCCGCAGGGCAGGGTCGATGCCATCTGCGCCGCCAATGACAAAGGCCAGATCGCTGACCCCTTGGTCGCGCCAATCGCCCAGCTTTTTGGCAAACGCGGGCGAGGACATGACTTTGCCGCGTTCGTCCAGCACACAGACCATGGCCCCCTTGGGGATGGCGCGGTCCAGCAATGCCGCCTCTGCCGCCATGCCGCCGCCCTTTTTGTCCTCAAGCTCGCTCAGCGCCAAAGGCCCCAACGCCAGCGCCCGGCCGGTGCGGTCAAATCGGGTTTGGTAATCTTCAAAAAGCGCAGCCTCAGGCCCGCCGCGCAGGCGGCCCACGGCGCAAAGCTGCACGCGCATCAGGTGGCCTGTTGCGCGCCCGCAGCCCCCGGCACCCACATCTTTTCAAGCTGATAGAACTCGCGCACTTCGGGACGGAAGATATGGACGATCACGTCGCCGGTATCGATCAGCACCCAATCGCCGGTGTCCTTGCCCTCGACCTTGGAAATCACGCCAAAGATCTGTTTGACGCGGTCCACAAGCTTTTCCGCCATCGCAGAGACCTGCCGGGTCGACCGGCCCGTGGCGATGACCATATAGTCACCCATCTCGGACTTGCCGCGCAGATCGGCTTGCACCACATCCTCGGCCTTGTCGTCGTCCAGTGATTTCAGGATTGCAGCCAGCAGCTTTTCGCTGGTGGGGGTTTCAAGTCCGCTCATCTGAGCGGCCTTTGGTGCGGCAGGGGAGGCTGCCGAAGTGGATAAAGACAGTGCATTGTCCTCCAGGAATGGCGTCGGTCCGTGCCCCGACGCGAAGCATATCTTCAATCTAACAAGCCATTTATGTCATTTCAACAAAGACCGGGGGTTAGCAGGGGGGCAAAGCGGCAATCTCTTGCTCTGTGGCGGCCTCGGCGATGGGGGCATTGGTCAGCAAGGGCAGCATGGCACCACCTTCGGCCAAGCGGATGAACACGTCTGAGGTCGCATCAGGTGCAGGACCATCGCCCAAGCGGCAGAATTCCAGCGAGACACCGATGCTGCCCGTGCTGGCGTCGCTGTCGGTCTCTTCCCACGCGCGGGCCTCGGCCTGAAACGCGCGCATCGCATCCAGATCCTCTGCCGCAATCCGGTAGCTACGGGTCTGGTCGCCTGTCTCCGCCAGCACAAAGGCCCCCGACAGGGTTTCGCCCGTATTGGCATTTGCCGCTTCCATCGTCAGCTTGGTGGCCCCTTTGGGGATCGACACGCCGTCCGGCAGACGGATCGTGACCTCAAACCCGGCAGGGTCCGCCTCAAGTGGGGACATGAGCGCTAGCCGGGCAGCGGTGATCGGGTTCACGGAGCCACAGGCCTGCAACGACAGGCCCAGGGCAATAAACAGGACAAGAAAAACGGACCGCATGAGAATCTCCTTTGACAGTTAAGTTTTATTGTTTTACATTAAATTTATGCTTTGAAAAGGTAATATAATGACAAGAGCAAAGATCGTGAAATGGGCAAGGCTGATGCGTGGGGTCGCGGATGTGGTGCTGGTGGCGGTGCCACTGGTGCTGATCGCGACGATGGTCTTTCTGCCGGCGCAGTTGGCGATGTTTCAGGGCCCGCCCGGATTGCAGGTCTCGCCCGATGCAACGCGCACGCATGTCGCCCTGGCGCAAGCGGTGGGCATGGTGCCGCTGGCCATCGCGATGTGGACGCTTTGGCAGATGCGCAGGCTGTTCGCGCTTTACGCCAATGGCGTGGTGCTGACCCTGCAAGCCGCAAGGCAAATCCGCCGGGTGGGGCAGGGGTTCCTGATCCTGGCACTCTTGCCGCTGATCGTGATCCCGGCGCAATCGGTGCTGCTCAGCTGGGCCAATCCAGAAGGCCAGCGGTCGCTTTCCGTGACATTGGACGACAACATGCTGGTGTCGATCATCGTGTCGGGTTTCTTGATCTTGATCGGCTGGGCCATGGCGCAAGCCGCTGATGTGGCGGCCGAAAACGAGAGTTTTGTGTGATGAAGATTGTCGTCCGGCTGGACGTGATGCTGGCGCTGCGCAAGATGAAGTCGCGCGATCTGGCAGCGGCGGTGGGAATCACCGAACAGAACATCAGCCTGCTGAAATCCGGCAAGGTCAAAGGCATCCGGTTTGAAACGCTAGCGCGGATTTGCGAGGTGCTGGACTGCCAGCCGGGCGATCTGTTGGAGGCGGAAGGTGGGCAGATTGCCTACCCTACATCGCCGCACCGCCAAGCCTGAAGACCCGTCAACGGCGCAGAGGCTGGGCACCCACGACCCACCAAAGTTGCAACCCTGCCAAAACCCGCTTTAGTGGCCTGCAATGACGCGCGCAAAACACATCCAGACCCAACGTCTGACGCTGCGACCCCTGCGCAGGCGGGATGTTTGGTTCCTTTCCAAGCTCATTGGCGACCCACAGGTCAGGCGCTACCTTGGTGGCCCCGTTCCCCTGCGACAGCGGCCCAATCGGTTCCGGCAATACTTGGACGCGCCACCCAATGTCGGGATTTGGGTGGCTTGCCTGACAGGCGCGGGCCACCCCATCGGCCTTGTCGAAACCGGGCCACATAAAAATGGCACGGACATCGAAATTTCCTACCAATTTCGCCCCGCCTTCTGGGGGCAAGGCCTTGCCCGCGAAGCGCTTCTGCCCGTGCTTGCCGATGCGCTTGATGGGGCCGGGTCAGACCGCATCATCGCAGAGACACAAAGCGCCAATGCCGCGTCCTGTCGCTTGCTTGAGGCGCTGGGTATGGTGGAGGTTGAAAGGCTTGAGAGATTTGGCGCAGAGCAGGTCATCTTTGCGACACAGCCGAAACCGCCAATCCCGCAACCCTAATCGCTTGTGATCGTCCGGGCTTTGACCTCTGACCCTTGCAGCACCTTCACCTCGCGCTGCGGGAAGGGGATCGAAATGCCGTGTTCCGCAAAGGCATCCCAAAGCGCCAGATAGACGTTGCCGCGGATGTTGGTCAGCCCGCCGGTCGGATCGGAAATCCAGAACCGCAAGATGTAATCCACCGAACTGTCGCCAAAGCCCACGATGTGGCAGACGGCAGGCCGCGTCGTCAGGACGCGGTCCACAGACAGCGCCGCCTCAATCGCGATGCGGCGCACCTCATGCGGGTTGTCGTCATAGGCCGTGCCAAAGTGGATATCGAGCCGCACAAAATCGTTGGAGTGGGACCAGTTGACCACCTGACCAGTGATCAGGTCTTCGTTCGGGATCAGGTATTCGCGGCCATCCCGCGTAGTGATCGATACATAGCGCGCGCCCAGACTGTTGATCCAGCCAAAGGTATCCCCAAGGCTGATCACATCCCCCGGCTTGATCGACTTATCCAGCAGGATGATGACGCCTGACACAAGGTTCGACACCACCTTTTGCAAACCAAAACCAAGGCCCACACCAATCGCACCTGACAGCACCGCAAGCCCGGTCAGATCGATGCCAATCGCCTTGAGCCCCAGAAAGAACGCCGCGCCGTAAAGCGTGATCTGCAACGCCTTGACCGCCAGCACTTGCATCGAAGGGCTGATGTCCTTGTTGCCCTTGATCCGGTTGGTGGTCGTGCGCGAGATGAACCGCGCCGCGACAAAGAGCACACCAATGATCAAAAGCGCCTGCAGGATCAGCAAAAGCGAGATGCGCATCGTGCCGATTTCCAGCGCGATACTGTCCAAAAGCGCCTCAAACTCTCCCGTCAGGTTCAGGATCCGCAGGGTAATCCATGTCCAGGCCCCATAGCGGACGATAGCGCGCAGAAAGTTGTTGCTGATCAGCCGCGTAGTAAAGGCCACGATCAGCCACGCCAGCGCGAGGTTGGCCGCAATGCCGATCAAATAGCTGCGGCTGGGCCATGTGAATTCGCGCATCAGCAAAAGCGTGACCCAGATCAGCGCCACGAAAAAGATCGCGCGCATCCGTTTGTGCACCACCACCATCCAGCGGATGCGCCACTTGGGCCAGCCCTCGCGCGTGCGCAGCCAGTGATGCAGGCGCGGCGCGAACACCACGCGCAGCAGGTGCGCCAGAATGAACAAGCCGACAACGATACCCAGTTGATAGGCATTCCACGGCCGGAACAGTGAGTTGAGGAAGGTATCGGCCTGCTGAATCAGGCTGTTGCCGACGTTGATGATTTCTTCGATTGGGGCGTCCTCGGGCAGGGCCGCCACGATATCATCCGTGAGTGTGCTGGTATGTTCCGCCATATGCCCGTCCCTGGTTGCAGATTATCGTTGCACGGCGCGGGGTTGGCGATCAAGTTGCGCGCGCGTGATTTCAAAACAGGCGCAAGACACAATGACGGCAAAGCAGCAGTGGTTATTCATTTTGATGGTAGCGGTTTTGTCTGCCGTGGTTTTGTTCGGAACCGTGGCTATCGACCCCTTTGCGATTTTTGAGGATACCTACGTCGTGTTGGCGGTTTACGTGCCGGTGGTGGTGATCCCGCTGTATCTGATCGGCAATCAATGGCGTCACAGAGGGGCGGGCTGGATCTCAACCGTGTTGGCCTGCCTCGCGATGCCCGTCATCGGGCTTTGCCACCTGTGGCTGATCGTCGTGGCGGCAAGTGGGGTCTAGCGCGCCAGCGTCAGGGCTACTTCGTTGCGCCGCCTCCACGGCAGGGTCATCGGATCGTCATTGTAATAGCACGCGGCCTGTCCGACCGTGGCGACGCCATTCTGTGCCAGCGTGTCGCGCAGTTTCGCCTCTGCCGCACGCAGGGCTGCATCGGTGGACCGCCCGCTGAACGTCAGCACCGCGCGCCGCTCCGGCGTGGTTTCAACAAAGCGGATCGCGGCGCTATTGGGTTTGGGCAGCGTGTCCAGCGTCCAATCGCGCGGCATCATAAAGCTCACGGTCCGCAGTCCGTCTTGGCCCGCTTGCGCCACGGGTGCGGTCATGTCGATAGGCTGGCTTTGCGCCACGGGCGCTGTCATCGCGACGCTGGCCTGCGCGGTATTGCCGCCAAAGATATAGCCCGCGAGCACCCGAAACCCGGTGTTCAACGCGCTGCGGCGGTCGCCGTCCACGGTAACCTCGGCTAGAATATGCGGCGCGTATTGGCGCAGCTCAACCTCTGCGATGGTGCTTTCCACGACCGTGGAACGCCGGACACCTTAGACTCGATACAGAGGATTTTCTGAATCGTATCAAAGTGCCGCACCACGCAATGCTGACCCGGAATTCAAGCATGTCTGCCCCAGACCGGACCCTTGCCTCAGTTTAGGCCAAAGTCGGCGACGCGGGACAAAACGGTCACGCCGCTCTTGCCCCGCAATGGGCGCTACGGCGCCTCGTGAATAGCGGGGACCTGCATTCTTATCTGTGGCAAGGAACATTCGAAGTTTCAGTTTATGTCGGAAAGAACGCCTCGAATGCTTTTGCACCCGGCGGGACTTCCGACCAACACTGCGCAGAGCGGAGGTAAACGTAACGAAAATCAAAACGGTCAGGGTTTATCCAGCTTGGGTCATCAAAAGTACCACTATCAATCATCCGGTGGCTCGGAAGCCGCTCAAATGTGAAGCCGATGTTCGTCCCACACTTGGGACAGAACTCCAAATCTATCCAACGACCCGACTCGTCGGAGTTGGATCGAAACTTGCTTGTTGTTCCAACAATGACAATCTGCGACTTCTCAAAAAGCGCTTCTACTGCAAATGCACTTCCTGTTCTTCTTTGACACCATGTGCAATGACACACACTGACCCGAAGCGGATCGCTCCCGGTCTCATATCGCACCGCGCCGCAAAGGCACCCACCTTCGTGTCCGTTGGCCATTCCTATCTCCCAGTAAAATGTCTCTTAAAAATAGACCAAAACTTCGGGTCGGGCGATAGCGTTGAAATGCCCACGGGTGCTCTCACTGCAGGACAAAAGAGAAAGCACGCAACAGACATCACTAATGACGCTGTGTAGACAAAGTGAGCTTTCGCATCTGTTTGCCGAAAGTCTGCTTCACAAGGTTTTTCTTGATAGTAGGCATCTTCCATCGCAAGCTTCCCGTCAGCAACGATGTTCTAGTGGGACGGTACTGGGAATGCTTGAGATTTGGGGGCGTCGTTCGTCGTCTAACGTTCAGGCGCTTATGTGGTGCGTCGGAGAATTGCAATTGCCTCACATCCGTTACGATGCTGGCGGACAACACGGCGTCACGGACACCGATTTCTTCTTGGCATTGAATCCCAATGGGACCATTCCGGTAATACGAGACGAAAGCGGTCCGCCGATTTGGGAGACAGGTGCTGTTCTCAGGTACCTTGCCACTCGTTACGGATCAGACTCGTTCTGGCCGAATGATCCAGATCGCAGAACGGAAGTGGACATGTGGGCAGAATGGGCAAAAATCAACGTGGCGATGTGTTTTACGGTGCCAATTTTCTGGCGGGTAGTCCGTACGCCTGAAACCGAACGAGACAAAAAGGCAATCGCTTTTGCCCTGCGGGCCTTGCATGAACGGCTTGCAATCGCTGAAGCTCGTCTCGAGAAGGCGGAATGGCTAGCAGGGCCATCCCTGACGTTGGCAGACATTCAGTTTGGACATGTGCTCTTTCGTTATTTCGACATTGATATCGAGCGTCCGGACTGGCCAAGGCTCAATGAATACAATGATCGTCTTATGATGCGCCCGGCCTTTCGCGAGCACGTCGCAATCAGCTATGACGAACTCCGCGCCACTCCCCTTTGAATATTGCAAAATCGGCGCTTCAGCTTTCCTTCCGTATGCTGACGTTGGCGGCTATCGCAGCATTCGACACTTTGGGCTCAAACCGGACCTTTGCTGCAACTTGCTCGGACGTCCGGTTTTAGGCGATTGGGTCAATTTGTGATGCAAAGGTCAAAGTCATCTGACGTTCAACAACGGCATAAGGCGGCGATTGGTATTTGCCGTAGGTCTGTGCCTGCCCGTCTGTGGCAGCCACGCCGATGGCGGCGGTGGTCAGGATGGTGGCAAGACGTGACATGCAAGGCTCCGCTTTGGTGATGTCTTTGCGACGTGTAAAGCGGGCTTGCGGATCACAGGCGGCGGGTCAGGCCACGCTCAGAACGGTGCGGACCAGTGCGGTCATCGAGGTGGTGCCGGTCTTTTCATAGACGCGCTGCAAATGGGTTTTGGCCGTGGCAGGCGAAATTCCCAGTTCGGCGGCGATCACAGGCAGGCTTTGCCCGTTGACCACGCCCAGCATGACCCGGTGCTGGTTGTCGGACAGGCCAAAGACAAGGGCGCTGGCGTCAACTCGCGCGGTGGTCGCCTGAGAGGTGCCGAATTCCAGATAGGTATGGCTGTCTTGCACCGTCAGCATGATGACCTCATGACCGGTATCATCCGTGCGTTCGATCACGATGGGATAGGCAAAGCGTTGCCCCTCCATTTCCGTATAGGCGGCTTGTTCAAAAAACCCGTGCAAAGCACCAGCGCGCGTGATGGCGGCCTGCAAAGCGCGATCCACCGAGGGATCTGTGGCACGCAAACACCCGCCGCGCAGGGTAAAGGCCGGGTGGTTTTGCAAATGGCGGCTGGCACTTGGCCCCATGCCCACCACGCGGCCCGTGGCATCCACCGCGATCCCATCGGATTCGTGCTGGCGCGAGCGGGAGGCCATGACGTTCACGCAGACGATTTTCCACGCGCCATCATGCCGTTCAAGCACCCATGTCTCATAGGTCTCCCCCATCATACACAGGGATGCGTCCGTGGTGGCGCGGCAGGTCGCCCATGCCATATCGCCCCTGACGTGTATGGCCTCCGTCCGCTTTTCCCAGCGCTCGCTCGTAGGCACCTGGCCCTCAAAATGCAGCCGCGTGCCTGCGTCGTGCTGGTCCCAGCCCTCCCGCACATCCAGCCCCAGCTCATGGCTCATCATCGTGGAGCGCATCTTGTCGCTGTGCAGATAGCAATCTGCCCATGCCGCATAGTCGAGCGAAAAGAACGCATCGATCTCGCGGTTGAGCAGTGCCTCAACCGCGGCCTCATCGGCGCTGCGCCGGGTCTCTACCTTGGCAATCTCGTCCTTCATCCCAATACCTTTGTGCCTGTGGGTTCCGGTGCAACGGTGGCTTTTGGGGTCGCCATCCAACTGGCCCACCACCGCCGCAGATTCGCAAACCTGACTGTGGTCTCGCCAAAACTAGCATAAAACAGCTCTTCCTCCGCGCGGTGATTTTTGTGACCGGTTGGCATGACAAGGCGCTCGCCCATCTTCTTTTCGAAATAATCCATCGCTGGCTCTCCTGATATTGACGCCAACCACCATGCCCCACAGCCCCCCGCGGGTCTGTCCCCCGGTCAGGGGACAGCGCGCCCACAAAGGGACAAACGCCCAACATACCTTGCGCAAAATGGAACAACCGCTTAGATCATCCCCATGAAACAGGTTTTCGACATGGACGACCGCGCCCGCTTGCCTTGGCGCTTTTATGGTGCCTCTTGCACCATTCTGGCCGATCTATGACCAGACAGCCCCCGGCTGCCTGACCCTTGCTCCATCACCCAAATCCAACATAACCAACGGGAGAGGACCCATGTCCCCCAAAACGCTTTACGATAAAATCTGGGATGCCCATGTCGCCCACGAAGCTGACGACGGCACCTGCCTTTTGTATATCGACCGCCATCTGGTCCACGAAGTGACCAGCCCGCAGGCCTTTGAAGGGCTGCGGATGACGAACCGCACCGTGCGCGCGCCCGATAAAACCATCGCCGTGCCGGACCACAACGTGCCCACCACGCTGGACCGCGCCAATGCCGCGACCATGACCGAAGACAGCCGCATCCAGGTCGAAGCGCTCGACAAGAACGCCAAGGATTTCGGCATCCACTACTATCCTGTGTCCGACGTCCGCCAGGGCATCGTGCATATCGTTGGCCCCGAACAGGGCTGGACGCTGCCGGGCATGACCGTGGTCTGCGGCGACAGCCACACCGCGACCCACGGCGCATTCGGCGCGCTGGCCCACGGCATCGGTACGTCAGAGGTTGAGCATGTGCTGGCCACCCAGACGCTGATCCAGAAGAAATCCAAGAACATGAAGGTCGAGATCACCGGCAAACTCCGCCCCGGTGTCACCGCCAAGGACATCACCCTGTCCGTCATCGGCGCCACCGGCACCGCTGGCGGCACCGGCTATGTCATCGAATACTGCGGCGAAGCGATCCGCGACCTGTCGATGGAAGGGCGCATGACCGTCTGCAACATGGCGATCGAAGGCGGCGCACGCGCAGGCCTGATCGCGCCGGACGAAAAAACCTTTGAATACTGCATGGGCCGCCCCCACGCACCAATGGGTGCTGAATGGGAAGCCGCCCTTGCATGGTGGAAAACGCTCTATTCCGACGACGATGCCCACTGGGATCAGGTCATCACGCTCAAGGGCGAAGACATCGCGCCCGTCGTCACCTGGGGCACCTCGCCCGAGGATGTGCTGCCAATCACCGCAAAAGTCCCCGCAAGTTCGGACTTTGAAGGTGGTAAGGTCGGTGCCGCACAACGGAGCCTTGATTATATGGACCTCACGCCCGGCACACCATTGTCGGATATCGAAATCGACACCGTCTTTATCGGCTCTTGCACCAATGGCCGGATCGAGGACCTGCGTGCCGCAGCGGCGATCCTGAAGGGCAAAAAGAAAAAAGATGGGCTGCGGGCGATGGTTGTCCCCGGCTCTGGTCTTGTGCGCGCGCAGGCCGAAGAAGAAGGGCTGGCCGATATCTTCAAAGAGGCCGGGTTCGAATGGCGTCTTGCAGGTTGCTCGATGTGTCTGGCGATGAACCCCGACCAACTGGCCCCAGGCGAGCGCTGTGCCGCAACCTCCAACCGCAACTTCGAGGGACGTCAGGGCCGGGGCGGACGCACCCACCTGATGTCCCCCGCGATGGCCGCCGCCGCAGCCATCACCGGCAAACTCACCGATGTGCGGGAGATGATGTAAGGCATGACGCTGTTGCGCGACATTTCCGTGGGTATTTGCGTGATGCTGGGTCTGGCGGGGCTTCCTCTGGACGCCCGCGCAGATGGCATCACCCATTTCCCTGCGGACATTGCGCGCAGTTGCTGGGGCGGTCGCGCCCAGATGTATGACGAATGCGGCAGCCAGCAAAAGATACTCGCGCAGGCGATGGCTGCGGCAGACGTGGAGGGCAAGACAGTGCTTGTCATCTACGGGGCAGAATGGTGCATCTGGTGCCATACGTTGGAAAAGTATCTCGCCGGAGACTCATTTCGGTTTGAATACAATCTGGAAGGCGACCAATTCGCACTTTATGAATTGGGCACAGGGGCTTCTTCGGTCACGGCGGCGGAGCTGGAAGCGTTCACGTCGGAAAACCTTGTCCTTGCCCACATTGAAAACCAGTACAGCCCCGATGGGTATGACGTGTTGGCTCAAACAGGCGCAGATGCCCTCTTTGCAGGGGGATTGCCGTTTGTGTTCACTGTGGTTGACGGCGCTGTCTCTCGCGTCATGGCCAACCCTTCAGAACTTAAGGGACTTGAAGTGCGGCGCGAAGGGTTCAACTGGTATCGCGGATATAACCGGGAACTGCTTTTGGCAGAACTCGAACGCATGATTGCGCCAACTGACAAGGACGATTCATGAGTATGAAGCGACGCGGATTTTTGGGACTTTTGGGGGCGGCTGTGACGGCCCCTCTGATGCCTGCCGTGGGGGCTGCGGCCCCGGCGCGGTCAGCGTTTGCTGTGGCCGTGGCCCATGCGGAACGGTTTCCCGTAATCTCTGCGGGGGGTCTGTCCAAACATGGCAATATGACCATCGCGCAGGCCGATGCGCTGATCAAACGGCTGGGGCGCGAAGGCGTGGTGAAACTGGTCGGGCCGTCCCGGTCCGGCGCAGTGCGGGCGGCCAGCCGGGTGTTCAAGAATGATCACTGGGGTCTTGGCCGCACGGCTCAGGAACGTCAGGCGGCCACGCAAAAGACCAAGGCTGAGCAGCCACAGGCAGAGCCCAAAGCCGCAGAACCGCAAATCTCCCCGTGGCTTGCGCATTTGCATGATCTTTGTCGCCAGCAGGGCATGACCCTCAGCCCCCGGTGTTTCGCATGAAGCGGCGCGGGTTCCTCACGATGCTCGGTGCTGCCGTTGCCGCACCCGTAATGCCCAGCTTGGGCAGTGCGGCGACCACGGCGGCCAGCTACAACCGCTATACCTATGGGCTGGCTGTGTTCCACGCGCGCACTCGCGCGCATGTCTCGGCGCGCGGCTTGTCCCATTGCCTAAAGGTGACCCTGCCGCAGGCCGAGGCGATGATCGCCGAGATGTCGGCCAAAGGCATGGTCCGCCCGGTCCTTGGGGCCGCAGGTGGGCATGTGCGGGCGGTCAGCAATATCCTCAAGCCGGATATGTGGGGGCTGGAACGCACCGCGCGGCAGGCCCGCTCCCGTGCCCGGCGTGCCCGCATTGAGACGCAGGACCACGGCGTTGCCGACCCGATGATGGCGCATCTGCATCAGATCTGCCGCGACTATGGCATGGCGCTCAGCCCACGGTGTTTCGCATGAAGCGGCGCGGGTTCTTGGGTCTCTTTGGTGCGGCCATCGCCACGCCTTTCTTACCGGGCAGTGCGGTGGCCCGTGCGGCCAAGGTCGCACCCTATTCTGCCGCCGCTTTGCATGGTGCGGTGATCCATGCGCAGTCCCGCGCGGTCTTTAGCGTGTGGGGGTTGGCGCGCGCGCTGAACCTGCCGGTTGAGACCACAGAGGTGCTGATGCGCGATCTGGCCAAACGCGGTGTGCTGGGTCCGTTGCAGGGCACGACCCACGGCGGCCGCTGGGCCAGCAGCCGGATCATGACGCGCGAAGCGGTGGCGTTGCAGCGCGCTGTGAAAGCCCAAAACGGGGCCACGCGGGCGCATGTGTCAAATGCACATGCCCAGCCGGACCTCACTGCGATGATGACGCATCTGCGCGGCATCGCCGTTAACTACTTTGCCGCCAAGGGGGCCGTCGCATGAGCGCTGATTGCCCAATTGCTGGATTTGATGCGCATGGGTTGTGCATTGGTCGTGCATGGGTTCTGCACCGGTTCTGTATCACCGATTTTCATTCCACAGGGGCCACATCTGGTAGGCCGAAATTAGGAGTTCATTAAGATGGACAAGTTCACCACGCTCAGCGGCATCGCCGCGCCTTTGCCTTTGGTCAATATCGACACCGATATGATTATCCCAAAGCAGTTCCTGAAGACGATCAAACGCTCTGGTCTGGGCGTGAACCTCTTTGATGAGATGCGCTACGACGACGACCGCAACGAGATTTCGGATTTCGTGCTGAACCAGCCGCAATACCGCGAGGCTTCCATTCTGGTGGCGGGCGACAACTTTGGCTGCGGTTCCAGCCGTGAGCATGCGCCTTGGGCGATCAAGGACTTTGGGATTACCTGCGTGATCGCGCCGTCCTATGCCGATATCTTCTACAATAACTGCTTTAAGAACGGCATTCTGCCCATTGCACTGCCGCAAGAGCAGGTGGATGTGCTGATGAAGGACGCCGAAAAAGGCTCCAACGCGCGGATCGAGGTGGACCTTGAGGCGCAGACGATCACCAGCTCTGATGGTGATGTGTTCACCTTTGACGTTGATCCCTTCAAGAAGCATTGCCTGATGAACGGCCTTGATGACATCGGTCTGACGATGGAAAAAGCCGCCAGCATCGACACGTTTGAGGCTGCTGCAGCCCAAGCACGCCCCTGGGTCTGATAAAAACCGGGTTTTGCGGCGGCACGGTCGTCGCAAGACCCGAAACAATCCCGCGCGGCAACTTGTGTGCCCGCACCGTCCCACCCCCCACATTTTGAGCCTAAAACTAGATCGCCACATGTCGGTCTTAAAATGGTTGCCATTCCGCACCACCCCCACCCCAAAACAGCCGCACTCATTTCGTCATTGTTAACCGATACTTGCAGGGCATTCCGAATGTGGGCAAAATTATGACAAGAATGAGGCAGCCTGCCGCAAATGCGCAGGATCAGAACGGGACAAAGACGCGGCGTCGTATCGCGTCTGGCCGGAATGAGGGTAAGGACGCAGTGTTTTCACGACTGCCAGGCGCGGTTTCGCGCGCGATGCTTGTGGTGTTGCTGGTTGCAATGCCATCACTGATTTTGCCCGTGGGCGGAACAGATGGACCACAGATCGTGGCGCTTGTCGCGATCTTTGCGGCCTTGTTCACCCTTGTGGAATATAGCGCGGCATCGCCGAGCATTATCGAATTCCGCGATGCCCCACCTTTTAACCGCCTGCGGTTTACAACCCTTTTCGTCACCGTCCTGACCCTGTCGCTGATCTTGCGTGGGGGCGAGGATGTCGGCAGCTTTAGCCGGTTAGTTCATGTCTTGGGCGACCGCATTGGTGCCTCGACTGACTTCCCCTATTCGCCAGTGCGCCTGACGGTGTTGATGATGCCAGAGGGCACGTCGCCTGAGGTGCTCAACAATATCCGTGTGGCCGCTGGCATCAGCTACTTGCTGTCGTTGATTTCGATCACGATCTTCATCGTGATGCTGCGGATGAAGCGTTGGCCCAAGCGCAACGGCACCTTCAACGTCTGGGTCAACCTGCCGACGTTTGACCCCACGGTGGGCGGTGATGTTGTGGCGCGGCTCAACCGGGACAGCCAGGTTAACCTTATCTTAGGATTTCTGCTGCCATTCATTATTCCCGCGGCGATTAAGCTGATCGCGCTCTTTGTGACGCCGGTGACGCTGAATGATCCGCAGACCTTGATCTGGACGATTACCGCATGGGCGTTCCTGCCTGCTTCCTTACTGATGCGCGGCGTGGCCCTCAGCCGGGTGGCGCAGATGATCTACAAGCAGCGCAAAAAGGCATACGCCAAGGCCGTGGCCGAGGGTATGTTGCCTGTCTGATTGCGGCCTGCGCGGCTGCGCCCGCTGCTGCTGAAACCATCCGAATTGCGACATACGCAGCCCCGCTGTCCCGTGATGGGCCGGGGCTGTTGTTGCGTGATCTGGGGCGTGAGGACGACCAGATCGACGCAGTTCTTGGTGTGCTGGCAGAGGTCTCGCCGGATGTGCTGCTGCTCACCGACTTTGACTATGACCTCGACGGTATGGCGCTTGCGGCCTTTGCGGCGCGGGCAGGCTATGACCATTGGTTTGCGGCCCAGCCCAACACCGGGATGATGACCACGCTTGATCTGGACCAAAACGGCAAATTCGGAGAGCCGCGCGACGCCCAAGGTTACGGGCGGTTTCGGGGCGATGGCGGCATGGCGGTGCTGTCGCGCTGGCCGATGGGCGAGGTCACGGATTATTCCGCGATGCTCTGGCAGGATTTGCCCGGTGCCGTGATGCCCGAGGGCTGGGCGGAGGAGGTGAACGCCGCGCAACGGCTGTCCCACGGCGGGCACTGGATTGTGCCGGTTGAAGCACCGGGTGGCGTTTTGAACTTGATGGCGTTTTCCGCGTCGCCGCCGGTGTTTGATGGCCCAGAGGACCGTAACGGATTGCGCAATCGCGATGAGCTGCGGCTGTGGTCCTGGGTGTTGGATCAGGGTGCGCCGGAAGGGTTCGTGGTGCTGGGGAATGCCAACCTTGATCCCGTGGACGGGCAGGGGCGGCGCGAGGCGATGGTGGCGTTTCTGGCTGACCCACGATTGCAAGACCCGATGCCGCGGAGCGAAGGCGGGGCCTTGGCGGCGGATGCGGATCATCAGGGTGATCCGGCGTTGGATACGGCAGATTGGCGCGACGGTGCGCCGGGGAATTTGCGGGTCAGCTATGTGCTGCCCGCTGCCACTTGGGAGGTGACCGACGCGGGGGTTTACTGGCCCGCGCCGGACGAGGATGGGTTATTGGGCGAGGACGGCTTGCTGGCGGGACCGCATCGTCTGGTCTGGGTGGATGTCCGCCGGTAGCCCGGCCAACATCACCTCTTCCAGTGGTGTCGGCACGAAATCGGGCAGAAGCTCTGCAAACCGTGTGCCGCTCAAGCTATGCGGCATCGAGAACTGGAACCGCATCTCGCGCATCTCTTTCGCAAGGCCCCAGAACGGCGCGAGCACGGTCATCAGCCACCATGGGAAACGGGTGATCTTGAGGTTGCGGCCCGTGGCCTGTGCGAGCGTGTCGCGGAGCTGCGTGGTCGTGAAGGCGTGGCCGGGAAAGGGCACGTCGGCAAAGACAGGCAGGTCAGCGCGGATCTCTGCGAGCATCTGGGCCGCACGCGCCCAGTCGGGCACGTAAGCGTAGGCCTGCATGGCGTCGGGGTCGCCCATGGTGGTGACCTTGTTGGACTTGATCTCGCGTAGCAACATCATCGACATTGCGTCGCCATTGCCGCGCGGATCGATGAAATTGCCTGCCCGCAAGACGATCGTGCGGACGCCAGCGGCGCGGTAGGCAGCCTCCATCCTCACGCGGATTTGGCCTTTGCGGGTATGGGGGGTTTGCGGCGTGTTTTCGTCCATCACGCCGGGGCGGTCGCCAAAGTTGTAAATATTGCCGGGGATGATGACGGTGGCCCCGCTGGCCTGTGCGGCGGCGATGACCTGCTTGGTGATGGCGGGGATGACCGTTTCCCAGTTCTTATAGCCGTGCGGGTTCAGGCCGTTGATGATCACGTCGGCCCCCATGGCGGCGGTCGTCAGGTCGTCGGTCTTGCGGTTGAAGTGGCGGACCTGCCAGCCGGCGTTCCAAAACGCCTCTGCTGCGTGAGAGCCGATTTTGCCGGTGCCGCCAAGGATCAATACTGTGTGTGTCATGGTGCTTCCTTTCTGATTGATCCGAATTTGCCCTGCGGCCGCAATGAATGGAATTGTCAAAAATCGCAGATCATGTATTCATAATTGAATGGATAATTTGGATTGGTCATTGGTGCGGGCGTTTCTGGCGGTTGCGGATGCGGGTAGCTTGTCAGGTGCGGCGCGGGCGCTGGGGGCCAGTCAACCGACACTGGGGCGGCAGATCAAAGCGCTGGAGGATCAGCTGCGTGCTGAGCTGTTTCAGCGGCAGCCCCGTGGGCTGATCCTGACAGAGACCGGCGCGGCCCTGATGGAACCCGCCCGCGCGATGGAAGCATCGATGCGCCAGATTGCCCTGACCGCGGCTGGCCAGCAAACCACGCTGGAAGGCACCGTGCGGATCACGGCGAGCATCGTCGCCTCGGCCTATCTGCTGCCAGAGATCATTGCCGACATGCGCCGCGCGGAGCCTGCAATACAGATCGAATTGGTGCCGACGGATGCCTCAAGCAGCCTGACCTACCGCGAGGCGGATATTGCGGTCCGGATGTATCGCCCGACGCAGCTTGATCTGGTGACGCAGCATTTGGGTGAGCTTGAATTGGCACTTTTCGCCAGCAAGGACTATTTGGCGCGGCGCGGCGCGCCGACAGCTGAGACGATGATGCAGCATGATTTTGTCGGCTATGACACCGACATGCGGATTATTGAGGGCTTTGCCCAAGCGGGGTTTGAGGTGCCGCGTGAGTTCTTTGCCGTTAGGTGCGACGATCCGCTGACTTATTATCGGCTTGTGCGGGCGGGCTGTGGCATCGGGTTTCATCAGGCGGGCCTGCTTGCGCAGGACGATCAGGTCATGCGGCTTGATCTGGGGATACCGCTGCCCAAGCTGCCCGTCTGGCTGACGGCGCATGAGACGATGCGCCAAACCCCGCGGATCAGGCGGGTCTGGGAGATGCTGCGCGATGGGCTGGCCCCCTTGGTGACTTGATCCTTGGCGCTTGAAACGCTAGGGCAGGCCAACAGTTTTGAGCCAAGGAAAAGCGCTATGTCGAACCCCTCTCTTTTGATCCTGCCTGGTGATGGTATTGGCCCCGAAGTCATGGCCGAAGTACGGCGGATCATCGACTGGTTTGGTGCCAAGCGTGATCTGGTTTTTGATGTCTCCGAGGATTTGGTCGGCGGGGCCGCCTATGACGCGCATGGTGTGCCGCTGCACGACGACACGATGGCCAAAGCGCAAGAAGTGGACGCGGTGCTGCTGGGCGCTGTTGGCGGCCCGGCCTATGACAACCTTGATTTCAGCGTCAAGCCAGAGCGCGGCTTGCTGCGTTTGCGCAAAGAAATGGACCTGTTTGCAAACCTGCGCCCGGCCCAATGTTTTGACGCGCTGGCCGATTTCTCTTCGCTGAAAAAGGACCTGATTTCCGGTCTCGACATCATGATCGTGCGCGAGCTGACGAGCGGTGTCTATTTTGGTGAGCCGCGCGGCATTCACATGGAAGAAAACATGCGCGTTGGCATCAATACCCAGCGCTACACCGAGGCCGAGATTGAGCGCGGCGCGCGGGCGGCATTTGAACTGGCGATGAAGCGCGACAAGCGCTTGTGTTCGATGGAAAAGGCCAACGTGATGGAAAGCGGCATTCTGTGGCGCGATGTCGTGACTGAGGTGCATGCGGACTACCCCGAGGTCGAGCTGAGCCACATGTACGCCGACAACGGTGCCATGCAGTTGGTGCGTGCGCCCAAGCAGTTTGACGTGATCTACACCGACAACCTGTTTGGTGACATCCTGTCGGATTGTGCTGCGATGCTGACCGGCTCGCTTGGCATGTTGCCATCGGCGAGCCTTGGTCTGCCAATGGAAAACGGACGCCCCAAGGCGATGTATGAGCCCGTGCACGGCTCTGCCCCCGACATCACAGGGCAGGCCAAGGCGAACCCGATTGCCTGTATCCTGTCGTTTGCCATGGCGCTGCGCTATTCCTTTGATCAAGGTGCGGAAGCGGATCGTCTGGAAGCTGCGATTGAAAAGGTGCTGGCCGATGGCGCCCGCACGGGTGATCTGATGGGGCCTGAAGGCGGCACGCCGCTGAGCACGACGCAGATGGGTGACGTTATCCTGGCCGCACTTGATGACAGCCTCTGATCGCAAACCCGTTGCACTTGTCACCGGTGCCGCGCGCGGCATCGGGTTGGCCACGACCAAGTTGATGCTGGCCGAAGGTTGGCATGTGGTGATGGTGGACCGGGACGGCGCGGAACTGACCACCGCCGCCGAAGGGCTGACCGGCACTACAACGCAGGTGGTTGATGTCTCTGACGCAGCACAGGTCGATGCGCTGGTTGCAGAAACCAAAGCTGTGTTTGGCGGCCTCGATGCGCTGATCAACAACGCGGGCGTGGCCGATTTCGGGCCCATCGCAGAGACCGACTTTGCCCGTTGGCGCACGGTGATGGACACCAATCTCGACGGTGTGTTCCTGATGAGCCAAGCTGCGGCACCGCTGCTAAAGGCCCACAAAGGTGCGGTGGTGAACATCGCCAGCATCTCTGGCCTGCGGGCGTCGACCCTGCGGGTGGCTTACGGCACGTCCAAAGCGGCGGTCATCCAACTGACCAAGCAGCAGGCGGCGGAATGGGGCGAATTTGGCGTGCGGTCCAACTGCATTTGCCCAGGCCCCGTGCGCACCAAATTGGCCATGGCTGTTCATTCTCAGGCAATCATTGACGCCTATCATGACGCGATCCCGCTGAACCGCTACGGACAGGAAAGCGAAATCGCAGAGGCGATTGTCTTTCTTGCATCCGCCAAGGCAAGCTATATCACGGGGCAAGTTTTGGCCGTGGATGGTGGGTTTGAATCCACCGGTGTCGGATTGCCCGATTTGCGGGCCTGACCCGCAACCGCACAGGAGCACGTTATGTCTGCAAACGCCCGCGGCGCATTACTGGCGCTGCTTGCCTTCGCGATTTTCGCCACACATGACGTGCTGATCAAATTTCTGGGCGGGATCTATTCGCCGATCCAGATCGTGTTTTACAGCGTTTTGCTGAGCTTTCCGCTGGCCACCTTCACCTTGATGCGCGATGCCACCCCCGGCACGCTTTTGCCGGTGCATCCGTGGTGGATGGCCTTGCGGACCGGCGCGGCGGTGATCACCGGTGTCTCGGCCTTCTATGCCTTTAGCGTGCTGCCCTTGGCGCAGACCTATGCGATCCTCTTTGCCTCGCCTTTGTTGATCACCATTTTGGCGATCCCGGTTCTGGGCGAAAAGGTCCGCTTGCGGCGCTGGATGGCGGTGCTTGTGGGGCTGGCGGGCGTGATGATCGTGTTGCAACCGGGGGCGACCGAGTTGACGCCGGGCCATTTGGCGGCCCTCACGGCGGCGGTCGGCGGGTCGATTGCATCGATCATCGTGCGCAAGATCGGGGCAGAAGAACGCCCGGTGGTCTTGATGCTGTATCCGATGGCGGCGAACTTTGTGCTGATGGGGATCGCCGTGGGCTTTGTCTATGTGCCGATGCCGTTCACGCATTTGGCGATGCTGGCGGTGATTGCCGCACTTGCCTTTGTCGCTGGGCGGCTAGTGATTTCCGCCTATAACGCGGGCGAGGCGGCGATTGTCGCGCCGATGCAATACAGCCAGATCATCTGGGCGGCGCTGTTCGGGTTTTTCATTTTCGGCGAAGCGCCGCAGGCAGCCACGATCCTTGGGGCGGCGGTGATCATCGCCAGTGGTCTTTATATCGTACTGCGCGAAAGCAAAGCGGATGCGTCGCAGAACGCGCCGGTGCTGCGCACACGCACGCGGTTTGAAACGGGGACGTTCCTGCGGACGCCGCGCATGGGCATGCCCAAGCGCCGCCCCGATCCGCGCAGCGTGCCCAAGACGACTGCGCCCTCAGCGACGGAGCGTCCACACATGCGTGGGTTGCCTGGGCGGGTGCCGCCCGTGGCCGCACCGCGCAGCAAGGACGCCGAATAGCCGCTGTCAGAGCGCCTGCAGCCTTTTGAAGAGTGACGAGGTGTCCCAGCGCCCGCCGCCCATCTTTTGCACGTCCTTGTAGAACTGATCGACAAGGGCGGTGATTGGCAGGCTCGCGCCGTTTTCGTCGGCGGTATCAAGGCAGATGCCAAGGTCCTTGCGCATCCAATCAACCGCAAAGCCATGGTCAAAGTGGTCATCGAGCATGGTTTCAAACCGGTTCGCCATTTGCCAACTGCCGGCGGCGCCTTGGCTGATAACCTCGACCACGGCGCGGCCATCAAGGCCAGCCTTGTCGGCAAAGTGCAGCGCTTCTGACAGGCCTTGAACCAGCCCGGCGATGGCGATCTGGTTGCACATCTTGGTCATTTGGCCCGCGCCGCTTTCGCCGATGCGGCGGCAAAGCTTGGCATAGGTGTTCATGACCGGTTCGGCGCGCGTGTAATCGGCAGCGTCCCCGCCGCACATGATCGACAGTTGCCCGTTCTCGGCTCCGGCCTGACCGCCGGAGATTGGCGCATCAACAAAGCCAAGGTCTGCGGATTTGGCCGCGGCATAAAGCTCTGCCGTGACCTTGGCGGAGACGGTGGTGTGATCGACGAAAAGCGCACCCGCAGACATGGCGGCAAAGGCCCCATCTGCACCGGTGCAGACAGAGCGCAGGTCGTCGTCGTTGCCCACACAGGACAGCACGATTTCGGCCCCGGTTGCCGCCGCTGCCGGGGTCGTCGCATGGCTGCCGCCGTGCTGTGCCACCCAAGCCTCGGCCTTGGCGGTGGTGCGGTTGTAGACGGTGACGTCATGCCCAGCCGCGGCCAGATGGCCCGCCATTGGATAGCCCATCACGCCGAGGCCCAGAAATGCGAGTTTTGCCATGGTTGCGGTCCCTGTCTTGTCTATGTGTCAGGTCACGGACATTAGCGCAGGGGCAAGGCGAGGCAACCGGATTATCGGGACCACGCCGCCAATGTGGCGCGTGCGCGGGTCACCCCTTGGCGGATCAGGTGGGCGAGGGCCAAGAGGATCAGCACCAGCGCGCCCAGCAGGCCCACCGCAAAGATAGGTCCGCCGCCATCTGCCAAAACGAGGGTCGCCATCAGGATGACTCCGCCGATGAGGCCCATCAGCAGAAAAAGACCGGGTTTCGATTGTCGAGACGTCCCATGTGACGCGGGTGTGGACACAGGTGTTGGGAATAGACGCGACAATACGGCCTTCAATGGCAATCCTCCTGAATTTAGGTTTATGCCATTGTAAGTAAACGATTTTCCCGTGAGGTGCTAGGGGCGTGTAACGGATTTTGTCGCGCTGTTGCCGAAGGGTCGCGGATTATGGGGTCACCACGATGTTTCCGGTGTGTTTCTTGGCAATAAAGGCGGTTTGGGCCGCGTGAAGCTCTGCCAAGGGGTAGGTCGCGGCGAGTGCGGGTTTGATTGCGCCTGCCTCAATATAGCTGATCAGGTTGGTCATCACGCTGGGGTCGATGACGGTTGATCCGGTGAATGTCAGGTCCCGCAGATAGAGCGTGCGCAGGTCCAGTTCGACCATTGGTCCGGCGATTGCCCCCGAACAGGTGTAGCGCCCGCCGCGTTGCAGGACGTCGATGAGGGTGGGCCAATAGGGGCCACCCACCACATCGGCGATCACGGTGATCTTTTCGTCGCCAAGTGCCGTGGGCAGGTTGTTGGGCGCGCGGGGCAGGACACGGTCCGCGCCAAGAGCCGCGACATCGGTATGTTTCGACGTAGACGCCAGCGCGATGACTCGTGCGCCGCGCATCTTGGCCAGTTGCACCAGCGCGCCGCCGACGCCACCCGATGCGCCGGGGATCAGGACAGTGTCGTCTTTGGTCACCGCGGCGCGGGTCAACATGCCTTCGGCGGTGGAGTAGGAACACGAAAACGTCGCCAGCTCCGCGTCGGTCAGGTCAGAGTTGATCGCCAGCGCGTTTTTGCTGGGCATGACGGTGTATTCAGCAAAGCCGCCATCCATCTCTGACCCGAAGTAGCCGGTTTTATTCTTGTCGGTGGGGTCATCGGGGTCGCGCAGCCAGTTGTCCGTGATGATCCGCTCGCCGATGCGGGCGGGGTCGACGCCTTGGCCGACGGCCACGACCTCACCGCAGGCGTCTGCGCCTTGGATGCGGGGGAAGGTGATGGGCGTGCCGCCCCATGCGGGGTCTTCGTCGTTGACGTCGTCAAAGCCCCCGCCGGTTGTGGCATCCGTCACCGCCTTGGAATACCAGCCTGAGCGGGTGTTGACGTCGGTGTTGTTCAGCCCGCAGGCCGCTACGTGGACCAAGACTTGACCGGGGCCGGGATCAGGGCGTGGCCATGCGTCATGAAAGACCATCTGGTCCATATCGCCATGGCCAATCGTGACCATCGCGCGCATCGTGGGGGGAAGGGTCATGTCGGCGTCCTTGCTGCTGGTCTTGCTTCAAACATTAGACCACGCCATAGGCCCGAAGGCTGGCGCGTTCGCGACACCCCGCGCCGGTCCCGGCTAGGTCCGTTCGTGCCGCCGGGGGGCCGAGGGGTAGACGCCCATCAGCTTAAGGTGGTCGGTGAAATAATCGAGTTCTTCCAGCGCCAGGGCCACGTTGCGGTCGTCGGGGTGTCCTTCGATTTCGGCATAAAACTGTGTTGCGTTGAAGTTGCCGCCGACCATGTAGCTTTCAAGCTTGGTCATGTTCACGCCGTTGGTGGCAAACCCGCCCATCGCTTTATAAAGCGCCGCCGGAATGTTGCGGACGCGGAAGACGAAGCTGGTCATCATCCCGTGTTTGCCGCGCTTCTTGTAGTCAGGCTCGCGCGACATCACCAGAAAGCGGGTGGTGTTGCGGTCATGGTCTTCGATGTGGCGCGCGACGACATTGAGGCCGTAGATTTCAGCCGCCAATTCAGAAGCGAGCGCCCCCACGGTCAGGTCATCGCCCTCGGCCACATCGCGTGCGGCTTTGGCATTGTCAGAGCTGGTCTGCCCGGTGATGCCGTGCTCCCGCAAAAAGCCCGCGCATTGCGGCAGGATCACGACATGCCCTAGCGCGTGTTCGATCTGGGACAGCTGCGCGCCGGGTTTGGCCAGAAGGTTGATATGCACGCGCACAAACGCCTCGTCCACGATGTGCAGACCGCTTTCAGGCAGCAAGGAATGCACGTCAGCGACGCGCCCATAAGTAGAGTTTTCGACGGCGATCATGCCCAGCTCTGCGTCGCCTTTACGCACCGCCTCAATCGCGGCGTTGAACGTGGGGCAGGGCAGCGGGTCATGCTGCGGCCGCGCCTCGACGCAGGCCTGATGACCATAGGCGCCAAGTTCCCCCTGAAAGGCTATTTTTGCGGACATGGCAGTGCCGCCTCCGTGTTCATTCAATTGCCCGTAAAAAGGGGCACTTCGTCGCGGCACTATAGCTTGCACTTTGACGGGGGAAACGGGTAGATAGCGCCAACCGAGACGAACGGAATGGAACGCGACATGTTCGACACAATGACAATGACCAAAGCGATGGGCGGCCTTTGCGGGGCGCTGCTTGTCTTTTTGCTGGGCGGCTGGGCTGCCGAAATCATCTATCACGGTGGCGAAGGTGGCCATGGTGAAGAACATGCGCAGGGCTATCTGATCGAAGTTGCGGGCGATGACGCTGCTGAAGAAGTCGTCGAAGAGATCGATTTTTCTGTTGTGATGGCCTCTGCCTCCGCGGAAGAGGGCGAAAGCCTGTGGCGCAATTGCCAGTCTTGCCACGCGCTGGAAGCTGGCAAACATGGCACGGGGCCTGCGTTGCTGGGCGTCGTGAACCGCCCCGTCGCGTTCTATGATGACTTTAACTACTCTGGCTCTTTGGTTGCAGTGGCCGAGACCTGGACACCTGAAAACCTGAACGCTTTCCTTGAAAATCCAAAGGGTTACGCGCCGGGCACTGCGATGGGCTATAACGGGATGCGCAAGATCGAAGACCGCGCGAACCTGATCGCCTATCTGGAAAGCCTGGGCGGCTAAGCCACCGGGACAATTCGTATCAAAGGGCCGCCTGATTTGGGTGGCCCTTTTTTGTTGGTGTTGCAGGTTATTGCGCCACACCGTGCGGTTGGTTCACGGGTTGTTCACGCAATCTCAACTTGAATGTTTGCCAAACCCGGCTTTAGCTACAAATGTGTTACAAAGCGCGTGACAACAATTCGGAGAACAAGATGCCAAATCGCCCAAAGCCTGTGTCCAAAGCCAAAGTTGCCCGGCCATCCATGCCGACGAAACTGATCCTCACAGGTTCCGCCGTTCTGGTGGGCGCCGCGATTTGGGCGGGACAGGTTTTTGCCGAAAGCCATGAGACCGTCACGATCAGCCACGGGTATTCTAACTTCGGAGAGCTGAAGTACGGTCCAAATGAAGTGCTGGACTATGTGAATGTGGATGCGCCCAAGGGGGGCGAGATTGCACAATGGTCACAGGGCACATTTGACAGCTTCAACCAATATGCGCGCGATGGCGTGCCAGCAGCGCTCAATACGCTGCCATATGAAAGCGTTCTAACCGCGACCGCCGACGATGCTTATGGGTCATACTGCTACCTTTGCACCACCATGGAATATCCCGAAAGCCTGGATTGGGTGATCTTCAATCTGCGCGACGATGTGACCTTTTCCGATGGCACGGGCATGACGGCAGAGGATGTGGCGTTTTCGTTTAACCTGTTTCTGGAGCAGGGGATCACCGAATATCGCAATGTCGTGACGCAATATATCGCAGGCGTCGAAGTTCTGGATGACTACCGGATCAAGTTCGATTTTACCGCCGAAGCGCCGCGTCGGGATGTGATCGGCTTTGCGGGGGGCACGGTCGTCTTTTCAAAAGCCTGGTTTGACGAAACCGGCACCCGTCTGGATGAATCGAGCGATGCGCCGTTCCTTGGGACCGGTCCGTATCTGCTGGATAGCTTTGATATCAACCGTCAGATCATCTACAAACGTGACCCGAATTGGTGGGGCGCAGATGTGCCGATCAATCAAGGGCGCAATAACTTTGACAGCATTCGGGTCGAGTATTTCGCCGATAGTTCGGCCGCGTTTGAGGGGTTCAAGTCGGGGGCCTATACCTTCCGCAGCGAGAACAGCTCAAAGCAGTGGGCGACTGGCTATGATTTCCCGGCCGTTCAAAAGGAATGGGTCAAGGTTGAAGAATTGCCTAACGGCAACATCGGGACGGCCCAAGGCTTTGTGTTTAATCTCGATCGACCCCAGTGGCAGGACCCACGGGTGCGCGAAGCGGTTCGCCTGATGGTGAACTTTGAATGGATGAATGACAGCCTGTTCTACGGGCTTTATGCGCGGCCGACGTCGTTCTGGGACAACTCTGACCTTGCGGCGACAGGCGTGCCAACTGCCGAAGAAGTGGCGATCATGCAGCCTTTGGTGGATGAAGGGTTGTTGGATGCCAGCATTCTTACCGCAGAGGCGGTGATGCCGCCAGTCTCAGCTACGGTGAACCGTCCGTTGGATCGCGCCAATCTGCGCAAGGCCTCGGCCCTGCTGGATGAAGCGGGCTGGATTGTGGGTGATGACGGGTTGCGGCGCAAGGACGGCCAGACGCTGGACGCCGATTTCCTGCAATTCTCGCCGCAGTTTGACCGGATCATCAACCCCATCGTGGAGAACCTCAAGCGGTTGGGTGTGAACGCAAAGCTGGATCGTGTGGACACCTCGCAGTTTGTGGAACGCAGCCGGTCGGGTGACTATGACCTGATCAACAGCTCCCCCGGTCAAGGGTTTGAGCCGGGATCGGGCCTGCGCCAATGGTTCGGGTCAGAAACTGCGGATGATAGTTCGCGCAACCTGATGCGCCTGCGGTCGCCGGGGATTGATCGCCTGATTGACGTGGTGGTTGAAGCCAAAACGCTGGAAGAGTTGCGCACGGCGGTTCACGCATTGGACCGCGCCTTGCGCGCCCAGGGGTTCTGGATTCCGCAATGGTTCAAGGATGTGCATACGGTTGCCTATTACGACATGTATCGCTTCCCCGAAGAACTGCCGCCCTTCGCGCTCGGGACGCTTGATTTCTGGTGGTATGACGCCGAGGCCGCGGCGGCACTCGAAGCCGCAGGCGCGTTCCAGTAAACGCAGATGGGCGCCTATATCCTACGCAGGCTATTGCTTGTGATCCCTACGCTGCTGGGGATCATGATCATCAACTTTGGCCTGATCCAGTTTGTCCCCGGTGGACCGATCGAGCAGATCATTGCCCAGATCGAAGGCGGAGGAGATGTGTTCGAAAGCATCTCTGGCGGGGGCAGTGAACTGACAGAAACTGGTGACAGTGATTACCTTGGTGCGCGGGGCTTGCCGCAGGATTTCATCGAAGAGCTGGAACGGGAATTTGGTTTCGACAAACCGCCGCTTGAACGCTTTCTCAACATGATGTGGAACTACATCCGGTTTGATTTCGGAGAGAGCTATTTCAGGTCGGTCAGCGTGGTTGATCTGGTGCTGGAAAAGATGCCCGTGAGTATCACGCTGGGCCTGTGGTCCACGTTGATTGCCTATCTCGTCTCGATCCCATTGGGCATCAAGAAGGCCATTCGCGACGGGTCCAAGTTCGATACCTGGACCAGCGGCGCGATCATCATCGGCTACGCGATCCCCGGCTTTCTGTTTGCACTGCTGCTGATCGTGCTTTTTGCGGGTGGGTCCTACTGGCGCATCTTCCCACTGCGGGGACTGACGAGCGACAACTTTGATCAGCTCTCGGCAATTGGGAAAGTGCTGGACTACCTGTGGCACATCGCGCTGCCGGTGCTCGCCTCGACCATTTCGGCCTTTGCGACGCTCACGCTGCTGACCAAGAACAGCTTTCTTGACGAGATCAAAAAGCAATATGTGATCACCGCGAAAGCCAAGGGGCTGACCGAAAGCCGGGTGCTTTATGGTCATGTGTTCCGCAACGCGATGTTGATTGTGATCTCGGGCTTTCCGGCACTCTTCATCGGCGTGTTCTTTGGCGGCTCGTTGATTATCGAGACGTTGTTCAGCCTTGATGGTTTGGGCCGCTTGGGGTTCGAGGCCGTGGTCGCGCGAGACTATCCAGTCGTCTTCGGCACGCTCTTTGCATTCTCGCTGCTGGGGCTGATTATTGGTATCATCACCGACCTGACTTATGTGCTGATTGACCCACGCATCGACTTTGAGGGGCGTGGCTGATGGCGGATACTTTTGCCCCGATGGAGCCGGTGAAAAAGCCGTGGCTCTCGCCCCTGAACCAGCGCCGCTTGCGGAATTTCAACCGGAATCGGCGGGCCGTCTGGTCGCTTTGGATTTTTCTGGTTCTTTTTGTGCTGTCGCTTTTTGCGGAGTTCATCGCAAACGACAAACCGATCCTGGTCAGCTATCGCGGTGAGCTGCGGATGCCGATTTTCCAGTTCTACTCGGAACAAGACTTTGGCGGCGATTTCCCGACAGAGGCGGGATACAAGGACGTCGAAGTCAAATGTCTGATCGCGACAGGCGGCATGGTTGAATGTTTCGACACGCCAGAGACCCTGCTGCAATCGGTCGAGCTCGGCCGCATGGACGATCAGCTTGGCGATGCAAAAGGTTGGACGATCTGGCCGCTCATTCCCTATAGCTTTGACACTATCGTTGATGTGCCGGGCGTCGCCCCGGCACCACCATCGGCCACGAACTGGCTGGGCACCGATGACACCAAACGCGACGTGGTCGCACGGATCATCTATGGTTTCCGGCTGTCGATCTTCTACGCCATTATGGTGACGGCGGGGGCCTCTGTCGTGGGGGTGATCGCAGGCGCTGTGCAAGGGTATTTCGGCGGCTGGACCGACCTGATTTTTCAACGGATCATTGAGATTTGGTCTTCGACCCCGTCGATTTACGTCATCATCATCATGACCGCGATATTGGGGCGCAGTTTCTGGCTCCTTGTGTTCCTCTCCATTCTATTCGGTTGGCCCGCGCTTGTCGGCGTGGTCAGGGCCGAGTTCCTGCGCGCGCGTAATTTTGAATATGTCCGCGCGGCCAAGGCGCTTGGCGTGGGCGACCGCACGATCATGTTCCGCCACATGCTCCCCAACGCCATGGTGGCCACCGTCACCATGCTGCCGTTCCTGTTCACGGGCGCGATTGGCGGGCTGGCGGGCTTGGATTTCCTTGGTTTTGGGTTGCCATCATCGGCCCCATCACTGGGCGAACTGACGCTACAAGCCAAACAGAACCTGCAAGCGCCCTGGCTTGGGTTCACGGCCTTCTTTACCTTTGCCATCATGCTGTCGCTGCTGGTCTTCATCTTTGAAGGCGTGCGCGACGCATTCGACCCCCGAAAGACCTTTGCATGAGTATCGTTCTGGACGTCAAAGGCCTGAATGTCGGGTTTCGGCAGGATGGGCAGATCAGCCCCGCGGTGCGCAATGTCTCGTTCCAGATCGAAAAGGGCGAGACGGTCGCGCTGGTCGGTGAAAGCGGGTCGGGCAAGTCGGTGACGGCGCTGTCCACCGTGCAACTTTTGGGCGATAGCGCAGAGGTCTCGGGGTCGATCACTTATGAAGGCCAAGAGATGGTCGGCGCGTCCGAGCAGGCCTTGCGCGAGGTGCGCGGCAATGACATCAGCTTTATCTTTCAAGAGCCGATGACATCGCTCAACCCGTTGCACACGATTGAACGGCAGCTGTCGGAATCGATTGAACTGCATCAGGGGCTGCGGGGGGCGAAGGTCACCAACAAGATCATCCAACTGCTGAACCAGGTGGGCATTCGTGACGCCGAGAGCCGTCTGACAGCCTATCCGCATCAGCTGTCAGGTGGGCAACGTCAGCGCGTGATGATCGCCATGGCGCTGGCCAATGGGCCGGACCTGTTGATCGCGGATGAGCCGACGACGGCGCTGGACGTGACCATTCAGGCGCAGATTTTGGACCTGCTGGAAGAGCTAAAGCGCAAGCAAGGTCTGTCGATGCTGTTCATCACCCATGACCTGACGATCGTGCGCAAGATCGCAGATCGTGTCTGCGTGATGAAGGATGGCGAGATCGTGGAAACCGGCCCGACGGGGCAGATTTTTGATGCCCCGCAGCATCCCTATACTCAGATGCTGCTGGCCGCAGAAAGTGCCGGCGTCCCGGACCCTGTGCCCGCCGAGGCACCGCAGGTGGCAGAGACCGATCAGCTTAAGATCTGGTTCCCGATCCAGCGCGGGTTGCTGAAACGCACAGCTGGTTACGTGAAGGCGGTCAATTCGGCCACATTGACCGTCCGGGCAGGGGAAACCGTGGGCATCGTGGGCGAAAGCGGATCGGGCAAGACCACGCTGGCGCTGGCGATCATGCGGTTGATCCAATCGGAGGGGCGGATCAGCTTTCAGGGCGCAGATATCCAACACCTCAATCAGCGGCAGATGCGGCCACTGCGGTCCGAGATGCAGATCGTGTTTCAGGACCCTTACGGCAGTCTCAGCCCGCGCATGACCGTGGAGCAGATCATCGCAGAGGGTCTGACGATCCACGCGGTTGAACCAGGCCGAGACCGCCGCGAGATGGTCGCAGAGATCATGACCGAGGTGGGGCTAGAGCCGCAGATGATGCACCGCTACCCGCATGAGTTTTCGGGCGGCCAACGCCAGCGGATCGCAATTGCGCGGGCGATGATCTTGCGGCCCAAGCTGGTGGTGTTGGATGAACCGACCTCTGCCCTCGATATGACCGTGCAGGTGCAAATCGTGGAGCTGTTGCGCGATTTGCAAAAGAAATTCGGGCTGGCCTATCTGTTCATCAGCCACGACCTGAAGGTCGTGCGCGCGCTGTCACACAAGGTGATGGTGATGAAGCAAGGCGATGTGGTTGAGGCCGGTGATGCGGCGGACATATTTGATGCGCCGCAGACCGACTATACCCGGACGCTGATGGCTGCGGCCTTTGAAGGGCGCGCGCTTTAGCCGGTTATTCCGACCCCAGCATGAAACATGTGGTGCCGCGTGCCTGAAGCCTGCGGCAGGCCAGATCGGCGCCGTCACGGGTCAGCCCCATGAAGTTCGCGTCAAACCCGCCAGAGCGTTGCACGACGCGGCGTAAGGCCCCATCCAGCGATGACATCTCATTCAGGGCGACCTTTAGCAGAACGCGCTCGGCCTCATACCGCGACCCATAGCGCCCGATGTTCACACCCCAATGGCGTCCGCCAGAGGTGGAAATGCGGGTGACGATCTCGGCCTGTGGGGCAGGGGCGGGCAAGGTGGCGGCGGCGCGCGTGACCTCTTCGATTGGGCGGGCCTGCGGGGCGACGACGGCAGATGTCTGCACGGCCTCTTCCAGCACAGAGGCGATGGCGTCGGCGTCAATCGCCTCGGCCACAGCGGAATCGATCAGGTCGTTGACGGTTGCGGCCAGCAAGGGGTCGGCCTCGCGCACAGGTCGGCTGACCGGGCGCAGGCTGGTGCGGACCATGCCGGTCACGCGGATGGTTTTGCCAGCGCCGCCGTTGGTGGCGGGCGTGCTGTTGCCTGCCACAAGTTCCTGCGCGGGGGCCGGTGCCGCGGGCACGTCGGGGCGGCGGATCGTGGCGGAATTGGGGGCACGGGCAAAGCCGAGGTCCATCAATTCGGTGATCTTGGCGTTGCGTGAGGCAGTGGAGTTGCCGCCAAAGACGGTGGCAATGATGCGCTGTTGGCCACGTTGGGCCGAGGCCACAAGATTAAAGCCTGCGGCACGGGTATAGCCCGTTTTGATGCCATCGCCGCCTTTGTAAGAATTCAGCCAACGGGAGTTGGTGTGCGACACCCGCTTGATCCCGGCGTCCGCCGTCCGGCGCGAGAAGAGGTTATAATACTGCGGGAAGTCATAGATCACGTGGCGGCCAAGGACCGACATGTCGCGTGCGGTCGACAGGTGACCGCTTTGGGTCAGCCCGTGGGCGTTGTGGAACGTGGTGTTGGTCATGCCCATGGCGCGGGCCGTGCGGTTCATGCGGGTGGCAAAGGCGCTTTCGGAACCAGAGATCGCGATGCCGATGGCGGTGGCCGCATCATTGGCGGATTTCACCGCAGCGGCGCGCAACAGATAACGCAGCTTGATCTTTTGACCCGTGCGCAGGCCCAGTTTGGACGGCGGCTCAGAGGCGGCAAGCGATGTGATGGTGACTTCGGTATCAAGACCGATCTCACCACGCTGGATCGCCTGAAACGCGATGTAGAGCGTCATCATCTTGGTCAGCGATGCCGGATGCAACCGTGTGTCGGCATTGCGCGAGTGCAGCACCTCACCGGTGCGGGCGTCCATCACCATGGCAGCATAGGGTGCCGCCATAGATCGCAGTGGGGACACTGCAAACGCAATTACGAAAACGGTTAGAAATAGCCCACGGAGGGCTTGGAATCCCGGACGACTTGCCACGTCGTTTGCCTCTTACACTGCCTCGACGGCCCCGAATTTTTTCGGTGGCCTTTATTGATTGGCCTCACGCTAGCACAGCGATGGTCGCCGAGAAAACACCTTATTTTCAAAGCTCTGGGGTGTGGTGTTCCTGCACATCCACTTGATCTAGCGGCGGGGTGGGCAAAAAACGCAAGATGCGGGGCAAAGCGGCGGAGATTTCCGCCCTTTGCAGGCATCACATTTTTCCGCTCATGGAAATTAACGCTAAACCTCCCCGGTCAAGACAGGGGGTTTTCACAGGGCCTCACTGCTCTATATAAGCATTTCAATCGGAAATCGGATCGGGACGCGACACGCGCATGGCGGCGGACTTTCACATGATGGCGGGCGGCAAGGATGATGACGACGGTGACGTCGGTGTCGTGCTTGAGACCAAGACCAAGACGAAACGACCGCCTTTGTATAAGGTGATGATCCTGAACGACGATTTCACGCCGATGGAATTTGTGGTCATGGTGCTGGAACGGTTTTTCGGCATGACCCATGCGCAGGCGTTTGACCTGATGTTGACTGTTCACAAAAAGGGCGTTGCTGTTGTCGGCGTCTATAGCCACGAGATCGCGGAGACAAAGGTGGCGCAGGTCATGGACTTTGCCCAGCGTCATCAACACCCCCTGCAATGCACGATGGAGAAGGAATAGCGCCCTTCGCGCTATTCGCCCCGCATGGCCTCACTCTCACGACTACGCACTGCCATTGAAGATGGCGTTCTGGTCCTGCCCGAGGGGCCGGTCACTGTGATGCGCCCTGCGGTGGATTACGACATTGCCGCACTGAAGAACCACGATGCACAGGTGATGCACAGCCTGTGCACCAGTCACCGGCTTTTTGCCGATGCAGATTACCCGGTGAGCCGCGAGATGTTGCCCGCCAAGACCGCCATTGTCGTGGTTCCACGGTCCAAGGCGCTGGCCCGTGCGATGGTGGCAGAGGCGGCGGCCAAGGCAGAGCTGGTCGTCATCGACGGGGCCAAGACGGACGGTGTCGAAAGCCTTTGGACCGCAACTCGCAAGGTGTTGGGGCCATTGCCCAGCGTCACCAAAGACCATGGCCGCATCTTTTGGTTCGCGGCCACCGATGCCTTTGCCGATTGGGCGGCCCCGCCACCGGCCAAAGGCGATCATGGGTTCTTTACCACGGCAGGCGTTTTTTCGGACGGTGGGATCGACAAAGGCTCTGCGCTGCTGGCAGCGGCTTTGCCCGCGAAGCTGCCCAAACGGATGGCCGATTTGGGTGCGGGCTGGGGCTATTTGTCGGACGCGGTGTTGCAGCGCGAGGGCGTGACCAACCTTGATCTGATCGAGGCAGAGGCGCTGGCGCTGGATTGTGCCAAGCTGAATATCACCGACCCCCGTGCGCAGTTTCATTGGGCGGATGCGACCAGCCATCGGCCTGAAGTGGCCTATGATGGCATCGTCATGAACCCGCCATTTCATGTCGGGCGCAAAGGCGATACCGGATTGGGGCAGGCTTTTATCACGCAGGCCGCCAAGATGCTGACGCCGCAAGGCAAGCTGTGGATGGTGGCGAACCGCCATCTGCCCTATGAGGCGACGCTGCGCGATGCGTTTCGCCATGTCGAAGAATTGCCCGGATCGGGCGGCTTCAAAATTTTCCACGCCACACGGCCCCAGCGCTGATATAAGCCACGCGGGAAAGACGAACGGGAGTACGTCGATGTCATTTTCGATCGCAGGAAAGACCGCCATTGTCACCGGTGCCGCAAACGGTGTTGGCCTGGCCATTGCGCGGCATTTCGTGGCTGGTGGAGCCAATGTTATGTTCGCCGACATGGATGAAGAGGCGCTGCTGCGCGAGGTTGGTGAAGAGGCGGGCGAAGAAGGTCAGGTGCGCATCTTTGCCGGTGATCTGCGCAAGAAGCTGACGATTGCCAATCTGTTGTCCGCGACGGTCGATGCCTTTGATGGCGTCGATATTCTGGTGAACGCCGCACGGCAGGTGCTTGAGACCGACGCGCTGGACCCTGACGACACCAGCATGGACGAGTTGTTGCAGCAGAACCTGCTGGCGGGGTTGCGGCTCAGCCAAGCGACCGCGCGGCGGATGATCAAGCTGGCGAAGGGCGACGAAGATACGGGGCCTATTGGGTCTATCGTGAACATCAGTTCCATCGCGGCACGACGCACGCACCCGAGCCTGATGGCCTATTCGGTCAGTAACGCGGCATTGGATCAGATGACCCGTTCGCTGGCGGTGGCACTGGCACCAGAGCGAATCCGCGTGAATGCGGTGGCCTTTGGGTCGGTGATGAGCGCCAGCCTGAAAGGGTCGATCAAGGAAGACGACGACATCCGCGATGTTATCGTCGACAACACGCCGCTGCACCGGATTGCGGGCCCAAGTGAAGTGTCAGATGCGGTGCAATACCTTGCGTCCGACGCCGCCGGGTTTGTCACCGGTCAGATCATCACCGTGGACGGTGGCCGCACCTTGATTGACCCAGCCGCCGTGACGGCCCACTAACCTATTCCGGATAAAGCGCGCGGCATTGGGCGACGCCCGATTGCGTGGCACTGGCCAGCCGGTCGCGCTGCTGGATCAATGAGGCGAGCTTGGCCCGTTCGGCGTTCAGGTCCAATGCGACAGGTACTTGCACCTTGGTCACTTTCACCTCTTCGCAGCGGGTAACGACAGCCTCGCCGCTTTCGGTTTCGCCGCGGCACAGGCGGCGCACTTCGCGCACGCGTTCTTCGGTGCGCAGGCCAAAGCCACGGTCGATATTGCCTTGCGTCTGCGCAATCAGGCTGGCGTTGATGCGGGCGTCGCGGGTGGCCTGGCCAATACATTGTTCTTGAGGGGTGGCACAGGCCGTGACGGCAAGGACTGGCAAAAGGAGGATCGAGAGGCGCATGGCAATCTCCGCTGTTGATCTGACGCAAAGTTTCTGGTCGGTTGTCTGCTAAGGTGCAGAACATCAGATGTTATGCAATAGCAGCAGGATAGGACGGGTATGACAGGCGGAATGGAGCGCGAAAAGGCGCAGGCTGCGGCATGGTTTGAGACGTTGCGCGACGAGATTGTTGCAGCCTTCGAGGGCTTGGAAGACACACAGGTCACGGGCCCCACCGCAGGGATGGATGCGGGCCGTTTTGAACGGACAGAAACCACGCGCACCTCTGACGATGGGTCGGACGCGGGCGGCGGCGTGATGAGCGTGATGCGTGGCGGTCGTGTGTTTGAAAAGGTGGGGGTGAATACCTCCACCGTTTATGGCGAATTGGGGCCTGCGGCGCAAAAGGCGATGGCTGCACGCGGTGTACCCGGGATGGCGGATGATCCGCGGTTCTGGGCCTCGGGCATTTCGCTGGTCGCGCATATGCAAAACCCTCATACGCCTGCTGTGCATATGAACACGCGGATGTTCTGGACGCCGCATGCCTGGTGGTTTGGGGGCGGGTCAGATCTGAACCCCTGCATCGAATATGCCGAGGATACCGCGCATTTTCACGCGACCCAAAAGGCGCATTTGGATCCGCATGGTGAGGCACATTACCCCAAGCTGAAGGAATGGGCGGATGAGTATTTCTATATCCCGCACCGCAATCGCGCGCGGGGCGTGGGTGGCATCTTTATGGATGACCATTGCACCGGCGATTGGGCGGCTGATTTCGCCCTGACGCAGGACATCGGGCGGGCCTTCTTGCCAGCCTATGTGCCTTTGGTCGAAAAGCGCCGGGTGCAGGATTGGGATGAGGCGGACAAGGATGCGCAATTGGTGCATCGCGGGCTTTATGCGGAATACAACCTTGTCTACGACCGTGGCACCAAGTTCGGGCTGACGACGGGCCATGATGCCAACGCGGTGTTGATGAGCCTGCCGCCCTTGGCCAAGTGGGTGTGAGGTCGCGGGGCGCGCCCCGGCGGGGGCCCCCCCCCAAAAGGTGGGGGTGGGGCCGGCCCCCCCCCATTGACGGGGGGGTGCCTGGGCGAGCCCCGCCCCACCCCGCGCTATTTTTATTACAAACAAAAACAAAAACCGCGGGTCAC